>JARKRC010000038.1 GCA_029974595.1 Ereboglobus sp. | reverse complement strand
CGGCGGCGTCCCGCCGCCGGACGAGGCGAAGCCTCGCCCAGTTCGAAAAACGAAAACAGAAATCGCGCGCATGTTTGGCGAAGCGCATCGCGCTTCGCTCGGCGGCGGGACGCCGCCGCTCCTTGTCGCACGCGTATTTCTCGTCGCACGCGTATTTCTTGCCGTATGCACGCTCCTTGTCGCACGCGTATTCTGATGATTCTTCCCATATCGTTCCTTCAATCCATTTTCACCGCCGCGAACGTCGTCGTGATCTCCGCCTCGGCGCCTTGCTGCTCGATGTAAACCGTCTCGCGCCGCTTCGGCGGCACATCGGGCGTGTTGCCGTGATAGATGCGGAATTTGCCAGGCAGCGCGATGCGCACCATCATGCGCACACCGCCGGGATATTCGACCTCAAGCGTGGCGCGTTCGCTGAAATCCGCCGCGCGCGCATCACGCCATCGCTTGAACACCTCGGGACGCCCTTTCGCAAAATCGGCAACGGCCGCAAAGTCGGGCGGGAGTTTGACCTTGCCCTGTATCTGCAACGCAAGCCCGAGCGCGTGCGGTTTTCCGTCGGTGGTTTTGATCGTGACGGTGTCGCTAAAATTCCCGCCTTTGATTTCGAGCGTGCGTGTGACGGCGGCGTTTTTGCGATAATGGTCCTGCGCCGCCGAAACACGGGCGGGCTCTGTCGCGCTGCCGGGCGCATAGTCGAGAAGTTTGCCAAGCGCGCGCTGCGAATCCTGTTTCTGCTTCGCTTGTTTGCCGGTCGTCCTTGGGAAAACGATGTCGAGATCCTGCCCCTCGCCGTCGATCAGAGGGACGTTGTGATTCGCGCCGCGCGTGTAGTAGCCGCGATGCAGCGGCGAGCCGTAGCCGACCGTGCCCGTGTCGTGCGAGATGTCGGTGGCGTTGTAATAAAGCTCGTAGTTGAGCGCCTCGGATTGCGCGTGCGAACGCGTGAGCTGGCCGTAATGAAAATACACCTGCCACGGCCCCTGGCGCAGAATCGCCATGCGCGAGGATTCCATGTTCCGGCTGCGCGCGGGCGGAAGTTGCGACGGGGAAAATTTATAGCCTGCAAGCTCAAACCCGAAATCCGCCGCCACGCGCGCCGGCGGATCGAGAAGCGTGTCCCACGTGCGGCGTTTGGCAGCCGTGGCGAGGCCGAGCGCGGTCGGGAAAATGCGGTACGCGGCGGCAAAGTCGCCCGCGTTGGGAGCGGTGAGACGTCCGCGCGTGTCGGCGGGATTGGGAATGAAACCGTCGGGGAAGCGCATCGCCGTGGTGCTGAGCATGAGATTCTGGGCGACGGTCATTTCGTGATCGAACGCCGCCGCGCGCCCGTTGAGGGAGGCGCTGGTGAAGATCGTGAGAAGCGCCTGCACGACGTAGCTGTTGTAGCCGAGCGATTGCTCGTTCCAGATGTAATCGCTCGTGATGCCCTGGGCGATTTGCGCGCGCACGCCGAATTTGCCGTCGATCGCCTCGCGCCACATCGCCTCGTCGCCGAAAAGGAGCGCGACTTGCGCGGCGGCACAACGCTGCCAGGTGGCGATGTTGTGGATGCTCTGAAAATTGGAGTTGATCGCCGCGACCTCGGGATAAAAAAACCGTTCGCGCCATTTTGCGAGGCGTTCGGGCGCGGGAAAATCGCCGAGCAGCCGCACCGTGTCCGTGTAGGTGATGAGGCTGGTGGCCTCGGTGAGCGTCTGCCAGTAGAGACGCGCGGGATGGCCTTTGCGCTGGGGCTCCCATTTGAGAAAATTGTCCGCGTAGAAATCGAGCTGCGAGGCGGCCCATTCGGCGTAACGCGTTTCGCCGGTGAGTTTGTAGAGGCGCGCCGCCCGGTTCATCATGTCGTTGTGACGCCCGCGGAAGCCGACCACCCACCACGCCTTGAGCGTCGGTGTGATTTCGACCCGCGGGTCCGAGGCGCTGGAAAAATGATCCGTTTCCTCGCCCGGGATTTTGTCCGTCCAGCGCAGCGGCGACGCATCCTTCGGACTCACGCCATCGTGCGACCAGCCGGGAAGCCATTCCACGCGGTCGCGGTGCCGCGCCATCCAGCGGTCAACCGCGGCGCGCTCGCCGGCGAGCCACTTTGCCCATGCCGGATCGCCGGCGACGCGTTTGCGCGCGCCGTCCCAATCCTCGCGCGCGGCGCGCCAGGTGCGGTTGTTGTTGGCGGGATCGCGGAGTTTGAATTCGGCGAATTGGGTGGCAGGGTTGTGCTTCGGAAACGTCGTGTCGGAAAATGCCGGCGGCTTGCCAATCAGGAAACCCAAGGCGCAAAGCGCGGCCATGATATGAAGCGGCGTGAAATGCATATGCCTGCCAGAGCACAACGCCCGCGCGGAAAATCAAGCAGGGAATCGCCGCCTGCGAAGCCCATTGACCGCAAAACCCCAAATCCGCCCGCACAGGCGCGGGCACTTACAACGAACACGGTCAACCAAATATCAGTCAAAAAAATATAAATCCGGTGTTGACGAACGCACACAATCTGTTTCAAACAGGGAGTCGCTTTAATTTGCTTCGGACGATTGCCGGTAGTCCACCAGTTCATTACCCAGAATATGAGATGATTACTCTTGTATCCATAACCAATTGATTAAAATGAAGATAAAATCTATTCTATGGTCAATCCCAGGTGTGTCGTGTCTGGCGATACTGTATTTTTGCATATCAACACATTATCTGTCCGCAGCCAGCGCCTCATGGGGAAATCCATTTGGAACAACGGGATTGATTGGAACTGTTTACTCGGCAACGACCGCTATCACCAACAGCCAGGCAAGCGCCATCGCGAAACAAAATGCCATTGGAGCAGTTAATCAAATCATTGCACTGGCCAATGCGCATCCTGAACCGGCCCTCTTGCCCCCAAATGGAACCTCAAGCGCATCGTATCAAGTGACAGTTGGATTCGCCAATGCGCACGTGCGGATTTTTCATTGGATGGTCGAAGACGATGGCGGCGGTACCATTCCGTGGAAGCCGAATAGCGTGGAGCAACCAAATGCAACTGTTCGGATCGGCGGCTCGCATGAAGTGGAAGGCAGCCAACAATCATCGATTGCCCCGCTTGCAGGAATAAAACCTCCCCGATGGGTCGTATGCTCAAGCTATACTTTTAGCGTATCGTGGCCGGATGCGTCCGCGCCAACGCTGACAATATCGCCAAACAATAATCAAACCATCTCGATTGGAGATTCCATTACATTCACCTCGGTTGCCACGCACAATGAGAATGAATTGATCAAACACAATTTTGAGTGGAAATCCCCCGACAGCGGACAATGGTCAAAAGATATTCCTGGCTTTAATGGCGCCGCAACGGTTCATGACAGCGGCACGCTCAATGTGGCGCCACATTCTGAATTCAGCGGGACCACGCAAAAAACACGCACGGTCATATTTACGCCCCTCATACAGGGGCGATATGTGTTCCGTTATGCGGCGGCTGACAAGGTTGCCGGATTTGCATATTCACAGGAAATCGCCGTCATGGTTGAAAATGCCGCCCCGCACCAGACGCTCGATGCGCCCTCTTCCGTTCATGTTGGAAGCACGCCGTTTTCGCTCATCTATACGGCGAATAACCCAACGGCACTGTCCAACTATATGATCGGATTCCGCCTGTTGGAACAGCGTGAAGACCTCAATGGCAATATATACCAGCCTTGGGAAGAACTGGGCTCCCACGCCCTCGCGGCGGGAAACCGCAGTTTCACGGGCGCAAGGCCTGCCCCCGGGCAGCCCGGGATAATTCGTTATCGTGCCTATGCGTGGAACCAATGGATGATCGATGCGGGAGCCGTGATCGAACGCACGGTCCAAGTTCCGAATCGCGCGCCGACGATAGCATGGGAAAATCCGCCCGTCTCGTTTGAATACGGACAGCCGGTGATTATTCGCGCGCGGGCGCAGGATCCGGATAATAATCTCGCGGCCATTCACATGGATTTGAACGAAGCTCCGCATCGGCACGACGGGTTCACCGGCGGCCTGACTGGAAACCCGTCCAATGCGTTTCTGGAAAGTTATCCGATAAAACATGGCGCGGGCACTTATACATATGCGGCAGTCGCCACGGACGGCTGGGCGACATCCGCGCGGATTTCGCATGCCGTTACAGTGACCAAGGCCACGCCGCTCGGGAGCTTCTCCAGCCAAAGCCTTCGCGAAGGCGCGCCCCTGACGGTTGTCCGGCTTTCCGCGCGATTCGCCAACCCTCACGATGGCAGCGATGCGACGGCTTCGAACGCGATAACATATAGAATCATCTCCGGCGGCAATGCCTCGCATCCCGATGGCTCGGAGGTCAACGCCGCCACCGTGCTTCCGTCCGGCGCATACACGATCCGCGCCACGCTGGCAGCCAGCCAAAATTATAATGAGGCGAGCACGGACGCTCAGTTTGTCGTCGAGTCGGATCCGGATGCGGACAATGACGGCGACGGCCTGAGCAACGCCATCGAGACGGCGCTTGGGCTCAATCCCAATTCGCCCGCAACCAATTCCCCCGAGATCATGGATGTAAACATCCACACACCAACCCTCGAAAACCAATAATTTCCGTCATTCCGAGCCAGATACTATGTTTTATAAATCCGCAAACAAAATGAAATATACCATGAAACCCCTGTCATGCCTGATTTGCATCATCATTTTTGCATCGGCGCTGCGTTTGACCGCGCAAACACCTTCCTACCGGGATGTATTGGATGGACTTGCCACAGTGGAAAGCAGCGGGCCCGTCGTGCTGCCAGCCTCATTTTTCCAGAACCCGCAGGGAACCGCCCTCGGCGAGCTGCAGCGCGGCATCGTTTTATATGCGGCGGCGGGCCGCGCGCGGGAATGCAATAATCCCGACCGCGTGCCCGTGCTTGTTTCCGCGGCCAAGGCGCGCCTGCTTTACGCCAAGGAATACCTGCTTGCATCGCAAAGCGCGCAAAAGGCCCAGTGCCTTTATTATCTCGGATTGATAGCGGAAAAACAGGAGGGCAACCAAGCGACGGCCGCCTCCTACTATGAACAGGCTCGAAACCTGTCGGACTCGCCAGGCTCCCGTGATGCCGGAGACCGGCTGCGCGAGGCCCAACTCCGCTAACCCCAAATCCATTGCGCCATGAAAAACCTCTTCCCTCTCTTTTCGCGCAAGCCTTCCGGCGAGAAAATCGCGTCCGTTTTTGCCACGGGCCTTCGCGCGGCGTGCCTCACCCTGTTTGCCATTTTCGCGTCCGCGAACGCATTCGCGGTAAAAGTGTACATCTCCGGCGACGCCACCGTCACGGGCGGCGCTTCATGCGAGATCGTTCTCGGGGAGGAAGGCGCCGGCATGGACAGCGCCGGCAATATCGATGGATCGGCTGTCCTCGTGCCGGGAAAAACCTACCAGCTTTCGCTCAACGCCACGGGAATTTCCAACGCCACATTGAATCTGCGTCCCGCCGGGAATTTCCAGGTTGTTATCGATGGTTCCGCAAAGCGGCAGATTCAGGTGTTTAATGCCGACCCCGCCCAAGTGATTACGGAAGTGTTCGACGTTGAAATACGCGCCATTGGCGGAAGCACGTCCCCCGGCGGCGATACCGGCGTTTCAACCGGGAGCGAGATCGCGTGGGGCGTCGGCCTCGGGCGGCTCTACAACGGCTCTCCCGCGGGCAATCTCGTGATACGCTCATCGGCCTTGGATGACAGCGTGTTCGACCGGCGTCTCCTGAGCTACAGCGGCGTCAATCAACAGGTGTTTGTCGTCGTCGATATCGAAGGGAAAATCACGCAGATTCTCGCGCCGGAAACCTTCGTCACCGTGACCGACAACCATGAGACCGGCGGTTTCGACATTGCCTTTTATCCCTTGGCGGCCGTCGGGCAGCGCCATCCAAGCGGCGTCTTTGACCTTAATCCGGGCGTTTCCGACTATGTCACTTATTATATTGCCCCGGACACGCAGCCGGACAACGAATTCGGCTTCACCGTCGTCAGGCTGGAGGGCTCGCATCTTCTCACCACCAGCGCCGCCTACGGCGCAGGCACATGGATGAAGGACATGGGCGACCAGCTCTCCGTTGAGGAACGCCTCCCCGTCGAGACCGGCGAACCGGGGCGGCGCGCCGAGATGATAACAATCCAAAACGGCAATGGAGTCGTGGCAAAGAAAACCAAGCGCGTTTATCAAGCCTTTGCCTGGAACAATCCGAACACGCAACTCGATGAGCTTGTTCAGGAAATCCAGGACCCCGACGGCAAGGCCTATGCGACGACGTATGATTATTATACCAACCGTGCCGAGGGCGGCAGCTATGGCCGCGTAAAATCGATCACATACCCCGATGGAAGCTGGGTGAAATACGAATACTATTCGGATCCCTCCTTGCTGGGACGCGAGGGCCGCACCGGCATGGTCAGCAAAGAGTATCGCCCGTGGCTTGATGCGCCGGCCTCGCCGGACAGCGCCGCTCCGGGAACAGGACATGTGATTGATTACGATTATACGCTGGATTGGTATGGGAACAAAACGATCCTTTCATCGCGCACGGAAACGATCAATGGCGTCGTTGTCGGCAAAATGACCGCCACCGCCGCCGTCGGCCAAACCTTCAATAACCTCAAGGCATGGACTTACACGCGGACGCTGTATGCCTCCGCCACGGAAACACTCACGACCGTTACCAAAAGTTACCAGACCAACCAGGCCGACGCCGACGCGCTCTTCAACGGCCTGCCCATCTCCATTGGAAACCCCGATGGCACAAAGGTGTCCTACGCCTACCAGCGGGGCTCTTACGACGGCAATACCTTCACGCCATCGAACGACGGCACGGCGATGCGCGAAATTGAAATCACGGGGCTTGTGAACGCCAGCGGCGTCACATCCATGTATGATACGGTGATCGATGCCATCGGGCTGGTCGCCAATCGCTCCACGGCAACCATGCGCATCCGCCGGAACGGGCGCTTAATGCGGGAAAGCAGCGCCGTTTACAATGGCTCCTCCTTCGAGGAAATCTCGTGGGTGGCCTATGCCTACAACGAGGCCGGACGCCTTGTCCGGCGCGATAACAGCAACGGCACGAGCTATGAAGCGGCGTATGACGGCAGCTTCAAGGTTTCCGAGACTGACGAGACGGGCATCCATCAAACCTTTGAGCCCGATGCCTTGCAGCGTGTCGCCATGGCCACAAAGACGGGCGTCCTGGCCAGCACGGACGCAGGTTATGCGGCGCAGGCTGGCGTCCAGAGCAACTACCTTTACGATGCCGCCGGCCGTGTCGTGATGCGGCAGCGCCACGGCTCCAATGACGGCACGATGCAGGAAACCACCGCCTATGATCTTTCCGGGCGCGCGGTCTCCCACACCAACGTCGATGGCTACACCTCCACCGCGACGGAAACGCGCGCGGCCGGCGGCGGCTTGCGGCGCACGGTCATGCCGGCCTGTGGCGGCACGGTCGTCACCGAATATCATCGCGACGGCCGACCCTCCTCGGTTTCCGGTGATGCCGTTGTCGGGCAGCGTTATGTCTATGCGGTTGACCCGCAGACAGGCTTCATCACGACAACGGTCTATTCCGGCCCTTCGACAGCCACCGGCGCATGGAATGCCTCCACGCAGGACTGGCTGGGGCGCGCGCGGCAAACCAGCGAACCCGGCCCGAATGGCGGCATCCTCACGTCCTCCATCACCTATAATGATCGCGGCCAGATGGCCAGGGTCACGCGCTCCGGATCGGCCCCGATGATTTACGAATACGACGCGATGGGCGCGCTCATCCAGAGCGGCCTCGCCGTTTCTAACCCTGCTGCGACCTCGCTCACGCCTGCCTCCGCCGATCGCATCACCGCGCAAACCGCGGCTTTTGCCAAAATCGACGGCTCCTGGTGGCTTGTCGCTACAAGGACGGCTCCGCTTGCGAACAACAGCGCTGTTTTCACGACGCTTTCGACCACGCGCACACGCCTCACCGGTTTTTCCGCCGGAAAAATCGCGGAAACCGAAACCATCGACGCCGGCGGCAACACCATGACCAGCTACTTGCAGGTCGATCCCGAGGACAGGCTTGTCTATGAAGTCACCCGGACTCCCGTTTCCAGCATCAGCGCCGAGCGCGTTTATTACAACGGCCTGCTCGTCGAGGAGATCGGCTCCGGGGGACAAACGATAAAGTACGCCTACGACACGCTCGGACGCCTCTCGCTCACGACCCCGCAGAAGACCAAGGCCGTGCGCACCCTTTACAACCAGACGTCTGCCGGGTTTGCCACGACGCAGGTCTGGCAGACCCAGTTTGAAAACGCGGACGGCTCCACGGGCACGCTCATCGCCCGTTATGCGTATGACAGCGCGGGCCGTGTTGTTTGCGTGACCGATGCCTCCGGGGCCACCGTACGAAGCGCCTATGATTGCCGCAAGCAGCTTACCCATCGCTGGGGCAGCGGCACGCAGCCCGTTTCCTACACCTACGACGCTTTCGGACGCCTCGCCACGCAGAGCACCCACCGCGATCCTTTCGCAGCTTGGGACGGCGCCGAGTGGCCCGGCGGCACGACCGCCGACACGACAACCTTTGAGTATTACGGCGACCTGCCCCTGCCGCTCCGCCGCACCGATGCCGCCGGAAATGCCGTCCTTTGGGAATACGACGATTACGGACGCCTTGTCCGGACAACCAACGCCCGGGGGCAGGAAATCGACCTCGCCTACGATGCCGCCACGGGCGAGCTGACATCCAAGACCGTTCCCATCCCCGGCAGCGCCTCGCGCGCGAGCACCACGTTCACCTACAATCGCGTCGGGCAGATTACGACAATTGAGGATCCCCTCGGCACCCGGTCCTACGCCTATGGGGGAGCCAGCGGGCTCGATCTCATTTCGGAAACGCTGCCTGCGTATTACGACAGCAAGGTCGGCGGCCAATACAAATCCCGGCGGATTGCCTATGCCTACGAAACGGCCCCGACGGGCATCCCGGGGCGTTTTAAGGGATTCACGCTCGGGGTCGTCGGCGCATCATCTCCCGAGGTCGCCTATGCCTATTCCTATACGGACATCGGAACCATGAACGCCATCACGGCATCGGGCGGCGGGCAGGCGGAGCGGACTTTTGTTTACGATTACGACGCCTCGGCCCGATGGCTCATGACCGGGATGCACCTGGACGGCGTGTCGGAGACGCTTCGCCGCACCGTCACCTACGACGAAACCTTCGGCACGGTAAAAAGCATCGACACCACATGGCTGCCGGGCGCGGGGGCGAATCCCGTGTCGTTTGCCCGCTACGATTACACGCATGACGATCGCGGCCTGCGCTCGACGGCCAGGCAGAGCGGCGCGTTTTACTCCGATTACGGCGGCGATACCTACTATCGATACGGTTACAACGCGCGCGGCGAACTGACCTCGGCCCGGCAATACTTGGGCGGCGATGTGAGCGCCGAAAACAATCCCCTGCCCGGACGCCAATACGGCTACGCCTACGACGCGATGGGCAACCGCCTCTCCGCCCGCCGCACCACCCTGCCCGATTCCGATCTCGACGAGCATTACGAAAGCAACAATCTCAACCAGATCGTGGAGAAGGAAAACAAAAGCGTGCCCTTGTCCGGCACCATGCTGGAGGGAGGCCGGGCCGTCGCGGCAGGCAGCGGCGTGCTTTCCACATCCGCCCACAAGGGCCGCTTCTGGAACATCGAAATGCTGCTCGACAACGCCCAACACGCGGCCAAGGCCGGGGCGACCCTGCACTTCGGCAAGGCGAAGGCGGACGGAAATACGGATGCCTTTGCCACGTTCAATCGGGCCGTCTTCCAGCGCAAGGCCGATGAAACCTTCGAATACGACAATGACGGCAACCTCATCTCCGACGGCCTGTGGGACTACACCTACGATGCGGAAAACCGGCTCGTCGCCATGCAGACGCATGACGCGCTGAATGAGACGCTTGCCGGAGTCGCCGGCGAGCCGCAGCCCAGGAAACTGACCTTCGCTTACGACCACATGGGCCGCCGCGTTGGCAAAACCGTCCACGGAAGGCAGGGGACCGAATGGCTCCCCGAAAAGATCATCAAGTTTGCCTACGATGGCTGGAACCTTGTCGCCGAGTATGACGCGATGGCCTCCGATTCGTGCCCCCTGCTCACCGCCTACACGTGGGGTTTGGACGGAGCCGGCAGCCTGACCGCCACCGCCGGAGTGGGCGCGTTGCTGATGATACAAAACGGAGGCAACACGTATTACCCCGCCTTCGATGGCAACGGCAACGTCGCCGGCCTGCTGGACAAGGATGGCAATGCCGCCGCCGCATATGAATACAGCCCCTACGGCGAGCTAACGCGTATCGAAGGTCCCAGCGCAAGCAAGAATGCCATAAGACAGGGGAGCCAGTATAATGATTCAGAAACAGGCCTTGTGTATTCCGGAGGGTTATATTATTCACCGAGACTCGGGCGTGCGATAAACAAAGGCGGCGTTGATATGCCCTCCAATAACATTTTTATTAGCACAGCCGTGGCTTCTCCACTACAGCCCATGTCATCCAAATTTATTTCCAGACAATCTCCAACTGAGCAAAAGGGGGAGGATCTTGACAACGAAATGGAGTTTTTGGCGCACCGCCAAGCAGGTCGCGAGGCCTTGATAAGGCGTTCAAATGCAATCATCGCAGCAATTAAAGCGGGGATCAAGGGATGGATGAATTCCATGTGGACCATTGACTCGCATTATATACAGCAACAAAGGGCAAAGAGCGAACACTCGGGCGGACAGGGCAACATTGCATCCGGAGCGGGAGACGAGGAAAAGCGCCCGCTCGCTGATAATAAAAAGCTAGCCGCCAGTGGCGGTGCCGATGGCGTCTACGATCCGGTAACCGACAAATTCTACCATTCGGATGGACGGATATCCAGTTTTAATGTGATATTGAAAGAAATGGAAGTCATTGGCTATATATCAAATTATAACAGCAAATGGTATAATTGGAATTATGGTGCTGGGGATATGGGAAGATTTGATCCAATCAAATCCGACTTTGTCTGGGCGGGTTCACAGGCGGAAGCAAATTTTAATCGAAGATGGGAAGTAGAGCGCGCCTATAATCAGGCGCTGCGAAATCTTTACGGGCAACCTGAATATAGAGGCAGCAGAGACCAGCAATTGTTCGCAGCAATTTGCACTGATATGCAAACAAGTGGTCGCGGTCAGGCGCTAAAAGCATGGGCGCAGGTAGGTTATGCGACGCCATGGGTCGCGTCTGCTCCAATAGCTGCCCTTTATTCGGCCCCTGCATTAGTAGCGGGCGCCCAAACATTAATGGCAACCACTACGGGATTGGCCGCTAGCCCAATAGCAAGCACCACGATAAAAGCCATTGGATTCTCTATGGCACTTGCGACACGCACGCCAACGGGAATAAATACCGTGCAGCGAACTACGGCATCATACCAAGCTGCCGTAAGCCATATATCACAATTTGCCCAGACATTTTTCTCAGCCGGACCGCCCGGGCCATAATTTTCCTATATGAATCATAATTCATTTCTATTTGAGCAAGAGTCTGAATTAGGAGGCCAAAAATTTATTATTAGTGGTGATACATTAATCATCATTAATAAGTTCGGGAAAATGAAAGATAGGCCCATTAGGATTAAAATATCCGAAATCGACTCTAATTATATAATTAAGCGTAGGATTTACGGCATGTTTTGGGCCTTTAATATATTATATATATCAATTATATTATTAATCGCTTTTGGATTTTTGAAATATGTTGTTCCTGATGATTGGCGAGAATCTATGGTGCTTTTCGATTTTGTGTTTGTTTTTCTAGTAATAGTTTGCCTCTCGGTTTATATATCGGCATACGCATATCCACGATGCCGACCACTTGAAGTTACTTGTTTTAAAAATAAGCAAGGAGAGCTATTATTTGAAATCATTCGGCCATTTTCGAAATGGTGGGAATATGATGAATTTTTAAAGATTATATCCACGGCTAGCCGAAGTATCGAAGGCCTCGAAGGCCAGAAAAGGGGTCAGGTAACATGAGAAGCAAAAGTCGAAATTCGCGGTTAAGCGGACTAGACTGGAGCTGTCATGTATTACACTGGAATCGACTATCACAAACATTACTCCGTAGCCTGCACGCTCGACGCGCAGAGCCGCAAGATACGCGAAGCCCGCATTGGCAGGAACGCACCGGAAGCCTTCGCCGGCAAGGAGCACGATTTGCGCAAGGAGATCCTGCATCGTGTCGTAGCGGGAAGCGAAGCTGACAAGCGCCTTCAATTCTTCGGAGCGCGGAAAATCAGGCAGGGAATCGCCGCCTGCGAAGCCCATTGACCGCAAAACCCCAAATCCGCCCGCACAGGCGCTTGCTCTTGCAACGGGCGCGGTCATTTAGTGCCATCTTCCCGTCTCATGCGCAAAAACACATTCATCGCCATCGCCGCCGTGCTGGCCGTCGTCGCTTTCATCGCCGTCGTTTTCATCTATCGTTTCGGCCAGTTCAAAAAAATGGGCGAGGAGTTCGCCGCTTCCGGCAAAAGCCGGGCAGCTGTGACCGTCAGCGCCATCAAGGCCAAGGAACAAACCTGGCGCGACTCGCTCAACTCCGTCGCCACGCTTCAAAGCAACGCCGGCATCCTCGTCTGCGCCGAAATCGGCGGGCGCGTCACCCGCATCGCCTTCGAGTCCGGCGCGCGCGTCAGCGAGGGCCAGCTCCTTGTCGATCTCGACACCTCCATCGAGGATGCGCAGCTCAAGGGACTGGTCGCGCAGGCCGCGCTCGCAAAAACCTCCCTCAACCGCGCCCGCGAACTCTTCAAAAGCAACGCCAACGCCCAGGCCGAACTCGATGCCGCCGAGGCCGCTTCGCTCCAAGCCGACGCCGCCGTCGAGCAAATGCGCGCCACCATCGCCAAAAAACACATCACCGCGCCTTTCGCCGGACGCCTCGGCATCCGCAAAATCGACATCGGCCAGGTCATCGCCTCCGGCCAGCCCATCGTCGCGCTCGAAGCCACCGATCCCATCTATGCCGATTTCGGCCTCCCGCAGCAGGACATCGCGCGCATAAAACCCGGCATCGCCGTGCGCATGACCACCGACGCGCTCCCCGGCCGCGAGTTCACCGGCAAAATCGAATCCATCGAGCCGCGCATCAGCGACACCACCCGCAATGTCCGCGTGCGCGCCGTTTTTCCGAATCCCGGCGAAACGCTCCGACCCGGCCTCTTCGCCCGCATCTCCGTTGACCAGCCCGAAACCCAGAACGTCATCATCCTCCCCGACGCCGCGATCGTCCATAATCCCTACGGCGATTTCGTTTACATCCTCCGCGAGGAAAAATCTGCCGACGGCGCGACGCAGCTCATCGCGCATCAGGAGTTCGTCACCGTCGGGCAAAAGCGCGGCAGCCAGGTTGCGATCCTCAAAGGCGTGAAGCCCGGCGAGCAAGTCGTCACCTCCGGCCAGATCAAGCTCACCAACAAGGCCCCCGCCGTCATCAACAACGAAGTCGTTCCGTCGTCGAACCCGGCGCCGACGCCCGCGGAAGGATGAAGTCATTTTCGATTTTCGATTCTCGATTTTCGATTGCGCGCTTCCGCGCGATTCCGGAATGCGAGAGCGGAGCGGATGCTCCCGGTCGGAAATCGAAAATCGAGAATCCAAAATCGAAAATTCCATCATGCGTTTCACCGACATTTTTATCAAACGACCCGTCCTCTCGCTCGTCGTAAACATCTTCCTGCTTCTCGCCGGCTGGCTCGCGATCAAGGGCATGAACGTGCGCCAATATCCCGTCACGAACAACGCCGTCATCAGCGTCACGACGATCTACCCCGGGGCCAGCGCCGAACTCGTCCGCGGCTTCATCACCACGCCGCTCGAACGCGAAATCGGCTCCGCCGACGGCATCGATTACCTCGAATCCGTCAGCGCGCCCAGCATGTCCATCGTCAAGGCCAAGCTCCGCCTCAACTACGACTCCAACGCCGCGCTCACCCAGATCACCTCCAAGGTGAACAAGGTGCGCGGCGAACTCCCCGCCGACGCCGAGGACCCGACCTTCGACGTCGCCGTCGGCGAGAGCACCGCGTCCATGTATCTCAGTTTCGCGAGCGACATCCTCCAGGCCAACCAGCTCACCGACTATCTCATCCGCGTCGTGCAGCCCAAGCTCGGCGCCATCGAAGGCGTGCAAAAAGCCGAGGTCATGGGCGCGCGCACCTTCGCCATGCGCATCTGGCTGAAACCCGACAAAATGGCCGCGCTCAACCTCAGCCCCTTCCAAGTCCGCCAGTCCCTCGCCGCGCAAAACTTCCTCTCCGCCGTCGGCAAGACCAAGGGCGAAATGACCGTCACCAACCTCAACGCCCGCACCGACCTCCACACCGCCGCCGAGTTTGCCGACATCATCATTTTCCAAAACAACAACGAAATCGTCCGCCTCTCCGACATCGCCGACATCGAGCTCGGCGCCGAAGACTACGACGCCTCCGTGAAAATGGACGGCTCCGACGCCTCCTTCATGGCCATCTCCGTGCTCCCCACCGCAAACCCCATCGACGTCATCAAGCGCGTCCGCGCCCTCTGGCCCGAAATCGTCGCGCAAATGCCCTCCAGCATCACGCCCATGATCGCCTACGACGCGACGGAGTTCATCAACGACTCCATCGACGAGGTCATCTGGACGCTCGTCGAGGCCATGATCATCGTCGTCCTCGTCATTTACCTTTTCCTCGGGTCGCTGCGCTCCGTTTTCATCCCCATCGTCGCCATCCCGCTCTCGCTCGTCGGCTCCGCGATTCTCATGGTCGCGTTTGGCTTCACGATCAACCTTCTCACGCTTCTCGCGATGGTGCTTGCGATCGGGCTGGTCGTTGACGACGCCATCGTCGTTGTCGAAAACATCCACCGGCACATCGAGGAGGGCATGTCGCCGTTCGACGCCGCGCTCAAGGGCGCGCACGAGCTCGTCGGCCCGATCATCGCGATGACGATCACGCTCGCCGCCGTTTACGCGCCCATCGGCATCCAGGGCGGGCTCACGGGCGCGCTCTTCCGCGAGTTCGCGTTCACGCTTGCCGGCGCCGTGCTCATCTCCGGCTTCGTCGCGCTCACGCTCTCGCCGATGCTCTGCTCGAAACTCCTCCGGCACAGCCGCAACCCGCGCGGCTTCGAGGCGTTTCTCGACCGCAACTTCCAGCGCCTCCGCAAAACCTACGAAAACTTCCTCACCATCGCCCTCGACCAGCGCCCCGCGATGCTCGTCATAGTCCTGCTCATTCTTTTGTCCATCGCGCCCTTTTATATGATGACGCAGTCCGAACTCGCCCCCGCCGAGGATCAGGGCTTCGTCATGGCCGTCCTCAGCGGCAACCCCAACGCCTCCCCCGAGCAGGCCGCCATGCAAGTCGGCGAAGTCAACAAACTCATAAAAGGCTACCCCGAAACCGACAAATTTTTCTCCATCACCGGCTTCGATCCCATGGCGGGCGTCCCCTCTCCCGCGTCCGGTTTTATCGGCTGGGTGCTCAAGCCCTGGAAAGACCGGCAGCGCGACACTGTCGCCATGGCAAACATCCTCACCGCGGATTCCGCCAAAATCGCCGGCCTGAAAACCGGCGCCTTTCCCCCGCCCGCGCTCCCCGGCTCCACCGGCTACCCGGTCGAGTTCGTGATCGCCTCGACCGACGACCACATCCGCATCCTCGAAGTCGCCGATGAAATCGTGCGCCGCGCCCGCGCCAGCGGCAAATTCGCCTTCGTCGAAACCGACCTCCAATACGACCAGTCCCAAACCGACATCATCATCGACCGCGACAAGGCCGCCGCCATCGGCGTCAACATGCAGCAACTCGGCGCCGACCTCGGCTCCATGCTCGGCGGCGGCTACGTCAACCGCTTCTCCATCCAGGGCCGCGCCTACAAGGTCACGCCGCAAGTCTCCCGCGCCTTCCGCCTCAACGCCGACCAGCTCGGCGATTATTACATCTCCACCTCCGGCGGCGAACTCGTCCCCGCCTCCACGATCATCTCGCTGCAACCCACCACTCAGCCGCGTTTCCTCAACCGCTTCCAGCAGCTCAACGCCGCCACCGTCCAGATGTATCCCATGGTTGCCATCGGCGAAGCCGTCTCATGGCTCAACGAGCAGGCGAAGGAGGTTTTCCCCGCCGGCTACAGCCACGATTACAAAAGCGAATCGCGCCAATACGTGCAGGAAGGCAGCTCGCTCGCCGCCACCTTCGCGCTCGCCCTCATCGTCATCTTCCTCGTGCTCGCGGCGCAGTATGAAAGCTTCCGCGACCCGGTCATCATCCTCGTCACCGTGCCCATGGCCTGCGCCGGCGCGCTCGTGTTTCTCTTCCTCGGATTCGCCACGCTCAACATTTACACGCAGGTCGGCCTCCTCACCCTCGTCGGCCTCATCTCGAAACACGGCATCCTCATGGTCGAGTTCGCGAACCAGATGCAGGAGCAGGGCATGTCGAAACGGCAGGCCATCGCGCACGCCGCGGGCGTCCGCCTCCGCCCCATCCTCATGACCACCGCCGCCATGGTGCTCGGCGTGCTCCCGCTCCTGCGCGCCACCGGCGCGGGCGCCGAAAGCCGCTTCAGCATGGGCCTCGTGATCGTCACCGGCATGAGCATCGGCACCTTCTTCACGCTCTTCCTCCTGCCCGCGATCTACACCTTCGTCGCGCGCGACCATGCGAAGGAACGCGCCAAAAAAGCCGTCGCGGAACTTCACGCGCCCGCGCGCAACTGATCATTGCCTCACTCGCCATTGGAAACATGAAAAACGGCTCACGCTTCCGCACACTCGTCCTCGTACTCGGCCTTTCAATCGCCGGCACGCCCCGCGCCTTCCCGCAAAAACATGCGGACGCCGCTGAAACCGCCCTGCCCGTCCTCAGCCTCATCGTTCCCGGCGCGCCCGTTCCCTCGGGCAGCACGATCACCGTCAGCCTTGTCGCACTCAACGTCGCCGGCCACGATCTGAACTTCGACGCCCCCGACACGCTCCAAGCCGGACTCACCGGCAAGGACGGCGCGACCACGCCCGTCACCCTGGTAATCAATCCCAAGGACGACCGGGGCATCGACACCCTCGCCAGCCGCCAGTTCGCATCCTACGCTTACGAAGCCGCGCTCCCCGCCGGAATCACGGGCCGGCAAATCCTCGATATTCAAAACCCCGCGCAAATGCGCGCCATCCTCGACATCACGACAGCCGGCGCGACACAAATTTCCAACTCCGCGCCCCCGGACGCCACGCCGCCCGCATCCGCGGCCGCGCCGCTCGAGACCCCGCCGCCGCCCGCGATCGCAAAAGTAAAACGCAGTTTCCTCGGCAACTTCGCAACCTACGAACCCATTTATTTCATCTACGGCCCCGACGCTCCCGCCGCGAAATTCCAGTTCAGTTTCATGTATCGGATTCTCGCCGACGAAGGTTATCTCGCGCAAAAATTCCCCTTCCTCAAAGGCCTCAGCTTCGCCTACACGCAACGCTCGCTCTGGGACATCACCGCCGAGTCCTCGCCCTTTTACGATACGAGCTACATGCCCGAACTCTTCTGCGCCTACATGACCCCTGCCGAGAAAAACACCGGCGGCGGTTTCAACTGGCTCGGCCTGCAGGCCGGCATCGCGCACGAATCCAACGGGCGCGACGGCCCCGACTCCCGCAGCATGAACAAAGTCACCGCCCGCGCCCTGTTTTCCTTCGGCAACCTCGATGGCTGGCGCGTGATCTTCGGGCCGCGCGTCTGGGGCTACATTGGCGACATGGGCGACAACCCCGACCTCAACGATTATCGCGGCTACATGGATCTCACCGCCTCGCTTGGCAAAAACGACAGCGTCAACCTCGCCGTTTATCTGCGCGCCGGCCAGAATTTCAAGAGAGGCGCCATGCAGGTCGATCTCACCTATCCGCTCGACGTGCTCTTCAAGAACTTTGCCGGTTACTTCCTCGTCCAATATTGGAACGGCTACGGCGAAAGCCTCATCAACTACAACAAGCGCAGCGAAACCATCCGCTTCGGCGTCTCCCTCGTGCGCTGAGGCGCGATCGCTGCTGTCGCAATATTATTTAAGGGCTCCCATAAAAATTAAGGCGATCAGGATGAACGCCAGGCATGAGAGGATCGTTTTTTTTCTGTTTCTGAGCGCATATTGGCGATGTATCAAAAAGAGAAATCCGCCAACGGTCAGCGCCGTCATTACGACTGAAAAAAGCCCGGAACGATCTACCGGCGCAAACTTGCCGATTCGCCCGAATGGAAGCAGGGCCAGCCCCATTAAAAGCGGGCT
Organism: Ereboglobus sp.; assembly: GCA_029974595.1. Classification (GTDB taxonomy): domain Bacteria; phylum Verrucomicrobiota; class Verrucomicrobiia; order Opitutales; family Opitutaceae; genus Ereboglobus. The sequence goes on along the minus strand of JARKRC010000038.1, from coordinate 36,059 downwards.
CAAAAACAAGGCCATGACGTATTGGATTTTATTGCGCGTCAGCGTCGCGAGAAGCATCGATACAAGCGCGATGTTCAACACGGAAAACAAATGTCCCCACACGGACAACTCCTTCGCTTTCACCCCGCGCGACCAGAGCCAGCCGTTGCCCTCAAATCCGAGAGACTGCGCAAGCGCCAGCATGATGCCCGGCGCCAGCACGCAAAATAGGATCACGACCGCCAGTTTTTCCAAGAAGAGCTGCGTGCCCGAGACCGGACGCGTCATCCAGAACTCATCCGAGCCGACGGGACGCGCATCGTGGATAATCATGGCGATTAAAAACAGCCATGACATCCACACGACGGCGATCAGCAGTGGTTTTAGAGACTCGGGAAACCAAGATTGCTGGGCGATGACCGATTGGAAAAAATAAAACAAAAACCAGCCCGCCGCAAACGGGCCGAACCTTCGAAAATCCCTGAGCAATAATGCGCGCATGGTTTGCATGGTTACATGGCTCCTTTCGTTCCGGCATGGTGTTTCATCATGATCGCGAGATAGATTTCCTTGAGGCTCATCGGATGCGTGGAAATGCCCGCGCTGGGAAAGGCCGCGCGATACATGCCCTCGGTGCCGGGTGTGAATCCGGTCTCTATCCACCGGGACAGAGTTCCTGATCGTTGCGGGTGGATGCAGGTTCCGGGCGGATGGATATTTTCGATTTGCGAGGATGCTATTTCCACGCGGCGAAACCGTGACTGGAGCGAGACGACCGGCTCCGCCAGCTTCAACGAGCCCGCGTCAATGATCGCGACGGTTTCAACAAGCCTCTCCACATCGTCAATGTCGTGCGACGAAATGAGCAGCGCCCAATCCCCGCTGCCCGCGAGCTCGAGCACGCCTTGCGTCAGTTCCTCGCGGGCCACGGGATCGAGCCCGCTGAACGGCTCGTCCATCACGAGCAGTCGCGGGCGATATGCGAGCGACGAAAGCAGCATTGCCTTCATGCGCATGCCGCGCGAGAGCGCGGAGAGTTTGCGCTCGGGCGGCAGCTCAAAAATCGCGAGCAAACGCGCTTCAAGCTCCCTGTCCCAGCTTGGATAAAGCGAACGGCAAAAATCCAGAAAACGCTGCACAGTCATGCCTGCGGGCAGGGTCTGGGTTTCCGAGACATACCCGATTTGCGCAAACTGGGCCGGGCCGAGTTTGCGCGAATCGACGCCCAGCACGGTTGCGGAACCGCAAGTCGGACGCAGCAGATTCATCAGCATTTTTAGGGTCGTCGTCTTGCCCGCTCCATTCTGCCCGAGCAGCGCGCACGCGCCGCCTTTGGGAACGGAAAAGGTAAGCGAACGCACCGCCTCGGTTCGTCCATACATATGCGACAGATTCAGGGTTTCTATTATGTTCATGTGAAGAATGGGGAAATCACGCGCCGCCGATTTTTTTCCAGTGCCGGTCGATGGCTGCTTTCAGTTCGGTTGGAGCGAGCCCGAGGTTCGAGGCTTCCACGACCAAGCGCTCGATCTCGGCATTTAGAAATTCAGCCTTTTCCCGACGGCTTCCCGGAGGCGGTTCCACAACGATCGTGCCAACCGCCGGAGTTGTCATGAGCACACATTCCGACACGAGCGCGGCGATAATCTTGTGCGCCGTGTTCGGGTTTATTTTCAATTCCTGGCTGAATTGCCTGATCGAAGGAAACGGATCACCCGGGCGCAGTTGCCCCATGGCAACGGCCTTCTTCACCGCGAACACAACTTGTTCCGCAATGGGCAGGCCGGGTTTGATTTCTACGGAAAAGGGCAGCATGGGAAAAAGTCGGCAAATCAACTGTCCTAGTTCCAATAGGACGATTGATTGTCTGGCAAGTTTTTTAACGAACCGCGCCGTTTCTTCGCATCGTTGACGTCACAACCTCACGGCTGCATCGTGCGCATTCGATTTTTTATGACCAACACGACCATCACCTGGACACCCGTCGCGAAGAAATACGCCGACATCCTCTATCACAAGGCTGATGGCATTGCGAAAATCACGATCAACCGTCCCGAAAAGCGCAACGCCTTCCGCCCCCAAACTGTGTTCGAAATGTATGACGCCTTCGCCGACGCCCGCGAAGACCAGTCCGTCGGCGTCGTGCTCCTCACCGGCGCAGGCCCGCACACCGACGGCAAATACGCCTTCTGCTCCGGCGGCGACCAGGCCGTCCGCGGCCATGCCGGTTATGTCGGCGACGACGGCGTGCCGCGCCTCAATGTCCTCGACCTGCAAAAGCTCATCCGCTCCATGCCCAAGGTCGTGATCGCGCTCGTCGCCGGTTACGCCGTCGGCGGCGGGCATGTCCTGCACCTCGTCTGCGACCTCACCATCGCCGCGGACAATGGCATTTTCTCCCAGGTTGGCCCCAAGATGGGCAGCTTCGACGGCGGCTTCGGATCGAGCTATCTGGCGCGCATTGTCGGCCAGAAAAAAGCGCGCGAAATCTGGTATCTCTGCCGTCAATACACCGCGCAACAAGCCCTCGACATGGGACTCGTCAACACCGTCGTCCCCGTCGCCCGACTCGAAGCCGAGGGCGTGAAGTGGGCGCGCGAAATCCTCAACCACAGCCCGCTCGCGATCCGCTGCCTCAAGAGCGCCTTCAACGCCGACGTGGACGGCCAGAGCGGCATCCAGGAACTCGCCGGCAACGCCACCCTGCTCTATTACATGACCGACGAGGCCAAGGAATTCCACAGCGCCCAGCGGGAAAAACGCAAACCCGACGTCCGCAAATTCCCCTGGCTGCCATGATGGAGACGAGAAAGTAGGAAGTAGAAATTAAGAATTAGAAAGTGGGAGCGTGCGCATCCCGCGTGCATCGTCCGATTTCTAATCTTTGTGGTGAATCCTAAAAAACAAACCGATGCGGCCTTTTATTTTTGATCGATTCGGTTTTTCAGGAAGGCAACGACATCCTGGAATTTGGCACGGTTGGCCTCGTCGGCTTCGAGCAGGTTTTCGTGGGCCTTGAGCGCGAGCCTGGCGGATTCGATTGCCGTCAGCGCCTTGGGCGAGAGCGGTGCGAGAGGAGCGCCAAAATTCATGGGAAAATCGCCGCAGTCGATTGTCGCGAGATGATGCAGGCCGAGATTGCGGGCGAGTTCGAGGTTGCGCCGGCTCATGCGCGCGAGGACGAGCGAACCGCCTCCAGCCGGCCCGGAGGCATCCGTTTTGCGAAGTTTCATCGCGGCGCCGGCGAGCACGCCGAGAAACGTGCTGTCCATGCTGTCGCATTTTTCGAAATCGACCACAAACCGGACCCTGCCCTTGCGAACGCACTCCGCGATGAAGTCATGCAGGCTCGCGCTGTTTTGGAACGACGCGCGGCCTTCCACGCGAATCACGACGGGATCGGAATACGCATCGACAAGATAAACCGGTTTTGCGGCCTCGGGCATTGATTGAAGCGGGGATTTTTCGGTCGCGAAGGGATGCAGATCAACGCGAATCATTCGGAAAATCTTCCGCCCATTTCGTGCCGCCTTTTAGTTTTTCGCGACGATCTGGCGCAGGACGTAGGGCAGGATGCCGCCGTGCTGGTAGTAGTCGATCTCGATGGGCGTGTCGATGCGGCAGCGCACGGCGATGTCTTCAACCGCGCCGTTTTTGCGCGTGATGCGGAGCGTGAGGTCCTGTTGCGGCTTGATTGCGGCGTCGAGGCCGAGCACGTCGTAGGTTTCGCTGCCGTCGAGGGCCAGTGTTTGCGCGGTGACGCCTTCCTTGAACTGGAGGGGGAGGACGCCCATGCCGACGAGGTTGCTGCGATGAATGCGCTCGAAGCTCTGCGCGACGACGACTTTCACGCCGAGGAGATTGGTGCCTTTCGCGGCCCAGTCGCGGGAGCTGCCCGTGCCGTATTCCTGGCCGGCGATCACGATGAGGGGCGTCTTGTCCGCCGCGTGTTTCATCGCGGCATCGTAGATCGCCATTTTTTCGCCGGTGGGCTGGTAGAGGGTGCTGCCGCCTTCCTCGCCGCCAAGCATGAGGTTTTTGATGCGCACATTGGCGAAGGTGCCGCGCGTCATGATGCGGTCGTTGCCGCGGCGCGAGCCGTAGCTGTTGAAATCCTCCCAGGCGACGCCGTGATCGAGGAGGTATTTTCCGGCGGGCGAGGTTTTCTTGATGGCTCCGGCGGGCGAGATGTGATCGGTCGTCACGGAGTCGCCGAAAATGCCGAGGGCGCGCGCGCCTTTGATTTCCGAGATCGCGCCGGGCTGGAGCGAGAAGCCGGCGAAAAAGGGCGGCTCCTGGATGTAGGTCGAGCTCGCGTCGAACGCATAGGCGTCGCCGGTCGTGGAGGGGATTTCGTTCCACTTCGGATTTTGCGCGGCGAAGTCGGTGTAGAGTTTGCGGAAAACCTCGGGCTTGAGCGCGAGTTGCATCTGGTCGCGGATTTCCTGGAGCGTGGGCCAGAGGTCGCGCAGGTAAACGGGTTTGTCCGCGGCGTCGGTCGCGATGGGCTCGGCGCTCATGTCGATGTCAACGCGGCCGGCGAGCGCGAACGCGACGACGAGCGGCGGCGACATGAGGAAGTTCGCCTTGATGTTCTGGTGGACGCGGGCCTCGAAATTGCGGTTGCCGGAAAGGACGGCGGCGGCGACGAGGTCGTTTTTCACGATGGCGTCCTCGATGTGCGGATCGAGCGGGCCGGAGTTGCCGATGCACGTGGTGCAGCCGTAGCCGACGAGGTTGAAGCCGAGCCGGTCGAGATAGGTTTGCAAGCCGGCCTTGGCGAGGTAATCGCTGACAACGCGGGAGCCGGGAGCGAGCGAGGCCTTGACGGCGGGGTGCGGCTTGAGTCCGCGCGCGACGGCTTTTTTCGCAAGGAGCCCGGCGGCGAGCATCACGCTAGGGTTGGAGGTGTTGGTGCAGCTCGTGATGGCCGCGATGAGGACGGAGCCGTGACCGATTTTTTCGTCGGTATGGACGACCGGCGCGACGACGAGGTCGGGCGTCGGACGGTTGTTGGTCATCTCGCGCTCGGTGCCGGGGTTGGTGTCGGCGCGTTTCGTGGCGGCGGATGAAACCGGTTCCATGGAGCCGCCGCCGGCGGCGGTCGCGGCGGCGCCGTTTTGCGAGACGGAGAATTTTTTGCCGAGGTCGGCGGCGGGTTTGCCGAAGCCGTTTTCGGCGACGGGTCTTGAAAAGGCGGTGGTGAACTCGCTTTTGAGTTTCGGGAGCTCGATGCGATCCTGCGGGCGCTTCGGGCCGGCGACGCTGGGGACGACGCTGGCGAGGTCGAGTTCGAGATCGGTCGAGTAATCGATGTCGCCGCGCTGCGGCATGCCCCAGAGGTTTTGCGCGCGGTAGTAGGCTTCGTAAAGGGCGAGGTGTTTTTCGTCGCGTCCGGTGGCGCGGAGGTAGTTCACGCATTCGGCGTCGATGGGGAAGAAGCCCATCGTCGCGCCGTATTCGGGAGCCATGTTGGCGATCGTGGCGCGGTCAACGACGGGGAGCGCGGCGGCTCCGGGGCCGTAGAACTCGACAAACTTGCCGACGACCTTGGCCTTGCGGAGCATTTGCGTGATCGTGAGCGCGAGGTCGGTGGCGGTGACGCCTTCGCGAAGCGCGCCGCTGAGGTGCACGCCGACGACGTCGGGCGTGAGGAAATAAACGGGCTGGCCGAGCATCCCGGCCTCGGCCTCGATGCCGCCGACGCCCCAGCCGACGATGCCCAGGCCGTTGATCATCGTGGTGTGCGAATCGGTGCCGACGAGTGTATCCGGGTAATGAATACCGGTGGCGGGATCGGCGAGGACGCCCTTCGCGAGATATTCGAGGTTGACCTGGTGGACGATGCCGATGCCGGGAGGGACGACCTTGAAAGTGTCGAAGGCCTGCATGCCCCATTTGAGGAACTGGTAGCGTTCGCGGTTGCGCCGGAATTCGATGTCGAGGTTGCGCGCGTAGGCGTCCGGCGTGCCGGCGACATCGACTTGCACGGAGTGATCGACCACGAGATCGACGGGGACGAGCGGCTCGATGATCTTCGGGTTTTTGCCGAGGCGCGCGGCGGCAGCGCGCATGGCGGCGAGATCGACGAGGAGCGGCACGCCGGTGAAATCCTGGAGCACGATGCGCGCGACAACAAAGGGGATTTCCTCGGTGCGCGGGGCGGTGGCGGCCCAGCCGGCGAGCGCGCGGACGGCAGCTTCGGAGACGCGCTTGCCGTCGCAGTTGCGCAGGAGCGATTCAAGCACGAGGCGGATCGAGACGGGCAGACGCGAGACGCGGCCCGCGCCCGCGGCTTCAAGCGCGGGCAGCGAGTAGAAGCGGTGCGAGGCGCCGTTGGCGGCGAAGGTTTGCAGGGTGTCGAAGGGATTGGGTGTGCTCATGGTGCGGAAACGGTGTGCGGGTGCGGTGCGGCTGGTTGAACGGCTTGCGGAATGTTGGCGAGAGACTGGAAATTCCAAATCCCAATGACCAAATCCCGGAAAAATCACAAATCCCAATAACCAAATTCCAAATCAAACAACCCGAGTCGGAGCGCACCAGGGCCGTAGCGCAGACTTCCAGTCTGCCAACGAAGCGCAGCCTCCCCTTTGGAATTTGCGGTTATGATTTGGAATTTATTTGGGATTTGGAACTTGGGATTTGTGATTTGCGAAGCTTACTTGGCGAGGGCCGCCTTGATCGCGGCGAAGTTCGGGAGGTCTTTCGGCGTGGGCGTCTGCTCGGCGTATTTCACGACGCCGTCCTTGCCGATGACGAACGCGGCGCGCGCGGCGGTGCTGCCAAGGCCCAGGAGGTCGTCGAGAAGCACGCCGTAGGCGGCGGCGGTGGTCTTGTTGAGATCGGAGGCGAGGCGGAGCTTGATGCCATTGGCCTTGGCCCAGGCTTCCTGCGCAAACGGGCTGTCCACGCTGATCGCGATCACGTCGGCGCCGAGGCTCTCATATTCGCCGAGGCCGCCGGAGGTGTCGCACATCTCCTGCGTGCACACGCTGGTGAATGCGAGCGGGAAGAAGAGGACGACCGTCTGTTTTTTGCCAAAATTGTCGCTGAGCTTGATGTCGGCGATGCCGGCGGCGGTTTTGGATTTGAGCGTGAAATCGGGTGCTTTGGAACCAACGGATATAGGCATGATTTTTTGGATTTATTGTTATGCTTTTGATTGTGCGATTGCGGATGCGATCGCGTGTGGATGAGTGTTGTTGTTTTGCGCGCCTTTCCACGCGGACACAAACCGTTTTTGCCCGATAGAAGCGGCGATTCTAACCCAAGCGCGTTCTTCATTAATTTTTCTCACCCTGATGCGGCGCGCCAACCCGCCGGTTTTGTGTTTTCAATGCCCGCCCAAACCTCTACTTCCATCCGCAAAACAATGAAGTCGCCCGCAAAAAAAACGAAACCCGCGCTCCCTCCCTCGCTCAATAAATTCATCCAGGCGCTCCCGAAAACCGAAACACACCTCCATGTCGAGGGCGCCCTGCCCTACGAGCTGCTTCGCAAATGGAAACCGAGGGATTATCCGGCCAACCCCGTCTTCCACACGCCGCGCCACCGCATCCGGAAATTCGAGCGCTTTGACGAAATCCTCCTCGGGCACGCGCTCCCCTGGTTCACGAGTGCCGATCGCTACCACGAGGGCGCAAAAGCCATCTTTGCAAAACACACCGCGCAAAACGTGCGCTACGTCGAGACGAGTTTCCATCTCGCCGCGACGACCTTTCTGAAAATACCGCCCGGCGAAATCGCCGCCGCCATCCTCGCCGCCGCGCCGCGCGGCCTCGAAGTGCGCGTCTTCGTGGGCATGCTCCGCAACGATTATCACGGTCCCATGCGTGCCGTCATCGACGGCATCGCCGATTGCGACAACATCGCCGGCGTCGATATCCACGGCCTCGAAACCATGCCCACCGAGGCGTGGACCGCGCGCGTCTGGAAACGCATGCGCGCCGCCGGAAAAATCACCAAGGCCCACGCCGGCGAGTTCGACGGGGCCGCCCGCGTGCGCGAGGCCATCGTGAAACTCGGCGTCACACGCGTCCAGCACGGCACCCGCGCGATCGAAGACCCGGAAGTCGTCGCCCTCGCGCGGGATCGCGGCGTGACCTTTGACATGTGTCCGATCAGCAACGTGCGCCTCGGTGTCGTGCCCTCGATTCGCAAGCACCCAATCCGCGCCTACATGCAAGCCGGCATCCGCTGCACCGTGAGCACCGACGATCCGCTCGTGTTCAACAACACCCTCTCCGGCGAATACGCCGCGCTCGCAACCGAGGCGAACTTCACCGCCGCCGAGCTCGCGCAAATCGTCCGCAACGGCTTCGAGGTCGCCGATCTCCCCGATGCGCGCAAAAAATATTTCCTGTGCGAGATCGATGCGCTCGTGAAAGAGTAGCGGTTGGCTGGACGCGGCGTTTTATAAATCACGGAAACACGGAAGCACGAAAAAGAATCCACGAGGTGAAGCGCAGATGGGTTGTGTGGCACGGGCATCTTGCCCGTGTCCCGAAGACACGGGCTGGAAGCCCGTGCCACCCAATCCACATGGGCGAGTCGCCCATGCCACACGACCCGCTCAAGCCTCCGACATGCCTTCCACGGCGCTTCCGTGTTTCCGTGATTCCGTGATTCAAAAAACACACGGAACCACACAGAAAAATGTTAATGCTCAGGCCGGCTCCAGCCGCAGTTTCCTGCGCCATGACGGAAACGCGAGGACGCATCCGGCAAAGGCGATCGCCGCAAACGTCACGCCTCTGCCCTGCGCCAGGCCCCACGGCACATATTCGATGCGAAACACATGCCGGCCCGCGGTCAGCGGTATCGCGCGCAGTATGTAATTCGCCGGAAGCACATCGTAGTTCGTTTGCACGCTGCCGGGCAGCGTAACGGCTTTCCAGTCGCGCGACCACGCATCGGTCATCACGAGCATCGTTGCGCGATTGCACGTCACTTCGAGCGTCCACTGGTCGGTGGAAGCATTCACCAGTCGCACCGTGTATTCGACCGACTCGACCTCCGGCTTCGGGTTCGGCTCCTGTTCGAGGATCACCTTCGTTTTGAGATCAAACTGCGGATTCGCGAGCGTTTTGAAAATCTCGTCGCGCGACTTGATCACCTCGTAATTGGAAACAATATAAAAACGTCCCATCACATCCTGCGAAATCGGCACGGCCCTTATGTTCGCGCCGTCGAATTCAAACGCATAACGCCCGCGCAACATGCCAAACAAACGCGAGTCGATCCGCTTGAAATGCAAGTTCTGATTCGCCGTGTCGGGGTCATCGCCCTGTGTGAACGTCATGAATTCCGAATAACGCTTCAGCACCGACGGTTCGTTGCCCCAAAGCCCCTCCGAGCGAAACGCCATGCCGGACATGGGCGCGATCAGGTTCAATACACGATAATCGCCCCTGTTGCGGGCCAGAATCTCGCGCACCTCCCCGCCCGCGATCTGGCTGGTCTTGAAGCTCGGCAAATTGTTTTGCGCAAAGACATACAGCTCCGCCACAACGATGGCGCAAAGCGCCCAGGCCACATGCGGAACCTTGCGCGCCGCCAGCATCAACGCGCCGGTGGCGACAAGCAGCGCCCCCCCGATCTGCAGCGCCGTCCCGCTCAACGCCTTTGCGGCATCCATCACGCCGGGTTGCACCCAATAGCCCGGATTCAAGTAGCATTCATTGGATCTTATCATCCAGTCCTTCATCGATTCCCACCCTTTGCCGCCAAACGAAACTCCGAATATCAAACATACAACGCCCAGCCCGCACCAGACCGCGCCCCAGCCGATCGCGGGCTTTTCCTTATTGAGCAGGCGGTTGACACCCGTCGCCGCCAGAAGCGCGCCGAACAATCCGATGAAAAATACAAACTTCGACGCCCCGCGAAACGACGCATAGAACGGCGCCAATTTATATAAAAACTTATACAACACCGGCACATTCACGCCAAACGCCAGCAGGCACACGATCACCAGCAGCGCGCCCCAGCGGATGCGGTCGCCAGTCTTCTGCCCGCCCAAGCCAAACAGCGCGAGCGCCAGCCCCGCCACGCCGATGTATAATTGCATTTCCCAAAGATAACAGCGGCCCCAATAAGCCACCTTCTCCGATCCGCCGTAAAACCACGGCGCGACCAGCGTGAGTAAATTCTCCGGCGGAAAGCCGAACATTTTTGCAAAATCAAAACCCGTGCCGCTCGCGCGCACCGACTCCATCATCGCGCCATACGACGGCAGCAACTGGATCGCGGAAAACGCGGCCGCAAGCGGATAAATCGCAAGCAAGCCGGCAGCCACCGCCACGCGGCGCTCCGCCTGCCACATGAACATCAATGAATACAACCCCGCCACAATCGCCGTGTAATACGCATATTGCGCATGGCCGGCATAAATCTGCAACGCCGCGCCCGCCGCGGACAGCACCACCCATTTTATCCGGCGGGTGCGCAACCAGCCGTCGATGCCCCAAAACACAAGCGGCGCCCACGCCATCGAGCCGAGGTTCGACATGTGCCCCGCGTAAATATGCATGAAATACGTGCCGCCGAGCATCGCGATCACGCCGCCCACAAAGGAGGCCGCCGGCCTCAGCCCGCGCCACGCCGCCCACATGTAAACGCACAGCCCGATCACCAGCGTGTGAAACGCCATCAACACATTGAGAGCCGAGGCCGGTGACAGGTAGGCGACAAGCCAGGTGGGCGGATAAAACAGCGCCGACTGCGAATCGCCTACAAACGAATGCCCGCCGTATGTGTAAGGATTCCAAAGAGGCAGGCTGAAGGGCGCCACCGTCTTCCAAACCGGGGTCATCGGACGGTCACGCACGGCCTCAGTGTGTATGAAATGCTGCTGATAAATATACTGGCTGTACACATCCGCCCCCGGCTGCGAATACACGGTGTCGTCCGAAAACAGGTTCCAGATGAAGAGACTCATCACGATTCCGAACAGGGCGGCGCACCACGGCAGATGCGCGCGATAACGGTCCCATGCCCGGCGCGCGGCGGCGGCAACGCGGCGGCGGCACGGGTTGCTTGATGTTTCAGCGGAAGTATTCACGATTATGATTTATATTAAAATGATATTGGGCGAAAGCGCGCTGTCTCGCGAGAAGCACGCTTGTGTAAGAAAACACGCTTGCGCAGGAACGCGCGCTTGCGCAAGGAGGGGCGGCGTCCCGCCGCCCGACGAGGCGAAGCCTCGCCCCTTTGCGTGTTCGAATTTTCCAAACCGGGCGCGACTGCGTCGCGTCGGGCGGCGAGACGCCGCCCCTCCTTGTCGCACGCGTTATTCTTGTCGCATGCGTTCTCTTTCGCGCATGTGGTCATTTGTTGAGGAAGATTGACGGAATCTGGAGCGGCACGCCGGTGCTGCCTGGCACGTTCGAAATCGGGAAACGCAAGTCCTGCTGCACAGGCGACGCGGGCTGCGGCTGGCCTGTTCCCTGGATGACTTCCAAGTTGCGGCGGGCATCGGCCATGTTCGGATTGATCTTGAGCGCCTTTTGCAGCGCGAGCACAGCTTCCTCGCGACGGTTTGCCTGCATGAGCGCGACACCGTAATTCGTCCAGATGATGGGATTGCCGCCTTCGATTTCCAGCAGTCGCGCCATTGAATCGCCGGCCATCATTTCGCACAGGATATCCAGCGCCTGGGTGCCTTCCATCTGACGCAGTTTGACAAGCGATTCGCTGCCGGAGGCCTTGAGCAACTGGCCGAGCTGCTCGCCGCCGCGCTTCTTGAGCAACGCGGCAAGCGGCTCCTCGCGCATCGCCATGATCGTGCTTTCATACGCATCGCTGCCGCGCAGTTTGCGGAACGAGAGATAAGCGTCGCTGCCCTTCTTCTTGAAAATCTCGGCCAGCCCGTCGCCGCCGTCGAGCTTGAGCAGGTCGTCGAGGACGCCGCGGCTGCGCAACAGGTTTTCGAGCGCCCGCCCGCCCTTTTCCTTCACGAGGTTTTCCAGCGTGTCCACGCTGTCCGCCCTTAGAATATCCTCGAACACGTCGCTTGCGCGCAGCTTGACCAGCTCCTCGATGGCCGCGCCGCCGCGCAGGGTGAGCACATGCTCGTAGGAGGCGCCACATTTGCGCTTCAGCAATTTGTCGAGCGCGCCGCCGTCCGGCCCCTTGGCGAGGTCGCCAAGCGTCACGCCGCCGCGCTCGGAAAAGAGTTTTCCAAGCGTCGCGTAGCCTTTGTCGCGCATCGCATTTGCAAGAACGGGGCCGCCCTCGCCCTTGAGCAGCCGTTCATACACGGGCGCGGCCTCCGCGCCGCGCTGCACCTGCGTGAGCGCGTTCGCGTAGTTCACCAGAAACGCACCGATCGGCATGAGCCTGACGGCCCGGCCAAAATACGCAATCGCCTCGGGGCCGCGTCCTTTTTGGAGGAGGAGCACGCCCATATTGTTGTTGGTCTCGGCGAGGTCGGGACGCAGGCGGTTGGACTGTTGTATATGATAAAACGCCGCGTCGCGATTGCCGCTGTCGAGGAGCACCTTGCCGTAGCGGCTGTGCGCCTGCCACGCATTCGGATTTTTCGAAAGCGTGTAGCGCCACATGTTGGTTTCGTTGAGAAACACGTCGCTGTAGAGATTCGCATCGAACGAGACCAGCACGAGCGCGGTGATGCCCGCGCCCATCGCCCACGGCTTGCCCTGCGGGGAAACGCAATCATACAATCTCGCCGCACCCGCGACGAGCAGGCCAATCACGCCGATCACGGGAATATATAAAAAATGATCCGCGACCCAGGTGATGCGCATGTAGGACATGTCCACAAAGCCGAGCACCGGCACGAGGAAGCCGAAGAAAAACCCGAGGCCGAGTATCATGTGGCGGCCCCATGTCTTGCGATACACCCAGAACACATACACAAGCACCGCAAAAACAACCCACGGCAGGAACATCCACAGCGGAGGATTCTCCGGCACTTCCCAGCGCGGATAAATCGGGATCAGCCCGTAGGGCTCAAACGGCCACACGCATTGCTTCAGGTAGAAAAACACCGCCATGCCCGCGATCACGAAACGCGACCAGATGCCGCCGACGGGGATCACCTCGGCGCCGATGGCGTTCTTGTGCTGGAAGTGAATCGTGACCACCGCAATCAGCGCCACGATGACAAAAAACGGAAGCGTGGTGAGCGCGAACTTGAGCACGTATTTCCATTCCGCGCCCTTCGCCCTCCACCAGAGCCAGGCAAAAAGGCCGCTCCAAGCCATACCCGCCAGCATGACCGCCAAGTATTTCGCATCCAGAGTCGACAAGCTCTTTCCCACGCTCCACACGCCAAGCATCACGCCGCCGACCGAAAGCAGCATGAGCAAGTCGCGCAACTCGAACTTATTGTCGCGCCACCACGCATACAGCACAAAGCAGAACGGCAGCATGATGACGGCGCTCTTGCTCAGCATCGCGGCCAGGAACATCACCAGCGAAATGACAAGATCGCGCGTCCTGCCGCCCTCGTGATATTTTATATACGTTATCGCCGAGAGCAGCATGAATATGAGCGATATTGTATTCTTCTGCTCCGACACCCATCCTATCGATTCGACAAGCACGGGATGAATCGCAAACAACAATCCACCGATCCACGCCCACTTTATTCTCAACAACGCGAACAGCCGCCACAACAGCAGCGCGTTTATCACATGCCAGATCGCGTTTATGATATGATAGCAGGTGTTGTCATACTGCCAGATCTGCCATTCGAGCCAGAGGATGGAGGTCTTCAGCGGGAGGTAGTCCGCGCCAACATTGCCCTTCCAGATTTCCTTCATGCCCGCCCAGCTCGTGAGCGCGGCGTTGGCGGTGATTTCCTGGTCGTCGTCCCACAGCCATGTGCCGTGAAACGCGGGCGACGCCACAAAAAGCCCGGTCGCGACAATGATCGCCGCGCAGAGGAGGATTTTATTCCAGTCGCGCTGTCCGGCGGGGATGAATTCGGGTTGTGTAGTCTCGTTCATATATTTTGTGAAATGCGTTGTTTATAGACGGAGCAAACCGTGTCATAAACCTGAGACACGGGGATGTTTTTCATGCAAAGATTGTCGGTGCAGGCGGTCTGGCGGTTGTTCCACGCATTGATGCACGGCGAGCAGGCGAGGCCAAGCCAGATGTTGTGATTGCGCGGGCTGAGCGTGCCGAACAAAAGCGGCGTCTCGGGGCCGAAAAGCACCACCACATCGACCGGCGTCAGCGCGGCAAAATGCGCCGGGCCGCTGTCGTTGGTGACAAGGATTTCCGCCAGCCCGTAAACGATGAGCAACTGGCGCAGCGTCGTTTTTCCCGCGAGCGAAAAACAGCGCGGCGAGTCGATTTCGGCGACGAGCTGCGAGACTTTCGGCGCTTCCGACGGCGCGCCGGTGAACGCGACCGCCACCTCGGGAAACGTCTCCAAAAGCCGCTTCGCGAGCGCGACGTAATTGGCGTTGTCCCAGCGGCGCAGCGGCATCAGGTCGCTCGCGTTGGCGTTGAGCAGGATGACACGGCGCGTGCGCCCAGCGGAATCCGCCCCCGCGAGTTCGCGCAGCATCGCGGTCACCTCGGCGCGCTCGGTATCCTGCGGCTGGAAATGCGCGAGCGACATCTCCGCGGGCGGCGTGTAGCCGAACGTGGGAAACGCGCCCGGGCTGTTGTCGAGCGCGCGCACCAACGTGAGAAACGTCTTCGAGGCGTGCAGGTGCGAGTTATACAGCACGCGATGCGTGAACAGGTTCCCGCGATGCGGCCCCTCGCCGAAATAACAGTGAAACCCCACCCGTATGCGCGTGCCCATCATGTAGGCGATGACCGCCGACGAGCGCGCGAAAAACTCCATGTCGATGCACGCATCGATCTTGCGGCGTCGGATTTCCCAAAGACGCGAAAGGCAGTTCGTCACCATCGACACCGCCGACTTCGTGCGAATCGTCAGCACGTTCTCCCGCGGAATCAGATCCATCACGTCGAGGATGAAGCGGTTTTCCTCGAACATCAGGAAAAACACATTCTCCCTGCCCACCTTTGCGACCGCCTGCCGGATGGCCTCGTTGGCAAGGACGGTCGATCCCTGCTCGGCAAGTTTTAGGAAAATAATGCTCTTCGGCGGCGTCTTCGTGTCCGGCCTGAAAATCAAGTCCATGAGCCGGCGCCACAGGGTGAAGCAGGCACAAACGTAAGGAAATATCCAGCTGTCAATCTGTTGTAAACGTTTTGTCTGTGCGCTGGGTCGGCTCATGAGTGTGGGATGTGAAATTGAGAAACTGGATAACATACGCGGGAAACGCCCTTTGAAAAGATCGAAAACACGCCCGGAAGATTGCCCGCAAGTCAGGAAGCAGGCTGAAAGCCCGCGCTACGGCGCTATCGCGACACGGAGAACATCAGCGCGTCACCCGGACATCGGATTGCTTCCGGGGAGCGCACGCGTCTCGCGTGCCGCGTTGGGCGTCCCGCCCAACGCTTTTTTTGGAGGAGGCGGACGGACAAACTGCTGCGCTCACGCCGCGCCGCCGACCGCCTGTTTCACCAGCGCGGCAATCGCATCCGGCAGCTCCAACGCCAGCGCCAGTTCCTGCGCGCGCGGGCTCATTTTTTTCCACGTCTTGCGCACGATCTCCACGAATTTCTCCTGCGAATAATCCGCGTGCGCCGCGGCAAATTTCCCGATCTCGCTCTCAAGAAACACCAGGCACGCCGCGTCCTCCAACGCCTGCGTCCCGGCATTGGCGCGCATCTCCTGCTTGGAAACCCACACCGCCACCTCCCCGGCCTCGTCCGCGCCCACGCCCGCCGCCAGCAGCAGCTCGCGCGCGCGCTCCGCCTGTTTCACATACAAAAACTTCCGCCACGCGAAATACCCGGCCTTGCCCTCGGGATAACTCGCGCGCGCCACCGTCCAGCGCTCCAGATGTTGCGCACGCGCCGCCAGCCGCAACAACGGCGACGCATCCGGCACGAGCTTCCCGACCCACCGCTCCATGTTGTCCGCATAAACCAGCTCCGCCGGGCGGCCGGACGCCTCCCGCGACGGATCCGCCGCATGAGCCTGATCGATGAGTTCGCGCGCCCGCGCATAGGAAGACGTGTTCATGCGCCGGACATTGGCAGTCGCGCGCGCCGAATGACACAAAAAAACTCTCGCAACCGGCCGGATTGCGAGAGTTTTTAGACTGGAGCCGAGCATCGGACTTGAACCGACGACCCATGCTTTACGAAAGCATTGCTCTACCAACTGAGCTAGCTCGGCGAAAAATTAAGGACTGCGAGGAAACTCGCCCCGCCGCCAAGCGCAAGCCCAAATCCATGCGAACCTGCATCAGTCTGATTGGAACACAGAGGTCACCGAACATCACAGAGTTTTGGGAGGTCCGTCCGAAGGTCGGAAACTTCTCAGCGTCTCAAGCCTCTGCTCCAAAAAAGTGCCCTCGCATCGGGACGCTTGGAGTCGTTCATGCCTCCCAACCTCTGTGTTCCTCCGCGCTCTCTGTGTTATTTCTTTTCCCCATTCCGCACCACGCCGAAAATTCTTGCCGCTTGCCTCTCTTCATTCCGCATTCCGAAATCCGCATTCCACATTCTCACCGTGTCTCTTTCCACTGATCTCTTCGACTATCAGCTTCCGCCGCGACTCATCGCGCAAACGCCCGCCGCGCGCCGCGATGCCTCACGCCTGCTCGTCGTTGACCGCGCCGCGCACACGCTGACGCACGCCACTTTCGCCGACCTGCCGCGCTTCCTGCGCCCCACCGACACGCTTTTTCGCAACAACGCCGCCGTCCTCCCCGCGCGTCTCCACGCGCGCCGGCCCACCGGCGGCGCGGTCGAGTGTTTTCTTCTCCGCCCCGAACCCGCGCGTGGCGAAAACACTTGGTGGTGCCTTCTGCGTCCCGGCAAAAAACTTCCCGCCGGAGCGACCTTTTCACACGACGCCGATTTCACCGGACACGTCCTCGAAAAAAACGCCGAGGGGGCAGGACTCATCCGCTTCGAAACCGCCGGCGCCGAACCCATCGCCGCCATCGCCAACCGCCTCGGCGACATTCCGCTTCCGCCCTACATCAACCGCGACGCCGTGCACAACACGCCTGCCATCCGCGCCGTCGATCGCGAACGCTACCAAACCGTCTATGCCGCGCGCGACCGGCAGGTCGCCGTCGCCGCGCCGACCGCCGGGCTCCATTTCACGCCCGAGCTTCTCGCCCGCCTCGCCGACGACGGCGTCGCGACCGCCGACATCACGCTGCACGTCGGCCTAGGCACCTTCAAACCCATCGAAACGCCAACCATCGAGGAGCATCCCATCCATCGCGAAATCTACGAAATCCCCGCCGCTACGCAGCAAGCCCTGCTCGTCCCCCGCGGCCGCCGCATCGCCGTCGGCACCACGAGCGTGCGCACCATCGAGGATTTTTTCCGCAAACACTCCGCCGACGCCACCGCAACAGCCAGCGCCAGCACCGACGACGCGGTATCCCCGCCGTCTTCATTCCGCATTCCGCACTCCGCACTCCACATTCCCCCGGCTTCGTTCACCAGCGAAGCCGCGCTCTACATTTATCCGCCGTCAACGTTCGCCGGAGTCGATGCGCTCATCACCAATTTCCACCAGCCCCGCTCCACGCTCCTCTGCCTCGTCTCGGCGTTTCTCGCACCCGGTTCGACCGACGGCATCGGCTGGATGCGCGAAATCTACGCCGAAGCCATCGCGAAGGAATACCGCTTCTTCAGCTACGGCGACGCCATGCTGATCGTGTGACACCTGTCGTGAACGAGATTTGCATCATGGATGCCTTTGGTAGGGCGAAGCCTCCGGCTGAGCCGAAAACGATTTTCGCATATGAACGTTTTTCGGCTCAGCCGGAGGCTTCGCCCTACCGCTTTCCTTCCGGCGCGTGGTCGCCGATGAGGGCAAGGCACTGGATGGCGGCGAGGCCCCATTGGGCGCTGTCGTTGGTGGAAACCCAGCTCGTTTCGTCGATGGGATTCAGGACGGCCGGGCCTTCGATGCGCTGTGTTTTCAGCGTTTCGCGCGTGTTGGAGGAATCGCCGTGGTCGGCGGCGTCGCTGCGGTAGAACTCTCGCCAGGCGCGGGCGGCGAGTTTTTTGTCGCCCGTCATCTTTGCGGCGTAGGCCGTGAGGCGCGAGTGGGCTTGCGCGAGGCTGCCGCCGCGGATCGGCGCGCCAAGGGCCGCCTCCTGTTCGTCCTTCGGGGCGTTGTAGAGCGTGCAATATTGGAGCCACGCTTTTTTGAAACCCGCATATTCGGGCTGACCCTCGGTGAGCTGGATGAGTTCGGCAAAGGTTTCGACCGCGCCGAAAACGGAATCAAGATGCGAAACGCCGATGGGTTTGTCGCTGCCGCCGGGACGTCCGCGCACGGTGAGGGGTTCGAGGCTGCCGTCGGCGATTTTGTAGCCGTAGCGGTCGCTCGTGAAAAAGCCCAGCGGCATTCTGCCCCAATCGCGCATGCCGCGGAGGAGTTTGTCGCGATACTTGGCGTCGCCTCCGCGCTCCCATTCGGTGAGCCATGCGGCGGCGAGGTTGGCCCAGTCGGTGCCGAAGCTGACGCGCGAATCGTAGCCGCCGAGCGGGGTGGCATTTTCCAATTTGCGGGCGGGATCGATGTCGTTGAGCTTTTTGTCAACGTCGAGGAGTTCGCGCATGAGGTCGCCCACGCGCTCGTCGGCGGTGAGATAGTAGTAGATGCGGCGGTAGGCGGCGGTGCTGATGCGAACCTGTTTCGCGGAGCAGCCCCAATGCTGGACGTTGTGGCGCGTGCCGAGTCCGGCGAAACGACCCGCGTGATAGGTGTCAACTTCGCCGGTGTGGCGGGTCATGGCCTCGGCGAGGCGGAAGACATCGGCGCGGCCCGTGCGCAGGTAATATTGCCAGAGCCAGAGGTCGGTGGAGAGCTCGGAGTTGTCCCACGCGAAACCGCCGACGTCGTATTTCCACACATGGCGGTCGCGGTCGTAGGAGTGCATCACGTCGCCGTAATTCCAGAAGCCATACCAGTGGCGCTGGCCGATTTGTTTTTTGTAATAATCGATCTGCCAGTCGAGGCGCTCTTCGAGCGCGGACTTGGCGGGCGTGGAGCGGTCAACGAGTCCCCAGATGTCGCCAAAAACTTTCGCTGCGTGGATGCGCGCGGGCGGGCAGATGAGGTGCGCGGGGTCGCGGACGAGCGCGGCCATGTCCGCAATCGCGTCGCGCGAGGGCGTCGCGGTGACGGCCCACAGGAACAACTCGCTCGTGCGCGCGATGCCGTGCGCGTCGCCGTAGCCGGGCTCGTAATCCTCGTAGGTGATGGCGAGGCCGCCGTCGTATTGTTTCTTGAAGGTGTCCATGCCCATGCCGTCGTGATAAAAGCGCAGGTCCATCGCGGGCACTTCGTGCGAATACATCCAGACGGTGACTTCGGCGGCGTCGGTGTGGGCGTTGCGCACGTCGAGTTGCACGGGATGGCGCTGCCAGAAATCGCGGAGGCCGAAGACAACGCCGCCCCCTTTTGCGCCGCCGATGCAGCCCACGCCGGAGGCCCGCGTGCCTTGATCGACATCGACCCAGCCGTGTCCGGCCTTCGTGCGTTTGCGAATCGTGAAGGCGTTGGCGGCGGGCTGCACGAGCGTGGTGTCGCCCCAAGCGGGAATATACTGGAGGCGCTCGCTGACTTGTGTGTTGAACTCGCTCACGGGCGGACACGCGAGGCCGGCGATTTGCGCGGTCTTGATTTTTCCATTGCTCGCGCGCGTGTCGGGGTCGCGGCGGAGGCCGGTGAGACCCTGCACCGCCTCGGCCCAGAGGCCGCGCCCCTCACCGACGTAGCGGATGTGGCGATCGTAAAGGAGATCGGTCATCGGCACCTCGAAGCGCACGCCGAGACCGCGAATGAAATCCTTCTCCGCATCGCCATCGAAAACAAAACTGTGCATCATGCGCACGCAGTCGCCGCCGGCGTAGAAATAAAGCCGCACGGCGAACGGCAGCCACGCGCGTCCGGAGCCGGCGTGGCGGCCCTCGATTTTCACGACCGCGCGGACGGGACCGCTTTGTTCGACGGTGACGGCGATGATTTCACTTTGGAACGCAATCGTCGACTGCGTCCCGGCGGCTCCGTCGAGATCGGGCGCGGCGGAGCTGAGCGCGACGAGACGGCCATTGACCAAAACGTCTTTTCCATCGCGCGTGATTTTCGGCACCAGCACGCCGCCGGATTTGGCGATGGCGCAGCGGATGAGGCCCGTATCGACTTCGATTGCGCCGCCGCCGTCGCGCGCGGTGACGGCTTTCGCCGGCACGGCGGGCGTGCCGGGCGCGAGGTCGAGATCGTTGTCGATTTTGATGCCGGCGGGCACGGCGGAGGCCGTCCACTTGATCGAGCCGTCGGGCCACCATGCGGTTGTCCATGTCTGCACGGGGATGGATTTCCCGGAGGCGTCGCGGAGCGCGAATGCCGTATCCCTCGGCGCCGCGCCCATCGGCCACGGCGTGCCGAAGGTCGCACCAATGTTGATTGCGGGCGGAGAGCCATTGAGCCAGCGGATGCCCTTAGCATTTTTCGGAATGGAGCCGGGCATTGCAATCGCGGGCGGCCTTGTGTTTGTGCCGCGCAAAAGCGTTGAGGCCAGCGGCACGGTCGCGGCGGCAAGCGCGGCATTTTTGACGAAGGAGCGGCGGGTAAGCGAGGTGGTTGCGTTGTTTTTCATGATATAAACAAAGGGCAAAGAGCGCGGGAGGGCTCCAAGAAAATCAGGGCGTTTGCGTTCTGTTTTCCCGGCGTGTTTCGCGTCCTTCGCGGTTCAAAAGGCTTTTTTATTTCAGGCGAGGTGGAAAACTTCCTTCAGGTCGCGCGAGACGGGGCTGTTGTCGGGATTGCTCGGCATGATGTCGCCCATGAATTTCCACCAGCGCTGGCAGGCGTCGGTTTGCGCGACTTGCGCCCAGCGCTCCTCGCTTTCGATTTCGACGTAGCCGAAGAGCTGGTGCGTTTTCGGGTCGAGGAAGATCGAGTAATTATGGCTGCCGTGGCTTTTCAGCTCGGCCGCGAGATCGGCCCAGATCGGGCTGTGGCGGCGTTGATACTCGGCCTCCTGGCCGGGATGCACGCTCATGAGAAAGGCTTTTCGGATCATTGGAAATGCGGAATGGATGCGATTTAGGTCGATTTAAGTCGATGGGAGTCGATTTAAGTCGAAAATGTTTTAGCCCGAGGCGAGTTTGAGGAGGCCCCAGAAGAGCGCGATGATGGCACCGGAAGCGGCGCAACACGCGATGAATCCCACGGTGTCCTGTTTGTCCCACTTGCCGAACTCCCAGGAGGAGTTTTTGCCAAAGAGCTTGGTGTGGTCGAAGCGGCGCGGGTTGCGGCGCGTTTCCTCGATGGCCTGCGCTTCGAGCTCCGGCGTGTCGCCGACGGGCGTCTTCATTTTTCCGTAGAAGAAATCGACCTGCTGCGGATTGCGGTTGCGCGTCACGAGGCTCATGCCGACGAGCACGAGGAACGGCAGCAGCGCGTCCACGTAGTAACGGAGGTTCTCGCGATTGCGCGCGGACATTTGCGCGGAATCCACGATGCCGAGCTTGGTGGCCATGTAGTTTTCCATGTCGAAACGTCCGCTGCCTTTCAGCAGGCTGTTCGGGTCGTCCTTGTTCACGCGGGTGACGACTTCCCAATACACCGGCGCGGGCTTGCCGTCTTTTTCGACGGAGGAAATGGCGAGCGTCTGGCTGTTCGTCATCGCGGGAATCCACGGCGCGATGATCGGGAATGCGACATTGAGCGAAATCGCGAGAATGATCGATGTCCACGCGGCGGGCAGCGTCACCCTGCGCCAGAAAAACATCACCATGATGAGCACGCCAAAGGGCACGTTCACCGTGATGACGAGTTTCACGACCGCCATCATGTCCTTCATCGTGGTCGCCGCGAGCAGGCCGATGACGAGCACCGCGCAAATCGTGCAGCGCGCAACAAACACCGCCTTCGCCTCGCTCGCGGCAGGATTGAAAACACGATAGATGTTTCGCGTGAAAAGCGCGGAGACGGCGATGGATTTTGCGGCGAGATTCGACATCACGCCGGCGATGACGCCCGCGAGCATGAGTCCGATGAAACCGGGAATCGGGCCGAGCAGTTTTTCGGAAAGCATGCCCCACGCCGTGTCCGAATCGGCGAGCGCGTCGGGCCCGATGAAAAGCGCCGCGGCGATCAGTCCGGCAAACGTCCAGAGGATGATCATCAGGCGTTTTCCGTAGAGACCGGTGACGCCCATGCGGGCGGCGGTTTCGTTTTTCGCCGAGCCCATGATGTTCATGTTCGGGCTGAGCGCGTTCATCTGGATGAGACTGACGAGCGTGATCGCAAAAATGCTCCAGCCCGTCAGCGAGCCGCCGAAGAGGTCGAACATTTTTGTCGGCACCCTTTCGGCAAGCTGGCTCCAGCCGCCGATCGCGTAGAGCCCCGTCGGAATGAGCAGAATCGAAAACACAATGATGAGCGTGCCTTGCAGCGCTTCCGCGACCGCCGCCGCCTGCATCCCGCCGAGCACCATGTAGGCGCCCACAACGGCGATGAAGAGTATATAAAATCCCGCTTTATACAAAGGCGGGCGCAGCACCGAGACATTGCTGTAAAGCTCGCCGCGCGCCTTCGCGTCGCGCAAATCCGCCAGACGCTGCTCCTGGGCAGGCGTGAGCGGCGCGACATTTTTGAAACTCGCCGCATCTGCCGCCATGTCGTGTGTGATCTCGCCGATGCGCGCGGTCTGCGCGACAGTGCGCGACTCCGGCGCGATGGCCTGCAGCGCCGCCAGTTCCGCCGCGATGAGCGACACGCGCTGCTGTATTTCGAGCGCGCGCATCTCGCGGAAACCCTCGACGCCCGCGCGCTCCCCGGCGGTCCACGACGTATCGGGTTTATTGACGAGCGATGCCGTGATTGTGTAGGCCGTGAAACTGCCGAAGCCGATCAACAACACCGCCACGCCGATCTGGAAAATCGAATAAAACACCCCCATGCCCTTGCTGTTGAAACGATCCACGAAAAGATCCGCCATCGTCAGCAGACGCACGCGGCGGAACCACACATTCATGAACCAGTAGTAGGGATTGATAAAAACCGTCTGGAACGAATACCACGCATTCGACGCGCCGCTCCTGTAAACGAAACTCGCGTTCGACACCGCGCCCTGCGGCTCCGTGGCGTTGCCGAAATTGAGGAACGCCTGGTAGAGCTTGCCCAGCTTGCGGCCCGCGAGGAAGTAGCTCTCCTCGCCCTTCGACGAAGCCGCCTTGGCACGGCGGCCTATGTAAACAATCGCCACGAAGTAGGCGAGAACGACGAGTATGTCTATCAAACGGATGCCGTGCATAAATGTGGGAGCGAGGTGATGGAGTGTGCGTTGTATTTAAGGTAAATGAAACAAGCCGCTGCAACGCCTTTGGAACGGATGAGCAGGCTTGTTATTATGCGCGCTTGTCATCGGAAAGCAAAACAGGAACGCATGTGCGCCACGCCTGTCTGCCCCGACAACAAGGACTCCCTGAGTTGAAACAGGCTTGCGGTCTTCCGCGAACTGCGAACTCTCTGACAGTAAGAAGCAGCCATGTCAGCCACAGCCCCTTCCCTCCGCGACCTCGCCAAAACACTCGGCCTCTCCCACACGACGGTCTCCGAAGCCCTTCGCGACAACCCGCGCGTGAAACCCGAGACACGCCAGCGCGTGCGCGCCGCCGCCGAAGCCGCCGGCTACCATTACAACCCGCTCGCCGGCGCGCTCATGTCCGAAATGCGCCGCTCGCGCACGACGACCTTCCGCGGCGTCATCGCCATGGTCGACCTCGACGGCCCGCACGGCCGCGCCCCCACCTCCGCCCGCTACCACCGCGAACTCTCGAAGGGCGCCATCGAGCGCGCGGCGGAACTCGGCTTCAAGGCCGAGACCTTCATCGTCGGTCACGACGGCATGACACCGCAGCGCCTCGACACCATCCTCCAGTCACGCGGCATCCGCGGCGTGTTCATCCTGCCCGTGAGCGAGAACCCCGACTTCACCAAGCTCAACTGGGCAAACTACGCCGGCATCTACACCGACTACGTGATCGAGCACCCCGCGCTCCACAACATCTGCCCCAACCACTACCGCGCCATGCTCATGGCGCTCCAGCGGCTGCACAAACTCGGCTACAAACGCCCCGGCCTCGTGCTCCAGGAGCACCACGACGTCCGCCTCCTCCACCGCTGGGAAGCCGCCTACTGGTCGCACCAGACCTATTACAACAACGAAAAATCCAAAGTCCCCGTTTTCCTCCCTCCGGAAATCGAGCGGGCGGGCTTTTCCAAATGGTTCAAAAAGCACAACCCCGACGTCGTGCTCTGCCATCGCACCGAGGTGATGGACTGGATGCGCGAATGCGGCGCGAAAATCCCCGGGACGCACGGCTTCTGCTGTCTGAACACGATGATGAACCCCGACATCCCCTGCGCCGGCCTGAACCTCCAGCCCCGGCTCCTCGGCGCGCGCGGCATCGAACTCGTGATCGGCCAGCTCTATCGCAACGAATACGGCATCCCCGACCTCCCCTCGACGACGACCGTCCCCGCCCTCTGGATCGACGGCCCCACAGTCAGTGACATGAACAAACCCTGACCGCAAAACGCCGGCCTGCGCGGAAAAAAACTCACTCCACCCGCACCCGCCGCGCATCGCTGTTCGCGCGGCTAGTGAGTTTTATAAATCACGGAAGCACGGAATCACGAAAACAATCCTTTGAGATGGGTCGGGTGGCACGGGCGTCCCGCCCGTGTGAGGAAGTGTGAAAGGTGAAGAGTGAAGAGTGAAAATCCAGGCATGGCGGCAAAGAGACCGGAGGTTTTTAACCGTAGATGGACACAGATGCCGATGCGGGTCGCCCATGCCACTCAACCCACTCGCCCTGTCGGAGCCTTCGCGATCATTGGCGTTCATTCGCGGTTAAAAATTCCATCCTCTCCTTCCGTCCTCCTTTTCCGCCCTTTGCGCCCTTGGCGTCTTTGCTGTGCATTATTCCGTGCTTCCGCCCTTCCGTGTTTCCGTGATCCCAAAAACCATTTCACAAGACGGCCTCAAGATTATTTAACACGAACACATCCTACGCCCCGAACTCCGTCACCGTATCGACGAGGGCGTGCATGCACTCGATTTTTGCCTGCGGGGTGATGCCGTGGCCGAGGTTGAAAATGTGGCCGCCCGGCAGGCCGCGCATCGAGTGCAGCAGACGCAGCGTCTCGCCGCGCACGATTTCCGGCGTCGTCTGCATGAGCACCGGGTCAAGATTGCCTTGCAACGCCACGTTCGCCGGCAGGCCGCGGCGCAATGCCGCCAGATCCATCGTCCAGTCCACGCTCAATCCGCGAATGCCCGACTTCGCCTGCGCGCCGTGCTGCGCCGCCGTGCCCTTCGCATACAAAATCACCGGGAAATCGCGCGGCAGCGCGGCGGCGATCTCGCGTATCCATTTTAATGATACATGCTCGTAGTCATGCGCCGCCACGACGCCGCCCCACGAGTCGAAAATCTGGATGGCATCGGCCCCCGCGTCGATCTGCATTTTGAAATACGCGACCAGCGCCTCCGTGACTTTCCCCAGCAGCGCGTCGAACGCGCCGCGATCCGCGTAATAAAGCTCCTTCGCCCGCGCAAAATCGTCCGAGCTGCCGCCTTCGATCATGTAGGCCGCGAGCGTCCACGGCGAGCCGCCGAAGCCGAGCAGCGCCTTGCCGCCTGGCGCGAGCTCGCGCTTGAGCAGCCGCAGAGCCGCGCCCACATAGGCCAGCCGCTCGGGCACGACAGACGCGGGCGCGAGCGCGTCGATGTCCGCGCGCGTCGCGAGCCGCCGCTCCATCGTGATCCCGCCGCCGTCGCGAAATGCGTAGGCCTGACCGAGCGCCTCGGGAATCACCAGGATGTCGGAAAACAAAATCGCCGCATCGAGCCCCGGAAAACGCCTCAGCGGCTGCAACGTCACCTCCGCCGCCAGCTCGGGCGTGCGCACCATTTCGAGGAACGATGTGCGCTCCTTCAGCGCGCGGTATTCCGGCAGATACCGCCCCGCCTGCCGCATCACCCACAACGGCGGGCGCGTCAGCGGCTGCGCGTTGCATGCGGCGAGAAAACGTTCACGGGAAGTCATGGCGAAATTAGAAATTGGAAAACAGGATTTAAGAAATCAAAAAACGCGCCTCCCGCTTTTTCAACGAGCCCCGCAAGCCCGCCACCCATCGCGCGACGATTCCCCTTCCATCGCCAAATTTCGCTGGAAATTGACGAAACTGGCCGCGCCCCCGCCCGTCTTTAGCCGGTATCATGGAAGCGACAGCACCAGTGGCCGCAACCACGGCCCCGATTCCCGCGCTCACCCCGCAAAATGCCTGGCAGCCCCTCCCCGCCTCGGAGTGGAACGCCGCCGCCGCGCGCCACCTCCTCCGCCGCGCCGCGTGGTCGGCGCAGCCCGCCGAGGTCGAACGCGCCGTCGCCGAGGGCCTCCCCGCCACGCTCAACCGCCTCTTTCCCGAAAAGCCGACACGTTTCCCGCGCCCCGAATCCATCGACCACCTCGTCGAGGCCATGCCCTCGTTCAACACCAGGCTTCGCGCCACCACCGACGCCTTCGAAAAACGCGCCATCCAGAAGGAACGCCGCGACCGCGAGCAAAGCGTCCAGCAGGAAACGACCATCAAGTGGCTCCAGTTCGCCCTCCGCCCCGAGGTTTCCGCGCAGGAAAAATGGACGCTCTTCCTCAGCGACATCTACGTCGTCTCCTTCGAAAAAGTCCGCAACCCCGGCTTCATACACCTGCACCATGCGATCCTGCGCGAGCACGGCCTCGGCTCCGCGCCCGCTCTCGCCAAAGCCGTCTCGCGCTCGCCCGCGATGATTCGCTACCTCGATCTTCAGGAGAGCAAAAAATCTGCGCCCAACGAAAACTTCGCCCGCGAGCTCTTCGAGCTCTTCACGCTCGGCGAAGGCAATTACACCGAGCAGGACATCAAGCAGGCCGCGCGCGCCTTCACCGGCTACCGCGTCTCCACAAATCCGTCCGGCGCCCGCGCCGCCGCGCAAAAAAGCAAGGCCGGGCGCGGAGCCGGCGGGTTCTATTTCGATTCGCGCCAGCACGACACCGGCTCCAAAACCGTCTTCGGGAGCACCGGCAATTACACCGGCGACGACATCATCGACCTCGTTTACAAGCAGCCCGCCGCCGCCACCTTCATCCCGCACGAAATGGCGCGCTTCTACCTGACCGACGCGCCGTTCCCCCGCGAATACCTCGCCACGCTCGGCAGCTGGTGGGCCTCGCAAAGTTTCAATCTCCGCGCCCTCGCCCGCCGCTTTTTCGGCAGCCGTCTGTTCTACGCGCCCGCCTACGTCGGCAACTGCATCAAATGCCCGTTCCAGTTTTATTTCGGGCTCCTCCAGGACCTGAATCTCGACGTCACGCCCATCCCGCGCCAGACCATTTCGCCCCTCCGCCAAATGGGGCAAATGCCCTTCCAGCCGCCCAATGTCCGCGGCTGGGTCGGCGGACGCCACTGGATCAACTCCGCCACGCTCGCCGCGCGACGCCAGCTCGTGCAAAACCTCTTCACACCCTTCAAGGAATCCAACCTCAACGCCGACGAACAACTCGAAATCGCCAGCTCACGCGCCGCCGGGCGCGATCGCTTCTACATCGACACCTCCCGCCTCCAGCGTTTTTCCAAGACGCCCCCCGTCGACATCGCCGACACCTTCCTCAAGACCTTTCTTACCGGCACGCCCTCGCCCGCCTACCGCGAGGAAGTCATCCGCTTCATCACCGGCGATAAAAAACCCGTGCAACACCTCGCCCGCGTCCGCGACGCCGGAATCGCCCTCCTCCAATCGCCCGGATACCAGCTCTGCTAGAAAACGCATTTTATGAATCACCGCACCTCCAGCCTTCCCACGACCCGCCGCGAATTTCTAAAACTCACCACCGGCGGCATCGGCCTGCTCGCGTTCAGCAATTTCGCGCCGTCTTTCCTCATCGAATCCGTCCGCGCCTCGACGCCCCGGCCCGAACGCGACCGCAGCATCCTCGTCATCGTGCAGCTCGCCGGCGGCAACGACGGCCTGAACACCGTCATCCCCTACGAGGACGCCCACTACTACCGCCTCCGCCCCACCCTCGGCATTCCCAAGGACAAGGTCCTGCGCCTCACCGACACCATGGGCTTGCACCCCGGCTGCTCCGAACTCAACGCCCTCTTCAAGGACGGCAAACTCGGCATCATCCAGAACGTCGGTTATCCCAATCCGAACCGCTCGCATTTCCGCGGCACCGAAATCTGGGAAACCGCCACCGACAGCGATAAATTCGTTTCCACCGGCTGGATTGGCCGCTTCCTCGACAACACCTGCGCCGGCTCCCCCGAGCTCGACGCCGCCGCGGATCCCTCAGCCATCAACCTCGGCAGCGAACTCCCGCAAACCTACCTCGCCGCGCAAGCGCACTCCACCTTCAGCCTGAGCCCCGGACAACTCCGCCGCAGCGCGGGCCGCAACCTCGCCTTTCTCGAATCGCTCGTCAAAACACCCGCCGATGCAAACGCCCAGGCCGGAGCTCACGACAACGAAACCTACCTCAAGCAAACCATGATGGACGCGCTCGTCACCGAAAAGCGCGTGCAAAAAATCCTCTCGGGCTACAAACCCGGCGCCGCCTATCCCGGCAGCACTTTCGGGCAGTCGCTCCGCAGCATCGCCGGCCTCATCGCCGCGAACCTTTCCACACGCGTCTATTTTGTCTCCCTCGGCAGTTTCGACACGCATGCCAACCAGTCCAACACGCACCAGAACCTCATGCGCACGCTCTCCGAGGGCCTCGCCGCGTTCCAAAAAGATCTGGAGGCACATGGCCTCGCCGACCAGGTCATGACGATGACCTTCTCCGAGTTTGGCCGCCGCCCCATGGAAAACGAAAGCAAAGGCACCGACCACGGCACCGCCGCCCCGCTCTTCGTGATGGGCTCCAAGATCAAAGGCGGCCTTCACGGCACCGCGCCCTCGCTTAACCTCCAGCGCAACCAGGATCTCGCCTACTCGACCGATTTCCGGCAGGTCTATTCGACCGTCCTGCAACGCTGGTTCGACTGCCAGACCGCGCCCGGCATTTTAGGCGACACCTTCAAGCCCCTCGGGTTTGTATAAAATTGCAGGACGCACGAAGTGAAGCGCGGATGGGTTGGTTGAGTGGCACGGGCTTCCAGCCCGTGTCTTTCGGAACACGGGCAAGATGCCCGTGCCACTCGACCCACCCGACCCGCTCGCGCTGCCGCCATGCGTTCCACGGAAAGGTTAGAACCCTCCGTCCTCCTCGCGCCTTTTGCGCCGCTTCGCGGCGCTTGCTTCCTCACTTCTTCCCCAGCGGAATCGACATGCTGCCGCCGAATGTTCCGGGCGTGCTGCTGCTCTTTTCACCCCAGGCGCGGAATGTCTCGCAGCCCGACATCAACAAACACGTCGCAACCCCGAGCGCCAGCAGGCACGCGACAAAAAACGGGCGGCGGGGCTTTTGTTCACTGGTCGTTCTGTTGTTTGTATTCATTGGCGTTTTTTTGCGTTTATTGGCGGTTGAAATTGTCTGCGCGTCACGGCGCGCTCAGGGAATCCTCAAGACCATCCCCTCGCGCAACGGCGTGTTGCGCGATTCCAGCACATCGCGGTTCGCGTTCACGATCCCTTCAATCTGCACGTTCTTCGCCGTGCCGTAATATTGCCGCGAAATGCTGTAAAGCGTGTCCTTCGGCCGCACCGTGTGCCGCCGCGCCGTCGGCTGGGCTTGCTGTTGTTGCTGCTGCTGGAGCTGCACGCGCGTCGGAGCCTGTTGCGGCTGGGCTTGCGCCGGCGTCACCGCGTAAGGCTGCGCTTGCGCCGGCTGTGGCTCGGGCGCGGCAACCACAATCGGATTTTCCACCGTCACCGCGCGCGCGTCCTGCTGCCCGGCGCCGCGCGGCGCCACATTCAGAGGTGTCAGCCCCGACGTTGTTTGCGCGGCGATGAGCGCGGCCCGCAACTTCTCGTTTTGCTCCCGGAGCCGGTTCAGCGTTTCCACATATTCCACCGATGAGCCCGCCATGTCCAGCGACGGCCGGCCCGGCAGCGTGCTCACATATTCGCGTTTCGCCGCGTCGATCCTTTGCTGCACCACGTCGCGTCGCGGCGCGTTCGGCATCAACGCCAAGTATTTTTGATAATGATAAATCGCCGCCAGTTGGTCGCGCACATGCTGCTGGTAGAGGATCGCCATGTCCATGTGCGTTTCCGGGGCATTGTTGAGCCCGCGCTTCGAGAGCACCTTGTCAAACTCCACCAGCGCCTCGGGCGTGCGGCCCTGTTTCAGCAATTCCTTCGCCCGCCGGTATTCCGGCTCGTCAACTTCCGCCACATACGCCCCATTGTCCGCGCGCCAGCAGCCCGCCGCGAAAAACAGCGCGGCGCACAGGCACAGGGACACGGAAATCAATGACCGGCGGAAACTCATCTTGAAACGCGAAGCGGAAAAGGATTTTAACGACGAAAACTCCTGTGTAATTTCAGCAACCGGCCACCAGACACAATTCAAATCCATGACCCTTTCCACAAAAACCGCCCTCGCCCGCGCGCGCGCCTGCATCCGGCTCGAAATGGACGCCCTTTCCGCCACCGCCGATTCCCTTGGCGAAGACTTCGCCATCGCCGCGCGCATGGTCGCCGAAACCGCCGCGCAAGGCCACAAGCTCATCTTCTCCGGCGTCGGCAAATCCGCGCACATCGCCCAAAAACTCACCGGCACCTTCAACAGCACCGGCATCACCTCCTGCTTCCTCGATCCCACGCAGGCGCTCCACGGCGACTTCGGCCTCTGCCAGGAAGGCGACATGGCCTTCCTCATCAGCAACTCCGGCCAGTCCGAGGAAATCATACGCATTCTTCCGGCCCTGAAACGTTTCGGCGCAAAAATCCTCGCCCTCACCAGCTTTCCCGATTCCGACCTCGCCCTCCACGCCGACTGCCGCCTCCTCTACAAAGTCCCCCGCGAGGCCTGCCCGCTCGAACTCGCCCCCACCGCCAGCACCACCGCCGCCATGGCCCTCGGAGACGCCCTCGCAATGGTGCTCCTCGAAACCCGCGGCTTTACCCGCGAAGACTTCGCCCTCCGCCACCCCGCCGGCAATCTCGGGCGCCTCCTGCTCCTCAAGGTGAAAGACATCATGCGCACCGGCGACCGCCTCCCCCTCATCACCGCCAACGGCACGCTCCAGGAATCCATCCTCGCCATGACCGCCGCCAAATCCGGTTGCATCGCGATCATCGATCCAAAAACGAAAAAACTCGCCGGCATCCTCACCGACGGCGATTTCCGCCGCGCCGCCCTCACAGGCAGCAACTTCCTCTCCAAGCCCGTCTCCGATTTCATGACGCGCGCCCCGAAAGTCATCGACGAAAACGCCCTCAGCGTCGAAGCCATGCGCCTCTTTGAAAAACACAAGATCGACGACCTCATCGTCATCGACAAAAAATCCCGCCCCGTCGGCGTCATCGACGGCCAGGACCTGCCCAAGCTCAAAATCGTGTGAGTCTTCCGCGCCCGCCGCAAATTGGGACGTGCGGGCAGACGCCAGACAAAGCGGAGCGCGACCGAAAAACCGCCGCCGGCGCCCCCCTGTAAAACTGCTTGA
Organism: Ereboglobus sp.; assembly: GCA_029974595.1. GTDB lineage: Bacteria > Verrucomicrobiota > Verrucomicrobiia > Opitutales > Opitutaceae > Ereboglobus. The sequence continues at coordinate 4,372 of JARKRC010000038.1, read as the reverse complement.
AGCACGTTTCATGCTAGATCAGCGTCTTGTCTCTTGCCAGGACTGAAAAGCCGCTCTGTTTTTTCACGCCGACCATGCAAACCCTCAAGCCCATCACAAACGAACTGCGCTACGACATCGTGCGAAAAATCGCCGAGGGAGGCATGGGCATCGTTTACGAGGCCGCGCAGCGCGGCGCGGGCAACTTCACCAAAAGCGTCGCCCTCAAAATCATCCGCGAGGAATACTCCGCCATCGCCGAATTCCAGAAAAACTTCATCGGCGAGGCCCGCCTCGTGGCCGACCTCATCCACACCAACATCGTCCAGACCTACCACCTCGGCAAAACCGGCGCCGGCCTCTACTACATGGTCATGGAACTCGTCCGCGGCCCGCACCTCGAACAACTCATCGAACGCCACCACGCCATCAACCGCCAGGTTCCCGTTGACATCGCCGTCTTCATCATCTCCCGCGTCGCCCGCGGCCTCGCCTACGCCCACGCCAAAACCGACAACGACGGCCGCCCCCTCAAAATCGTCCATCGCGACATCGGCCCCAAAAACATCCTCTTCACCTACGAAGGCGACGTGAAGCTCACCGACTTCGGCATCGCGAAAGCCCTCGACCTCATGTACAATGAGGAAGGCAAGGTCATCGCCGGGAAGGACGAATACCTCTCGCCCGAACAAGCCACCTACGCCGTCACCGACGCCCGCGCCGACCTCTTCCCCCTCGGCATCGTCCTCACCGAAATCCTCCTCGGGCAAAACATCTTCCGCTGCGCCGACCGCCTCAAATCGCGCCGCAACATCCTCTCGATGCCCATCCCGAAGTTCTCGACGCTCCGCTCCGACATCGACGACCGCCTCGAAGCCATCATCCAAAAAGCCCTCCAACGCGACCGCGAAAAACGCTACCAAACCGCCGCCGAAATGCTCACCGACCTCGAACTCTATCTTTATTCCGACGGCTATGGGCCCACCAACGAAAAACTCGGCGTCTACATCAAGGACCTCATGGCCTGCGCGCCGTCCGTCCCATCCCGCGCCGCCCGCCGGCGCTGACCACACATGAGCGGCCATTCCATCAACCAAGGGCTCCAGCAACGCCAGACGCAGAACCTCGTTCTCGCGCCCCAGCTCCGCCAGTCCCTCAAAATCCTCCAAGTTGCCGCCCTCGACCTGCGCTCCGTCATCGAGGAAGAACTCCAGGCCAACCCCACCCTCGAGGAACTCTCCAACGACAGCGGCGCCATCTCGCTCGAACGCGCCGCCGAGGACGCCGCCAACCCCGATCCCCCCCCCGCCGGCGACGACCACGACGCTGACGCCTCCTCACACACTGCCCCCGACGACACCGCGGACGACGACCGCCCCGAAGCCCTCGATTTTTCCAGCAACAAGGAATACGAAATCCTCCAAAAACTCGACCAGGACTGGCGCGACCACATGGCTGGCGACGCCCAGCCCTACACCGCCGACGACGCCGAAAAACGCCAGCACTTCCTCGACTCCATCACCGCCGAAACATCCCTCCAGGAGCACCTCCGCGAACAAGCCGACCTCGCCGACCTCGACCCGCAAGCCACCGAAGCCCTCCACTACCTCATCGGCTCGCTCGACGACCGCGGCTACCTCACCCAATCCCCCAACGACGTCGCCCTACAGACCGCCCTTCCCCTCGAAGCCGTGCAGCACGCGCACCGCCTCCTCCAAACCTTCGACCCCCTCGGCATCGGCGGGCAAAACATCCAGGAATGCCTCCTCATCCAGCTCGCCGCCAAAAACCGCGGCGCCAGTCTCGCCGCCCGCATCATCCGCGACCACTTCGAGCTCCTCACCCGCCGCCGCATCCCCGAACTCGCGCGCAAACTCTCCGCCTCGCCCGAGGACATCCAGGCCGCCATCGGCGAAATCGGAGCGCTCGACCCCGCACCCGGCCGCCGCTTCGCCGACGATTCCAACCGCGTTGTCATCCCCGACGTCACTGTCACCAAGGACGGCGACGACTGGAAAATCGAACTCAACAACGACTACATCCCCCGCCTCCGCATTTCCAACACCTACCGCGAGCTCATCGCCAAGGGCGGCCTCACCAAGCAGGAGCGCGACTACATCCAGGAACGCATGCGCTCCGGTAAGTTCCTCATCAACTCCATCGAGCAGCGCCAGCAGACCATCGAACGCATCACGCGCGAAATCCTAAAAATCCAGCATGAGTTTTTCGAGGAAGGCGTTTCAAAACTCAAGCCCCTCACCATGACCCAGATCGCCGACATCGTCGGCGTGCACGAGACGACGGTCAGCCGCGCCATCGCGAACAAGTATATAAAAACGCCGCACGGCACCTTTGAATTCAAATACTTCTTCACCCCCGGCTACCAGTCCGGCGACGGCGCCGCCGTCTCCAACACCAGCGTCAAGGAAATGATCGCCGACATCATTGCCGCCGAGGATCGCGCCAAGCCCTTCAGCGACGAGGACCTCGTCAAAAAACTTGCCGGAAAAAGCATAACCATCGCCCGCCGCACCGTCGCGAAATACCGCGAAGAACTCGGCATCCTCCCCAGCAACCTCCGCCGCGACTACGCCGGATGAAGCGCGGATGCCGCACGCGGCATCCGAAGTGTGAAACAGAAAAGTGAAGGGTGGCTGAAATCAGAAACACACGCCGACTCAACCCTCCCTCTTCCACCTTCCGTATTCCGCATTCGTCTTCCTCCTCCCCTGCGAACAACTTTTTCGGATAATCGCTCGACGAATCCGCGCGTGCTCGCACAGTCACCCAAATCCATGCGCAGTTCCGCCAGCCACTTTCCATTTCTCTTCGCCGCCGCCGCAATCATCATCCTCCTCGGCCTCGCGGGTTGCGCCTCCGAACCCACGCCCGCCGACACGCGCATCTCGCCCGCTCCCGCCATCCAAGCTCCCCCCACGCCTCCCCAGCAACAGCGCCCCGTCGCGCCGCCATCCGCCCCTGCTTCCACCCCTTCGCGCGCACCGGCACCGACCGTCATGCTCGGCATCGACGTGCTCGAAGCCGGCGGCTTTCGCGAGATCGCCGGCAAACGCATCGGACTCCTCTCCCATCCCGCCGGCGTGAACCGCTTCGGCGTCAGCACCATCGACGTCCTCCTGCGCGCAAAAAACGCAAAGCTCGTCGCGCTTTTCGGCCCCGAGCACGGCATTTACGGCAACATCCCCGCCAGCCAGAACATCACCGACACCATCGACAAACGCACCGGACTCCCCGCCTACTCGCTCTACGGAAAAAACCGCCGCCCAACCAGGGAGCAGCTCAAGGGCCTCGACGCCCTCGTCATCGACCTGCAGGACATCGGCGTGCGCTCTTATACGTTTTCCGTCTGCATGAAATACGCGATGGAAGCGTGTTTCGACAACGACGTGGAAGTGATCGTGCTCGACCGCCCCAACCCACTCGGCGGCCTCAAGGTTGACGGCCCCATCCTCGACAGAACCCTCTTCAGCGGTGTCGGCCAGTATCAAATCCCCTACATCCACGGGCTCACCATGGGCGAACTCGCGCGCATGGCCGCGGGCACGTCCGGCTGGCTCGACGTTTCCGCCGACATCCGTGGCCGGCTCACCGTCGTCTCCATGCGCGGCTGGCGGCGCTCCATGCGCTGGCCCGAAACTGGACTGCGCTTCGTGCCCACCTCGCCCAATGTCCCCGATTTCGCCGCGTGCGTCGGCTACGCGATGACCGGTCTCGGCTGCCAGATCGGCGGTTTCCGGCACGGCATCGGCACACAGCATCCCTTCCGCGGCCTCTCCTACAACGGACGCCCGGTCGATCAACTCCTGCGCGACCTCAACGCGCTGAGAATTCCCGGCATCGGTTTCCGCAAAGTCACACTTGCCGCGCCCAACGGCTCGGCGAAAGGCATCGGCATTTACGTGGATGTGGTCGATTGGAACGACTGGCGTCCGACCGAGCTCAGTTTTCACCTCATGAAGCTCGCGTGCATCTACGCGCCCGCGAATGCCAAAAATCCATTCGCCGCCGCCAAAAGCAGCGACGCCCGCAGTTTCAACATCCACACCGGCAGCCTGTGGTGGTGGAACACCATTGTGAAGGAAGGCGCCAGAATCGACGTCCCCCTCTTCATGCGCGCCTGGCAGCGCGAAGCCCAGAAATTCCAACAGGCGAGCCGCCCGTTCTGGCTCTACAACTGAGCGCCGCTTCAATTACATTTCCAAACCACGCGTGCGACAAGGAGCGGCGGCGTCCCGCCGCCGGACGAGGCGAAGCCTCGCCAAAAAAACAAATCGAAAAAAAACCAAGCGACGGTCCCCGCATAGCTGTCCGAAACATGGGGATGAGAGCTTAGAGATGGCATAGGATATGGCTGGCCTTGCTTGGGTCGCCT
>JARKRC010000008.1 GCA_029974595.1 Ereboglobus sp. | reverse complement strand
AGGTTTGCCACGATGCGCCGGCATCGCTCCAGACGGCCCCGCCGGACCCGCTCCAAAAGAGCCGGCGGCTGTCGTCACGCACCTGCGCGAAGGCGGCGGCTGTCGTAAACGCAACGAGCAGGACAAGGGCTGCCCGGCGGAGGCGGAGGGATGAGAACGTGGTGTGCATGACGGGGAATGGGAAACTGCGGGACGCGATGAGATGTCGCCAAACCTAGGAGCAATGTTACGCCGGGGAAACAATAATTTGAAAATAAATTATTCTCTAATGGAAAATAAGAATAATGAGGATTGACAACAAACCGGCGTTTTAAGAGCAAAAAACATCCCGTTCTTCCGAATGTCGCGCAAAAACAAGTTCATTAGAGAAATGAAAGCCAAAAACAAATCCGCCAAAGCCGCCCGCGCCGCCGAGCGCCCGCAGCACACGGTGCCCGTGCTTTTGAAGGCGATGCGCGTGTTCGCCGCCATCGCGCGCGGCGAGACGGACGCGACGGCCAAAAGCCTCGCGGTCACCCTCGGCATTTCACCAACGACCTGCTACCGCATCCTCCAAAGTTTCCTGGCCGGCGGCTGGCTGCGGCCCGATGCGGACGGCACATTCGGCCTGTCCCTCGGACTCGCGCCGCTGATGCGTCCGCTGCTCCGGCACGAGCTCATCATCGAAACGATGCGCGAGCCGTTGACGGCGCTGGCGCGCGCGACCGGGATGACTACGAAACTGAGCATTCGACAGGGCGACAGCGCGGTCACTGTCTTCGTCGCGAGTTCCCCGAGGACGACGGCGATTTCCTCGCAAGTCGGCGCGGTGTTTCCGCTCGCGCTGGGATCGAGCGGCGCGACGATTCTGGCGGCGCTGCCCGAGGCCGAAGCCGAGCGGATCCTGAACAGCTCGCCGGAGGACGCATGGCGGTTTCAGAAACGCGAGGACGCATTGCGGCGGGTGTGCGAAGCGAGGCGCACCGGCTGTTGTTTCGACACCGGCTCCTATCAGCCGGAACTGCACACGGCATCGGCGACCGTGCAGGCGGCGCGGCATGGCTTGCTTGGATCAATCACATTGCTGGGTTTCGCTTATGATTTCGCCCCGGAGAAGCGACCGGCGCTGCTGCGGGAATTAAAATTCACGGCGGGCGGCTGCGTGCGCCTGCTCGAAAGCCAGGAACTGGCGGATGACAAAAGCGCCGGAAAGCCGAAATAGAAAAAGAGAGAGCCCACGCGCCTGTCGCCACGGGTATTTTCCGACATCACGACGCCGGCTGGCCCAGATGATCCGATCCATTTATCAGCGCGATCATGCGACCGCGTTTCAATGCGCCGTGGGAGGAGCCGTTCACCCGATGGCCGTTGACCTCTTTTTCGCAATGCAACTGTGCCTGCTCGATCGCGCGAAGCATCATATCGATGCACGTTTTCGACGATTCCCACTGCTGCCGCAATTCGGCTATTTTTAATTCGTCCCCGGACTTGGCCACCATGAGCGAGCCGATCAGGCCCATAAAAACGCCCACCTGCCTCGTAAGCGAGCCGAGGGCGGCCGGCACGTCCATCGATTCGCCATCCTCCGGCTTCGCCGGCATGAACGTCCCGCCAAAACGGCTGCACAGCCATTGCAGCGGAATCTGACATTTGCACAGGCGCATGAGCGCCTCCGTGCGATCCAGCGGATTGCTCGTGCCGCTGCCCATGCTCGCCGGCTCGGCCCATTTGTAGACAAGTGACAACGACACCCCCAGTTCCGAGGCGATTTGTTTGGCCGGGACTTTCGCAAGCAGTTGTTTGACTATCTCGTGTGACTCCATGCTGTCTGGAAATGACGGATTAAAAATTTTTCATGAGCCGTATTAGAATAACTTTCCAACACCTTATAAAAGTAAATCTACTTATTCATTATATTTAATTATGTATTAACAAAACGCCCGTATTTATATTTTACCAATATATAACAATAACATTGATTCTGACGGCATTATTTATTGCAAAAACATGGCAGTGTGCGAGCTAGCAAACCCTCCTTCACCCGATTTCTCAAAGGGCGGTTTTTGACACATTTTCAACGAATCGTCCGGCTGGGCATATCGCTTGTTTCACAGGAGTTTACAAAACAGCTCCGATCGCGGCGCGATTACAAAAAATCCTGGATATTGTAATGACCTTCTCGTTGACGGAGATCGGCGGCCTTCACTTATTTAGGTATTACCAGTCTACCGCACAAAATTACCCGAATCGCGAGTTTCGGTGTGTTGGCCCTCATATATTGAATGAATCAGCAGCAAACAGTATCCAAGGCCGCCATGCAGTTGCTCTTTGCCCGGCAAATGCGAGGGACTGACCTATTATGAGCGACGATAAAACCGAAGAAAACGCGGACGACAAATCCCTCGACGATCTTCTTGCCGAACTCGGCGGCGACAATGACACCCCCGCCTCGGACGACACCTCTCTCGATGACCTCCTGAAAAGCCTCGGTGGAGACGGCGGCCCCAAGTCCGGCGATGATGCCCCCGTCGCTGATGACACGGCGCTCGACGATCTTCTGAAAAGTCTCGGCGGCAGCGATGACTCCGCCGCCGATTCGGGTTCCGACGCAACCGAACCCGCATTGGAAGATGCTCCCGCGCAATCCGATTCGTCCGACGACACCCCTCCCTCCCCCGCCGCCCCGCGCTGCGAAGCGCCTGCCGCAAACGCCGGCTCCAAGGCCACGCTCTCGGCCACTTTCGGCGTGCGTTCCGCGCCCAAGGCCCATCCCGGCTCGAAACAGCCGCTCATCATTGCGCTCATCGGCGATTTCACCGGGCGCGGCTTGCGTGGCGTCATCGAACCGCTCACCGGACGCAAAGGCCACCTCGTCGATCTCGATTCGCACGACGAACTTTACGAAAAACTTTCCCCCGCCCTCGCCATCGAAGACCCGGGTGCGCCCGGCACGAAAGTTGAGCTCGCCTTCAACGAGCTCGATGATTTTCACCCCGACCAGTTTTATAAAAAAATCCCCGGCATCCAGGACCTCCGCACACTGCGCCCGCAGCTCCTCTCCGCTGCCTCGCTCCCAAAAGCAGCCGCGCAACTCCAAAAACTCCTCGGCACACCGTTCCCCAAGGCCCCCGCGCGCAGCTCCGGCGCGAGGCCCGGCGAAACCACCGAGCAGACCCTCGAACGCCTCCTGAAAAAAGCCGCGCCAAAAAAAGCCGCCTCCCCGCAAAAATCCTCCGCCGCGCAAGCCGTTGACGCCCTCATCAAGCAGGCCGTCGCCGACAACATCGTCAAGGACCCCACGCCGCATCAAAAAAATCTCGTTGCCGCGCTCGACGCGGCTTCCGCCGCGCGCCTCCGCGCCATTTTGTCGAACCCGCGTTTTCAGGCGCTCGAATCCGCCTGGCGTTCCATCGACATGCTCGTGCGCACCTTCGACGACGGCGATCGCATAAAACTCCTCGTTTACGATGTCTCGAAGGAGGAGATCGCCATCGACCTCACGCAGCACCGCGACGAGCCCGCCGAATCCGGCCTTCACAAAATGATACGCGACACCGTCGCGGAAAATCCCTGGATGGCCGCGTTCTGCATGCACGCCTTCGGCGATTCTCCGGACGACCTCGCGCGCACCTCCACCCTCGCGTCGGTCTTTGCCGCCAACCAGACGCCGATCATTGCCGCCGGACATTCCTTCGCGCTCGGCTGCGCCAGTTTCGCCACGCAACCCGATCCTGACGACTGGACAAAAATCAAGGACACCGAACTCGGCGCCGCGCTCAAGGCCCTTCGCGAAAACCCCGACTCCGCCTATCTCGCGCTCGCGCTCCCGCGCGTCCTCATGCGCCTCCCCTACGGCAAAACCACCGATCCCATCGCGCCCTTCCCCTTCGAGGAAATCGAGTCGCCCGACCAGCACGAGCAATACCTCTGGGCCAGCCCCGCCGTCCTCGTTGCCCGCATGTATATCGAGCGTTTCAAGCAAAAAGGCTGGTCGATGGATCTCGCGGCGGGCGAGACACTCGGCGACATCCCCGTGTTTCATTTCAAGGAAAACGGCGAATCCAGGATGACGCCCTGCGCCGAGGCCTGGCTCACCGAACGCGCCGCGGTGGCCATCTCGAACGCCGGTTTCATACCGATGCTCTCGATCAAAAACTCCGGTTCGATCCGCATCGGCCGCATCAACTCCATCGCCGCAGACAACACCCCGCTCGCCCTTCGCGTCCCGAAAGCCTGACACCATCCGCTAAATGGGATTCCTCTCATCACTTGCCGACAACCTTTTCGGGGCCGCCACCACCGTTCCCTGTGTGTGCCCGGTCAGGATGCTTGAGCAATTGAAGACGCTTGCGCCGCCCATCCCGCCGCTTCCCGACATTCCCATCCCGAAGCTCGAACCGCTCGCGCCCCTCGTCGCCGCCGCGCCCTCGCCCGCCGGCAATTTCATCCGCGAGCGCCTCGAACTCATCAACAACATGCGCATCCCAAAGGCGCTCGCCAGCCTGCCGATGGATCACATGAAAGTCGGCAGCCTCAACAGCGTGCCGCCCTTCCTGCGCACCGCGCAAAAACTCACCGGCGTAAAAATCAACGACCCCAAATTCGAAACCAGCCTCCGAGGCTCCCTCCTCGGCCTCGCCAAAATCCCGCTCCCTCCGCCGCCCCCCGCCGCGATGCCTCCGCCTCCGCCGCCGATCATGCGGCAACTCTCGGCAACCGTCACCAACATGCGCATGATCACGGCGGCGCTCTCGGTGAAACTCATGCCGCTCGATCCGTCCGCGCTGGCAAAAATCCAGGTGGCCGCGAAGGTCGCCGCCGTGCTCCCGCCTTTCCCCGCGCAACAGCTCGCGCCTCTCGCTCCCCTCGCCAGCATCGCACGCCTCGCCGCCAGCATGGGCATCGACCTCGCGCAACCCGGCGCAATCCTCAAAATGGCAAACACGCTCAAAGTGATCGCCGCCCTCCCGCCCGCGCCGCCCCCCGCCGCCATGCCCGCGCTCCCCGCGATGCTGCAGATCCTCAGCATCACGCAAACCCTCCAAAACGTAGCCACCTTTTTCAAACTCGACCTCGCGCAACTCTCCGGTCCCGTCTTCATCGCGAAAGTCGGCGTCCCGCTGCAACCCGTCGCCAAGCTCGCCGAAAACCTCTCCGCCCTCGTCTCCCCCGCGCAAGCCGCCGCCATGCAAAGCTGGGCCGCCGCCTCGCAGTTTTTTCCCGCACTCCAGCTCATGCAAAAAATGGACATCGGACGCCTCGACCTCGCGCCGCTCGCCGACCTGTCGCCGATTCCCAATTTCGGGCCCGTCACCTCCGCGCTCGCCCTCGGCGAAACCGCCGCCGCCGCTCCCGGCGCCGGCAAAAAATCAAGCGGGGCAAAATGCCCCCGATGCCCGCTCGCCTGAAACCAATCCTCATTTCAACACGCACACCTTTCCCGCCATGCCGCCAGCCTCACGCATCACCGACCTCCACATCTGCCCGATGGTAACGCCCGGCGTCCCCCCCGTCCCGCATGTTGGCGGCCCGATCACCGGCCCCGGCTGCCCGACCGTGCTGATTGGAAAAATGCCCGCCGCCGTCGTCGGCGACATGTGCGTTTGCGTCGGCCCGCCCGACTCCATCGTAAAAGGCTCGATGACCGTGATGATCGGCAAAAAACCCGCGGTGCGCATGGGCGACATGACCGCGCACGGCGGCTCCATCGTCCTCGGATTTCCCACCGTCATGATCGGCGGCTAACCTCCCGCCCTCCACCACCCAGCGCCATGTTTCAACTGCCCGCAAACCACCACCTCGTCCCAATCGACGCCGCCAGCGCCGGACAACCCTTGCGCCTCTGCGTCGTCGTCAACGCCGACGCCGCCGCGACATCGCCCTTCGTGTTCCTCCGCAGCACGCTCGACGCCCGCGTCTATCTCGGCGCCGTGCTCGACGCCGCCGGCCAACCCCGCGAATGGCTCGAAATCTGGATGCAGACCACGGCTCCTCTCGCGAGCGCCGATTTTTCCACCAACACCGATCCGCTCACCAACGCCATCCTCGACAACCGCTGGCGCACCATGACCGCCACGTTCATCGAAGCCGATTCCACCGCGTGCATCCAGACCGGCTTCGAGCAAACGCATCCGCGCCCCGCTTACATCGACCTCGACACGCTTTCGCCGTGGCATCCGGTCATGTCCGACGGCGCGGCCTGCGCCCTCGCGACCGACGATGCCGAACTTCTCGCCGCCAAACTCCCCGCCTTTTCGAGCACCCTCGCCCGCCATTGGCGCGCCCAATCCGCCGACGGCAAGCCGCGCATCCTCGCCATCCCGGCAGCCGGCCAGATCGCGAACCGCAAATCGGAGTTCGCAAACTGCCCCGCGCGCCTCGCCGCGCTCAATCCCGATTCCGGACTTCTCTTCGTCCGACGCCTCGCGCCTTTTTTGTTTGAGGATTACACCGCCTTTCTCGGAGGCCGCCCCTGGAAAGGCAACGCCAGCGGACGCGAAACCTACATTCTCGACACAGCCAACCGCGCCCTTTCCGACTGGGAGGCCGCGCAGCAGCACGGCCTCCACATCGTCTCCACCGCCGGCGGGCGCGCGGGACGTTTCATCGAGAGTTTCCACCTGAAACTCACCCTGCTTCACCAGGCTCTCCACCTCGTCCGCGCCGCCGCAAAAAAACGCCAGCTTCCCCTGCTCAACATCTCCGGCGACACCTTCCGCGTCAGCCTCGCCGCGCCCGACACCACGCTGCCCGCGCTTTGGACGGCGCGCCTCTCGCTCGCGCGCTCCGGGCAGGCCGTCGCGCTCCCGATCAAGACCGCCGACACGCGCTATTTCCGCGCGCTCGAACAACCGAACGCCTCCGTTTACCGCCCCGCACACATCGGCCGCCCCATCCGCGGCAACGGCTCCGTGCGCATCCGCCGCGTTTTCGCCGACACCGGCGACCGCGTCTGCATCGAAGGCACGCTCGTCACGCATGACCGCGTGGGACACTCCGCCTCGGACATTCTCTGGCTGCGCCTCCCGCTGCCGCAGGGCGCGGTCGATCTGTTCTGCAACCTCGACACCGCCGAGGGCCTCGCCGCCGGCGAAGCGCGCTTCCGCACCATCCCGCAGGATCTCCCGCTGGAAATCAACGAGGCGCTTCGCTCCACCGAGGGCGCGGTTTTCCCGGACACTCCCTTTGAAACCATCCCGCTGCTCAGCACGCCCGCCGATCTTTATTCGCTCGGCGTCCTGGGCGCGTTGGTCTTTCTCGTCAATTCCGGCAACACGCTCGCCGTCGCCGCCGACGACCTCATCGGCTTCGCGCGCAAACTCGGCCAGGAACACCGTGCCGACGAAACCCTCGCCGCCCGCGCCCTGCGTGTCGCCAAGGCCGACCCGCGCATCCTCGCCGCCCTCGGCCCGCAGCGCCTCGCTTACGACGCGATCACCGCCGACGAGGCCAATGCGTGGATTCCGCCCTATCTCTGGTGGCAGGTCCTCGGAACCATCGCCCGCTATTTCCCCGGCGCCGGACCCGATTCCTACTGCAAGGACTTCGGCGATGCCTCCCCCTTCAACCTCGAGAAGGCCTTCGACGCGCCCCTTCGCGACCTCGACAACCTTCTCCTCCGCACACGCAGCCTGATCATCAGCGACTGGCGGCACAACCGCGAGGTCTCCCGCGTCATCCGCCGCGTCGCCCCCTCCTCCTGACTTCACCACTCATCCACCCATGAAAACCAACACCGCCATTCGCATCCTCATCTCCGCGCTCATCGCGCTCGCCTTCGCCGGCTGCGCCAGCTCGCCGAAACCCGTCGCGCACAACATCAAGATCACCGTCGACAAATCGCTTGAAAACACCTCGCTCCAGATCGACCTCATCGGCGCCAACGCCGTCTCGGACATCCCGAAATGGGAGTCGTATTCAGTAACTGAATACTGGCAGCCCGGCAACGCCACCCGCCGCGACACCGACCGCATCACCCTCGATTACGGGCGCGGAAAAGCCGCCTCGCAAACCGTCGCCTCCACCGACGCCAAGTGGAAACGCTGGCTCGACACCGGCGCGAGCTACCTCGTCATCATCGCCGACCTCCCCGGCGTTTCCTCCGACAGGGGCGGCGCCGCGGACTCCCGCCGGCTGATCATTCCCCTCGACGCCAAGGCGTGGAAAAAAGACAAGAAGGCCCCGCTTGAAATCCTCGTGCAGGAAAGCGGCCTCCGCCTCCTCACCCCGATGGCTCCGAAGAAATAACGCGCCTCCCCAACAATACCCACGATGGCCGCGCCCGCAGAACTCTTCGGCTTCACCCGCGGTGCTGAACTCTCCAGCACCGCGCGCGCCACCGTGCATCTCGCGACCGCGGGCTCATCCCCTGCGCTCCACGCGCTCAAAATCTACACCACCGACCAGCCGCCCGGCCCGCGCCGCGCCGCGCTCCTGCTCGCGTTCCGCGCCGCCGCCGAGGCGCAAATGGCCGCGCACGCCAAGGCCCCCGCGCGCTGGGCCGCCGTCCGCGCGACCGGCGACATTCCCGCTTCCGCAAAAAACAAAAATCCCCGCGCCGCCTGCCTCGTCACCGATTATTATCCGCGCACCCTCGCCCGTGTCGTTGACGCGCGCCTCGCGCTCGACCTCCGCGCCATCTACGCGCTCACCGAGGGCATCATCGAAGCCCTCGCCGCGCTCGATGCCGCCGCCTCCCGCGCCCACGGCGCGCTCGTGTCGGGAAACATTTTCATCGACGGCGACGGCCCGCTGCGCAAATCGCGCATCGTCCTCACCGAGCCTGCGCCGCTTGCCGGGATCACGCCGGAGCAGGCCCGCGCCGCCGACAACCGGGCCCTCGGCACCCTCATCGCCACGCTCATCCGCCGCCGCCCGCACACCGGCTGGCCCATCGAGGACGGCCCGGAATGGACCGCCCTCGGCAAGCACAAGCAGGCCTGGCTCGACTTCTGCAATTACCTCCTCACGCCCGCGCCGTCCCCAGCCGACACCACCGTCACCGAGCTCCGCCGCCATTTCGCGCGCCTCGGCGGACGCGGCATGCGCACCCGCACCAAAATCCTCATCCCCGCCGCCGCGCTCATCGTCATGGCGTCGCCCTTCGCGGCCCTGCGCTTCGCGCCTTTCGAAAAAATCCCCGAATCCCTCCAGGAGTTTGCCATCAAGCTCGGCAATCTCCCCCCCGACGTGGAGGAAATCCCCGCCGAGTTCGCGCAACTCTGCGACATGTGGTATGAGTGGTTCGGCGCCCTCTGCGCGGAAACCGACAGCCCGCAAAACGGCGCGCGCTGGGCAGCCGACGCGTGGCTGCGCGAACACGTCCTTGCGCGCACCGCGCCCTCCGCCCGAGCCGCGCTCGATCCGCGCATCCTGACGAGGGACGACCGCAATTTCGAAAACCTCCTCGCCAACCCTCCCGAAACCGCGAAGCAAGGTCTCGTTGTCCGCCGCATCAAACAGGCCCACGCCACCCTGAAAACCCTTTCCGAATCCTTCGCCGAATGGCCCGGCGCGGCAACGCTCTCTCAAACCGCCCAAAAGCTCGACGCCATCGGCCTCAAGGCTGCCGCCGAGGAACTCCGCGCCCCCGAATTCGCGCAGCTCCCCTCCATCAATTCCGGACGTCTCCCCGCCAACATCAGCCTGCGCCTCCGCACACTCGAAACCGCCAATGCCGCCGAGCGCGCATGGGCCGCCACCGCGCAAAAACTCGACACGCTCGACGCCACCGCCGACCCCATTCTTCGCGGCCTTCGCCAGCGCGAAATCCAAGCCGTCGCCGCCACGCCCGTCGCCGGCGTCGCCGCCAAACTCGCCGAAACCGCGCCCGCGCTCGACGCCCGCGTCACCTTCGTCAAAATCGAATGGCCCGCGCGCATCGGCCACCGGCGCTGGCTGGCAGAAAGTTTTGTCCGCGCGCACACCGGCCCCGTCACCGACGCCGACCTCGACCGCTGGGACAAGGAAATCCGCGACTACTACATCGTCGCGCCCGCCGACGATCCGCGCCGCGCGCCCGCGCTCGATTCCGCCGTCACCACCACCGCGACCGCCCTGCGCAACCTCGCCAGCGAGGAAAGCAATCTCGCCGCCGGCAACGCCGTCTCCGCGCCCCTCATCAGCCAGCAGGCCGCGCTCGACGCCGACCTCAAGGCGTTCCGCGCCGAACAGGTTCTCATCAAGGACATCCCCTCCACCCGCGAAAAAACCGCGGCGCTCCAGAGCCGCTACGCCGACCTCGCACAAAAAGTCGCCGCCGCCCTCGACGAACTCCATCCCGACCCCGCCGAGTGGCTCGCCCGCATTCGAAGCGCGACCGCGGGCGACAGCCCCGCGCTCAACGCCGAATGGAACCGCCGCCGCGACACGCTCCTCCGCGACATCACGCCCGAGCGCCTCCGCGAAAACGACGCCGCATTCCGCGACCTGCGCGCCCGCGTCCGCCAGACCCGCGAATTCCTCACCGGCCTCGAAGGCCCCGACTACGCGGGCGCAATCAAGCCCCTCGATCTCCCCGCCCACATCCCCGAGCCCATCGCCGCGCAAACCCGCGCCGCTGACGCCGCGCAAAAGGACGCGCTCCTCGCCGACCTGCTTTCGCAAACGCAGTGGTCCGCCGACAGCACGCCAAGCCTCGCGCAAACCGCCGCCCTCCGCGCCCGTATCGAACAATTGAATACATGGCGCGAGTCCGCCGTTGGCGTCGCCGAAAACCTCACGCGCCTCGAAAACCTCCTCGCCCTCGGCTCGACGTGGAGCGAACCGACCGCGCTCGCGGACGGCTCGTTTGAAATCGCGGGCATCAACACCCAAATCGTCGCCGCTCCCGCCGCGCCGTCGATCACCGCCGCCGGCGTTCCCGCCGCGCTCGCCGCCGCACTCGCCCGCCTCGCATCGCTTCAGACCGGCACGGATCGCGCCGCGCTCCTCGCCGCTTCCACCGACAACGCCGCGCCGCTCAGCATCGCCTTTACCGCATGGCAGCGCCTCGACGCGCTTCCCGACTGGCCCGCGAGCATCGACGAACTCAACAGCGAAGCCGCCATCGAAAAGGCGCTCGTTGCACGCTTTGACGCCGTCCAGAAATCGCAGGCTCAGCCCGCCTCCGGCGTGGCCGAGAAAATCCAAGCCCTCAAAACCGCCGCTCCCCTGCGGTGGCGCCGCGCCTACGCGCAAATCCCCGTCGAGCACACGCCCGAGGTCATCGCGCTCATGCCGCAGTTCGGCGTGAAACCGGAGGACCTCACGGGCCTCGACCGTTTCGACTACCTCCTCGCGCAGGCCAAGCAAATCCGCTGGGCGCGCCTCGGAGAAACCGCCGCGCGCGACCAGCGTAACGCCTTCGCCGCCGACGCCCGCGCCGCGCTCGCGCAAATCCCCGACGCCGCGCCCGCCGCGATTCTCGCGCTCAAGTCCGACACGCTCCCGCGCTTCCTCTCCGCCGCCAGCGCCATCAATCTCGAACCCACAGGCCAGCCCACGACACCCGCCGACATCGGCCCGGGACGCATTGGGTGGACGGGCGAGTTTTCCGACGACATGCGCGCCGCCACCTACCGCTGGACCGATCCGCGCGGCACCGCGCACACACAAAACTACCTGCTCGTCGAACCCGAAGCCGGCGTTCCCTTTTTCCTTTCCACGACCGCCGTTTCCGTCGGCGAATTCATCGCGCTCATAGAGTCGAAGCCCGAGGGCCGCGATGTCATCGCCGCCATGCCGTCATGGATTGCGGATGTCTCCGCGGGCACCGACACCGATTTCCGCCCCGGCCCGCAACCCTGGCGCGTCCTCGCGCCGCGCCGCACCACCGCCACGCGCCTGAACGATTCGCGCATGGCGCTCAACACCCGCTGGCAGGCGTTCCTCGACCCGCGCTGGCCGACACCCTACTACGCGCCCGGCATTACCGAGCCGAAGCCGCCCTCCGCCGACTCCCCGATGCAAAACCTGCCGCCTGCCGCCGCACGTGTATTCGCGGAACGGATACTCGGCGCGCGTCTCGCCACTCCGGAGGAATGGTCCGGCATCGTCGAACTTTACGCCGCGCAACACGCGCGCCCGGATTCGCCCGGCGCCAATTTCTCCGACGCCACCTGGATAGCCCAGCGCGATTACCTCGTGCAAAACGGCGCGCTCTTCGAGCACCCCTGGCCCGACTCCGGCGCTTATCTCCCTCCCGGCCAGCCGTCCGCGACGGCGCAGACGCACGCCACCGCGCAGGCCTACGCGCCGCAAGCCAGCGACGGCTCGCTCTGGTTCGCCGACGTCGGCGCATCACCGCAGCCCGACGGCTTCTCGCATCTCTTCGGCAACGTCGCCACGTTCCTCTACGATCCGCTGGCACCCGCCGCTTCGCGCTATTCCGTCGCAGGCGCGTCGGCGATCTCGCCCGCGATCATCGACCCGAAAAAAGTGTATCCGATTTCCAATGACAGCGAGGGCTATGCCGACATCGGCCTGCGCCCCGCCTTCGACGCCTCGAAGGCCATGATCCTCCGAGGCCAGCTCATGCAGCTCCTCCGCAAGCAACCCTACGTTCGCCAGCAAAAACCATAACATCCTCCGCATTTTATTATCATGACAACACCCGCCGAATCCACGTCCGCCTCCGGTTCCCAACCGCTCTCCGACGCCCCCGCGTGGGCCGCCGCCGCCGCCGTGCGCCTGCGTTACATCCAGGCCAATTTCGCCGACGACCCCGCCGAGAGCCGCGAGTCATTCCTTGAGGACGAACTCAAGAAACTCCTCGACCCCGTGCCCCTCGGCAAACGCCAGCTCTACCTCGACACGCTTGCGGAAAAATTCCCCACATGGGAATCGCTTTCCTCCGCGCCCTCCGTCGCCGCCAAGGCCGCCAGCGACGAGCGCACGCCCGACGAGGTCTGGTCGCTCTTCCTGAAAACGCTCCCGAAGTTTTCCCTCGAACAGCGCGAAACGATCAAAAACCGCCTCGCCGACGCCGGCTTTATCCGCGTCTCCGGCGACTCCCTCGACACGGGCTCCACGACCGAGCTCGTCGAAAAACTCAAAATCCCCCCGTCGGATAAAATCGACGGCTCGCGTCTCGGCAAACTCTGCGCCGCGCTCGCCGAGTTCGCCATCATGACCGACCAGCTCGCGTGGAACGTCTGGAAAAACATCGCCCCGAAATCCACCATCCGCCGCGACGGTTCTGCCGGCGACCTCCGCACCGCGCTTCGCCGCTCGGCCACGGGCGATCCGGAAGTCGCCGCCGCGCAAATCGCCGCGCAGCTCGAAAAAAACCGCCAGCTCATCGCCGGCCTCATTGCCGCGATCGGCCCCGCCGGCAAGAACTTCACGCGCCGCTTCCAGTCGCGCTACTCGCCCGAGGCCGTCCGCGACATGGTCAAACTCGAAGGCGCCTCCGTCTTTGGCAACGCCGACGCCCGCAACTGGAAAAAATACACCGAGCTCGCGCAGGAAATCAGCGAGGACACCATCCAGACCGACATGATGGACGCCGTCGCCAAATATGCCGAGGAACTCATGCGCGGCCAAAACCGATAAATGAAATGCGGAATGCGGATTTCGGAATGCGGAATGCTGAAGACAAACAATCACACAAATAACATCAACCGAGCCCGCCCCGCCTTTTCCATTCCGCATTCCACATTCCGCACTCCGCATTCCGCATTTCCCCCGTCTCTTTCCAATCACACACAACCACCGCAATCCATAACACTCACACCACCGCTCCCATGTCCCTCAACATCCATTGGCACGAAGGCCTCTTCCTCCAACCCCACCATCTCCAACGCCTCCAGCATGGCGCGCTTGAGCAATTCCAAGCCGACCGCCGCCTCCTCTGGGCCGCCCCCTACGGCATCATCGAATCGAAACTCTCCCTCGACGAACTCGCCAACTTCCGCGTGCGCTTCGACAAGTTGCGCGCCATCATGCCCAGCGGCCTTGAGGTCAATTACCCCGACAACGCCGAGCTCCCCTCCATCGACCTGAAACCGCTCTTCGCCGGCAGCGGCGCGGTCTTCACCATCTATCTCGGCGTTCCGCTTTGGAAGGAAGGCCGCGCAAACTCCGGCGGCGAATCGCCCTCCGAGCAGCCCGACGCCAACTCAAAAATCATCTACCGCGTCCACGAGCAAACCCTCGCCGACGAAAACACCGGCGACAATGCCAAGCCCCTCCTCATCCGCCGCCTCAACGCCCGCTTCGTCACCGACGACGAGGACAAGTCCGACCTCGAACTCATCCCCATCCTCCGCCTCGTGCGCGGCGTCGGCGAGCAGCTCGGCCAGCCCAAGCTCGACCCCGAATACTCCCCGCCCTGCCTCTTCCTCACCGGCTCCTCGACGCTGCACAACATCGTGCGCGACCTCGTCAACCAGGTCGAGGCCTCGCGCCAGGAACTCGTCATCCAGATCAACCGCGGCGGCTTCGCCATGGACACCATTCGCGGCCTGCAAATCGAGCAAGTCCTGCGCCTCCGCACGCTCAACCAGTTCAGCGCCCGTCTCAGCACGCTCCTCACCGCCGCCAATATCACGCCTTTCACCTGGTATCTCGAACTGCGCTCGCTCCACGCCGAGCTCTGCGGCCTGCACCCCGACAAGGACGACTACGAAATCCCCGCCTACAATCACGAAAACCTCTTCAACGGCTTCGACCAGCTCAGCACAAAAATCCGCGCCCTCCTTCGCGGCGCCGTCGCGGCCTCCTTCCTCAAGATCGATTTCAAGACCACGCCCGAGGGCCTCGAAGCCACGCTCACCGACGAGCACTTCACGCGCCCCGTCGAGTATTACCTCGCCATCAAGTCCAAGGAAGACCCGCGCCAAATCGCGCCGCTCGTCGAGGACGGAAACCGCTTCAAACTCATGCCCAAAAGCATGGCCAACCGCGCCGTCCGCGGCGTCGAGCTCAAGGAGGAGCGCTTCCCGCCCCTGCAACTCCCCGCGATCGGCGGCGTGAGTTTCTACCGCCTCAACCGCGCCGAAAGCGCGCGCATCTGGCAGCAGCTCCAGACCGAAAAAACCGCCGTTCTCCGCTGGCCCGACCAGGAAAAATCCGACTTCCAGGTCACGCTCTACATGACACTGGCCGACTGAAGAAATTTTCGATTCTCGATTTTCGATTGCGCGCTACCGCGCGGCAGCGAAATCAAAACGGAGCGGAAGCTCCCAATCGAAAATCGAAAATTTCAAAACGCTTCCCGCCTTTTCAATCCACAATGAACACATCCACTCTCGACGCCACCACCGCAGCCGTCCCCGCGCTCCACGAACTCTGCGATCCGCTCTTCCAGGAAATCTGCCGACTCAACCGCATCGGACGCAAAGCGCCCTCCGGCGATTACGCCATCGCGCTCGCCGAGATCAAAGGCATCTTCGCCACCATGGCAGAGCGCGCCCGCAAGGACGTCCGCCTCAATCAAAACTACGAGCAGATCCAGCTCCCCCTGATCTTCTTTGTCGATTCGATGATCTCCGAGTCGAAGCTGCCCTACGCTTCCGAGTGGAACAAAAAACGCCTCGCCTACGAGCACAACGAGCTCGCCGGCGACGAGAAGTTTTTTGACATGCTCGACCAGACCCTCGCCGACACCAAGGAGGGCGCCGTCGAACGCCTCGTCGTTTATTACATCTGCCTCGGCCTCGGCTTCACCGGCTGGTATCAAGGGCAGGACGAATACCTGCGGAAAAAACAAAAGGAAATCCTCCCGCGCATCCGCCCCTACCTCGACACCGACGAATCCGGCCTCATCTCGCCCGACGCCTACAAGCACACCAGCACCGTCAACCTCCCGCTCCCGATGGGCAATACGCTTATCCCGATGCTCATCTGCCTCGTCACGCTCATCGTCGTCGTGATCGCCGCCAACATCGTCCTCTTCAAAACCGCCTCCAGCGAACTCACGCAGTCCATCGACCTCATTCGCGCCGAGGGAGCCGCCGCCGCGCAACCCGCCACGCCCGCAAAATAACCAACCCGCATTTCTTCCATGAAAGACCTCTTCTCCAACATTTCCGACAATCTCCGCTACGTGGCCATGCTCTTGGCGGGGACAGCCATCGCGGGCAAAGTCCTCCTCGCCGACCGCGCCATCTACACCGTCTTCGCCATCGGCCTGCTCCTCATGGCCGTGCTGCTCTTCACCTACGATCTCATTCGCAGGATGCGGAAGAAAAAAGCCGAGGATCGCCTCGCCGCCCAGCTCGCCGACAACTCCTCCGGCAACGCCGGCGTCTCCGAGGCCGCCCGCCGCGCGCAACTCGACGCCCTTCGCGAGAATTTCCAGAAAGGCGTCGCCAAGTTCCGCGCCGCCGGAAAAGACCTCTACACTCTCCCCTGGTATATGGTCGTCGGCGAACCCGGCTCCGGCAAAACCGAGGCCATCCGCCGCTCCAACGTCGGCTTCCCTCCCGGCCTTCAGGACGAAATGCAGGGCGCGGGCGGCACCATAAACATGCACTGGTGGTTCACCAATCACGCCATCCTCCTCGATACCGCCGGAAAACTCCTCTTCGCCGAGGCCCCTCCGGGCACCACCACGGAATGGTCCGAGTTCCTCAATCTCCTCACCAAGAGCCGTCCCAACTGCCCCATCAACGGCCTCATCCTCGTCATCCCCGCCGACTCGCTCCTCAAGGACAACGCCGACGAAATCGCCAAGAAAGCCGGCAAAATCTGCGAGCAGCTCGACCGCATCCAGCGCACGCTCGATGTCCGCTTCCCCGTCTTCATCCTCGTGACAAAGTGCGATCTTTTGAACGGCTTCCGCGAGTTTTTCTCCGACCTCAAGGACCCGCACCTCCAGCACCAGATGACCGGCTGGTCAAACCCCGCCCCGCTCGACACGCCCTTCAAGCCCGAACACGTCGATCAATACCTCGACGTCATCGCGCAAAAAATCTCCCGCCGCCGCCTCGGCCTCCTCACCGACCCCGTGGCCACCGAATCCGGCGGACGCCGCACCGACGAAGTTGACGCGCTCTTCGCGCTCCCCAACTCCATCCAGTCGCTCGCGCCCCGCCTCCGCCGTTATCTGGAGACCGTTTTTGTCACCGGCGAATGGTCCGCAAAACCGCTCTTCCTGCGCGGCATTTATTTCACCTCCGCCCTCACCGAAGGCAAAGCCCTCGACCTCGAGCTCGCCCAGACCCTCGGCGTCACGCCCGATTCGCTCCCCGAAGGCAAACTCTTCGAACGCGAACGCTCCTTCTTCCTCCGCGACCTTTTCATCCAGAAAATTTTCAAGGAAAAAGGCCTCGTCACCCGCGCCTCCAACACGCGCAAACAACTCAAGCGCCGCCAGCTCATCCTCGGCGGCACCGCCGCCATCGGCCTCGCCCTCACGCTCAGCCTCTCGATCTGGGGCTATTTCTCCGTCCGCAATTCCGTCGGCGCCGAATCCGCCTACTGGAAAGCCGCCGCCACCGGCTGGACCAAGGAGCATTCATGGAACCCCATCGTCACGCCGGAATTCCGCGGAGCCACCAACTACAAATACAATGGCGATAACCCCATCCGCGTCGGCGCCGAGCAAATCCCGCTCCACGAATTCCATGCGCGCCTGCAATTTCTCGTCACGCGCGATATCTCCGTGCCCGTCGTCTTCAAGCCGCTCGACATCTTCGGCACCACCACCAACTCCGGCCGTCGCGACGCCCAGCGTCTCCTCTTCGAAACCTCTGTCATCCGCCCCGCCCTCGCCGCCGCGCGCACTCGCATTGCCAGCGCCGCCGACACATGGACCGCGCGCGACACCGCCGCCCTCGCCACCCTCATCCAGCTCGAAGGCATCATCCACTATCCGATGCTCCCCGGCCAGACCGTCGAGTTCGCGCCCAACACCTTCCTCACTCCGCTCATCGGCCTCTGGACGCCCGACGGAAAAATCCCCGCCGATCTCAACGGCGCGTTTGAAGCCACCTACTACGAACGCTCCGGTTCCGGTTACAACAAATGGCCCGACGCCAGCTATTCCAACGGCATCTCCTTCCGCGAAAACACACCCATCGCCGCCGCCTGGCTCGCCTTCGCCAAGGCGCAGGACTCCGGCGCGGTCAGCCAGAAATCGGCCATCTCCAACCTCGCCAAAATCCGCGATTCCGTCGCCACCTTCGCCGCCGCCGAGAAGGATTTCCAACTCTACACCGCGCGCGACTCCTACATCGCCGGCTGGCTCACCGAGGCGCGCCGCACCCACGCCACGCTCGAAACCGCCAGAAACGCCCTCGGCGCCGCGCTCGACCAAGGCCGCGCCAACGGCACCTTCGCCAAGGACTCCGCGCCCGCGCTCGCCACCGCCTACGAATCCCTCGTCCAAAAAGCCCGCGCCCAAAACGAAGCCGGCTCCAAGGCCATCCGCGACGTTCTCCAGAAATTCACCAAGCCCGACCTCGCAGCGCTCGCCGCAAAAGCCGCGCCCGGTGGCATGGTCGGCGACCTCGTCACCAGCGTTACCGACAAAGCCGGCCCCACCGCCGACGAACTCGCCAGGAAAGTGAGGACCAGCTTCACGCCCGAGTTCCCCATGCTCCAGGAAATCAGCGTGCGCCTCGACCAGATGGAGCAATCCACGCTCGCCGAAACCCGCGCCATCTTCGGCAACACGAAAATCGAAGACCTCGCCCTCCTCGATAAAAACTACCTCGCCATCCACGAAAAGCGCCCCCTCTACGAAGTCCGCTCCTCCACCTACGCCCGCGGCATGGGGCTCTTCACGATCGCGCCCGAAACCGCCGAAAACCTCGTCGGCGAGCTCGTGCGCAACATCGAGCAGGCCGCCGCCACCGCCGCCACCATCGACGCCGAGGGCATCAAATACGACCAGGCCCTCATGGTCGAATACCGCAACGCCCTCCGCCAGATCACCTCTGCCGGAGCCAAAGCGCGCGAAATCGACCTCTACAAACTCCATCACGACACCATCGCCGCCTACCTCGTCAAAAACACCGGCTTCCCGCTCCTCCTCGACGCCACCGACAACCCCCTCACGCCCGCGTCGCTCAAAACCGCCGCCGTCTACATCAAGGCCGCCCGCTCCGATCTCCGCGAGGCCCGCCCGCCCGCCGCCGCCCGCCCCGTCTTTGACCGCACCAGCGAGCGCATCACCAAGGTTGGCAGCGTCCTCGACGCCCTCGCCGCGCCCGACGGCACGCCCGCCAGCGTCAAAATCCAAATCGCAAAATACGAGGATCAGAGAAAATTCATCACCGAACGCGGCATCTCCACGGATTTCGGCGCGGTCTTCGCAGGCAACCTCTGGCGCACCGCGCGCATGAGCGGACGCGCCGCGCGCACACAGTCCCCCTCCGACGCCGAACTCGCCGCCATCCGCGTCACTGAAACCATGCCCCCGCTCGAACTCTTCCTCGCCGCCGACGTGAAACCCACGCCCGACACGCAGGCGACCTTTGCCGACGCATGGACAACCCTCCGCCTCATCGCGAAAAACGGCCTCCGCAAATCCGAAGGCCGCGCATGGCAGGCGCCCGTTTCGATCCGCGACAACACCCTCGCGCCCGGCGCTCCGCAATCCGATCTCTACCTGATCCTCCAATTCCAATACGAAAACCCGCTCCCCGAGCTCGCCGACTGGCCCACCCGCGCAAACCTCGGCCTCAACTGAGCGCGCCCAAACACCAAGCCGCGTCTGGCGGCCTTCATTCCGCATTCCGCACTCCACATTCCCCATTCAGAAATGGCCGACTTCTACCGCGATTTCCTTCATCAAGAAATCACCGAACGCCCGCGAGACACGCCACCCGCCGTGCACCTCGCCGCCTTCGGCAAGCATCCCGCGTGGAACGACCACATGGAAGACATCGGCCTCAACACCCTCGCCCTCCTCGAAGCCAAGCGCTACCTCTACCTCCAGGGCATCTCCGGGCAAATCGACACCGGCGCATGGGACAAGACCGCGATCACGTTCAACCACTGGCTCCTCTGGCACCGCCCCGGCGAAATCCTTCTCGGACGCCTCCTCGCATCCTCGGATGGCAAAGGCCGCACCCGCTACCCTCTCGTCGTCATCGCGCACATCATAAACCTGCCGCTGGCCGCCGCGCTTGAAACCTGCGCCCCGCTCATCGACCAGGCCGCGCGCGCCACGCGCGAGGCGGCCACGCCCGCAACCGCGCGCCAGGCCATCGCCCAAGCGCGCGCCCGCATCGCCATCGCCGCGGAAAACGCGCCCGACAACCCAAGCCCCATCGCGCCCGGCATTCGTCCCGACATTGCGCCCGGGGCCTGGGCCCGCCTCTACCACGCCATCGAAAGCCAGCTCCACCAATTCGGCCCCGGAGCGCGCGCCGAGCATCCCGCCTGCCGCCAGCTTCGCCTCCCCCCCGCATCGGCCCGGCCCGCGCACAATCTCCTCTGGTGGTCCGCTTACTGGCTCACCCAGCTCGATCCCCGCTTCCCCTGCCTCCTCATCGCGCCGGAAACAAGCCCCCAATGGCTGGATTTTATCATCGGCGAACCGGCCAGCCAGCACTTGCGCTGCATCCTTTGCGACCTGGACTCAAATCCTCCTGTGACGGACGTACCCTACGATCCCGCTCCCTACATCACGCAAGTGACAAACGAACTCCTCCAAGGCTCCGACGTCACCTCGCTTCCCGAACGCAGCCTCTTTCATCTCAAGCCTCCCACGCGCGACACCGCGCTCGACATCATCGGCACCCGGGCCGGCCTCGCCAAAGCCACCCGGCCGCCAAGTTTGTTCCGACGCCTTTTTGACTGATTTTTTCTATATATTTCCCCTGTGGTTACAAAAAAAACAAGGATTTGTAATCACCCGCACATTGACACTTCGCCCCGGCGAATGACCTCATTAAGTCGTACTACCAGTGACCATTAGCCATCGCACCCACTCTTCCATGCCTGCCTGAAATGCCATCTTCATCTCCTGTGCGCCGCCCCTCCTGTTCCCCCGCAAAAACAATTCGTGATTCGTTTATAAACACTCGTCCCGGAACACCTACTTTTTAATATGAACCCAAAAGCATTCGGCACGCTGCGCATTGTAAACATGTGCGTGCTTGTCGCCAGCATACTCGCATTGTATAAAACAATGCCTGCGCAAAACACAGGCCCCGCCGCGGAAAATATATTCAGGGCGGAAAGCTTCACGCTCGGCTATGGCGCCCAGAACGAGAATATAATCCCCCTCGACACGCTCAATAATATAAAAGTAAACATCGAGCTTCGCGACGGCGTTTATCACGCAGCCCCCGCGCCCGCAAAAAAATCCCCTCCCCCCGCCTTCACCGTCGGGCAAACCTATCCCGGCGGAAAATTCTCCGAGTCCGCGCTCATAGAAATTTTCCAATCCATCTCGAAATATTATAACAAGCGCGGCATCTTCGGCGTATTTGTCGTCGTGAACCGCGACGACATCGACCCGCAGACACACGAGGACTACCGCCCTGCCGACCGCAAAGACCTCCGCCTCACCATCTGGGTGAGTCGCGTGAGCGAAATCCGCTCCATCGCCAAGGGCACGCGCTTCCCGCCCGCGCAATCCATCAATGCCCCCGCGCACAGCGCCATCGTAAAACACTCGCCGCTCCAGGCCGCCACCGGCAACGCGAACTCCGCCCTCTGGAAGGCGCGCCTCGACGACTATCTCCTCGACCTCAACCGCCACCCCGCGCGGCGCGTTGACGCCTCCATCGCGGCCGGCGCGACGCCCGGCGAAGTCACGCTCGACTACCTCATCTCCGAAACCCGCCCTTGGTTCGCCTACGCGCAACTATCCGACTCCGGCACCGACGAAACCGACAATCTCCGCATACACCTCGGCTTCTCCTACTACCAGCTCACCAATTACGACGACACGCTCCTCGTCGATCTCTCGACCACCACCGACATCTCCAGCGGCTTCTCCGCCTCCGCCAGCTACAACCGCCCGCTCCTCTACCCCAATACGCTTCGCGCAAAAGTCTTCGGTGCCTACTCCGAATTCACCGCCAAGGATCTCGGTCTGGCCCTCGACGAATTCACCGGCTATTCCGTCGCCACCGGCGCCGAATTTCCTTGGAGCCCCTTCCGATTGAAGAGCATTGCGTTCGACATCGTCCCCGGCTTCGTCTGGCAAAAATATCACACGTACGACAGCAACACCGCACAAACCGCCTCCGGCGGGCGGGCTGACACGGACTTCATCGCCGCGTCCCTCGGCATCCGGCTCGAACGCAACACCGACACCATGCGCTCGTATCTGCGCATCGGCTACGAAACCAATTTCAACGGCGACACCAGCCTCAGCGACATGCAGCTCTTCGCCCTCGGCCGCTACCAGGCGGTCCGTGACTATCAGATCCTCAATTACGATTTGGGCCACAGCATGTTCATCGAGCCGCTCTTCTTTGGTGAAAAATTCTACACCGGCGACAACTGGCGCAAGTCCGCCCGCGCCCATGAAATCTTCCTCACCAGCCGCGGCCAATATGTCCTGAACAACGAGCGCATCATCGCCCAGAAGCAAATGACCGTCGGCGGCATGTATTCGGTTCGTGGATACCCTGAATCGGCCGTCGCGGGCGACAATGTTTATGTCGCCTCGCTCGAATACCGCCTGCATGTTCCACGCCTCTTCCGTCCCTACTCCGCCCTTCCGCGCGACCGCGGCGACCGCACCGCGCCCAGCTACTTCGGCATTCCCGTGAACTGGCGCTCGCCCAACCTCCACGCCCTTCCCGACTGGGATTTCATTGTCCGCCTTTTCGGCGACATCGGCCGTGCGCAGGTCATCGACGTTCTCCCGTGGGAATCATCGCACACGCTCGCCAGCGTCGGCATCGGCTGCGAAGCGCAGATCAAGGGCATTTTTAATGCCCGCATCGATTGGGGATTCGCGCAAAAGGCCGTGAAAACCAACGCGCGCGACATCTCCAGAAACTCATCCCAAGTCCACTTCACCATCTCGCTCCTATGGTAACAAAACACACTTCCAAACTGGGCAGACTTTCCTTGAGCGCCGTCCTTGGCGCGCTGCTGGTGGTGCAGCCGGTCACCGGCCTGTGGGCCGACGCGCCGGTGGGCACCGTCGTCAACGGCCAGGCCAATTTCAATTACAACGGCGACACCACCACCATCACCGCCTCCGACCGCGCCATCATCGAGTATCTCAAGTTCAACATCGCCAGGCACGAGACCGTCCAGTTCGACCTGCCCACTTCCACCTCGCGCGTCCTCAACCGCATCACCGGCGGAGATCCCTCCAGCATCCTCGGCCAGCTCCGCTCCAACGGCATCGTTTATTTCGTAAACCCCGCTGGCA
>JARKRC010000077.1 GCA_029974595.1 Ereboglobus sp. | reverse complement strand
CTTCGGGGACGCTCACTCCGCTCGAAATGACAGTTCTGATACATCGCAAGCGAAAATGAACCGCAGGTCACGTTACGTCATGATGCGGCAGCGCCGCGTTATTTCCGCGCCGGGCGTATGCGAGGGCTGCCTGGCCGGCTCGGCCCGCTCGAAATGACGGTGATTTTTATATCGCAAGCCTATTTTGATCCGTTTGCCCCACTCGAGTGTTGGCCGGTGTTTACTTCATATCATTGTGGATAATTCAGCAACCACTCGGGAAAATATTCCTCAAGGTGTGGGTGGTATCGACTTGACAACCGTCGTTTCGACGGGTCTAATTCAGGCATGTTGCGACACAGGGTGGGCTGAACCGCGCACAAGCGGAGGTGGCATATGGTGAAATTCGCGCATCTCAAGAATTATCTCATCGGGAAGGGCATGCAGGCGTTCATCCCCGCCCTTTCGCGGCACTCGCCCGAAACGCTCATCGCGATGATGGATCGTTTCAGCAAGGCCGGCATCAAGAAGATGAGCGAAATGCATCGGGGCACGCCCGAGGACCTCGAGCGCCGCATCGACGCGGCCAGGGGCTTCTTCGAAATGGCGAAGCGCAATTTTCCCCGGCTGTCGCCGGCGACGCAGAAAAAACTCGCCTTCAATTTGTTCTTCCACACCATCAACATCGGCGACGAGACGCGGGCCAAGTACAAGGAACAGTATGGCGAGACGCCGCCGTTCTTCCTCCTGATGTCCCCGTCCATGGCCTGCGACCTCCGCTGCCAGGGCTGTTACGCCTGGAAGTATCCGAAGGATCAGTCGTTGTCGAAGGAAAAGGTGGTGGAAATCCTTCGCGAGGCCCGCGACGAGATGGGCATCTACTTCATCGCCGTCACCGGCGGCGAGCCGACCTACTGGCCGCACCTCGAGGAGATCGCGGCCGAATTCGACGACATGTTTTTCATGGTCTACACGCACGGCCAAAGGATCGACGACGCCATGGCCAAGCGCTTCGCCGATTTGGGCAACATCTATCCCGCCATTTCGATCGAGGGCGACGAGGCGCTCACCGACGCCCGCCGGGGCGAGGGCGCGTACAAGCGGGTCATGGCGGCGATGGAAAACCTCAAGCGTAACGGCGTCCTCTTCGGCTTCAGCCTCACCCACACGCAGAAGAACCACGACTATTCCTGTTCCGACGCCTTCATGGACGAAATGGTCGAGCGCGGCGCGGCCTTCGGCTGGGTCTTCCAGTACATTCCGGTCGGGCGCGATCCCGACATGAGCCTGGTGCCCACCGGCAGGCAGCGCGTCGAGCGCCGCGAGCGCATCCTCGCCGCGCGCAAGAACAAGCCGCTCCTCGTCTTCGATTTCTGGAACGACGGCGACGCGGTCGACGGCTGCATCGCGTGGGGGAGGAAGTACCTGCACGTCACCGCGCGCGGCTATGTCGAGCCGTGCGTGTTCGTCCATTTCGCCAAGGACTCGATCCACGAAAAGAGCCTCGGCGAATGCGTCCGCTCCGAAGTCTTCAAGGAAATGCGCTCCAAAGCGCCGTTCCACGAGGACCGCCGCCGTCCGTGCCCGCAGATCGACCATCCCCACATCCTGCGGGAGATCGTCGAGAAGCACGGCATGTTCGGCACCCACGAGGGGGCGGAGGACATCATCGGCTGCCATTTCGACGCCCTGTGCTCCACCGCCAACTCCTTCGCCCACGAGCTCGCCGAAAACGACAAGCGCTCCCGTCCCCATTGCGCCGCCTGCGCCGGCGGCGGGTGCGCGAGCGAGGCGAAAGCCGGCGAGTAGCGACGGATTCTCATCCCGAACGACGCATTGCCGCTTCGCGGTCATAATGAAACTGTCATTTCGAGCGTAACGAGCGCGGCAACGCCAAGCGAGTGAAGTCGAGAAATCAGCCGCATCCCGATTCGCCATGGGGATGCGGCCGATTTCTCGACTGCGTTCGCTCCCTTCGGGGGTGGTCTTCCATGCCGGATCGGCGCGTCAGACAAGCAAAAAGGCGGCGGCAGGGTTGTTTTTTTGACCGAGGTTGGGCAAAAAACAATCCCGAGAGCCGGC
>JARKRC010000062.1 GCA_029974595.1 Ereboglobus sp. | reverse complement strand
GGTGCTGAAGATTGCCAGCGCTCCGTCCGACCACGCTGTCGGCGTTCCATTCTGCGTCCATGCAACCGTCGCATCGTCCCATGCGCCGGCGCCTCCCTGCCAGTGCAGAAACGCAACGTCCGCGCTGCCGATGTTGATCTTGAGCGTGTTCGGCACCGAGAGCAGGTCCAGTTCGGTGCCCGCCGTCAGCGAAAAGTCCGAGCCGACGATGTCCCACCCAGCCAGATTGGTCTCGCCTGTGATGCTCGTATAGGTCGCCAGCGTGTAGGAGCCGGGGATCGAGATGATTTCCTTGCCGTCGCGCTGCAGATAAAACGTGCCCGATCCGGCGAAGGCCAGCGTGCCTGTAACATCAAGAACATGCGTGCCCGTCAGCGAATATTGCCAGATCGCTCCGTCGGCGAAGGTGATGTTGCCAGCGGTTGCGAGCGGGGCGGCGCGCAGATCCAACGCGGCCCCGGAGAAGATGTTCACGTCGCCGCCAAGTGTGACGCCGGCACTGACGGCGAACGCACCTTCGCGAATATTGATCGCACCCGCGTTGCCGGAGTGGTCGCCGGTAAGGATCAGCTTGCCCGTGCCGCGCTTGTCGAGCGCCGCGCCTGCGGCGGCGGTGAAGGCATTGGTCGCCGTGACCGTAAAGGCCTGCGTGTCGAGCGTAAGCGTGCTGGAGCCCAGACCGAGCGTGGCGAAGTTATTAAGAAAATCGCCCGTGTCAGCCGCCGCGCGGAGGGTGCCGCCGTTAAGGACGAGGGCCGCCGCGCCCGGACCTTTGATGATCTGACGGGCTTCGATCGCGCCGCCGTTGAGGATGAGTGTGCCGGAACCGGCGGCGACGGACGCGAGGCGGACGCGGTCGGCGCGGAAGAGACCGCCGCTTTCGATGGTGAGGACGCCGGTGCCGGACTGGCCGATGTCGGAGTAGCCCGTAGCCGCGACGAGGGTGCCGGCGATTGTACCAGTGCCGTAACTGTTGGCGTTGTAACCGAGGGAGAATGCAACGTTGTCGGCGGTGGTGGCGGCGGAAACGGCGGTGCCACCGGTCTCGATGAGGAGGCTGCCCTGACCGGACCAGCCGATGCCGAAGTTGGCTTGGGATGCATGGCCGCGCGCGCCGGTATCGAGATAGCCGCCGGAGCGGATGATGAGGGTGCCGGTGGTGGTGGCGCCATCGGTGGCCGCAACGACGTAGTTGTTCTGGCCGCGCTGGATGACGGTGCCTCCGGCGAGGATTTCGAGGGTTCCCTGACCGGCGCTGCCGACGCGGATGTTGGTGCCGGCATCGAGCACACCGGCGACGCTGACGCTGCCACTGGCGGTGGCGGCGCTGCCGATATAAGCGTAGGTGCCCATTTTCACGGTGCCGGTGGAGAGGATGTCCATGTAGCCGACGCCGGTGCCGCCGACGAGGAGGTAGGTGGTGCCGGTGAGGACACCGGCGACATTGATTTTGCCCCAGCCAGTGCCAGTGGCGGCATAGTGGCCGATGGAGGTGTAGGTGCGCACGCCGACGGTGCCGGTCTGGCCGATCGTGAGGACGGCAGTTTCATTGGCGTAGGGGGCGATGTGGAAGGAACCATTGACGCCGAGTAACCCGTCCACATTTGCGGCGGAGGTCTTGTCTGTGCCACTGCGGATGTGCATGTAGCCGATGTCAGCAGAGGGATCGAACTGGCCGGTGAGAAAAGCGCCGCCTTGCGCAATATCGATGGAAACGCTGCCGCCCTGGCCGAAGACAGCGGCGCGGGCTGCGTTCATGCTGCCGCTGCTGCGAATAACGATCGCAGCATCGCCAGCGGAGGAGCGGACAATGCCCTCGCGGACATCAAGGAAGCCGGAGACATCAAGCGTGCCGCTGGCGCCAGCAACGGCGCCCACGTGAACCGCATTGGAGCCAGTAGGAGCGGTGACGGTGGCAGTGCCGGCAATCACAAGCGTGCCGGCGTCGCCTGCCTCGGGAGCGACAACAATGCTGGTCGCGCTGACCGGACCGCCGAGAGTGACGGCGCCTGAGCCGAGTTTGATAAGGTCGCCAGCATTGAGGGCGGTGTTGATGACGGCGTTGACGGCGGCACCGGTCGTGCGGAGGGTCGCGGCGGAGGCAAGAGGGTCGCCTGCGAGCGTGCCGGTCCCTGCGAGCGTGTAGCCATCGACATCAAACTGGAGCGTGTTGAAAGTCTGGAGACCCGAGACGTTGACGGTGCCGGCAGTGGCATTGTCGAAGACACCGATGGCGCCGTAGGCCCATTTTGCCGGAGAGCCGGATCGCAGCCAAGTGGCGCTGGTCGCGTCCCAATTGCCGTTGCCGCCCTGCCAAGTGAGGACGGGGATGCCGTCGGCGTTGAGGATGATCTTGATGGTGCCGGCCGTGGCGAGGTCAAAGGAGGCGTCGTAGCCGCCGACGATGCCCCAGCTATCGAGGTTGGAGAGGCCGGTGACGGAGCCATAGGTGCCGAGGGTGTAGACGAGCGGGAATCCGGTCGTGATGGGCGTGCCACCGTCATCGAGGGAGAGGACGCCGAAGCCCGCGATATTGAGATTGGCGGCGGTGAGCTGCTTTTGGGCGACGAGGGAGTAGGCGATGGTGGCGCCGTCACCGAGGGTGAGATTGCCGGTAGTCTCGAAGGCCGAGCCGCGGAGGTCGAGGATGCCGCCGGCGAGGATGTTGATATTGCCGCCGAGCTTGCCCGCGTCGCCAACCCCGCGAAGGGAGCCCTCACGGATGTTCAGGGTGCCGGCATAGGCGGAGGAGTCGGCGCCGATGCCGAGCGCGCCGAGACCGGTCTTATCGGTGACGCCGGCGCCGGTGATCGCGGTGGAGATGTCAAGAGCGCCGTCGGCATTGCGGATTTCGATGGTGCCGCTGTCGAGGTTGGCGGTGAAGGAGCCGAGGCCGTTGACAAAGGTGGGAGCGGAAAGGTAGCCGCCGAGGAGGTTGAGGGTGCCGCTGGACTGGGCAGTCGTGGCGAGGTTGGAGGCGTTGTTGGAATAGGCGGTGCCGCCGGCATAGAGGTTGAGGGTGCCGACGCCGTCGTTGCCAATGACAAGGTTATCGTTGGAGCGGGCGTAGCCATAGATGTTGAGGATGCCGTAGCCGCGGGTGCCGCTGTTGGTTGAGGTGTAGCGGCCGACGGTGAGATCGGTGCTGATGATGACGGTGCCGGTGGCGAGAACGTTGACGGTGCCAATGCCGTGGCCGCCGATATCCAGCCAGCCTGTGCCTTGGAGGAAACCGGAGACGTTGAGTTCGCCGTAGGCGATGTTGGAGTTGGAAGTGGCGGTGGCAACGACGTTGGCAGAGGAGTCGGCGGCGACGCGGATATTACCAGTGATGAGAGTGCCGCCAGTGAGGACATTGACGACGCCATTGCCAGCCGGTGCGATGTAGAGGTAGCCGGAGTTTTGCCAGAGGCCGGCGACATTGGCGGTACCGGTGGCGGAGCCGGGAGTCTTGCTAGTGAAGACGCCGTTGAAGTAGCGTCCGACGACGGTGTTGGTGCTGGAGACGAAGCCGGTAGGCCTGATGTTGAGGACGCCGTCGCCTGAGCGTCCGATGGAGAAGAGGTTGTTGATAAACCAGTAGCCATCCACGTTGGCCTCGCCGTAGGCGCTGCGGCGCTCGGAACCGGAGGAGCCGAGGCCCAAGGCACCAAGGGAAGTCTCGCCAGCGCTGTTAGTGATACTGACGGTGCCGGTGGAGCCGATGTTGAGAACGCCATAGCCGCCGGGGAGGTTGACATCGGTGGAGGCGGAGTAGCCGACACTGAAACTGTTGGTGCCGGCGAAAGTGAGAAGGCCGTCAACATTGACGATGCCGGTGGAGGCGGCGCCGGTGGCGATGCGAAGAGTATTAGTGCTGCCGGAGGCGTTGTAGATGCCACCGGAGAATATGTTGAGGACGTTGGAGCCGATGCCCATGGTGCCGGAGTCGCCGAGGTAGGAGTTGCCAGTCGCTACCCAAGTGCCATAAAGGTTGAGCGTGCCGGAGGCGGTGGGATGATCACCGATATAGAAGTCTGCGCTCAAAGCGGTGCCGGAGGCTAAAACGTCGATACGGCCCGCTCCGTCGAAACCAACCGCGGAGGTGCGGCCAGCATTGTTGAGGACGCCCTTCACGAGGACGTAGCCGTAGCCGAGTCCGTTGGTCCAGCTTGGGTCGCGGGGGATGGCAGGGTCGATCAAGGTATTGTAGCCGCCGATGCGCAAGGAGCTGCCGGGAGTAACAGTGCCGGTCGTCTCGATGATGAGGGCGCCGTTGCCAACGCCGCCGACGTAGATCATGTTGGCAGTCTTGAGGAGACCGCTGACAGTGATGGTGCCGCTGGAGCTCGCGACGTCGCCAATGGAGAGGAGATAAGTGGAGCCCGTAACGCCGGAGGCGATGTCGATCAGGCCGTTGTTGACAAGCACGGTGCCGCTGGTGGGGATGGTGGCGGTGTCCCAACTCGCAGCATTGTTCCAAGCGCCGGTGCCGCCATCGACCCAAGTGCTGACTTGGGCGCGGGCGGGGGCGAAGCAGAGCAGAAGGGCTGCCGCGATGCCCGTGAGTTTGAGTGTTAAGCCTGAATTTTTGCAGGTGGTGTTCATGAGATTTGTTTTTTAGGGCTGGTTGAGAGTTGTGATATTGTTTTTTCTTTAATCCGTTCGTGCCAGGGATGGGGAGATGCGTACAAACGGATTTTTAAGGGGATGCGGCCGCGGATAATCAGGGAGATGCAGAGATTTGATGGATAGCGTGCATTAATTATTTGTGTTTGCCGTGGATGGCCTGACGGCACGCAGGGAAACATCGTCAATCCAGCACGAGCCGCCCTGAACGCGAACGACGAAACGAACCTCGCGTTCGTCCATGCGCCATTTGTCAACGGGCACCTTGCCGCTGAGACGCGACCATTTGCCCGGCTCGATTTTGCCGGTGGCGTTTGCGACGGTGTGGCGATCCTTGGCGCCCTGCGCCGAAATATACGACGTTATGCGTGCGTTGGGCTTGGCATAAATCCATGCGGAAAACTCGCAGCCGGCGCTGAAATCCATGGTCTCGTCGAGATCGAAAGCGACCGTGCCCCATTCGGAGCTTGTAGGGGTGACACGCAATGATGCGCTTCCGGAGCGCGCCTGCGCCGTGTCGGGCTCGCCGCTGACGCGCCAGAAGAGGGGTTTATTATCTGGCGAAAAGGCTTTCTCGAAACCTTCGTCGATCACCGTCCCGACCAGCTTGCGCGGGGCGAGACTCACGGTGCCACCGAGATCGGCGTCAGTGGTGGAAAGCATGTACAAGAGCGCTTTTTCGGAGATGACTCCCTCGCGAATGAGGCCGCGGTTCGACATCTGGCGGACTTCCCACTCCATGCGATCGGGATACACGCGGAAGACGCGATAGGCGTTGGGCCACTCGACGAAGGCCGGATTCTGGATGCTGGTGATGCCTTGGTAAGTGGCGACCTGATTACAGTGCAGATGGCCGTTCATGGTGGCGACGACGTTGGGCGCCGCGCTGAGGGTGCTCATGATTTTTTTGTCCATCCAAGGGCCTTTGCCGAAGTCATAGCCGGTCACGGGAGAAACGCCGCGGCGCAGATACATATGATAGTGGGAAATGACGACGGTAGGCGTGGTGGTGTCCTTGGCGAGGGTGTCGCGGAGCCAGTCGGTGATGTCGTCGCGGTAGGTGGTCTCGTCGGCGCCTTTGCCCCTGTAGCGTTGGATAGGAGTGTTTTTGCCGCGCCAATAGGAGCCGTCGAGGACTATGAAGCGCACGGGCGCGCGGGTGAAGGCGTAGTCGGTATTCTCGGGGCCGTCGGGGAAGAGTTTCGGGATCAACTCGGCGATGTCCTTGCTCGAATCGCTGAAGGTATCGTGATTGCCGATGCAGCCGTAAACGGGCAGGTTGGCGCGCCTGATGACGCGGGAGAGCTCTTCATACTGGCTGCGTTTGCCGCCGTCGGTCATGTCACCGGCGATGACGGCGAAGTCCCCGCCTTCCTGCTTGAACTGGCGCAGCGCAACTTCGAGCTCCGTGCCGGTGCGGGCGTTGAGTTTTTTGTTCATCCAATTGACGCGGCCAAAGCCGAGATGGGTATCGGAGAGCAGCGCAAAGGAATAAAGCGGTTTGGCAGCGGGGCGCTCGCTGGCGCGCAATTCGAGTTTGCCAAAAGTGCCGCCGGGGCGGATATGCGGACCGGCAATGGTGATGTAGTGGCGGCCCTTTGTCATGCGCCAGGCGGTAAGTGGGACGGAGGAGGAAGGGCGCTCGCCGCGAATGTCCGGCGCAGGACCGGGGCGGGTGCCGTCGGGGATCCCTTTCCAAGCGGCGGCTTTCACCCCCGGGGCGGCGATCACGGTGTCGTCGGAAAGCACGGTGACACGCAGGCCGGGACGCAGGTCGGCATCGGGTTCGAGCTGGATGGAACCGGTGAGATCAAGGTCGTCTTTCGCATCGATGGCAAAGACGAGCATGCCCTCGGCGGGGATCACGAGCGCAGCATCCTTGGGCAGGGAGGTTTCAATGCGGACGGTATCGGGGGCAAGGGCGGCGTTGCGCGCGTCGAGCACGAGGCTGTCGCCGGGTTTGAGCGGGGATATGCGTTTGTTTGCCGCATTTTGGAGCGAGCTTTTCAGGCGAGGCCAGATTTGGGCGGGCGTGTCCGGCTGGCCGGTGGTCAGCTTGACGTCGTCGATCCAGCATTTGCCGTGGGTGCGGATGGTGAGCTTGACTTCGCTTTCATTGCTGCGCCAGTCGCCCGCAAACACCCTGCCGGTCAAGAGGGACCATTGGCCGGGCACGATTGTGCCGGTTGCGACGGCAACATTGTAGCGATCACTGCCACTCTCGCTGGCCGAGATGTAGACCGAAACGTTTGACTTGGGCTCGGCATAGACCCAGACGGAAAACTCGCAGTTGACGGAAAATTTCATGGACCCGTCGAGATCGAAGAAAAGCGTGCCCCAAGGATCTTTCGCTGCCTTTTCGAGACGTAACGAAGCGCGACCGGAATGCACACGCTCGGTATCTGCGACGGCCTTAAGGCGGTAAGTGCGAGCCTCACGAGGAAGACCTTTTTCGAAACCTGCGTCAATCACCGTTGCAGCCGGGATGGCGACGGGAGCGACGAACAACGACGTGACGAGCAGGAATAGAGGAAGGAGGAACGTAAGGTGGCTTTTTTTATGTGGCTTCATGAAATATCATTTTATGGACTGCGCAGGCCCATCCGTTCCACTGCCTGAACAGACAAGGAAAACACTGCAAAAATTATTCCCAAAGGCCTCGGTTTCCCTTCCTCATCCGGGAAATGAGAGAAAGGAGAGGGAAGGGGAAACGAGTCTGGTGAATTCAAAATTTTTACAGGGTGAAGCCTCCGGAATTGACTTAAAGAGAAAGACGGAAACCGAAGCTGACAGCCCACGGTTTTTCGTAGTTGTCGCCGGCCGAGTATTCGTAGTCGAAATAAAGCTGGCCGGATTCAAATGCCTGCCAGAAAGCACTCGCGCCAGCCTCGTAACGAGTGCCGTCGAGGTTGGGACGCCAGCGGTCGGCACTGCCGATATTGACCTCGCCGCCGCTGCTGCGCTCGCGGGTGGCGGCGACGCGGCCAGTGAGTTCAAGCCATCCGGCCCGGGTCTGCCAGCCTCGACCGACACGGAGAGCTCCGCGCAGGCGGGTGACGGTGAGGTCGGAGCCGTGGATGCTCAGCAGGGGCAACTTCGGATCCCCCCGGCGGACGGCATCGTAATCGGCACGGGTGAGGCGCGCGATGGAGCCTTGGACGGCAGGCTCGAGAAACCAGCCTTTCTCGCCGATGGCGAAGCGGCGGCCAAACTCGGCGGTCACGCCATAGCCGCGATCTTTGTAATCGGCGATGGTGTGGTTGCGGCTGAAGTCCTCGGAATCAAAGCTATTTTTATATTGGGCAAGGGATGCGGTAACATTAGCGAACCAGCCGACATGGCTAAACCATGCAGCATAGACGCCGATGCCAAGCAGGTCGCTTTCACCCGTGGCTTTGGCGATGCCATAGATAGGATTGCTCGCGAGCTTGAAGTCCTGCGAAGCGTTACCGGTGCCGATATAGGCACCAACAGTGGCGCGTTGATCGTCCAGTTTCCAAGTGTAATCAGCACCGATTTCGGCACCCCAGATATCCACATCGGAGAGGCGCGTCTCGGTCGAACCGCCTCCGATGGTGGCACTGGCGGCGTGGCCACGCGCCCAGATGTCGAGGCCGGTATCGTTTTCACGGGGCGTGCGCAATTCGCCAAAGCGACGACTGACATTATCCAAATGATCGAACCAAAGGACACTTTGGGCACCGGGCACGCCTTTAATGGCATCGATAACTTGAGCCTCGAGACCAGTATTCACGATGACAATCCTGCCGTTTTGCAGATCGATTTTGTAATTGAATCTACCGTAATCAAAACTTCCATAGAAAGTGCCTCCTTGAGTAGTAACTTCGGCAATTTCAGGAGCGCCCTCTATCCTATATACGCCTCCGACAGTGACGAGAGTGGGCATGGGCTCGTCGCCCTTGGGCATGTCATTGCTTGTGACAGTGATGAGCAGACGATGTGAACCGCTGGCATCACCGTTGATGACCAAGCGATCGCTGCTCCCTGTTGAGAGATCAACGTTCATCAAATAGGCGCCGGTACCGGAGAGCGAGCTGGCGGTAATCGTGCGCATGCCGTTGGTGCTGTTGCTATCGAAATCAATGATGCCATTGTTGACGAGCACGCCCATCGTATGGGTCGAAGGACCGCTGAAGCGAAGCGTGCCAGACTCAACAGTAGTGGTTCCAGTATAGGCGTTTTGAACTAGAAAAGTGAGGGTGCCCTGACCTTTTTTAACGAGCGATTTGCCATCCCAGCCCGTGTCGAAAGTCATGCCGGGGCGGTCATTAAGCTGAACATCCAGATCGAAGGTTTTCCCAGCATCGACCGTAAAATTGCCGTGGGCTGCCGCCACGCCGCCTTTCCAAGCGAGGCCGTAGCCGACGTCATAGCGGGTATCCATGGGGCCGCCTTCATTGACCTTTAGGCCGCCGCCGCTGATGAAATCGGGGAGGGTTGATGGAATGGTGAGACCATCGAATTCGATGTGATCAAAGTCACCGGTGATGCCCCCGGTGGCGCGAAGGATCGGGAGGCCCGTGAGCGTACCGGCCCTGGCATGCCCGGACGCATCCCACTGGAATTCAGGGATGGTAGCGAGAGCACTGCCGGAAACGCGAAGCGTGCCCGAAAGAATGGCCGCCCCGCCCACATTGATCATGGGAAGAGGAATATCTGGATTGACTGTGTCAGCCTCGCGACTTGGATCAAGCACGACGGAGAGTGTGGAGGCGGCGTTTTGCGTAAACCCACCGACCGCGATAATCTTGGAAGTAGATGCGATATTTAGAAAACCAACACCTGGGTTACTGCCATTGGTCAAATTGCCGCCAGCTTCCAAATAACCTGCGATGTTGGCGGTGCCGCTGGCACCAGCATAATTGTTACCCGGTTCGGATACCCTAAAGTCACCCTTGACGATAATAGTGCCGCTCTCGGCGAGATTGAGAACGCCAATGGTGCGGTTGCCCACACGCAAGTAGCTGCTTCCGCTGAGATAGCCCGCAACATTGACTGTGCCACTGACATAGGTAGCATAATCGGAGAGTGGCCGTCCCGTAACGCTGGTGAATTGGGTGTTGGTATAGGAGTCGCCCTGACCTATCGAGATGTATCCAGTCGAGAGTACCGTGCCGGTGACACCGATGTTCAGGGTGGAGTCGCCGTGGTGAGCCACGATAATGTAGTCGCCAGTGCTCTGCCAGAAGCCGTCGATGTCGGCGACAGCGCTGGAAAAGGGGGAGGCGTAGGCAAAACGAACGCCCTTTGTGATGAGAGTGCCGCTGGGGGCGACATAAAGATAACCGCTGCCGATGCCATTGTTCGTGGCGCCGGCAACAGTGCTGGTGGCAATGAAGCCGGAAGTGTCTTCCACGCCGATGCGCTTATAGGTGCCACTACCGATGGCGATGGGGCCGCCGGCCTGACCGTTGCCACCGATACGGATATAGGTGCCGGTGCTGTAGTAGCCGCCATCCTGAATGATGAGGACACCCTTGCCAGCATTGCCGACATAAGTTTCACCGGCCGAAGCGGCGATTTCCACATTCCCAGCGATAATAACGGTGCCGCTGGAAGTCCATTCACGCGCGATATCAAACTGGCCGGACTTCACAATCCCGGTAGCGCCGACGCGAACAACCCCCATGCCTGCGTAACCGACGGGGGTGTAGTAACTGCCACCACCTCCGCTTTGGAAATAACCGTCGATGTTGACTTCGCCGTAGGACATGTTGTTGGCGGTGCCGCCATTACCGACATAAAGGGCATTGGCATTGATGACGAGTGTGCCGCCATTCGCGATATTGACAACGCCATATCCATTACCCAAGGAGGCATAAACGCCTAGGTTAGCAACTACCGTGGCCCCGCTTTCAATGTTAAAAATGCCAGTGCCGCCAGCAACAACACCAGCGCGGATTTGGTAGCCCGCATACACATAGCCGCCATCCTTGACGTTGACGACGCCATAGCCGTCGGCCGTATTGCCAAGAAGGATGTGCTGGGTTGTGGCTGTGGTCATCATGGTGCCGCCAGCGAGGACATTAACCGTAGCGGTACCGCGCTGCCCGATGACAGACTGGCCGGTTGCCATATAGCCTGCGATGGTGAGCACCGCTTCGGAACCCGTGTAGTCAGCAGCATAAAAATTGCCACTGATCAGGGTACCGGTAGAAGCGATTTCGAGGGAACCTTTGCCAGTTCCCCCGATGACGAGGGTGCTGGCATTGTTCCAGTAACCGCGAACGATAGCGGAGCCGGTGCCTGTGCTGTTAAAGCCGACGCGAGAAGTTTCTTTGCTGAGGACAGTGCCGGTGGTTTCTATGATGAGAGCGCCTGCGCCTGCATCGCCGAGATAAATCGGACCATTCTGGTTCCATAGGCCGGAAACTGTAGCGGTGCCGGAAGAACCAGCATTACGACCGATAAAGGCCGTGCCGGTAGCCGCCAACGTTCCCGTGGAGGTTATATCAAGATTGGCATAGCCGGAATATCCGATGTTGATATTGGTACCAGTGATTGTCCAGAGGCTGCCGGAAACTGAAACGGAGTCGTTATCGAGGGTATAGGCGTCCTGGGCGCGCGCGCCCGTCGGCACAAGCAGCGAAAGGGCAAGTGCAGCAAGCGAAAGAAGGACGG
This sequence comes from Ereboglobus sp., assembly GCA_029974595.1. Classification (GTDB taxonomy): domain Bacteria; phylum Verrucomicrobiota; class Verrucomicrobiia; order Opitutales; family Opitutaceae; genus Ereboglobus. The sequence continues at coordinate 143,907 of JARKRC010000062.1, read as the reverse complement.
CGACATGGAGTCCGCAGAAGAGACGTTTCACCTGTCGGAATAGACCGAAGGCGGAGGACTGTCCTGCGGAGGCTACGACAGGGGAAGTGGCGGTGATTTTCATGGGCGGCGGGATGATGTTTTCTTGAACTTAAAAGTGCTGCTTAGATTATTCTTTCTCACCAGAGATAGCTGAAACCGAGTGAGATGGTGCAGGGGCGTTCGTAGGCATCCGCCTCGGTGTAGGCGGCGTCGAGTGTGATGCGTCCGGCATGTCCAATCCGACGTGAAATGCCGATAGACGCTTCAATGCGATCCCCATCAATCGTGAAATCGGCTTTGTCCGGAATGTAGGGCTTGGCGGTGAACTCGCCACCGCTGGCGTTCACATTGGCAGCCGCCAGATGCCCACGCACGGTCCATTTTTCATTGAGAGCCTTGCTAACCGCGAAACGGAACAAGTTCTGTGTGGCCCGGCCATCGGCAATGGTGATCGGGATAACGTTTTCGGGCCTGCTGGATTGGGTCGTATAGGAGACGCCGGGCAGGCTGGCAAGGGCAAGTTGATACGAAGGCTCGAAAGACCAGCCATTTCCAAGATCGAAACGCCAGCCAAATTCAAAGGCAAAACCCGCGGTCTGGGTATTGTAGTCGGCCGTCATTGCATTGGTCGGGTTGTTGCTGCTGAGCGTGATTTCGTATGTATCGAAACGACCAATGGCGGAAGCGAAGAATCCGCCCCTGTGCTGGTAGTGGATGTAGAGGCCGCCACCAACGCTATCCGTGCTGCCATCGGCAAAACTATCAAAGTCACGGTCGGTGCGGGCGGCATCAGCGAAGATGCCGCTGGAAACCGTGCCGGTATCCAAATCCCAACGGGCATCAACACCAGCGGTGAAGCCGATGGTGCGTGAATCAAAGTTGAGGGAAGAGCCGGGAATGCTGACGCGAGTGGTGTCGCCACGGATCTCCAGCCAGAGCGCTCCGGCATCACCCTGCGACCGGGCAAGGCCGTCCGAGAGGGCTTGGGTATTGCTCATCCGCAACGCGGACATGCGGCGTCCGATAGCGGAAAGCGAGGCAAACCAATCTTCGGCAGCAAGAGCCTGCGAGTTGAAGACAGCGGCGCCACCGGAGCTAAAGGATCCAGCGCCAATGCCCCCAACAAGATAAGCACCATCGGACCGATTCTCGAGGCTGTAAGCAGCGAGGCCATAATCAACCGGATGGGCAAGAATGAGAGCATCCTCGGCAAAATTGCCGCTTTCGTCTTTAATGACATGGATTTCGTGTGCTTTGAAAGCTGCTCCGTCAATACTTTGAATGTCGAGACGGCCCTTACCGGTGAGGCCGGATTTCAAGATAAGAGAATCTTGGGCGGCATTAATAATCTGAATCGTGCCGAGATCGTTGGTGATGTCGAGGGAGCCTTCGAGAGTGGTTTTGCCGGGAATGGCCCATATGCCGCCGAGGATAAGGCCACGGTCGAGATAGACGGGACCGCCGTTAGAGGTATAGAGAGCGAGGCGGGCTCGATCGTGTACAACAAGGTCGCCCACGAGTTGGCCCACTTCCGAGAGCACGAGCGAGACGGAAGCGGTGCCGGAGAGCGTGACGCCGCCGTTAATGGAGGAATCGTCAACGAAGCGAAGAACTGCCGTTGCATTATCGGTGGCAGTAATACCGCCAGAGACAATCGTTTCCGAACCGGAGAGGGTGAGATCGACGAAGGATGAACCGGCGAGGTTGAAGCCGCCGCCAATGGGAGAGTTACGGACGATGGCCGGCTGGTTGTTTAGATCGAGTCCCGGGTTGTTTTCGAGGCGCGCGGTACCTCCGAGAGAGATCATCCCGGAAATGGGCGAGCTGCTGAGATTAATATAGGTCCGGGTCGAACCCGAGAGGGAGAGATTGCCGGTCAGCTGGGTATTGACGAAGTTAAGGGTAATTTCACCGCGGTTGACAGCGATGATGTCACCATCGAAAGAAGAGTCGGTGAGATTGATCTTTGCCTGATGGTATTTGCGGGCAATCTCGGTGCCCGTCATATAGAACCCGCCGGTGAAAACGGAATTGAAACCTTGAAGGAATAGATTGGCACCGGTGGTTTCTTGCATGGCAGCAGCAGTGCTGCCGCCGTCCACCAGCATCTCAATGCGACCATTGATGGTGGAGTCGCGAACTGTCACCTTGGTTTCGTTGCTATAGGGACTGTTGTGGGCACCGGCAGTGGCGATACGGAAGGAGCTGGTGCCTGTGAGTGTGGAACTCTGGAAGAGCAGGTCCCACGCGGTCGTGATGAGGGTGGTGACCTCCTTGCCAACGCCACCCCCATCTTCGCCGTAGTTGGCCGAATCCCTGACGCGAATGTCAAGGTCAACGGCGGAGGAGTTGCGGGCCTCAATAGCGACGTTGGTAAAGATGCCTGTGAACTTGGTTTCGTCGTGAGCGTCGTTGGCGCCGACGAGTCGGATAATAGGCGAATCGTTGCCCGTCGTAGTGAGGGTGCCTCCAGTGACGACCGCGCGGCCAAGGCGTCCGGTCTGCTGAAAGATGGGCGAGTAGTCGCCGGTGGTGGCGATGTTGGTATTTTCCAGAGTGACGGAGCTGATAAAGCCGTCGGCCAGATTCTCGTTGCCACCGGCGCTTCCGCCGGTGCCCTCGGATGTCACCCAACGGAAAACGGAGACTTTGACGCCGCTGGTTGTGAGCGTGGAGTTTTTAAGGGTGATGTTGTTCTCACCCCAAAAGAAGGCGAAAGCGCGCACCTGAAAAGCTCCGGTGTTGGACACGCTGATGGTGCTGTCCTCAGCATAGAATTGCGCGCCGCCCTGTTTTTGTGGGTCACTGAGGCGGATGACGTTAGTATTAGCGTTGCCACCGTTGATGGTGGAACTGATGGTTGATCGGTAGAGTTCCGTGCGCGTGGAACCGCTGTCCTGATTGATGGCTTCGATAGCCTGGCCGGAAGAGATGATGGTGACATCCTCAACGTGGAAGAGTGCCTTGCTGCCCTCACCCTCTCCATTCGCTTTCATGTAGATGGTTTCAGAGCCGGCGGAAGCGACACCGAATGTTTTTGAGATGGTACCTCCATACAGGAAAAACGAGGCACCACTGTCGATGGAAACGGCCTGCCCCGTGGTGCCGGTGACTGCCACGGTGGTGCTGATGACGAGATTGGTGCCGGAGAAAACAACAGGATGGCGGGTGGTGCCCGTGTAGCCGACGAGCGCGATAGCAGCGTTATTGATGGCGGTGCTGGCGGTGGTGCCAAGGATAAAAGCCACATTGTCAGCAAACCAAGTGCCCGAGCGGATCGTAAAATCGGAGCCCGTGATTCCGACGGGGGTGTAAAGATCCGGGTGAGCGTTAGAGAATTGGAACGTGTTGCTGCCGCTGACGATGACGGCGCGATACGGTGAGGCAACGCCGGGGCTGGCCACAGCGCCACCAATCACAGTGTTGCTGCCGCTATCAACGTAGAAGTAAGTGCCTCCAGTGGAGATAAAGACGTAGCGGTCATTGGCCGTATCGAAGCCCTCATAGTAGTAGGTGCCGGTGGCACCGGGAAGGAACGGAACGCTGGAGAGCGTGCTGCCGGCGGCGGTTGATTGGGAAAAGACAGGCAGACTGAAAACGGAAAGAAACACCGCGCAGAATACCGCGAGCTTTGGCAACCGGAGAATATGCCGGAAAGCGGAGATCATGGTTTGTCCTTTGCTAGCAAAGGCGGCGACGGCGTGATCGGGTGTGTTCATAAGAGGTTGGTTGGTTTGATCTTGAGTTTGCACTGAGCGCGCTGGGACGGTCTCAGTATTTGCCCTTCAGGCTGAGATTCCAGACGGTGTCGGGGACACTGTACCAAGCGATGCGTCCAGGAACATTGGAATACCAAATGATGGGCTCGGCGGTAAGATTGCGGATGGACCAGACAAGATCCAAGTTTTTGGTAAGACGGAAACTACCCGAGAAATCGATGACGAAACGGGCTTTTTCGTAGCGGTGATCGTCCAGCATCCATTCACGGCCGGGATAAGGACGGGTGATGTAGCGGAGTTTGTCGTCAGTCCATGTGCCGCGAAGCTGGAAATTGAAGCGCCCATAGCGATAGCGAATGCCGCCGTTGGCAGATTTGCTCGCGCGCCCGATTTTTTCCTCATCGATCTCGGCATTTTTCAGGGAAGCCGTGGTGAAGGAGCCGAAAATGGAGACACCTTTGAGGAGACCGGGAAGAAAGGTGAGTTGTTGGTCGTATCTGGCGGTCACTCCATAGACAGTGCGAGTGCCCTTGGCATTGATGGTGGAGCGATAGGTGATGGGATTGTTTTGCAGATAGACTTCGATGGATTCCTGAGTTTCCTCGTCGACGGCGACCCCGGTTTCATTGCCTAAGGCGCTCAAGATATCGCCGATGGGATAGCCGAGTTGGGCCTCGGCTTCTGCCTCGGTGATCTGCTGATTTGCGATTTGAAGACCATCGATATCAAGACGATATCCAGAAATCTCGATAATACCAGCAGGATTGAGATACCATTGAAGACCGGCATAATACTTGGTGGTTTTTTCCGGCTGGAGTTTGGGATTGGGGAGCCAGAGACTGGTGGGATAATAATCGGGATAATTGACGGTGCCAGAGAGATTACCGTAGTCAGGACGGAGAATGGCTTGCGAAAAAGAGAGTTGAAAGCGCAAGTTTTTGCTGATGTCGTATTTCATGCCTCCGGAAAGGAAGAGGTTGTCGTAATCAACATTCTTGATACCGCGTTCGCCGTAATAATAACGGAACTTGGTGCCTTCGACGGTCGAGATATTAAATTTGCCGGTGGCGACTTCCTCCGGGGTGGCATGGAGCGCGAGGATTTCCATTTCCTGAGAGTTGCGCATCTTCGTGTAATAAATATCGGCAACAGTGCGCTCGGCACGAACACCGAAATTGAACTGGAAGCGACCAGCGCGAGTAGTCGCCTCGCCGTAGATTGCCTCAATGCGTTCGGTAAGATCATTCCTGTTCGCAAGGGCATTGCGGGTGTTGTCCACAGCGTCCACGGTAAACCATTCGGGATGATCCTTAAAAAGCGTCCACAGCTTGTTCTGGTCAACAACAGGCCAATTTTGCTGGTTGATATTGCCGGACTTGCCACCGAGATCCATGTTGAAGACGTAGTTGTCGGCGAAAGGATAGGAGGAGGCCAACTGAAGGCCCTCGGGGCCAACGTAATTGTAGTTTTTCTGATTGCGACGGCGAGTGTAATCGCTTTCCAAAACGGCGCCGCCGGCACGGAAGGTCACGGGGTGGCTGAAAACGCGGGCGGCGTAGGTGAGATCGAGATACCCGGATTTCTGGATGTTTTCAACGTAGTGAGGATCGTCGTAATAGACGCCCATGAGATAGGTGGTGGAGCGACTCAAATTCTGGGGTTCAGTCCAGAGGGAGCCGGCGGTCTGTTTGAGCCTCCAAGCCGGAGAATCCGTGGAGTCACGCTCGGCGATCCAGCCGAGACCACCAAGGCGGTTGGGGGCGCCGCGGAAGCGGTTTTGGTCGCCGTCACTGTAGTTGCCTCGAGAATAGGAGTAGGCGCCACGAAAGCTAAGTTCAAAGGCCCCCTTCTTGTAGTTGAGACGTGGGGAGAGGAGCCAGTTGGTGTTACGTGTGACACGGAAGGAGGCAGCCTCGTAGAGAACCGACTCCAATGCCTGGGTACCGCCGGGGCCGGTGGGAGTCACCTCCCAGTGGGTAAGAGTGGAGAATGAAGAAACGCCCGGAGATGGGGAGTTGACGTTGGTGATAATGTCGTCGTCACGGTTCTCGGCCATCAGGCGGTAGTAGATATTGAAGTATTCGTTTTCGTTGTAGGTGTACTGACTGCGGAGGCTGAGCGTGAGATCGGGGGTAAGTTTGTAGTCGAGGGAGAGATTGGCAGACTCAGAGGTTTTGATTCGGGGACCATCGAGCCATGAGAGCTTGTAGATAGTAGGGCCTACCAGGTCCTCCAGATTGCCATTGCGGTTGACGAAGGTGGTGCTGGGATTCGGGTTGTTATACACGCCGTCCGCCCGATCAAAATAGGGGGGGACGCGATAGGTGTATTGAATTTCGTGTCGCTGATCGTTACGGTAGTTTTGATAACGCGAGACACTGGCCTCGATGCCGAGGCGGCGTTTGAAGAAAGCACCGCCATAGCCGATGCGCCCGCCAGGATAGGTTCTCATGCGCTTTTTATTGTCGGGCATGTAAGAGCGTCCCAACTCAAGGGTGTCGCCGGTGCCGTCAAGACCGAAGTCAAAGCTGATCTCCGGTTTTTTGCGGTTGAAAGCATAACGCGTTTTGAGTTCAAACTGGCCAGCCGGAGTGTTGGCAGGCATGCGAGCGAGCAGGGTCTGATTGAACTCAATGGACTCAATGGCAGTGATGGACATCTGCTGGAAATGGTTGGCGCGGGAGCTGCCCTCGGTAGCGGAGGCAAGACTAATGCCATCCATGGAAAATCCAGCGTATTTGGGATCAAGGCCACCAACGCGAACATAAGCGGTTTCACCTTCGTCGTCGTTGTCAATGGTAATACCGGGCATGTATTTCATGAACTCACCGACGGAACCCTGAGTGAGCTCGCCGAACTGGTCGGTCGAAATGATGGTTTTGACATTCTCGGCGGCGCGCTGCTCCATGAGCACCTTAGCTTGGCCGACGCGCTCCTCGCGAACAGTAAAGCGTTCTAGCATAACGACATCCGTGGCACTCGTATCGGGTTTGACCGCGCCAGCGGGAAGATCGACGGTGGCACGGGAAGGGAGGAGGAGAGGGTGCAGATCGAAGTCGGCAGTATTCGCTGCATCCGCACGGGCCTCGAGGGTGCGGGTGGCCGTGCGGAGATTGGTGTAGCTGACGGAGAGCGTGACCGTGCCTGCGGGAACCACGATGCGGTAGGTACCGCCGTCCTCTGTATAAACGATGTTATTGGTGCCGACAACACGAACCTCGGCGTTTTTCAGATAAAGGTTTGAGTCGGCGTCCAAAACGCGGCCCGTGATGATGGCCTGCGCTGACGGTGTGGCATCCTGCGCATCGAGAACTGTTGAGAAATGCAATAAGAGGAGCGCAAAAATAGCGGCGAATGGGGCGGCGAGCTTATGAGCCAGTGTTTTCATAGTGAACAAGGGATGCGGAGAATTTGAGTTTTTATACTATCTTGGAATTTCGTGATCTGGGATATTCACCATGTGCAACCGATGAGAATGGTGCCGGTGATGCGATCGTAGCTGGATGAGGTTTCGTAGTCCAAGGCGAGACCGACAAGGGTGTGGCGGCTCAGGGCCATGCGTGAGGAAAGACCAAGGGCGATGGCGTCGGAATAATAATCGCCCCGCTCCAAGCTGACAGGAGTGGTCGGAGAATCGAAATAGAAGGTGCTCAGGGTGGCACGCGGAGCCTTGACAGTGTGCTTGCGCGCAACGGAGAGATCGGCGGCGAGATCGCGTTTAAAGAGGACAAAATTGCGACCGAGAGCTACACCAAACGAAGTCTGAATATTCGTATCATCAAAATTCTCGATTACGAGGGGCGAGAGTCCGCGCTCGTAGTGGTTGCTAATCTTGATCTTGGAATAGCGCAACCCGGCGAAAGGCTTAATCATGGTCTTTTGCCACGGAGTCAAGGTGGCGCCAACCTGAGCGGAGGCAGAATAGTAGGAAGTATCCCACTTGCCACGGGTAAGGTTGCCTGCCTCGTAGCGGGAAGAATCGGTGCTGCCACGACCAGTATCAGCTGAGGCCGAGAGATAGAACTTGCCGAAACGCTGGCCGGCATGAATTCCAATGAATTTTTGCTTGGAGAAGATATCCGTGTCGTTGCTGCTCTCTAGGTTATTGTCGGCGATGCCGGCATGAAATCCGAGAAGAACGCGGTCGGGAAGAAGACCGTCGAAACCGAGCACAAGACCGCTGACACGGCCTGTTAATCCAGGTGTCGTGATGGAGACCGAATCATAATCAATCTCGCTGTGAATGTAGCGCGTCCAAGCCGAGTTGACCCATTTTCGACCCTTGGAAGGGACGTGGCGGGTGACGGGGTTGATGAGCTCATCGGCCATGCGTGAAGAGAGGGTGTCGTGGAGGGCATCCAAGGCGTTTACCGTCATGGCGATGTCCTTGAGCGGATTCGCGCCCTGATTGACAAGGACGTATTCGCGATAATAGCCGCTGGCCACAGGAATCTCGTTGATGATGAGCTTCATACCGGCAGGCACAAAATAGCGGGCGCTGGTCGCGGCGGCAGGATCAGCGGATATGGCTCCGGGATTCACGCCCTCCATCCAGCGAAGGCGAGAAACGCCCGAGGCCGCGAAGGTGATGATTGAGGTGTTGCCGGGGGTGCTGTCGGGAAAGACGAGGGCCCCCGTGTTGAGATAAGCATTGGGATTGAGAACGAGGCTCGAGTCGCCCGAGATGTCGATGCGGCTGGCATAGATGGGGTAGGCCATCGGGATATCGGTGGCGCCGGAACCGCGGGCGGAAAGCCCTTCGCGTCCGATCACGAGCGTGGACCCCTCGGTGACGGAAACGTAAACATTCGGGCCACCGAGCACGCTGGAGTAAGTGCCACTGGCGATTGCGGAAAACCGAGACTGCCCGGAAACGGTGATCGAGGCGATGTCGTTTTTGGCGGGATGCCAGGAACCATTGCCTGACATGCTGTCAAAATCATCAAGAGTACCATTGCGCCAATTAAAGACAAGATCGCTTCCCTGAGTGACCTCAACGATACCTCCGCCAATGAAGGCTTGCCGCATGGTGCCATGAACACCGCGGAATTCAAGGGTGGAGCCGGCGTTGACAGACGTGGCGCCAATACCGAGAGCGTTGGGACTGGTGACAACCACACGGCCTTGGTTGATTTGATTGTAGAGCTTGCCGCTGCCATAAAACCAGCTTGCTGTGCTAGTCAGAATCAAGGTGCCGCTTCCCTCCTTTACGATGGTACCGGCATTGGCACCATAGCTGCTGATGTTGCCCACGATGCGTCCGGAAACGGTCGTCTCGCCCTCAATGCTGAAGGTGAAGGTACGGTCGCCTATAAAGATGTCGCCGGTGATGTCAATACCAGCAGCCTCACTGGTAATATGGAGAATAGGGGCAGGGCCTGTGCCTGTAGGTATCCGCCCTGCATGATCTAGGACAATGGCCGGCAAAATATAGCCGGAACTTCCCACACCGAGTTTTTGCATCTGGCTGATCAATTTCGCACCATAATAGGCACCGGCGACGTTATCGACTCCTCCCACGCTGGTTATATACTGGCTGATAATGTTATTATCGCCGAGAGCTCGATTGTCGGTGATCGCAAGAACACCCCCGATAAGATGAATGCCTCCCTCAAAGTGATTGGCGACCGTGTTGGAGAGAGTGAGACTGCCGACTCCACCCATGTAGATGTAGAGACGACCGGCAGGAGTCACGGAGCCAGCGGCGAGACCGACGCCGGTGCCGGTGAGTTGCAGCGAATTCGGAGCGATGGCCGATGGGGTCGCGGTGATTGCCCCACCGGTGAAGATATATTTGCCAGGCCCGGAGACGACAACATCGGAGGCCGTGACGCCGTCCGGGGCGATATCAATGGTGCGGGTTGCAGCGCTCGCTTCGGCAGTTGGAACATACCAACCGCTGCCAGACCATACGGCTCCTATGTCGGCATAACTGTCGAAGATGACCACATCGCCGCGCAGGAAGGAAGTGGAGGGCAGGGCGTCCGTGGCAACCCAAGTATCGGATCCTGCATTGATATTGGCGTAGCTGAGATAGGAGCCCGTGGTCATCCAAGCAGCCGTGGCATTGTCACCCCACACGCCGGTGCCACCGCTGGTAGTAGGGCCGGCGGTGCCAGTCCAGAAGAGGCGGCGGTTGTCGGTGCGGGTTTGGGCCGTGCTGATCGCCGTCACCGATTGAAAGACGCAGAACGCAAAAAGGACGCGGGCGGAGAGCGTCAGGATTTTGTTCAGGCCGGACTGCGTGCCGGCGGGGCGAGGAAGGTTGGCGTTTGTCATGTGCTGGTGTTGTAATTTTGGTTGTCTGCCTGTTTGCGAAAGTGGGTGCGACGGCGCGGGGATCGGGTTTGTTTAATTGGAATACGAAAAATCAATCCAAGCATTTAAGGACATAGGAGGGAAAAGAAGTAAGAGGGGGAAAATTTTCAGATTCGGGTGCTTAACGCCGCCACTGTATGGTGGCTGTTTTTTGAATGGGAAGGATAAAATTATTGAATAATTATTCGATCAAGTGTTGCGTGTTAAAATGGTTGTCTGTCATCGGTTTGCGCTTCAGCGAAATTGCTCAAGATTTTATCATTTTTGGGGAGCGCGGATCAATGAATCAATACGCTGCATCGGAAGGGAATCTTTTTCCTGCTTTTGCCCCAAGTTTACGACAGCTTGATAAATGCCATTGGCTTGGAGGCTTGTTGCATTTTTACAACCCGGGTGTTCAAAGCCCGAGTTGCTGGCGCAACCAGCCGGGGCGGTTGGTGGTGATGCTTTGCGCGCCAAGGGCGATCCAGTGCCTGGCGATTGCGGGGTCGTCGACCGTCCACACATGCAGCTCAAGCCCGGCGTCCTTGATTTTTTTCACGTCGCGGGGAGTGAGCGGCCAAGTGCTCTGCAAATCTAGACCTGTGAATTTGGCCTTCTTGGCCTCCGAAATGATTTCGTCGATCGTGGGCTGCGGCTTCGAGTTAGGCTTCCGCTTCGCCGGATCCTTGTAACCTACAAGGTAGAGTGTGGGCAGATCGGGGAGTTGCTTGCGGACTGCCTTGAGGCTTTTGTCATTGAAGCAGATGACGGTGACATTGTGTTTGCCGGCGCCGCATTTGGCGAGGCAGCGCGCGAGCGCGGGCACGATTTCGGGGCCGGTTTTGATTTCCACAAACATGCGTTTGCCGGGAGGGATGAGCGCGAGCTGCTCTTCGAGCGTGGGAAGTTTTTCGCCGGCAAACTGCGCGCCTTTCCACGAACCGGCGTCGAGCTTGCGCGCCTCGTCGAACGTGAGCTCGGCGATCGCCGCATCGTGCCCGGTGGTGCGCTTCGCGCTTTTGTCGTGCATCGCGAGAATCCTGCCGTCCTTGGTGAGATAGATGTCGGTCTCTACGGCATCGGTTTTTTCCGCCCACGCGAGCTTGTTGGAAGCAAGCGTATTTTCGGGCGCATCATGGGATGCGCCGCGATGGGCGATGATGTCCGTGGCATGGGCGGGCATGATCAGCGCCAGGGTGGCGGCGAGAAGGACTGCTGCAGTGTTTGTTTTCATGTTTTGAGTCAAAAGGCAAATGTGCGTCCGCCGGGCAAGGCGGGCAAAAAACGCGATGGCATTCATCATGGCGGCGCCATCAAAAAAAAGCTGGAATCGGAGGGATCTCATGCAATGCAATTGGTTTCTTGCTGCGTATTCTCTGGATATCGAAAGCCGCCTTGGAAGGCAAAAATTGTTACTTTTAAGTTACGGTTTGAAACCTAAAAGAGGAAAGGTTGTTGCGGTTGTCATCTTGGCAAAAAAAGAAGCACGGAGGACAATTCATGAAACGAAAAAAAGAGTTGTCGATTGAAAAGTTTATGCGCATAAATATTTGAAATTAATTGCATCCCCATGAAAATGGAATCCCGCGCCCCGGGCGCGCCATCCATCCTGCGGCAGCATAAATAGCAACCCTCGTTTCAAACCCTTTAGCTCCATAGCACTTATGCCCAAGAAAGCCGAATATTCCGACGACATGCTCCGCCTGGTGGCCACATTGTATTACGTGGATGGGCTGGGGCAGGCGGAGATCACCAGCCTCATCCGTGTCTCGCAGACCAAGATTTCGCGGATGCTCGCCGTCGCGCAGGAGCGCGGCTTCGTGCGCATTACCGTGGATCAATACGAGGCGCGGAACAGCAAGCTCGAACACGAACTGTGCGCGCGTTTCGGCCTCAAGGCGGCGGCGGTCGTGAAGATCGCCCTGAATGCCGGCGCCGAGACGATACGGCAGACGGTCGGCCATTTTGGTGCGTCGTTTGTATCGGAGCACCTGCCCGAGACCGGCACGCTTGCGATGGGCGGCGGGCGCAGCGTGACCGAGGTCGTGCACCGGCTCCGGCCCAATGCGGCGCGGCGGCTGACGATCGTGCAGGCGATGGGCAGCATTGATTCCAATGTCTCGTCCGTCGATGCGCTCGAACTGGGGCGCTCGCTGGTGAAATTGTGGGGCGGTGAATTCCTGACGCTGAGCACGCCTGCGTTCGCGAAGGACAGAAAGACGCGCGATTTTTTTCTGGCGTCCGAGCAAATACGCTCCGTCCGCGAACGTCTGAAGAAAGCGGACGCGGCGCTCGTCGGGGTGGGGCCTCTCGATCCTTCCGTTTACATTGATCGCGGCGTGCTGGATAAAAACGGCATCAAGCAACTCAGGCAGCGCAATGCCGTGGGTGAGATTTGCGGGCGGTTTTTCAACGAGAAGGGCCGCGAGTGTGCGTCGCCCTGGCGGGAGCGGGTGATCAGCATCGATCTCGAATATCTGCGCAAAATCCCGCAGGTGATCGGTGTGTCCGCCGGAATAGAGCGCGCGCCCGCGGTCGCCGCGGCGCTCAAGGGCGGGCTGGTGAAAATCCTGTTGATCGACGAAAGCGGCGCCAATGCATTGCTCGGACTTTGACGATCCCGCCTGATGGTTTGTGCGAATACGCCGCAGCGTATTTCCAAATTAAAAAAATGCGGGCATCGAATGCCGGCAAGCTTGTGCAGGGCGGAGGAGTTGCGTTTAGTCGCGGCTTTCATGCAGACAATATTGGAGATCATCGCATGGGCGGCGCTTGTGTCCGGGCTGATTTGCGGGCCGCTTGGCGCGTTCGTTCCCGTTGTGCCGGGAGCCGTGCTGCCCGTTGCCGGCGCGCTGGCCCACAAGCTGATCCTGCCGGGTGTGCTTTCGTGGAGGACGATTGCCGCGCTGGTGGCGATCGCGATTCTGGAACGTGTGGCGGATTTTTTGGGGACGCTCCTCGGCGCGAAATGGGCCGGGGCGACAAGGTGGGGTTTGTTCGGCGCGGCGGTTGGCGGGATCGCCGGGTTGTTTTTTGCGCCGTTCGGATTGCTGCTGGGGCCGGTCATCGGGGCCTTTGTGGCGGAAATTATTTTTGCGCGGCGCGGGCTGGAGCCTTCGATCAAGGCGGGCGTGGGCGCCGGCGTGGGTTACGGCATTTCCCTCGCGGCGCGCCTCGCGCTCGCGGTCTTGATGATCATGATCGTTTTGTTTGACCTGTATCTTTATTACTTCTCATGAGCATTCACCGCTTCATCATTTTCTGTTTGATTTTTGCCTGCCTCCCGGCCTTTGCCGCGGGGCAGCAAAAAATGCTTCGCTGGGGCAACGGCGACGAGCCGCAGGATCTCGATCCGCAAGTGATTTCGGGAAGCGTCGAGCACCATCTGGCACGGGCGCTGTTCGAGGGGCTGGTGAACAACTCCACCGACGGCAGGAGCGTGATTCCCGGCGTGGCCGAGAGGTGGGATGTGTCGGAAGACGCGCTGACTTACACCTTTCATTTGCGGGCGGAGGCAAAGTGGTCGAACGGCGAGCCGGTCACGGCGGATGATTTCGTGCGTTCGTATCAGCGCATGTTGTCGCCGAGGCTCGCCACGGAATATGCCTACATGCTTTTCCTGCTCAAGGGCGCGACGGATTATTATACGGGGAAGACGAAGGATTTTTCGACCGTCGGCGTGCGCGCGCCGGATGTCCGCACGCTGGTGCTCACGCTGGAGCGTCCCGCGCCGTTTTTGCTGGGCGCGCTCACGCATTACGCATGGTTTCCGGTGCCGGTTTCAGTGATCGAAAAATTCGGCCCCGCCGATGCGAAGGGTTCGCGCTGGACGCGCCCCGGCAACATCGTGGGCAACGGCCCGTTTGTGCTGACGGAGTGGAAACAAAACAAGGTGATCGCGGTAAAACGCTCGCCGACATACTGGGATCGCGATGCCGTGAAACTCGACGGCATCGAATTCTATCCCGTCACGCAGCCCGACAACGAGGAGCGCATGTATCGCGCGCGGCAGCTCGACATCACCTACGATTTTCCCCCGCAAAAAATCGCCTCCTACAAACGCATGCCCGCCACGCCGCTGCACCTCGATCCGTATTGCGGCGTTTATTTCTACCGTTTCAACACGGCGCGAAAACCGTTCGACGATGTGCGCGTGCGCCGCGCGCTCACGCTGGCGATTGACCGCGGGCGACTGGTGAAATTCGTGACGCGCGCCGACGAACAACCGGCCCGCACGATCGTGCCGCCGGATGTCGCGGGGTATTCGCCCGCGCCCGACGCGGCGCTCAAGGAAGACATTGCCGAGGCGCAACGGCTGCTTGCGGAAGCGGGCTATCCGAACGGCGCGGGTTTTCCAAAAACCGACCTGCTCTACAACACACAACAAAAGCATCGCGACGTCGCGGAAGCACTGCAGCAAATGTGGCGCAAAAACCTCGGCATCGAGATCGGCCTTTATAATCAGGAATGGAAAGTGTACCTCGATTCGCAGAAGAGCGCGGATTTCCAGGTGCAGCGCGCGGGCTGGATCGCGGACTATGTCGATCCGCATGTGTTTTTCGACCTGTGGCGCACGGGCGGCGGCAACAACAACACAAATTGGGGCGATCCCGAATACGACAGGTTGCTCGACGCGGCGCTCGAGGCGAAATCACAAGAGGAGCGTTACGCCATCTACCGGCGCATGGAAAAAATCCTCCTGCGCGACCTCCCGATCATGCCGATCTATTTCTACACGTATGCGAGGATCATTTCGCCCCGCGTGAAAAATTTCAGAACCACGTTCCTGGACAATTATCCGTGGAAATACGTGGATCTGGACATGGGCGCGAAATGACTCCGGGGCGTCGCGTTCAGAGCGGCTCGAAGCGCGACGCCGCGCGATTCTTGCGGACGGCGCCGGCGGGGAAAACCCGGCCGTTCATCGCGATGTAAACGCCGGGCGGGAGCAGTTGCACGGCGGCGGTGGCAAAGCCGAGATTAAAGGGAGCGTCGGTGTCGCGAAGATGCGCCGGAAGCATCGCGCCGACGAAGACGATTGTTTTTCCGGGGATGTCGCGCAAGGCCTCGGCGCTTTTTGTCATCGTGTCGGTTCCGTGCGTGACGAGTATGCGCGACTCGGGACGGGCAAGGGCGGCGGCGCGCAGACGCGCGCGGTCGTCGTCGGTCATGTCGAGGCTGTCCTTGCGGCAGATTTCCTGCACGGTGAGCTCGCAGTCGATGTTGGCCTCGCGAAAACAACGGGGCAGGGTGGGCGCGCCGACGGAGAACTCGCTGAGGGCGTCGTGATACACTTTGTCGATGGTGCCGCCGGTGGTGAGAATCGCAATGGGTTGCATGGAGATGTCCGGGATTTCGAAATGTGAAAGGACTACGCGCGCCCCCGGCGCCGGGCAATGAGGATCGCGATCACGAGAAGCGCGCCGCCGAGGAGCAGGCGGAAAATGTCCGCCGACTCGCCGAAGATCAGGAGGGCGCATGCGACGGCGAGGGGAATCTTGGCGTTGTTGAAAACGGCGAGCGTGGCGGCGCTCACCCGCGTCGCGCCTATGTTCCACCAGAAAAAGCAGAGACCCGAGGCGATGACGCCGAGATAGGCAAGAACGAGCCATTGCGACGCGTCGGGGCGAAATGCGGCCCAATTTGTCGTCACCGCCGACGTGAGCAGCGTGATCAAAAACGCGCCCAGATACAGATACGCGAAGAGCGAGGCGTCGCCCGTTTTTTCCGGCGCGCGGCAGCGAAGTTTCCGATACGCGAGCTGGCCGGCGGCGAAGCAAATGTTCGAGCACTGCACGAGAAGAAAGCCGGCGAGGAGATGGCTGGTGGGAGTGAAAGTCTGCCAGTTGATAACGGCTGCGCCTGCGATGGCGAACAGCGCGGCAACGCCGAGATTGAAGGGCAGCTTGCGGAGGGAAAAGGCTTCGATTGCCGCGATCCAGAGAGGCGTGAAGATCGTGAAGATCGCGACCTGGTAGGCCGCGAGGAAACGAAACGCGGCCATGTAGAAAACATACATGAGACCAAACTCGACCGCGCCGATGCAGATGTAGCGAAGCGCGTCGGACACGCGGGTTTTGCCGGGCCGCCAGAAGGGAAGAAAAACAACCAGCGCCAGTCCCGTGCGGACGACGCCGAGCGCGGTCGCGTCGAGACCGGCGAGCTGGCCCTTGATGAGGCCGAAGGACAACGCCCAGATAAAGGAGACGAACAGGAGATGCGTCATGGCACGGGAATGCCGTGCATTGCGAAATGGCGCGCAGATGCGTTCAAGCCCAAAAACAAACGCGGCTGCCCCCGGCTTTCTACGGAAATGGATGGCGGGCGGAAGCGCCGATGAATTCGCCAATCACTTCCATGCGTTTGCGTTGGCGTTCCTCCTCCTCGATTTCATCGAGCGAGCGCTGGTCTTCGTTTTTCGCCATCGCCTTTCGTATTTTGGAAAGCGCGATGTTTTGCAACTGGCGGACGCGTTCGCGAGTGACGCGGAATTTTTTTCCGACCTCCTCGAGCGTGAGCTCGCCCGCGCCGTCGAGCCCGAAACGCAGTTTGATGATTTCGGCTTCACGCGGATCGAGCGCGTTGATCATGGCGCGCAGGTCGGCGCTGAGATTGCGCTTGCGCAGGCTGTCGAACGGGTTGACCGCATTTTCGTCACCGACGATTTCGCCGAATGTTGCATGATCGCCGTCGCCGCCGATGGGCGCGTCGAGCGAGCTGGGGCGCACGCTTACGGATTTGAGATGCGCAACCTTGCCCGTGGGGATTTGAAGCTCCATCGCGAGTTCCTCGTCGGTCGGCTCGCGCCCGAGTTCCTCGGCAAGCGTCATGGCGGCGCGCCGCATCTTCGAGATTTTTTCAATGAGGTGGACGGGCAGGCGGATGGTTTTGCCCTGGTTGGCGAGGGCTCGCTTGATCGACTGCTTGATCCACCAGACGGCGTAGGTGGAGAGTTTGCCGCCTTTGTCGGGGTCGAAGCGTTCGACAGCCTTGATGAGGCCGATGTTGCCTTCGCTGATGAGGTCGGGAAGAGGAAGACCAAAGTCCTTGTAATCGTGCGCGATTTTCACGACGAGACGGAGATTGGCCTTTATCATGTGGTCGCGGGCCGCCCTTTCACCGCGCTGGATGCGGCGCGCGAGGGCGGTTTCCTCCTTTTGCGTGAGGAGCGGTGTTTTCCCGATTTCCTGCAGGTAGAGTTGCAGGTTGCTGCGTTCGGAGGATTGTTTTTTTTCGAGAAAGGATGGCGGCGCGTCCGGCGGCGTCTGATCTAATGTGAGAACTTGCGCGCCGGGGCCGTCGCCTCCGTCATGCCGGTCAAAGCTGCCGGTGTGATTCTGCTGCTGAATCATTGCATATCTCCTGTTGAGAGTTAAGTGCGCGCTGTCGTGATTTCACAATAAGGCAAGACGTGTCTTGCCGTCCCTCCTTTGATTGTTTTCGGACAATGTTGTTGTGCCGCCGGCGCAGCTGTCCGGCGATGCGAAAATGCACAAAAACTTGTCAAGATGCGGCGCTTTCGCCGATGCGCGTTCGGGGCGCGCATGATCCATCAATCACCGCTCATCAATTCACTTCAAAGCTGCCCGGCGATGGCCACGGCCTTGAAGAGGGCGGAGGCCTTGTTGACGGTTTCCTGATACTCGCTTGCAGGGTCGCTGTCGGCGACGATGCCCGCGCCGGCCTGGATGTGGATGAGCCCCTCCTTGATGAGCGCGGTGCGGAGCATGATGCAGGAATCGAGGTTGCCGTCGTATCCGAAATAGCCGAGCGCGCCCGCATAAAAACCGCGGCGCGAGGGTTCGTTTTGCGCGATGATTTGCATGGCGCGGATTTTTGGCGCGCCGCTGACGGTGCCTGCGGGAAAAGTGGCGCGCATGAGATCGTAGGCGGTTTTTCCGGGAGCGATGCGGCCCTCGACTTGCGAGACGATGTGCATGACGTGCGAGTAGCGTTCGATGACCATCATCTCGGGGACGCTGACGGTGCCGTAAGCGCAGACGCGTCCGATGTCGTTGCGCGCGAGATCGACGAGCATGAGGTGCTCGGCGCGTTCCTTTTCGTCGGCAAGGAGGTCTTTTTCGAGTACGAGATCGTCGGCGTGCGTCGCGCCGCGTTTGCGCGTGCCGGCGATGGGGCGGATTTCGACGAGGCCGTCCGTGAGCCGCACATGAACCTCGGGCGACGCGCCGACGATCGCGTAGTCGCCCGTGTCGAGGATGAACATGTAGGGCGATGGGTTGACCGTGCGGAGCGCGCGGTAGAGATCGAGCGGGGTTTTGTTGAACGGGGCGGTGAAGCGTTGCGAAGGGACGACCTGGATGATGTCGCCGGCGCGGATGTATTCCTTGACGGAATCGACAACGCGCTCGAAAGCATCGCGCGTAAAATTGCCGGGCGGGACGCTGATGGGCGCAGGCGGTTCGACAAGCGGAGCGGGCGCGAGCGTGCCGGGCCGGCTGAGAAGCGTGTGAAGATGGCGCAGCTCGGCGACGGCGGCATCGTAGGCGGCGGTGGCGTCGCCGTTGTGGATGTGGGCGTTGACGCAGAGGCGGAGGGTTTGCTTGGCACGGTCGAAAGTGAGCAGCGAATCCGTGAGCATGAAGTAGAGCAGGGGAGTGCCGGGATCGTTTTCCGGCGCGGGCGGGGCGGCGGGCACGCTGGGCTCGATGCGGGTGATGTATTCGTAGCCGACAAACCCCACGGCGCCGCCGATGAAACGCGGCAGGCCCGGAATCGTGACGGGACGGCGCGGACGCATTTCGTCCTCGATGAGGGTCAGCGGATCGGACGGTGTATTTATTTTTTCAATACGGGCTGGCGCGCCGTCCGCGTAGGAGGGCGTGCGAATTTCGGTCGTCGCGGGACCGCAAACGAAGATTTTGCGGGGGCGGCAGCCGATGAAGGTGTAGCGCGAGATGTTTTCGCCGCCTTCGACGGATTCGAGAAGATAGGATGGGCCGGTGTCGCGGAGTTTCGCGTAAGCGGAGACGGGCGTCTCGAAATCGGCCATGAGGTCGGTGTAAACCGGAATGACATTGCCTTGCCCGGAGAGGCGGAGGAAGTCGGAAAGGGACGGAACGATATTCATCGGTGAAATCTTCTCCTGCGAGGAAATCGCGGGATTCGAGGCAAGCGCAAGCGCCGAGTGCGGTTAGAATAATTTTGACGCACGCAACAGCGCTGGGCTGCCCTAAAGCCGCGGGTCAACAGGTTCGCTTTCCAGCGCGAGGACGCCGAAGACGGCTTCGTGAACGCGGCGCAGCGGTTCTTTGCGCACGAAGCGTTCCAGCGATTCAATCCCGAGGGCAAACTCGCGCAGGGCAAGCGAACGCTTTGCTTGCAGGCCGCGGGAGCGCAGGCGCGCGAGGTTTTCGGGCGCCGTGTATTCAGGACCGTAAATGATGCGCAAGTATTCTCGGCCGCGGCATTTCACGGCAGGCTGGATGAGTCCGCGTCTGCCTTTGGCGATGAATTCGAGCGGCTTCACGACCATGCCTTCACCACCGCGCGAGGTCAGTTCTTCCCACCAGCGGATACCGTCCGCCTCGCTGGCGGGATCGGTGACATCAATGACGCGGTGTGGCGTGGCGATGAGGATGCCGCCTGCGGCGGCGTTCGCAAGGCGGGCAAGAGTTTCCATGTGCCAGTCGTGGGGTTTGTCGGTGTGCGCCTTGCCTTCTGTGGCGAGCAGATGGAAAGGCGCGAGCTTGTAGTCATCAACGGAATGGACGGGCCAGCAGTAGCGCCGATAGGCGGCGACGTAATCAGCGACCATTTGGCGGCGTCCAGTTGTGCGCGAGAGTAATTCGGCAACGTCGAGCCCGTGGGCGGCGGCGAGCTCAAGTGCGGATGTTTCGGCGGCGAGCGAGGCGCTGGCCGCCGCGCCGACGGAGGCGTATTGTTGCTTCAGGAGTTCCTGCGCCTTGGCCGACCAAGGCATGAGCTCGCAATCGAGGCAGAACCAGGTGGTTTGAAACTCATCCCAATAGCCGGCGGCCGTGGCGGCGGCATGCACGCGGTCGAGAAACGCGGTTTCCAATTTCGGGTCGTCGAAGAAACGGCGTCCGGTGCGCGTGTGGCAAATGCCGATGCCTTCATCCGTGATACCAAAGGTTTTGAGCGCGGCATTTTTGTCGCGGCAAACGATGACGATTGCGCGCGAGCCCATGTGCTTTTCTTCGCAAATGACGCGGGGAACACCGGCATGGCGATAGTAGGCAAAGGCCTCGGCGGGATGTTCGAGCAAGCCGGGCACGCCGCTGGTTTCGCTCGGCGACATGGTGGGCGGAAGATGGATCAGCCATTTGGGATTGGCAGCGAAACGGCTCATGACTTCGAGCGCGGCAGCCGCGTTTTCCTGGCGTATGGTAACGTTGCCGTGAAGCCGGGTGGACACGAGCCGCTTGCCAGTCACGTCCGCGAGGTCGAGGATGTCATCATGTTGCTGTTGCGCGGAGAGGGAGGGAGAGGAGGGCGCGGACGCGGCTTCGGGAAGAAAAGGCTTTCGCGGCTCGGCGTAGGCGTGCAGCGCCGGAACGGATACAATTTCGTTTTCAGGATAACGAAGCGCGGTGAGTTTGCCACCGAAAACGCAGCCGGTGTCGATGTTGATGGTGCGGTTGAGCCATTCGGGTTCCGGAACCGGGGTGTGACCGTAAACAACCATGGCGGGACCGCGATATTCGGCAGCCCAGTTGTAGCGGATGGGAAGGCCAAACTCATCGGTTTCGCCTGTGGTTTCGCCGAAGAGGGCAAACTCGCGCACCGCGCCGGAACCGCGCCCCTGCATGCTTTGTTTCATGCCGGCGTGCGCCACGACAAGGCGGCCTTCATCAAGAACGTAATGGCTGACAAGGTCGTCGATAAAATCAGCAACGCGGATGCGGAACTCCTCGCTTTCGGAAGAGAGCTGGGCAAGCGAATCCGCGAGACCATGGTTGATTTGCACGTCCCGCCCGCGCAGTTTGCGCATGAGTTTGACATCGTGGTTGCCCGGGACGCAAAGCGCCGCGCCGCTCGCGACGGCGTTCATGGCGAGGCGAAGGATGTCGGGGGTTTTCGGACCGCGGTCAACGAGGTCGCCGAGGAAAACCAGTTTGCGTCCGGACGGCGGAACAAGGGTATGCGCGGTTTCATCGACGGCGTAACCAAGCGCGCGGAGAAGCAAGGCAAGTTCGTCATAACAACCGTGGATGTCACCAACGATGTCGAAGGGGCCGCGCTCGTGGCGGAGGTTGTTCCAGAGCGGCTCGCGTCCGACGGAGGCGGCGTCAACCTCCTCGGGCGTATTCAAAATGTGGATATGCCGGAATCCCTCGCGCTGGAGATTGCGCAGCGAGCGGCGCAGTTGCTGCGCTTGCTGACGGACGACATGCGGGCCAAAGGCGCGGTCGGGCCGGTTTTTATTGCGGTCGTGCGCGAGGCGTTCGGGAAGATTGAGGACGATGGCGACAGGCAGGCAGTGGCATTCGCGGGCGAGAGCAACGAGAGGCTTGCGCGATTCGGCCTGCACGTTGGTGGCGTCAACGACGGCGAGCTTTCCGGCGACGAGCCGTTTGCGTGCGATGTAGTGGAGGAGATCGAAGGCGTCGCCCGTGGCGGCCTGGTTGTTTTCGTCGTCGGAGACGAGCGCGCGGCAGTGGTCGGAGGAAAGAATCTCCGTCGGTTTGAAATGCCTGCGCGCAAAGGTGCTTTTACCCGAACCGGAGACACCGACGAGGACGACAAGGGAAAGTTCGGGGATGATGATTTTCATGGTCTGGATGCGAAGGGGCTGCGTGTCATGTCCGCGTAAAAACAGCCATTTGGGTCGGGGCGCCGACAACGGCATCCTCGGGGCCGACGGGAAGAAAACGCGCGGTGTAACCGGCGCGCGCAGCCGTGGTGTTTGCCCACGACTGGAACTCGGCGCGCGTCCATTCGAAACGGTGATCGCGATGGCGGAATTTGCCAGCGGGAAGCGTTTCCCACTTCACGTTGTATTCGGAATTGGGAGTCGTGAGAACGATGGTTGCCGGGCGCGCGCATTCGAAGAGGATGCGCTCGAACGCGGCGCGGCGCGGCGGATCGAGGTGCTCGATCACCTCGACAACCGCCGCCGCATCGTAACCGGCGAGACGCTCGTCGCGATAAATGAGCGAGCCGTGCAGAATGCGGATGCGCTCCTTTTGCATGGCCGGCAGCCGGTCGAGGCGCAGGCGTTCTCCTGCGATTTCAAGGGCGCGGTGCGAGACATCCATGCCGATGATTTCCGTGAATTGCTTTTCCTTGAGAAGAAGCTGCAGAAGCCGCCCCTCGCCGCAGCCCAGGTCAAGGACGCGCGACGCGCCGGAGGCTTTCATCGCGGACAGGACGGAGCCGAGCCTCTGCTCATTGAGGCTGATGGGCCGCTCGATGGCATCTTCTTCAAGCGCGTGATCCGCGGCGTTGGCGTCGGGCGGCGGCTCGTCCCCGTTGGTGATCTGCGCGAGCGCGTCGTCAACAAGGCTGCGTTGATGCTTGAGATAGCGGCGCGTGATGATCTCACGCTCGGGATGCGCGGCGAGCCAGCCTTCGCCACGCCGCATGAGCTTGCCCACTTCGTCGTCGCCGACCCAGTAGTGCTTATCGTTGTCGAGCACCGGAACGAGGACATAAAGATGGCTGAGGAGCTGGCGAAGCGGAAGCGTCGCGGCAAGCTCGACGCGATAGCAAAAACTCTCATCCCACTCGGGAAAGGTTTCATCGAGCGGCAGTCGCGTGACTGTGATTGCGTAGCCGAGCGGCTCGAAAAGCCTGTGCAGAAAAGCCTCGCCACCCCGCGAAGGAACAGCGGCCAGCACGACCTGCAGCGGAATCGGCGTCTCGACGAGCTCCGGACGCTCCTTGCTTGAACCGGAAAGCGCGCTGCCAAAAACCTCGGCGATGGCGACGCTCAGGAAAGATGAGGCGGCGTAAGGACGATCATTGACATATTGTTCGAGCGCACCGCCTGCGCCGGAGGGGTTGCGCCGGTTGCGGACAAGGGCGACAGGATCGACCTCGACAAGAAGGGCGGCGATGCAGCGTTCGCTTGTCGCTTCAGGATAAAAGACATGTGCCTTGCCGAACGTGAGTTCAAACGATTGCGGCCGCGTCGGATTTTTGCGAAGGAGATAGCCGAGATCGGTTGCGGGGTGATGAGTGGTCGTGAGGGTGATAAGCATGGCCGGCGAGCTTGACGATTACGAGAGGGTTCAAAGATATAATTTCTCCTGCGAGGAAATCGCGGGATTCGAGGCAAGCGCAAGCGCCGAGTGCATTCAGGATAATTTTGACGCACGCAACAGCGCTGCGAACGCAACGGCGGACGGAAATTGAGACAGGATGAACAGAATTAACAGAATGCCAGTCGTAGCGCAGACTTCCAGTATGCCGACGGCGAATCCGCCAAAAAAAAGTGCAGACTGGAAGTCTGCGCTACGGCTGGCAGGCTCGGCTTTGATTGAAGTCCGAAGATTGCAGGCGCGGAGAGAAGTTATTTTTTCTCCAGTTTGTAGCCGTCTTTGCCGTCGAGCATTGTCCAGCCTTTGGCGGCGATTTCTCCGCGCAGGCGGTCGGCAGAGGCAAAATCCTTTGCTTTTTTCGCGGCCCAGCGTTGCTCGGCAAGCACGGCAACTTCGGCGGGGGCGTCGGCTTTCGGCGTAGCGGGAGCGTCGAATTTCAGGCCGAGGGCGAACAGGGCGCGCGCGAAGAGCGGCGCGTCGAGGCGCGATTCGGCGGCGCCGCGATTGACGAGCGTGAAGAGCGCGCCAAGCGCGGCGGGCGTGTTGAGGTCGTCGTGCAGCGCGGCGAAAAATGCGTCGAGCGCGGTGGCGTCGCCGCCGGACGGCGGCAGGGTGGCGGCGAAATGGCGCAGGGTGGCGAGCGCCTTTTCGGCAGCGTGGAGCGAGTCGAGCGTGAAGTTGAGCTGCTTGCGCGGGTGTCCGCTGAGGAGCGCGTAGCGGAGCGCCATCGGCGTGTGGCCCATCGCGGCGAGCTGGTCGAGCGTGTAGAGGTTGCCGAGCGACTTGCTCATTTTTTTGCCGTCAACGAGGAGGTGCTCGCTGTGATACCAATGGCGCGAAAAGGTCTGTCCGTTGCAGCACTGGCTTTGGGCGATTTCGTTTTCGTGGTGCGGGAAGAGGAGATCGACGCCGCCGGTGTGCAGGTCGATGGTGGGGCCGAGAATCGCCTTGCTCATCGCGCTGCATTCGATGTGCCAGCCGGGGCGTCCGGCGGAGGCGTGGCGAGGGCCGGGCCACTGGTTGGGGCCGTCCTCGGGTTTGTGCGCTTTCCAGAGGGCGAAGTCGGAGCCGTCCTCCTTTTCGTCGGCGTCGGCGGCGGGGGTGTCGGGTTTTCCGGCGAGCGCGGTGCCGAGCTTGAGCTCGCGTTCCTTCACGCGGGAGAGCGCGCCATAGCCGGGATAGGAGGAGACTTTGAAATACACGGAGCCGTCGGGCGTCGTGTAGGCGTTTCCTTTTTCGAGGAGGACATTGATCATGTTGACCTGCTCGGCCATGTAGCGCGGATCGGTGGCGCGGGGCTCGTCGTGCGGTCGCAGGCAGTTCAGGGCGTCGCAGTCGGCGTGGAATTTTTCCGTCCACTGGCGGGTGACTTCGGGGAGGGTGCGGTTTTCCTCGCGGGAGCGGCGGATGGTCTTGTCATCGACGTCGGTGATGTTGCGGACGTGGCGGACTTTGCCGGGGCCGAATTCGAGCTCGGCGAGGCGGCGGATGAGATCGTTGACGACGAAGGTGCGGAAATTGCCGATGTGCGCGGCGGCATAGACGGTCGGGCCGCAGTTATAAAAACGGAAAACGCCGTCGGGTTGCGAGGGTTTGAGTTCGAGCGCGGTGCGCGTGAGCGAGTCGTGAAGACGGATTGGCATGTCGGAAAAGGGGAAGAGTGAAGGGTGAAGAGCGAAGGGTGAAAAGACAGAAATCGGAAGGACGGTTGACGTTGCGGCGCGGAGTGAAAAGCGTTGATGTGAAAATATGAGTCGTGTTGATGAAGAAAACGCCTCCCTTGCCGCCGATGCCGAGCCCGGCGTGCAGGCGGATCAGCAGTTGATCGATCGCGGGTGGCTGCGGATTGGCGCGGGCTGTTTGATCGCGGGGCAGGCGATGGTTTTCAGTTTTGCCATGAATTTGTCGGAGGTGGAGGGTCCGGCTTATTGGGTCGTGCACGGGTTGTTGATTGTGGCGGCGCTCGGGGCGCTGGCATTTTTGGGCGGCGATTTGATGCGCTCGGCGTGGACTGCGCTCGGGGCGCGGCGGATAAGCGTGGACCTGCTGTTTTTGGTGACGTTGTGCGGGGCGCTCGGCGGCTCGCTCGTGAGCACGTTCACGCGGACGGGCTCGGTGTATTACGAAGTCGTGGCGGTTTTGATCGTCGTGCACACGACGGGAAAAATGCTCGGCGCGAGGAGCCGTCTGGCGGCGTTGCGCGCGGCGGGTCAAACGCGCGAGCGGTTTGAATGGTGCAATCGAATGCGAAATGCGGAGTGCGGAGTGCAGAATGAAGAGAATATGGAACGGATCAGGGTGGCCGAGTTGCGCGAGGGCGATGTGGTGCGCGTGGGGCCGGGCGGCGCGATTTCGGTGGACGGCGTCATCGTGAGCGGGCGTGGGTTTGTGCAGGAAACGTCGATGACGGGCGAGTGGCGTCCGGTGTCGCGCGGCGCGGGCGAGCGCGTGCTGGCGGGGACGTTTTCCGTTGACGGTTTTTTCGACATCGCGGCCGATGTGTGGCCGGGGAAGGGCGGGGCAGGGGGACGGAGGCTCGACGGGATATTGTCGGCGGTGGAGCGCGCGCGGCTGGCGCCGTCGGTGTTGCAGGCGCAGGCGGATACCTTGGTCGCGTGGTTTTTGCCCTTGGTTGCGTGCGTGAGCGCGGGAACGTTTTTCGGCTGGTGGTGGCTGGGGAGCGGCGGCTGGGCGCAGGCGCTTTTTAATGCGATGGCGGTGCTGCTCGTGGCGTGTCCGTGCGCGATGGGGCTGGCGACACCGGCGGCGATCTGGGGCGGGCTTGCGCGGCTGGCGGGATTCGGACTGGTCGCGCGGACGGGGGATTTTCTGGATGCGCTGGCACGGGTGGATTTTGTGTGCTTCGACAAAACGGGCACGCTGTCGGAGGAGAACGTGCGCGTGCGCGAGTGGCGGGTGGAGACCGCGTTTCTCGGGCGCGAGGCGTGGCTGCGCGCGTGCGTGGCAGAGTTGGAGCAGGGCGTGGCGCATCCGGTGGCGGCAGCGTTGCGTGGAAGCGCAGGTCCCGACGCGCGTGTGCAGGCAAGCGAGCGGCGCGTGGTGGCCGGACGCGGCGTGACGGGAATTTTTGACGGCGTGCGCGTGGCAGCGGGAACGAGAGAAATACAAGAGGGAGCGAACGCGCAAAGCCCGGAGCCGGAGGACGGCAAATGCGTGTTTGTTTTTGTGGATGGCGCACTGGCTGCGACGGTCGAGCTGGAGGAAAAATGGCGCGACGGACTGGAAGAGACGGTGAGCCAGTTGCGCGCGCTCGGCATCGAGGGGGAGGTGTTGACAGGCGATGCCCAAGGCGCACGTGCCGGGCTACCGATGCCGGTGCGCGCAGGAATAACGCCTGCCGAGAAGGCGGCGCGCGTGGAGGAATTGGAGAGGGAAGGGCGGTGCGTTTTGTTCATGGGCGATGGCGTGAACGACGCGGCGGCGATGAGCGCGGCGCAGGTTTCGATCGCGATGGGCGGCGGCGCGGAACTGGCGAAGGCGTCAGCGATGGCGGTGTTTGCGGGCGCGGGGTTGGAGTTTTTGCCGAGGGCAGTGCGTGTGGCGAGGGCAGCGCGGAAGAGCGTGCATTACAATCTGCGCTTTGCGGCGTGCTACAACGCGACGGGCATGGCGCTCGCCGCGTGCGGACTGCTGCATCCGGTCGTCGCGGCGTTGCTCATGGTCGGCTCAAGCGTGATCGTAAGCATCAGCGCCGTGCGGGGGACGCGGGACAAAGTCACCGCGACGTGAAGAGGTCGGCGATGACGTCTTCGAGGGGCACGTCCTCGATGGTAATGTCGGCGACGCTGCCGGAAGTGAGTATTTCCTGTGAAACGGCGACGATGTCGCTCGCGGGAACATTCAGGTGGATGTGTCCGTCGTCGTCGCGCGTGGTCTGGCCGTGGAGCGATATCCAGTTTTCGGGAAACGCGCCGGACTGGGGGAGGAATTTTATGATTTTGCGGCGCGTACCGGTGCGGGCTTCGAGCCCGTCGAGCGCGCCGTCGTAGATTTTTGTTCCGCGATGAATCACGATCACGCGCTCGCACAGTTCCTGAATGTCGGCCATGTAGTGGCTGGTGAGGAGAATGGTGACATTGTGGCGGCGGTTGTAATCGCGGAGAAATTGCCGGACGGCTTTTTGCGAAACGACGTCGAGGCCGATGGTGGGCTCGTCGAGAAAGAGCACGCGCGGACGATGGAGCAGGGCGGCGATGAGCTCCATTTTCATGCGCTCGCCGAGGGAGAGTTCGCGCACCATCACGTTGAGTTTGTGGCCGACGCCGAGGAGTCCGACGAGTTCGTCGAGCGTGTTTTTGAATCCGTCGGCGGGCAGCGCGTAGATGTGGCGCAGCAGTTGGAAGGATTCAATGGCGGGCAAGTCCCACCAGAGCTGGTTTTTCTGTCCGAGGACGAGCGCGAAGATGCGACGGTAGGCGGATTCACGGCGCGAGGGATCGAAACCGGCGACGCGCGCGGTGCCGCTCGTGGGAAAAATCAGGCCGGAAAGCATTTTGAGCGTCGTGGTTTTGCCCGCGCCGTTGGGGCCGAGAAAGCCGACGAATTCGCCTTCGGCGATGTCAAACGAGACATCCTTCGCCGCGGCGATTTCCTCGAAGTCGCGTCTGAAAAGCCCGTAAATGCCGCCGAGAAAACCGGGGCGTTTTTTGTAGGTGCGAAAGACGCGCGTAAGATTTCGAACTTCGATCATGTGTGTTGGAACCGCAGATGAACACAGCTGAATCCAGATTCAATCATGTTGTTTTGTGCTGTTTGTTTTTAACCGCGAATGGAGGCGAATGCTCGCGAATAAATACCATCTGCCGGTAAAAGCATGGCAGTTTGCAGTCGGTATCACGCCGAGGCGATTATTTTTCCAAACCGCAGCGTCCGTAAAGTTCGCCGATGGATTTCAGGTAGGCGGCGCTCTCGCTGCGGAGTGTTTCGAGTTGTTGCGCGGTATAGCGCCATTGCCAGTTGCCGGCGGCGACGCCCGGAGTGTTGAAGCGGGCTTCGGCGCCGAGGCTCATGAGATCTTGCAGCGGGATGACGGCGAGGTTGCAAACACTGGCATAGGCGGCGCGCACAAAATCCCAGCCGATTTCGTTGCCGCTGATGCGAAAGTAGCGGCGCACGTGGTCGGCTGCGGCTTCGTTTCCGGAGGAGCGATACCAACCGAGCGTGGTGTCGTTGTCGTGAGTGCCGGGGTAAACGACGCTGTTGTGGTGGTGATTGTGCGGGAGGTAGAGGTTGTCGGCTTTGCCGCCAAAGGCGAATTGGAGGATGGCCATGCCGGGAAGTCCCGTCGCGTTGCGAAGGGAGATCACGGAGGGCATCAGTTCGCCGAGGTCTTCGGCAATGATTTTGGCATGGGGAAGGGCGGAGCGGACTTTTTCGAAGAAGGCGAGGCCGGGGCCTTGTTTCCAGATGCCTTTTTTCGCGGTTTGGGCGTCGGCAGGAATCGACCAGTAGGTGTCGAAACCGCGGAAGTGGTCGAGGCGGAGAATGTCGCAGAGCTCGAAGTTAACGGCGAGGCGCCGGATCCACCAAGCGTAACCGGTGGCGGCGTGTTTCTCCCAGGCGTAGAGCGGATTGCCCCAGAGTTGTCCGTCGGCGGAAAAATAGTCGGGGGGAACGCCGGCAACGAAGAGCGGCGCCCCGGTGGTTTCGTCGAGCTGGAAAAGCCCGGGATTGGCCCAGACATCGGCGCTGTCGCGGGCGACGAAGATGGGAGCGTCGCCGATGATTTCGACGCCGGCGCGGGCGGCTTTGGCACGCGTTTGCGTCCATTGGCCGAAAAAGAGGTATTGGAAAAAGGCGTGCGCCTTGGCGCGGGCGAGAACGTCGGGGGGAAGGGCGTTTTTGCGCGCGAGGGCGGCGGCTTTTGAATAGAAACGGACTTCGGCGGGCCAGCTCCACCACGGGAGCGGGTTGTGGTGATCCTTGAGGGCTTGGAAAAGGGCGAAAGCTTGCAGCCAGTCGGCGTGTTTTTTGAGAAAAGCGTCATAATCGCCGTAGCCGAGACGCGCGGCGTGGGCTTTTTGCGCGCCGGCAGAAGTCGCGGCATCGGTGGTGTTGCCGCAGAAGTTTTCATAAGCCTGGTGGAGGATTTTCCACTTGGCGACGTAGAGCCAGCCGAAGTCCAGATGGTCCTGCGGGAGCGCGGCAAGCGGGGCGAGATCGGCGTTGGTGAGGAGGCCGTGGGATTGGAGCGCCTGAAGGTCGATCAGGTAGGGGTTGCCTGCGAAAGCGGAAAAACATTGATAGGGCGAGTCGCCGTAGCCGGTCGGGCCGAGCGGGCAGACCTGCCAGTAGCGGATGCCGGCGTCCTTGAGAAACGCGAGCCATGCGTCGATGGCGGTGGCATTGAGGACGCCAATGCCTTGCGCGCCTGGCAGCGAAGTCGGATGCATGAGAACACCGGAGGCGCGTTCCGTGAGCCAGTTGAACAACGGCACGCCTGCACAGGTGTCGGGACCGGGAATGGCCGGATTGGCAGGAATGGGCGAGGCGGTGGCGGAAGACATTGGGAAGAGTGAAGAATGAAAGGTGAAAAGGAGGAGCGATGGATTTCCCGACTCAAAGCCCTAGTTTGCAGGCAGTGGACGCAGACGAGTGATTGGGGGAGATCAGTTGGTAAGCTTTTCGAAGTCAACCGGACAAAGATAGCCGATTAAATTGTGCACAGCCTGTAGAGGCCGCGCTGACTTCCGGCAGCTTGCGCGCGATCAGACTCCAGAAAAAAATTACATCTTCTTCCACATGATTGAGCCGCGCAAAAGGAATAAAACACCCAGTGCAACCATAAACCATGCGCTTGCAGCGCCTCCGCCTCCTGATGATGAGCCGGCATTGCCTCCGCCTCCTGATGAACCGTTGCCCCCGGGGATGCCGGCATCAAGCACGGTATTGATAGTGGACACCCGTCCATCGAACGCGAGCTTGCGAATGACATTATTGTCATGATCGACCACGTAGAGACTGCCATCACGGCCAAGCGCAAGATCGGAGGGGCGGTTAAAACGGGAATATGTTCCGGAATCATCAATAAAACCCGCGATTTCGGGGCTGCCGGCAATGGCTGGCATGGGATCCGTCTGGCTTGTAATCTCCCGAATAACGTGGTTTCCGCTATCGGCCACATACACGACGCCTGCGCCATCGACGATGATCCCCTTCGGCGCATTAAAGAGCGCCGGTATTGTGCTTGCATAACCCGCAATACCCGACTGGCCGGCAAAAGTTGTCACCTTGCGGGTGCCCATATCGATGATCCGGATGGTATGATTGCCGGTATCGGCCACATAAAGATATCCCGAGGTTCCTGTTGTTGTAATATCAACGGAAACACCGGCGGGCTGGATAAAACGAGCGGCGGTGCCCGTGGCGTCTGTGGATCCAGGAATCCCGGGCGCGCCTGCGATGA
This sequence comes from Ereboglobus sp., assembly GCA_029974595.1. Classification (GTDB taxonomy): domain Bacteria; phylum Verrucomicrobiota; class Verrucomicrobiia; order Opitutales; family Opitutaceae; genus Ereboglobus. Next base: position 113,194 of record JARKRC010000062.1, on the reverse strand, counting down.
TAGTGGCATTCCCATCGGCTGTGATGATGCGGACGGTATGGCTGGCGGTGTCGGCAATGTAGGTGTTGCCGGTTTTATCAACAGCAACAGCCGTAGGCCCACCGAGCGAGGCGGCAGCAGAACCGGGCAGGACGTTCGCACTTCCCGAGGCCGAAAGCGTGCGCACCGCCCTGGCCCCGGTTTCGATGACATGGAGCGCACCGGTAAGCGGGTTGATTTTTATGCCGGAGGGCATGGCAAAGGCGTTTGTATTGCTGAAAAAAGAGATGATTCCGGCGGGTGTGATCTTTCGAACTGCGCCATACCCGGAATCGGTGACATAGATATTGTCGCTATTATCCAGCGTGATGCCAGCGGCCCGCCCCAGATTTGTTGTCTTAACGGTAAGAACCGCGCTGTTACCCACCGTCTCGCCATAAGAATTGATGGCCACATAACGATACAGATAACCATTCATGGTTCCGGACGCATTGGTGACTGTGAGCGTTGCGCTATTCCAGCCGCTATAATGGGCGGAGGGATTGGCGAGCGCGGAAATGTTCGTCCAGTTTGTGCCGCCATCGGTGGAAACCTGCCAGCGGAAACTGGTGGCTCCGGATGCCGCGGCCGCAAAGCTGGTGCTTCCTCCAGAGCCCGCCGTGACATTGCGGGGCGAAAGGAGATCCGCGGGCGCATACGCACCGAGTTCACCCAGGGGAAAAGTCTGGAATGTAATCCGTTTATAGAGATTGGCCGAGGAATAGGTTCCCTCGCCGGTTTCATACAGGCAGCCCGCCGTTTCCGCATCCAAGCGGATCAAACACGAATAGGCTGCCATTCCCTCATGGAGCACGAGGGATCGCGGCCACGTTGCGCCGTCGTCGGCGCTGCTCCGTATGGTGAGCTTCTCACGTCTGTCAGTCCCGCTTGCAGGATTGGAGAACAACAATAATCCGCCTGTCGCCAAGGCAGGATTCTCCCATCTTATAATGCTGGCCTGGCAGGGTGGGTCGGTCTGCTCAATTACCTGGCTTGGCGGTGAACTCCAAGTCACGCCGCCATTTGTGCTGGTGGATTGTGTGCGGCATTTGTGATCATAGCCGCTCCGCATGTTTATCAGCAATTTTCCCGGCGCTCCGAAAGTTTCCACCACCTGTGTTTCGCCGACCAGCCCGCGCACATCATTGCTGGTAATCCAGCTTTGCCCATGATCATCGGAATAAAACACACCCGACGAACGGGGATTGCCATAGCAAACAGGAACGACCAGGCGCCCTGCATGAGGCCCGTTTTGGATCTGTATGCTTATTCCAGGGCCCGTGGCATACCACCGCCAGCTGGGATTTTTCACCTGACTGGTGATGTTCGTGGCCGGCGCCCAAGTCAGGCCGTTGTCGTTCGAATGGGTCACCCAGACAGTGCGTGTGCCAGTGGATGTCCCGTTCGAAATCATATCTTGCGTATCCGATCCAAGATTATGGCTCATCAAAAGCCAGATATAACCTGTTGTCACATCAAGAACCGGACTCGGATTGCCGCAAGTGTTGTCCCCATCATTCCACACTACGATGGTTGCGCCCCACGTCCGCCCTTCATCAGTGGAGCGCTTGAGCAGCAAATCAATGTTGCCGGTATCGGAGCGGCTGTTTTTTCGTCCCTCGCAAAACGCAAGCAGGGTGCCATCGGCAGCTCTGATAATAGCTGGTATCCGATATGTATGGTATCCCTCCTGACCGCTTACAAACACATCTGACTTGAAAGCATGCAAGCAAGTGACAAGCGACAGAAAGGCAGCAGCGAAGCGGAGAGTAAACCTTTTCATACGGCATTTATTTTCTCATGTCATGTCCATCAAGCGACTTGTTCCTGTATGATTCTATCCACCACGAGCTGGCGGAATTCTTGCGAGAGGCTCGCGAAGTAGGCGGTGAAGCCGGTCACGCGCACCACAAGATCCGGGTATTTCTCGGGATGCTTGTGCGCGTCGCGGATTTTTTCGGCGTCGATGATGTTGATATTAATCAATGTGCCGCCGAGCGCGAAGTGCGTCTTGATCAGATTGCCCACGATGGCCTTCGCATCCGGCGACCGGCTGGAACACGGATCGACCTCCAGTTGCAGCGGCGCGGTGTTGCCGTAACCCGGCTGCACGTCCGCGACGGCCTTCACGATGGCGGTCAGCGCGCCGTCCTTGCGGAAGCCGGGATGCGGATTCGCGCCGTGCGAGATCGGCGCGCCCGCGCGACGCCCATTGGGTGTCGCGCCGACAGTTTTGCCAAAACGGACGGTGTCGGCCCACGAAAACCAGCCCGGCATGAGGTTATGTCCCGCAGGTGTCGGCGAGGCCTTCACGCTGGTGGTAAACAGCTCCGTAAGGCGCGCGGCCCATTTGTCGCCGAGCGACAAGCCGCGGCCAAAACGCTGCGAGCCGGAAAGGATCAGGCGCGTCTTTTCGCCGTCGGTACCCTCAAAGTTTTCTGCCATCGCGCGGGCGACGGTCTGCCAGTCGAGGCGGCCTTCCTGCTCCACACGCTGTTCCAGCGCGGCAAACGAGTCCGCCACGGTGGCGAGTCCTGCCCCGTCGATGCACATATTATAAAAATCCACGCCGCCATGTGACGCGTCACGACCGCGCTCAACCGGACCGTGACAAAGCAGGTTCAAGAGAAGCTCCGGCTCGTTTTTGTATTGATGCTCCAGATGGAAATCTATTCCCCGCGCCGTGCAGTGAATCGCACGCCTTAGATGAGTCGTGAACAACGCAAACAGCTTCTCCGTCGATGGTGATGCGTCCTTTTCCAGCATTTCTCGGAACGCCACCTCGAAGACCTTGGCGATATTGATCTTTACCACGTCGTTCATGGTGTATTCGCGCCCGGGCAGGCTCATCCAGTTGCAGCCGACTGCGATGCGTTCGCGCGCCAGCTCGGCGTCATAACCGTTTCGCATAAACCCGGCGACAAGCGCCTTGTCCCCGGAGAAGCGCGGGTAGCCGAGTTCGTCTGAAAACAATATATCAATTCCGCGCCAGAACAGTTTTTCATCCAGGCCGTCGTGGACGCGGATGGTGATGTTGCAGCTTATCTTGAGCAGATGCGCGGCCTCCAGTATCAAATGCGAGATCGCCGTCGTCTGGTCGCGCCCGGTCTTGTCGGGGCCGCCGATTTGATAATAATGCGGATCGTTGAGCAGCAGGCACGCGATGTAATACATGGCGTCCTCGTCGTCGATCATGCCCTCGGCCAGATCGTGCTCGTAATACGGTCGCAGCAGCTCGTCGAGCTGCCCGCCCGCGCCATCGCGGTTGTAGGTGCGCGAGGCCATGTTGAACCAAGCCAGCCACTGGCACACCTCTCGCAGGGTCGAAGGCGGCTGCCCGACGAGGCGCCGGTTGATCGCCGCCATGACTTCGAGATTTTCCCTGCGCAGGGGATCGTTTTCCGTTCGCGCCATGGCCTCGCCGGCGGCGGCGGTGCGTTCGATCCAGTTTTGCACACCCTCAATGACATCGATCTCGGCCTCCAGCAACTCGACGGCCTCGGTGTCGCCCGCGTGTTTTTCAAGCGAGGCGCGCACCTTTTGCTTGAGCCCGTCCCAGCCGAGTTGCAGGCCGATGCGATAGTCGGGCGCGAAATGCGCGTCGGCGCCGATGCCCGAGGTGATGTCATACAACCGCTGCTCGTCCTCCATGTGCGAGTAGTCAAACGGGAAAGGCGCGCGGTCGAGCCGGTATTGCGGACGCATGCGCGAGAGCATGAACATCCATCGTCCGGCCAGCGCGTCGTCCGCATCTATATAAACCGGATGATGCTCCATCAATGAGCGAAACACCGAGGCCCAGGCGCGCGCGCCCTGGAATGTGTCGCCACGGTCCGCCCCCGGCGGCTGCCATGAAAAATCCGGCGGCGGCAATACATAGCCGTAGTCATCCTCGTCCTGCGCGCCCTTGCGGTCGAGTTTTGCGCGGGTCTGCGCCAGTTTCCGCTCACGCAAGCGAGCCAGTTGTGTGCTGTATTTCATAATTTTCCGGTTTTCCGTTGATATATATTTTTATATTATCCGCTTGAGCGCGGGCCGCATTCGCGAGCCGGCGCAGGGTCTGGCCCGATGGCGGTTGAAACACCGGCGCGGCGCGTCCGAGAGCCTCGTATTTGCCCGAGCCAAGCGGGTGATAGGGCAGGAATTCGTAATACAAAAGGTTGTCGAGCCGTCCGAGCGCGCGGGCGATGGGAACGATTTCATCCTCGCTGTCGTTGATGCCCGCGATCAGCGGCGTGCGCGCGATAAGCGGTTTGCCACACCGGTTGAGTCGCCCGAGATTCTCCCACAGCAGACGGTTCGACGCGCCGGTATGGCGACGGTGTTTTTCCGCATCCGCCAGTTTCAGGTCGAACATGATCAGATCGAGTTCGCCGAGCAGCGGTTCGATGCGCGACCACGGGTAACAGAGTGTCGTCTCGATCGCGGTGTGGATGCCCTCGCGTTTGCAGGCGCGGAGAATCCCACGCGCAAATTCCGGCTGCATCATCGGTTCGCCCCCCGAAAGCGTCACGCCGCCTTCCTCGTGGTAAAACGCGCGATCCTCCAATAGCTCCGCCATCACGTCCGCGATCTCCATGCGGCGTCCCACAACTTGCAGGCCGGACGCCGGGCAGCGTCTCGCGCACGCGCCGCAAACGGAACACGATCCGCGTGAGAAATCATGCGTTATCGCGCGTGCCGCGCCCGCCGCGACAACAGTCTCATCTGCGCTGCCGAACCGGTGATTTCCTTGCGGACAGGCTTCGACACATTCGCCGCAGCCGATGCAGTTGCCCGCGTAAAACAACAACTGCGGCGCCGGGTCGATCGTCTCGGGATTGTGGCACCATTCGCAGCGCATCAGGCAGCCCTTCAAAAACACGGTCGTCCGAATTCCCGGCCCGTCGTGCAGGGAAAACCGCTGAATGTCGGTTACGATCCCGTGAATCATGGGAATAATGGGATGCTGGGTTCTTCAACTGAATGGATGGCCATCCGAATGGTGTGCGGACACGGCACAGACCATCGCATACATTCCTCGATGCGGCCAATGCAAACTCTTGGTTCACCCAGCAGACCATTTATGCGCGACGCATCACGGTTTCCGCGCATCCGCCACCGACTCGCCCGCGATACAGGCGGGCATGAGTTGCACCGCCCTTTTTCTGGTCGCGCCGCTCTCCAACATCTCAAGCACCATAGATAACAACGCCTTCGCAAAATTGTGCGGATCGATTTCGTAATGCGTCGGCACAGGCAGCAGCCAGGGAAGGAAGTTGGCCCCGTCGCACAAAACCACCGAGACATCCTCGGGCACACGCAACCCCAGCCGTGCAAGACAGGCGGTCGCGGTGAGATAGTAAAACGCGTTCACCATCAGTAGCGCCGTCGGCGCGGGCTTGCGCGCCATGAGTCGCCTTACCACGGTGGCGACTCCGGCCGCGGTGCCGTCAAGGTTGCAAACAAGCATCTCCGTGTCCTTGTGCGGCGAGCGGCTCATGCCCTCGGCAAATCCCGCCTCGCTCTCTTCTTCGCCAGCCAGTCGCGATTTCTGCACGAGCAGGGCGATGCGCCGGTGTCCGCGCCCGAGCAGCAACCCCGCAGCATGCCGGCACGCCGCGCGATGTTCGAGGTCGCAATACGGCAGGCTCATGTCCTTGTAGATCGAACCCGCCACGACGCACGGCACCTTGTTGTCCTGAAACCAGCGCTGCACCGGTTCGTCCGACAACAACAAGACCCAGCATTTGTGTTTTTGCCGCGTTACAAGTTGATTGATGGCTACTGAAGGATTGTGGCGCGCATATTTAAGACCGTAAAATAAATGCAACCGGCATCCACGATCAGCCAGCATTGCACGCAAATGATTCATCCATACAACATGGATCGGCAACATTCGAGTAATCGAACCAGGCAAAAGCAACCCGACATCCGTGAGATCCAACATCTTCTTTTTACGTTGGGAACGGCTTAGGATCATAATCCCCTTTCCTTGCTTGGATTCTATAAGCCTTTCCGCGGAAAGTTGTTTCAATGCAACTCGCAATGTATGCCGGCTGACTTGCAGGGACGCGCAGAGCTCTCTCTCTGGTGGTAAACTTTCCTGCCATGTCCCATCCACGATCCGCTCTCGCAATAAATCGGCCGTTTGTTTGCTCAATAACTGACGTTGAGGTAGATTCCAAGAAGTGCTGTTGGAAGACATATCGAGAAAAAAACACGATTTCATGGTGATGATCAAACAAACATGGATTTGGTCTTGATAAAATTTTCCCTGAATCTGGCCTTGGACTCTTCCATGTGAGTACAAGTCCGAAAATCATCTGGGAAGGCACATGTTTTTTGCACCAACAATTTCAAATTGGAACGCAAGCAGAGTCGCATGGGGCGACATTCACGAACTTCAGCAGTTAATTGCAAGTATATTAAAATCAATATACTACAAAAGGCTGCATGCGTTGCTGAAGAAATCTTCTTTTCCCAGCTGTTGACGGAGCTCATCAAATTGTTCCGGCGCTATATTGCGTAGCGGAGGCATGGCTGGGCCGCAATCCACACCAGGCATTGCCATGACGGATTTCGAGCTGGCAAAGTGCGTAACCCCCATATCGCTGCAAGTCGCCATCATCTGGATGGCTTTCTCTTGCAATTTTCGGACCTCGGACATTTCGCCTGCCCCGATATGCTCCAGCAACTTTGTGTATAAAGGCGCTGCACATGAAATTGATGAAATATATCATACTTTCAGATTGTATTATCGTGCAATACTAACTGGAGCATGCTGGGCTTCTCAAACCGGCTTTGCTGGTTTGCGCGACATACCAATTATGGCCGGATACGGAGGGTTATGCCTTTTTCAGCACAGCATCCTCCGGCATGCGCCCCCACCGAGCAGGGTAGGGGCGGGACCAATGCCGCTCACGAGGCAGTTATCGGCCATGACCCCGTTGCGCCCATTAGGAAAACGGATGAGTTTTTGCATGCATTTTCCCCTTTCAAGAGGTTCGTTGAGTGAACCTCTTGAAAGGAGTTTTTCTTCTAAAAACTAGTGCTATCAATGATAGCATGTTTTTAGTTTTACCCTTTCCTGCTTTGTTAGCAGCCAAGTCCAAATTGGTTTCACTTTTTTGCCACGTCACTGCCGGATATGCTGGTCTTCGACGAGGAGGCGCGCGCAGTCACTTTCCAACGCCGGCTGCTTGATTATAAATAATATCATGAATACCGGCCTGCATCTATAACGGCTATCAAGAAACAATCCCGGATCTCATCCATTTTAACATGAAACCTTGCAACCCTCTCCGCCAACCTTGCATGAGCAAGAATTTTTTTCACTGCCTGTCCTTGGCCGCTCTGCTAGCCGCCGTGTCACCCGCGTATGGCGCGGCCGTTGCGATCCCGAGTCCCATAACGTCAAGCACGACTGTCATACTCGGGCTGGGCGACACCATCAGTTCATCCAGCATCAAGGTGGAAAACGGCGCGGTGCTCACGGTCACGCGCTCGGGCACGGCCGGCACCACCGCGGTGTTTCCCAGCACATCTCTTGCCACGACGGCCACGTTGACGCTCGACGGCAGCGCGGGCCGGATTAAGTTCATCGACATCAGGGATAATACCACCGGTTCACAAGCAGGCCTCATCAAAATCGACGGTGGCGCCACCGCCCTTCAGGTACTGAACGTCAAGGGGGTTGACTTTATCAGAATCAGCGCGGGCAGCTTGGGCAGCGGCGTGGGAGGGGTGTTTATGTTCAACAAAAACGGGGTAGTCTCCACTTTCTCCGATGTCCTTTTCGAAGACAATTATCAATTGGGCATCGGTGGCGTCGCCCGTGTAAACGCCGGGCTGGCCTCGTTTACCGACGCGGTTTTCAAGGGCAACTACTCGGTCCGCAACTATGGCGGCGCGTTTGACGTCAGGGGCACCGGCACGCTGGCTCTCAACCGGGCCGTTTTCGAGAACAACCGGGCGTTTCAAAACGGCGGCGCGATCGGCTCGAACTCGGGCACGCCGGGCGTCTTCGATTTCACCGACGTGGTGTTCAAAAACAACTGGACGGTCCAGAACGGCGGCGCGCTCCAGCACGGCATCACCGCCAAAATGACCATTCACATGACGCTTGCGGGCGGCACCAATAATTATGTGTATTCGGGCAACATTGCCTCCGGCTCCGCCCCCGCTGTATCCACGGAATGGGATGACAGGATAATTAACAACAACCCCTACACACCGGCGGCCCGCGCGGGCGGCTTTTATTATGGCGCAGGGGGTATGCTGGATTTGAACATAGACGGAGGCGTGACGCTCACCATCGGCGAAGCGGCGCAGGCCAACAAGAACATTGACTCCATTGCCAACAATAACACCTCGGGTACGCTCGCAAAGACCGGATCAGGCACCCTCGTGCTCAACGCCGACAACAGTTATTGGCGGGGAATCGTCCGGGTGGACGCCGGCAGCCTTCTGCTGGGCAACTCCGCCGCGTCCCTTGGAGGCATTATCACGGTTGCCAGCGGAGCGACTTTTGGCGGTTCCGGCACGCTGGCCAAGCGCACCCAAGCGGACGCATTCGAGGCCATGACAATCACCGCCCAAGCCGGCTCGACCCTGCAAGTCGGACGCCCCGGCGCCGCGACCCCGGAAACACTCACCTTCGTTCGCACCGGCTCCAACCGGCTCACGCTTTCCGGCAGCGTCACCCTCAACTTCGACCTCTTCGGGAGCAACGGCGCCGACGGCACCTACAGCCAGCTCATAACCGACCAGCTCGTTGCCAACACCGGCACCAACATCATCGCCATCACCAATCTCGGCACCGCCGACTCCTACAAGCTCATCAGCAGTTCCTCCCTCACCGGCGCCGCGGACAATTTTTCCTATCGGCTCATCGGCATCGCGCCCTCGGCCCGCAACAGCCTCACATTCTCCGTCCTCAATCACGAACTCTTCCTCAACAACTCCCTCGCCAGCCTCGCGCTCAAATGGACAGGCTCGGACGGTGCCTCGTGGGCCAACTCCGCCATCACCAACGCGAGCTGGACGGACAATGGCACTACGCCCGAAACCCATTTCAATGACGGCGACGCCGTCTCCTTCGACAGCGCCGTGGACATCGCCCATGCCTCCAATCGCAACATTGCCATCGCCACAGAGGGCGTCACGGTCTCGGGGTTGAGTGTCGGGGGCACGGGCAACTACTCCTTTAACGGCGGTGCCATTACCGTCAGCGCCACCTCTGCCCGCGCCGGCTTCACCGGCACCACCGGCAAACTCGAAAAATCCGGTGCCGGCACCCTGACGCTCTCCAACACCGCCAACACCTTCGGTGACATCGAGCTTTCGGGCGGCGCGCTTGTGTTCGCCAGCGCGGCCCAACTCGGCGCGGGCGCCGACAACATTCGCTTCACGGGCGATGCCGCGCTCCGCGCCGCCCCCGGCGCGGGCGCAGTGGCCATCACCAACCAAATCAACATCGACCCCGCGGTGGCCGGCACCCTTGACACCAACGGACAAACCATCACCCACGCGGGCGCGCTCGCCGGCACCGGCACCCTGACGAAGAGCGGCGCGGGCACGCTCCGACTGACTGCCGACAACTCGGCTTCCACGCTGTCGATTCTTGCCAGCCAAGGCTCGTTCCTGCTCGATGGCGCGACGGCGAAATTCGGGGGCGGCATCACGGCGGGCGCGGGCGCGACCATCGGCGGCACCGGCGAATACACCGGCAACGTCAGTCTTCTCGCGGGGTCGTTACTGCAAGTCGGTGCCGACTCCGCGCGCTCGCAACTCACCGTCAACAACCTCGACATCAACGGTGGCAAAATCGCCTTCGATCTCTTTGATGGAAACCTCGCTGACCAGCTCGTCGTTGCCAACCTCACCTCGCTTTCGGGCTCCTTTGGCGTTGACGTAAGCGCCTTCAGGCTTGGCGCTCACACCCTCGCCACCATCGCCGCGGGAGATCGCGCCGCACTCGCAGCCAACGCCGTCGTCACTGTTGGAGGGCGCATCCAGGCCGGGCCTCGACAAATCATGAAACTCAGCGTCTCCGGCAACGATATCATCGTAACCGGGTCCGCCGACTCCTCGCGCGCCATGCGCTGGACCGGCGGGGGTGTGTCCGGCACCATGTGGGACGATGCCAACGCCAACTGGACCGACGGGGCCGCCGTCAACACCTTCGCCGAAGGCGACCGTGTCACTTTCACCGCCTCCTCCGGCACCACTCACACCATCGGCATCGCCGGCACGCGCATCACTGTTTCCGACATGATTGTGGACGGCGCCGCCAGCTACACGTTCAACGGCGCCGCCATCACCACCGACAAAAACAGTGTCATCGGCAGCGTCATCTCCGGGGCGCAGGGAAAACTCACCAAGGACGGCGCGGGCAGGCTCACCCTCGCCAACACCGGCGTCAACGACTTCAAAGGAGGCATCGAGCTGAAAGCCGGCACGCTCGCGCTGGCCGCCGCCGGCGCGTCCGGCACAGGCGCGATCAATGTCACCGGCACCGCGACCCTGCAAATGGCCGCCGCAGACCTTGCACTCGCCAACACTCTCGACATCGGCGCTGCCGGCGCCCTCGTGCTCGATACCCAGGCTAACAATGCCGCGTTCGATGGCCGGCTTTCCGGAGGAGGCATTCTTAATAAAACCGGCTCCGGCACACTCGCGCTCAACACCGCCAGCGTCTTCACCGGCACCACCGTGCTCTCCGAGGGCGCGCTCGCCCTCGGCCACGCCGCGGCCCTGGGAGCCGCTCCGGCCAAGCTCGTAGTTGGAGGGGGAATTTTTTCTGGGTCAAGTGGTCATGAGACGGCTGCCGCTGTCCGCGTGACCCTCCTCAACAACGGCCTCGCCGTCGCCAATGGCATCGATCTCGGAGCCGCCGCCAGCACGCTTACCCTCGACACATCCGCCCATTCCGGCACGCTCGCCGGCAACATCGCCGGCGCGGGCAACCTGTCCAAGGCCGGCGCGGGCTCGCTCGCGCTTTCCGGCAGCAACACTTTCAGTGGTACCCTCGCCATCAACGAAGGCCGGGTCGTCCTCAAGTCGGCGAATGCGCTGGGTGCGGCCCGACTCGCCGGCACCGGCACGCTCACGATCGCGACTCCGGGTGTCTTCGCCTTCGCATCCACGGCATCCGGCGGCGGCTACTCGGGACTCGTCGCGCTTGAGTCAGGAAAACTTTCCCTCGACGCCAATGCCGCCGCCGTGCTTTCCACACCCGGCGCCGTGCTCCGACTCGATGCCGGTGGCGCCGCGCAAAAAGTCTCCGGCGACGTCTCTATCCGCAGGCTCGCCCTCAACGGCGGACTGATGAGCTTTGGCATGACCCTTGGCGGCTCGCCCGACGGTATCCTTATTGTGGATACACTCGACCTGGGAACCGGGGTGAGCAAAATCGGCGTTGATACCAGCGCCCTCCTCGCCCAGCAGACCAACCCCGCCGTTCCCCCGAATCCCAATATCCTCGACTTGGACAACGGCGTTGACGGCGCATGCCTGATTGCCGCCGCAAACGTCACCGGCGCGGGCACCATCGAGCTGACCGACATCACCGGGGCGCCCATTCCCGTGCCCGCTTACGCGGGCATCGTCCAAGGCACGGGCACCGTTGCCAAGGCCGGATATAATTACCGCGCCAACATTGTGGACACCGGCACATCCGCCGGCGTTTACATGGGCTACGGATTGACGGACATCGAAGTCTTCAACGGGCGGCAACTCATCCTCAACAACACTCACTCTACCGACTCAACCCTCTCGGCCAAAATTACCGGCTCGGGCGGTCTTGATATTCAAGCCGGCGGCACCTCCGCCATTGTGCTGACTCACGCGGGCAACGATTACACCGGCATGACCACCGTTTCAAGCGGCACACTCCGAACCGGCGCCATCGGCATCCTGGCCGCCAGTGCCGGCGTCGAGGTAAAATCCGGCGCAACCCTGGACTTGGCCGGCAACGCCCAGACCGTTCGAAACATCTGCGGCAACGGACTCATCACGCTCGGAGCGGCGGCACTGACCGTCAGCAACACCGCCGACAACACGTTTGCCGGCTCCATCGCGGGCACGGGCAGGCTCGTCAAGAACGGCGCAGGCAGGCTCACCCTCAGCGGCTCCAGCAGCCACACCGGCGGTGTCGAATACCGCGCCGGCTCGCTTGGCATCGGCGCGTCCAACGCCCTCGGCAGCGGCACGCTCACGGTCGCCGTGAACGAACGGACACTATGGATCGATGCTGCGGGACTCAGAATTCCCAACGCCATCAATATCGGCGCCAATGATCTCGCCATCATGGCGGCGGCAGGCAACAACTCCACGCTCGCCGGCTCAATTGCAGGAAACGGCGCGCTCACGGTGCGGGGCGAGGGCGTCACCACGCTCTCCGGCACCAACAGCGCCTTCAGCGGCGGCCTCAACATAGAGGCTCCGCGCGTGGTCGCGGGGCACGCCAGGGCGCTCGGCGCAGGCAGCATCGCTATCGGCGCCGCCTCCACACTCGAATTCCGCGATATCCCCTCGGGCTCGGTTGACAATCTGATCTACGGCAACGCGCTTGAATTCAACAACAGCACGCTGAGCCTTGGCGGGGCCAACACGCTGCAAAAATTCGTTGTCAACGCCGGAAGCAAGGTCACGGCCTCGAGTGCCGGCGCTCTTGGCGGCAGTTCGGTGGCCGTCACGATCAACAATGGCGGGGAACTCGGCATCGGCAAATTGAACACGCCGGCGGGCGGTCTGATCGTGAGGAACGGCGGCAGGCTCGTGTTCAACCCCATGTGGAAAGGAGGCCTCGCTGATCCCATGCTGGCGGTGCCCTCGGCCACGCTTGAGAACGGCGCCACCATCGCCATAGGCACCTTTATTTCTGGAGACTACCTCCTGTTGAAAGCGGACTCGCTGACGGCCGGGCAGACCATCCATTTTGACCCGGGCCCCAATGCGCCCTTTGGTCTAAACACAGATTACTTCAAGGTTGATCCGGAGGCGGGCACGGTGAGTTTCGCCGCGATGAACTATACGGCCAATCCCGGCAAGGATATAGCCGCCATCCTCGACGCAATGAGCGCCACCAACGGCGCTGTCTATTCGCGCATCAGCGAAACATTTCTCATGTCACTTGACCGCGTGTCCCGCCCCGCGCGAGCCAGCGGCTGGCTCAAGCTGATCGGCTCCTATGCCGACAACGACGGCAACTCTCGCAAGACCGGCTACACAAGCGACACCTATGGCGCCGTGGTTGGCTATGATAGGGCGCTCGGGGAAAATCTCCTGCTCGGTCTTTATGCCGGCTGCCTGAGCAACCGCATCACCTCCGACAATAATTCCGAGAACAAAGGCACGCAGCCTTTCGTCGGTCTTTTCGGTGCCGCGCAGTTTGAGAAATTTTATCTGGCGGCGGATTTTGTGTTCGGCTCCATGGATGCCGACACCTCGCGTTTCGAGCAGGAAGGCTGCGCCGTCGGCAAATACTCCGCCACCACTTTCGGCGGCAGCATCGAGGCCGGCGCGGTGCTCGCCGCTTGGAAATACGGCCGCATCAAGCCGTCCGTCGCGCTGCACTATATGCGTGTCTCATATAGCCACCAGGAAGAGACCGGTCCCGGCGCCGTCTCCATTGCCGACCTCGACGCGAACGCATTGGAAGGATTCGCCGGCATGCAGGTCACCCAGAATATCACGATGCCTTGGAAACGCCCCGGCATGTTCGACGCGGTATTCGGCTACCGCGCCACGCTGAGCGAGTCCTCCTTGAAAATCAACGGACGATTCCTCTCGACCGGGGGCCAGAGTTTCACGACTGGCGTGGACAACTACAACCGCAACGGCCTCATGATCGGCTTCGGCCTGCGATTCGCGATGACGGAAAACTCAGCCGTTTCATTCGGCTACGATTTCGAGCTCGGCTCTGAATTCCAGCGGCACACCGGCACCGCCACGGTGCGCTTCAATTGGTAATCCCAAAACTGAAACGGCAAAACAGCCATCGGACAATTAACCTCACGGGAATCATCCAATCCTGCCAGCGCATGCAAAACATCAAAGGCAAGCGGAGAGCCCGTGAGACCCCTTATACAACTCCAAACGATATCAATTAAATTATAATAATCAGCATGAACACAGACTCCATGTGCGCCATCCCCTCATCAGCCCGCTGCCCGGCGCTCCGCGCGCTGGCAGCGATCGTTTGCATCGCGAGTTTGCCCTCCCCGCCGGCCCGCGGCGCCATTGTGGACACCGACAGGCAAATCTACATGACGGGGAACAACACCCTGTCAATGTATACCTACAATCTCTTCGAGATCGCCGACGGCGTCACCATGACCTACACCCGCATCGGAGAGCGCAGCACAAGTCCCGGTCTCATGACGCTTCAGACCGGTTCTCTCATCTACCGCCCGCTGGGCACGACCGGACGGGTGATTTTCGAGAATGTGGTGACGACCAGTGTGGCCGGCGTGATAAACATGGCGGCCGGCACCACCCTCGACATCACCAACGGTCTCTTCAGAAACAACCGCGCCGGGCTCACCAACAACACCGCCACCGGCTCCGGCGTAAGCGGCGCCATTCACGCTGCGACAACCACGAACAGAGTGCTCCTGAAAGATGTGATTTTTGAAAACAACGGAAGCTTCGGCAACACCGGCGTCATGCGTGTCTACGGCACCTTGAACATGACCGGGGGCGGCTTCTACAATAATTTCGCCGCGGGCGATTATGGAGGAGCAACCGGCATGGGGGCAGCCTCGTCCCACACATATGCCGATGTGGTCTTTGATAATAATCGGGCGCGCTCCTATTCGGGTGCCGTTGATGTTCGCACCGGCACCATCTCGCTCACCAATTGCACATTCACAAACAATTGGGCGGGGACGAAAGGGGGTGCCATCCAATCCCAGCTCGCCAGCGGAGTGCTGGCATTTAATGTGGATGCCTCCGGCACCACGCGGGATTACCTCTGGACCGGAAATTTTGCTGGAAACGTAGCTACTCCCCTTTCCGACGGCGATCCGCAGGTGGTCAACAATGCTCCGTCCTTTGACCCCTCGGCGGCCGGCGGCGGTTTTTATTACGCGGCCACCTCCGGCTCGGGCCGCGTCGAGTTCAATATTGACTACGAAACCAGCCTGACCATCGGCGCCGCGAACGCGACCAGCCGTGCCCACGACTCCATCGCCAGCGGCAACACCTCGGCCAGAATCCACAAACTGGGCGGCGGCGACCTCGTGCTCAACGCCGACAACTCTTATTACTCGGGCACCTTCGCCGTCGAGGTCGGGCGGCTGCTCCTCGGCAACAACGAGGCCAAGCTGGGCGGCATCATCAACGTCGCCTCCGGCGCGACCTTCGGCGGCGTAGGTGAACTTAAAACCGTGCTGCAAAACGGAAACAACGGAAACTTGACGGTGAATGCGGCCGCGGGCTCCACCATCCAAGTGGGGCTGGCCGGTGCCCCCGCCACCGGGCTTGCCATTGAGGGCAGACTCTCGCTCGCCAACGCGACCCTGTCGTATGTCGCCTTTGACGGCACGCATGCCGCCAGGCTTGTGATGTCCGGTGGCTCCCTCGCCACCACCGGCACCAACACCGTCAATCTGCAGGGCTTCCGCTCCGGAGCCTACGACTTGGGCAATATCTACACCGACCTCGTGGCAGGCGGCGCGGACAAGCTGAGGTTTGCCGTCAACGGCCTCGTGACCTCGGGCAGCGGACGCCAGACTATCGAGCGAGTCGAAGGCGACACCCCCTTTGAACTCCGGGTCAATCTCATCACCGACACCGCACGCGCGATGAAATGGACGGGGGCAGCGGGTGGCACGTGGAACGACGCCGACAACAACTGGGAATCACTCAACGCTCCGGGAGTCACCCAGTTTTCCGCCCTCGATACTGTGCGGTTCCCGGGTGACGCGCCGGGGAACCTTGAGGTCGTGCTGTCGGGCAACATGCCCGTCTCCAACATCGAGGTGGGCGGCGCGAACAACCTCACCTTCACCGGAAACGGCAACATCGTGGCGACCCCCTGGCACCCGGGAGTCGAGGCCGAGACTGCCGTGCAAACGGGCGGCCTCGGCAAGCTCGTCAAAACCGGGGCGGGCACGCTGGTTTTCAACAACGCGGGCAACAATAATTTCGCTGGTGGAATAGACATCGACGGAGGCGCGATCGAGATTAGCCGGGGTGAGCAACTCCAGGCCATAGGCGCGCAAATCACCTTTGTGGAATCGGCGACCCTGCGTGTTACTGGCTCGTCCGTCATGGCCAGCGCCATCGTCATCGGCCCGTCCAAGATCGCCACCATAGAGGTTTCCGGTTCGAACGAGAATCGCATCAACGGCGCGGTCAGCGGCGGCAGTCTGGTCAAGACCGGCGCCGGACTGCTGGCGCTTCGCGCGGAAAACACGCACGCGGGCACCACCCTGCGGGCCGGGGCACTCGCTCTTTCCCACGACAGGGCGCTTGGCACGGGCGCGCTCGACATCACCGGCGACAACACGATGGTGATTATCTCCGGGAACCGTAATATAGGAAATAATATAAATTTTGGCTCCAATAATATAGCGCTTTCCTCGCAAAACGCCGTCCACTCCGTTCTCTCGGGCGCAATCAACGGCACCGGGATAATTCGCGTCTGGGGAACCTCGACTGATTCCGTGTTGGTTCTGAGCGGCTCGAACAATTACCGGTCGTTATTGGTGGACGCCAACGGCGCCGTCGGCGCCGCGCATCCCAACGCGCTCGGCGGCCCGCAATCACTCGTGCGGGTTGAGCCGGGCGGCGCCCTCCATTTGCTGGTGCCCGAGGTCGTGGCAAAAAGCGTTTATATTAACGAGGGAGCCACGCTGGCCTTTGACAATCCCTCCCGCCGGATGCTCGTGACATCAGGCTCTGTCACCATCGAGAACAATGTCACCATCGCACTCATGTCCCGTCTGACCTCGGGTTACACCACGCTCGTCCACGCGGATGGCGGCCTCAGTGTGGATACCTATTCCATCAATATCAATCCCGGTCCCAACAACACGACATTCCGCATTTATACGGATGAAAACAACAATTTGATGCTGATGAATATGAACCGGGCCGGAAATCCCGGCAAGGACATCGCCGTCAGCATTGATGCCATGACTGCGGCAGTCGCCTCCGTCTATTCGCGCATGAGCGAGAATTTTCTCCTGCCCCTCCAACATTACTCACCCGGGGACGAGTTGGACAAAGGGTTTTGGATCAAGGGATTCGGAAGCATAGGCAGCTATGATGGGGACGACATCCGCATCGGTTACAAAGACAGTACCTGGGGCCTGAATATGGGCATTGACCGTGTCTTTTTCGGGAAATACCTGGCAGGCGTTTACGCTGGCTACGCGTATAGCGACTTGAAAACGGACAATCCCGGATGCGGAACCGACTCCGCCATGCCGCACATCGGCGTCTATGGCGCGGCGCGCTATGGCAAATTCTATCTGGCTGCAGATATATTCGGGGGCTCGATAACGGCAGACACAAAGCGTCTCGATGATGAGACCACAGGCTCATACAGGGCGGCCCTCTACGGGGCCAGCATCGATGCCGGCCTGCTGCTGCGCGCTTGGGAAAACGGCGTGTTCAAGCCCTCCGTGGGGCTGCATTATATGAATTATTCCTATTACGATCATTCAGAAATGGGCCGGGGCGCAATCTATGTGCAGGATTTCAAGACGGATCGCGTTGAAAGCCTTGTTGGGCTGCAATTGACCCACGCCTTCACGACCGCATGGAAAACACCCGGCATGCTTGTCCTCCAGGCAAACTGGCGCGCTGCGCTTACCCACGAGCAAACTGTGCTGAATGTGAGCTTCAGCGATTTGTACGACGATATCTTCGAGGTGCCCAGCGACATATATTCGCGGGATCGCATTACGATTGGCCTCGGCATTCGCTTGGGCTTGGGCCGCTTCTCCGCATTCTCCTTTGATTACGAATATGAAACGTCAAAGGACCACAGCCGGCACAATCTCAACGCCAGCATGCGCTGGAGTTGGTGACTCTGTGCAGAAATACGCCCCCCACACATCGCTACCGGTAAAACCTCTATAATGAATTTAACATGAACACAAAAACATCGCCCCTGCTCACGGTGGTTTTTCCAATCATCGCTCTTTTCGCATCAAACGCCGCGGCTCAAGTAAAGGAAAATGCCGCCACATCCGCGCAACCCCCGTCGCCCAAGGATGAAGAGGTTATCCTGATGAATGTGTTTGACGTCACCAGCGACCGTGACGCCGGATATATATCAACGAATGCCGAAGGCGCCACCCGCCTGAACGCGCCCATCGCCGACATTCCGCAAAACATCGTGGTGTTCAACGAGGAATTTCTCCGCGACATCATGGCGGAAAACATCGCCGATGTTGTGTTATACGATCCGACTGTAACGGCCTTCGGCGGCGGTGACAGTTTTTCCATGCGCGGCATGGGCGGCGCCGCGGCGCCCGGCGTCGGGGCCAACTTTTTGAATGGCTTCGAACAGTCGGGAGGCTTCGGTTCGCAGACTCTGGTTAACACACAGCGCATGGAGGTGCTCAAGGGCCCCAACGCCGTCCTTTACGGACAGGGCGCTTTCGGCGGCACCATCAGCCGCACCTCCAAGAAGCCCGAGGGAAAGACCGCCACCTGGATGCGCTTCACCACCGATGATTCCGGTTATTATAGATATCAAATTGACACACAGGCTCCCCTTATAAAGAAAAAACTTGCCTACAGGCTCAACGCGCTGGGAGGGAAGGGCGACACATGGATCGGATCGTCCAGGCGGGATATCGCGATTTCCCCGGCGTTCAGATGGCATATCGCGCGACGCACGGAACTGCTCGGAGAATACACATATCATTACCAGCGGACCGGCCTGACCAATTACGAGGCCGTGCTGCGTGACGGCGATCCCCTCCACATTACAGTGGACGGAGTCAGGTATCCCTTCGATCCCTTCCGTCCAATGGGGGAGTTGGACGACTATCGTGTCTTGAAGAATCATATTACCTACGCGGAATTCAGGCATGAATTTTCGCGTCACGTTCACTTCCGCGTGCTGTTTAACTCGGAAAACAGGGAAACACACAATTTCGAAACCCTGCCGGAAGCCATGTATTACTCCGACGTGACCGGCGAGCCCTTGGTTTCCCGTTACTACCGCGATTGGGTTATAACCAACGACAATCATCGAGTGCGCGTCGAGGTGCCTTTGTATGATGTTAAAACTTGGTTCATTAAACACAAAATAATTGTGGGATTCGGCTGGGAGCACATGGAGCAGGACTCCGTCCGGTGGCAGACCTCTTATTACCGCCCGACAGGCATGAGTCCGGTGCCCGGGCAGCCTATCACCGGCACTTGGCCGACTTTCAACCCGGACCTGCATCTGGCTCCGGCCAACGTGCTCACGCACGTGCCCGGCCACGTGGGCTGGACCAAGGAAAATTTGCCTCGCTTGTTTGACAATACTCTTCAGACCACCCAGATCCAGTCGTATTATATCAGCGACCTGATGTCGCTTTTGGATGACCGCGTGTTTGTCCAGTTCGGACTTCGTTACGTGGACATCCGTCGCTCGGACAATCGGCGGGGCACGATATTTAACAAGTTTGCCAACTCCGATTTCGACGCCGGGAGTGTCTATTTGGACGTATTTAAAGAACATCCGCTCACGCACAGCGCGGGATTGGTCTGGCATCTGAAAAAGAACAAGGCATGGACGCTCTACGCCAACAACAACGCCTCCTTTGTGCCCAACTACAGGCTCGAGTATCCGAACGGGCCGCGCCTCAAGTCCATGACTGGCAATCAGTATGAGGGCGGTGTGAAATACGTTTACCGCGATAAGTTTCACGCCACCCTCAGTTATTTCGACATAGTCCAGCGAAATGTCCCTGGATTGAAAATGGTTGAATATGTTGACAGTAACGGCGTGCCTCAACGCGAACAAAGGAATGTCACCTTGGATGGTTTGCACAGCAACGGCATCGAGCTTAATTTTAATACGAACATCGGCGGATGGCAGGTCTTGGGCGGATATGCCTACACGGATTGCATCAATATGGAGGTGCAGACGGACGATTACAGCGGTCTGACCTACGACAAACGGCATTACCGCACGCCCCGGCACGCCTTTTCCGCGCTCACAACCTATAAAATCAGACACGGCGTCGCGAAGGGCTTGCAATTCACCTTGGGCTTCCAGTGGCGCGACAGCATGCTTGCGCAATATGTGATGCCGGACACGCAAATCCGCTACGAACCCAAATTCACGGTCCCATCCTTCCTGAATATAAACGCGGACGTGGCCTATGCCTTCAAGGTCGGCAAGCTGCGTATCACGGCGCAGTTGTCCATAAGAAATGTGACGGATGAGATGAACGCCCTCGCTTCCTACAATGTCCGCGTCAGCTGGGCTACGCCGCGCTCCGTCAATTTCGGTCTGAGCGTCAGTTTCTGATTTTTTCGGGAACGCGCGATTTATTATGAAAAGCAAATTTCACCCCTGCGCTTTCGCCCTCCCGTTGGCCATCCTGCTCCAAACCTCCGGGTGACTATACGGCCCGGCCCTCGGTGCTCCCGCGCCATTCATCCCTCAGCAACACTCACAATTTCTTTAATAATAATTTGATGAATAAAATGAAATTGAAAATGCTCAAGAGCATCACGATCATGCTCGTGGCGACCGTTGGCTGGGCAACCCAGCGGACCGAAGCCAGCCCAGTCGCCTTGGCCTCGCTCAAACCTGTTTTTACAAAACAATCCTACAACCAACTTGAGCGCATCCCGCCAGGCACAAAAACCATTCAAATAGACAACCGGAAGTTCGACGGTGGCTTGAGCACTTGCGCCAACAGCGAAACCTCGTATATGCTCAACGGAAAATACAAAAGTTTCGAGGCGTGGGTCGGAATCGACGCGAATATGAAACGCCACAAAAAGGGCACCGCCGTTTTCCAGGTCTTTATCGATGGGAAACGAGTGTTCGACAGCGGCGTGATGGACTATGACACGCCGGCCAAACGGGTCGTGGTGGATACGCGCGGCATCAAGGAACTGGAGTTATTCATGCTTGACGCCGATGACGGCAAATATGCTGACCGCGGCTACTGGGCGGAGGCGGTGCTGGTGGAGGATGATACGCACCAACCTATTGCGTCGCGTACCGCCCAACACGAACTGCGGGGACACGGCCTCGCGATGGAGCTGGATGAAACCGGGGAACTGCTGTCCCTGCAAAGCGGTAAAAAACGGTATGAAATCAGCGGGCGCACCAGGCTGACGGGTTGCGAGGAGACCTCCTTACCGGAAATCAGAAAACATTCGGACGAGTCCATCGCCGTCACCCGTACCCTACGGGACCGGGATGACCACCAGTGCCGGGTGACGGACACGTTCACCGTCACTGCCGACGGCGTGCGCTGGGATGTTGATGTTTACGGCCTTGGCGCTCCTTGGGGCACGGGCATCGTGTCGGGCGTCAAGCTGCCCGTCGGCAAGTCTACGCAATATTGGAGCGCGTGGTCGCACCCGGATTTGCTGGGATCGGGGTTGTGGAATTTCGATGAAATGAAAAGGGATTGGCGCGATCCCTTGGAGACCAGGCCATTGGGCGACAGCACGCGGTGGTATGGGGACAACCGTCTGCTCTGGGACCGACCCACTTCCGGCAATTACATTTCCATCCCCATGTGCACGGTTTTCGACGGCGGCGACGAGGCCCTCAGCTTGGTGCACTCGCCGGAGGACAATGTTTTGGTCATGAAGCTGGTCACCACCGAGGACGGCTCGGTTGAGTTCCAGCGCCGGTACAACCGGATCGGCTCCAGCAGGCATGTGCGATTCACCCTCCACCTTGTGCCGCACGGGGCGCACTGGCGCCGCGCATTGGCTTGGATGGCCGGACGTTATCCGGATTATTTCAATCCCCCGAATCCCCGCGCTTTCGAGGTTGCCGGGCTTGGCGCCTATTCAAGCTGGCAGGGGGAGCTGGACGTCGAAAAACTCAAGAAAATGGGCTTCAGTATGAACTGGAAAGCGAGTTTTGATTTCGCCTACATGGGCATGTTTTTGCCGCCCGTTGATCAATGGCAGGCCTTCGCCAGCTCGGCGGAGGCGAAAAACGACCCGTGGGTGAAGGGTGTGTACAAAGGCCAGCCTACCTCCCGAAAAATCATGCGTGACTATAGCAAGCGGCTGCGGGATTACGGCTTCCACACCTTGAGTTATTTCAACATCACAGAGTTCGGCACCAAGGTTAAAACTGCGGAGTTTGTCAACCGGAGCGCGCCTGCCGCGGAGGTCTGGAAAAATTCGACTGATTTTTTGCACACTCAAATCGCTGACGGAATTTTATACAGCCCGGACGGTCAGTTTTACCGCACTTGGGGAGGCGCCGTGGTGATGGACTGCGCCGGGGAGGACTACAAGGCGTTCCTGCTGGAGCAGGCCCGACGACACATCGAGGTGCTGCCCGAATCGTCGGGCATTTGCATCGACCGCCTCGACTGGCTGGTGTTTTTTAACACCCACGCCGACGATGGTGTCACTTGGTATAATGACAAGCCGGCGCGCTCGATGCTCACCTCGTGGAATGTCTTCCTGCCGGATCTTTCGTCCGTCATGCACGGCAACGACAAGGTGATTTTCGCCAACCCGATGGTGTCCATGCGGCTCGATGTGCTGCGCTGGATTGACGGCATCTACGCCGAGCACAACGAAATGGGCCCCGGTCTGAACGCCAGTGCGCTGCTGGGTCTCCAAAAGCCGGTGGTCACTTGGACTTGGGACGAGAATTGCCTAAAACCTGATCCGAATGTTTATTTCCAACGGCAATTGTATCTGGGCGTAACCCCCACCGCGCCGTATCCGGACAACAACCACACCATCCAACCCGGCGAGTTTGCCGACCGGTGGTATCTGGCCTACGGGCCTCTGTTCAAGGCCATCAAGGGGCGCAAATGGGCGCTCGATTCGGATATAAAAGTCGAGAACAGCGCGGCTCGGGCCAACTTGTTCACCGTCCCCGGAGGGTATGCCATCCCAGTGATGCTGGGCGGCGGCGGGGAAACCGCCCGGATTGTGCTCGCTGGCGGAGAGTTTTCTCGACTTGAGAAATATAAAATCACCGCCATTCATCCCGGAAGTGAGGATGCTGTTGATATTAAATCCACCCGCCGCCCGGACGGGCTGGTTTTAGAGGTACCGTTAAAATCCGGCTGCGCCATGGTCCGGGTGTCCCCAAAACAACAAGGTTCAGAGAACTGACGGAGCTCCCATCCCATCATGTCTGACTTGGAAATGATAACACTCGAAAACGATTCGCTCCGAATCGTGCTTGTGCCCGCATCCGGCGGGCGGGTGGCGTCGCTGGTCAATTTGCGCACTGGTCGCGAATGGCTTTGGCGTCCTCAGCAACAGATGCGGTTTCCGTCAGTCAGCACCGGGGCAAGTTTCAGCGACGGCCCGCTAACGGGCATTGACGAATGCTTGCCAACAGTGCGCTCTTGCAGCATAGGCACACGCGTTTTCGGCGATCATGGTGATGCTTGGGCGCAGGTTTGGCGCGTTGTTGCAACTTCCGAACAGGAGGTGACGTTGCAGGTCGATATTCCTTACGGCGGTTTGCGGCTCACTCGCACCGCCCGGCTTGAAGGCTCGCGCCTGACTCTCTGCTATGAATTGCTCAATCGAGGTGCCGGGCCGGAGCCGTGGTTGTGGTCGTTTCATCCATTGTTTCATTTCGAGCCCGGAGACCGTTTTGAGCTCCCGCCAAGCGTCACTCGGTTGCGCGTGTTCGAGGCGCAAAATATGACGGGCGCTGCCGCAGGTTCGCACATCGCATGGCCGAATCCGGCGGACGGTGTAGATCTCGCACGGCTGGACTTCGGCGCACACGCACCGGGCTATCTGAAGGCTTTCGCGGAAAATATCTCGGTTGGACAGTCATTCATTTACGCTGCATCCGGGCGCGAACGACTGGAACTCGGCTTTGACCCTGTGGCAACGCCCCATCTGGGAGTGTGGATTACGCACGGTGGGTGGCGCGGCGTGCGGCACGGCGCGCTTGAGCCTTGCACAGCGGCGACCGATGCGCTCAGCGATTTGCCCGCGCCTCCGCTGCTCGCGCCGGGAGCTTCGGCGCGATGGTGGGTGAGCCTCGCGTGTGCCGCACCTTGATGAGCGACCCTACTCGGAGCCAGCCATCACGTCGCGGCAAAAGCCACATCGATAGCTGCCGACGGGCAGCGAAAACAAATTCCAATACAATATGAACCCAATAAAATTTCAAAACACATCTATTTTTCCCATGAATAAAATATCAACATTGCTCCGTCTCCTGCCATTGCTCTGCTTCACTGCCGCGCTTCGCGGGCAAAATGCCGAAATCATCGAAATCGCGACCAATGATTCAGCCATGGTTTTTGTCGCGAAATCCGGGGCGCCTGTGATATTCCGCTACTGGGGAGAAAAAATAAACGACAGGCACTTGCTCCTCGAAAGGGGATACGACGAGCGCTTTCAGATTTATCCCGCTTTTGGCGGATTAAACCACGCAAATATTGCCCTTAGCCTTGTGCATGCGGACGGCTCGCTCACTACCGAGTTAATATACGCCGGCTCTGAAACCAAGGTGGTGGATGGCAACCGGGTGGAAACCATAATCCGGTTGAGAGACAAACTTTATCCAGTGACCGTTGATATTCATTTCATGGCCCACAAGGCCGAGAATGTCATCACCCAGCGCGCTGTCGTTTCCCATCAGGAGGAGAAACCGCTGCGCGTGGAAAATATCGTTTCATCGTATATTACGCTTCGGGCAAATTCATATTATCTGACTAATTTCCACGGTTCATGGGGCCGGGAGATGCGCGTGACGGAGGAGAGGCTTGCGCAGGGAGTCAGGCTCATCGAGGAATATAGGAAAGGCGTGCAAACGACCATGGCCGACAATCCTTCCTTCATGCTTTCGTTGAACCATCCGGCCGATGAGGACGCCGGCGACGTTTATGCCGGGGCGCTGGCATGGTCGGGCAATTACAACTTGAGATTTGCGGTGGATGAGCGCGAGGTTTTCCACTTCACGGGAGGAATGAATCCCTTTGCCTCCGTCCGCGTTTTGGAGCCGGGCGAAATCCTTGAAACTCCCGAAATGGTGCTTACCTACAGCCCGCGCGGACGCGGGCAGGCATCGCGGAATCTGCACGACTGGTGCCGCAACTACGCCCTGGCTCATGGCGGCGAGCCGCGGCCCATTCTGTTGAATAGCTGGGAGGGCGCTTATTTCACATTCGATGAAAAAACCATCACCGACATGATTGATTCGGCAGCCGATTTTGGGCTCGAAATGTTTGTGCTCGACGATGGCTGGTTCGGAAACGAGTATCCCAGGGACAACGCCAAGGCCGGTTTGGGCGACTGGCAGGTGAACAAGAAAAAACTCCCGAGAGGCATCAGCTATCTCGCAGATTACGCAGTTTCCAAGGGCCTGCGCTTCGGCATCTGGATCGAGCCGGAAATGGTGAATCCAAACAGCGAGCTCGCCAAAAAACATCCGGAATGGGTTGTGAAAAGCCCCGGTCGGGAAATACCGCAGGAACGCAACCAATGGGTGCTGGATCTGAGCAACCCCGCCGTGCAGGATTTTGTCGTAAAAACATTCGACGAGATCGTCGCACTTTCCCCCAATATTACTTATATCAAATGGGATGCCAACCGTCCCATATTCAGTGTCGGCTCGGAATACCTTCCGAATGACCGCCAGACGCATTTCTGGCAGGATTATGTCCGCGGCTTATACAGCGTGTATGAGCGCGTCCGTGCAAAACATCCCGACATCACCCTGCAACTCTGTTCCTCCGGCGGCGCGAGGCTGGATTTCGGCGCGCTGAAATACCACGATGAATTCTGGACGAGCGACAGCACCAACGCTGTTGACAGGGTGTTGATACAATATGGCACCAACATGATTTACCCGGCGATGGCCACGGCCTCGCATGTGTCACCCAGCCCCAACCATCAGACCGGCGTGGCGCTCCCCCTGAAATTCCGCTTCGATGTGGCCATGTCGGGCCGTCTGGGCATGGAGATGATGCCCAAGGACTTTTCCCCCGAGGAATGGGCGTTTGCCAAAAAAGCGGTACAGAACTACAAGCTCATCCGCCCCGTCGTTCAATTTGGCGATTTATACCGCATTTTTTCCCCTTACGAAGGCAATGCCCGCGCGGCCATGACGTATGTTTCCAAGGACAAAAAACAGGCGGTGTTCTTTGGATACACTCTTCAGCATTGTGCCCGCATGTCCACGTTTGATGTCAGGTTGAAGGGACTGGACCCCGCTAAAAATTACAGGGTCATCGAATTGAATCCGAAAAGCCCCCGCGGAGCTTTTCCCGGAAATGGGAAAACCTTTTCAGGCGATTACTTGATGAAGGCGGGCGTCAGCCTGAGAATTCACCGCCCCCACGAAAGCGTTGTGCTCCACCTGACGGAGAAATGACGTCCCACAACGAGCTCCTGAGATTGTATGCCATGAAACATGAACATTTGCTGTTGTCATTGATTCATCCCTGCCAATTGCCGCGCCGCGACACCATCACGCTCAACCTCGACCCCGCCCCTGAAGCAACGAGGGGGAGGGGAGGGGACACGTTCCCCTGGCTATGTGGACATATATATTATCATGAACATCAGACATTATATTAAACCCATCGCAAGGCTGCTGGCATGCGCCATGATCGCGATCCCGGCGCTTTCGGGGCTCATGCAGGCAAAGCCAGCCGCGCAAAAACCGCTGTTCAAGACGCAGATTCTTTTTACGGCGTCGAAACGATACCCCTCCATCCGCATTCCCTGCATTCTGGCCCTGCCGGACAATGCCGTGATTGCGGTGGTTGCCGGACGCAGCCGGGTGTCGGACTGGGCCGACATGCACTTGCTCATGCGCCGCAGCACCGACGGCGGCAAAACTTGGGAGCCTGAGCGCATCCTCGCGGGCAGCGGCAAGGGCGTCGCGGACAACCCCGTGTTGATCTGGGACGAGGGGGCGAAGACGGTGCATTTCATCCACCAGACCGGCTATGAGCGCGTCTGGCACCTGCAAAGCACCGACAGCGGAAAAACCTTTTCGGAAGCGGTGGACATCACGCCCCAACTCGGCGCCTTCAAGCGGGAGATCAACTGGAACGTGATCGCCACCGGCCCCGGCCACGGCGTCCAGTTAAAAAACGGCCGGCTGCTCGTCCCTACTTGGCTGGCCTACGGCAAAACACGCCCGAACGGCGAGCGCAATCACTCGCCTTCTGTCGCGACCTCCATCTATAGCGACGACCACGGCAAGACCTGGCATTGCGGCGAAATCCTGCCTGCCGTGCTCAATAATATGAACGAAACTGCGGGCGTCGAGGCGGATGCGGGCGGGGTGATCTTTTTCACCCGCAGCGGGCTTCACAACATGCTGTTTTCCTTCAGCCCCGACGGCACGACCAACTGGACGAATCCGGTGGCTCACAAAGGTCTTTTTACACCGATTTGCTTCTCCAGTGTATTGCGCATCTCGGGCACACCGGACAAAAGCCGCGTGCTCTTTTGCAACCCGGACAGCCATGCGAATCCAAAGAACGACTCTTCCCGCTCCCGCGTGTGGTTCCCTCGTGAAAACCTGACGGTGAAACTCAGTTACGATGAATGCAGGACCTGGTCTGTCTCAAAGGTGATCGAACCGGGCCCCAGTTCCTACTCCGACCTCGCCGTACTGCCCGACGGCACCATCCTCTGCTTGTATGAAAACGACAACCAATATGTTTCCGTCGCGCGCTTTAACCTCGAATGGTTGACCAATAAAAAGGACACTCTGTCCCGCTAAAATACGCAGCACAAACTTGGCCGCCGGGCAGATTCGCGAGGGAGGGGTGTGAGATTGGGCGGCGGAGGGTGTTTTGCTACATTCAAGATTAGACATAATATTCAGTAGCGCATGCCTGCGTCCTTGAGAAAGGCGATCCACGGATCGATGGCGGCCGCATTGAGAAAGAACGCCGATGCCTTGCGCGCCGGGAAGTGATGTCAGGTGCATGAGGACGCCCGCGCCGCATTGCGTGAGCCACTTGAAAAGCGGTTCGCGCGCGCTTGCCGGGTCGATTGAGGAGCGCCCGATGTCGTTGGTAGAGGCCATGAGATGCGTGATTCCACAAACAGAAGACAACAGGACTCCCTTTTTAGCGATCAAATCCTTGACCAAACCTGCAATCCGCACCATCGCATTGTAACATGAAATATATCATTCCTCTTCTGGTGGCGGTGCTCTTCGTTTCCACGGACTTAATAAATGCGACGGCGTGCACCAGGGCCGTTTATCATGGAAACTCGGATTTGGTCATGACCGGCCGCTCAATGGACTGGCTGCTCGACATTCAAAGCAACATGTGGATTTTCCCCCGCGGGATGAAACGCGACGGCGCGGCGGGCCCGCATTCGGCGACATGGACCTCCAGGTATGGAAGCGTCGTTGTTTCCGCCTATGACATCTGCTCGGTTGACGGCATTAATGAGAAAGGCCTCGGCGCGAACCTGCTTTATTTGACCGAGTCGGTTTATCCGAAACGCACACCCGATAAAAAGGACGTTTCCGTGAGCATCTGGCTGCAATATGTCCTGGATAATTTTGCCACGGTAAAGGAAGCCGTCGACGCGCTCGAAAAGGAGGAATTTTCAGTGCTTTCGGGGCCGGTTCCCGATCGTCCGGAGAAGGGAAGCGCCGGCTTGCATCTGTCGATCTCCGACAAGGCTGGCGACAGCGCCATCTTTGAATATATTGATGGCAGGCTGGCCGTGCATCACGATGCTTCGTACAGGGTGATGACAAATACGCCGGCCTACGAAAAACAACTCGTATTGAACGCATATTGGAGCGCGATCGACGGCGCGGTCATGCTGCCGGGAACCAACAGGGCGGTGGATCGTTTTGTGAGGGCTTCGTATTATTTGGGCGTGGTTCCCAAGACCGACAATCCGCATTTGGCCGCCGCCTATACGCTTGGAATCATCAGAAATTGCTCGGTGCCGTTTGGCGTTGTTGCGCCTGGTGAGCCGAACATTTCGCCGACCCGATGGCGGACGGTGATGGACCATAAGAATGGCGTTTATTATTTCGAATCAACCACGACGCCGAACGTATTTTGGGTGGATCTTAAAAAAATTGATTTCCAGAATTCCGCAGGCGTCAAACGCCTGAATCTCGCGCATGGCGAGGTCCATGCGGGCGAAGTGCGCGATGCCTTTGTCGCAAGCGAACCTTTCAAGCCGCAGATCGCAGAGTGACACAATCCGCCGAGGGGTGCGAAGCCTCGGCACAAAGTTTTCGCAAAACGCGCCCAAGGAAGGGGGCGTATTTTCCAATTCATGATTAGACATAACATTTGTTGTGCATTGACTTGACATCGGTATTCCGATTTCCTTCTGTGTGGAATGTAACCTCGATGAAAATGGCAGCGTCGCATTGACGTTGATTTTACTCATATGCGCCCGCGTCGGAGGGATTCTCTTCGATGAGGGAAGAAACGGAAACCGCGCTTTATTCATGCCTCCAACAAACTCCTTTATCTCATCCGATCAAAACTGCGACGAATCCAACGCCCCAGACACTACGGTTGCCAGCATTCAAAAAGCGCCGTTGGGCGGAAGCATGGTTTCGTTGAGCGCAAATGCGCACAGCGGCGAATCGCTTGAGGCATTGATCGGGCGGCTGTCCGCTGAAGCGCGAAGGCTCGGGCTCGTTCCCGTGCAGGCCAACGTCTTTTGCGATCCGGCGCTCGGCAGGCGGCTCGGACGCGCGCCGGCAGCGTCCAACCCGAATTCCGCCCTTGCTTTTCCGATGGCGTTTTTGGGACGCCATGACACGCCCCCGGGCTGCGTTTTGAGCGCGCGTTTCACGGCGCTTCCGGCAAAGTCCGGATTTCGCTTTGTGTTCGATGAGCGCGGCGCGGTTTGCGGTGCAAAGTGGGAAACCTCCGATGCGCGCTATTTGCTCTTGGGCGCGCTCACGCCGCCGGATGCGAGCGCGCCGCGCGGCCAACAGGCCGCCGTTATGTGGCGCTCGCTGAAAAAGCGGCTCGAAGACGCGGGTTTCACGCTCGGAAACCTTGTGCGCACTTGGTTTTACAACGACCACATTCTCGACTGGTATGACGATTTCAACCGCGTGCGGAATGCGTTCTTCACCGAGCACAACATTTTCGGAACACTCGTTCCGGCCAGCACCGGAGTCGGCGCGAGCAATGCCGACGGCGCGGCGCTCTCGCTCGATGCACTCGCGATTGCGCCAAAGATAAAAAACTCGATGCGCATCGAAGCCGTCACGTCGCCGCTTCAATGCGCCGCGTATGATTACAAGAGCGCATTCAGCCGCGCCGTGGAATGCGCCGCGGCCGGCGGCAACGGAGCGCGCCATCTCCTCGTGTCCGGCACGGCCAGTATCGAGCCCGGTGGCAAAACCGCGCATCAGGACGATCTCGACGCGCAGATTGACCTGAGCCTGCGCGTCGTGGAGGCGATTCTCGAATCGCGCGGCATGGATTGGAGCGACACATCGCGCGCGATCCTGTATTTCCCCAAAGTCGAATGGATGAATCGCTGGGAGGCGCGTCGCGAAGCGCTCGGGCTGCCGCAACTGCCGGCGATTTTCGCGCATTGCGACATCTGCCGCGACGATCTGCTTTTCGAAATCGAAATGGACGCGCGAAAGGAGGCGGTCGCATGAACGACGCGGGCAAATGGGCGCGGGTATTTTGGGCGCAATCGCGGATGATTATGGCCGCGTTGCTCGGCATCGCGTTTATCGCAGTCGCGCCCGCGACGGCCTCGGCGGCGCTCAAAATCAAACCCGAAACCGTGACAGCCGCGCCGGGCGAAACAGTCAGGCTCGCCATTCCGCGGGGCACGAGCGTCCACTCAAACGACTCCAACGTGGCACGCATCGCCCCCGACGGCACGCTGAGCGCGATCTCCCCGGGACGCGCCGTGCTCAGCTTCCGCAAGGGCGGCGAGTATGCGACGGTTTCCGTGACCGTCCGCCGGAAGGCGGCCTCCCCTTCCCCGTCGTATCCGGAAAACAACTACACAAATCCGCTGGACGCCGCGGTCGCCAGAAACCTCCGCGAGCTCGGAGTGGAGCCCTCGCCGCTGTGCAGCGACGCGGAATATCTGCGCCGCGTGTGCCTCGATCTCATGGGCGCGCTGCCACCCGCCGAGAAGGCGCGCGAGTTCCTGGCCGACACCGATCCGCTCAAGCGCGAAAAGCTGCCCGACTGGATTTTTGAGCGCTCCGAATACGCCGATTACTGGGCCATGCGCTGGTGCGATGTCCTGCGCGTGAAGAGCGAATTCCCGAGTAATCTCTGGCCCAACGCCGTGCAGGCCTATCACGCCTGGCTGCGCGCGGCGATGGCGTCGAACATGCCCTACGACAAAATGGCGCGCGCCCTGCTCCTCACCTCCGGGAGTAATTTCCGCGACGCGCCGTGCAATTTCTACCGCGCCACGCAGCGCCGCACACCCGCCGGGCTCGCCTCCGCGTTCGCCCTCATTTTCATGGGCGCGCGGCTCGATTGCGCCGACTGCAAGGAACATCCCTACGCGACCTGGACGCGCGAGCAAGCCGACGGACTCGCCGCGTTTTTCGTCAATGTGCGATATAAAAAAACCGACGAGTGGAAAGAGGAGATCGTGTTTTTCACATCCACGTGGAATCCCTACAAACCCGCCGGGGAAACCGTCCCGCCCGCCCTTCCCGACGGCGCGGCGGTGGCGTATTCGCGCCAGGCGAACCCGCAAAAACTCCTTGCCGACTGGCTCACCTCGCCGGCCAATCCGTATTTCGCCCGCCACGTGGCAAACCGCTACTGGAGCGCGCTCTTCGGGCGCGGCATCACCATGCCCGTTGACGACGTGCGCCCGGGCAATCCTCCGTCGAACCCCGAGCTGCTCGATGTGCTCGCGCGAAAAGTCGTCGAAAGCGGCTACGACCTGCGCGCGCTGCTTCGTTTCATCGTGACATCGCAAACCTACCAGCGCTCGAGCGCCACAAACGCGACGAACGCCGGCGACACGCAATGCTTCTCCCACTACGTGCCGCGCCGGCTCGACGCCGAGGTGCTCGCGGATGCCATCGGCACCGCCACCGGAGCCTACGAATTTTTCGAGAGCCGCATTCCCGAGCCCTTCGCCATGTGGCCCGACGATTTCCACAGCGTGCAAAATCCCGACGCCAGCGTGACGAGCAGTTTTTTGGAAACCTTCGGACGCCCCGGACGCGACACCTCGTATGAAGTCGAGCGCGACCGCAATCCCTCGATGGCGCAGGCGCTCTATCTGCTCGATTCTGAAAAGCTCACTCAAAAGCTGGCGAAAAAAGACGGCGTGGTCCGCAAGCTCGTACAAAAACACGGCGCCGACAGCCGCGGTTTCACCGAGGAGTGCTACCTGATGCTTCTCTCGCGCATGCCCACCGCCAGCGAGCTGGATCTCATCACCGCGCACATCAAGACGACCAGGGACAAAAACAAAGCCGCGCAGGACGTCGTGTGGGCGTTGATCAACACGAAGGAATTTTTATACAAGCATTGAAAGACGTTTCCCTCCGCTTCCCAACCTTCAACACTCCCAAACACCATGGACCCGCTTTGCAACCACCACGACCACGCGTCCGACGCGCTCTACCGCCGGTCATTTGAACTTGTCACGCGCCGCGATTTTCTCCGCATCGGGGCGATCACGGTAGGCGGACTCGCGATGGCGCCATTCCTGCGCGCCGCGCCCGCGCCGAACGCCCGCGCCAAAGCCGTCATCCAGCTCTTTCTTTTCGGCGGCCCGTCGCACATCGACACCTTCGACCCGAAGCCACAGGCTCCCGCCGATTTCACCGGCCCGTGGAGAAAAGTGGCGCCGACAAATGTGTCGGGCATCGACATCGGCGAGCTGCTTCCGCTTTCCGCCAAGCACGCCGACAAATACAGCCTGCTGCGCGGGCTCTCCCACAGCACCAACGGCCACGAAACCGCCACCTACATGATGCAAACCGGCACGAAAGCCGGCTCCGGCCTCGTGTATCCCTCGATGGGCGCCGTCATCGCATACAAGATGGAGGAGGCCGGACTGCTCAAAAGCCGCCAACTGCCCGCCTACATGACGGTGCCCGTGGCAATCGGACGCTTTTCCGAAACCGGGTTTCTCGGCCCGAAATACCGCTCGTTCATCCCCGGAAATCTCGCCGATCCCATCGAAGCCGCCGAGCGTGAGCGCCTCGAAAAACGTTCCGCGCTCCTCGACAACCTCGACGTCTTCGGCCACTCGCACAAAGACGTCTTCGAGGAAGCCGACCACTTCCGCGACCAGGCCCGTGAAATGGTGCTCGGCAAATCGCGCGACGCCTTCGACATCAGCAAGGAAAGCCCCAGGACACGCGAACTCTACGGCAACACCGAGTTTGGCCGCTCCTGCCTGCAAGCGCGACGTCTCGTCGAGCATGGCGTCCCCTACATAACCGTGAACATGCGCGGCTGGGACACACACCGCGACCAGGCCGAGCGTTACAAAAAACTCATGCCCGAACTCGACCGCGGCTTCTCCGCGCTCCTCACCGACCTCGCGCAACGCGGCATGCTCGCCACCACCATCGTCACCTGCGGCGGCGAGTTTGGACGCACGCCCAAGTTCATGACCGAGCCGCCTTGGAACGGCGGGCGCAACCACTACGGCGCGGCGTTCTCGTGGGCGATTGCCGGCGGCGGATTCCGCGGCGGGCAGATCGTCGGCGAAACCGACGCGCGCGGTGAACGCGTCATCAAGCGCGCCATTTCGCCGTGGGATCTCTCGGCTAGCATCTACAAGCTCCTCGGGATCGATCCCGACGGCACCCTCCCCCACCCGCTCGGTTGCGCCGCGTATGTGACGCCGAGACAGGAGCCGAAAACCGCGACCGCTCAAAGCGGGAAAAAAGGCGGACGCCAGCAAGCCGCTCCGGGCGAAGGAATCCTGAAGGAAATCATGCCGGTATGAAAAAAAACGACATCGTTTCGACCGGCACGTGCGTTAAGGCGCGGCGGTTTTCAGCCGCCGGACGGGGCGAAGCCCCGCCCAAAAGACGCTCGCGAGGATTTGAATTTGCCAGGGCTATCGCGGTCTTTGGTTTTCTTTTCGTCTCACCGCTTTTTGCGGCTCCTTACATCGAATATCTTTACCCCGCCGGCACGCAGCAGGGAAAGACAATCGAGATCACGCTGGGCGGGCGCTCGCTCGACGGCGCGCGCGAGGTTTGGGTGAGTGGCGAAGGTGTGACGGGCGAAGTGCTCGAAGTCAATTTGCCGACGCCGGAACAGATCCGCGAGGCACAGAAACGCGACGAGGTCGCCGCCCAGACGGCGCGTCTGCGCCTGACCATCGCGCCAAACGCCAAGACCGGCGTGCGCGATTTGCGCATCATGGCGAAAGAGGGCCTCTCGAACCGGTTTCGATTTGAAGTCGGAAACCTCACCGAGGTCTCCGAGGAGGAGCCGAACAGCGTTTTCGCGTCCGCGCAGACGCTCCCCGCGCTGCCGCTCGTGGTGAACGGACAGATCAAAAACGCCGACCGGGATTTTTTCCGCTTTCAGGCCCGCGCGGGACAGCGGCTTGTGATCGAGGTAAAAGGACGCGCAATCAAACCGTATCTCGCCGACGCCGTGCCGGGCTGGTTCCAGCCGCGCATTGCACTTTATAACAGCGCGGGCGATTTGATCGCCGAAGAGGACGATTTTCGTTCCGACCCCGATCCCGTGATGTTTTTCACAGTGCCCGCGGACGGCGATTATGTGCTCGAAATTTGGGATGCGCTTTCACGGGGGCGCGACGATTTGGTTTACCGCGTAAAAATCGGAGAGTTTCCGTATGTGACCGACATCTTTCCCCTCGGCGGGCCTCTCGGCAGCAAGCAGCAACGCATCGTGGCGCGCGGCGTCAACCTGCCCGGCGAAAAAGCCGGCTGGCGCATCGACTTGCCCTCGCGGAAAACGGGAATCATCCCGGCTGGTTTTAAGCTCAAGAGCGGCGCTGAAACCAACCAGCGCCCCTTCGAGGTGAGCGATCTTCCCGAAGTCATGGAACGCGAGCCGAACAACGCGCAACGTCAGGCGCAGCGCGTGACGGCGCCCGTGATCGTCAACGGACGCATCGACAAACCCGGCGACGCCGACATGTTTGCCTTCGAGGCCAAGGCAGGAGACAAGCTCGTGTTCGATGTCATGGCGCGGCGGCTTGGATCGCCGCTCGACGCAAAGATCACGCTCGGACCGCAGCGCGCGCTCGGAAAATTCATCACGGCTGACGACGTGAAGGATGAGCGTTTCGGCCTGATCACGCACCACGCCGATCCCCGCCTCGCACACACCTTTGAACAGGATGGCACCTACACGATCACCATCGAGGACACGCAGGGCAAAGGCGGCCCCGAATACGCCTACCGCCTGAGCGTTTCGCCGCAGCAGCCGGACTTCGAACTTCGCGTGATGCCGGACAACCTGAGCGTGCCCGCCGGCGGCAATGTCGTCGTCCAGCTCAAGGCGATTCGCATCGACGGCTACACCGGCCCGATCCGCCTGCACACCGAGGGATTGCCGCCCGGCTTCGATCTCGCCGGCGCGGAGGTCAGGGCGGGCAAAAACCAGACCGTTCTCACGCTCGCCGCGCCCCTCGACGCGCCGCCGGGCGTTTACAAGCCGCGCTTCTGGGCCGAGGCCGAAATCGACGGCAAGGTCGTGAAACACAACGTGAGCGCCGCCGAGGAATTGATGCAGGCATTTTTTTATTATCACACGGTGCCGGTCGAACAAGGTTACCTCGTCGTGACGCCCGCCAATCCGTTCCGCGTGGAAGTCATGCGTCCTGCCGATGCCGGTCCGCTTGAACTCGTGCTCGACAAGGAAGTCGAAATTCCGGTGCGCATCATTCGCAATCCGCAGGCGATCGCAGCGCTGCAACGCTCGCAAGCCGCCGCTGCGCAAGCCGGCGGAAAAAAACCGGCAAAACAAGGCCAGAACAAGGACAAGGCGAAGACCAGCGCGAAGCCGCAGACCAAGCAACAGTCGGCAAAACAACAGGCAAAACAGCAACAGGGCAAACAAACGCAACAGACGACAATCGCAAGGCTGCCGATTCGCGTAACGGCCACGCGCGGAGGCAAAGGCAT
This sequence comes from Ereboglobus sp., assembly GCA_029974595.1. Taxonomy (GTDB): domain Bacteria; phylum Verrucomicrobiota; class Verrucomicrobiia; order Opitutales; family Opitutaceae; genus Ereboglobus. The sequence continues at coordinate 76,947 of JARKRC010000062.1, read as the reverse complement.
GGTCGTCGAGGCCGCGGTGATCGCCTCAACCGCCACGGAAGGCGTGATCCGCGTCCGCTGCACCAATGCCGCGATGGTCGGACAGGAAGGCGTGTTTATCGTCGAGGGGACGATGCGCCCGAGAGGAGCGAAGATTTCATCACTCGCCCCCGCCCTGCCCTTCAAGGTGCTCCCCGCCGAAGGCGACGCGCCGGTGGTGCTGGCCAGGGACCCCAACGATCCCACGCAGAAAAAGAAGTTCAAAAACAAGAAATAAACGCCCTTTCAAAATGGTCCGTGCGACAAGGAGCAGCATGGCAGACCGTCGCACGCGTAACTTGGACAAAAAAACCGGCGCGTTGCAGGCGCCGGTTTTGAACTTTCAGGTGGTTGATCGTGTGATCAGAGATCCGTGATCGGCGAGTATTTCGGCACGAGCGTTTTCATGATCGTCCAGCCGATCAGATAGGCGAGCGCGCAGACACAGAAGATCACAAAATACCCCGCGGGTTTGCCCGTGAAGCCGAAGAAGCTCATTTGCGTGACGTCGGCATGAACAAACAATTTTCCGGCGCCCTTCTGCATGAGCATCGAGCCGATGCCGCCGGCCATGCCGCCGATTCCCGTGATGGACGCGATGGCCTTCTTGGGAAACATGTCGCCCACCGTGGAGAAAATGTTCGCCGACCAGGATTGATGCGCCGAGCAGCCGATGGAGATCAGGAGGATCGGGAACCACGGCGAGAAGGTGCCTGACGGCTGCGCAAACAGCACCACGAGCGGGAAGAAGGCAAAGATCAACATCGCCTTCATGCGCGCGGCATACGGATCCAGTCCTGTTTTGTTGATGATGATGGTCGGCAACTTTCCGCCATAGATGGATACGACCGTGGTGATGGCGTAGAGCGTAAAGATCAGGGCGATGCCGAGACCCTCGGACATTTTGATGTTGAACTGGGCGTTCAGATAGGAAGGCGTCCAGAACAGGAAAAACCACCACACGCCGTCGGTCATGAATTTGCCGATCGCGAATGCCCACGTCTGCCTGTATTTGAAAAGCTTCAGGAACGAGGTTTTCTCGTGCGCCTGTGGAGCGGGCTGGCCGTCCTGGTCGATGTATTCGAGCTCGGCCTTGTTCACATGTTTGCTCTTCGCAGGGGCGTCATACATGAACACCCAAAAGCCCATCCAGACGAAGCCGAGGACGCCAATGATGATGAAGGCCATTTCCCACCCCCATATCTTGGCGAGAATCGGGATGCTAAGCGGCGCAAAGAGCGCGCCGACGGAAGCGCCCGCGTTGAAGATCGATGTGGCGAAGGCGCGGTCTTTTTTGGGAAAATATTCTGCCGTCACCTTGATGGCGGCGGGGAAATTGCCAGCCTCGCCGATTGCCAGAACGCAACGGGCAATAATGAACGCCCACGTGCTGACCGTCGCTATGAGCACAACCACGTCGCCCGTGGCTTGCATGAGCTCGAGCTTGCTGCCCATGCCGACATACTGCTCCGTCACGATGCCGCACAGGGCGTGCATGCACGCGCCGACCGACCAGAGTCCGATTGCCCACAGGAACCCTTTCTTGGAACCCATCCAGTCGATAAAGCGTCCGGCAAAGAGCATCGAAAAAGCATATACGAAGGAGAACACGGCAGTGATGGTGCCGTAGTGATCGTCATTCCAGTGGAATTCGGGTTTGATAAACTCGTCCCACGTCAGCGAGAGAACCTGTCGGTCGAGGTAGTTGATGGTGGTTGCGAAAAACAGAAGGATGCAAATTGCCCATCTGTAATTTGTCATTTTTTGGGTCGCGGGTGCAGGTTGGCTCATAATGTATGGGTTGTGTGTGTATGTGTTGCGGGTTTGAATTTGGATCAGATGTCCGGTCGGAAAGTTTGGCGGTGGATTGGCAAGGATGGGAATGGATATTTGGCCAGGGTGGTTAAGCGGCGACGCGTTTCCCTGTCCTGCGCAGATTTATTTGCCTGTGGATTTCTTTTTTGCGAGGCCGGTTTTGTCCTTCGCTTCAGGCACGCGGTTGATAATCATATTTTCAGCGACGAAGCCTTCGATGTTCTGCACGACGTCGTCCTCTTCGACTCCATTGAACGTGCAGTCGCGCATGCGGAAATCACGAATGGGGTTGTTTGGAAAGCCTTTCAACGTCATGGCGCGCGGGCTCGACTGGCTCGTTACGTTTTGCATGGAAATGTTGCGGACGACGGGCATGTGCCCGCCCTTGATGCCTTCCTCGTAGTAATAATCAATGCGCACGACGGAGTCGGCGACGCGGCCGACCTGCACGTTGCGCATGTGGATGTTTTCGATGACACCGCCGCGCACGGCGTTGGTTTTGAAGCGGAATGCGATGTCGAGGTTCGGGCTGTCCATCTTGCAATCTTCGACAAAGACATTGCGGCAGCCGCCGGAGATTTCGCTGCCGATGGTGACGCCGCCGTGGCCGTCTTTCATCACGCAGTTGCGGATGATGATGTTTTCAGAGGGCACGTTGACGCGGCGGCCGTCGTTGTTGCGTCCCGACTTGATCGCGATGCAGTCGTCGCCGGTGTCAAAAAACACGTTTTCGATGAGCACGTCCGAGCAGGATTCGGGGTTGATGCCGTCGTTGTTGGGGCCGTGCGAGTTGATTTTGACGCCGCGCACGGTGATGTTGCGGCAGAGCACGGGGTTGATTTCCCAGAAGGGCGAACGAACGATGGCAACGCCTTCGATGAGGATGTTTTTGCACTTGTAGGGCTGGATAAACGGAGGACGGAGGTTCTCGCCCTTGCCGTAAATGCGTTTGGCAGGATCCATCCTGGAAATGGGCTCGTCGGCCTGGCGCATGAGCGTATTGCGGCTGTCGGAGCCGGGTGGCTGGCCGGGAACGCGCTTCTTGGAAAGATTGTGCATGGGCCACCAGTTTTTCTCGTCGGCTTGCCCGTCGAGAACGCCCTCGCCCGTGATGGCGATGTTTTCCTCTTCATACGCGTAGATGAAGGGCGAAAAATTCATCAGCTCGACGCCTTCCCACCGCGTGAAAACGACGGGCATGTATGCGTCCGGATCGGTTTTGAAGAGGAGGCGCGCGCCGCCTTCAAGGTGGAGGTTGACATTGCTTTTCAGGTAAACCGGCCCGGTGACAAACGTGCCGGGCGGGATGAGCACGATTCCGCCACCGGAGACGTTGCATGCGGAGATGGCTTTGCGGATGGCCTCGCTCGAATCGCCTTTGCCGTCGGTCGGCGCACCGTAATCCGTGATCGGAAACACACGGTCAGGAAATGCGGGCGCTTTTATGCGGGAGAGAATTTCGGGAACCATCGCCCATGGATCGGAAAAGTTTTCAACTTTGGCGCTTTGTTTTTGGGTCGTCCCGTCTTTCGCGGCGGCCGGCGCACGCTTGTTTTGCGCGGATCGAATTGTGAACGCTGGGCTGGCGGGAACGTCTTTCGCGGTTTCATCGATGCCGAGGAGCCGGTCGAACTCGATGCCGGCGAGAATAAAGGGCCCGGCGCCTTTGGGATCGTTGTTGATGATGGGTTCGCTGAGATAATACTCGTAGCTGCCATCGCGTCCGTAGCCGAGCCCGGCGACCGCGCAGCATTGCGTGAGGTCAATGGAGCCGTCGGCATTGACTCTGACGAGTGTGGCGATGATGCCGCCGTAGGCTTTGAGCGCAGGAGCCTCGTAGGTGGCGCGATCAAGATAACCGCGGTTGATGCCTTTCGCCATGACGTAGGCAAACATGGCGGATGCGGTGGCTTCGAGGTAGTTGCCTTTGCGTCCGCCTTGGTCCGTGACCTGCCACCAGCAACCGGAGACGGGGTCTTGATATTTTATGACACCGTCGAGAACGCTTTTCAGGATCGTGATGAGTTCCGCGCGCCGGGCTTTGTCAGTCGCAGTGTCATCCGGCAAAAAATCGAGCACATCGACGAGGGCCATCGCATACCAGCCGATGGCGCGGCTCCAAAAATTGGGCGACTGCCCCGTTTCCTTGCCGGCCCAGCTTTGTTCGCGCGATTCATCCCAAGCGTGATAATAAAGACCGGTTTTCGGATCGCGGGTGTGTTTGGCGCAAACGCGGAATTGGTTGACGATGTCGTCGTAGGCTGCGGCGCGTTTCCCGGACGATTCGAGCGTGGCGGTGTATTCGGCGTAAAAAGGCGAGCCCATGTAGAGACCGTCGAGCCAGATTTGGTGCGGGTAACGCTTCTTGTGCCAGAACGCGCCTTCCTTCACGCGCGGGTGACGGCCGGGGTCGAGCTGGCGGCGAAGGATCTCAATGGTATTTTTGTAACGCTCGTTTTTGTCCGTGCGGTAAAGATATTCGACGGTGACGCCCGGCGCTATGTCATCGATGCTGTATTCCGTCGGTTTGAATTTCGAGATTGTCCTGCCATCCGGGGACAGAAACGACTCGACCGTAGCTTTGACAAAGGGACGGTAACGCGGATGCGGTTCGGCAAGCCGGTCGTCGAGATAAAGCATCGAACGCAATTCGAGAAAATTGGCGTAGTTCCATTTGCCGGAGGGCATGCCAAATTCGTTGCTGGCGGACAGACGCGCGGCCTCGGAGTTCGCATAGCGCACGGACCACGCAAGCGGCGTCGAGCGGGAGAACTCGCGCGGCGCGGCGCCCGCAATGCCTGCGAAACCGAGAATGGCTGCAAATGAACAGAGAAGGACGCTTATTGAACGGGATGAAAACGGAGCGAGCTTTGATTGAGGCGGGCGCATGGGGATTTCTTTGTTAAGCAGAACCGGAAGCGTTCGCATTAACAAAGCGGCGTCAATGTTTTTGGACAAGTGTCCGTTCACTTTTTTTCGATTGCCCGGGACAATCATCGCATTCTCTGGCTTTCGCCTCGCAGTGCGCGGCAAAAACCTTTGCATTTCGTCGCATGATTCTTGGTTCCACGGCTCTTTTGATTCTTTTGGTTTTGGCAACGCTCCGGCTCGCCGCCGAGATTTGTCTCAGCTTGCTCAATTGCAAAGAGGTTCGGCGCCATGCCGGCTCGCCCCCGGCTGCGGCGGGCGCGATCATGGATGCCGAAACGCATGAAAAATCGACCGCCTACACGCTTGCGAAGTCGGCATTCGGACGGGTTGAGCACGTGTGGGACGCTGTCGTGCTGGTGGCGATCCTCGCATGCGGCGTGCTGCCATGGGCGTATGCGCGCGTGACATCGGCGCTGGCAGGGACGTTTTTGGAAGGCGCCTGGGCGCAAGTGATTTTTTTGCTTGGGACGGGCATCGTGCTGAGCGTGATTTCGCTGCCGTTTGACTGGTGGGGGCAGTTCCGGCTGGAGGCTCGCTTCGGCTTTAACAAAAGCACGCCCGGACTCTGGGTGGGCGACAAAATCAAAGGGCTGGCCCTGGCGCTCGCAATCGGCGCGCCCCTGCTGTGGGCGCTGCTCTCGCTCGTGCGCTGGATCGGCGCTTGGTGGTGGGTGTGGGGCTTCGCGCTCGTATTCGGTTTTCAACTACTGATGCTCGTGCTCTACCCGAAGCTGATCCTGCCGCTCTTCAACAAACTCACTCCGCTGCCAGAGGGCGATTTGCGCGCGCGGCTGCTCGCGCTGGCGGATCGCACGGGCTTTCACGCAACGACGATCCAGGTCATGGACGGCAGCAAACGCTCGGGGCACTCGAATGCGTTTTTCACCGGTTTCGGGCGGTTCAGGCGCATCGTGCTTTTCGACACGCTCATCGAACAGCTCGCTCCCGAAGAACTCGAAGCCGTGCTCGCCCACGAAGTCGGCCACTACAAACGCGGGCACATCCCGAAAACACTCGCCGTCGTGTCCCTCATGATGCTCGCGGGCTTCGCGCTGATCGCATGGCTGGCGAACAGCGCGTGGTTCAATCCGGCATTCGGGTTTCCCGCCGGCTCCGATCATCTGGCCGCGACGTTTCTGCTCTTCTCGCTCTTGAGCGGGCTGGTGACATTCTGGTTCACGCCGATCGGCAATTTTTTCTCGCGCAAACACGAATATGAAGCCGACGCCTTTGCCCGCGATGCGATGGGCGGCCCCGCACCGCTGATCGCCGCGCTCCGCAAACTCGCGCAGAAAAACCTCGCCAACCTCACGCCGCATCCGCTCTTCAGCCGCTTCTATTATTCGCACCCGACCATCGTGGAACGCGAAAACGCCTTGAACGCCGGCCGGCTCAAATAATCTGTTTATCTTCCCCCGCCCCATGAAAAACCGCGCCGCTCGCATCGTGCTTCTCTGCATTTCACTTTTTGCCCTGCGCTCCGCTCTTGCGGCCGAAACGTTCACGATAGCGACTTACAACGTCGCCAACTACACCCTGGCAGGACGTTTTGTCGAGGGCGCATACATGCGCGGGTACCCGAAGACCGAGAAAGAAAAACATGCCCTGCGCGCCGTCATCAAGGAGCTGAATGCCGACATCCTCGCCATCCAGGAAATGGGCTCGCAGCCGTTCCTGGATGAATTGCGCCGCGACCTGAAAAACGAAGGCGTCGATTATCCCTTCGCCGAACTCGCCGAGGCCGCCGACGCCGACCGCCATGTCGCCGTGCTTTCGCGCCGCCCCTTCACCGCCGTGCGCAAGCACACCGACATCGCCTTCAAATATTTCGACACCTCCGAAACCGTGAAGCGCGGCATGCTCGAAGTGCGCGTCAAAACCGTCGTGGGCGATCTCGCGCTTTTTATTGTCCACCTGAAAAGCCGCCTCACCGAACGCAAGGACGATCCTGATTCCGCGCAGCGCCGCGCCTCCGAGGCGCTGGCGATCCGCGACCGCGTGCTGCGCCTCCATCCGAAACCCGCAGCCGATGATGCGCGATTCATGATCCTCGGCGATTTCAACGACGTTCGCGTCAGCCGCACGCTGCAAACCCTGGTCAAACGCGGACGCACCAAAATCGCCGAAATCCTCCCGGCGACCGATTCGCACGGCGAGGTCTGGACGCATTTTTATGAGAAGCGCGACACCTATTCGCGCGTCGATCACATCCTCGTATCGTCCGCGTTGAAACAATTCGTGCAAAACGGCATCGCGCATATCCACGACGGCCCCGGCGTCCGCGACGCCAGCGACCATCGCCCGCTCTTTGTGCGCCTCAACTTTGCGCCCTGACCGGGATTCCGGAAGCATGGACATCCTGCCCGCGAAATGGCGCGCGCGCTTTTTTTAATTCGACCCCGCCTCCGACGCCCCCTTCGCAGCTTCGCTCTTGGAGCCGGTTCCCTGCGCAAGGAGTGCCTTCGCGCGCGCGACCGCGGCAGGCAAATCCGCGACGACATTTTCGCGGCCCAGCGCATCCAGAAACCCCGCCTTCTCCATCATGAAGAAAGCCTGCGTATGCGGGCCGCAGAGAATCAGATGCTTCCTGTGCTTGTGCAGTTTCGCGTGCAAATTCTCCAACCTGTCCAGCGCGGTTGTATCCATCGCTGAAACCGCCATCATGTGAAAAATCACCACGCTCGTGCCCTCGATCCCGCGCCGCAACACCATGTCGAGCTTGTCCGCCGCGCCAAACAGCAGCGCCCCGAACACCCGGTAAATCACAACGCCATCCGGCAGCTTCTCGTGCAGCTCGTCATGCGCCTCGCGCCCCGGATGCCCCGCATCGCGGGCATCGCCCATGATCGAATGCACCTGCGACGTATCCGCGACGCGCTTCACAAACAACACGCACGCCAGCAGCATCCCGAACTCCACCGCAGCCGTCAGGTCGACAACCACCGTCAGGAAAAACGTCACAAGAAAAACCGCCGCGTCGCCCTTCAGCCGTTTTTTCAAGCGGCCAAATTCCCCCCATTCGCCCATCTTCCAACCCACCGAAACCAGCACCGCCGCAAACGAAACCAGCGGGATGTATTTTGCCAGCGGCGCCGCGATCAGCAGCACCGCCAGCAAAAATACCGAATGCACGATACCCGCCACCGGAGTCTGCCCCCCGCTTCGGATGTTCGTCGCCGTGCGCGCAATGACCCCCGTCACTGGAATTCCGCCAAACAGCGGCGTCACGAAATTCGCCACCCCCTGCCCCATCAATTCCTGGTTCGAGTCATGCTTGTCATCCGTCAATCCATCCGCGACCACTGCCGACATCAACGATTCGATAGCGCCCAGAATCGCAATCGTCGCCGCGGGCACTACGAGATTGCCCAGCTGCTGCCAGTCAAACCGCGGCCAGGAAAATCCCGGCAACCCCCGCGGAATCCCGCCGAATTCCGTCCCGATTGTCGCAATATTGGACACGAGATACTGCTGCACCCAGCCAAGCTGCAGCATCCACGCAAGCACCGTGCCTCCCAGGACAACAACGATTGAGGCCGGCACATGCCGGCTCCACCTCGCCGGCCACCGGAACAGCACGATCAACGAAAGCATGCCCAATGCCGCCGTCAGCCAGTTCACCGTCGGGGCCGCCTTGATGAGCGCCGCGATGCGCGGCAAAAATTCGCCCGGCTCCGATGCCATTTGCAGCCCCAAAAACGGCTTCACCTGCGTCAGCAAAATCGTAATCGCGATCCCGCACGTAAACCCTGCGATGACAGGCTGCGGCACAAACCGGATCAACGATCCCATCCGGAAAAGCCCCATCGCGAACAACATCACCCCTGCCAGCATCGTGCACAGCAGCAGGTTGGCGAAGCCATATTTCACGCTCATGATGGCCAGCAGCCCCACGAACGCGCCCGCCGGCCCTCCGATCTGCACCCGCGATCCGCCCAGGACCGACACCAGGAATCCTCCAATAATCCCCGCGTACAACCCCGCCTGCGGCTCCACCCCCGACGCCACGCCCAAGCCGATGCACAACGACAGCGCCACCACTCCCACCGTAAGCCCCGCCATCAAATCCTTGATGAATTTCTCCCGCGAGTAGCCGTGAAGGCACTCCAAAATTTTTGGCCTGAACTGGGCCAATTTCACACGGGACTGAAAAGCTTCAGGAGTCATGACGGCAGTACTCATAAACAAGCGTTTCCGTTGCACCAAGCCATAAAATGCCCGCTCCATTCTCCGCAATGCGCACCCTTCCACGCTGCGTCAAAAAATCTTCGCAAAAAAACCCGGCGCATTGGCGCGCCGGGTTTTTCGTTGATCGTCTTTTGCAGGCTAAAAACCGGTTTTTGTATCAGGATGAACCAAAACCGGACAAAAATCAGACCACGCCTTGATCGATCATCGAGTCGGCAACCTTGCGGAAGCCGGCGATGTTCGCGCCGAGGACGAGATTGTGCGGCTCGCCGAACTCCTTGGCCGTCTCGGCGGCGGTTTTGTAGATGCCGCGCATGATGCCCTGGAGCTTGAGGTCGACTTCCTCGAAGCGCCATTGCTGCATCGAGGCGTTCTGCGCCATTTCGAGCTGGCTGGTGGAAACGCCGCCCGCGTTGGCCGCCTTGCCGGGACCGTAGCCGATCTTCGCGGCGAGGAATTTCTCAACGGCCTCGGGCGTCGAGGGCATGTTGGCGCCTTCGGAAACGCAGATGCAACCGTTCTTGAGGAGCACGTCGGCATCCTTCGCGTTGAGCTCGTTTTGCGTGGCGCTCGGGAACGCGCATTGGCACGGCACCGTCCAGACGGCGTTGTGGCCTTCGGGATATTTTTCGACGGGCGTGTAAACGGCGGACGAACGCTCCTTCGCGTATTCGGTGAGGCTGGCGCGGCGCACTTCCTTCACGTCTTTGAGCAGCGCAAGGTCGATGCCCGCCTTGTCGTAAATCATGCCCTTCGAATCCGAGCAGGTGACCGGTTTCGCGCCGAGCTGCTGGAGTTTTTCGATGGTGTAGATGGCGACATTGCCTGCTCCGGAAACGGTGCAGATTTTGCCTTCGAGTCCATTCTGCGCGGCCTTGAGCATGTGCTCGGCGAAGTAAACCGCGCCGTAGCCGGTGGCCTCGGTGCGGACGAGCGAGCCGCCCCAGTTGAGCCGCTTGCCGGTGAGGACGCCGTCGTAGCTGCCGGTGAGTTTTTTATACTGGCCGTACATGTAGCCGATTTCGCGGCCGCCCACGCCGATGTCGCCGGCGGGCACGTCGATCGTCGGGCCGACATGGCGGTAGAGCTCGTTCATGAACGACTGGCAGAAACGCATGATTTCGTTGTCCGATTTGCCCTTCGGATCGAAGTTCGCCCCGCCCTTTGCGCCGCCGATGGCGAGACCGCTCAGGGAGTTTTTGAAGATTTGCTCAAAGCCGAGAAACTTGATGATGCCGGCGCGCACGCTGGGATGGAAACGGATGCCGCCCTTGTAGGGGCCGACGGCGGAGTTGAATTGGATGCGATAGCCTTTGTTGACCTGAACCTCGCCCTTGTCGTCGATCCAGGCGACGCGAAACAGGATCTGGCGCTCCGGCTCGACGATGCGCTCGATGATATTGTGTTTCGCGTATTTTTGCTCGCGCTTGAAAAGAGGGCGCAGGGAGTTCAAGACCTCCTCAGCTGCTTGATAGAACTCGGTCTGGGCCGGGCTGCTGATTTTGAGAGCCTCAATGGTTTTGTGGACGTATGACATGAGAATGCGTGCGTGTGATGTGGATGTGGTTTTTGAGTGCGTGCCCCCGGCATTGCACCCTTGCTTGTGCAGGCTTATCTTTCCACTGAGTCACCTTCGCAAGGAAGGAACAGCGCCTTGGACAAAGGGTGGAAGTTGTATCTCAGCAGCCTGCCGCACAAATGGGAAATCCGAGTGAAAATTAACAATAAAAAATACTAATAGCCGAGATGCTCCCATGAAAGAAAACTTCAGACCGAAAAGCGGCAATGGATATATCTCAAACAACCGTTTAATAGTAGATTACGAATGAACAAAACAAGCTGCAGCATCTTTTTTAAGGAGAATTTCAAAGAACGCTTCGATAGAAATTTGAATGACTGCATTAAAAAATTCTAATGGCTTGGGAACACGATCATGCATTTTTTCCACGACCCGCCACTTTGACATGAAAAGCCGGCGGCTTTATGCGGCCGCCGGCTTTTGTTCTCACTTGTGTCTTATATGAATTACAAAGATCTCAGATTTTAATGCTTCAGGCTGGCGCAGAAAGCGGCGAGGCGTTGGACGCCTTTTTTAATTATCTCGTCGCTCGTCGCATAGCTGAGGCGCAGGTAGCCTTCGGCGCCGAACGCGCTGCCGAATACCGCGGCGACTTTTTGCTGGTCGAGGAGCTTGTTGCAAAAATCCTCGGAAGTGAGGCCGAACTTGCTGATGTTCGGAAAAAGATAAAACGCGCCTTGCGCGAGCAAACACGAGACGCCGGGGATTTTGTTCAGCTCGGCATGCAGGTATTTGCGGCGGCGGTCGAAGGCGGTCATCATGGCTTCGACTGATGCCTTTGTCTTTTCCTTTTCAGTGAGCGCGGCGAGCGCGCCGTATTGGGCGAAGGTCGTGGCGTTGGAGCTCGTCTGACTCTGGATTTCCGCGGCAGCCTTTGCGATGGGGCCGGGCGCGACGAGCGTGCCGAGCCGCCAGCCCGTCATGGCGTAGGGTTTTGAGAAACCGGAAACGGTGATGGTGCGGGCCTCGGTTTCCTTGGAAAAAGTCGCGGGCGAAACGTGCTTGGCGCCGTCGTAGATGAGGTGCTCGTAGATTTCGTCGGACATCACGTAGAGGTTGTGCTTCAGCGCCACGGCCATGATCGACTCAAGCTCGGCGCGGGTGTAAACGGCGCCGGTCGGATTCGAGGGCGAGTTGAGGATGAGGAGTTTTGTTTTCGGAGTGACGGCGGCTTCCACTTGCGCGGCGGTCACGCGGAATCCGGTCGAATCGTCGGCGAGCACGACCTTGGGCGCGGCCCCGGCGAGCTTGACCATCTCGGGATAGCTCACCCAATACGGCGCGGGCACGATGACTTCGTCGCCGGGCGAACACACCGCCATGATGGCGAGATAACAGGAGAACTTGCCACCCGGCGAAACGACGACCTGAGCGGGCGTGACATTGAGGCCGGCGCGGGCGGCGTAGTCCGCGGCGATCGCTTCGCGAAGCGGCTGGATGCCGGGAGTGGGCGCGTATTTGGTCTTGCCGGATTTGAGCGCGGCGATGCACGCCTCCTTGATGTGCTCGGGCGTGTCGAAATCAGGTTCGCCCGCGGCGAATCCGCAGACGTCTTCGCCAGCGGCGAGAAGCGCCTTGGCTTTTGCGTCAACGGCGAGCGTCGGGGATGGCGCTATGTTCTTGGCCCATGTCGAGAGAGGACGTGTCGGTGTGCTCATTTGTGGATGTGTATGTGGATGGAAGACGACAAACGGGAGCGGACTTAAAAAGCCCCCGCACAAAAGAGCAAGCGCGCCTTTCATCGGCGCGCACGGTTTCGTTGAAATAATTCTGAATTACGCTCCGCCCCGCGGTCCCGGATGCGAAGCGCCTGCGGACGATCCGTCGGTTTATTTGCGGGCGCCTTTTTTCGGAGCCTTGGCCTCGTAGGCGTCGATCGCGATGCGCAGGAGCGCACCGATGCTGATCTTCTTCTTTTTCGCCGCCTTCACGAGGCTGGCTTTCATGTCGGCGGGCAGGCGCACCGAGATCTGCCTGTGCGGCTCGATTTCGGATGCGCAATGATCGATGTCAAAGTGTGCGACCGCCTCGCGCACGACTTCGCTGGCGGAACGGAGGCCGGATTTCTTTTGCCGCGCCGCAATCTTTTCAATCAACGACAACGGCAGGTCGAACGTGAGAGGCGCTATGGGTGTGTGTTTTTTCGTGGCCATAATGTAACTTGGATTAACTCGGTGGTGGTTGGGTGAGGGTCGAAACAGCATCTTGAAAAAGGATGCACAACTGCGTTTCCAGCAACGCTAAAAACGCAATTTTATTCAAGCACCGACCCAACCCGCCCATCCGCCCCCGGCGCGGAGCGCGCCGCGCGGCTTCACAATCCGCAGGCTTCGCGGGCTTTTTTCAGGACGGACGCGGCCACCGCGCGGGCGCGCTCCGCGCCATCGGCGAGGACTTTGTTCACGTAATCCAGGTTCGCAGCCAGCTCCGTCCGCTTGGCGCGCGCGGCGGCAAAGTAACTCCAGTAGTGCTCGAACAGCATCTTTTTCAAATCGCCATAACCAAGCCCGCCCGCGCGCAAGCGTTCCTCGGTTTCCTTCGCGACATCGGCAGGCGCGAATAATTTCAAGAGCTGGATCGCGAGGTTTTTGTCCGCGTCCGGCTTCGGCTCCTGTGGCGTGCGGCTGTCCATGACGATGCCCATGATTTTTTTCCGCATGGCTTTTTCGTCGCCGAAAATGTCGATGGTGTTGCCGTAGCTCTTGCTCATTTTCTGGCCGTCGAGTCCGGGCACGGTGGCGACATCCTCGCGGATTTCCGACTCGGGAATCGTGAACACCTCGCCGTAGGTGAGATTGAATTTGATGGCGATGTCGCGCGTGATCTCCAAGTGCTGCTTCTGGTCCTTGCCGACCGGGACGAGATTCGAGTTAAACAGCAAAATATCCGCGGCCATGAGCACCGGATACGCAAACAATCCGAAACTCGGCGAAAAACCGTGGGCCAGCTTGTCCTTGTAACTGTGAGCGCGCTCGATGAGCCCCATCGGCGCGACAGTGCCGAGCAGCCAGGTGAGCTCGCACACTTCCGGCACGGCGCTTTGCACCCAGAAAACGCTGCGCGCCGGATCGAGCCCGCACGCAAGAAAATCGAGCGCGACGTTGAGGACGTTTTTGCGCCGCTGCGCCGGATCGGTGAGCGTGGTCATCGAGTGGTAGTCGGCGACGAAGTAGAACGCATCGCCGCGCGCCTGCAGCTCGACCGCCGGCTTGATGGCGCCGAAGTAATTGCCGATGTGAAGCGTGCCCGATGGTTGGATGCCTGTGAGAATGCGCATGGGAAAAAATGAAAACCAACAGTCAGGGCCGAACAAGATTCGTTGAAAAGGAAAAATCCACGGTCGCGCCCTGCCCTGCCATTCCTTCGCGTCCGAACAATCGCTTTCCGACTTTCCCAAGGCATTTTGAAAATTTGAATCAGCAAAAATGAAACCACAGCCCAATTCCCTGTTCAAAGGGAGGATGAGAATCAAAATTGCTTGCATCCTCCTGTCCCTCGGCGCCGCGCTTCTTCTTTGCGGGTGCCCGTCATCCGGCTCTTCTTCATCGGACGCAGCCGGCGCCGTGACTTCCAAGGCCGTCATCGGCAGCCTCGCGGGCCAGGCTTGGAAACTGGACAAATGGACTTCGCCCGACGGCAGCGTCCAGGATCCCGGCCCGATCGACATCACGTTTGCGGAGGAAAACCGCGTTGCCGGTTTCGCCGGCGTCAACCGTTACATGGGTTCATTCACTTTCACCGAGGCCGGCGAGATTGACCCCGCGCCAAGACTGGCCTCGACCATGATGGCCGGCCCGGCCGAGGCGATGAGCCGCGAGCACCTCTATTTGCAGGATTTCGCCAAAATGAGCCATGCCAAGCTCGACAAGGAACGCCTGATCTTCACCGGCTCCGGATCGCTCCGGATCGAGTTCGTGCAGAAAAAATAATGCCCGATTCCCTCCGGGCAATCGCAGCCTGCGAGCCCTGAGCCAAATATCTTGCTAGCCGCCGCCCGCGTCGCGACAAATGCGGGCGTGTCGAAAAATCTCAAAAACATAGGCTTGGTATCCGGCGCCACCTTGGTGTCCCGCGTGCTCGGTCTTGTTCGCGACGTGCAGACGGCGGCGGTTTTCGGGCTGACCGGCATCTCCTCGGCATTTTTCACGGCGTATCAATTGCCGAATCTTTTCCGCCGCCTGCTCGGCGAAGGATCTCTGACGGCGGCGTTCGTGCCGACGCTCAATATCGAACTCGAACAACGCCAGCGCGCGGGAGCGTTTGTTTTGGTCAACCAAGTCGCGAGCTGGCTCCTCGTCGTGTGCGGCGCGCTCGTGGCGACGGCGATGATTTTTTTCAGCCAGCCCGCGTGGCTTGAGGCGGCGGCACGCCTTTTTGTCAGCGACGAGAGCGCCATCCGCCTCTGGCTTTTGAGCGGAAACATGACGGTCGTCCTGTTTCCCTACCTGCTATTCGTATGCCTCGCCGCCGTGTTCAGCGGGGCGCTGCAATCGCTCGGACGCTTCCTCGAGCCGGCGCTTTCGCCCATCTGGCTCAACATCGCGATGATCGGCCTGCTCTGGCTCGGTGCAAAGTTGTGGCCGGGCTCCGGACACGACGCAAAAATGTGCCAGGTTTACGCGCTTTGCGCCGGCGTGCTTTTGGGCGGCATCGGACAAATGGCAGTGCCCTGCTGGGCGTTGCTGCGCGAGGGCTGGCGTCCGCGTTTTTCCCTGGAGCTCAGCGAGCCTGTCCGCGCCATTTTCCGACTGATGGCGCCGACCGTGCTCGGTTCGGCCGTGTATCTGATCAACATGACGGTGGCGCGTTACATCGGCCTTTCGCTCAACGAAGGCGCGGTCGCGCTCCTCAATTTTGCTCAGCGCCTGATGGAGCTGCCCGTCGGCGTGTTCGCGGTGGCGGTCTCGACGGTCGTGTTTCCGCTCATCTCCCGCTTCGCCGCGCAAAACGACGAGGCCGGCATGACGGGCGCATACCGGAAAGGCATACGTCTGATCCTCCTCATCAACATCCCCGCCGCAGCGGGGCTTGGCGTGCTCGCCGTGCCGCTCGTCCGGCTCCTGTTCCAGCGCGGCGAGTTTGTCGCGGGAGATACGCTCGCCATGGCCCCCGTGCTCGCAATCTACGCGGCGGGGCTTCCGTTTTTCTCCTTCGTGAACCTGGTGCTGCGCGCCTTCTACGCGCGGCGCGACACCGTGACGCCCGTGTGGGCCGCGCTGCTGAGCTTTGTCGTGAACATCGTGCTCAGCCTCGCGCTGATGGGCCCGCTCTCGACTGCCGGCCTCGCCATCGCAGGCAATGCGGCCATCGTCGCGCAAGCCGTGTTTTTACAAGCGCGACTCACCCGGAAAGCTCCCGGCATGGCATTTCACCACATCGGGCGCGACCTCGCCAAAATCCTCGTTGCAAGCGCGCTCATGGCCGGCGCGGTCTGGCTCGGATGGGCCGCATGGTCGGGCGGGATGCCGCATACGAAATGGCACGATGTCGCCGGGCTGTCGCTGCTGATTGCCGCGGGCATCGCCATTTACGCCGCGCTGGCGTGGCTGCTCCGCGTCGATGGCCGCGAGGAATTGCGAGCGATGCTCCTGCGGAAACTGGGAAGAGTCGCTGACGCGAAAGCGAAGTAGAATACAGAATATAGGAGGTAGAATATAGAAGCTGGAGGAAAGACGTAAGCGGGTCGGGTGGCACGGGCATCCTGCCCGTGTCTTCAGAACACGGGCGAGTCGCCCGTGCCACTCAACCCGTGATTTTCAGACGTACGCCTTTGGCGTGCTTGGGGCATCCGAACGCGCCTTTTCCTCCAGCGTTTCATACGGCTGGCCGCACACCGTCGCGCTCATGCTGAGGCTGCGCCCTCCCCTCCGCCTCAATCCACGTATCGCTCCAGCACGCTCGTCAGCTCCCTGATGCGTCGCTTGACGTCGGAGCCGCTGCTCGCGCCGTCGATGCAATCGCGGATGTGCGCGTGGATTATTTTTTCCGAAAGCGACTTGATCGCTTTTCGCACGGAGAGCAGTTGCAGCAAAATCTCCGCGCAATCGCGGTCGGCCAGAAGCATGCGCTCGATGCCGTTGATCTGGCCGGCGATTTTGCGCACGCGCGCCTGCAAGGCCTTTGTTTCCTTTTCGGGGTGGTGATGAATGTCGTTCATGGCGGCAGACCTTTCGTTTGTGAAAATGAGATCGTGTATCCTGGCGCGAGATTTTCAGAATGTTTTCAACTTGTCAATATGGGGTGTGGGGGTATGCTCCTCCAGCATGTCAATATCTTGCGAGCACGCCCACGACCATGACCACGGCGGATACGGGCACGGTCATCATCACCACGACGGGGACTGGCGCGCGCTCGCCTGGTGCGCGGCGGCCTGCGCGGTGCTCGGCGTGGCGGGCTTCGCGGCGGAGCGCCTTGCCATCGGCCCCCTCTGGCTGGCGAAAGCGCTTTACGGCGCGGCGCTCATCGCGGGTGGTTTCGATGCAGCCAAGGATTCGTGGGAAAACCTCAAATCGCGCACGCTGGACATCCACTTTCTCATGCTTGCGGTCGCCGTGGGCGCGGTGTGCATCGGCGCATGGCACGAGGCGGTGCTGCTGCTGTTTCTCTTTTCCGGCGCGGGCGCGATGGAGGCCTACGCGATGGATCGCACGCAGCGCGAAGTCAGCTCGCTTCTCGACAGCGCGCCAAAAACGGCGACATTGCTCGACGGCTCGGGCGGCGAAACCACCGTGCAAGTCGAAGCGCTCGCCGTCGGCAATCGCGTCCGCGTAAAGCCGGGCGAGGCGTTTCCGGCGGACGGCACCGTCATCAAGGGCGAAAGCGCGTGCGACGAATCCACGCTCACCGGCGAGGCTGCGCCGGTTGACAAACAAAGCGGCTCCGCGGTTTTCAGCGGCACCATCAACCTGTGGGGCGTGCTCGATTTCGAGGTCACAAAACTGCCCTCGGAAAGCACGCTGCAAAAAATCATTCGCCTCATCCAGACCGCGCAAAAATTACGCGCGCCGAGCGAACGCTTCACGGATAAATTTGGCGGACGCTACACGCTTTTCGCACTGGGAGGGACGGCGCTGATGTTTTTCGTCTGGTGGCTCGGTTTCGGCGCCCCGCCCTTTCGCGGCGGCGAAACGACCTCGGCCTTTTATCGCGCGATGACGCTGCTTGTCGTCATGAGTCCGTGCGCGCTGGTGCTCTCAATCCCATCAGCCATCCTCGCCGCCATCGCATGGGGCGCGAAACACGGCGTGCTTTTCCGCGGCGGCGCGGCGATTGAAAAACTCGCGGAGGTGACTGTCATCGCCCTCGACAAGACCGGCACGCTGACGACGGGCGAACCCAGCGTGATCAGCGTCGAAAGTTTTCCGCCCGGACGCGAACGCGATGTGCTCCGCCTCGCCGGCGCGCTGGAGGCGAACTCCAAGCATCCGCTTGCCCGCGCCATTGTGCGCCGCGCCAGGAGCAAAGGCCTGCAACTTGAAGATGTCGGGCAATTCGAATCGCTCACCGGCATGGGGCTGAAAGGCATCGTGGGCGGCATTCCCGTGCTGCTGGGCCGCCGCGAATTGCTCGCTTCCGCCGGCAGCGTGATCGGCGAACACATTGCCAGGCTCCCTCCTTCCGCGCCCGATCTGACCGAAGTCTGGATTGCCGGCGACGGCGTGGCCGGCCGCATTTTGCTCCGCGACCAGATTCGCGAAACCTCGCGCCCCACGCTCGACAAGCTGCGCGCCGGCGGCGTGCGCACCGTCATGCTCACCGGCGACCGCCGCCATGCCGCCGAAACCGTGGCGCGCGAAATCGGCATCGACGAAGTCCGCTCCGGACTTTCGCCGGAGGGCAAGGTCGCCGCGATCCAGGATTTCCGCGAACAGGGCAGGCGCATCGCCATGGTCGGCGACGGCGTGAACGACGCGCCCTGCCTCGCCGCCGCCGACGTGTCGATTGCGATGGGCGCGCGCGGCAGCGACGCCGCCCTCGAACAGGCCGAGGTGATATTGATGCACGACCGCATCGAAAACGTGCTCGCCGCGTTCCGCCTGAGCCGCCGCGCGAAGCACATCATCCGCCAGAACCTCGCCGTTTCGCTCGGCGTGGTGGTCGTGATGGCGGCGGGCTCGATCCTCGGCATCGTCCCGCTCTGGCTCGGCGTGATCGCCCACGAGGGCAGCTCCGTGGTCGTGTGCCTGAACGCATTGCGGCTCTTGCTCGGCAAAAACAAATGAATCACAACTGGAAATGAGCGTTCTCCCCTCATGTTTTCCTTGCACGCGACGTCTTGCGCTTTGCCCCGACATTCTCATCTAATCGACACGAATGACAGAAATCCTCACAGACCGTTCGTGGCTCTGGATTGCAGCCGCTCTTTATTCGGGCGGTTTTTTGTTCGCGACAGTCTCGCTCATCCGCAGCAAACGCCATTCGAACAGCTTCATGTTTTTCATCATGGCGGCGGGTTTTCTCGTGCAAACCTTCGGCCTCTACCTGCGCGGGCGGGCCGCCGGCGGCTGCCCGATCGGCAACACATTTGAGATCTTGCAATTCACAACATGGTCGGCGACCGCGCTCTATTTCATCGTCGGCCCTGTTTTCCGGCTGAGCCTGCTGGGCTA
Organism: Ereboglobus sp.; assembly: GCA_029974595.1. Taxonomy (GTDB): domain Bacteria; phylum Verrucomicrobiota; class Verrucomicrobiia; order Opitutales; family Opitutaceae; genus Ereboglobus. Next base: position 57,807 of record JARKRC010000062.1, on the reverse strand, counting down.
TTTCACAGCCGTATTTTCAGCGGCCACCAGCATCACCTCGCTCGTTGTGCCCTCATGGGATGCCGTGCGGCGCGCCGGCCAGTTTGGAGGCGGCGCATGGATCGAGTTTCACGCCGCGCTCGCTCTTTTCAGCTATGGAGTGTTCGGCCTGCTCGCGCTCACATCGGTCATGTATCTGCTGCAATGGTTCAGCATCAAGCGGCAGCAGATGGGAGGTCTCTTCTCGTTTCTTCCGCCCATGCGCGCGCTCGACCAGATCAACATCCGCCTGCTTGCCACCGGCTCGGCGCTGCTCGGCGCGTCGATCCCGGTCGGCCTCGTCCACTGGATGGGCAACGCCGGTTACAATGCAAATTCATCCATGTTTTTCCTCGCCGCGATCTGGCTCGTTTACACCGTGCTCCTCATCCTGCGCCTCACCAATATCCTGCTCGCTCGCCGGCTCGCGTGGGCCAGCATCATTCTCTTTGCCGTCGCGATTTTTTCGCTCGGCACCGTCAGTAGCCATCCCGCGCCCCGTCCGGTCGCCACGGCCGCGCAACAGCCATGAGTCACGACCCGACAACGACGGAGCGCCCGCCGGTTCGCGAAATGGACGCGGACGGCAGCCATGACGCCGGTTTCTTTTTCATCGGCGCCAACCACCACACCGCCCCGCTCGAGCTCCGCGAGAAACTCGCCCTCACCGAGAAAAAAATTCCCGCATTCCAAGCCCGCCTCGCCGCGATAAGCGGCCTGCGCGAAGTCGTCGTTCTCAACACCTGCAACCGCGTCGAAATCTACGGTTTCGCCGAAACGCCCGCCGCCGCCGCGCGCATCGAGGAGGACTTTTGCGCGTTCCAGGATTTTCCGGAACACGTCTTCCGCGACATCCGCCAGCACGCCACGGGGCGCAACGCCATCCAGCACCTCCTCGAAGTCGCCTCCGGCCTCAACTCGCAGATGCTCGGCGAAACCGAAATCCTCGGCCAGGTGAAGGACGCCTACGCCGACGCGCAGGCGCGCCGCACCACCGGCCCCGTGCTCAACCGCATTTTTCAAAAGGCGTTCCAATACGCAAAGCACGTCCGCACAAACACCGCCATCACCGCGGGCCAGGTCAGCATCGCCAGCGTCGCCGTTGACCTCGCGCAGAAAATCTTCGGCGGACTCGACCGCTCGCGCATCCTTCTGGTCGGCGCGGGCGAGATCAGCAAAAAAACGGCGAAGGCGTTCCAAAGCCGCGGCGCCGGCGCGCTCACCGTTTCCAGTCGCACGCTCGAACGCGCCATGGCCCTCGCCCGCGATCTCGGCGCCACCGCCCTGCCCTTCGAGCATGTCGCCGCGCATCTCTCCGACTACGACATCGTCGTCTGCTCCACCGCCGCGCCCGGCGCCGTGATTACGCGCGCGGATGCGGACGCCGCGATGCGCAAGCGCCGCTCGCAGCCGCTCTTCTTCATCGACCTCGCCCTGCCGCGCGATGTCGAGCCTTCCGTGGCCGGCATCGAAAACGTATTCATCTACAATCTCGACGACCTCGCGCGCATCGCCGAGAAAAACCGCGCCGCCCGCGAAGGCGAAGTCGCCCGCGCCCGCGAAATCCTGCGCGAAAAAAGCGCCCTGCTCTGGACGCAAATTTCCGCGAACGCATAAGTGGTCCCTGCGCTCTTGACACGCCTGCCTCGCTTGCAAAACTGCGCGCTGTCTCGTGACACGGGGTGCTTCCGCCCGCGGGAAGCTGAGAACAAACCCGTCGAACCTGATCCGGCTAATACCGGCGAAGGAATCGTCACAACCGCACGCGCGCCGGGCGCGACAGGCGGTCGGGGAGGATTCACGCGCCGCGCATTTGCCGGGCCGATCAACCACGCCCTCCACTAGAAAATGCCGACCACAAACGCAGACTCCTCCATCGAACAAATCGTGCAAGTGCTCGAACGCATGCGTGCCCGCTGCCCGCTCGTCCATTGCATGACCAACGAAGTCGTCAAGGACATCACCGCCAACGTCCTCCTCGCCATTGGCGCGTCGCCCGCGATGGTCGAGCATGCCGGCGAGGCTGCCGAGTTCGCTGCGTTTGCCGACGCGCTCCTCATCAACCTCGGCACGCTCGACGACGAACAAATCCATGCCCAGCGCGAGGCCATCCTCGCATACAACCGCGCAGGCAAACCCTGGGTGTTCGATCCCGTCGCCGTCGGCGCGCTCGGCGCGCGCACACGCTTTGCCCGGGAAATCCTCAATCACCGCCCCGCCATCATTCGCGGCAACGCCTCCGAAATCATCGCCCTCGCCGGGCAGGCCGCCAAAGGCCGCGGGGCCGACAGTGGCGACAGCTCCGAGCAGGCCCTCGACGCCGCCGCGCGGCTCGTCTCGCAAACAGGTGCCGCCGTGCTCGTCACCGGCGCGGTTGATTACGTCCTCGACGGTGCCCGCGCCCTTTCCTGCGCCAACGGCCATCCGCTCCTCACCCGCGTGACCGGAGTCGGCTGCGCCCAGGGCGCGCTTGCCGCCGCCTGCATGGCCGTCGCGCCCGACCGCTTCCATGGCGCCGCCGCAGCCGCCGCCATCATGGCCATCGCGGGAGACCTCGCCGCCGCCCGCGCCCCGCACCCCGGCAGCTTCCGCGTCGCGCTTCTCGACGAGCTCGACCGCATCGACGCCGCCGCGATCCGCGGGCGCGCGAAACTCTCCTGAACATTAAACGCTCAAAACATGAAACATCCCGATTACACGCTCTACATGGTCACCGACATGCCGTCGGTTTACAAAAAAGGATTCCTCGCCTCGGTCGAGGCAGCCGTGGCCGGCGGCGCCGGCGTCGTGCAATACCGCACCGACGGCGGCACGAAGCGCGAACTCTACGAAAACGCCATCGCCCTCCGCGACCTCCTGAAACGCCTCGGCGTGCCGCTCATCATCAACGACCACGTTGACCTCGCCCTTGCAATCGATGCCGACGGCGTGCACGTCGGCCAGGGCGATTTGCCCGCCGCCGTCGTGCGCCGCCTCATCGGAAAGGAAAAACTCCTCGGACTCTCGACGTCGAACCGCGGCCAAGTCCTCGCCGTCGATAAAACCATTGTCGATTATATCGGCATCGGTCCCGTTTTTCCGACGCAGTCCAAGCGCAACGCCCCGCCCGCCATCGGCATCGCCAGCCTGGGCGACCTCGCCGCGCTCGCCCCCGTGCCCTGCGTCGCCATCGGCGGCATCACGGTGGAACACGCCCCCGCGGTTTACGCGTCCGGGGTGAGCGGCATCGCCGTCGTCTCCGCGCTTTCGTATGCCGATGACGTGCAAGCCGCCGCAAAAGCCTTTATCGGGGCAAAAGAAAAGAAATGACGCGCACCACGCGTATTTCCGGAAACACCCTCCCCTTTTTTTCCCACACCATGATTCCAAACGTCCTCACCATCGCAGGCGTTGATCCATCGGGCGGCGCAGGCGTGTTCGCCGACCTCAAGGCTTTTTCCGCGCTCGGCGCATACGGCACGGGCGTCATCGCGGCCCTCACCGCGCAAAACACGCAAGGCGTCACCGGCGTGCATCTCGTGCCCGTTGATTTCATCGGGCAGCAAATCGACACGCTCTTCTCCGACGTGCGCATTGACGCCGTGAAACTCGGCATGCTCGGCACCGCTGAAATTACGCGCGCCATCGCCGCCGGCCTCCGCCGCCACGGCGTGAAACGCCTCGTCATCGATCCGGTCATGGTTGCCAAAAGCGGGCACCACTTGCTCGCAAGCGAAGCCGTCGAAGCGCTCCGCCGCGAACTCCTCCCGCTCGCCGAAGTCCTCACTCCCAACATTCCCGAAGCCGAAGTTCTCCTCGGCTGCGCGCCCATAAAAACGCTCGATGACATGCGCCGTGCCGCCCGCGCGCTCCGCGATCTGGGCCCGCGCATCGTCATGGTGAAAGGCGGCCATCTCGACGGCCCCGAAAGCACCGACATCGTCGATGACGGCGCCGTGCAAACCGAGCTGCGATCCCTCCGCATCATCACAAAAAACACCCACGGCACCGGCTGCACGCTCTCCGCCGCGATCGCCGCGCTCCTGCCGCAGCGCGCCACGCCGCTCGAGGCAATCCGCGACGCGAAAGACTACCTCACCCGCGCCCTCGAGGCCTCCGGCACGCTCGCCGTCGGCAGCGGCCACGGTCCCGTGCAGCATTTTTGGAATTTTCCAAAAGGCCGGTGTGTTTCGTGACGCAGACCGCTCCAAAAACCACCTTGCGCGAGGGTGCCCCGCGTATTTTCCTTTTAACGAAGCAACGATGAAATCCTCCAAGCAGAAGCCGCAGAAGTTCCGGAAGCCAAAACGCATCGCAGTCCTCACCGCAGGCGGCGACAGCCCCGGCCTCAACGCCGCCATCCGCGGCATCGGCAAAACGGCCATCAGCAAGGGCTGGACGGTGATCGGCTTTCGCGACGGCTTTCTCGGCATGCTCGAAGACCGCTGGGTCGAGTTGAAAAAGGAAGACCTCGCCGGCATCCTCACCGTCGGCGGCACCGTGCTCGGCACCAGCCGGCTCAAGCCCCACCGAATGGAAACCCCGAATGGCAGCGTTGACGTGCGCGACAAGCTCGTCGCCACTTACAAACGCCACAAACTTGACGCGCTCGTGTGCATCGGCGGCGGCGGCACGCACAAAAACGCGCTCAAGCTGGCCGAGAAAGGCCTCAGGATTCTCAAGCTGCCCAAGACGATCGACAACGACGTCGCGCACACCGATTCGACCATCGGTTTCGCCACCGCGCTTGAAATCGCGACCGAGGCGATTGACCGCCTTCACAGCACCGCGCACAGCCACCATCGCATCATCCTCGCGGAAATCATGGGACATCGCGCCGGCTGGCTCGCGCTCGGGGCCGGGCTCGCCGGCGGCGCGGACGTGATTCTCATCCCCGAAATCCCCTATGACGTGAACCGCATCGCTGCCGCGATCAAGCGCCGCGTCGCCCGCGGCACGAAATTCAGCATCGTGGCCGTCGCCGAGGGCGCGCGCTCCATCGAGGACACGCAAGCCTACGAGACTGCGCAGCGCGCCGGCAAAAGCGCCCGCGGCGACGCGCAGAAACGCGTCGCCAAGACCGTGCTCGACAAACTTGATGCCGAGCACGAGGACAATATTTTCCGCCTTGCCCGCCAGCTCCACTCGCTGACGGGACTCGACTCGCGCGTATCCATTCTTGGATACGTGCAGCGCGGCGGCACGCCCTCCTATCGCGACCGCCTGCTCGGCACGCGCCTTGGCACGGCATGCGTGGAGATGATCGACGCGGGCAAGTCCGGCATCATGGTCGGCAGCGATGGCGACCGCATCACCGCGACACCGATCGCGAAAGTCGCGGGCAATTTGAAGCTCGTCCCGCGCGACCATCCGCTCATCCGCTCCGCCCGACATTTGGGCACGAATCTGGGCGATTGAAAATCAAAGGTGGCGCTGAAGAAAACGATGTGGCGTTGCGATGCGCGGTAGCGTCGTAGCGCAGACTTCCAGTCTGCATTCCGGATTGGGCGGATTGAGAGGCGGGTGGGCACCCGTGCCGCTCGCTCTGGCAGGCTGGAAGCCTGCGCTACGGCGCTACCGCGTTATTTGATGACGCCGGCCCGCTCGTTTCGAAAGCCTTCAATGCTTCCAGCGCGGCGGCTTCCTCGGCGGTTTTTTTCGAGGTGCCGCGGCCCCGGCCCATTGGTTTGTCGTTGATGTGGACGGTTGCTTCGTATTCGCGCTCATGGTCGCCGCCCGAGGCGTGTGTGACGACGTAGCGCACGGCGTTGTTGCCGTAAACGGGTTGAACGAGCTCCTGCAGGCGGCCTTTCGGGTTTTCCACCGGCGTCATCGAGGCGAGACGCTCGGGCAGCGCGCCGAGCAGTCCGAGCACCACGCGGCGCGTGACGGCCAGGTCACTGTCGATATAAATTGCGCCGATGAGCGCCTCGAACGCGTCCTCGAGCGCCGAATCGCGATTGCGTCCGCCCGCGGCCTCTTCGCTGGCGCTCATGCGCATCGCGGCGGGCAGGCCGATCTCGCGCGCGAGGTCGCTGAGAAATTTCCCCTTGGAAAGCATGGAGCGATATTTGCTGAGCGAGCCTTCGCGATCGCCGGGAAACATGTCGAACAAAACCTCGGTGAGCGCGAGCTGGAGGACGGCGTCGCCCAAAAATTCGAGACGCTGATTGCTCTCGGCGACGTCGGGGTGGTCGTGCAGATACGATGGATGCGTGAGCGCGCATTCGAGCAGGAGCGGGTCGCGAAAGGCGTGGGCGATGCGCTGCTGAAGTTGTGCAATGGCGTCAGGTTTTTTCGAACTCATGTTTGGTGGATGCGGCCTTTTATCACGAACTCGCGCTGGCGTAATGCCTCAATCCGCGGTTGAACACAAAAACCGCGAGCGAGAACCAGAATGCCGCCGCGCCCGCGAGCCAGAGCACGTTTTGCAGCGTGATGCCGTGCAACAGGGTGCTTGCGGGAATGTTTGAGATGACGACCACCGGCAGCACATAAACGAAGGCCACGTTGATGATGATGCTTTTCACGGCCTGGCGCGGCAGGCGCGAAAATTCGGTGAGCGAGAAATAACTGCCCTCGATGCCCTCGGTTTTGATGATCCAGAACGTGAGCGACACGGCGAGCAGGATGATGCTGTAGCTGATGGCGAGCCCGCATACGAGCAGGCCGACGTAGGCGATGATCTGCCACGCGTCGGGCGTGATTTCGAGCCGGTGCAGCGAATAGACCACGAGCGCGACGGCGATGGCGACGTTGGCAAGGCTGTCGAGGTCGAGCTTGCGCGTGGAAACCATGAAGAGCACGTTGCCGGGCTGCGCGAGGAAGAAGTCGAAGTTCCCGCTGCGGACATTGCGCCCGAACTCGAAGATATTGCTCCAGAAAAAACCCATCATCAGGCGCTGGATGATCATTGAGGTGCCGATGAGGAGCATCATCTCGTATTTGCTCCAGCCTGCGACGGAATCGGTATGCTCGTAAATCACGGCGACGAGCGCGACGTTCACGCCCATCCAAAGCAACTCGACAAGCGACCACATGATGAAATCCATGCGAAACATCATCGAGCGCACGAGCGAGTAGCGCACGCACGCGAGCCAGAGCCGGATGTAGTTGAAAAAACGCACGGAGATTTACGATTTACGAATTACGATTTGTGAATGAAGGAGCGAAGACATCTGGCGCGGCAACGCCCTTCATTCAATCGTAATGTCAAACCGGTCGCTTCGCTCGAAACGCAAATCGCCGTGCGCGGCCCATCTCACTTTCTGCGCGCGCGGAGGGCGATCATCGCCGCGAGCAGCACGAGCACGGCGGGCATGGGAGCGCCACCACCACCACCGCCACTGTTGCTGTTGTTGTTGTTGTTGCCGCCGCCACCGCCTCCGCCGATGGTCGCGCCGTTATAGGTGCCGCCGGTGTGGTTGAGGTGCTTCCAGTGTTCGTGACCTGCGGTGTCGTTATTTTTGGCGGTCACAGTGCCGCCGGAGATGGTGACGTAGCCGCCTCGTGGCGTTGCATCGTAGAGGATGCGCGCGGCGTAAAGCGCATAGCCCGCGCCTTTGCCTTGGGCAGTGACATTTCCGCCGGTAATCCAGATGTTGCCAAGCGTGGCGATGCCATAGTCGCCCGTCGCCTTGACCTGACCGGAGCCGGTGATGGCGCAGTCAAAATATGGGGCGCCAATGCCGGTCCCATAACCAAACTGCTGTTTGCCGCTGCTCCCTGCGGTAGCCGTGAGCGAGGCGGAGGACGTGACGTGAAAGACGCCGCTTTGTGCGATCACGCCGGAACCCGCGAAGCAGTTTGCCCCCGGAGAATTGCCGCCGATGGCCGTGACTTTCGCGGAGCCTGTGATCGAGAGAGCGAAGCAGTAGATGCCATCGTTTTCGCCGCTATCGTCGGAATCAGCGCCGGTATAGTTGCCGCCGGTGGCGGTAACTTGGACCGAGCCTTGGATGATGACGCCGTATCCAGTATAAATACCGGTCCATGCTGTCGCATCGGCGGTATCGCCACCACGGAAGTTAAGCGTGCCGGAACCCTTGATGACGAGACCCGCATCCGAGCAATAAATACCGTCGTGCTCCGGGCCGCCGGTGGCTGTGAGCTTGGAGCCGGAAGCGGTATCGAGAATGAGCGGAGCGACCTCGCCAGCATAACGGATGCCCTCGGCACTGCCGGCAAGCGTGACATTGCCCTTGACGGAAACAACGAGTCCGCCGGTGTCGATGCGGATGGCGCTTCCAGCAGTGGCGCTGGTATTGATCGCGGTATTTTGAAGCGTGAGCGTGCCAGTGACCTCCTCGCCGACGTAAACATTGATACCTGCGGCAGCAGTGCCTGTGAGTGTGTAGTTGTAGCCCGGAGTATCAAGAAGGAGCGTCTCGCCGTCGAACTCCCAGCCGCCGCCCGAGCCGGACGTTCCGAGGCTGAGCGTGTTGAGCGCGATGCTGGCGTCGCTGAATGTCGCCGGAGTGACGGTGGCACCGTTGACCTTCACCACACCGCTGCTGACGTGAGTCGATCCACCAACCGTGCCGCTGACGGTGACGGAACCGGAAAGGACAACCAAGCCCTGATCGACATCGCCGGTCACCTTCACCGTTCCGGCAAGCACGCCCAAAACATAGCCGATGCCGCCATCAATGGTGACATTGCCACCAATGACAATGGCGGTATCGCTCAGGCCATCGATAATATTGATGGTCCCGCTGGTGATCTCGGCGGAGCCCACAACACCGCCTTTAATCGTGGCGCTGCCTGCGAGCATTGCAATGTCACCCGCAACACCGCCCTCGATAGAGACGTTGCCGCCGGCCACGGCGACAGCGTTTGCAACACTGCCGGTGACAGTGGCGGTTGCGCCGTCCGCAGCACTAAGTCCGAGGCTGACGTCGCCAGTGACGCGGGTTGAGCCAGAGACGGCTGTCAACATGCCGTTGAGAGTGCCCGTGAGCGTGAGCGGGCCGTTGCTGTTGACATCAATGGCGATGTTCGTGCCGCTGGCAGTGCCGATGCCTCCGCCAATGCTGACCGTGCCGTTGGAAATGATCGTGACCAGCGTCTCGGTTCCGTCTGTGACAAAATTCACACCGCCGGTGATGCTGGTGCTATTCGAGATGACGAGGGTTTCGTTCGCCGCAGTCCATGTCCAGCCGGAGCCGTTTGTGTCGGCCGTGCCGCTGATGGTGGCTCCGCCGATTTTCAACTGGGTGACGGCGGCGTGCGCCGGCAATGCGAAAAACGATGCGATAAAAAGGAAAGCAGTCGTCAGGAACGCCGCGCAGTTGGGATGACGTATCGCGCGGAAGACCGCACGGAGGGATGTATGTAGGTTCATGGTGGCAATGGTTGTTGGTTTGGCTCGCGTTTGCCTTTGCCATTGCCTGCAGGAGGTTCCCTTGTGGGGTTTCCCGTTGGTGCCTGAAGACAAAAGAGGGGCGCATTTACTTGCGCCCCGCAAAACAGGCACCTGAGATGGCCCACAATAGAGACACTTTCAATACGCCCCAATCAGGAGCGCATTTCAGTGCCGTCCTATTGCTCGAAATTTCTCAGGTTTCGTTTTGCGGACAGCAGCCGAAGCTACGCGAAATTAGTTTTGGATTTAGTGGTGTTTTTTGGTGATGACGTGGTGGGTTGGTTAGAACGCTCCTCCTAACAAGAAGCATGGGACAACGTGCGAAAGTGTTTCTGTCTGTCAATTTTAATGGCCGAATACCTCATCCCCCGACCGCGGTGTGGCGGCGCAAGCCGCGCGTCCAGAGGAAGCGCGAGAGGAGAAGCAGGATGACGAGCCAAGCGAGTTGCAGGCAGAGGCCTTGCGCGACGGCAGCGGGGGCGTTCAGGCGGCCCGTGAAAATGGCCACGGGAAAATACATCTGGTAATAATACGGCAGGTATTGTGAGAGCGTGTAGATGGGCTGCGGCAGGAGATCGAGGGGGAAAATTTGTCCGGCGAGAAGCGTTTCGATCGCGTAGGAAAGAATGATGAAGGACTGGATTTCCAAAAACCAGAAAGCCAGCAGGCCGAAACAAAACGCGATTGTGAACTGGATCATCGCCGACATCGCCATCGCGGGGATGCCGAGGTAGAGCCGCCACATTTCATCGGGGCCGGAAGGCAGCGCGATGTAATCGCCAAGAAAGGGAATCGCCACGAGGAGCGGGACAATGGCGAGCAGGCCGGAGACGAGGCGCGCGGAGCCAAAGATGCTGAGCCGGTAGATGAAATAGTTGATCGGTTTCAGCAGGAACTGGTTGATGAGGCCGTTGCGGATTTCCTCGGATATCTGGTAGTCCTCATTAAACGCGCTGATGAAAAACTGCATGACCATCAGCGCGACGAAATAGGTCATCGTCTGCGCGACATCGAAGCCGCCGATGGTGGTCTTGCCCTCGTAGGCCGCGCTCCACAGAATGAAGACAACGACGAGATGAAACGCGGAAAAACTCGCGCGGATGAGAAAGTTCCAGCGGTAGATCAGATTGCTTTGCAATCCGACGAGGAAGACGTGGCGATATTTGTTGAGTGCGCGAAACAAGGAGCGGAAAGAATGGAAATTTTTCGATTTTTGATTCTGGATTTTCGATTGGGCGCGGCGGGCGCGCGGGGGTCAAGCGTGAGGTTGGGTTTGCCATGAAATGTTTGCCTGCGGGCGCGCGGGCGGTTTGGGTTGCCATCCTCCTTTTCGCCTCGCCATGTCCCGCTCCCAATCCCGTCTATCCCGCCGAAAAATGATCGCGCTCAGCGGAGCTGCTGCCGCGGGAGCCCTCCTTCCCTCGCCCGCGGACGCACAGGGCAAACCCGGCGCGCCGGGAAAAACGCATTCCGGCGACGGCAGCGCATGGCCGGCGCACCGGAAAAAAATCGAGCGCGCATGGCTCGATTTGCTCGGGGAGTTTCCATCCGAAATTCCGCCGTTGAAACCCGTCATGCGGAAGGTCGCCCATGAAAACGGCATCACCCGCCACCATGTCAGTTTTCAAACCGAGCCGGGCGACCGCGTCACGGCATGGCTGCTCGTGCCCGACAGCGCGAAAGGCAAAAAGACGCCGGCCATCATTTGCATTCACAGCACGACGTTTGGCTCGGGCAAGGACAGCGTCGTGGGGCTCGCGGGACGCCGCCCGCAGGATCCTCCCACTGAGCCATATCAGGGGCGCGCCGCCGCGCTCGAACTCTCGCGTCACGGCTACATCACGCTGAGCATCGACTTGCTGGGAGACGGCGAGCGCGTCGAGCCGGGAGGGCGGGTCATGGACACGCGCGCTTTCTACAAGCGTCATCCCGAGTGGTCGTATGTCGGGAAAAACACGTGGGACATCATGCGCAGCGTCGATTTTCTCCAGACGCTCGATTTCGTGGACCACAAACAGATCGGCTGCACGGGCTGGTCGCTGGGCGGGCACACGGCGGTGTTCGCCGCCGCATTCGAGGAGCGCATCACGGCCACCGTGAGCAACGGCGGCGTCCTCGACTGGCACCGGCCCTCGCAACATTGGGCGCGCAAGCCCGGATCATGGGAGCCGTGGAAAAAAGGCGATCCGCAAAACAACAGCGCCGAGGCGCAGCGGCGTTTCGGCTTTGACGCGCCGACCAACAGCGGCCCGGTCATTTATATAAAAAAATACCGCCGTTATGTCGATGATCCCAAGCTGCCGGTTCCGGTGGATTTCGATGAGTTGATGATGATGGTCGCGCCGCGCCCGCTGCTGGTCATCTCCAGCGAGTGGGAGTTTTACAGCCACCGGCTCATGCCCAAATGCCTCGAAACGGCGAAGGTTTACATGAACTGGGTCGATGCGCCGGGGCTACCCGGCGTGGTCAGGGCGCGGCAGGAAAGAGCCGGCTACGACAGGACGATGGCGTATTACGATTTTCACCACCGGATCAAACCGGACAAACTCGCCGCCAACCTTGCCGCAATCGGCGCGGGCGATTGTTTCGGGTGGTTTACGTTTGCAGGCGGCCACGGTTTTCCGCCCGTGGCGCGACGTCATGCGTTCGCGTGGCTCGACCGGTGGCTCGGCTTCGAGCCGGCCTCCGATCTAGCGTGAGAGCGCGCAGGCTCAGGCGGCGGCGGGCGGCGTGGAAGCGGGGGCTTGCGGCTGCTTCGACTCGGCGAGCTCGAAGCGGGCGGCGAGCTCCTTCGCGAGGTTCTTGTAGGCGGTGGCGCCGGGCGAGAGCGGGTCGTATTCGAAGATCGTTTTGCCGAAGCTCGGCGCTTCGCTGAGACGCACGGTGCGCGGAATGACCGTGTTGAAAATTTTATCGGGAAAATGCTTTCGCACCTCGTCCACGACCTGTCGCGAGAGATTGGTGCGCATGTCATACATGGTCATCACGATTCCGCCGAGATCGAGGGCGTGGTTGATGCCGGCGTTCTTGATGCGGTCGAGGTTGCGCAAAATCTGGCCGAGGCCTTCGAGCGCCAGGTATTCGCATTGGAGCGTGATGATGAGGTGATCGGCGGCGGCGAGTCCGTTCATCGAGAGCATGCCGAGCGCGGGCGGACAATCGAGTATGATGGCGCGAAAGCGTCCGGAGTTTTTCACCGGTTCGAGTGTGGAGCGCAGGCGGGCGAGGTAATTTTCGGTTTGCGCGAGCTCCACCTCGGCGGCGGCGATGTCTTCCTCGCTCGGAACAAGCCAGAGGTTTTTCACCGGGGTGCCGACGATCATGTCCAGCGCGGAGCCTTCGCCGAAGAGCGGATCGTAGAGGCTTTTGCCCTGCTGCTTTTCAACGCCGATGGCGCTGGTGGCGTTGGCCTGCGGATCGAGATCGACAAGGAGCGTGGGGATTTTTTTGTCGGCAAGCGCGGCGGCAAGGTTGACGGCCGTGGTGGTTTTGCCCACGCCGCCTTTTTGATTCGCGATGGTGAAGACTGTGGTTCGCATTGGTGTGTTGTAAGACGGGGCGACTTAAATCGGTTTAAGTCGATGTGAGTCCATTTAAGTCGAGATTTTTCAACGATTGAGACCCATGAGGAATTCGGCGTTGGTTTTTGTTTTCTTGAGGCGCTGGAGGAACATTTCCATCGCGTCGATGGGCGGGATGCCCTGCATGGCGCGGCGGAGGCCGTAGATGCGAAGCATTTCGTCGGGGTGGTAAATGAGCTCCTCCTTGCGCGTGCCGGAACGGTCCATGTTGATTGCGGGGAAGATGCGTTTGTCAACGAGGCCGCGGTCGAGGTGCAGCTCCATGTTGCCGGTGCCCTTGAATTCCTCGAAGATGACTTCGTCCATGCGGCTGCCGGTGTCGATGAGCGCGGTGCCCATGATGGTGAGCGAGCCGCCGCCTTCGATGTTGCGCGCGGCGCCGAAGAAGCGTTTCGGTTTTTGAAGCGCGGTGGCCTCCATGCCGCCGGACATGATTTTGCCGGAGTTCGAGGCGAGGGCGTTGTAGGCGCGGGCGAGGCGAGTGATGGAGTCGAGGAGGATCACGACATGACGGCCTTGCTCGACCATGCGGCGGGCTTTTTCGCCGACCATTTCGGCGGCGTGCACGTGACTTTCCGGCGATTCGTCGAAGGTGGAGGAGACGATTTCGCCCTTGGTGTGGCGCTTGAAGTCGGTGACTTCCTCGGGGCGTTCATCGACGAGCAGGATGATGAGGTGCACGTCGGGGAAATTGGCCGAGATGGAGTTGGCCATGTTTTGGAGGAGGATCGTCTTGCCGGTGCGGGGCGGAGCGACGATGAGGCCGCGCTGGCCGAAGCCGATGGGCGTGAGGATGTCCACGGCGCGCATGGAGACGTCCTTGTGAACATCGGGCGCTTCGAGGAGGATGCGCTTGAGCGGATAGTAGGGCGTGAGTTCCTCGAAGGGCACGGTTTTCGAGATTTCATCGGGGGGCATGCCCATGACGTGGTTTATTTTCACGACGGAGGGGCAGCGTTCGTTTTCACGGGGAACCTGCACGAGCACCTGCACCTGGTGTCCGCGTTTGAGACCGTAGCGTTTGACGAGGCTTTCGGGCAGGTATGCGTTTTCCGGATACAGGCGGTAGTTCACCGATTCGTGAACGATGAAGCCGTGGCCGCGGTCGGTGAGGTCGATGTAGCCGTTGTCGAGGAGCGGAATTTTCTGCGCGGCGGCGGCCTTGAAGATGGCGGCGATGAGTTGCTTGCGGTTCGGCGCGCCCTCGAAGACGGCATTGCGGCGGCGCGCCTCGGCGGTGAGCTCGGCGAGCGTGAGCGCGTAGAGTTTTTCGAGATGGATCGGCTCGTGGCCGGCGATGTTGTCGGCGATTTCGGAGGCGAGCGCATCGAGCGCGGCGAGGTCGGCGAAGCGGTCGGGCGCGGGAAGGTCGCCGTAGACTGGGGCTAGGCTTGGCGGAGGCGGCTGCTGCGGGTGCTTGCCGTGTTGCTGGCCTCCGCCGCCATGCTGTTGCTGGCGGGATTGTTGCTCGGCCCACTTGCGGGCTTTCTTTTCCTTTTTCTCGCGCTTGATGCGCTTCCAGTAAGATTCGTAGGGCTGCTGCTGACCCTGGCCTTGCTGTTGGGAGGGCGCGCCGCCGGTTTCACTCGCGCCGTCTTCCTGTGGCTGTTGTTGCGGCTCGGCGGGCGCCACGCTTGAGTCAGCGGCGGCGTTTGCCGAGGCCTGATCGGTGCCGGAGGTGGACGAGACGGATTCGTCGGCTTCATGCGCGACTTCGCGGGAATCGTCTTCGGACGCGGGTTCGGTCTGCGCGGCAGGCGTGAAGGTTTCGCGTTCCTTTGCCCCGGGGGCATCCTCGATCGCCGTGGCGGCGGACGCGGGCTCTTCGTTCATGAGGGGAAGCTCGGCAGTGGCGCTGGCGGCGGCGCTTTTTTTCGTGCGTGTGCGCGTGGCGCGTTTTTTAATGGGCTCGGGCGCGGGTTCGGCGACGGCGGGTGTTTCGAGAACGGGCGCGAGCTCCGGGGCGGGCCCGGCTGTTTTTTTGGCGCGCGGCGGGCGTCCGGGTTTGCGTTTTGGCGCGGGTGTTTCGCTGCCGGTTGGCTTGGTGGTTTTTGCCATGATGGTAAGAATGATGGATGAAAAATTATGATAAGGTTTGCCGGGGGATCACCGGCGTGATGAATGAAAAAAAAAGCGCCGTGGGTTTGCTTCGCGCGTGTTGGGTTTCCTCGGGACAGGAGTCGCTGCTCAGCCGCGCGCGACGAGGCGCGCCGCCAGATGTATGATCTGTTCGCGAAGGAAATCCGTGCTGCCGTCGTTGGACAACACGAAGTCGGATTTTTCTATTTTTTGAGCCAAGGGCAATTGCTTGGAAATTCGCTGCCCGGCGAGCGTGTGGGAAACACCGCGCCCTGCCAACCGGGCAAACTGAGTTGCGCTAGATGAGGCGACGCAGACGACGAAATCAAACCCTTTTTCAAGGCCTTTTTCATAAAGCAGCGGCGCTTCCACGACCCAGCGCGCCTGCGGATCGCCATCCAGCAACTCGCGCCAAAGTACATACAGGCGCGGCAGGACGACATCCTCCCACTCCAGCCGCTTCGCCTCGTCGGCAAAAATCACTTTCGCAAGCGCGGCCCGGTCGATGCGCTCGCAGCCCGCCGCATCCACAGCCAGCACGCCCGCTCCGAAGCGCCGTTTCGCCTGCGCAACAACCTCCCGCATGACCAGCACGCGGTCACGCACAAGCGCGTCGGAATCGATCCGCCGAAATCCCAATTCCTCGAACATGCGCGCCGCCGTTGACTTGCCGCAACCCATTCCGCCTGTGATGCCTAGAACCATGTGATATGCACTGAGTTATTTTATGGGATACAGACAGAAAAACACAGGTTGCGGCAAATACTTTTATTGCAAGGCGTCTGTTGTTTGCATTTAACACTCCGACACATCCCTCATGAACAGCGGTTTCGAGCAGCCAAAAGCACACGAAGTGGACGCCATCATGCATGCGAGCTTCAAGCGCATGTTTCCCAATGCGTCGCCTTCTGTTGGCCCGGATGTTTTCAACGATGTGCAAGCCATGTTTGAGGGGCGCTACCTCAACTATCAGGCCAGCGACACTCCCTATCATAATCTCCAGCACACTTTCCAGGTGCTGCTTTGTTACAACAAAATCATGGAGGGCTGGCATCTCTCGGGCATTGAGCCGCGCCTCACGCCGCGTCAATACGAACTCGGCGCAACCGCCGTCCTTTTCCATGACACCGGCTACCTCAAACTCCGGGGCGACACGCAGGGCACCGGCGCCAAATACACTTTCACGCATGTCCTGCGCAGTTGCTCCTACGCGTCATCCTACCTCCCGCAACACGGGGTGACGCTTGCCGAAATCGACAGTATCCTCGCGATGATCCGCTGCACCGCCTGCACGCAAGGCTCGGATCATTTCTGTTTTCAGGAACCCATCGAAGGCATCCTCGGATGCGCCGTCACCACGGCCGATTACCTCGGGCAAATGGCCGCCCCCGGCTATCCCGAATCGCTTCCCCGCCTCTTCGACGAACTCAAGGAGTCCGACGACTACGCCAATGTCGCCCGCGCGCAACGCCGCTTCAACAGTGCCGACGAACTCATTGCCGACACACCCGTCTTCTGGCGCAACTACGTCCTCCCGCGCCTCGAACGCGAGCTGCTCGGCATCTATCATTTCCTTGCCCGCCCCTACCCCGGCGGCCCCAACGCCTACATCGACGCCGTCGAGGCCAACATCGCGCGCATCGAGAAAGGCCTGAAAAAGCCCAATCGCCAGGAAACGCCCTCACTTCGCTGAAAACTTTCGACTCAAACCGACTCCGCTCGACTTGACCCGATTTAAGTCGCCCGCCCCTCGCCCCCTCCAACAACGCCATGCTCGCCACCCTGAACTCCGCTTCGCTCCAAGGCATCGACGCCGAACTCGTTTACGTTGAAATCAACATAGTCAATGCCGAAGACCCCCGGTTCATCGTGGTCGGCCTTCCGGACACCGCCGTCAAGGAATCGAGCGACCGCGTCCTCTCCGCCCTCGTCAACAGCGGCTTCAAGCGCCCCTTCGCCCGCACCACCGTCAACCTCGCGCCCGGCGACCTCCGCAAGGAAGGCCCGCTCTACGACCTGCCCATTGCCCTCGGCATTCTGGCCGCAATGAACGAAAAAGACGGCCAAACCCTCTTCCGCAACGCTCTCAACGATTACCTCATCGCCGGCGAACTCTCCCTCACGGGCGCCACCCGTCCCATCCGCGGCGCTCTCGCCATCGCGCGTCTCGCCAAACGCCTTGGCAAGCGCGGCGTCCTCGTCCCCCCGCAAAACGCCCCCGAGGCCGCCCTCGTTGACGGCATCGCCGTGCACGCCGTCGGTTCCCTCGACCTTGCTTATCGTTTCCTGAACGGCGAAATTCCCCTCCCGCCCACGCCGCCGCCCGACACCGCCCCGCGGCATGCCGACGCCAATGGCGATTTTTCCGAAATCAAAGGCCAGCACGCCCTCCGCCGCGCCGTCGAGGTCGCCATCGCCGGCGCGCACAACCTCCTGATGATCGGCCCGCCCGGCTCCGGGAAATCCATGATCGCCAAACGCATCCCCACGATCATGCCCGCCCCCACCCTCGACGAATCGCTCGAAATCCTCGGCATCCACTCCGCCGCCGGCCAGACGCTCACCGGCGCCGTGCCCCTTGGCCGCCGCCCTGTGCGCGCCCCGCACCATACCATTTCCGATGTCGGCCTCCTGGGAGGCGGCGCCATTCCGGGCCCCGGTGAGATTTCCCTCGCCCATCACGGCATCCTCTTCCTCGACGAACTTCCCGAATTCAAACGCTCCGCCCTCGAAGTCATGCGCCAGCCCCTCGAAGACGGCACGGTCACCATCTCGCGCAGCGCCGGCAAAGTGACACTTCCTTGTTCCTTCGTCCTCGTCAGCGCCATGAACCCGTGTCCCTGCGGCTACCTTGGCGACCCGAGGCACGAATGCCGTTGCGCTCCCGCGCAAATCCAGCGCTACCGCTCGCGCATCAGCGGCCCGCTCCTCGACCGGATCGACATCCACATCGAAGCGCCCGCGCTCTCCATCGCCGAACTTCGCAATGAGGCCCCCGGCGAATCCTCCGCCGCAATCCGCGAGCGCGTGCAGGCCGCCCGCGATCGGCAGATTGCGCGTTTCAAGGGCACCGCCGCCACCGCCAATGCCCGCATGACACACGCGCAAATCCGCAAATATTGCGCGATCGACAGCACGCTCGGCGATCTTCTCCAGCACGCCATGGAACAGCTTTCCCTTTCCGCCCGCGCCTACGACCGCATCCTGAAGGTCTCGCGCACCATCGCCGACCTCGCCGGAGCCGAAAAAATTGAATCGACCCACCTCCTCGAAGCCATCCAATACCGCGGCCTCGACCGAAACCTCTTTTATTGAGCTTCATGCGCAACCCTGTCTTGCCCCGCGAAAAAACCTCATCATAAACGCCCGCATGTCCGTTTCCCCCGACATCACGTATCACGAAACCGTCTATTTTGCCGGGCACGTCCAAGGCGTGGGCTTCCGCTATACGACGATGCAGGTCGCGCGCGAATACGAGGTCGCCGGATACGTCAGCAATCTCCTCGACGGACGCGTCCAACTCGAAGCCGAAGGCCGCGAATCCGAAGTCAAAGCCTTCATCACCGCCCTCGAAGAACGCATGCACGGTTACATCCGCAAAACCGAGCGCCACCCAACACGCCGCGCCCCGGAGTTCAGGGGATTCACGATACGGTAAACGCGGGGCTTGGGTTTCAATTCCCATACGAATCGACAACAACAAAGCCACATATCTCGCATCGCCCCTTTGCCAAATCCACCTCTAATCCCAATTTATATATAATATGAATTTCAACGATTTGCTGCAAAAGGCCGGAATAAACCCAAAACATGTAATAATGTTGCGGCATCGTCCTTCTGAACCCAAACTCAATAAAGTTTTGCCATGGCTTGCAAGCGAGAAGCCTGATTTATTCAATGCATATCAGCAAACACAACCTCGTCTGCTGGAACGAACGATGGCGAAACTTATCGGCATCGGCTATATTGCGTCATTCATCCGACATGGCGCAGGAAAGGCATTATTTACAGGACTTTACAAAATCGAATCAGCAAAACCTATTTCATATAGACAATACTGGAAAATGCCGGAATTCATAAAGTTAACGAATGATTTTAATATGATTGGCTTTACGAAAGAGGACGCACGCCCAACAGTTTTATATTTTAATTTGAACTTGATGGATAATTATTGCCACTGGAAAGGAAAATTAATTATAGGGTGGCCGCCACCCGACAGGTCTTGGTGGCGGAGGGCGCATCAAAACGATATGCCATTTCTTTCAATACTGGAAGACAGCGCATTAAATACATTGATGCCGGCTTGGAACGATATAACATTGTCATGGCAGGAGCTCCACATTTTGCCGGTGCACTGGAAAGCGATTCTTGCCCAGTGGCGGGGCATTTATTATATTCACGACGATTCGGATGGGAGTGGTTATATTGGTTCTGCTTGTGGCAATGATAATATTTTAGGAAGATGGCTAAATTATGCGGACAGCGGGCACGGTGATAATATTTTACTCAAGTCTCGGAATCCAAACCAATTTCATTTTAGCATATTGGAGCGCGTTTCGCCCGACATGGACAAAAAAGAAAGGCACCTACATACCTAATCACCCTCGGAAAACTTCCCCCAAACCTCCGAATTGGTGTAAAAATTAGCATGGTTTTTGGCAAAAAAGGGCGGTTTTATCTCTGGTTCGGCTTCCAATATTCCGCACATGGAGCCTTTTGCTTGTGCATGTTAATCGCCATGTTGCATGAAAGAATCATTCCCGCTTTAGTTTCCGAATTGCCGCCAACAAATGGCCCAGATTCAACGCAAAACGGACAATACCACGAATATCCCCAAAGAAGGGTAGTTGAGTCCTGAAAATAATGAGGGTTAATGTCAATAGGAGTAGCCATATAAAAAACGCGAGATGAATGATAGAGAGAAATCTTTGAATAATCTAGTGAATAAGAAAATCACTTTTATACGCAGCAATCACGAAACTATGCTTAATATAGGATTTGAAGATGGAAGTGTGCTTTTTCTTCGCTCCTTGGCGGACGATGAGGAAAATCGACCGATGGGAGCTTGGATGCAAATGATGAATCTAAATCGCGAGCACTGGCAAGCTAAAGCCTTTTGTGATTTAGCGCGAGAGGAAGGTCTTTTATCGAATAGCGTCATTGAATCGCGTTAGACACAGCAGCAGTAAATATAATTGTTATGAGAATAATTGAAAAGCAGGATTTGACGCAAGCCATGAAAGAGTATTACGATGAGAAACACAAGGGCAAAGATTATGTGGTGCACGAGCTGGATATGAACGATATTCTGCTTTTGTTTGGCGGCCATAAAACACCAGTAGCCACTCAATCCCACCCACGCCTTGAGGGGTGAGTTCGTGCCCTTGGGAAGCCCAAACGGTTCTTTTCCGCTGTAAGGCCGGTGAAACGCATCGGGCGGACATCTGCGAAAGTGTGCTTATTCTGACAAATCTAGGGAGGAAAAACTAAAAGCCTGATTCCTATTTTTGATTCTCCGTAGATGCGATAAATTTTAACGGGAAATACCCTTTGCCATAAATCTCAGCGTAAAGATTAGGGTCAACATTCTTCATGCTGGCCTTCATTTCTTTATATATCTTTGCGTGAATCTTCCTTAATTTCGTTTCACACTTTTTCCTCTGCTCTTCCGTCATCTCATCAAAGAATATTCTTTGAGTAGCTTCTATACGCGCGTTCGCCAACAAAACGAAATCAAATAAGTTATTGGTGCGTCTCCTTAGGTCTTCGATATTCATTGGTTTTCTTTCTTTTATGTTGTATGGTAGTGGTGTTTTTCTGGTCGGGTCTAAATAAATGGTGTTTCAGCCACATCTTTACTTGTAGAGTGATTTTTTTCGTTTAGGTTGATTGTTATGAATCTTATGAAGTCGGCAAGGCAAAAATCTTTATGTTTTTATTTTTATATATTACTCTTAATCTCTTAAGAACTTGTCAAAAAAACCGGGGCTAGCTCTTTCAACCTCAGCCGCGTTATGAAAAGCATCGGGCTGCATTACAGAAAACATACTTTCAAATAGTTGGCGGTCGTCCTTATCAAATATCCCATTGAACTCGGTATACTGATAATGCCAATTTTTATCCCTTCGTATGTAAACGCCTGTTGCTACGCGTCCCGTAAATTTTCCTTGCCCCACCAACTTGATTCGTCCGGTGCGCACTCCGTCATTCTCTGATATTTCATACGTTACTTTAACTATGGTCGGTATAATGCCAAATACTTGTTTCACCGTTGCTGTGAAAAATCCGACACCGCTTTTGAAAGAATCATAAGCTTCAATACGCTCTCGTTCTTTTTTTTCTTGGTTTATTGAGTTGTTTATTGAGTTGTCACAGCCGTTTAGAAGTAAGCAAGCTAGGAGCAATATGATAATCGTTGTGTTGAGTTTCATTTAATTTTTTTATTATCCATGTGGACAATGTCTTAATGGTTTATTGCATTTTTTGCACCAATTGAAATAAACATCATCCAACCTTTGTTTCTCAGCTTTCGTAAGCTCATTAATTTTGTTTCTGTTAAGTTCTTCGGTCGCGCTTTCAAAAATTCCATCGGTGCCTCTGTTTCCCGTGTTGCACATAGGAAGAATAACAAAAAAGAACAAGACGCAAGTTAAGCCTATTATCTTGCCAACTCCGAATTCGCTTTTCTGTATTTCTGACGAGTTAGATTTTGCACGTTGAGATGAGCCTACCGCACGATTCTCCCGACGGATGTCATTCAAAACCTGTTGTTTCCGCTCTTGAGCTTCCGCATGACCCAAATGAGCTGCTTTTTTATACCATAAAAATGCTTTGCTTTTGTCCTTTGCGACATCGCAATCCCCTTTTTCATATATCTCTCCAAGCTTGTATTGCGCTTCTGCATTTCCTTGTTCGGCGGCCCTGAGAAACCACCTGACAGCCTCCGCCCTGTTTTCTTTTCCACCTCGACCAGCGGTAAACATTAATCCGATACGGATTTGAACCTGCGCATCTCCCTGCAAGGATTTAGCGTGAAGCTCCTTTATGCTGCCACCATTGTTGTCGCCACTAAAATCTTCCTTACGAGTTTCCATATATTGAAAGATTTAATTAAAATATTGGAACCTAATAGCTGCAACCAAGGCCAAACGAAAGCCCCATATGGGTTCCAGAGCCGCGTTGAAACAAAAAGTCGAAAGCGGCTTTGCCATAAAACCAACTCGCAAAATTTCTCCTCAAGAAAATACCAGCACCAAGCACAAAATCATTTTGGTTTTCTTTAGAACCACCTACTTCGGTTTCTGTAAGAAACATTCCAGCGGAAGCATTCACACCCAAAAAAGTCTTTCCATCGCTACTCCCCTCATAGTTGTAAGTCAGCATAACGGGACGCACAGTTGCCTTATAGGTGTATCTCGTCACAAAGTATTCCTTTTTATTCCAATCACTGTCATAATACGTCTTAACGTCGCCACATTTGGCTTTGTTGTCTGACGCATGTCCAAATCTCACTTCAACGCTGTTGTTGAGGTTGATTCTGTAACCGATAACACCCAGTATACCAACATATGCGGCCTTACATCTCACTTTGTTGACGGGAAAGCCGTATTTGTCTATGTAATCGGTGTCATATTCAGACCAGATGGTTGCCTGTGCCGCTTCAAGATAAATGCCTCTATTCTCACCTGCTTTCAGAATACTTAAAAAAACGATTGAGAAAAGGAGAATTCCAAGAATCTTTTTGGAGTTCATATAAAATAATATAATATTAAGATAGTTATCTTACTCTCAGGACAAAGCGCTCAAGCACTGCTCTGATGCACTTTTTCACGAATGGATAAGGAGAAACAGCGCGGACAAGCATTGGGCTGTAGCGATAGTAGGCAGCTATGAATAGACGACCTAGAGCATTGGTTGCCAGCTTAGTGTCGCGAAAACGACGCAAAACCAAAACAGAAGGATGTTCATAACTGCCATAGACCGCCGTAGCGACAAAACATCCGCCACCGCTGCCAGTATTGCCAGAAATAGTTTTCCCTTGGCCTAAAATTGGCTGCAAGGCTTCGACAATTTTTGACGCAATTCCTGACGCTTCTCCCCAATCGAAAACCTGCATTTGCGCTCCATGCGCATTTCTCTTTCCACCTATGGTAACCTGAACAACTTTTTCGGCAACTTCCATTACGTGAACAGACATACTCTGCCCTGCCCATGATTTCATGGACATGCCGGTTTCAAATGTGATGATACCGTTTTCTTTATCAATGTGCTTCAGCGTATAGCCGAGGCGTGCGACGGCTGCTGTAACTGCTTTCGTTGCGCTTGCCGCATCTGTCGCGTATTCTACAATTATTGGTGTTGCCATAATTATTAACTCTAATTTGAGGATATGTTACTTATCTTATTTTTTTGAATTTTAATTCATTTATCAGCAGGTAATGAACAACTCTAGATAAACTGATTCGTCAAACGAGACGCGCTCTGGCTTGGGTGGTGGCGGTGTATGGTGGGTGGTTTGAGTCGATTCGCCCGAGGTCTGACGGGGAAAACGCAACCGGCGAAAAGGGGGCTGCGCAGGCGGCAGCCGAAGGATGAGGTGTTTTCATGATTTTGAGATTTTCGCCCCCATTTCACCCACGAAAATTTGAACGTCAACTAAAAAAGATGCACATAAGCACCCATCATAAGATACCCCATCACATAAGCTGTCGTAACCATGCTTTGATTTTGTTAGACTGAGGGGATTATGCGTGGCGCAAATAAAACACCGAAAGAAACCCTTAAGTCTTTGGGAGAAGCCATTCGCGACATCCGCAATGAGCGGAAAATTTCTCAGGAGAAATTGGCGCTCGAAGCCGAGGTAAACAGGACTTTCATGGGACGACTTGAGCGGGGACGCGCCAATGTTTCTGTCCTTACCCTTTCAAAAATCTGCAAGGTTCTGGACGTTTCAATTGCCGAAGTGCTTTTCCGAGGGAAAGTTTGAGAAAATCGCTGGCTTGCTGCGGGCATAGGGAGGTTAATTAAGAAAAACGAACCTCCATCAGGAAAAAAAATTCCCAACTTCTTCTTTCGTATGTAAAAGAAGAAGTTGAAAGACTCTCCCAAGTCCAGAAAGATGAAAGCCACGAGGCTTGCGAACCGCAAGCGTCGGGCCGACATGCAGATACGGGTTTTCGAGCTTAAAATAGATGAGTCCAAGCTAAGTGCAGCCACGCGTGGTCGCTTGGAGTTCGCTTTCATCCAAGCGAAATGGTTTTCCAATTTCGTTTTGGGACAAAACGACCTTTTCGATTGGAAAATCTCAAAAGAATCCAAGGTTCCCGTCTTCGTTTTTAACGAAGATACGAAGAAATGTGATATTGAGGAGGTTCGCGAAGTGAACCTCGGTTCTCAAATCCGTCGCGGTCTGCTTGACCGCACGGTTCAGGACGTAATCAGTCTTGGCAAAGCCAAGAAAGCGGGATGCAGGGTCGGACGCTTGAAATTCAAGCGGGAGGTCAACGCCATCCCGCTTGCGCAATATGGAACGACCTATAAGATAAACCGTAGAACGGTTTCCATCCAGAAGCTGGGCCAATTCCCCGTCAGGGGATTGGAGCAGATTCGCGGGATGGAGTATGCCAATGCGGTCTTGCTCCGCAAGCCGTCAGGCTTCTACATCAAGGTGACGTGCTACGTCACCAAAGAGAAACCCAATCGCTCCGGCGCGATTGGCTTGGACTTCGGTATAAAAGATAGCGTGACTGACTCCAACGGAATCAGTCACAATTGGAACTTTCCCATCCCCAAAGAGCTTCGCCGCAAGCAGGCGAAGCTCGCTCGGATGAAAAAGGGAAGCTCCAACTACCGCAAGCAGCGTCGCAGGGTTCAACGCTCTTACGAGCGTCTCACCAATCGAAAGGAAGACGCTGCCAACAAGTTTGTTCATAGCTTGAAAAGCTATGAAAGGGTTGTCATTCAGGACGAAAACATTAAGGGCTGGCACGCTGGCTTGTTTGGAAAACAAGTCCAGCAGTCCATCCTTGGAAGGATAAAGTCCAAGCTGACGCGCTTGGAGACTTCCGTAGTCATAAACCGCTGGCTTCCAACGACACAGTTTTCACCCGTGTCGTTCAGAAACGTCCCTACGCCACTCAACCAGAGAGAGTTCCGCGACGGAACTTTCTCTGAGAATAGGGACGTGAAATCAGCTAAAACAATACTATGCTTTGGGTTATACAACCCAAAGCTCACCTCTAAGGAACTTAGAGGTCTGCCTGTGGAGGAGAAAACCTCTATGTTTTCAAACTACAAGTTTGAAAACGTAAGTTATGCTCCGACGAAACAGGAAGCCCCGCCGGTTGCGGCGGGGTAGTTCATCGACCATTTCAAGGACGAGGAGGTATGCCAGAGGCATTTTGCGGCGATTCGGTTTCGCAACGGCACCTATTGCCCTCATTGCGGGCATGAGACCATTTATGAGTTCAAAGGCGGTCGGCGGTATCGGTGCGCGGGTTGCAAGCAGGATTTCACGATTAAAACGGGGACGGTCTTCGGCGAGAGCAAGCTGCCGCTCAAGAAATGGTTTCTCGCGATTTACCTCCTTTCCACAAGCAGCAAGGGAATCTCTTCGGTTCAACTGGCGAAGCTGGTTGGCGTGACACAAAAAACGGCGTGGTTCATAGACCATCGTATTCGTGAAGCCATCAAAGAGGGCGGCAAACCGCTTTCAGGCTCGGTTGAGGTCGATGAAACTTATGTCGGGGGAAAGGAGAAAAATAAACATGCTTCCAAGCGGACAGAGGGCACCCAAGGGCGCAGCACCAAAACCAAGACGCCTATACTGGGAATGGTGCAACGCGGCGGCGCGGTAAAAGCCATCGTCGAAGAAAAAGTGTGCGCTGAAACGATACAAAAGCACATCTTGGAAAACGTTCGCAAACGCACCAAGATTTACACTGATGAATTTAGAGCCTACATACCTGTTGGAAAACTATTCCCGCATAAAATAGTGCGGCACAAAGACGGCGAATACGTGCAAGGCAAGGCGCACACCAACACCATCGAATGCTTTTGGTCGCTCTTCAAGCGCGGCTACGTGGGGGTCTATCACCTGATGAGCCGCAGGCACCTGCAAAGATATGTGGACGAATTCGTTTTCCGTTTCAACAACCGCAAAACAAAGACTGGAGAAGTTTTCCTCGAAGCCGTGGAAAAGGTTGCAGTGAGCCGCCAGTTAAGCTACCAAAGGCTGATTCAATCACCACTATGAGCAGACCAAGAAAGAAACACGAGCCGCTCGGCATGGATTTCGGGGAAGTTTTGAAGAAGGTCGGGGATGGGAAGGTGAGGGAGAAGAAACTTAAGGTTTCAAAAACAACCAAGCGGAGCATCCCACAAAGACAGGATAAAAAATGAGCGAACTTGACGGTTAATTGTTTTGTGGAGACTGGTTTTCGATGTTGCGCGTGAAATTTATCTGGCTAAGTTCCAGTATTTATAAAGTGAAAATTATATTAAGAGCCTTATTTTTCGCGGCGTTTTTAGGTTCTCTTTACTGGATTCGCGTTCACCCAGAAGAGCCACAGCCTTATGTTTCTACGATTCTTTGCGTTGCCGCATTGCTCGGCACTTTTTACGAATCTAAAAATAGAAAAACGAACATTGTGCCAAGGCTTGTTGAACGGCAGACCATCCGGGGAGGAAAGTCGGCAAATTCATATTATTTGTTGATTCACAATGACGGCGAAGTGAAAGTGAAAGATTTTCTATTACAGATTCAATTACGCGACGGACAGGGCTGTCCTTTGACTGGAGATAGAGAAGCGCGAAACTCTTTGAGAATTCCTATTTTACATCCCAACCAGAATTACGAATATCCGATGATAATAAGTTTTGATACTGGCGTTGAATTTGACATTATTTGGAGTTGGCGTATATCATGCGTAAGAAGAGAGGAAAAAACAGGAATACTAAGGCTAGAAGGGAAATGAGAGTTGTTATGGGTTGAGGAACATTGGATTCCCATGAATGCCAATATCGTCCGACCAATGACGCTAGATACCTTGTAGTTTTATAAATTGAATTCATGCTTTCATTTACACTTGTTTTTTGATTTTCTTTTCGCGCCGCTTTCCCTTTTCAAGGGTAATGAGGTATGTAGGTGCCAAAAGAAATTGTGGCACTTGAAAACTCATGGAAAAAGCGCCTTCATACAAGGGTGCCGAATGGCCTTAATAAGAACTAAAATCGTTCCCGAAGGCTTTAAAATTACTCTTTTAGAGCGAAGAGCAAACGCCCCGCCGAGAGACAAACCGGCCTCACGCAACGCCGCCACGACGCAACGAAAAAAATCTAACTGGAGCGGCAGCTCCCGTTGCGTCGTCGCGTCGTTGCGTGAGCCATAACCGAAATGAGGCTGGAAGGGTCAAGTTCGAAAAGTGAAGTGTGGAAAAAGTGCAGGCGTGAGGAGCACGCGCGGTTTTTTTAGCGGCTCGCGAAAATCATTAACCATTTTTTCAAAATTAACCCATTTACATGCCTTCAGAATTTTAATCTTCATTAGGACATAAACCAACTAAAGATTAAATGCCTGACACTCGTTCGCCTCTCATTCGCGCCAAGCTCGCAACACAAAAAAAACACTCCAAAACAAAAGCTCAAAGCCCTGCCGCGCAACGCAATATCCACCCCATCGCAACGCGCGCGCTTTCACGGGCCACCAAGGAACGCCACCTTCGCCAACGCGCCCGTGTCATCTGGCTTTTTGGCCTCTCCGGCTCCGGCAAAAGCACCTTGGCCCTTGCGCTCGAACGCCGGCTCCACGCGGATCATTTTACAACGGTGCTCCTCGACGGCGACAATCTCCGCACAGGCCTCAATCGCGACCTTGGATTCAGCGACGCCGACCGCGCCGAAAACATCCGCCGCACCGCCGAGACCGCGCGCCTTTTGGTGCAATCCGGGATCATCGTCATAGCGTCGCTTATCACCCCGCAGAACGTGCAGCGCGAACTCGCCCGCTCAATCATAGGCGCCAAGGATTTTCTTTCGATTTACGTCAAGGCCAGCTTCGAGACCTGCGCTCGACGCGATCCCAAGGATCTTTACAACAAGGCATCCAGCGGACGCATCGCCCGTTTCACCGGCACCTCCGCCTCGCCCTTCGAGCCGCCCGCCGACAGCGAAGCCGCGCTCATCATCAACACGGAAACCAAAACGCCCGACGAGGCGCTCGCGAGCCTTCACGCCGCCATTCTGCCGCACATTCGCGCCTGACTTGAAATCAGGTGCCGCCGCGCACCTTCACAATCCACTTTCCACACAACAATGAACTACAGCCTGTCACACCTCGACCATCTTGAACACGAGGCCATTCACATCATGCGCGAAGTCGCCGCCCAATTCGAGCGGCCCGCGCTCCTTTTTTCCGGCGGCAAGGATTCCATCGTCATGGTCCGCCTCGCGCAAAAAGCCTTCGCTCCCGCGCGCATCCCCTTCCCTCTCGTTCACATCGACACCGGGCATAATTTCGAAGAGACCATCGTCTTTCGCGACTGGCTCGTGGCCGAGACCCGTTCCCGCCTCGTCGTCGGCCGCGTCGAGGACAGCATTCGCGCCGGACGTGTCACCGAGACCACCGGCCCCAACGCCACCCGCAACTCCCTCCAGACCGTCACCCTCCTCGACACCATCGCCGAAAACCGCTACGACGCCTGCCTCGGCGGCGCACGCCGCGACGAGGAAAAAGCCCGCGCCAAGGAGCGCATCTTTTCGCACCGCGACGAGTTCGGCCAGTGGGACCCGAAGCACCAGCGCCCCGAGCTCTGGAATCTCTACAATGGCCGCCACCAGCCCGGCGAACACTTCCGCGTTTTCCCCCTGAGCAACTGGACGGAACTCGACGTCTGGCACTACATCGCCCGCGAATCCCTCGCCATCCCCTCGATCTACTTCAGCCACGATCGCGACGTCGTTGACCGTTCCGGGATCCTCCTCGCGCGCACCCCGCACATCACGCTCCTTCCCGGCGAAGCCTACGAGCGCCGCCGTGTCCGCTTCCGCACCGTGGGCGACGCCACCTGCACCGGCGCCATCGAATCAACGGCCACGACGCTCGAAGACATCATCGACGAAGTCTCCGTCGCACGCATCACCGAGCGCGGCGCCCGCGCCGACGACCGCCGCAGCGAAACCGCGATGGAGGACCGCAAGAAAGCCGGATACTTCTGATTTTCGATTTTGGATTCTCGATTTTCGATTGCGCGCTACCGCGCGTGCCCGAAGTCGAAATCGGAGCGGCAGCTCCTAATCGAAAATCGAGAATCCAAAATCGAAAATCCCTCTCTCTCTCTCTCTCTCTCTCTCTCTGCCGCATCCTTCACGCAAATCACGCTACACACACATATCACATCACATCCATGGACCTTCTCCGTTTTACCACCGCAGGCTCCGTCGACGACGGCAAATCGACGCTTATCGGACGCCTTCTCTACGACTCAAAATCCATCTTCGAAGACCAGCTCGAAAACATCGAGACCCTCACCGAGCAACGCGGAGAGGAACACCTTAACCTGTCCCTCCTCACCGACGGCCTTCGCGCCGAACGCGAACAAGGCATCACCATCGACGTCGCCTACCGCTACTTTGCCACGCCCCGTCGCAAGTTCATCATCGCCGACACCCCCGGCCACATCCAGTACACGCGCAACATGGTCACCGGCGCATCGACCGCCAACCTGGCCATCATCCTCATCGACGCCCGGCACGGCATCGTCGAGCAAACCCTCCGCCATTCCTTCATCGCCTCGCTCCTCCGTATTCCCCACGTCGTTGTTTGCGTAAACAAAATGGACCTCGTCGATTTTTCGCAGGAAACCTTCGACGGCATCGTCTCCAAATACACCGGATTCGCCTCGCGCCTCGAAATCCCCGACATCAAGTTCATCCCCATCAGCGCGCTCCACGGCGATAACGTCGTCGAGAAATCCGCGCGCATGCCCTGGTATCAGGGCTCGCCGCTTCTCTACACGCTCGAAAACACCTTCATCGCCAGCGACGCCAATCTCATCGACGCCCGGTTTCCCGTGCAACTCGTCATCCGCCCCAACGACGATGCGAACCACGATTTCCGCGGCTACGCCGGACGCATCGCCGGCGGCGTCTTCAAACCCGGCGACCCGATTGTCGCGCTCCCCTCCGGCTTCACCTCGCGCATCAAGACGCTCAACGGCCCCGACGGCCCCGTTGCCGAAGCTTTCGCGCCGATGAGCGCCGTCATCACCCTCGAAAACGACATCGATATTTCCCGGGGCGACGTGCTCGTGAAACCGAACAACCCGCCCGCCAGCACGCAGGATATCGAGGCGATGATCTGCTGGTTCTCGGACAAAAAACTCCAGCCCTCCGGCCGCTACATTCTCCGCCACACCGCCGCCGAGATGAAGGCGCTCGTGAAACAAGTCCGCTACAAAATCGACATCAACACCCTTCACAAAATCGAAACCGGCCTCGACAACATCGCGATGAACGACATCGCCCGCATACGTCTGCGCACGACTGCTCCGCTCCATGCCGATCCCTATCATCGCAACCGCCAGACGGGCAGTTTCATCCTCATTGACGAAGCCACCAACGCCACCCTCGCCGCAGGCATGATCCTGTAAGCAAGGAGCAAAAAAACAGCAGCGCCAAGCTCCAGTTCCCCGACAAGGAGTCATTTGCGAAAAACCGTTTGTAACGTAATACGTTACAAACAGCCTGTTCCACAGCCGCATCTTTCGGGCCGCGGCTGACGCCCTTCGTCGCCTGTTTTTGTGGCGGACCGCGCTCCCGACTCGCACGCCTCCCGGCGTGCGCCACTTTTACTTCTTCACTCTTCTCTCTTCACACTTCCCTTTTCTGCGCACACCCGCTTTAAGTAGCCCCTTTTCCATGTCCGCAGAAAACACCGCCGCCAGCACCAACGCAACGCCCGCCGCTCCTACCGATTTCATCCGCGATATCGTCGCCGAAGACGTTGCGCAAAAACGCTACCCGAAAATCATCACCCGTTTTCCGCCCGAACCCAACGGCTATCTCCACCTCGGACACGCCAAGTCCATCTGCCTCAACTTCGGCATCGCCCTCGAAAACGGCGGCATCTGCAACCTCCGCATGGACGACACCAACCCGGCCAAGGAAGAAGTCGAATACGTCGAATCCATCACCGAGGACGTCAATTGGCTCATCTCCGGCTGGGCCGACAAAAACCTCGGCCTCGTCACGCCCCACGCCCATCCGCGCGCAAGCACCACTCCCGACGGCAAACTCGACTACCATCTCCCCGCCGCAAATCAAAATGCGGAATGCGGAATGCGGAATGCGGAATCACAAACCGAGGCAGGGCAAAATGCGCCGCTTGCGTCCGATCATTCCGCACTCCGAAATCCGCATTCCGCATTCTCCCCCTTCTTCGCCTCCGACTACTTCGACGCCCTCTACGCCTACGCCGAGCAACTCATCATCAAGGGCAAAGCCTACGTCTGCGACCTCACCCCCGAGCAAACCGACGAATACCGCGGCGCCCCCGACAAACCCGGCAAGCCCAGCCCCTGGCGCGACCGCGGCATCGAGGAAAATCTCGACCTTTTCCGCCGCATGCGCGCGGGCGAATTTTCCGACGGTGCGCGCACCCTTCGCGCCCGCATCGACATGGCCTCGCCCAATGTCTGGCTCCGCGACCCCCTGCTCTACCGCATCCGCCACACCGCCCACCACCACGCCGGCGACAAATGGTGCGTGTATCCACTTTACGACTACGCGCACTGCCTCTCCGACTACATCGAGGGCATCACGCATTCCATCTGCACGCTTGAGTTCGTCGTCCACCGCCCCCTCTACGACTGGATTCTCGAAGCCCTCGATCTCCCCCGCCCGCTTCCGCACCAATACGAATTTGCGAAACTCAACCTCGCCTACACCCTCTTCAGCAAACGCCGCCTCATGCGCCTCGTGAAGGAAGGCGTTGTCAACGGCTGGGACGATCCCCGCATGCCCACGATCGCCGGCATCCGCCGCCGCGGCATCCCCGCCGCCGCCATCCGCAATTTCGCCTACAACATCGGCGTCACGAAATACGACTCCCTCACCGAGCTCGCCGTTTACGAAAACGCCATCCGCGACGAACTCAACGCCTCCGCCCACCGTCGCCTCGCCGTGCTCAATCCCATAAGAATCGTCCTCACCAACATCGCTCCCGGCGAGACCATCGAGTGCCACGCCACCAACCACCCCGGCAACCCCGCCCTCGGCTCCCGCCCGGTTTCGCTCACCCGCGAGGTTTACATCGAGGCGGACGATTTTGCCGAGATTCCCCCGCCGAAATATTTCCGCCTCAAACCCGGCGGCGAAGTGCGCCTCAAATACGCGTGCATCATCAAACTCGACGAAATCATAAAAGACGCATCCGGCAAACTCGTCGAACTCCGCTGCACCGCCGATCTTACCACCCGGGCCGGCCAGCCCAATGTCGATCGCAAGGTCAAGGGCACGATCCACTGGGTGAGCGCCGCGCACGCCATCGACGCCGAGGTCCGCCTCTACGACCGCCTCTTCACCGTCGCCGAGCCCGGAGCCGACGACAATTATCTTGATCACATCAACCCCAAGTCCGTCGAAATCGTCACCGCCAAGCTCGAACCCTCGCTCGCCGGAGCAACCCACGCCGACCGCTACCAATTCGAGCGCCTCGGTTATTTCGCCTTGGATTCCCGCGATAGCACCCCCGCCCGCCTCGTCTTCAACCGCACCATCACCCTCAAGGACACCTGGGCCAAATAAGACGACATGCCCCTCGACACCTGGCAATGGGCCGTCGTTTTTCTGGCGGCGCTCCTCGTCGGCGTTTCCAAGACCGGCATCGCCGGGCTCGGCATTTTGTTTGTCGCGATTTTTGCGAGCGTGCTGCCAAGCGCGAAGCAGGCGTCGGGGATCGTGCTGCCATTGCTTATTGCCGGCGACGTGATCGCCGTCATCGCCTACAGGCGCCACATGCGCTGGTCGCACTTTTGGAAACTTTTCCCTTGGGCCGCGCTCGGCGTGCTCGGCGGCTGGTTTGCGATGGGGCGCATTGACGACACCCAGGCGCGCACGCTCACCGGGGCGATCATCGTCGCGCTTTCGGCCATGCACATCTGGCGTCGCTGGCGCGCATCACGACGCGCCGCTGCCGGCATCACCGGGGATCCCGCCCTCCCCTTCTGGTTTGCGCCGATGATCGGCGCGCTTGCGGGTTTCACCACGCTCATCGCCAATGCCGCAGGCCCGCTCGCTGTGATTTATTTCCTCGCGATGCGCCTGCCAAAAATGGAGTTCGTCGGCACGAATGCCGTGTTTTTCATGATCCTCAACTGGTTCAAGGTGCCGTTCATGGTGTCGCTCGGCCTGATCAATTTCGATTCCCTCAAGTTCAACGCGCTGCTGATCCCCGCCGTGCTGCTCGGCGCCATATTGGGTCGGTGGATACTTGGCCGGATCAACCAGAAGGCTTTCGAAAATGTCACGCTCGCGCTCGGTGCCCTCGCCGGGTTGAACCTGCTGCTGCGATAGCCTTGTGTGCGGAAAGATTCACCACAAAGGCACAAAGGGCGCGAAGAACAGACAAGGCAGAAGACAGAGATCGGAAAATGAGACGCGTGCGTTCCCCTCCGACTTTTGTCCTTCCTCCTTTTCCGGCCTTCGTGACCTTTGTGCCTTTGTGGTGAATCCTTCGGTGATTTATCAAACGCCTCTACGAGAGCCGGTCGGAACCGAACATCACGAAAACATTTTCAAGGTCGTTCTTCACGAACTCCGCGCGGTAGCGATCCTCGATTTTTTTCTCCAGGTCGATCTGCGCCTGAAGCAACGCGTCCGGGTCCGTCGCGGACGGCGGATTGCGCGTCTCCTCGCGCTCCGCATCGCGCTCGGCAAGCCGCGAGATGAGCGCTTCCCAAAAAGTATGATTCTCGTAGCGCTCCAGCGCATGGCAGGCGGGCGAATCGGTTTCGAGCCGCAGCGACGGCTCGTATTCGTCGCCGGCCTCCGAATCCTCCACGTATTCGGGACGGCCGTCCTTGTCCTCGGCGGCGAGCTTGTAGATTTTTCTGGCAAGCTCGTCATAGCGTTTCACGTAGGGCCCGTCATCGCGGTCGGCTCCCCAGGCAACCTCCGTGCCCATGTAAACGAGTTCGACCAGCCGGGTGAATTCCTTCCGAGAAAGCGTGATGTTCATGCCCTCTCTTTTCCTTGAAAGCCGGTCGCGCGTCAATCTTCACAAGCAGCGCCTGCAGGCGGCTGCTGTTTTTTCAAGCGTGCCAACGTCGCGCCCCAGCCGCCACTGGTTTCGTCGCCGAGCCGGAAACTTTCCACCGACGCGTGCCGGCGCAAATGCGCGTGGACGG
Source organism: Ereboglobus sp. (assembly GCA_029974595.1). Classification (GTDB taxonomy): domain Bacteria; phylum Verrucomicrobiota; class Verrucomicrobiia; order Opitutales; family Opitutaceae; genus Ereboglobus. The sequence goes on along the minus strand of JARKRC010000062.1, from coordinate 23,383 downwards.
TTTCGCGCAGCGTTCCCGTGCCTTTGCCGTGGATGATGCGTACGGCGCCGATGCCGCGTTCGAGACAGGCCTCGATATAGGCGTCGATCACCTGCGCGGTTTCACGCGGCAAAAATGTGTGCAAATCCAGCTCGCCGCTTATCGGAATGCGAACCGGCCCGCCGTCCCGGGGATTGTTTTCAGGACTCTCTTCGGCGTCGCGGGACATGGAGGCCATTTTGCTCAAATGCCGCCGCCGTCGGAGGCGTCTGTATCGTCTTTTTTCTTTTCCGGCTCATCCGCCGCCGGCTCTTCCGGGGCGGATTCCGCCTCGCCGGTCTGCGACTCCTCGGAACCGTGCGCGCCGGTATCCGACTCGTCGGTGCCTCCTATGTATTCGTCCTCGTAGGGATCGACATCGTAATCGTCCTCGTTTTCGTCCGGCTGGGATTCGGGCTCGTCGGACGGCGCGGGATCAGCCGGATCCGTGGCGCTTGCGGCTGTCGTCGCGGCGGCGCCGGCGGCCTTGGCGGCGTCATCGTAAACACCGGTGTCCTCCGGTGTCGTCGTGGCGGGCTCGGGCTTGGGTTTGCGCAATTTTTTGGGACGTTTGGCCGGGGCGGGATCCTCGTCGAGCGCGCGCTTGATCTGCTCTTCCACGCCCTCGCGGGCGCGCTTGAAGTCGCGGAGCGATTTGCCGAGGTTGCGCGCAAGCTCGGGCATGCGTTTGCCTCCGAACAAAACCAGAATGAGCACGAAGATGAGGAGCATCTCCGGGCCGCCGACATCAAGGAACGCAAGGACTGGCGCTGGACAAAACATGATTTGATTGGATGCGGAGTATGGCGCGCTCCCGCGGCATTTGTAACGTGAAATAAATGCCGGGAATGCGGCGACCCGCGAAAACTTATTTTACCTCGACCTCGACAACGAAACTCTGCGTCTGTCCGGGCATGACCCAGTGGAGGCCGGTGCCGTTGCCCGGCGCATTCGCCGGCCCCATCCAAGGCTCGACGCAGTAGTAAGGCGCCTTGTCATCAAGCGTCCATGTCACAAAGACCGCGTTTGGATCCGGCACCCTGGCGGTGCCGATTTTCACGGAAATCTCGCCGGGGTTCTCCTTGTTTTTCGGGCCGAAGGTGACGGTGTTGTTTTCAAGCGCGGTGTGAAACGTGTCGAGCAGGAGCGGATTGCCCATGGATTCCACGGCCTTGAACTTGGGCCCCGGAGCGATGAGTTTGCCGGTGGCGAAGTCCTGCTTCATCGTCCTGGCCGCGGGAATGCGGATCACGTAGTCCTCGCGTTTCAGTCCGTCGTTCCAGGGCAGAGCGAAATAAAAATGATGCCCGGCGCTCCACGGAATCGGCTGGCCGCCGAGGTTGCGCAGCGAGTATTCGCAGAAGAGCTTGAGCGCCTCGAAACGATAGGTGACGACGAATTCGTAATCGAACGGATAGCTCTCACGGGCCGCGTCGTCGGGGATCAGTTGCGCCGAAAAGCCGCGCTCGTCGCAGCGGAGCACTTCGAATTTTCCCTGACGGGCGATGCCGTGGATGGGCATCGGACGGCGCACGCCGTCGGCGGAGCGCCAGAAATGAATGTCCCCGCCGTCAAAACTGCGCCCGCAGAAGGGAAACAGCACGGGATTGCCGCCCTTCAGCATCGCAAAGTCGTTGATGTCTTTCAAATCCGGCCAGTAAAGCACATCGCGCACCGTGCCGTCGCCAAGTGTCACATGCCAGTGCATGAGGCGCGCGCCCATTTCGGGAATTCCAAGAAAAGTCGAGTTGCCGACCTGCCAGCGCGTAAGTTCTTTGCCGAGATAAGGGACTTTTTCCATGGTGCTTCCTTGTTAGGCCTCCAAGGTGATGATAGGCAAAGTATTTTTAGGAAAAATCTTCGCATTTCGAATGCGAATGGGTGGCGCGGAGCTTGCGTTACCCCGAACGGCAACTCAACATTCACGCACTTTCATGCTTCGATCCCTGACCACAATTTTGTTTGCAACCCTGGCGCTGGCCCTCGCCTGCCCGGCCCTCACGAACACATCGCCGTCGCCCGGACCGACAGGAACTGAAAGCGCGGAAAAAAACGCCCCTGAAAACGGCGGAGGCACAACGCGCGCGCCCAAATTGCCCGCCGACGGAGAAAAGGCGCGCGTCATGGTCATAGACGTGCGTGAGGCCATTGACGCCCCGGTCTTGTATATCCTTCGCCGCGGCCTCAAGGAGGCGGAGGAAAAAAACATCCATGTCGTCATCCTCGACATGAAAACCCCGGGCGGCTCGGCGGGGGTCGCGATGGACATGATGGAGGCGCTCTCGAAATTTTCGGGACGCACCGTCACCTACATAAACGACGAGGCGATGTCCGCGGGCGCGTTCATCTCAGCGGCCACGGACGAAATCTGGTTCGCGCCCGGCGGCGTCATCGGCGCGGCGGCGGCGGTCACATCCGAAGGCCAGGACATCCCCGAAACGATGCGGCTCAAGATAAACAGCTTTTTGCGCGCAAAAATCCGCGCCACCACCGAGGGTCACACCTATCGCGGCGAAGTCGTTTCCGCGATGATCGACAAGGATTACGAACTCATCATCGACGGCGAAACGCTCAAATCAAAGGGCGAGCTCCTTTCGCTCACCGCCACCGAGGCGATGAAAAAATACGGCTCGCCCGCGCAGCCGCTCCTCGGAGCCGGAATCGCAAAAAACATCGAGGATCTTCTCCAGCAAAAATACGGTTCGTCCAATTTCGAGTTCACGCGCCTTGAAGTCACCTGGTCGGAACGGCTCGCGCAGTGGCTCAGCATGATCAAGCCCCTTCTGCTCGGCTTGGGGATGCTCGCGCTTTTCATCGAGTTCAAGACGCCCGGTTTCGGTTTCTTCGGCGTGGCCGGCCTCGTGCTCCTTGCGATCGTGTTTCTCAGCAGTTATGTCGCCGGCCTTTCCGGACACGAACCGATGATCGTTTTTGCGGTCGGGCTCATTCTGGTCGTTGTCGAACTGCTCTTTTTCCCCGGAACGATGATCCTGGCCATGTCGGGCGTGGCGTTCATGCTCGGCTCGCTCCTGTGGGCCATGGCCGACATCTGGCCGAGCGAACCCATCTCGGTGGCATGGTCAACCGACACGCTGCTCACGCCCTTCATCAATCTCATACTCGGCCTGCTTGTCTCCTTCGGCCTCGGCGCGGTCGTCGTCCGGTTTTTGCCCAAGGGCTGGATATTCCAGCGCATCTCCGTCACCCAGGCCGTCGAGGGCGCGGCGCAAATCGCCGGGCTAGCCCCGGAGGCCGCATCGCAAGCCGCCAGCCTCATCGGAGCGAAGGCAATCGCCACGACCGCGCTCATGCCCAGCGGACAGGTTGAAATCCAGGGCCGCCGTTACAACGCGAGGCTCGACATGGGCTACGCTCCCGCCGGCGCCACGCTCAGAGTCATTCGCATGGCCGACTTTTGCCTGATCGTCGAGGAGGATAAATCCGCATGAGCCTCATCATAATCCTTTTTGCGGTCGGCATCGTATTGCTCGCGTTCGAGGTCGTCATGCCCGGCGCGATCCTCGGGGTAATCGGCGGCATCCTCATGGCCATAGGATGCGCCGCCGCGTTTGTCTCCTACGGCGCGGGCGGCGGTGCCATTGCCATCATCTCCGCCATCGTCCTCGTGACGCTCACCATCTGCATCGAGCTGGTCTGGCTCCCGAAATCGAAAATCGCAAAACGCGTCACGATGAATGCAACCGTCGAAGGAGTGAGCCAGCCGCCCCTCGCCGAGTCTTCCGACATAATCGGCCGCGACGCGGTCGCCGAAACCACGCTCGCCCCAAGCGGCTATGTGCGCGTCGGCCCGCAGCGGTTCGAGGCATTTTCTGAGAGCGGCTTTGTAAGCGCCGGCGAAAAATTGCGCGTCGTCGGCCTGGATAATTTTCGCGTAATAGTAACCAAAACAACAAACACCTGATCGAAACCCATGAGTATTCCCATCCTCGTCCTCCTCGCCATCGTCGGCATCGTCCTCCTCGTCCTGATAGGCATCATGCTGAGCCTCATCGGCGCATACATAAGAGCCTTCTTCAACGGCGCCACCGTGCCCATGTCGAAACTGATCGGCCTCAAGTTCGCAAGCATCCCTTACGGCTTGATCGTTGACGCGCGCATCACCGCAGTCCGCGCCGGCATTCCCATTACAGCCGACCAGATTGCCTCGCACTATCAGGCCGGCGGCAACGTCGTTCCCACGGTGCAGGCCATCATCGCGGCAAAAAAAGCCGGCATCGCCCTCGATTGGGACCGTGCCTGCGCCATCGACCTCGCCACCAAAGGCTCCGGCAAATCCGTCGTCGAAGCCGTGCGCACCTCCGTCGATCCCAAAGTCATCGACTGCCCCAACCCCGAACAAGGCCGCGTCACCATCGACGGCGTCGCCAAGGACGGCATCCAGGTAAAAGTCCGCGCCCGCGTGACCGTGCGCACCAACCTCGACCGCTTCGTCGGCGGCGCGAAGGAGGACACCATCATCGCCCGCGTCGGCGAAGGCATCGTCAACACCATCGGCTCCGCCGAATCCTACAAGGCCGTGCTCGAATCCCCCGACTCCATTTCCAAAAACGTGCTCGCCCGCGGCCTCGACGTCGGCACCGCCTTTGAAATCCTCTCCATCGACATCGCCGACGTGGACGTCGGCGACAACATCGGCGCCAAGCTTCAGGAAGCCCAGGCCATGGCCAACAAATCCATCGCGCAAGCACAGGCCGAAATCCGTCGCGCCGCCGCCGTCGCCCTCGAACAGGAAATGAAGGCGAAGGTGCAGGAAATGCAGGCCAAGGTCGTCGAGGCCCAAGCCGAAGTCCCGCTCGCCATGGCCGACGCCTTCCGCAAAGGAAACCTCGGCGTCATGGATTATTACCGTATGCAAAATGTTCAGGCCGACAGCGATATGCGCTCCAGCATCGCCAAGCCTGAGCAGAAAAAATAAGGGAAAGCCGCGGATGCTGACCGACGGCGGCGCGCATGATTAAAATGCCGCCGCTCCTCTTCCACTCACCGCCGTTCCTCACCACTCAATCGTCATGCTCGACTGGCTCCTAAAAAATCCGCAGGTCATCATCTTCATCGTCTTCATCGTGATCGCCCTGATTGGGAGGATCGCGCAGGCGCACAAGGAGCTGCAGGCCAAGCGCAAACAGGAAATGCGCTCCGGCAAACAGCAGCCCGCCGCCCAGCCCTCCATGCGCGGCTCCTCCGCGACGGATGCCGATGAAGCCGAGCGCACACGCCGCATACAGGAGGAAGTGCGCCGAAAGATCCTCGCCCGCATGGAGCGTCCGCAAGCTCCTGCGTCCATGCCGCGTCCCGTCGCGTCTCCCGTCTCGCGCACCAGCCAGCAGGCGGACACAATGCCGCCGCCGCTGCCGCCCGCGAAAAAGCCGCAGCCCGCGCCATTGCCCGACGACGACGAATCGACCACCGCCTACCGCTCCGCAATGCAGCAACTTGCCGAAATGCAGGCCCGCGCTGCCGCGTCCGGCGCAAACATCGACAAAGCCTTTGCCCTTCAAGCCGCCGATTCCACAGAAGTGTCCCCCGCCTCCGGCGACCTCTTCGACTCGCTGCGCAACACCTCCGAACTCCGCCGCGCCATCATCCTTCGCGAGATATTGGACAAGCCCGTGAGCCTGCGCGGATAAAAACGCCGCCGGGGTTTTATAAATCACGGAAACACGGAAGGATTCACAGCAAAGAAACAAAGGCCGCAAAGATCGGAAAAGGAGAAGCGGCCAGCCGATCGGGTGGCACGGGCTGCCAGCCCGTGTGCTTGAAGCAATTTTCAACCACGAATGAATGCCAAACCCTGCAAATAAAAATATCCCTGCCGGAGCATTCGCGATCATTGGCGTCCAGTCGCGGTTGAAAACTTCCGTCCTCTTTGCGCCCTTCGCGCCTTGGCTGAGAATCCTACCGTGTTTCCGTGCCTCCGTGATCTCAAAAACTCCATCCCGCGCGCAGCGTTTTTCGCACCATCCGCAACATTGATTCCTCGGGGTTGAGTTGCGCCACATCGGCGACATCAACCCAAGCGAGATCCTTCGATTCGGCTGTCACAACAAGCGGCTCGTCCGGATCCGCCTCCACGACAAACCGCACATCGTAGTGCCAGTGTTCCGGCTCTGCCCCGCGCGCGGGAATCCGGTGCCTGTCCACGTCGAAAATCCCAACCGCGCCGCTTTCGTCGCGCACGAGCCGCAGGGATTTCAGCCCCGACTCCTCCCTCGCCTCGCGCATCGCGACCGATGCCAGATCCATCTCGCCATCGGCATGCCCTCCGAGTTGCAGCCACTTGTCCAGCTTCCGGTGATGCGTGAGCAAGGTGCGCCGTCGTGCCGCATCCACAATCCAGGCCGACCCGGTCAAATGCCCGATGAGCAGCGAACGCTCCGCGCAATTTTCATGCTCCCCGACAAAACGAATCATGTCCGCCGCCATCGCGGCCTCGTGCGCATCGAGCTTTTTGGCGGCATGCGCCCTGAGCAGTTTCAAGATCGGTTCGCGTTTCATTTTTCGGTCAGCCTTCCCGGCCCGGTTGTTTTTTCCAAAGCCCGTCCACATCGAACACCGGCGCATGTGCGATCTGCGGCCAGATTTCCCCGACCGAGTTTGCCACCGTGAACAACGAACCCGCGCCCGCCGTCTTGAAGTTCTCGCGCACCATGCGCTCAAAGAACCGCAGCAGATCGTCATAAAAGCCGTCCTGGTTGAAAAGCACCACGGGTTTTTGGGAGAGATTCAAATAACGCTCGGTGAGTATTTCGGCCAGTTCCTCCAGCGTGCCGATTCCGCCCGGCAGCGCCAGGAACGCGCTGGCCCGTCCTGCCATGATGCCCTTGCGCTCGCGCATCGTTTTCACGACCACGAGTTCGTCGGCCTCGCGATAGGCGAGTTCGCGCTCGATCATGAAATCCGGTATCACGCCGACGACGCGCCCGCCCCCGGCCTTCACCGCGCGCGCCAACGATCCCATCAGCCCGGCATTGCCGCCGCCATAGACAAGCCCCCATCCGCCCGCCGCCATGCCGCGCCCAATCTCCCCGGCGGCGGCATAATATTTGGGGTCAAGTTTTGTGCTGGAGGCGCAATAGACGCAGAGAAATTTGGACATACACGGAAAGAAAACCGTCCGTCGGAGCCACCCGCAAATTAAAAGACGTAGGCGAGCGTCGTGGTGATCCGCTGATAGTAGCGCAAATCGTGCTCGAGGATCTTGCTATACTCGATTTCGAAGCGCGTGGTGATGTTGAATGTGTTCGTTATTTTGCCCGTCAAACCCGCGTTGAAATTGTATTTTTGGTCGTTGGCGTCGCTGGTGTTTATCATGGCGACAAAATCTTGTGTCATGGAAAAGCGCCTGTTGATGGTCCAGCTTATGTCCTGAAATATATTCATCACGGACGACGTGTCACTGGGAAGTCTGGCAGAGCCGTCGGCTGGCCTTATATACGCCCTGTATCGCATGGCGGCGTCCATGCCCGAGGCAATCATGAGCTGCTTGTATGTGAGTACATTGTAGCCCAATCCAACGCCCTGTTCCGCATCGGCATCAACGAGCGTTATCCGGTTGTGGTCATAGCGGGTGTTGCTCTGCAAAAAGAGGCGGCCCGTGAGCGTGCGCCTGAACCGAAGATTGGAGGAAAGCGAGTCCGCCGTGCGTTTGCTGTCGGTTTCGCCATAAGTGTAACGATTCAGAAACCGTGTTTCGGTCTTGGGCGTGCGGCGGTTGTTTTCCGTGCGCAAATAAATGTCCATCTTGTCCACGCGACCGGTTTGGCTGGTCAGGCCGAACTCGATCCGGTTAACCCATCCGGTATCGTCAATCTTGGTGCTGCGCCTCGTTTTTGCCGTATTGCGCATGTCTTTGAAATCAATGGCTGCGAAGTTCGCCTTCGTTTTGTCAATGGCCGGCTCCTTAGTGGCGGTTTGTGCCGTCTTCTTTTTCTCCTCCGCGGCCTTGGCTTCGGCGACACGTTTTTCCTCGGCAGCCTTTGCCTGAGCCACCTTTTGTTCCTCCGTCAGCTCGACTTCGACGCTGGCCTTTGTCGTGGGGACGACGATTTCGCCGAGGATGTCCGACTTGAACGTGATCATGTCATCGACGTTCTTGACGAGCGTGCCCTTAATCTTGTCGCCGTTTGCCAGGGTCAGGATGTCCGCGCGCAAAAGACCGCCAGCCATCAAGAAAAGGCCTGTAATGGTGATCAATGAACGCGTAAACGATAACATGGGATTTTTTCCGACAGGATTCTGGAATGAATGTTTGAAAAAAATATGCCTGTTGCGAAATGAGCACGTCAAGAGTGTCGGCATGAAATCCGGAGAAAAATTGGGACGCCTCATCGGGCCCATGCGTTTGGCATTTGCAACGCCCGGACCAATCGGCTTGCCTGCGCATACCATGCCAGCCGCCATCCGCACCCTTGCCCTCGTTGTAAACGTCCAGAAAAACGGCGCCTCCGAGCTCGCGCAAAACCTGCTCGCAATCGCCGCCGGGGCGGGCGTCACCGTGCGCACGACGGACAGGTTTCCCATCCCCGCCGGCTTCCTCAACAACTGCGACGCCTGCTGCGTGATCGGCGGCGACGGCACCCTGCTCGGCATCGCCGCCGACGCCGCCCGCGAACAGGTGCCGGTCATCGGCGTCAATCGCGGCCACCTCGGCTTTCTCACGACGCTTTCCGCCGACGAGGCTCCGCGGCATTTCCCGTCCATGCTCGCGGGCGATTTCAAGGTCTCGCGCCGCTCGCTGCTCCAGTGCCGCATCGACGGCTGTGATAACGGCGGCCCGCCCCGATCCGCCACGCTCTCCGCGCTCAATGACATCGTGATCAAGGACGAGCGCAACTCCCACCTCGTCCGCCTCGAAGTCCACGCCGACGACCAGTTCGTCACCGACTATTTCAGCGACGGCCTCATCGTTTCCACCCCCACCGGATCGACCGCCTACAATCTTTCCGCCGGCGGCCCGCTCATTTATCCCGACGCAGCCGTTCTTGCGATGACGCCCATCTGCCCGCACACGCTCTCCAACCGCTCCATCATTTTCCCCGACAGCGTCCGTCTGCGCATTCGCAACCGCGACCCGCGGGCTAGGCTCCTCGTCGCCGCCGACGGGCAGCAAAACCCGATGCTCTGCGGCGACGGCCTCATCGAAATCACGCTTTCCCCGCTCCGCCTTCCGCTCGTGCAACACGCCATGCACAGCCATTTCTCCGTGGTGCGCAAGAAGCTCAACTGGAGCGGCAGCCACGGGCCGGTCACCGAGTGACGAAAACGCATCGCGCGCCACCGTTCACTTCACCCGCACCGCGCGCTTGCGGTTGGGATAAAGCGCGCGGCATATCTCGCATACGGTGCCGTCGCAGCCGCGCGCCGTGCAGTGTTCGCGTCCGTAATAAATGATTCGCAAATGCAGCGCGTTCCAGTGATCGACGGGAAACAGTTTTTTGAGATCGCGCTCGGTTTGCACGACATTGCTCCCGTCGCTCAGCCCCCAGCGAAACGCGAGCCGGTGTATGTGCGTGTCCACCGGAAACGCCGGCACGCCCCACGCCTGCGACATCACGACCGACGCCGTCTTGTGCCCCACACCCGGCAGATCCTCCAGCTCCTCAAATGTGCGCGGCACCTGTCCGCCGTGCTTCTGCACGATGATTTTCGAAAGTCCCGAGATGGCCTTCGCTTTCTGCGGGGAAAGGCCGCACGGCCTGATGATGCGCTGGATGTCCGCGACGCGCTGCCGCGACATTTTTTCGGCGGTGCCGGCAAGCGCGAACAATTCCGGAGTCACCTCGTTCACCCGCTTGTCGGTGCATTGCGCGGACAGAACCACGGCGACGAGCAACGTAAACGCATCGCCATGCCTCAGCGGAATCGGCGTCTCGGGATACAACGCCGCAAGCTTTTTATCAACATAGGCCGCGCGCGCGGCCTTGGTTTTGAACGGGGATGTCACTGTTGTGTCGGGCATGGCACGCACGACAATCGCTCCCGCGCGGTTGCGCGAGTGAAAAACGGCGCGCCACCGCCCGCCGCTCCGATTTTTACGCGCGCCTCGCAATATTCGGACACGAGACGCTTGCAGCTTGCATTGTTCCGTTCCGCATGGCGTTCTGTAGTCTCTCACTCCCAATAACCACAAACACACATTCCGGCAATGTCCTCATCCCAATATCTCGATTCACTCTTCAACCTTAACGGCAAGGTCGCCGTCGTCATCGGCGGCACCGGCGAGCTCTGCGGCGCGATGGCCGAAGGTCTCGCAGGCGCGGGCGCCGAGGTCGTCCTCGTCGGACGCAACGAGGAAAAAGCAAAAGCCCGCCTCGACAAAATTGCCGCCGCCGGAGGCAAAGCCTACTTCGTGGCCGCCGAGGCCAGCAGCAAGGAAGCTCTCCAAACCCTCCTCGACACCGTTCTCAAGCGCTCGGGAAAGATCGACATCGTCGTCAACGGCGCCGGCGTCAACTCCGCCACGCCCTACCTCGACATTGCCGAGGACGAATTCGACCGCATCGTGAACATCAACTGCAAAGGCGTGTTTCTCGGCTGCCAGGTTTTCGGCAAATACCTCGTCGAACGCGGCCAGGGCGGCTCCATCATCAACCTCGGCTCCATGTCCGGCCTTATTCCGCTCTCACGCGTCTTCACCTACTCCGCCACGAAGGCCGCCGTGCATAACCTCTCCAAAAATCTCGCCCGCGAATGGGCTCCAAAGAACGTCCGCGTCAACATCCTTGTTCCCGGCTTTTTCCCCGCTGAGCAAAACCGCAAGGTTCTCACACCCGATCGCGTCGCCTCCATCATGGGGCACACACCCATGAAACGCTTCGGCGAAGCGCATGAACTCATCGGGGCAACGCTCCTCATGGCCAGTGACGCGGGCAAATTCATCACCGGCGCAGAAATCATCGTGGACGGCGGCTACCACGCGATGACGATCTGAAAAACGCCCGACTTAAATCGACATAACTCGACTTAAATCGAGTTAAATCGATTCGCGTCCGCTCGCATCGATTTACGTCGATTTAAACTCGCAAGCTTGCCGCCTGCGCGCCGCGGCATATTTATACCCATTCTCCGTTTTCTCACAAACATGTCCTACTGCGCGTCACGATTTCAGACTATCCGCCGGCACACCATCGAGGTGAAGGCCGGCGCCGTTGGCATGGGCGGCGGCAATCCGATCCGCATCCAATCCATGACCACCAGCGACACGCAGGACGTCGCCGCCACCGTGCGCCAGTGCATCGCGCTCGCCGGGGTCGGCTGCGAAATCATCCGCGTCACCGCGCCCAATGTCCCCGCCGCGAAATGCCTGCGCGACATCCGCGCGCAATTTTCCGCCGCCGGTTTCTCAAACATCCCGCTCGTCGCCGACATCCATTTCCTTCCCGCCGCCGCGATGGAAGCCATCGAGCACGTCGAAAAAGTCCGCGTGAATCCCGGCAACTATGCCGACAAAAAAAAGTTCGCCATCAAAGACTACACCGACGCCGACTACGACTGCGAACTCCAGCGCATCCACGACGCCTTCACCCCGCTCGTCCTCCGCGCAAAAGCCCTCGGACGCTCGCTCCGCATCGGCACCAACCACGGTTCGCTCTCCGACCGTATCATGAACCGCTACGGCGACACGCCGCTCGGCATGGTTGAAAGCGCGCTTGAGTTTCTCCGAATCGCCCGCAGCCACGCGTTCGACCAGATCGTGCTCTCCATGAAAGCCTCGAATCCCAAGGTCATGATTCAGGCCTACCGCCTCCTCGTTGAACGCATGCAAAAGGAAGACATGCACTACCCGCTGCACCTCGGCGTGACCGAGGCCGGCGACGGCGAAGACGGCCGCATCAAAGGCGCAATCGGCATCGGCAGCCTCCTCCTCGACGGCCTGGGCGACACCATCCGCGTCTCGCTCACCGAGGACAGCGTTTACGAGGTCCCCGTCGCCCGCGCCCTCGCCGCCAAAGCGCAGGCGCTTTGGCGAAATCCCAAATCCCAAATTCCAAATCACAAGGAAATCCCAAACTCCAAATCACAAATCCCGGATTATGATTCCATAGACCCGTTCCATTTTTCGCGCCGCGACGTCGCGTCTTTCGCACTCGCAACCGCCGCCGATATTGCCATTGAGCAACCGCCGCGCGTCATCACCCGCGCCTCCTCCGCCGCGCTTCCCGCCACGCTCGAAAAACTCGCCGCGCTCGTCGACACACCTGCCGAGGCCGTGCTCGTCTCCGTCGCCACGGCCGCCGGTCTGCGCGCGCTGCCCCCGGACAAAACGCTCGTCCTCGAACTCGCTCCCGCGCTCACCGCCGCCGATGTTGCCGGCCTCTCGCCGCGACACATCCTGCTGCGCGATTTCACCGCGCGCGATGCCGCCGCCTTGCGTGATTTCGCCGGCCTCGCCGCCGCGCGCGGCGCAGCCCTCGCCATCGCCACCACCGACCTCGCCGCGCTCGCGCCCGCGCTCACCTCGCTCGAAAAAACACCCCGCCTCATTTTCACCCTCTCCGACACGCCCCGCGCGACGCCGCCCGCGCATCCAATTTCTGGATACAGGCGACTCGCCGAAACCCTCCGCGCCCTCGCGCCCTCTCCCCTCGCCCGCGCCCCGATCTGGATACGCAACACCCCCGCCACCACGCTCGGCTCCGCGCACGCGCCTGCGTCCGGCATTCCGCATTCCGAAATCCGCATTCCGCATTCCCCCGACTTTCTCTCCCGTCTCCTCGACGCGTCCATCCTCACCGGCTCGCTCCTCTGCGACGGCATCGGCGACATCGTCAGCATCGAGACCGAGACCGATCCCGTCCGCGCCACCAAGCTCGCCTACAACGTCCTCCAGGGCGCCGGCGCGCGCATCTCGAAAACCGAATTCGTGGCCTGCCCCTCATGCGGACGCACGCTCTTCGACCTGCAGACCACCACGCAGCGCATCCGCGAAAAAACCGGCCACCTCAAAGGCGTGAAACTCGCCATCATGGGCTGCATCGTGAACGGCCCCGGCGAGATGGCCGACGCCGATTTCGGATACGTCGGCGGCGCGCCCGGCAAAATCAATCTCTACGTCGGCAAAAACTGCGTCCAATACAACATTCCCCAGGCCGAGGCCGACAACCGCCTCATCGAACTCATCAAACGGCACGGCAAATGGGTCGATCCCGCGTGAAAAAACCGCGTGCCAATTTCGCAAAAAAAACACGCCCGTGCAAAAGCCGGCGCGAATTTTCAGCGATCGAGACATCATGAAAATCATTTTTCCCTCTCAAAAACGCTCCCCGCTCCGGCCTCGGAAATGGCAACAAAAAAAGAGAAAAAGTTATCACCAGCCCGCCTGTGAATAACTTGTTGGAAAGTTGCTCTTGCCAGCGCTTTTTTTGTCGTCGTTATTTGGCCTCCGCTCATTCTTCCGCAACTCAGCGTGCCGTTCTTTATCACATCCCGTCTCTGTTTTTTTGCCGCCCTTGGAGAGGCTCTCCGCATCCGTCGAGATACCAATTTGTTAAAAAGGACAATAACCGCCTGTTAACAACGGGGTATCTCTTGTCCCATTTTCCTCTTCCAATGCACGCGCAAAACCGCGCCGTGATGTGTCCGGATCCGCCCGTTTGAGCCCCTATGTGAATAAACCAGCTCAACCACCACCGAAAGGACATGTCCACACTCGCCTCTCCCGCCCTTTGGGAAGCCGTCAAAAACGACTTCAAAAACCTCTTTTCCGAAGAGGTCTATCACCTGTGGTTTGAAAACCTCGTGTGCCTCGAGCACACCGACGGCGCCATCACCCTCGGCACGCCCACGGATTTTGCATCGATTTTCGTTCACGACAACTACCTCGACCTCATCACGCAGCGCCTCCAGGTCATGACGGGCCGCAATTACACGGTGTGCGTGAAAAGGAACCCCGACGCCGCGCCCGCCGCCCTGGCCGCCAAGCCCTCAGCCGCGGAACCGGCCCGCGAGCCCGCCGCCGCCTCGCGCCGTCACATGCGCGCCGGCGCCAACGAACGCGCGCCGCTCAACACCGCTCTCATCGCCAACTACACCTTCGACGCCTACATCGTCGGCGGAAACAACATGATGGCCCATGCCGCCGCCACGCGCGTCGCCCAATCCCCCGGGCTGGCCTTCAATCCCCTCTTCATCTCCGGCTCCACCGGCCTCGGCAAAACGCACCTCATGCACGCCATCGGCCACGCCGTCCTCAAAATCAACCCCAACGCCAAGATCGTCTGCCGCACCACGGAAACATTCACCAACGAATACGTGCAGGCCATCAAGGAAAACGCCCTTGTGCAATTCCGCCGCCGCTACCGTAATGCCGACGTCCTCCTCCTCGACGACGTGCAGTTCCTCGGCGGCAAGGAAGGCATCCAGGAGGAATTTTTCCATACCTTCAACGAACTTCACTCCGCGGGAAAACAAATCGTCCTCACCAGCGACCGCCGCGCCTCCGAAATCAAGGACCTCGAAGCCCGCCTCGTCTCCCGCTTCGAATGGGGCCTGCCCACCGACGTCCAGGCGCCCAACTATGAAACCCGCCTCGCCATCCTCCGCAGCAAGGCCTCGATCCTCGATCACAAGCTCCCCGACGACGTTCTCGATTTTATCGCCAAAAACGTCGCCAAGAACATCCGCACCCTCGAAGGCGCATTTCTCAAGGTCGCCTCGACCGCATTCCTGCTCAAAACCGGCCCCGTCGATGTCGCCCTCGCCGAGCAGCTCCTCCAGTCCATTCTCATCGAGCAGGCACAAAGCCAGCTCACCATCGAGGCCGTCCAAAAACGCGTCTCCGACCACTACGAATTGCGCCCCGGCGACATGACCAGCAAACGCCGCCCCGCCAACATCGCCTTTCCCCGCCAGATCGCCATGTATCTCTGCCGCCTCCTCACCAAGCACTCGCTCCAGGAAATCGGCGCGGCCTTCGGCGGACGCGACCACGGCACCGTCATCCACGCCATCAAAACCGTCGAGAACATGATGGAGCAAGACTCCTCCATCACCCGCTCCGTCGAGTTTCTCAAAGCGCAACTCTCCCGCTGACGCCGCTTCGCGGCTAATGAAGAATGCGGAATGTAGAATGCAGAAACGAACAATCCGGCATTCCGCAAAAACGCCTCCACGACGATTGTTGACCGTGCCATTTGCCAATCACCATTCTTCATTCTGCATTCCACATTAGTCCGAAGGACGCACACATGACACTCACGCCCGAACAAAAAACCGCCGTTGCCACCTGGGTCGCCGCTGGCGACAACCTCTCCGAGATCCAGAAAAAACTCGCCGGGCAATTCGACCTCACCCTCACCTACATGGATGTCCGCTTTCTCGTGGACGACCTCGATCTCACCCTCAAGGACCCCGCCCCCGCCCCGCAAGCCGATCTCTCCAAAATGCCCGCCGCGCCGTCCGCCGCGGACGCAGCCCGCGGCGGCCCGCTCGAAGACAACCTCGACAACGAAAGCCTTCCTCCCGGCCACATCGCGCAACACCGCGACTCTCCTTACGACAACGCCGCCGGCGACGAGGAGGATTTTGTCGAGGACGAAGCCGTCCCGCCGCAACCGCCCGAAACCACCGGCGCCAACGTCCGCATCGAACTCGACAACGTCACCGTGATTCCCAACGCGGTCGCAAGCGGCAGCGTGGTCTTTACCGACGGCGTGACGGGAAAATGGTTCGTGGACAATTACGGACGCCCCGGTTTCACGCAAATCAGCCAGCCCGGCTACCGCCCGAGCCAAGCCGACGCGCAGGCCTTCATGCAGGAACTCAGCGCCGCCCTGCAAAAACGCGGTTTCTAAAACCACGCGTGCGACAAGGAGGCGCGGCGTCCCCGCCGCCCGACGAGGCAAAGCCTCGCCCCAAAAAAACAAGCGACGAAACCCGTCGCTTGTTTTTACGCCACCCTACGCGCCATCACCCTACTCCCCCGCCACCTGTTCCGGATCAGCCAGCGCCACGCGCACCGCCTCGCCGCGCATCCGGATGCCGTTCACCTTTTTGATGATCAGCGCCGCATGCTCCTCGCGCACATCGGCAAACGTGTGCCGCTGGTGAATGTCGATCGCGCCCACGACATCCGCCGGCAATCGCGTGACACCCGCGATCTTGCCGACAATATCCGCCGGCGTCACGAGCTGCTTTCTCCCCACGCTGAAAAACAACGGCACAAACCCCGCCTCGCGCCCCGCGCGCGCCGGACGCTCGTATTTCTGCTTCGCCTTGGCGGGCCTCGCCGCCTTCTCCCGATACTCCGGCTTCCCGCCGCACGCCGCCCCTTCCCACGACTCCGCCCTGCCCGCCTTCTCCACCCTATCGGCCTTCTCCATCTTATCCGTCCTATCCCCATCCCCTCCCGCCTCGCCCCCGAACATCAAATGAATCACCGCCGCGATGATCTCCGTGCTCGCGTAACCCTGCTCCAGCAAGCGGTCGATCAACCGCTCCTGCTTGCGATACTCGCCCGCGTCGAGCGTGGCGCGCAGCTTCTCGAAAAACTGGTTCTCGCGCGCCTCCTCCACGAGATCGAGCGACGGGATTTTTTCGCGGCGGATTTTCAGCTTTCCGTAGCGGATCATGTTTTGCAGCGAGTAAAGCTCGCGCCCCGACACAAACGTGAACGCCTTGCCCGATTTGCCCGCGCGCCCCGTGCGCCCGATCCGGTGCGTGTAGTCCTCGGCGTCGTTCGGCAGGTCGAAATTGAAAACGACCTCCAGGTCGTCCACGTCGAGCCCGCGCGCCGCCACGTCCGTCGCGATCAAAAACTCAAAACCGCGCCGCCGGAATTTCTCCATCACCTTCGTCCGCTGCGCCTGCGAGATGTCGCCGTGCAGCCGCTCCGTCGAATAACCGCGCGCGTGCAAATGCTCCTCGAGCTCATCGACCATCACCTTCGTGCTGCAAAAAACAATGCCGTAGCGGAAATCATTTATGTCGATGATGCGCGTGAGCACCTCGATCTTCGAGCGGCGCTCCACCTCGAAATAAACCTGCTCCACCTGCGGCGCGTTTTGCGCCACCGCCTCGATCACGATGCGCCGCGGATTGCGGCTGTATTTGCGAATCAGCTCCTCGATCTGCCGCGGCATCGTCGCCGAGAAAAACAGCGTCTGGTGCTCCGCCGGCACTTGCGACAACACGCGCTCGATATCCTCGCGGAAACCCATGTCGAGCATCCGGTCCGCCTCGTCGAGCACGAGCATCTTGAGCTCGTCGAGCCGCAGCGTGCCGCGCTCCATGTGGTCGATCACGCGCCCCGGCGTGCCGATCACGATCTGCACCCCCGATTCCAGCGCGCGAAACTGCCTGTCGTACGATTGCCCGCCGAAAATCGGCACCGCGTGCACCCCGCGTTTGTAGAGCGAAATTTTCGCCACCTCCTCGGCCACCTGCACCGCCAGCTCCCGCGTCGGGCACAACACGAGGATCTGCACCTTGCGCAGTTTCGGATCGATCTTTTCGACCATCGGAATCGCAAACGCCGCCGTCTTTCCCGACCCGGTCGATGACAACCCGACAATATCCTCCCCTGCCATGATCGGCGGAATCGCCGCCGTCTGGATGGGCGATGCCTCCTCGAAACCCATCTTGTCAACGGCCTTCAATATTTCGTCGGACAAGCCGAGCTCGGAAAAACGGAGATTACTCATTCACCGAAACAATGCATTTATCCCGCCCCAAGGCGAGCCACAGATTTTGAAGACAGGATTAACAGGATGTACAGGATAAAGACTCCGGCCTTTGACGCGCAGCGCCGGTTTGCATCCTGTCCATCCTGTTCATCCTGTCCAAACCCTGCCTTGCCTGTCTCCTTTTGGAATTTGGACATTGGGATTTGGGATTTGCCGAAACCCCGCCCATCCCGCATCCTCCCGTCCATCATGCCAAAATACACCGCGCCCGAATTTCTCACCGATCTGCTCCACGCCCGCTCCCCGTCCGGCTACGAGTTCGAAGCCCAGAAAGTCTTCGACACCTACGTAAAACCCGCCGCCGACCTCTACGAAAAAGACGCCCTCGGCAACCGAATCGCCACCCTCAACCCCTCCGGCGACCCCGTCCTCATGCTCGCCGGCCACATGGACGAACTCGGCCTCATCATCACCTACATCAACAAGGACGGCTTTATCTACTTCGACACCATCGGCGGCCACGACCGCACCGTCATCTCCGGCCGCCGCGTCATCATCAACACCGCCAGCGGCCCCGTGAAAGGCGTCACCGGCAAGCGCGCCATCCACCTCATGGACGAAGCCGACCGCAAAAAAGTCCCCGAGATTCACGAAATCTGGATCGACATCGGCGCGCGCTCGAAAAAGGAAGCCCTCGAACGCGTCGCCATCGGCGATTGCGCCACCTACGACCACGAGTTCGAGCTCTTCAACGGAAGCATCGGCGCCGCCCGCGCCTTCGACAACAAAGTCGGCGCCTACGCCGTTGGCGAAGTCATCCGCCGCCTCGCGAAACAAAAGAAAAAACTCGCCGCCAAGGTCGTCTCCGTCGCCACCTCGCAGGAGGAAATCGGCGTGCGCGGCGCGACCACCGCCGCCTACGCCGTCAACCCGCATATCGCCATCGCCATCGACGTCGGCCACGCCACCGACCACCCCGATTGCGACAACCGCAAATATGGCGAGACCAAGCTCGGCAGCGGCCCCATCATCTGCCGCGGCGCGAACATCAACCCGAAAGTCCATGAGCGCCTCGTCACATGCGCAAAAAAGCTCGAAATCCCCTGCCAGTTCGAAGCCGACCCGCGCCCGACGGGCACCGACGCCCGCGCCGTGCAAATGGGCCGCGGCGGCGTCGCCACCGGCCTCATCTCCGTCCCCCTCCGCTACATGCACACCCCCAGCGAAGTCGTGGACATCGAGGACGTCGAACGCTGCGTAAAACTCATGACCGCCTTCGCCCTCTCCCTCGAAAAAGGCGACTACGCCCACTGGTAAACCGCCGTATTCCCGGCGATTGCTTGAAAGCGGACTTGCCAAAACCCGCAAAATACAAGTAATTGCCCGCTGTTTTCTCACCCGCACATCAACCCGTTCATCACCGACCTCTAAGCATATAATACCAACTCATTTCGCATAGCTTCGGCTGCTGTCACAAACGAAACCTGGAAAATTTCGTGACTCAAAGAGCTTCGCTGACGTGCGCCCCGATTGGGGCGTATTGAACGTGTCTCTTTGAGGGCTCTTCCAGGTGCCTGTTTGTGGACGCAAGTAAATACGTCCCTCTTTTGTATTCGGGCATCAAGAGTCTTCAAAGGACTTCCGCTGACAACGGCAAAGGCACATGCGAGCCAACCTACAATAACCTTTGCCGTTATGAAAATCATCGCAACATGCGCCAGCGTAAGCTGCGCCGGGAGCGTCTTTCTGGACGTCCCTAAAACCCCACAAATAGCCGGACGTTTCTCTAAGCGTGAGCGTTCCGTTTCCAGCAACATGAAAACTTGGAAATAGGATTTCACTTATGAGAAAATACTCCGCCTTCGAGAAGGAAATCATAAGAGGCTTGATTTCCATTTATAATGAAAAGAGAACGGTTTCAATAAGAGACCTTTTTAATCCGATGGAATTTTCCTCCAGATTTCCATCGCTAAACAACACAGGAAAATGGGCCATCGTCATCAAGGATGAGTTGAGCGAAAAACTGGCCGTATGCATCCCAAATGAGCGCTGCACCAAGGAAAATAATTCCGAAATAAAAACAATAACGTCCTTCAGCACTTATATAATTATTTCCATTTCGAATTTAATCAAGGATCTGACAGGCGAAGGATTGATTGTTTCAAGTCCTATCGACAACGCTGGAAAAAACATCGAGCCATGGGTCGGTTCTTTTAAGCCAACAGGATGCCCACCCTTGGAGATTCTCGACCATCTTCAAAGTGACATGAAACAAAAATTCATAGAAATCTTGTATCAATCAATAGATTACATATCTGAGTCACTAATCGACTACGTCCGAAATGACTTTCAATCAGAAGATTCAATTATAACAAAAGAAACAGCCGTCGCAACCAAACGCTTGGTCTGGTTCACGTTGATCGGTCCTATTGTCGCTGCGCTTATAACCATCAGCGCTTCTTTCTTATGCGGATCATTGGTGGACACACCTTTCCCGTGCGCATTACCGGTAGCCATTGTAAGCGCTATTTTTTTAATAATTATAATATTAATCATTAAAATTAAAAAATGAAATTATTTATCATGAAAACACACCTCATCCGAACATTATCACTCATTGCCTTTTTTACTTGCCTCGCCTGTGCTCAGGCTCAAACCACAATCGTCGCCACACATGTGGCCTCCGCAGGATATCATAGTCTATTTATAACGGATGATGGAAAACTCTGGAGCATGGGAAGTAATAATTATGGCCAAATCGGAATGAGTGGCACGGGTAATTATCGCTCACCTATGCAAGTGACCGCCCTCGATGCGGAAAGCTCGATTAATGTGGCTACTAGTAGCAACCACAGCTTGTATTTCAATTCCAATGGTAAACTTTGGGCTATGGGCTCTAATAATTATGGTCAGTTGGGTGATGGGACCACAGACAACCGCAATACACCCGTTCAAATAACGGCGCATGGCTCAAGCAATGTTGTCGCCATAGCGACAGGAAATGATCATAGTCTCTACGTGACCAGCGACGGAAAGCTCTGGGCAATGGGCTATAATAATCTTGGCCAGTTGGGCGACGGAAGCTCGACCAATCGCAAGACCCCCGTCCAGATCGCTGTCGAGGGCGATGTAATTGCCGTGGCCGCCGGGGCTTCCCATAGTTTATTTCTAACCAGCGACGGTAAACTTTGGGCTATGGGCTATAACTATTATGGTCAGTTCGGAGACGGCACTACAATCAATCGCACTCGGCCTGTGAAGGTTCAAGTGCCGGGAACCGTCATTGCCGTGGCCACTAACTTTTACCATAGCATATGCATAACCGACGACGGTAAACTTTGGGCAATGGGCTATAATGATTATGGACAGTTGGGTGATGGGACCACAGACAACCGCTACACACCCGTTCAAATAACCGCGCATGGTTCAATCAATGTCGTCGCCATAGCCACAGGACAGCGGCACAGCCTCTATGTGACCAGCGACGGAAAGCTTTGGGCTGTTGGGCGCAACGATAAGGGCCAGTTGGGTGACGGAACAACTACGAGCAGTCGCACGATACCCGTCCAGATAGCAGTCGCGGGGCAGGTAATTGCGGTGGCCGCCGGATATTCCCATAGTTTATTTCTAACCAGCGACGGTAAACTTTGGGCTATGGGCGATAACAGCCGCGGTCAATTGGGCGATGGCACTACAAGCAACCATAACACACCTGTATTGGTGACTATGGCGATTGAACCAAGTTTCCTCCCCAATGGCGACCTTCAAGCCTACACTGCCGCTGCTAGCGGCAGTGTAACACTCAGCGTAAGTGCCACAGGCCGTCCATTGCTAGCCTATCAATGGCAAACAATCGCCGACACGGGAACGGCATGGATAAATATTGCCAGCGCCACATCGTCCACGCTGTCTTTTACCAACCTAACCTATAGTGATAATGGAAAACAATATCGGGTTATTGCCAGCAACGAGGTTGGAACCATTTACAGCACACCGACAACATTGACAGGAGTCCCTCTCACCTGGGTATCCGGCTATGGTTCGCAAACCAAGCAAGCAGGCCAAACCGCAACATTTAAGGCAAATATTTCGGCTGACAGCCTTCCGCTCACCTATACATGGCGCAAAAATGGAAATCTCATTTCCGGTGCGATTGATGCCACCTACACCACCCCGGCCCTTGCCACTGCCGATAATGGTTCCATCTTTTCCGTAACGGCCACCGGACCAGACGGCACAGCATCTATCGATGCCGCCCTTGCCGTGACCCCAACGCACACCCTGCCGGGCTTTGCCAGCGGCGGTAATCTGCCTCCTGCAACCAATGTTATTGGCAGCAGCACAACGCTCAGTATCAGCACTACGGGCTATCCCGCGCCAGCCATACAATGGCAAATGAGCACCAACAATGGCTCGTCATGGTCTGATGTTGCCAACGCCACCTCCGCCTCGCTCGCACTCTCCGGCCTCACCGAAGCCAGCAATGGCACCCAATACCGCGCGCGGCTCACCAACAGCACGGGCACGATCTACAGCAATGCCACGATGCTGCTCGTTCAGCCCGCCCCGCCGGAGTTGTCCGTCAGCAAGATCATCCTCAGCCTCGCGCAAAACACCGGTGCCTCCGCCTCGTTCACCGCCTCGGGCAATGTGCCTTGGACGGCCCAAGTTAATCCGTCTTCCGCCACATGGCTGGCGCTTTCGCCCTCAAACGGCGCCGCCAGCATCACCGGCACCGTCACGGTCTCCGCCGCCAGCGCGAACACCACCGGAACCCCGCGCAGCGCCAGCGCCGTCGTGAGCGGCAGCGGCCTCGTGCGCACCGTCATCGTCACCCAGCGCGCCACCGCCCCCGCCGGAGCCGCGCCCCTGACTCTCGCCGTCGGCGCGACGCTCGCGTTCACCTTCACCGATCACGACGCCGCGCCCGGCGCTCCGCCCGAAACCCATGCCTACACCGTCATCGAAGGCGGACGGCTTACCACCACCGACGAAAACGGCACGATTTCCATTCCCTACGAATACGAGGCCACGGGAAACACCGGCACGCTCATTTTCCTCGACAGCGTTTGGTCGCTCAACTTCGCAAACGGCGCCTTCCGCCTCTACGGCTTCGATGACGCCGGTCCCTACGAAACCGACGGCGCCTTCACCCACACGCCGCCAGCCCCGGCCACCTACCTCCTGACGGTCGCCAACGGCTCCGGCTCAGGCAGCTACGCCGCGGGCGCGACGGTGACGCTCACCGCAAACACCGCTCCCACCGGAAAAGTTTTCGACAAATGGCTGACCAGCGCAGGCGGCACGTTCGCCAATGCGAACGCCGCGACCACAACCTTCACCATGCCGGCGAATGCCACGACCGTCACCGCCACTTACAAAGACCAATCCACCGGCGGCGGAAACGGCAACAATAACAACGGCAGCGGAGGAGGAGGCGCGACATCATTGCCCGCCTTCGCCCTGATCGCCGCCCCGTTCACCATGCGCACCCTGCGAAAAAAAGTATGATGCAGCTTCACAGCAAAGGAGCGAAGGTCGCAAAGGTCAGAGGACAGAAGACAGAGATCAGAAAAACTTCGGCCGTTTTTGTCACTGTTTGCTCTTCACCTTGTCAGACCTTTATCAATAACGCGCCAGCGCCGTAGCGCCGACTTCCAGTCTGCACGGTTTTTTGGCGGCGTCGCCGGCGGCAGACGGGACGTCTGCGCTACGGCGCGCCC
>JARKRC010000021.1 GCA_029974595.1 Ereboglobus sp. | reverse complement strand
GTCCCGCCGCCGGACGAGGCGAAGCCTCGCCAAAAAAGATATTCGAATGATTCAAAAGGCACGACTTCGTCGTGTCCGGCGGCGGGACGCCGCCGCTCCTTGTCGCACGCGTTCCTCGATCATTTCATCGCTCTCGGCCTGTGCGCGCACGACCTTTCAAGCGCTTTTGGCAGCTTCGTTATTGTCAGCCGCCGCGCATAGCCGTCAACTTCGGCATTGCCCGCCCGCTCGAAGCTCCACATAAACACAGCAAGAAAAAACCACCGCAAAATCCGTTCCAAGCCCGCAACCCAAACCCTCCGTCCGCATCGTCGCACACGCGCATCAACGCAAAACGCAACGCACACATCCTCCGCCATGAACACCCGTCGCGATTTTCTCAAAACCACCCTCGCCGCCGGCGCAGCCGCAGCGGCCCTTCCCTCGCTCAACCTCATCGCCGCCGACGCACCTTCCACGGGCGGCGCGCCCGACCTCATCACCGTGAAAGGCGAGGACCGCGTTGCCATGCTCGACCGCGCGCTCCAGGCCTTCGGTGGCCTCGACGCCTTCGTCAAAAAAGGTCAGAAGGTCGTCATCAAACCCAACATCGGCTGGGATCGTCCGCCGGAACTCTGCGCCAACACCCACCCCGACATCGTCAGCCGCCTCGTCAAACTCTCCCTCGATGCGGGCGCGGCGGAGGTCTCCGTCTTCGATCACACCTGCCACCCTTGGGAGAAGGCCTACAAAAACAGCGGCATCGCCGCCGCCGCCAAAGCCGCCGGCGCACGCGTGCTCCCCGGCAACGACGAATCGTATTATCGCGAAGTCGAAATCCCCAACGGCGTCTCGCTCAAAAGCGTGAAAATCCACACCGCCATCCTCGACAGCGATGTCTTCATAAACGTGCCCGTCCTCAAGCATCACGGCGGCGCCACCATGACCGCCTGCATAAAAAACCTCATGGGCATCATCTGGGACCGCAGGTTCTATCACAGAAACAATCTCCACCAGTGCATCGCCGACATCTTGAGCGTCAGGAAACCCGACCTCAACATCCTCGACGCCTTCAGCCCCATGAAGCGCAACGGTCCCATCGGAAACAGCGTCGCCGATCTCGACACGACCGTGAAACAACTCCTCATCTCCGCCGACATCGTTGCCATCGACGCCGCCGCGTCGCGCCTCCTCGGCCATAAAGACGACATCGAGCACGTCCGCATCGCCGCCGCCGCCGGCTACGGCAACAACAATCTCGGCAAATTGAAAATCGAGCGCGTCAAACTCACCGCATAAACGCGGAAGGGTGAAAAGCGAAAGGTGACGGGTGAAAAAAACGAATCTCGCCAAAGGCCTGCCTGCGCTTCGCCGCATTCGCATCGCCGCCGCCGTGCTGGTTTTTGCGCTCACGCTCGCCGCCTTCATTGATTACCGCGACATCGTTTCCAATCACCTCAAGCACACGATCGCCTCGGTGCAATTCGTGCCCTCCGCGCTCACTCTCGCCGGAGCCTTTCACGCGGCCAGCCTCGCGTGCCTCCTCATCCTCGGCATCACCCTTGCCATCGGGCGCGTATATTGCTCGGTGCTCTGCCCGCTTGGGATTTTGCAGGATGTGATCTCGCGCATCTCCGCCAAAATCCGCCGCGTCGCGCCCTACAAACTCCCCCATAAAAAACCCCACGACACGCTGCGCCACGTCATCCTCGGCATCACACTCCTCGCCATCATCGCCGGCTGGGGCGGGCTCGCGCTGACCTGGCTCGATCCTTACAGCAATTTCGGGCGCATCGCGTCCACGCTCCTCCGCCCCGCCGCCGTCGTCGTCAACAATCTCGCCGCCACCATCGCCACGGCGCTCGACCATCCCGCGGCCGTTCCGCAGGTCAATGTCACCTTTGCCGCAGCCAGCGTCCTCGTCCCGCCGCTGCTCATCCTCACGACGCTCGTCATCATGGCCGCATTTCGTGGACGCCTCTGGTGCAACACCGTCTGCCCCGTCGGCGCGGCGCTCGGCCTTGTTTCGCGCCGCTCGCTCTGGCGCATCAGCATCGACAAAAACCTCTGCGTGAAATGCGGCGACTGCCTCCGCGCCTGCAAGGCGCAATGCATCGACCTCCGCGCCGGCGAAGTCGATTTCTCGCGTTGCGTCGCCTGCTACGACTGCGTTTCCACCTGCGACGAACACGGCATCAAATACCGCTGGCACGGATTCGCCGCAAAGCTCCCCCCGCAATCATCGCCGCTCAACAAAATCCCCGCGTCCATCGCGCGTCCGCCGCCGTCCAACCGCCGCGCCTTCATCACCACGGCCACAACCGGCGCGCTCGCCGCAATCGGCATCACCGCCACCGCCGCCTCGCGCCGTCTTTCGCGAAACAATGCCGCCCCGACAAACAAAGGCCAGGGTCGGCGGCTCCGCCCCGGACACAAGCACGACGATTTTCCCCTCCTCGACAATCCCGCCGTCGTCGCGCCGCCCGGCGCGCGCTCCGCCGCGCATCTCCTCGCGCAATGCACGGCATGCCAGCTCTGCGTAAGCGCGTGCCCCAGTCACGTCATCGAGCCGGCGTTTCTCGAATACGGCAGCTTAACCGGCCTCATGAAGCCGCGGCTCAACTTCGACAAAAGTTTCTGCAACTTCAACTGCGCCGTCTGCACCGAAGTTTGCCCCGACGGCGCGCTCCTCACGCTCGCCAAGGACATCAAGCAAACCACGCGCATCGGCCTCGCGCACACCGCGCACCCGCGCTGCATCATCATCCGCGATGGCACCGCCTGCGGCGCCTGCGCCGAGCACTGCCCCACCGCCGCCTTGCAGATGAAAAAGGTCCCCGGGCATGCGGACGCCCTTCCCGTCGTCGATCCGCGCTACTGCATCGGCTGCGGCGCCTGTCAATACGCCTGCCCTGCAACCCCGAAAGCCATTGTCATCAGCGGCGTCGCCACGCACGAAACCGCTCCGAAACTCGTGCAGGAACAAGTCGCTCCCGCGACCACCGACGACTTTGCGTTCTGAAGAACGCGTGCGAAAAGGAGCGGCGGCGTCCCCGCCGCCGGACGAGGCGCAAGCCTCGCCAAAATTGATTTATAGATTTCCCAAACCGTGCGCGACTGCGTCGCGTCGGGCGGCGGGACGCCGCCCCTCCTTGTCGCATGCGTTCTTCGGTCGCACGTGTTTTTTTCGAGTGCACGCGTTTTTCGAATGCATTCCGCATGACCGCTTAAACCTCGCTCCTCACAAAAACAGCCATTGCATCCCCGGCCCGGCGCGGCCTACATTCTGCAATCCGCATCACGCAAGCCACGCTCACATCAATGTCCACCGACCTGATTCTCGCCCTCGATGTCCCTACACGCGAAGAAGCCGCGCCCCTGCTCCGCCAGTTGAACGGCTCGCTCAAGTGGGTTAAAATCGGCCTGCAAATGTTCACCGCCTACGGCCCCGATTACGTGCGCGCCGTCGCCGATGAAGGGTTTAATATTTTCCTCGATCTCAAACTCCACGACATCCCCAACACCGTCGCCAAGGCCGTCGAATCGCTCGCGCCTCTTCCCATCGGCATGCTCACCCTGCACACCAGCGGCGGACGCGAAATGATGGCCGCCGCGCAAAAAGCCGCCGCGCAAACGAAACCCGACCTGCTCCTCCTCGGCGTCACCGTCCTCACCTCGACCAACGCCGCCGGGCTCGCCGAAACCGGCGTCAACACCCCGCCCGAGGCGCAAGTCTCGCGCCTCGCAAAACTCGCGACCGACGCCGGGCTCACCGGCCTCGTTTGCTCGCCCCTCGAAGTTCCGATGCTCCGTCGCGAACTTCCTCCGCACATCCAGCTCGTCACGCCCGGCATCCGTTCCTCCGCCGACGCGGGCTCCGACGACCAGAAGCGCACGCTGACACCCGCCGAGGCCGCGCGCGCCGGTTCGAGCTACATCGTCGTTGGCCGCCCCATTTTGAAGGCGAGGGACCCCGCCGAGGCCGCGCGCGGCATCATGGCCGAGCTCGCCTCCGCTTCCGTTTGATAAA
Source organism: Ereboglobus sp. (assembly GCA_029974595.1). Taxonomy (GTDB): domain Bacteria; phylum Verrucomicrobiota; class Verrucomicrobiia; order Opitutales; family Opitutaceae; genus Ereboglobus. The sequence continues at coordinate 93,515 of JARKRC010000021.1, read as the reverse complement.
ATTAACAGAATTTATTCTCGATTCGCCTGTCTGACATTCCGCAACCCGCATTCCAAAATCCGCATTCACCATGAGCCGCACCGCCGCCATATTACTCGCTGCAGGAAGCAGCAAACGCATGCAAGGCGCAGTCGCCGACAAAGTCCTCGTCCCGCTCGGGGGACGCCCGCTCTTCGCCCACTCCGCAGCCGCCTTCATGGAAAGCGGCGTGGCGGATTTCTACGTCGTCACCACCCGCGACCAGCGCCAGCTCACCGCCCTCTCCGCCTACGCGCCCACCCCGAGCGTCTTTGTGCGCGGCGGGCGCGAGCGCCAAGACTCCGTTGCCGCCGCCCTCGAAGCCCTTCCGTCCGATATCGAATACGTCTTCATCCACGATTGCGCGCGCCCCTTCGCGCGCTCCGAGCAGCTCGCCGCCCTTCTCAAGATCGTGCGCCGCGAGCATGCCGTTGTCCTCGCCCGCCGTGTCACCGACACGATCAAGGAACACTCCGGCGAAGGCCGCCTCAAGACGCTCGACCGCGCGAAGCTCTGGGCAATGGAAACCCCGCAGGTTTTCAGTCGCGAACTCATCACCAAAGCCTATGCCCGCGTGATCGAACGCGGCCTGCGCATCACCGATGACGCCGCCGCCGTTGAACTCCTCGGCCATCCCGTCGCGCTCCTCGAAAACCCGCACCCGAACCCGAAGCTCACCACGCCGACCGACCTCTCTTATTTCGAATTCGTAAGCGCCTCCATCAAACGCATCGCCGAGGAGGAAGCGCTTCAGGACGAAGGTCTCGCTTGCCGCGATTGAGCGCCGCCAGCGCAAATCGATTTGAGTTTGCCTGAGTCCGCCCTTTCCGCGCCATCCATCATCCGCATGAATTTCCGCATCGGCCACGGCTACGACATCCATCGCACAAAACCGGGGCGCCCCATGATTCTCGGCGGCGTCCGTTTCGCCGGATCTCCGATCGGACTAGACGGCCACTCCGACGCCGACTGCCTCACGCATGCCATCTGCGATGCGCTACTCGGAGCCGCCGGCCTTCCCGACATCGGCCACTTTTTTCCGAACACCGATCCGGCCTACAAAGACATCGATTCGCAAATCCTCCTCCGTCGCGTCATCGCCGCCCTCGCCGAGCGCGGATGGAACCCCGTCAACATCGATGCCTCGCTCATCGCCGAGCAGCCCAAAATCCAGCCCCGCCTCGCCGAAATAAAAACCACCCTCGCCGCCTCGCTCGGCCTGCCCGTGGATTGTGTCGGCCTGAAAGCGACAACCAACGAAGGCGCCGACGACATCGGACGCTCGCTCGCCATCGCCGCCCATGCCGTCGCGTTGATCACTCGCTCTCCGTGAACTCGCACAACGCGTGCACATTGTAGCCGGCCGCGCGCAGTTTTTTCGAGCCGCCCAATTCGACGAGATCGATCAACGCCGACACGCCCACCACCGTGCCGCCGAGTTGCTGGAATAATTTCGCCGCCGCAAGCAGCGTGCCGCCCGTCGCGATGAGGTCGTCCACGATCAAGACACGGTCGCCCGGCTTGCACGCATCGACATGGATTTCCACCGCCGCCGAACCATATTCGAGCTGGTAACTCTCCGAAATCGTCTTGAACGGCAGTTTGCCTTTTTTGCGCACGAGCACGAACGGCTTTCTGAGGCGGTAAGCCAGCGCGCCGCCGATGGTGAACCCGCGCGCATCGACCGCCGCGATCACGTCGAACGGCCGCTTGTCGCTATCCTCGGCAAACACGTCGATCGCGCGCGAAAACGCCACCGGGTCATGGAACAGCGTCGTGACATCACGAAAGCTGACGCCCGGCTTCGGCCAGTCGCGCACGGTGCGGAAAATCCTTTTGAAATAATCGGCGTTATACACGGGCTCGGATCAGAGCGATCCGCCGCAAACCGCGCAACGTCATTCCGCCTTTTTCTTCTGCGTAAACAGCAGCGAAGCAATCACCGCCAGAGCCAGCGTGCCCCCGATCACACCGAGCGACAACCCGATGCTCACATGATAATCGCACACGTACCCGACGATCATTTTCGCGCCGATGAACACGAGGATCACGGCCAGCCCGATGCTCAGGAAACGGAACATGCCCATCACGCCGCTCAACGCAAAATACAGCGACCGCAACCCCAGGATCGCAAAAATATTCGAGGTGAAGGCGATGAACGGCACCTTGGTTATTCCCAGGACCGCGGGAATCGAATCGAGCGCAAAGATGACATCCGTCGTCTCTATTACCAGCAGCACGATGAACAGCGGCGTGGCCACCTTGCGCGGGCCGACCTTCGTGAAAAAGCGTCCGCCATCATAATAAGCCGACACCGGGAAAAACCGCCGGAACAGCCGCACCACGATGTTCTTCTCCGGATGCACCGCCTCCTCCTTTTTCGGCATGGCGAGTTTTACGCCGGTGAAGATCAAAAACGCGCCGAAAATCATCAGCAGCCACTCAAAACGATCCAGCAACTGTATCCCCACAAGGATGAACACCGCGCGCATCACCGCCGCGCCGACGATGCCCCAGAACAGCACCCGGTGCTGGTACTCCGGTTGCACCTTGAAAAACGAAAACACCACGATGAACACGAACACATTGTCCACGCTCAACCCCAGCTCGACCAGGTAGCTCGCGAACCACTGCGCCCCCGCCTGCGGGCCGTGATCGTACCACACGAACGCATTAAAACCCATCGCAAGGGCAAACCAGACCACGCACCACGTGGTCGCCTCCTTCAGTTTGACGACGTGCGCCTTGCGATTAAAAACGCCAAGGTCCAGCGCCAGCATCGCGGCGATGAAAACGCCAAAGCCAATCCAAACCCATGTGGGATACTCGTCCATAATCAGTGATTTCTAATGCGCGCAAACTGCGCCCTCCCCCGCCGCCCTGCAAGCCGGAGCCGCCGCGATTGGAATAAAAACGTGCGATTCCACTTCATGCCGCGCCGGAATAAGAAATCCGCGCGCGGTTGTCGATGCATCCGCATCAAATATGAATGGCTTCGCCCAGCGTCGCCGCCGCTGCTTCCATCACGGCCTCGCTCAGAGTCGGGTGCGCGTGGATCGTCTGGTGAACTTCATCGACGGTCGCCTCCATTTCAACCGCGAGTCCGTATTCGGCGATCAGCTCGGTCGCTTCCGATCCGATGATGTGCGCACCGTAAATCTCGCCCGTCTTCGCATCGCTGATGACCTTGACGAAACCTTCGCTCTCGGCGGACGCGACCGCCTTGCCGGACGCGGTGAACGGGAATTTGCCCACCTTGATCTTGAGCCCTTTTTCGCGGGCGGCCTTTTCGGTGAGTCCCGTGCTCGACACCTGCGGCTGGCAGTAAGTGCAGCCCGGGAAAACGCCCACGCGTTTCGGCGTGCCGTGTCCGAACATGCCGTTGACCGCGCTCACGGCCTCGAAGGTCGCGACGTGCGCGAGCCACGGCGGCCCGATGATGTCGCCCGCGCCGTAAATGCCCTTGATCGTCGTCTGGTAATCGTCGCCGACCTTCAGGTAATTGCGATCGAGCTCGGGCTTGAGCGCGGGCGCAAACACGCCGTCGATGTTGGCCACGACGCCGATTGCGGAAAGCAGCACCTCGGCCTCGATCTCGGTCTTCTTGTCGCCTTTCACGAGATCGACTTTCACGCCGTTTTTGCCGACGCGGAAATTTTCGCACTTCGTCTCCACATGGATATCGATGCCCTGTTTCGCGAGCGCGCGGGAAAGCGTCTTCGAGATTTCCTCGTCCTCGACCGGCAGAATCTGCGGCAGCATCTCGACGAGCGTCACCTTCGAGCCGAGCGCATTATAGAAATAGGCGAATTCCACGCCAATCGCGCCCGCGCCGACGACGATCACCGATTTCGGCAGCGTCTTGCCCGCCAGCGCCTCACGCGAAGTCATCACCTTGACGCCATCGTATTCGAGGCCGGGGATGCGGCGCATCTTGCAACCCGTGGCCACAAGGATGTTTTTGGTTTTGAAAAACTTGCCCTTATGCTCGCCCTCGGTGATCGAGACCATGCCGGGCGCGTTCACCGTCGCGCGGCCCACGAAATAATCGACCTTGTTCTTCTTGAACAAAAACTCGATCCCCTTGGCCATCTGGTTCGAAACACCGCGCGAGCGCTCCACGACTTTTGCAAAGTCAAACGACACATCCTTCACGCTCAGTCCGTAGATGTCGGCGTGCTTGATTTTCTGATACAACTCGGCGCTCTTCAACAAAGCCTTGGTCGGGATACAACCCCAGTTCAAACATGTGCCGCCGGCGCGCTCCATTTCGATGCACGCCACTTTTTTACCGAGTTGTCCTGCGCGAATCGCGCCCGCGTAGCCCGCCGGCCCGCCGCCGATGACAATCAGATCGTATTCTTGGATATCAGCCATGTTGGGAAAATGATAACGTTTTAAGGTTTATTAGATTTACAGGCGGACAAAGTCACCGCAACTGATACAGACGGTCAACGGGAAACAGGCCCAAAACGCCTGTGCGCCGCCTCTCTGTGCCAACAATTCACAATTTCATGACAACCCTCGCCGTCACATCCGCAGACACGTGAAAAAAATCGTCATCCTCCAAGATTATCTGCGCAACGGCGGCACCGAGCGCCAAAGCCTCCACCTCGCGCGGACCTTCGCCGAGTCCGGCTGCGAGGTGATGCTGATCACCTTCCGCCCCGGCGGCACGCTTGCGCCTCGCGCCCAATCCGGAACCGCGAATTTCAAAACCTTCACCCTCCAGCCTTTCGACACGCGCCTCGATTTCTTCGCACCCGGCCTGCACAGCGCCCTGCGCCGCATCGCACCGGACATCGTCCTCTGCATGGGCCGCATGGCGAATTGCAAAGCCGGACGCATCGCGCGCGCCTTCCCCCGCCTCGCCGTCGTCTCGACCATGCGCACCGGCAAGACGCTCCCCGCCGCCTACGCCCGCTCGCTCCACGCCACGCGCCATACCATTGCCAACAGCCACGAAGCCGCCCGCATCCTCCGCGAAACCTATGCCGTCCCCACCGAAAAAATCACCGTCATCCACAATGCTGTCGTCTTCGACGCGCAGCCGGATCGGGTGGATCAGGAGATGGCACGGGCTGCCACGTGTGGATCAGGTGACTTGAGTGGCACGGGTTGCCAGCTCGTGTCCCCTCATGGACAGGATACCCATGCCACACAACCCGTCCGCCTCCTGTGCTGCGCGATGTTCCGGCCCGAAAAGAACCAGCGCGAACTCATCGAAATCCTCTCAAAACTCCCGTCATCGCTCAACGTGCGTCTCGACTTCGTCGGCGACGGCTCCGAACTGCCATCCTGCCGCGCCCTCGCGCAGCAGCTCGGCGTCGCCGACCGCGTGCATTTTCACGGTTTCGCCGCAAACCCTGCACTCTTCTACGCCAGCCCGCAGGCCGCCCACGCCACTATCGCCGTCCTCACGTCGCGCAGCGAATCGCTCCCCAATTTCCTCGTCGAGGCGCACGTGTACGGCATCCCCTCCGTCGCCTACGCAGTCGGCGGCGTCGCCGAATGCGGCGGCATCGCAGTCCCGCCCGGCGACCAAGCCGCCTTCATTGACGCGCTCACACGCCTCATCGCCGCGCCCGATGCCGCAAACACCCGCGCCGCCGAATCTGTCCGCGTCGCCGTCCACGCCCGCGAACATTTTTCTCCGGAAATACAACTTGCGCGTTATTTGACTCTGTTCGACGGCCTTGCATGAAACGACCGGCGCAGCCTGTGCGCGCGCCGCATTTCTAAGTGTTGAATTTCGGCTTCGTCTGTTCATGCGTGTCTGCGTGTCCAAGTCGAAAAAAGCATCCGTTCGAGCAATGCATTCCGCATTCCGCACTCCGCAATCCGCATTCAACAGCATCCGCCTGCGTGGTGTGCGTCAGAACAACCTCAAGGGCTTCGACCTCGACATCCCGCTCGGCAAATACATCGCCGTCACCGGACTGAGCGGCGCGGGCAAATCCTCGCTCGTGTTCGACACGCTGCACGCCGAGGGGCAGCGCCGCTACGTCGAAACGTTCAGCGCCTACACGCGCCAGTTTCTCGACCTCCTCGACAAACCCAAGGTCGATTCCATCGAAAACATCCGCCCCTCCATCGCCATCGAGCAAACGAACACCGTCAAAACCTCCCGCTCGACCGTCGGCACCATGACCGAGCTCACCGACTACTTCAAAGTCTGGTTCAGCCACGCCGCCAGTTGCTACGACCCTGAAACGGGCGAACTCGTGGAGGACGACAACCCGCAAACCATCTGGGCCAAAACGCTCGCTGCCGCGGAGGGCCGCACGCTCATCATCACCTTCCGCATTAAAAAACCCGCAAGCCTCTCCTGGTCGGAAATCCTCACCAGCCTCAAAAACCAAACCTACGTCCGCGTCCTTGTAGAATGCGCATTGCAGAATGCGGATCGCGGAATGGAAAAAATCAAAGCCCCCAAACCCGCGAAGTCCGACAATTCCGCACTCTACACTCCGCATTCCGAATTCACCACGCACCGCATCGACGACCTCCTCGCCAACGACGCGCCGCTCGCCGCCGGCATCGAGGAAATCCACGTCGTGCAAGACCGCGTCGAAATCGCCGCCGCCAGCCGCTCGCGTTTCATCGAGGCCGCCGAGACCGCGCTCCATTTCGGACACGGCCAGTTGCGGCTTTTTGCCGCACAGGACGCCGCCGCGCCCGCCGCGTCCGGTGCGGGCGAAACGCGCTACGTTGCGCATTCCACGTTCTCGAAAGGCCTGCACTCGCCGAAAACCAACCGCACTTTCCGCCCGGCCACGCCCGCGCTTTTCTCCTTCAATTCTCCGCTCGGCGCGTGCCCTTCCTGCCGCGGTTTCGGGCGCGTCATCGAAATCGACTACCGCCTCGCCATCCCCGACCAGACGCTCTCGATCGAAGGCGGCGCGATCAAACCCTTCGAGGGACAGGTTTACAGCATGTCGCGCGAAGACCTCATCCGCGCCGCGCGCCGCCATAAAATCCCGACCGACATCCCCTACGCGAAACTCACCGAAAAACAACGCGAGTTCGTCATGCTCGGCGAACCCGAGTATCGCGCCCGCAAAGCGCGCGGCGAGGAAATCGACTACGACGTCGACGACCTCTGGTATGGACTCAAGGGCTTTTTCCAATGGCTGGAAAACACCACCTACAAAATGCACGTCCGCGTCTTCCTCTCGCGCTACCGTGCCTACAACCCCTGCCCCGCCTGCCGCGGCCAGCGCCTCCAGCCCGAAGCCCTCTGCTGGAAATGGCACGGCAAGACGCTCCCCGAGCTCTACCAGTTGCCGGCGGATGAATTGTTGAGCCTGGTCGAAAACGGGAACTGCGGCGGGGATAAATTTTCGATTTTCAATCCTCGATTTTCGATTGGGCGCGACCACGCCGAATTGCAAACGAAAGACGAAGCTCATCCAATCGAAAATCGAGAATCGAAAATCGAAAATCCCGCGCGGCTCGCCCACGACAGCATCCTCACGCGCCTGCGCTACCTCACGCAAGTTGGCCTCGGTTATCTCACGCTCGACCGCTCTTCGAAAACGCTCTCCGGCGGCGAAGTCGAACGCGTCAACCTCACCTCCTGCCTCGGCACCTCGCTCGTCGATACGCTCTTTGTCCTCGACGAGCCCAGCGTTGGCCTGCACCCCCGCGACATCGACCGCCTCATCGCGATTATCCGCAGCCTCACCGATGCGGGCAACACGGTCGTCGTTGTCGAGCACGACGAAACCATGATCCGCGCCGCCGACCATATCATTGAAGTCGGCCCCGAACCCGGAGCCCGCGGCGGGCACATCGTTTTCAGCGGCCCCCTGCCGCAACTCCTCTCCAGCAAAACCAGCATCACCGGAGCCTACCTGAGCGGACGCGAAACAATCCCCACGCCCGCAACGCGCCGCCCCGTCGAGCCCGGGCAATTTACGAATTACGAATTACGATTTACGAATGAAAGAACTTCGGCAGCGCAAATCCCCACTGGAGCGGAAGCTCCTCATTCAATCGTAAATCGTAAATCTGAAATCGTAAATCTGCATATCGAAGGCGCGTCGAAGCACAACATCACCGATCTCACGCTATCGCTTCCGCTCAACCGCCTTGTCTGCCTCAGCGGCGTGTCCGGCTCCGGCAAATCGACGCTCCTCGACAACATCATCTACCAAGGCCTCTCCGTCGCCCGCCACCAGCTCGCCGAGGACCCCGCGCAAATCGCCCGCATCACCGGAGCCGACGCCCTCGGCGAAATCATCCTCGTTGATCAGTCCCCGCTTTCCCGCACTCCACGCTCCAATCCCGCGCTCTACACCGAGGCATGGGAACACATCCGCGAACTCTACGCCGCCACGCCCGCCGCGCAAACCGCCGGCTTCACCGCGTCGAGTTTCTCTTTCAACAGCGGCGATGGACGCTGCGAGCATTGCAACGGCCTCGGCTCCGAGCGCGTCGAAATGCAATTCCTCTCCGACGTTTTCGTTCCCTGTCCCATCTGCGAAGGCCGCCGCTTCAAGCCCGAAGTCCTCGCCATCATGTGGAGCGGCCGCTCCATCCACGACCTCCTCAATACCTCGATCGACGACGCCCTCGCCCTTTTCGCCGAGCACCCGCAAATCACCACGCGCCTCGCCCCCCTCGCTCAAGTCGGCCTCGGCTACCTCACGCTGGGCCAGCCCCTCAACACCCTCAGCGGCGGCGAATCCCAACGCCTGAAACTCGTGCGGCATCTCACAGGCACGTCCGGGTCCGGATCGGGTGGCACGGGCTTCCAGCCCGTGTCTGACGCCAACCACGGGCAGGATGCCCGTGCCACGCAACCCACCAAATCCCACAAACGCGCATCCTCCGCGCTTGCGTCCGCCCATTCCGCAATCCCCATTCCCCATTCCCCATTCAAAGGAGCTCTGCTCCTTTTGGACGAGCCCACCACCGGCCTGCACCGCCACGACGTCAAGCGCCTCCTCGCCGTTCTCCACGCCCTCGTTGACCGCGGCCACAGTGTCGTCGTCATCGAGCACAACATCGACGTCCTCAAATCCGCCGACTGGATCATCGAGATCGGCCCCGAGGCCGGCGCCGACGGCGGACGCATCGTCGCCGAAGGCACGCCCGAACACCTCGCCACCACCGCCACAGCCACCGCGCCCTATCTGCGAGCTGCGCTCGAAGGAATTACAAATTACGATTTACGATTTACGAATGAAAGCACTTCGACTGCGCAAATCCCCACCGGAGCGGAAGCTCCTCATTCAATCGTAAATCGTAAATCTGAAATCGTAAATCAATCCGCAACCTCCGTGTTGCGGATCATCGGTGCGCGCGAAAACAATCTCAAGAACCTCAGCCTCTCCATTCCGCATCGCGCCCTCAACGTCGTCACCGGCGTCTCCGGCTCCGGCAAATCCACGCTCGCGTTCGACATCGTTTTTGCGGAGGGCCAGCGCCGCTTCATGGAATCCATGTCGCCCTACGCGCGCCAGTTCGTCGAGCAACTCCCCCGCCCCGACATCGACCGGCTCACCGGCATCCCGCCCACCGTCGCCATCGAGCAGCGCATCACGCGCGGCACCCGCAAATCCACCGTCGCCACCATCACCGAAATCGCGCAATATCTCCGCCTCCTTTACGCGCGCCTCGGCGTGCAGCACCATCCCGGCACCGGCCTGCCCATCGTCCCGCTCACACCCTCGCAACTCCGCGCCCACCTCGAAAAAATCCTAGCCACCGACCCGCGCGCGAAAAAAGCAAAAAACCTCTACCTCTGCGCCCCGCTCATCCGCGGACGCAAAGGCCACCACCAGCCCATCGCCACATGGATTGAGAAACAGGGCTACACCCACATGCGGGCCGACGGACGCCTCTTCCCCGTCGCCAGCTTCCAAAAACTCGACCGCTACAAAGAGCACGACATCGAAGTCGTCGTCGCCGATTTGAAATCCGCGAAGCCGGAAAAAGAAACTCCGAAAGCCAAAAAAAATCCCCGCCGCCAACCCGCCGCCCGCGCTTCCGCCATATCCGCCACCTCCGACTTTCACTCTTCACCCTTCACCCTTCACTCTTCCTTGGCCGCGGCGTTGCGCCTCGGCCAAGGCTCCTGTTTTCTGCTGACCGGCGACAACAAAATCATCACCTGGCTCTCGACCACGCGCACCGATTCCGAGACCGGCGAAACCTTCCCCGAGCTTGATCCGAAAAACTTCTCCTTCAATTCTCCCCGCGGCTGGTGTCCCGCCTGCCGCGGCCACGGACGCATCTATCCCTGGATGCTCGCTCTCGACGAGCAGCAAAACGACACGATCGAAAACCGCGACATTGCCCTCCAACTGAAAACCTACGGCATCGACGACGCCACCGACATCAGCGACCGCGGCCAGCCCTGCCCTCAGTGCCACGGCGAGCGCCTCAACCGCATTGCCCGCGCGGTGAAATTGCATTTCACCGAATGCGGAGCTCGGAATGCGGATCGCGGAATCAAGAAACAAAAAACCAAGGCGTCACCGCTGCCGAAGTCCGACCATTCCGCACTGCGCACTCCGCATTCCGCATTTTCGGCGCTTTCCCTCCCCGCGCTCCTTCGTCTCACGCCTTCCGATCTCCTCGCCCAGCTCCGTCACCTCGACCAAACGGACGCCCGCACCCGCGCGATCACGCAGGACATCCTCCCGCAAATCGAGGAACGCCTCCGATTCCTCGATCACGTCGGTCTCGGCTACCTCACGCTCGACCGTCCCACCGAAACCCTCAGCGGCGGCGAGTCGCAACGCATCCGCCTCGCCGCGCAACTTGGCAGCAACCTCAGCGGCGTCCTCTACGTGCTCGACGAGCCCAGCATCGGCCTGCACGCCCGCGACAACGACCGCCTTATCGAAACGCTCCAAACCCTCCGCGCCAAGGGCAATACGCTCCTCGTGGTGGAGCACGACGACGAACTCATGCGGCACGCCGACCGCATCATCGACCTCGGCCCTGCGGCAGGCATCCACGGGGGCGAGCTCCTTGCGAACGGCACCCCGGAGGAAATCCGCAAAAACAAAAACTCCCTCACCGGCCTCTTCCTGAAAAAAGGTATCTCCCACCCCCTTCGCGGCTCCTACCGCGAATTGCCGCCAGCATAAAAACATCGCAGCCTGCCTTGCTCACGCAAAGGAGCGAAGACACGGAACACGAAAAAATTGATCGTATTCTCCGCGCCTCCGCATCTCCGCGTGAGTCCGATTTTATTCCCCTTTGAACCCAGAAAAGTATCACAGCACCGCCATCTCGTCGCGGTGGACGACTTCGAGGTGTTTACGCGTCGGATACAGTGCGCGCATTTCGTCGCCGTGCTTTCCGGCGATTTTTGCGATTTCGACGCTGCCGTAGGCTGTCTTGCCGCGCGCGATGACTGTGTCGTCCGGCGCGAGCACGTTTACGATTTCACCGGCGGCGAAAATGCCTTTCGCGCCCGTCACGCCGACGGCGAGCAGGCTCCGGCCTTGTTCCCGCAACGCCGGTATCGCGTCGGCCTTCACGCTGATTGAGCAGGTGGGACGCTGGAAATACGCGAGCCAGCGTTTCTTCGAATCCATCGGAATGCCGCTCGGCACAAAAAACGTCCCCGGCCCCGTGCCTGCGAGTAGGCGGTGCATGATTTCCGGCTCCGCGCCGCTGGCGATGAACACGCCGCAGCCCGACTTCACGGCGAGCTTCGCGGCAGAGATTTTGCTGACCATGCCGCCGGTCGCCGTCTCGCTCGTAGTGCCGCCCGCCATGGCCTCGATCTCGGGCGTGATTTTTTGGACGACGGGCACGATTTTTCCCGTGCCCTTCATGTCGATCAATCCGGGCGCGGTTGAAATGATGAAGAGGTGCTGCGCCCCCGTGAGGCTCGCGACCATCGCGGAGAGAGTGTCGTTGTCGCCGAACTTGATTTCGGACGCGCTCACGGTGTCGTTTTCATTGATGACGGGGATCGTGCCGTAATCGATGAGCGTTTCGAGGCAGTCCTTCACGCCGAGGTAGCGCTGCCGTCCGCGCAGGTCGTCGTGCGTGAGGAGCACCTGCGCGGCGGTGAGGCCGTGTGGGTCGAGGCCGTCCTGCCAGTATTGCATGAGGAGCGACTGGCCGACGGCGGCGCACGCCTGTTTCTTGGAAATATCGCGCGGCTTTTTTTCCAGTCCGAGCCGCCCCATGCCGAGCCCGACCGCGCCCGACGAAACGACGATCACCTCGATCCCGCGCGCGCGAAACGCCGCGACCTCCGAGGACAACGCCGCGATGCGCGCCGTATCCAGCTTTCCAATACCGGTCGTGAGCACGCCGGTGCCGAGCTTGATGACGATGCGCTTTGGTTGTGCGAAAGGTTTCATGCGTTAAAGAAAATGAGGGACAAGGATGGAACGATAAGCGCTCACGCCGCCCGTCCGCCAGTCCCAAGTGAAGTCCGCCCGGAGTCGGTTTCCTTTCGCCTTGACTCGGAAAACCCATCTTGCGCATTTTCCGCAAAGCTCATCCATTTCAAACATGCGTCTGCCCAAAAACATCAACAATACCTGGCGTCGTCCTTGCCTCACATCGGAACAATGACGCGCGCTCGCACATCGAAAACCTAACGCATAGACCACTTTGCCATGAAGCCTGCCGTCATTACCGGCAGGTTTTTTATTTTCGGGCCGGCAACGACGGCGCTTCATTTTTCAACAAAAACCATCCATAAACGCCAAATCCTCCACACCATGACATCCCAATCCACCGCATCGTCCGCGTCATCGCGGCAATCCCAATCCGCCCGTCTCTCCGCGCTTCCCATGCACCGACAGGTGCCCGACGAACACGGCTTTTTCGGCAAGTTCGGCGGCTCGTTCATCCCGCCCGATCTCCAGAAGCAGATGGACGAAATCTACCGCGGCTACCAACACATCTGCCGCAGCCATGATTTCATCCGCGAACTGCGCAGCATCCGCAAGCACTTCCAGGGCCGTCCCACTCCCGTTTATTATTGCAAAAACCTCAGCGACAAAATCGCCGGCGCGCGCATCTATCTCAAGCGCGAGGACCTCAACCACTCCGGCGCGCACAAGCTCAACCACTGCATGGGCGAGGCGCTTCTGGCCAAATACCTCGGCAAGAAAAAACTCATCGCCGAAACCGGCGCCGGCCAGCACGGCGTCGCGCTCGCCACGGCGGGCGCCTACTTCGGCATCCCGGTCGAAATCCACATGGGCGAGGTCGATATCGCCAAGGAGCACCCGAATGTCGTGCGCATGAAAATCCTCGGCGCAAAGGTCGTGCCCGTTTCCGCCGGCCTGCGCACGCTGAAGGAGGCCGTCGATTCCGCGTTCGCCGCTTATCTCCAAGATCCCGTCAACAGCATCTATTGCATCGGCTCGGTCGTCGGCCCGCACCCGTTCCCGCTCATGGTGCGCGAATTCCAGCGTGTCGTCGGCATCGAGGCGCGCGAACAATTCTTGGAAATGACCGGCGAGCTGCCCGACAATGTCGTCGCCTGCGTCGGCGGCGGCTCGAACGCGATGGGCATTTTCTCCGGCTTCCTCGACGATCCTGTCGAACTCCACGGCGTCGAGCCGCTCGGGCGCGGCACGAAACTCGGCGAGCACGCCGCCTCGCTCACCTACGGCCAGGAAGGCACCATGCACGGCTTTCACTCGATCATGCTCACCGACGACAAGGGCGAGCCTGCGCCGGTGTATTCCATCGCCAGCGGACTCGATTATCCCTCGACCGGCCCCGAACACGCCTACCTGAAAACCATCGGGCGCACGATCGTGGGCACCGCGACCGACGAAGAGGCGATCGACGCCTTTTTCCGCCTCTCGCGGCTCGAAGGCATCATCCCCGCGCTCGAAAGCGCGCACGCCGTCGCCTATGCGCTCAAACTCGCCAAGGAACGCCCCACGCAGGACATCCTCATCAACCTCAGCGGACGCGGCGACAAGGACATCGACTTCGTCATGGAGAAATACGGTCACTACGCGGAAAAGGAATACTGATCCGCCTCCGAAAGTTGGAACATGGCCGAATACAGCAACAGCCATTTTTTAGACAGAATGAACAGAATTAACAGAATGCACGGAATCGCTGCCCTGCATTCTGCCGATTCTGTTAATTCTGTCTAAAGAACTCCTACTTCCCACCCGCCTGCTTCGCCCTCGCGTCATCCGCGCGCGCTTCCGGCGTCAGCGTTCGCGGGCCACCAAGCAGATTCACGACGCCCCACAAAACCATCCCGAACACCGCGCCGCCGACATGCGCGAGCGTCGCGACGCGAATTGACGGATCATCGAACTTGATCATCCCGCCGCCATGTCCGCCGAGTTGCGCCTCGTAGATCAACTCCGCGACATGAATCCCCAAAAACACCGGCCAGAACCAATCGCGCCACGACTGCTGCCAACCGAGAAACGCCAGCATGACAAGCCAGCCCACATTCGCGCCCGACAATCCGCCATAGCGAATCATGTCCGCATCAAACATAAAAATCGTCGCCGTCACCGCCAGTGGCATCAACACGAGCCACGCCGCGTTCAACCACCAGCGGTATCGGTAAACCAGCGCCCACCCGATCAAAAAATACAACCCCGTATCCAGCGCGAAATGCAACCAGCCAAAGTGAACAAAATTGCCCGTCCACATCCGCCACCATTCGCCCGCGAGGATCGCCGTCCGGTCATACACGAGCGCCTTCGCCAGCTCCGGCCACGACTGCGCCGCCAACGCCAGCACCCCGCCCGGCAAAAACAGCCAGGGCAGCAAACGCGGTTTCAACAAGGATTTTGGCGGCGGCAACATGGAAAAAACCAATCGTGAAAATACCAGGGCGCGGCAACAAACAAACACATTTCCATCCCGCAATTTCGCGCTTCCGTGGTTCAACCCCCTTTCGGATTCTCCCCGTAAAACAATCCTTCCCTCCGCCCTGCATCCCGTATTTCCTCCCCTTTTTAATTTTCTCCGATGGACAAACTCACCGAAATCATGGCGCACAAGCGGCTCGAAATCGCCCCGCTCGTCCGTCCCGTCGCGATCGCCGAACTCGAACAGCTCAACGCCCGTCTCCCCGCTCCGCCGTCTTTCGCCGCCGCGCTCCGCCCCGCCGACGGCACGCTCGCCGTCATTTCCGAAATCAAACGCCGTTCGCCCTCCGCTGGCGCCATTGCCGAAAACGCCTCCGCGCCCGATCAGGCACTCCGCTACCAAGCCGCCGGAGCCGCCGCGCTCTCCGTCCTCACCGACGAAAAATACTTCGGCGGCACACTCGACGACCTTCGCTCGGTCGTATCCGCATTCAAACGACACGCCGCCACCGCCCGCCCGCTTCCCATCCTCCGCAAGGACTTCATGGTTCATCCCATCCAGGTAATCCAGGCCCGCGAAGCCGGCGCGAGCGCCATCCTCATCATTGTGCGCGCCCTCGCCGACGGCGAAATCCGCGCACTCCACGCCGCCGCGCTCGCCGCCGGACTCGATGCCCTCTACGAAATCCACAACGAACCTGACCTCGCCCGCGCCCTCGGCCACGGCGCCAAAATCATCGGCGTCAACAACCGCGACCTCGCTATTTTCAAAACCGACCTCGCCATCAGCGAACGCCTCATCCCGCAGTTCCCAAAAAACGTCACCGCCGTCAGCGAAAGCGGCATCCACACCGCCACGGACGCGGCCCGCGCCCGCGCCTGCGGAGCGCACGCCCTCCTCGTCGGCGAATCGCTGATGCGCGCCCCCGACATGCCCGCGCTCATGCACTCGCTCCGCGCCGCGCGCTAGCCGATGCCCTTGACCCCCTCAGCCACCCGCGAACTCCTCGCCTCGCTCGGCCACAACCCGAAACGCTTCCTCGGGCAAAACTTCCTCGTTGACGGCAACATCGTCCGCAAGTCCCTCGAACTCGCGCAAATCACCGCCGCCGATACCGTCGTCGAAATCGGCCCCGGGCTCGGCACGCTCACCACCGCGCTCCTCGAAACCGGCGCGCGTGTTTACGCCGTCGAAAAAGACGCCACGCTCGCCGCGCATCTCGCCGCCACGCTCGCGCAAAAATACCCGCGCACCTTCCACCTCATCGAAGCCGACGCCCTCGACCACCCGCTCGCGGGATTGAGCGTAGGGTTGAGTGGCACGGGCTTCCAGCCCGTGTCGGATCGGGTGGCACGGGCTTCCAGCCCGTGTGGTTCGAATAACACAGACCTCCCGCCCATCCCCGACGCCGACCACGGGCTGAAAGCCCGTGCGACTCAACCCTCACCCCCGCCGCCTGCGTCCCCCCATTCCGCATGTCAAGCCACTCGCAGACTCGTAGACCGCATTCCGCATTCCGCATTTCTTTCAGCTCCCCATTCCGCATTCAAAATCGTCGCCAATCTCCCCTACGCCATCTCGACCCCGTGGATGGACGCCGTTCTCTCCGGTCCGCTCTCCGCGCGCATGGTGCTCATGCTCCAGCAGGAGGCCGCGCAACGCTACACCGCCGCGCCCGGCACCAAGCAATACAGCGCCATCTCGATCTTCCTCCAAAACGCCTTCGACATCGCGCCCGGCCACAAAGTCTCCGCAACCTGCTTTTATCCGCGCCCCGACATCGAATCTTTTCTCCTCCACCTCGTCCGCAAACCGGCGCCCTTCATCTTCGCCCCCGAAATCAAGACCCTCATCCGCGCCTGTTTCCAACAACGCCGCAAACAGCTCGGCGCGCTCCTCCGCGACCGCCTTCCCGCCGCCGCGCGCGACGCCTGGTTTTCCACGCTCGCCACCGCCGGTTTCACTCCGCAAGCCCGCCCCGAGGAAATTCCGCCGGCATTGTGGACGCGATTTCCAACCTTACCGCCATCCATCCCGTCATCCGAGGCCACCGCGCACAATTGAAAACGGGAAACCGCGAACTGTAAACATCGCCTCCTCCTCGCCGCCCGTCAGTCCCGCGCTTGAAACTCCCGGCAACTCCCCTACACTCTTTTTTTCATTTTTCGAAATATCAAAAAAAACATACACGGCCGCACACCGAATCACATGACATCTCACCCGGAAAAATCCCGCGTCGCGCTCCTTTCCCTGTTCGCCACGTTTGTCCTCGCCGCTCCCGCGCTCCACGCGCAGTCCCTGCCCTCCGCGCTCTCGTCGTCGGCAGGCATACTCGCCGGGGACTCCGGAAATCATGCGGAGGAGGACGGCGATATTTTCGGCGCTGTCGAAGGCGACCAATACATCTCCCCCACCGGAGCCTACCGCATCACCATTCCCGTCATCCCCGAACTCGGCGGCCAGATCAACGACAACGCCAACGTCGTCACCTTCCAGGATGCCTTTGGAAGACACGCCAGCGTCGGCTGCTTCCCGATAAACGACAACCTCCGCGCCGAGGAGGCAAAACGCGGCAGTCGCAAGGAATTCCTCGTCTGGTTTTTCCAGAATTTCATCCAGGGCGATTTCGCTCGCAGTTTTCCCGGCACCAGCGCCGAGCCCAACGCCCGCTTTATCAACAGCGTCCAAGGCGGCACGCTCTTCACCCAGCTCTTCCTGCCCGGCGGCTCCGTTTTCGCCGAGCGCGTCTTCATCTTCCCGCCCAAGCCGCCCCACGTCGCCAAACGCGGCAATTTCATCTTCGTCAACAACGACAATATCTACGTGCTCAGCACCGAGCTTGCCGACCGCGTTTTTGAGCACAGCACCTACAACAAAACCCCGACCGAGGAAGAAGAAATCCTCCGTCAGCGCCTCACCGAGCTCCTCGGCCAGATCACCTTCACTCCCCGCCGCACTGGAGCTGCGGACGGCGGCCCTGCCACCGCCCCGGCGCCTTCGCCGGGCGCAACAGCAGTGCCATCGATCACATTTCCCGAAAACGCTCCTGCATCCGGCTCCACTCCCAAATAAACACCACCGCAAAAAGCCACGCTCGCAGCGCGGCTTTTTTTTTCGCCCCCATGCAATCGCTCCACACTTCCCTCGCCCTTCGCGACGCCGTCGAAGCCGACCTGCCCGCCATCGTTGAGATCTACAACAGCACCATTTCCGCCCGCCTTGCGACAGCCGACATCACGCCTGTCACCATCGAGAGCCGCCGCCCCTGGTTTCACGCTCACAATCCGCAAACCCGCCCCCTCTGGGTTGCCGAAACCCCAAACATCCCCGCTCCGGAAATCACCGCATGGCTGAGCCTCAGCACATTCCTCAACGGACGCCCCGCCTACAACGCCACCGCCGAAATCAGCATCTACATTGCCGAAAAATACCGCCGCTCCGGCTTCGGCTCCATGCTCCTCTCCGAAGCCATCGCCCGCGCGCCCGCGTGTGGCATCACCACGCTCATCGCAAACATCTTTGGCCATAACGAACCCAGCCTCCGCCTCGCCAAAAAGCACGGTTTCGAAACCTGGGGCTATCTCCCCCGCGTCGCCGTAATCGACGGCATCGACCGCGACCTCGCCATTCTCGGCAAAAGATTGGGCAAATAAAACCGCCGATGGATTGCGTGGCACGGCCGGCTCGCCCGTGTCACCCGACCCAAATCGACATAAATCGACGCAAATCGAAATACTGTCCTCCGATCTTTGTCTTCTGGCCTCTGCCCTTTTCCGCCCTTTGCGCCCTTCGCGCGTTCGCTGTGAATTCTTCCGTTCTTCCGTGTTTCCGTGATCCCAAAACGCATCACGCTCCCGATATCCCCGCAATCGCGCCCTCCGGCGTCACGTCGATCCTCTCGGCGCTCGGCACCCTCGGCAGCGCGGGCATGCGCATCATCTGCCCCGTCAAGGCAACGATGAACCCCGCGCCCGCCGCCAGCTCGAAATCGCGCACCGTGATCCGGAATCCCCGCGGCCTGCCCAGCTTCTTTTCGTCGTCGCTGATCGAGTTCTGCGTCTTCGCCATGCACACCGGCAGTCCGCCGAATCCGGCCCGCTCAAACAACGCCAGCCGCCGCTCCGCCTCCGGCAAAAGATCCGCCCCGTCCGCTCCATAAATGCACTGCGCAATCGCCTCGATTTTTCCCCGCACAGGCATGTTTTCCGGATAAACAAATTCGAGCGGCGGCAAATCCCTCTCCGATCCGGCGATCGACGCCACGACCGCCTCCGCCAGCTCGACGCCGCCTTCCCCGCCTCGCGCAAATACATTCGACAGCGCGCAACCCGCGCCATTCGCCCGGCAAAACGCGCGCACCACCTCGGTCTCCTCCGGCGCATCCGCCGGAAAACGATTGATCGCCACCGTCACCGGACGCTTGAACGACTTTGCTGCGGCCAGGTGCGCCGCGAGATTGTCCAGACCGCGTGCCACCGCCGCCGCGTCCGTTTTTTCCAGATCGGCGAGCGCCACGCCGCCGTGCATTTTCAACGCGCGGATCGTCGCCACAAGCACGATTGCATCCGGCGCGAGCCCGGTCTGGCGGCATTTTATGTCGATGAATTTCTCCCCTCCCAGATCGAACGCGAATCCGCACTCCGTCACCGCGTAGTCCGCGTGCGCCAGCGCCATGCGCGTCGCCAGCACGGAATTGCACCCGTGCGCGATGTTCGCAAACGGCCCGCCGTGCACAAACGCCGGCACGCCCTCGGCGGATTGCACCAGATTCGGCCTCAACGCATCACGCAACAACGCGCACATCGCTCCCGTCACCCGGAATTCCGACGCCCTCACCGGCTCGCCCTCCTTCGTAAAACCCACCACGAGCCGTTCCAGTCGCGCCCGCAAATCCGCCATCGAGGTTGACAGGCAAAGCACCGCCATGATCTCCGACGCCGCCGTGATATCAAATCCGCCTGCCCGCTCGCATTCCAAGCCCAGGCCCACGCGAATCGACCGCAACGCGCGATCATTGCAATCGAGCACGCGCTTCCAAAGCACGCCCTCCGGCGCAAGCCGCGTCTGTTTGTAGAAAAGCTGGTTGTCGATCACCGACGCCAGCAGGTTGTGCGCCGACATGATCGCATGAAAATCTCCCGTGAAATGCAGGTTGATTTCATGCGCCGGCTGCAAAGTGCTGCGCCCTCCGCCCGCCGCGCCGCCTTTGCGTCCGAACACCGGCCCCATCGACGGCTGCCTCAATGCAAGCGCCACCGAACGGCCCGTTTTTTTCAGTCCTTGCGCAAGCCCGATCGACGTCACCGTTTTCCCCTCGCCCGCCGGCGTCGGCGTGATTGCGGAAACAAGAATCAGTTTCCCGTTTTTCGGACGCCTTGCCCGCGTCGCATCGAGCGCGGCAAGCGAGACCTTGGCCTTGTCGTTGCCGTAAAATGAAAGATGCGTGGAATCAATGCCGATGGCATGGGCGACGCCGGAAATGGGAAGCATGGCGAGGGTTTGCGGGTTTTGAATGGAACAGGCTGAATAAGACTCAAGTGATCGAATCCTGTCCATCCTCTTCATCCCGTCTTTGGCCTGTTTTGGCAAGCGCCGCGATTGCAGTGTTGAAAAAGTCGGCCAGTCCGCGTGTCTTTCATCGCATGCTCAAACTCCTGTTCATCGGAGACATCGTCGGAAAGCCCGGACGCGAAATCGTCATCGAAAAACTCCCCGGCCTGCGCGCGCAGCTCGGCATTGATTTTGTCGTCGCCAACGCCGAAAATTCCGCCGCCGGGGCCGGCATCACCAGTGCAATCGCCAAAACGCTCCTCGCCTCGGGCGTGGACGCCATCACGCTCGGCGACCATGTGTGGGATCAAAAAGGCTGGGAAATCGACATCGCCGCGCTCGACCGCGTCTGCCGCCCCGCAAATCTCCCCCCATCCTGCCCGGGACGCGAATACGTGATCCTCGAAGCAAACAATTTCCGCCTCGGCATCACGACGATGCTCGGACGCCAGTTTGTCGGCATGAAAGCCGAATGCCCGTTTCTCGGAGCCGACCGCGTGCTGCGCGAACTCGACGGCAAGGCCGACGGCGTCTTTGTCGAAATCCACGCCGAGGCGACTTCCGAAAAACAGGCGATGGGCTGGCATCTCGATGGCCGCGTCATCGCGGTGCTCGGCACGCACACGCACGTTCCCACCGCCGACGCGGGCGTGCTCCCCGGCGGCACGGCCTTCATGTGCGATGTCGGCATGACCGGCCCGTATGCCTCTGTGCTCGGTCGTGAAATAAAGCCGGTGCTTGGCCGCTTTCTCGACGGCATGCCCCGCCGCTTCGGAGTCGCCGAAAACGACATCCGCCTGTCCGCCGCGCTGGTGACTTTCGACCCGGCAACCAAGCGCGCAACAAGCTGCGAACTGATAACGGTGCGAAAGTGAGCGGACGTTTCGCTTATTTCGCTTTCTCGGCCTTTTTTATTGCCGCGTAAACTTTCAGCGCCGTGGAAGGGCCGGTGTAGTTGCCCTTGCTGTCATAGCTTTGCGCGATGACCTCGTCTTTTTCGTTCAGCAAAATGAGATTCGGTATGCCGTCGCCGGAGCGCATTTTCACGAAGGCTCTCGCCGGCCTGCTGTCCAGTTTCAGGCCGATCCAAGGCATCTTTGCCTCTTTCATGTAGCCGCTCATTTCACCCTGGGATCTATCCGAGGAGACAAAGACCAGATCAAAATCCCCGTTGGCATAATTCTTGTTGTAGAAATCCACAAGCAGCGGCGTGAACTTGCGGCACGGCGGGCACCAATGGGCCGAAAAATAAACAAACAGGTATTTTTTTGTCTTTATGACCTGTGGATCGAGTTTGCCACTTACCGAAACGACATTTTTTCCGAAGGAACCAACAATGGCCGAGTGGTAGGCGGGAGCCGGGTCTTGCGCCCGAAGATTGGAAACACAAACGAACGCGGCACAGGCAAGAAGGAGCGGGAGGAGTTTTTTCATAAGGGCGGTGGATTGCGCCCAAAACGTTGGCGAAGGTTCGCGCATCTTGGAAGCTCGAAAAGCAAAGCGGAAGCGGCCCCACGGCACGCTTCCATCCGGCTCCATCACTGCGCCTGCTTCGCCACCAAAAACTTCGCGGGTTTTTCGCCGGGCGGAAGCGCGAGCAGATCGTAATCGTGATAACCGGTGATTTTCACATCGACGAATTCGCCCGCGGGCAGCGTCGCCGCCACATACACGCGTCCGTCAATATCGGGCGCATCGGCCTGGCCGCGCGCCACGCCCGGCTCCTCGACGAGCACGCGCAGCGTGCGGCCCACGCAGGCCTTGCTCACCTCGGCGGCGATTTCCTTTTGCAGCGCCATCGTGCGGTGCCAGCGGGCTTCCTTTTGTTTCGCCGAAAGCTGCCCGTCCATCTTTGCGGCGCGCGTGCCTTCTTCCTGCGAGTAACGGAAAACGCCAAGCCGCTCGAACTTCGTTTCGCGGATGAACCCGCACAGCTCATCGACGTCGGCGTCGGTTTCGCCGGGGAAGCCGACGATGAATGTCGTGCGCAGCGCGATTCCCGGAATCCCGGAGCGGATGCGTTTCACGAGATCGCGGATGTAGGCGGAGTTGGTTTCGCGCTGCATCGCGCCGAGCATGTGGTCGCTGATGTGTTGCAGCGGCATGTCCACGTAGCGTGCGACCTTGTCGCATTCCGCAATCGTGCGGATAAGCTCGTCGCTCCAGTGCGCGGGGTGCGTGTAGAGCAGGCGTATCCAGAAATCGCCCGGGATGGCCTGCAATTCGCGAATGAGCGTGGTGAGCGCGGAACCGCGCGTCGAATCGACCGGCGTGCGCGGATTGGGGCGCTGCTCCCAGGTGTCCATGCCAAAGAAAGTCGTGTCCTGCGAAATGAGATTCAGTTCGCGCACGCCCTCGGCCACGAGCCTGCGCGCCTCGGCGACGACGCTCTCGATGGTGCGCGAGCGGTGGCGTCCGCGAATCTGCGGGATGATGCAAAACGTGCAGGGATGATTGCACCCCTCGGCGATTTTGATGTAGGCGTAATGGCGCGGCGTGAGGCGGAAGCGCGGCGTGTCGTAATCGGGGATGTATTTCGAGTGGCGATCCACAAACGCGGGCGCAGGCTCCGGTTCGCCGCCGGCGGTTTTGCCGCGCTCCCTGGCAAAAATTTCCTCGATAATCGGCGCGACTTTCGTGACCTGGTCGAGCCCGATGAACGCATCCACTTCGGGCAGCGCGCCGGGCAGCTCCTTCTGATAGCGCTGCGCCATGCAGCCGGCGACGATGAGCTTTTGCTCCTTGCGGCGCTTGCGCATCCCGCGGTTCTGGTGCGCCTCGAGGATGGTGTTGATCGATTCCTCCTTCGACGATTCGAGAAACGAGCAGGTGTTGACGATGACCACGTCGGCTTTCGCGGCCTCGGGAATCACGGTCATCCCGGCCTTGTGCAAATGACCGACCATGATCTCGCTATCGACGAGATTTTTCGCGCAACCGAGGGAGATAAGACTGACTTTTATCATGAAAAACGGGAGATCGACCGCCTGCCCAAACACCAAAAAACCGCAGCGCGCGGCTGCGGTCGTGGTTGTAAAGGAAGTGTGGCGGCAAACTTTATTTCTTGGCGGCCTTGGCGGGTTTCTTGGCAGCGGCCTTCTTGCGTTTAAGATAGGCGATGCGGCGCTTCTTCTTGATGAGTTTGTTGTATTGTTTGCCCATAAATATATTGGTTTTGCTGTGGTGAAAGGCGAGACAGTGACGAAACTGCCCGCCGCGAGTCAAGTCCTCGTTCCCAAAAGCAGCCCCGCGCTCAAAAGCGCCGCGTAAAGCGCGAGCAACTTGCCCGTGTCACCCAAAAGCGCGATCTGCCCGGCGGGCGTTTTGCTGTTTCGCAACCGCCGCATGTGCGACCATGCGATCGGCGCAAGCGCGAGCGGAAGCAGCACCCACAACGAAAACCCGCGCGCCCGCAACACGAGCGGCGCGGCGAAGGCAAGCAGCAGGCCGCAGGCAAACTGCGCCCGCGCAAACCCGCGCCCAAAACGCACGACAAGCGTTCGCTTGCCCGCGCGCGCATCGGTTTCGGCATCGCGGTAATTGTTCACGAGAAGGATGTTCACCGACAGTGCGCCGACACCGGCCGCAACGATCCAGACGGCGCCCGTCACCGCCCCGGCCTGCACGAAATACGTCGCCCCCACGGCGACAAAGCCGAAGAAAATGAAGACAAACACATCGCCCAGCCCGTTGTAGCCGAGCGGATACGGGCCGCCCGTGTAGGCGATGCCGCACACCACGCTCGCCACGCCGATCACGAGCAGCGGCCATCCGCCGAAACGCAGCAGCGTGAGCCCGCATGCAAACGCCACCGCAAACACGATCCACATCGCGGCGCGCATGGCGGAGGGACTCACCCACCCCATCGCGACGGCGCGCCGCGGTCCGACGCGCTCCGCCGTGTCCGCGCCTTTCACGTAGTCGTAGTAATCGTTGGCAAAATTGGTGCCGATCTGGATGAACAACGCAAAAAGCAGGCACGCCAGCGCGGCGGGCGCGCAAAACACCCCGTCGTGCCACGCGAGCGCCGACGCAGCGAGCACGGGCGCGACTGCAGCCGGCAGCGTGCGCGGGCGCGAAGCGAGTATCCAGATTTTCAATACGGAGGGTTTTTCAGTCATGAAAACGGCGGCGGGCGTTTATTTCCTCAACGCATCCAGCACGATGCCCGGCGTGAGCAATTCCGGCAGCACAACCGGCTCCGTCCGCCCCGGCTTGTAGATGAGGTTGAACGGCACCGCGCTGCGATTGAAGCGCGCAAGCTCGGCTCCAATTTCGGCGCTTCGACTCGTCCAGTCTGCCTTAAGCGCCACCACACCGTGCTCGTGGAAGAACTTCAGCACTTCATCCGAGCCAAACACCACGGCTTTGTTCACCTGGCATGTGGCGCACCAGCGCGCTGTGAAATCCACATAGACGATATTCCCCGCCGCTCTCGCATCGGCAACAGCCTGCGGGCTCCATTTTTCCCATGCGACGGCATGGACTTCCTTCTTTTGTCCGCTTCCCGCCTGTTCGACAGTTTTATCAACGGAAGGCTCCGTCACCGAACGCGGCCAGCCAAACCAAAGACCGCCGGCCAGAAACGCAACCGCGCATGCCGTCCCGGTAATGCGCCGTTTTGTATTTCCAAACGCCTGCCCAAAACGTCCGTATGCCCATGCGGCCATTGCGATCAGCACCAAAGCGAACATGATCCCGCGGATCGCGAATTCATCCTCGGCGGTCTGCCCGATCAAAACCCACAGCAAATAGCCGACCGTCGCGTAAAGCGGAAAGGCCATGAATTGCTTGAATGTTTCCATCCAGGCGCCCGGACGCGGAAGAAAACGCACAGCGCTTGGAAAAAAAGAAAGCAAAAGATAAGGGGTCGAAAGGCCCAGCGCGATTACGGTGAAAACTAGGAATGATTCCGCGCGAGTCATTGACACAAGCGCAGCACCAAGCGCCGTCCCCAGAAACGGCGCGCTGCAAGGCGTCGCGACCACCGTCGCAAGCGCGCCGGTAAAAAACGAGCCTGCAAAACCCTCCTTCGACTGGAGCTTGCCGCCTACGCTTGTCATGGACATCCCGATTTCAAACACGCCGCTCATATTCAAAGCGAACGCCAGCATCACCACGGTCACGCAAAAGACCACCCACGGATATTGCAATTGATACCCCCAGCCCATCCCCTGGCTGCCCGGACTGAGCACAAACAATGCGCCTGCGAGAAGCCAAAACGAAACCAGCACGCCTGCCGTAAACGCGACGCCGTGCATCACAACTTTTCTGCGCGATGCGCCGGCTTGGTTGACAAACCCGAGGATTTTGATGCCAAGCACCGGAAACACGCACGGCATAAGGTTCAGAATGAGACCACCTATGAACGCGAACACAAGCGTGCCCGCAATGCCGCCCGCGCTCCCGGTCGCGGCTGGCACTGCTCCCAACGAAGCCCCGGCGTCTGCGGTTGAGTCATTCAGCAGCACGTCGATTTCGTAGCCGCGATAAACGCCCTTCGAGTCCTTGAAGGCGAGCACGCCCGCGAGCCGCCTGCCTTCGCCGTCATAGGAGTCCGACACCGGCAGGGTGAGCGTGAGCGTTTCCCCGCCAGCCTGCGCAATCTGCGGCTGATCGTATTGGATGAATGCGTCGCTGCTGAAAAAGTGCGGCGCGCCGTCGCTCCCGCGCGCGGGATTTGGCGAAACCGCAAGCGTCACCGTTTTTGCGCCCGCGGCGCGCGTTGCGGCAATCCGCGCGTCGCCATCCGGCTTTTCCGGCATCGGCGGCGTCGCGAACACGCTGGCACGCAATGCGGACGCCTTCGGCGCGCCCGCCACGACCGGGAGCGTCAGCGCTACATCGGCGCTGCCCGGAATGCAGATATCGGCGCACATCAGCCAGTCGACTTTGCCCTTGAGGGTGACTTGCGAGCCGGACGCAAGATTGGCGGGCGCGGTCAGCACGATCGGCAAATAAGTGACACCCTCGTAGCCGTTGCCCGTCACGCTGCCCTGACGGTCCTTTATCATGGACGGCACGGGCCATTGAATTTCCCCGGCCTGCCAGCCCTCGGGCAGCGTCCATGCGATCGTGGTCGGATAACCCGTGCCCGCATTGATCCAATACGTGTGCCAATGCGCGTCGTGTTCGAGCTTGAGCGCAACCATGACGGGCTTGCCGGGCTGAATGCCCTCGTCGAGGGCCACGAGCGATGCCTTGACAGGGGCGGCGGACGCAAGCGGGGCAGCGCGTCCATTCAAAGGCCATGCGCAAAAAATACCGAGGATTGCGAGGGCAAAGAAAATGTGGCTGAGACGTGAAAACATGACGTGTCGATTGATGGAGCATCATCATGGGATTTCGTCCGTTTGGCGAGAAGCGTATGCCGTGGCCCCCGACTTTTATATTTTTTGCATTCCTTTTTATTGCACGAGGGGCGAAGAGTCTTCTATCTCCATGCCCTTTCGGGGGCCTTTAGCTCAACGGTCAGAGCAGGGGACTCATAATCCCTTGGTTGCGGGTTCGAATCCCGCAGGGCCCACCATTTGACGGCTTGTCGCCGCGGGAGGAACGGGGGCGGAACGGTTGGGCACGCTACTCCTCGCAATTGGCGGCGGCGTGCAGTTTTTCGTAGTTCAGAATACGTATATTTCCTTTCTGCATCTCGATGATCTGTTGTTCGCAAAATGCCTTGAACACTCGTGAGAGCGTTTCCCTCCGGGTATTCAGGATTTCGGCAAGCTGGTTTTTCTTAATGGCCAGATTGACTGTTTTCCCGTCCGCCGATCCGTAATACGGTTCCTTAAGCTGATCGAGCAGCCAGGCCGCGACGCTCGCTTCGATCTGCCTGCCTTTCAGTATATTTACAATGTTCAATAATCGTTTTGTTTGGATGGCCGTCGCCTGTAGCAGGCATAGCGCGATGCCGGGTATGCGCGCGCACAGCGCATGCAAAGACTCCCTTGGAATAAGGATCAACCGTGCCGGTTGCAGCGCCCTAGCACAAACCGGAGGGAACGGAACTCCCGACAGCGCGTATGCCCCGATGCATGTCAGCGGTTGATACGTGTCGAGCAGGTGGTTTTGTTTGTCAAAAATGCCGACAAGGCCGCTTTGTATCACGTAAACGCCGTCAGCTTCGTGAGCCTCCCGATAAAGGATGGCATTTTTCGTGAGATTAATGACTTGTGCGGCATGTGCCAGCAACGCGCATTCTTTTTCCGCGATAGAGGAGAATATATTGCACTTGGTGAGCGTTGCCGTGATGCCGGTCAGCTGACTGTCGATAATTGCCATGGATACCAGAGGATGGGTTAGAAAGTGCCGTTTTTCCGGTTGATGACGGCTATTTGCGTGATGCAAGTCAATTTCTTTAATGCAGCACCCAGACGAACCTGAAAATCTCGGCAAAATCTTACGATGGCTTTATAGTTTATTAGATATTGTTATATAACATGTTATGTTATTTTTGGGCCTCGGTTTGCTAATGATGATTAATGGCAAAAATAAAAATGCGTGATATAGATCACTAAAATTGTTCGTCGCACTCGACATTCATATTGTTTGCATTAACTCATTGCAAAAATATGTATTTAGTCCCGAATCTAACCGTCGATTACCACAAACGCGAGCAATCCATCAGCAGTAGCCTGCAGGCGCTAACTCGCAGGTAATGCATTTCTGCAAGTGATTGCCAATATTCTTAACTCCGCATAATGATCACATTGAGAATGCCGCATTTACGCTGGGTGCAAATCCAGCCCTCGATAAGGGGGCGTTTTTGCGATGTGGAAATCAGGCAAAATATACATCAATATGTTGATATTGAAGGACTTCATATCGATGCCGTGGCGGAGATGGCGAAATGATGGACACACTCGAACAAGTCGTTGAATACGCCACGGGCCGCAAAGCATCCGACGTGCATGTCGCGATGGGCGATGTGTTGTCGTTGCGACTTGATGGCGATATTGTCCGCGCTCCGGGATTGGTGACTGGCGAGGCCTTTTTTGAGGATGTTTACAAGCGTCTCAGCCCCGCCCAAAAGAAGAATTTCAACGAAGAGGCGCTTGCAGCCGACTTTGCCGTGAATTGCGCGGGTTGGGACATGCGCTGCCATTTATACAAGGCGAACGCGCGACCTGTCCTGGCCATACGCTTCATGAGGGGAAAAATCCCTTCGATGGAAGACGTGATGCTGCCCAAGGCCTTCCAGGAGATCATCAAGCAAGGCCGTCCGACCGGCCTGATCCTCGTCACCGGATACACCGGCTCGGGTAAATCCACGACGCTCGCAGCATGCCTGGATTGGATCAACCAGAACAGCGCGTTGAACATCGTGACGCTGGAGCATCCGGTCGAATACCGTTACAAGCCGGCGCAAAGCCTTATCCGCCAGCGTGAGGTTGGCCGTGATGTGCCGAGTTTCGGCCACGGAATGGTGGACGCGATGCGCGAGGATCCCGATGTGATTTTGATCGGCGAGCTTCGCGACGCCGAGACCGTGAAGGCGGCGGTATCCGCCGCGGAAACGGGCCACTTGGTGTTCGGCACCCTGCACACGCGCACCGCGGGCAGCACGATCAGCCGCATCCTGGACGTCGTCCCCTCGGACGAGCGCGATCAAGTGCGCACGATGGTGGCGTCCTCTTTGCTGGCGGTCATTGGTCAGCGCCTGATTTCGAGAATCGGCGGCGGACGCGTGGCCGCCTTCGAACTCCTGCTCAATTGTCCGGCCGTCGCCGGCGCCATTCGCGAAAACAAACCCGGCCAGATCGCCAACGAAATCGCAGTGAAAAAAGACCTCGGCATGATCGATTTCGACACATGCCTGGTGGATTACGTGCGTAAGAAAATCATCACGCCCGAAACAGCGATGAGCTCCTCCGATCGCCCCGAGGAAATTCGCAAACGCCTTGGGCTGAGCACTCGTGTAAGCCCGCTGTCACCCGGGGGATCGGGCAATTCCGGCGCAGCAGCTCCCGCGCCTTCGCCGCTCATGGCGCACCGCCCATAACCGACAACACCCATGCATACACAGTCAGCAAAACGCATTTTCCCTCTGCTGCTAGCATTCATCATCACCTTGCTCGGTGCTGCCCGCGCCGTCGCGCAGACGCATCAGGCAGTGATGGAGCCACTCGAACCGGAGGAGGCGCTCATGCGCAAAATCCCGTATTTCAGCCAGGATTCCCAACCGATCGACAAGGTGTTCCAGTCGCTGGGGCGCGCCTACGGCATCAGCATCATGTGCGACAAGGACGTGAAAGGCGACGTGAATGTCGAGTTTCACAATATCTCGTTGCGC
The DNA here is from genome assembly GCA_029974595.1 of Ereboglobus sp. Taxonomy (GTDB): domain Bacteria; phylum Verrucomicrobiota; class Verrucomicrobiia; order Opitutales; family Opitutaceae; genus Ereboglobus. Next base: position 63,871 of record JARKRC010000021.1, on the reverse strand, counting down.
GGAATACTCGATGCGCTCTGCGCTTCCGAAGGCTTTTATTGGAATCTCGAACAGACGGGTTATGTGACCGTAAGACGTTTCAAGACAATAATCTATCAGGTCGAGTATCCCCAGCTTGAACGCAAGGGCAGCTCGAAAGCCACGGTCAACCTCGGGCAGACAAACTATAACGCCGCGCAAGCAAGCGGCGGCAGCACCGGAGGAAGCGCCACGGGGCAGAAGGATGAGGCAAGCGTCACGCTTGAGCAGACCAACGACAACCAGTTTTGGAAAACCCTCGAAACGGAAATCCAGCAGTTCAAGCGGGAGGATGAGCGAATCGTGTTCGATCGTTTCTCGGGCACCATTGTTGCCACGGCATCGCGCCATACCCACGACCATCTCAATCGCTTTCTCTCGACGGTCAACGAGCGCATCGGCCAGCAAGTCGAGATTGTGGGCAAAATCGTCGAGGTCCAGCTGCTCGACCAGCACAAGCTGGGCATCGACTGGTCGCAGGCGACGACCTCCATCGGCAATTTGATCATCGGCGCGACCCAAATCGCGACTCCCCTGAGCACAACGGCAGGCGCAGTGCAAAAAACCGTCAGCGGCGCCTTCACCAATACCAACATGACGAGCACGAATCTGGGAGGATTCAATTTCAACCCCGACACCTTCGCCGGCACGATCAGCTCGGGCAAACTCGGCATGGTGCTCCAGGCGCTTTCCGAGCAAGGCAACCTCAACACCGTCACAGCCCCGCGCATCATCACAATCAACAACCAGACGGCGTATATCAAAGACACCGAGGACCGCCCCTATTTCCAGATTCGCTCCAGCACGGCGCAAACCGTGGGCGCGAACAATGACAATCTCCTCACCAGCGAGCAATATGACGTCCAGACGATCTCCATCGGCACGCTGGTGGCGATCACGCCCCACATTGCGGACAACGGCGACATCACGCTCGACGTCACGCCCGCCATCACACGTTTGAAGCAGGAAATCGAAGCCGCAAACGGCAGGATGAAAGCCCCCGCGCTTTATGTGAAAACAACGTCCACCATCGTGCGCCTGCGCTCGGGTGAAACCGCGATCATCGGCGGCTTGGTGACCGACTCGATCGTTGATTCGGTGCGCGGCGTCCCCGGATTGAGCAAAATACCGCTCATCGGACGGGCCTTTAGATCGGAAGGGAAAATCAAAACCAAGACCGAGTTGGTAATCATGCTCACGCCCCGAATCCTTGTGCCCGGCGCAAGTCTGTCGGCGCAGGACCGGACCGAGGCCGAGCGAAACAGCCGCGCAATCCGTTCCACCCAGCACTCCGTGGCTCCTGCCGCGACAAATTTTCCAAACGCCCGTCCGTCCGCGCGTTCCGGAGCGCAATCAAGCGCGCCGGTCGAAGCCATCTCGCTGCTCGATTAAAACCGCATCCCTTTTATAATGTCCATTCACGGCACCCATAAACCCGCGGCTTCCGCGCCCTCGACAACGGCTCCCTCAAGGGAGGCCGATGCCGGTAGCCCGGCGCAGGCTTCGGGCGGGAATTTGATGAACCCGGCCGCCCGTCAGGAGAGCGATTTTCTGTGGATGCCGCAGGCACTGCGCAAACAGGGAGTCGGCGCTTCCAGCATCAAGCTCGCCACGGATTATTATAACCAGCAGGGACGCCGCGTGAGTTTTGGCACGGTGCTCGTGGAGCTCGGCATTCTCACGCCCACGAGCATGGCGAAATTGATCGCCGAGCATCACAAACTGCCGGTGATTTCGCTGTCCGGCATCCGCGTGGCGCCCGATGTAACCCGTTTGCTGCCGCCGACGCTCGCGCGCCGCATGCGCGTCGTGCCGCTCAAGCGCGCAGGCGCGCAAATCAGCCTGGCGGTAAGCGATCCGTCCATCCCGGGATTCGCCGAAGTCACGCAGACGCTCGGACGCTTTGGGATCACCGATTTTGATTTCCACATCGCGCTCGAGGCCGAGGTTCTCGCAAAACTCGACGACATCTACGCATCGAGGGCTGACGTTTCCGATCCGGGCCGTTTCTTCGACATGCTCGTGGCCGACGCCGTGAACATGGGAGTGTCCGACATCCACATCGTTCCGGAGGAAACGCTGACGCAGATCAAATTCCGAATCGACGGGGTGATGCACCCCTACAAGGTCGTGGATACCAGCACGCGCGAATCGGTTGCCGCGCGCATCAAGATGAAAGGCAACCTGGACATTGCGGTGCGGCACATTCCCCAGGACGGGCGCGCAAAACTCATCGTCGCCGGCAAGAAAATCAACCTGCGCTTCTCATCGCTTCCCACGCTGTTCGGCGAAAGCATTGTCATCCGTATCCTCGACCAGTCCAAGGGCATCGTCCCGCTCGAAAAACTGGGAATGCTGGAGGACACAAAGGCGGCGATCCTCGCCGCCGCCAACGCGCCCTTTGGCTTCACCTATTTTGTAGGCCCCACGGGCTCGGGCAAGACGACCTCGCTGTATTCCATCATCAACACCCTCGACGTCACCAACTACACCATGATGACGCTGGAGGACCCGATCGAATACGAGTTCCGCAACATCCGGCAGACCGAGGTCACCGAGTCGCTCACGTTTGGGCTGGGCTTGCGCTCGCTCCTGCGCCAGGACCCCGATTACATCCTTGTCGGCGAGACGCGCGACAGGGAGACGGCGGAACTCTCGATGCGCGCCGCGCTCACGGGCCACACGGGCTTTTCGACGTTGCACGCCAACACCGCGCTCGGCGGCATTGCGCGGTTGATCGACATCGGCGTGGAGCCGAGCGTGATCATTGGCGCGGTCAATCTTTTCGTGTCGCAGCGGCTCATCCGCCGCCTGTGCTCCTGCAAGGAGCCGCATCCGCAAAGCGCGGCTCTCGCGGAGATACACGGAATCATACTTCAGGCAGGGGAAACCCTGTATCGTCCAAAACCAGGCGGCTGCGCAGTGTGCGGTGGCGCCGGATACAAAGGCCGCGTGGGACTTTACGAGTGCCGCCCGGTCGAGCCCTTCGCAGACATCATTGTGCGGCTGGGCAAGGACGCATTGCGCGAGTGCGAGGCGCTCGCGAGGAAACTTTGTGCAAGCGAAACTGAGCTAAACGGAAGCTCTATTTTCCGCAACCTGCGCCAAGACGGCTTTATCAAGGCCGTGCAGGGACAGACCTCCATCGAGGAGGTGATTGCGCAAACCGAGTCGGATGACGCGGAACCCGTAACAACAACCAGTAAAACAACATAAAATGAAACAGATCAAAAACTCCAACAAGGGCTTCACCCTCGTTGAAATGCTAGGTGTTCTCGCCATCATCGCGATTCTTATCTCGGTGATCGCCGTCGGCGTTCTCGCCGCCATCAATCGCGCTCGCATCGTCGCGACCGTCGCTAACTTCAAGAACCTCGAGACCGCTGTCGTCGGCTTCGTCGCTCTCCCGAACTCGGGCGGCACGGTTCCGCTCACAACGGGCACCGTTGGTGTCTGGAGTGGCACTGCGGTCACACCGACGACGGCTGATACCAAGATGACACTCGACCAGCCGCTCCGCGCTTCCGGCCTTATCGACCGCCAGCTCGGCTGGCGCGTTGGCAGTGATGGCAACACGCAAGTCAACCTGGCCGCTGAATATCCTTTCGCCCTCAGCCGCAATGCCTGGGTCACCTCGGGCACTTACAATGGCGCCACTGTTGGCGCCGGCAATGACTGGTCTGCCTATAACCGCACCGTGTGCTGGCCCTGCGATATCACCGCTACTGCCGGCGCTCCGGCCGCCCTCCCGATCGATGCGACGACGGCTGGCTCTGAAAAGGCGAACTTCTACCTTGACGGCGTCTCGCCCCTCAAGGCTGCGCGCGTTGCCTTGGTTGTGCTGACCAATGTTTCGCTCAAGGATGCCAAGAAGCTCTCCGCCGAGCTCAACGGATCCCTGGACCAGTCGGAATTCCAGGACGACCAGTTCGCCGGACGCCTCGTTTACAAAGCGCCCACCGGCACCGAAACGACCACGACGGTTTATTACTACCTCGCGTCATTCTAATGATCCCGGCAGTTTGTTCATCAAGCTATTCAATATAATTTATTGAACAAACTGCCTGTAATTACCCCGGGGATCTGTTTTTGCAGATCCCCGGAATTGTCTAATAAGAACAACAAGTGTAGACAGTCGCAGACTGGATAACCTGCAATATTCATTATTATAAAATGGCTGCGCCGCAAACATTGATCATATGGGAAAAAACCGCCTATTGCCGTGATGACGACAAAGGCTGGCGACGCATTCCCCTAGTCAGGCCGGATGACATGATCACGGTGGTGCAGGAGCATTTTAAGAAAAACAGCAGAATCTCGCTTATATACGATCCGGACACGCTGCAAACCGAGTTTTCCGAATGCCCGCCCGGCGGAAGAACCATAGCCCGGGAGGCGCTGGCCGCCACGCATGAGACAATCGCCAACATGCACACCGCGTGGGGCGTCCAGCACTCATGGCCCCTGCCCGGAAGCGGGGGCAACCACGGCACATTCTGCTCTTATGAAACCGTGCCGACGCTTTATCCCATGCTCATGCCCTTGCGTGACCTGGGGTATGTGATAGACGATGCGTATCCGCTCGTCAGCCTGGGCGCGCAAATGGGGGAATCGCACGGGCGCACGCGCATTTTCCTGATTGTTGATCGCGAATCGCAGGCCTTCGTTTACCTGCACACCGCCGCCGGCGTCCGCGCCGTACGCAAATTATACGCCGGCAAACGCCAGGGCGACTATGATGTGTGGAGCGAGATAAGCATGGTGTTTGGCGAATACGGCGTGACCTTTGACGATGGCGGCCAGCGTCCGCTCGTGCGCATCTGCCAGGCGCCCGGCACCGATTTGAAAACGCAGTGCCCGTATTGGGATGTGCTGCAGGAACAGGCGCAGGTGGAGCTGGTTTCATTCGATGCGCTCGGCATCATGCTGGGCGCCCTCCAGCGCAGGGATCCCAGCTCGCTGATGGCGGACATGCCGAAATTCATCAACCTGGATTTTGGCTTCAAGATAATGGGCGTCATTTTTGCCGCCATGCTTTTGGGAGCGGGCATTTATGCCTATATTGATTTGGGCAGGGACAAGCGGGAAATCCGCGCCTTGCAAACGCAGGACATGGGCTTCGCGGCCCAGGAGGCGAAATTGAAGGCCAACAAAGCGGAAATAGAGAGCCTGAACAAACTCTATGCCCAGGACATTTTCGAAATGTCGCGCGGACGCTTCAAATTGATCGACGTCCTGCCGGCGGCGATACCGAAGGATGCGACGCTCACACAGGCAAGCATCGGCGCCGGCGGAGGGCTGGATTTCCGCCTGTCGGGTGTTTTTTGGAACTGGAAAGCCAATATGCAGCGGGGGAAAAGCATGCCCGGCGGCAACGCCGCCAATGCGACTCCGTTTACACAGATCAAAAGCACGCTCGAGACCAGCGTGCAAGGACTGCTGATTCCGCCGGCGGGAAACCAGATCCAGCCCAATGGCGATTTTTTCATACAAGGCACGACGCCGCAGGAAACCCGATGACCCGGCGCGTTGATAATAAATGAATATCAAACAACAGAAAACCACATATCACATCTCGCCGTTATGGGCGGGACTTGCCGGAATGCTGTTCGTGCTCTGCCTCGGGCTCGGTTATTATTATTATGATACAAGCAATGGCAACCAAAGCACGAAAAAGCGCCTGGCCGGCAGCATCAGGGCGCACCAGGCGTCCATCGCATCGCTAAACCAGGCGTTTTCGGAGCAGAAAGCCACGCAGGCGCGGGAGCGCGCCACCCGGCTCAGGGAGTCGATGCAGTCCGGCGAGGCCGTGGATCGCTTCATCGCAAGCCTGCGCCCCGCGTGGTCGGTCGTTTCCAAGTCGGAGGCGCCGAACGAGGAGTATATAAGCCGCCGCTACCAGATCGCGAGAGGCAGCGTGCCCGTGTCCGCATGGCCGGAGATTCTGGATCTGACCGGCAGGATGAAGAAGATGAGCTCGCTCGCCCTCACGCAGGTGGACATCCAGACCGTCGGCGACAACAACAAGCGCGAGTTCAGCCGGGTCGCCTTTTCATTTACCATATACATTCAAAAACCAAGCGAAGTGAAATAATTTATATATGAAAACAAATACGGCACGAATAATCATTGCGTTTATGCTGTTATGCATTGGCGGCGGCATGCTGCGCGCGCAGCAGCGCGTAATCCTTCAGCGCCCCCTTGTCATACCGTCCAGGGGCAATTCCACCCTCGACGAAGTTGTCGCCGCGTCGGGCGCTTCGCAGATCGCAAACGCTTCGAGCACCGGCGACGCCCGCCATGCCGCCGTCCCGCAGCGCCAGCCGGGACAGGAACGCCTCGATGCCCGCCTGCAGCCCTCCCTGATGGCCGCTGCCGCGCCGGCTCCAGAGCCAAGGCCAGCCGCGGCAAAGCCCGCGCAGAACCCCGAGATGATCGCGCGCATGCGCATCGCCGTCGAGCAGATCGCCGCCGAGTATGGCAATCCGACTTTTGCGCAAGTCTTCACCAATGACCCGTTGCAGGCGCAGCTGATGCGCAAACGGCTGCAGCTGGTGCAGCGCGTGGATCTGCTCAAGTCCGAGATCGACTCGCTGGAACAGCAGAGGCTCGCGATGAAAAACGAAGTCGAAGCCACGCGCCGCGAATTGTTCGCCCTGCAACAGCAGGCGGAGGCGCTGGCCACGAAAATCCAAAGGGCAAGCACGCTCTTGAGCCTTGCCAAATAAAGCCGGCGAATGAGCGACTCGAACAACAGCATGAGCATGATGGTGGACTTGGTGATGCGAATAATGCACCAGTGCATCGTCCTTTCCGCCTCCGATGATGCTCCGACCGAAACGCGCCGGGACAATTTCCTGCGCGAAATGGCGCGGCTTGGCGCGGAAGTCACAAATGCAGGCCCGTCCTCATGGAGAGTGCGTGATTGCGAGAATGAAGAAAGCTGCCTAATTGAAGAAATAGAAGGAATTTATTATGTCGAACGAATCAAGCCAACCGACCCAGTTTCAACAGAGGGCCGAACTGCGGCTTCAGGAGATGGAGCTCGAATGGAGGCGCACTCTCTTCGAGCGCTTCCGGACGATATGCCGGGAAGAGATGATGGACGTGATGCACGCGCTCGTGAGCAACACCAAGGCCACGAATTCGGAGGAACTCGAAGCGAAGCTCAAGGAGATCAATCAGCAAACGCTGGCCCAGCACGCGGAAATGCTCAATGCCATGGTGGAGATCAAGCAGAGTGCCCAATCCAACCAGGCGGAATTTACGGCCACGACCGCCCAGACGGCGGAGGAATTGCGCACCCTGAAGTTGAGACTCGAGCAGCCGCCGGCCACGGACCCGCAGGTCATCGAGACCATTTCCAAGGGACAGCAGGCCATTTCGAAGGAGATCGCCGCCAAGCAGGAGGAGACGACGAAGACCCTGCAGGAAGACGTGCGCCGCTCGGCGCAGGCTTCCCAGACGCAAGTGAAGAAATCCGTGATGGTCGCAGCATTGGCATGCGTCCTCCTGTGTCTGGGAGCGGTGGCGGCACTGTATTTTCTGGGCGGGGCGGCGCTGGTCAGCAGCAACGATCTGAAGGCTCGCGATCAGGCGATTTCCCAAAAATCGGCGCTGACCGCGGAAATCACGGCGCTTCAGAACCAAAAGGCTGCGATTCAGAAGGAGATCGATACGCTGAAAAGCCAGAAGCAGGCCGCGGAAACGGAAACCAAGCAGGCGACCGCCTCCCAAGCCAGCCTGATGGCCAACCTGAACACGCTCCAGCAGAACATATCCCGGCTGCAGGAGTTGCAGGAGCAATTCCGTTTCAAACTCGTGAAGGGGGAGACCGGCGGGGTGTTCGTCGAGATACCGCCGGAAGCGCAGCCCTTCAAATTCATGGAAAAGACGTTCATCCAGGTGAAGTAGCCCCGCCCGCCGCCACCGGCGCCGAGAGCGAAAACATCCCCGATGTCCTCTCTGCAATAGAGAAAAGCATCGCCGCTGAAACGACGGCTCTTTCCGAAATGTTGCATCATATGAAATGCAACATCGAGGAAATGCGGGCGGCGCGCGCCCGGTTGCAGCTTCTGAACCGGATGGCGGCGGGCATGAAAAACTGGACGGGCAGGCATGCCGGAAATCGGCGCAAGAAAGCAGCGCGGGCGAAGCCCGGGAAAAAGAAGACCGCTCGTCCCGCCAATGACACGAAGGAGACTGTTTCATGAGATCGTCATTATATAAAGCAATCCGCCTGCTTGCCGCCGCCTGCTTCGCGATGCATGCCTCCGATGCGCGCGCCGGGGTCGAGCAAGCCGGCATCGGGCCCAAGGCAGTCCAGGCATTTGGGCTCGAAAAACCCGAGGCGCGCCCGGAATTGCAACCGGGGAAAATGAACCTCGCCAATCCCTTCGCGGGCCTGAACATCCCGGCGGGTTCGCTGTTGGATGTCAAAGGCGGGCGCGTGCAACTTTTCAGCGTGAGCCGCCTGAGCGATGAGGACATGCGCAATCCCTTCGAGATTCGCGTGCAGGTCGCCGTCGAAATGCGGGAGACGCTCTTTGAAATCGGCGGCATCGTTGAAGGAAAAAGCGCCGGTGAAAACACGGTCATCCTCCTGCTGGCCCCGCCCAGGACAAACGAGCCCGTGACCGAGGAGGCCCGGCAGGCGGAGGCGCATGCCGGCGCGTCCGCGCAGCCCCCGAAAAAAAACGAACAACAGAAAGCAAGCGTCGTGTGCTCCGTTGGCGACGTGGTGCAGGGCTTTAGAATACATGCCATCGATCGCAATGGCATCATTGTCGAGCAGACGGGGAAATATGTGCAGATCCCGCGCGGCGAGCCGGTGACAATCTGCGTGCCGCTGACCGTCAGGTGAGCGCCGCGCGTTTTATGTAACAGTCAATATCAATGCCAGCATACGAAGTCAGATACACGAATGAGAAAGGGCGCGTCCGGAAAGAAAAAATATACGCGCCGGACATGGCGTATCTGCAGGGCCTGCTGAGACGGAAAAGATACTGGCCGCTGTCCATCAGGATGGAGGAGCGCAAGACGCGCACCTTCCGCACCAAACTCGGCGCGCAGGACACCATTTCCATTCTCGACCAGATAGAAATCCAGCTGGAGGTTAATATCAACATCGACGACGCGTTCCGCAATCTCGTGGACGAGTTTCCGCGCGGGAAGCCCAAGTTCGTCGTCGCCAACATATCCGACGCGATCAATTCCAACGGGCGCGTGGCCGAGGCATGCGCGCAATTCCCCCGCGTGTTTCCGGATCACATCGTGCAGATGATCTCCGTGGGCGAAAACACCGGCAAACTCGCCAACGCCTTCAGGCGCCTGATCACCTATTTTCAGGAAGCCGACGCGCTCAAGAACACGATCATCAGCGCCAGCATGTATCCGGCCATGGTCATGGCGGCGATGGTCGCGTTTATATTCATCATCTTCGGCTTCACGGTGCCCAAGATGATGGGCGTGTTCCTGGAGATCGGCGTCGACCTTCCGCCCCTGACGCTGGCGATGCTGACGTTTTCAAGATTCGTGACGAACAATATTGTGCTTCTGCTCATATTGACCGCGCTTGCGCCGTTTGGGATGGTTTATGCGTTCCGCTCGAAATTCATGCGTCCGATCATTGACTGGGTCATGGCCAAGGCGGCTGTGATCGGGCCGATCACGCGCGACATCTGCATAGCCCGATTCGCAACCAACCTCGGGGCGTTGTATGAATCGGAAATCCCCATTCTCCAAGGCCTGCTCATATGCTCGAAGATTGCCGGGAACGCATTGTATAATCGCGGCCTGATCATTGTGCGCAAGGCCGTCGAAGAAGGCCGCTCGATTTCCGACGGCATGAAGGAATCCAAGGTGTTTCCAAGCATGGTCATGCTGACGGTGCGCGTGGGCGAGGAAAATGGAAAACTCGACGAGTCCCTGCGCAAGATCGCCGCCTACCACAGCCGCAAGGCCAAGGAACGCGTGGAGCGCGCGCTGAAACTTTTCGAACCCATCATGCTGATAGTGCTGGTCGTCATGGTCGGCGTCCTCGCGTATGCGTTGCTCAGCCCGATGATGCAAATGATCCAGCAAATGTCCAACGGGCCGGGCAAAAAATAACAAAACACGATTATGAATCACCACGCAAAAAGACCTGCAAACAGACAGCACGCGTTCACCCTGGTTGAACTGATCGCCGTGATGACCATCATTGCGATATTGGTGGGCGTGTCCGCGCTGCCGATGCTCGGCCTGATCGAGCAGGCAAGATACAAGGCCGAACGGGATCACCTGGCGATTCTCGCAAACGAGGCCCGCATGTCCTTCAGGCAGGACGATCTCAACAAAAACCTGTCGGCGCTGAAGCCGGACATGCCCGGCACGACACCTCACTACGTTACCATCGGCAGCGCGCCGCCCTCCGTGTATCCCGCCCTGTTTGACGCAAACATGCCTGCGGCGGGCGAGATTGTGAACGAACACGCGTGGTATGCCCGCCTCACCAAGCTGCGCGGGCAGACCGTGTATGGCGGCATATTGAACGATCAAAATGGCGACATCCGCTCGATAACATATAATGCCTATCAGCGCCGGCGCGTCATGCTGGCCGGCCCGCTTGAAAAAGGGCAGCAGCGTTATATCATTTTATCCTTCATGTTCCAGGACGGGCCGCTGCTGCCCGCCGCGCCAACCGAGGGCCGCCTTAAAGACATGGGAGCCGGCGAGGTGTCGAACCCGGATTATGAAGGATGGTTCAACGCCATCTACGACGCCGAATGGGGCGACAAAGCGGACAGCGCGCCCACCGGCTGGGGCTGGGACGCCGGCATGCAGGCGGCGTGGAACAATGGTTATCGCGGACGGAGCTACATGCAGCGCGTGATCGCACAGCGCATCGTCCAGCCGCGGTATCAGGTTACCATCAATAATAATTCCCACGGTTACGACCAACCCGGCGGAACGCCCGGGGTGACGGTGCGCATATATTCGGACTCGATTTATATTTATGCCAATATGGTGAGATGGACGAGCTTCAATTATTCCGGTTTGCGAGCGCAGGCGGACGGTCGCGAGCTGCCCGCCACCGTGGTGCCGCGGTACGATTCCGTGAAGGTTTTCCCCGAAAGGGATGAAGGCATACTGGAAGGCCGGCGCGTGGTGATAAGGCGTGGAGCGGGCACGGAAAGCGGCATCGTCAGCGAGGAGGCCGCCGTGGTGGTGGAATCCTTCCTGCTCAACGAAAACACAACCTATACCGCGCAATAATATAAATGTTTCCCGGATCATATAAACAATCAGCCCAAACCGCGCGCCACATGACAAAGAAATCCATAATCACCCTTTTCCTCGCGCTGGCGGCGCTTGTCATGGCTGGCGGCGCCGGGACGCCGTGCGCGCGCGCGGAGAATGCGAAAATGCCCCGCGCAAAATTGACAGTCGTCGCCGATCCCAAGGAAGCGGGCCGCACCGAAGGTTCCGGCGAGTATGCGATGGGCGCGGTCGTGGAGATTCAGGCGTTTGCCAGGGAAGGCTATGTGTTTTCCCGCTGGCAGGGCGCGGTTGTGAACCCGACCGATCCCATCACCCGCGCCTACGCCGGCTCCGAGATGCAGCAGATAACGGCGGTTTTTGAACCGATAGGATTTTTGCTTACAGCCGGCGTGGTCCCGGCGGGCGCCGGTTTTGTGGATGGGGCCGGCTACCGGCCCGGAGGCATTGCGCCGCTGATCAGCGCGCGCCCCGCGCCCGGCTACGCATTTGACAAATGGGAAGGCCCCGTGGCCGTGCCCGATGAGGCAAGCACTGCACTAAAGGCGCCCATATCCAAGCCGACGAGCGTGACGGCGCATTTCAAGCCGGCTATCACCATGATCACGGTGACCGTCGCGGCCAGCCCGTCCGGCGGAGGAGCGGTGGCGGGCGGCGGTCAGTATAAAAAGGGCTCCATTATCAAAGTGAGGGCCGTGCCGGGGAACGGGTATTTGTTTGATGGCTGGGAAGGGCCGGTGGTTTCGCCGGGCTTTCCTGAAACCGCGGTGGCAGTCCAGAAAGACGCGCATTTGACGGCGAGGTTCATCCCGGACAAATCGCTGGTGCGCTGTCCGGTATCGCCGGCGGGAGCCGGGCGGGTCACGGGCGACCTTGGCGCCCAGCCCGTGGGAATCGCCGCGAAAATCAAGGCCGAGGCGGCGCCGGGTTTTCGTTTTGTCAGATGGGACGGCCCGGTGGCCGAGCCAAAAAACGCATCCACAACAATCACGCCAAAATCCGGGCAGATAGCCCGGGCCACGGCCGTTTTTGAATGCGCCCGCTGATTGTATCAATGCTTCATAAACATGAAATTCCAATCATGAGCACGCGATTAAATATTAGAAAAGTTGCACTAATATGCTTCTTTCTCCTGGGAATCGCGCCCGTTGCCGCGCTCGCTCAAGAATATACATTGCAGCTGGCGGTTCAGAACGGCCAGTATGCGAAAGCCGGCAGCATTTCCCCTCTCGGTTCCACAACTCGCACAAGCGGCGAGCAGGTCACCCTGACCGCCCAAGCCCAGGATGGCTACGCATTGCGCTGGTCCTGCCCCGAGGCGCCGGCGATCCACGGCAGCGCGGCGGAATCCGTGTCGCTTGTAATGGACGGGAACTATACGGTCACGCTCATATTCGAACCTGGATATTATTCCTTTGCGTTGCAGCCGGCGTTCCAAGGCGGCACGGCGGTGATATTGGACCCGGTGCCGGCAAACCTGAATCATATTATTGTGGGCACCACGGTGAGCGCCAAGGCGATCCCGGCGCCGGATTATTCATTTTCACGCTGGGATGTCGCGCCCGCAGACGAGCAGCTTTTCCCCTTCCCTTCGTCCCCGACGGTGAGCGTGTATTTGAAAAGGAACGTGACACTCACGCCCGTGTTCACCAAGACCACTTATTTATTGTCACTCGCCACCGAGCCGGCGGGGCTCGGAGGCACGGTGACAGGCGGCGGTTTTTATTCGAGCGGCGGCCAGGCGGCGATCGTCGCGACGCCCGGCGCCGGCTTTGTTTTTGAAAAGTGGATGGTAAACTCGGGCAATGTCACCATCACAAACACCACCGGGGCCAGCACGACGGCGCAGTTTGGCGCATCGCCGGGACCTTGGAGTGTCACGGCCGTTTTCAAGACGGCCGATCCCGCGGCCGCGACACTGGCCGTCACGACCGATGCCGGCGGTCGCGTCGTGCCCACACCCGACGGTTCCATCGTCACCTCGTCAAGCGGCGCCTTGATCACCGTCACGTCAGGCGCGTCGGTGAGCCTCGTCGCGACATCCCTGGATCCGAACAAATACGAATTTATCAGATGGACCGGCCCGGTGAACCGCCCGATGCTCAGTGAAACTTCCGTCGCGGTAAATGCAGCGACGGCGGTGCATGCGAATTTTGCCCTGATGCATTACAACCTGACCGTGAAGGTTGCGGCCGCGGATGGCGCCACCGAGATCGGCGCGAGCAAGCTGGAGGCGTCTGTGGGGGGCGTAGTGGCATCCACCGCCCCGTCGGGCACGGCGACACAGTATTTCCCGGTCGATTCGCCGGTCGCGCTCACCGCCACGCCGGGTTCGGCGGAGTATGCGTTCAAGCAATGGAAATCGACGGGGCTTTCCCCCGCCGACACCGCGCTGCTCAACGCCCAAGGCGCGCTCGCCAGCACGGTGACGGCCAATATCACGATGCCGCCCAAATCCGCCACGGTCACCGCCGTGTTTCTCAAGATTCCGAAGAGCTTCACCCTCACCCTCGGCACGGACGGCAACGGCGGCGCGAGCGCCTCGGGCACGTTCACCAACCCGCTCACGAATGTCACCTCCTCGCCCGTCATCACGGCCCCCGGATCGGCTGCCTATCAGGAAGGGACCACGGTCACGCTCGCCGCGACAGCCGCGCCCAATTTTGCGTTCACCCAGTGGACCGGAGGCAATGTAGCCAACCCGTCCAGCGCAACCACGACCGTCCTGATGGACGCCGCGAAATCCGTCAGCGCCACGTTCTCCCGCACGCACTCGAACCTCGTCATCCACATCGCGCCGGAAGCGGGCGCGGGCACGGTCGTTGATCACGCCACGAACGCCGCGCCGGAGAGCCGTTATCCGGCAAACGAAACCGCAAGCCTGCGCCCCCAGGCCGCTCCCGGCTGGGCGTTCGACCACTGGGAGGTGGACGGCGTTTCGTCCGGCGTCGCCGTGCCCCTTGCCATTCTCATGTCCGCCGACCACACGGTGAAGGCGGTCTTCACGCGCACCTATCACCTCGCCGTCAACGTGAACCCCGCCGGCATGGGCGTTGCCTCGGGCGCGGGCGATTATCCGGGCGGAGCCACGGCAAACATCGACGTCGCGCCCGCCAGCGGCTGGATTTTTTCAAATTGGACCGTGGACGCGGGCTCGGTGAATCCCAGTGCTACCACCCGCGCCGCCTCGGTCACCATGTCTCAAGACAAGACGGCGATGGCCAATCTCGTCCAAGGCAAAAGGGTCGCCATCACATCGCGCTCCGAGACTGCGAACACGTTCGCACCCAGCGCAGCCGACGCCGCCGCGATCAGGGCGTCCGGCGCGTTTTTTGTCGGCGCGACGGAGTTGTCCGGCATCTGCCATCCCGCGGCCGTTTCGGGCACGTCGTCCGCCTACGTTGTCCCGAATGCGGGCATCACGCTCAACACCCCGCCCGCGACGGCCAGCGTGGAAAGTCCCAAGTGGCTTTTTGTCCGCTGGGAAAACCAAGCCGCGCCCGGCATCGCGCTCGGCGGCGGCGTCAGCGTCGCCGACGACCTCACGCTCTGCGCCGTTTACACCGACGCGCGCACGCTCACGGTAAACGTCAGGCTCGACGGCGCGCCGACAAGCGCCATCGGCATCACCGTTGACGGCGCGGCAAAACACGACGGCGACACCGTCGCCGCCACCCACGGCGCGACACTCGCGCTCGACGCCACGCCGCCCGCCGGTTATGTGTTTGCGGGCTGGACGGGCGCGGAGGGCGGCGCGATCTCGAACCTGACCCTCTCGGACAGCAGAACCATCGTCGCCCATTTCAAGACCCGCAAGACGCTCACCCTCGGCCTCGTCACCGATCCGGCGGGAGGCGAAGGCGCGCTCTCCGCACCCGCGCTCCTGACCGCGCGCAACAACACCGCCAACGCCGCGCTCGCCATCACGTCGAACCCAACCTCGTTTGCGATCGGCCAGGGCGACAGCATCACCGTCACCGCGCAGGCATCGGCGACAGCGGGCTTGATAACCTACACCTTTGCCGGCTGGGACACGAACGGCAACGGCCAGCTCGACAACGGCGAACCCACCTCGGCCAGCCACACCGCGTCACTCAACGCCGACGCCGCATTCCAGGCCATTTACAAACGCAATTACGAGCTGCTCATCAATGTCAGCCCCATTGGATACGGCACCGTCACGCCTCCAATCGGCGGACACCTTTACCCGGCGGGCAGCGACGCCGCCATCAGCGCGAGTCCAAACTTTGGATACGTTTTCGACAAGTGGACGACCACAACCGGCGCGGTTTTTACCGGCGGCACGGATACGCCCGCCAACAGCGTCACCATGTCGTCCGACCACGGCATCGTCGCCCATTTCAAGCGCGAGGCGAACGCCCTCACCGCCTTCGTCAAGGTCAACGGCTCGACACCCGCGCCCGTCCCCTCCGCGCTCGCCATCACCGTCACCGGCGGCGCGAACGGCACGGCGGTCCTTTCGAGCGGCCAGAGCGAAACCTACAATTACGGCGACCACGCCGGACTCGCCGCCGCCACGCCGCCCGGCTACCGCTTCGACTCGTGGGAATGTCCGCTCGGCGTCATCCAGACCTCCCCCGCCTCCAATCCGGCCACGCTCGAAATCCTCGGCGCGCAACAAGTCACCGCCTGCTACACTTCGCTGCACACGGTGAAGCTCGCCACCGAGACCCTGCCCGCCGAAGCCTCCCCCGGCGGCGCGCCCGCCGCGACCGGCCACACAAGCACGGACGGCGGCGGTTACGTGTATGCTTACGGCGACACCGTCTCGCTCCAGGCCGCGCCTTATCCGGGCTATCGTTTTCTGCGCTGGGAAATCGACCTCGACGGCGACGGCGCGCCCGATGCCGGCGCGACCGCCGAAAACCACAGCTTCGCGTTGAGCAGCGCCGCGCTCGCGTTTCATCCCGGCGTCATCACGGCGAAGGCCGTTTACGCCAAGGAATACAAACTCACGCTCGCCATCAACGATCCCGCCGCAGGCAGCACGAGTCCCGCCGTCGGCAGCGAGACGGTGTGCCACCACGGCGAAACCGTTGCGCTCTCCGCCACGCCCGCGACGGGCTGGAGTTTCGACACGTGGACGGCCACCGGCGGCTCGGCGCTCGCCAATCCGACCTCGGCGTCTGGCGCAAGCATCACGATCAATGGCGACACCACCGTCACCGCGAATCTTTCCAAGGACGCCGTCACGCTCACCGCGCGCATCCTCCTCGATGGCGCGCCTCCCGCGCCCGCCAATCCCGCGCTCACCATCACTGCCAGCGGCGTCGCGCTTGTTGACGGCGGGACGGCGGCCTTTTTATATGGCGATTCCGTTTCGCTCACTCCGGGCACCGGTATCGCGGGCTTCGTCTTCACCGGCTGGAGCGGCGCGCTCACCGGCGCGGACAACCCCGCCGCACTCACGATGAACGGCTCCAAGACCGTCACCGCAAATTACTCCACCATCCGCAAGCTCACCCTCTCCACCGAGACGCGCCCCGGCACAGAAACCAACGGAGGCACAGCCGCCGCCGCCGGCAGTTACCAATCGGACGGCGACGATTATTTCTACAAACACGGCGACACCGCCACGCTCACCGCCACGCCGTCCGGCGGCTTCGCTTTCCTCGGCTGGTCAATCGACGGCAGCGCGACACTCGTGCCCGTGAACACGATTTCCATGTCCGCCGACCACACCGCCAAGGCCGTGTTCGCGAAACAATACACGCTCACGCTCGAAGCCAGTCCGGCTGGCGGCGGCACGGCGGCGACCAGCCCCGCGTCGGGCATCACCTCCACGCGCCACTACGGCGAAGTCGTGAACCTCGCGGCGACGGCGAATGCGGGTTTCAGTTTTTCCACATGGGCGAGTTCCGATTCCGCCGCCTCGCCCATCGCGGGCATCCAGTCCGACGGCATGGCGAAAATCACCATCGGCGGCAACATCACCGCCACCGCGCTTTTCAGCGCGGGCGCGCAAAACCTCACGATCAACATCACCGTTGACGGGCAGTTGATGCCATCGACCTTCACGGCGCTCTCCGTCAACGCCGACTCGACGCTTTGTTACAGCCAGCAACACCACGCCAGCCACACCGGCGCGACCGTCGGCGTCACCGCCTCGAATGCCATCGGCTACAAGTTCACCGGCTGGGCGGGCGGAGTCACCGCCGGCTCTCCCGCCAACACCGGCACCGTCACGATGGGCGCGACGGGCAAAACCATCACCGCCAGCTATGTCTCGCTACACACCGTCACCCTCGGAAAAGTGGTGCTTCCCGGCGGCGAGGGCGGCTCGGTGACCGTCGCCCCCGGTTACGAAAGCAATGCGGGCAGCCACTACGTTTATGTCCACGGCGCGAGCGCAAGCATCACCGCCGCCCCCGCGCCGGGATTCGTCTTTGTGGGCTGGGATGTGGACAACGATGGCATCGCGAACACCACCGGCGGCGCGCTCACCTACACCTTTCAAGTCAACGCCGACGCCTCCATCAACGCCGTCTTCGCACGAACCTACGAGATCACCTTTGCGACCGATCCCACCGACGGCTCCGGCGGCTCGATCACGCCCGCGCGCGGCACGACGCAGACCTATCATCACGGGCAGGTCGTTCCCCTCGGCGCGACGCCCAACGCCGATTGGGGCTATCATTTTCAAGGCTGGACCGCCACCGGCGGCTCCACGTTTGACGACGCAGGCTCGACGTCGGCCAGCCTCACCGTCCTCGGCGGCGGCATCGTGACCGGCCACTTCTCGCTCACCGGCGCAGAACGCGACCTCACCATTCTCATCAAGGTGGACGGCGCGCTCGTGCCCGTGACGCATCCGCTCACCGTCCTCGCGGGCGATTCCACCGTATCGGGACACGACGCGCCGGCCGCGCTCCATTCCACGGAAACAAAAAAATATTATCCCATCGACACCGCCGCGCTCGACGCGACCGCCACCGGCGCGCCCGCGCTCGAATACGCCTTCTTCGCTTGGGAAGACCTCGCCGTGCCTGCCGCCGGCAACCCGCTGCGCTCCGTCCCCATGTCCGCCGGCAGCAAGACCCTCACCGCGCTCTACAAATCGCGCATCACGCTTTACATGGCGACCAGCCCCGCCGGCGTCGGCATCACCACGCCGGGCGTCGGCGCGCACACTGACGTCCTGCGCGGCGACTCCGTTGCGATCACCGCCGATCTGTCCGGCTCCGACATCGACCATTTTGTTTTCCGCAACTGGACCGTGGACACCGGCTCCCCCGCAGTCTCGCCCGGCGCGTCGATCACCTCCGTCCTCATGGACCCCGTTGGAAATGCCAAGACGGTCACCGCCAACTTCGACCCCGGCCACCGCCTCGACGTCATTGCGAAATACGAAACCAGCGCCACGCCCGGCACCTCGCCGAAAACCTACGCCGAGGCCGCGGGTTCGCGCACGACGCTCGCCAAGGGCGCGGGCAACATCGCGGGCATCCACAACAGCGTCATCAACATTCTCGACCACTCCGTCGAAACCATCGTGCAAAACGGCAGCGCGACCGTCCGCGCCGTGCCCGCTGTCGGATACACTTTTGTCGGCTGGGAACTCGACGGCTCCATCATCAGCACGGCGACCGATTACACGCACACGATGAGCGCCCCGGCCACTCTCAAGGCCGTCTTCGACAAAATCCGCGTCACCCTTGAGGTCTATACGCAGCCCAACACAGCCGATTTTGTCGGCCAGTGCACGAACGGCATTCTTCAAAGCGCCGCCGGCGCCGAGCCGAAGGTCTATCAATTCTTCTACGGCGCGACCGCTGCCCTGCACGCCGAAAACCACGACACCGATCATTATTATTTCGCCGGATGGCGTCTCGGTGTCGGCATGTCGCCCACCGTCATCAGCAGCAACCTCGATTGCACTTACAGCCCGCTCACCCAGCCCGTCACGCGCGTCACCGCGCTCTTCCTGCCCAAAAGCGGCGACTACCTCCTGCGCATTTACACCTCGCCCGACGAGCAAAACCACCCCGGCGACACCTACCCGCTCATCACCGCGGTCAGCGCATCCGGCTACGCGGGCACCTATACCGTCGATGAAACCGGACGCCCCGTTTACATCGTCGCGGTGCCCAGCGGCACGATCAACATCCACGCCGACAGTTCCTCCGGCGGCTGGGGCTTTCACCATTGGGAGCCGATTTCGCGCTGCGCCGCCGCCGACTTCGGCAACCGCAACAACAACGACACCACCTTCACGCACAGCGAACCGCAGGGCCTGAACCCGCTGCCCGAGGTCAGCATCCTCGCCGTCTATGCCAACATCCCCGGCTACTGGCTCACGCTGCGCGGCGTGTTTGACGACGTCATCGCCTATCCCGGCCTGATGGCGAACCACATCCCCGGACGCATCGCGGGCAACACGACCGATTCCGGCATCCCGTGGCTCTACATCGCGGGCAGCCGCCTCATCGACGCGCACATCTTCCACGCCGGGCACAGCGAAACCTTTTCGCCCGACGCCGCATTCCTCGCCAGCCCCGTCAGCATCGTCGGATGGGATTACGATATCGGCGGCGCGCGCGTAACCACGGGCGCGACCGGCAACACGTTCACGACCAATCCATCGACCGCGGGCGTCAGCGAAGTCGTCACCGTCCACCTCGCGCTCGACTGGAAAACCGTCAGCATCCACCCGACGCAATTCACGCAGCCCTCCGGCCCCGGATGGACCGTGCCGTCCTCCGGTTTCAACGCCTCCGGCGCGTTCCAGGTTTCCTCCGGCAACATTTACGACGCGCATTTCTCGTATCGCATCATCAATCCCGCGCCCGCGCCTTTTGTCTGGCAAGGCAAACGCGTCCGCGAATCCACCTCGCCGATCCTGAGCGTGACCAACGGCGATCCGGCTAGCTACCGCTTCCTCGGATGGACGACGACCTTCGGCTCCGCGAGCACGCAAACGCTCGGCTGGAGTGCCAACTGGCCGCAGTTGCTCCAGCAGGACCGCGAAGCCACGCCCGTGTTCGTCCGCCTCATGCCCGTCACACTCGCCATCGTCCCCGCGGGCGGCCAGATGAGCGCCGACAAGGCCGTCATCGAAATCCCTGCGGGCGATCCCAACAACCACGGCATCCAGGTCACCGCCTCGGAAAGCATCCCGGTCCCGCCCGTGCAAAAATACGACTACCAGCGCCAGATCACCGTCGTCGCCACGCCGCAGGCATCCGAATACCACGTCGTGAAGGAAATCATCATCGAGCGCGACATCGACAACGACGGCATTTACGACGACTCCGCAAAAACCATCGTCCCCGGCGACAACTCCACCGCCGTCAAGACGACCGCCTTTTCGCTCGATTATCCGACGAAGGTCACCGTTGTCTTCGAGGCGCAGCAATCGCAGATCACCGTCAACGTCGCCGACAGCATCGACGGCGCGCCCCACGGAAAAATCCAGCTCAACGGCCTGCCCGCCGGCGGCGCGCTTTCGCAAAGCGGCACCTTCGGCTACGGCAGCATCCAGAGCGTCCTCGCGATACCCGACGCCGGTTACACCTTTCTCGGGTGGACGGTTTCGCCCGCGAGCCTCGCCAATGCCGCGCCCGCCGGCCAGTCCGCCGCCACCGTGCAGGTTGATTTTCCGAAAACCGTGAGCGCGCATTTCGGGCGCAACGTCACGCTCGTCATGGCGACCGATCCGGACTCGCTGCCCGCCGCCACGATCACTCCCGCCGCGGGCGTTTACACCGAGCTTCCCGCCGGCACGCGCCTCACGGACGGCTCGCAAGTGAGCATCATCGCGGGCACCGACAGCGGCTGGGACTTCATGCATTGGGAAATCGTCGATGACGACCATCCCGCCGCCGCGCCGCGCCAGATCAATTCGCCGTCGAGCACGCTCACGCTCCACGGCGACACCAAGGCCACCGCCAGATACGCGAAGCTCCACGATGTCACGATCGAGGCCGCCCCGTCGCCCTTCGCCGAGGAAAGCCGCGTCGCCGTCACGCAGGCTCCCGTCTCGGGCGGCCCGATGACCGCCGTCGCCAACGGCGTCGCGACGCGCACCGGCAAATACCGCGAAAACACCGCGCTCACCATCACCGCCGCGCCCGGCCAGCACTTCGATTTTTCGCATTGGGAAATCACCGTTGACGGCGTCGCGCAGCCAAACGTCAGCACGCCGGCGCTCGCCATTCCCGCGCTTGCGGGCGACACCGTCGTTCGCGGCGTCTTCACGCCGAAAAACTACACCATCACGGTCACCCCTTATTCGAGCGACCCGCGCACGCCCATCGCCTCCGCGTTGAATGGCTCGAGCACGGCAACCGGCGTCATTCCGCCGACGCACGACTTCCTCAACGGCGGCGCGACGTGGACGCTCCCCTACGGCACGACCTTCACGCTCTCGACCGCTGCGGCGGATTATTATCAATTCGCACGCTGGAGCGATGCCGGCACGAGCCAGACCCTCGGAGCCGACGCGGACAACTGCACGCTCACCGTCGGCGGCAACCGCGCCATCCGCGCCGAGTTTACGCGCAACCAATACCTGCTCACGACCACCATCGATCCCGATGGCTCCGGCACAATCGACAGCGCGCCCGCGCGCGGCGGCAACCCCAGCATCCACAACGCGGGCGACACCCTCACACTCACCGCCGCGTATAACACGAACACCGACTTCGACGGCTGGACCGGCAACATCGGCACGGCCAACGCTGCCTCGCCCGAACTCCCGCTCACGATGAATCAGGATCGTTCCGTCACGGCGCATTTTGTTGACATTGTCCGCCTCAAAATCGTGAACCCGAATCCCGCCTATGGCAGCGTCGCCGTCAGCGGCCACCGCCGCACGGAAACCGACGGCTCCGGCAACACCCTTTACGTTTTCAAGGTCGGCGCGCAGGCCGTCATCACCGCCACGCCCGCCACCGCGCACCACCAGTTCGACAACTGGACCTTCGATCCCGCCACGCCCGCGGGCGTGAGCAATTCCGCGCTCAACACGCAGACCTTCACCATGACGACCACGCCCGATCTGGTGACGGCCACGGCGAACTTCTCGCCCAGGCCCTACGACCTCACCGTGAACTACGTCTGTGCCGACCCCGCGCCCTACCCGAGCGCGCCCGTCGTCAGCGCGCTCACCGGCTCCGGCGCGTTCCCCGGCTCGCCGCACGACTTCCTCGCGACGCAGACCAAGGCGATTCGCTACGGCGCCGCCGTGACGCTCGACGCCGCCATCGCGCCTTATTATAAGTTCGACCGCTGGACCGACGCGACGGGCGCGCCCGATTACGGCTCCAACACCAGCCTCACCTTCAACATGCCCGGAGCCGACACCACGCGCATCGCGAAAATCGTGCGCGGCGTCTGGAAACTCACCGCGCACATCGCGCCCTCGGGCGGCGGCTCGATTGGATACTCGCTCGCGGGCGCAGCCGATCCGCTCGCCACTCCCGACACGACGGTTTACAACGCCACGAATCCCGCCCTCACCGTCACGCTCACCGCGCAGGATGCCCCCGGCAGCATCTTCACCAGCTGGAGCGGCCCCGATGCCGCGGGCGCGCTTGGCCGCGCCCTCACGCTCACCATGAGCAACGACCGCGAAGTCATCGCCAGCTTCGCCACCGCCTATACGCTCACGATTCCGAATGACGCGCTCGGCGCCGTCACCGTCGAAGGCGCGAGCCCCTACGCCACCGTTGTCACCAATGGTGACGGCTCCAAGACCTACACGTTTGTCGCAGGCTCGAACGCCACCGTGACGGCCACGCCGGACTCGCCGCACTACGAGTTCACCGCGTGGACGTTCACGCCAATCACGCCGGCGGGCGTAACGCCGGACAGCCTGACAAACGCCGGCATCAGCTTCATGATGGACGGCAGCTACACGCTCACGCCCGCCTACGCGCCGAAAAAATACGACATCACCGCGCGCCCCTATTCCGCCGATCCCGCGCCCTACGACGGCGCGCCCATCGCCAGCACGCTCGCCGCCTCCGGCGCGTTCCCCGAATCCGTGTTCGATTTCCTCGGCGGCATCGACACCGTCGCCATCGCCTACAACACCTCCGTCTCCCTCTCGCAAAATCCCGCGCCATATTACGCGTTCTGGAGATGGACGGACACAACGCACACCGCGACCTATGGCTCGCCGTTCACCGTCGGCGTGAGCGACAATGTCACCAACCGCACCCTCATCGCGCAATACGTCCGCAGCCTCTACCGCCTCCGCGCGCATGTGAGCCCGTCCGGCGGCGGCTCGATTTCCGCCAGCCCCGCCGGTTCGCCCGACCCGCAAGGCCAGCCGAAAACCACCGTGTATGCGCCGAACACCGTCGTCACGCTCACCGCGAACGACGCCGCGGGAAAAATCTTCACGCACTGGTCCGGCGACGCCATCGCGCCCTCGGGCCGCAACCTCACTATCACGATGGATAACGACCGCGACGTGACCGCGAACTTCGCCAACGCGTGGAAACTCACCATCCCCGCCGGCATTGAAAACGGCGACGTCAGCGTCAGCGGTTACAGCCCGTATTCGACCGTCATCACCAACGGCGACGGCTCCAAGACCTACACCTTCGCCGAGGGCGCGACCGCCACGGTGACGGCCACGCCGGCTTCGCAACATTATTTCGTGAATCGTTGGGATTTCACTCCCGACATCTCCGCCGGTGTCACGCCGAATCCCGTTCCGGCCCCGGGAGCCGAGGCTCCGAAAACAATCAGCTTCACGATGACGCAAGACGTGACCGTCGCGCCGCACTTCCAGCCGAAAACCTACACGCTCACCGTCACACCCGTGCCCGCCGCGGGCGCGCAGACGCTCGTCGCGACCATCGGCGGAATTCTTGACCACGATTTCCTTTTGGACTCCCCAAGTTTGAAGCACCTCTATCCGACGCAAGTGCAGCTCTCGACCACGCCGAAAGACGTCTCCGGCGCGCACTACCGCTTCGATTCGTGGAAAGAAGGATTCACGGTGCTCGGCACGGGCACCGGCATGACGTTCACCTACGACAAGGACGCGGACATCACGGCCAATTACATTCGACAAGTCGTGGTAACCATCAACCCGGCCGTGGACGTCACGCCCGCGAATTCCTGCCCGCCCGCGCCGTTCGGCACGGTTGACCCCGCCCCGGGCACTTATCGCTACGACGTTACCAGCACCCCCGCGACAAAAGTCATCACCGCGGTCGCCGCGACGGGGTTCGAGTTTGCAGGTTGGGGAACAAGCGCGCTGCCCTCGTCCGTGATTGTCAGCGAGACCACCACGGCGGACATCAGCGTGGCAACCCTCACGCTCACCATCGACGACACGCTGGCCGATGCCGGCGACATCGTCATCACGCCGCAATTCCGCCGTCGTATATATAACATCGTCGTCGAACGCTGGGAAAAAGGCCTCGGCGTGCCAAACGCGGGCGGCTTGATCGGCGGCGATGGCAGCGGCCAGTATTTCTACGGCGCGGTGCTGCGCCCCTATGTCAGCGCGGCCTACACGGGCTACCGTTTTGTCGGCTGGGGCTGGGGAGCGAACACAACCGCCAGCCGCGCCGTCCAGCAGCCGGCCTCCGGTTCGTTCCCCGACTCGTTCGCCCACTCGGTGACCGGGGACGCGACCATCAGCGCAGTCTTCACCCGGGTATGCATCCTCAAGGTCGATACCGACCCGGCGGATGGATCCAAGGGCACCGCCAGCATCACATCGCCCGCCGGACTCTTCGTGGGTGGCACGCCGCCCGGATACCAGTTCGATTACGGGACTCAGGTCAACCTTGAGGCCTTGGCGAAACCCGGATCGAGCTTCGCAAGCTGGGCGGGCGCGGTCAACAACCCGGATGCGGCGGACACGTTCATCGTGATGAAGTCCGACCAGACCGTCATCGCGCGCTTTATCACGACCGTCTATAACACGCTCACCATTTCCGCATCGCCCCCGTTGGGCGGCAGCGTGCAGATGAACAGCGATCCCTCCGACGCGGCAGGTTACGGCACGGGGCATCCGGTTTCTTATTCCAAGACATTTACCGGAAGCCCGACCGTCCAGCTCACCGCGACGCCCGCTCCGGGATTCGCATTCTCCGGCTGGACCGGCCCGGTGACAATCAACAACCCCGCCGTCCTCTCGACCAGTGTCGTCCTCGACACGAACAAGACCGTGACGGCGAAATTCACACCGCGCAGCTACACGCTGCAAGTCTATGCCTCGCCGTCCGCCGGCGGCTCCGTTTCCAGCGGCGGCACCTACGCCTACAATGGCGACGGAACCCCCAGGAACGTGCCGCTGATCGCAACGGCAAACAGCGGCTGGCAATTCGTCCGCTGGGAAGCGACCGGCGGCGCCGTCGCGAACGCGACCTCGCCCTCGACCACGGTGAGCATGAGCGCGGACACCATCGCCTACGCCATTTTCCGCTCCAACGAGGAGACATTCCCGCCAAAAGTGCTGGTTTATGAAGTGACGGATATGTCAACCAAGGTGCTCAACCCCATGGCAGCGACAATCAGCGCAATCGAAGGCCCGGATGAATATGGCGATTACAAAATCGTGGCGCATCCCGCCCCCGGCTATGCCATTTCAGGAAACGGATGGAGCGGGGATGTCAGCACGCGCGACAATTCAGGCGCGCCGGCGACCTACACCGCGTTGGCGTCCGGCTTGGACCACCAGCGCGAAGTGCACTTCCTCGTCGCGAGAAAAATGGTGCTGTTGCAATGGTCCGCCCTGCCCGGCGATGCCGGCACGGTTGTGCTTGCCCCCGCCGGGGACACGCCGGCCAATCTGGCCACAACGGGAGGCTTGTTCCCCGTGGGCGCCACGGTGAGCGTGACCGCTTCCGGCGTGGGTAGCTACACGTTCAAGGAGTGGTTCGGCGCGCTCTCCGGAACAAGCCCGACTACGACGATTTACATGGACGACGACAAGGTCATCGGCGCCTTCTTCTCGGCCAAAGTGCCGGATTGGCGCGTGACCCTGGGCTTTGATTCCCTCTCCATCTGCCACCCGTCCGGCGAGGACAAGGTGACACTCGACGGCGTCACCGTGGCAAGAGGCGACGCGCCGCCGCTCATCACGAAATACTTCCCGGACAAATCCACGGTCCTGTTCCATTGCACGGTGAAAGACCCTGCCAATTACCGCTTCGACGGCTGGACAAACATCCAGGAGCGCTACCGCCAGCCTGCGGGAGTCGGCCAGTGGGAACTGTATGTCGAGACCAATCTCGATCCGCGCGCTCTCATCCGGACAGTCAATCCGCTGCTCCAGACACGGGTGCAATTGACGGATCCGACGCTGGAGTTCGATCCCTCAATCAAGATCGACATCAAGTCCGTCGGCGGCGACATCACGCCGGGCGGCATCATGAACCTCGGCGATGTGGTCACCATCCGCGTGACGATAAATCCAGGCTTTGCGATGGATCACTGGGAGCCGCCGGACGGCGCCTCGACCATCTCGTCATCCAGCGTCACCGGCACCGATCCCGACACCGGCCTGCGTTGGGAGGAACGCCAGGTCACGCTCAAGGATCTGCAGACGCTCGTCGTGGTTTATCTCAAGAAAGGCGATGGCGGCACGGGCAGCGGCGTCAACAGGCGCGACAGGATAAAAGGCGGCAAGGACATGCATGACGACATAACCACGAACAGGAGCAGCGGTCACTTCATCGACGATAAAAACAAATAAGTCATCGCACGCATTATATAATTATAAATGATCACGATCCTGCCAGCGCTCTTCAGTCTGCCCGTTGACAGCCGCATTATCGATGCCGCCATCGGCTTCGTCGGCCTGCTCGTGGCATTCGCCTCCGTGTGGCTCCAGTGGAAATATTTCAAGCGGACGCATCCGATGCACACCCAGCCGGACGCCGCGCGCCCGCAGGCCGCCCCCGCCAATCCGCGCAACCGCTGGAAAGTGCTCTATTGGCGCGAGGTTCGCGCGACTTTTTTCCTGGCGCTCCTCTCGTTGATGATGGTCGCGGCCATCGTTTTTTTTCACAGCGAAATCACCATGGCGTCCCTCGCGTCGCTCCTGTTCTGGATGGGCATGTTCTTTTATAATCTCTGGGTCGCGCAATGGTATGCCTGGCGCATCGCCACGAAGCGCAAACGCTGATTTATTGATAATACAAAACCAGGCCGATTTCCAACAATATAGTAAATTAAACATGATATATATACACCGCATCATCTTCCCGGCGCGCGCGGCCTTGCTTCTGGCCCTCGCCGCCATCACACCGTCCCTCGGCGCAGCCGATGCGCAGCCCGTGCCGGTCCGCCAGACCCGCCCGCCCGCGCCTCAATCCGCCCAGCCACGCTTCAACTCCGACTGGTTCAAGGTCGACAAGCAGATCATTGAGACCACCGAGATGGCCGGCGAGAACGTCCGTTACCGCATACGGTTTGAAGCGCTCGCCGACATCGACCAAGTCCGCCTTCTCGAGGCGCTGCCGCCGGGCCTCGCATATGTCGAAGCCTCTCCGGCTCCCTCCGAAAGCAGCGGCGGCTCCTTTCTCTGGGACTGGAACAACATGACGCGCGGCGCCACCAAGGACATCGTCGTCACCGTGCGTCCCGCCAATGACGGCTGGTTTGTCACAAACACCAAGGTCGCCGTGGTCCCGACAATCGGCCTGCCGCTCTTTGCCGGCAGTCCGAAACTGGAACTCTTCAAAACCGGCCCGGCGCAAGCCGAGCTCGGCGATGACATCAGTTTCCGTCTCACCGTGTCCAACGTTGGCAATGCCCCGGCGCGCAACGTCATCGTGACCGACACCCTGCCCGCCGGACTCTACGGCCCGGACCGCAGCAACAACGTCATCACACATCGCATCGACACACTCGCCGCCGGCGAGACACGCGTCATCGACGTGCCGGTGAAAGCCGCGATCCGCGGCGAATGGGACAACCGGGCCAACGCTTTCTCCACGCAGGAAATCCAGGCCAACGCCTCCGCGCATGTTTCCATTGTCGAATCCAAAATCGCGATCACCAAGTCCGGCCCCGCGGATGCGTTCCTCTTTTCGAGCGCCACCTATGACATCACCCTCGTCAACGAAGGTCTCACGCCCGTTGAAAACATCCAGCTCTCCGATGAAATCCCCTCCGGCGCGCGCTGCTTGAGCGCCACTGATGACGGCAGGATTTCCGCCGGCAACGTGACCTGGGTCATTCCCCGGATCGCCCCCAATGAAGTCGTGCGCCGCCAAGTCGTCCTCTCCGGCCAGAAACAGGGCGCGCTCACCGCAAACGCAATCGCCCGTTTCGCCGGCAGCCGTTTCGTCCAGGCTGCGGCCACCACGACGTGGGAAGGCGCTCCCGGCGTGCTGACCGAGGTCGCCGACGATGTCGATCCCGTCAAAATCGGCGCCAATGTGACCTACACCATCAAGATCACAAACCAGAGCACCATGCGCGAACTCTCCGGCGATGCCATATTTGATCTGGTGCCGAACATGCGCTTCGTGGAAATCAGCAAGAACATCCGGGCCGACGTTTCCGGGCAGCGCATCGTCGTCCGGGACTTGAACCTCAAGCCCAAAAGCACGATCAGCTTCAAAATAGTCGCCCAAGCCGCCGAGCCGGGCCTTGGCGGCATCCGCTTTGAATTCGGCGCCGGCGTGCTGCCGCGCTCCGTCGTCAAAGAAGAAACCACGTATGCGTATTAAGCGGCAGTTTCCAAAAAATATTGTGATGGTTAAATAGGCCGCCGTCTTCTCCCGCCCTTCCCCGCCAAAAAAACGGGGAAATTTTCCTGGGCAGAATTTGTCGCACGCGCCGCCGTCCGACGCCGCGGATCATTGCCAGATCAATTGGCCAATGCCCGCCACAAGCGGGCCGACCCACTGGTGCAAAACGAGGAAATACACCGCGGCCCCCGCTGCGAGCATCGGGCCAAACGGCACGAACGTGTCGCGGCGATCACGAAGACCTGATGCATCTGCCCGCGCAATGCCGGCACGGCGCACGAAGCGCGCCGTCAAAACGCCGCCAGGATGCCCCTGCGCCGAATTCGAACAGTCAATAGTTGACCTTGGAATTGGTTTCCCCAAAAACTCCACCATGTCCCTGAACACGACTTCCGTCAGCATGCGTGAAATCGCGCAAACCGCGGGCGTTTCCGTTTCCGCAGTCTCCCTTGCCCTCCGCAACAGCCCCAAAATCTCATCCGAACGCCGCGACGCCATTCACAAAATCGCCAGGCAAATGGGCTATCGCAGCGACCCGCGCATATCGGAACTGATGGTGCACTTGCGAGTCGCCCGCGCCGACCGCGCGCCGTCCAACATCGCATTCATCATCCCCGAACTCACTCGCGAACAGGTGCAGCATTACCCGCCCATCATCGGCATGCTTGCCGGCGTGCGCGAGATTGCCAAATCCGTGGGCTTCGGCGTCGATGTGTTTTATCTCGCCGATCCCGGCATGAGCACGCGCCGTCTCCGCTCCATCCTCGTCGCGCGCGGCATCCGGGGCGTCATTTTCGCGCCTTTCGCCAGCGGCGTCGCCCGGGTCGATTTCGACCTCGCCGGTTTCTCGGCGGCAACCGCCGGCTACAGCATCGTTTCGCCACGGCTCCACCGCGCCTGTCCCGATTACCTGCAGATGATGGACGAGCTCATAGAAAGCGCCACCCGGCTCGGGCATCGCCGGCTCGGGCTCGTCATGACCTACAACGAAGGCGGCATCGGCCACAAACTCTTCACCTCCTCGTTTCTCTATTATCAATCGAAAATCCCCTCCTCGGATCGCATCCCCATCCTGCCCAAGCCGCAAATTTCCCACGAGCATCTGGGCGCGTGGGTGAAAAAACACGATCCCGATGTCATCATAAGCGCCGCAAGCGTGTATCACTTGCTGCGCGAAATCGGCGTGAGAATTCCCGAAGATGTCTGCTTCGCGAGCATCGATCGCTCGGAGCCTCCCGTCGACGCCACGGGCGCCGATCATCGTTATCCGCTCGTCGGCGAGGAAGCCTTCCAACTCGTCCTCAGCCAGCTCAACCTGAACATCACGGGCGAGCCGGACGATCCGAAAGTCCTGATGGTCGACAGCCATCAGCGTGAAGGTTACACGCTCATCCCGCCGAACGAGCGCCCGTCCCGCAGGAAAAAATCCACGCGCGTTGCGAAAAAACAGGACCGCCCGGCCTTCCTCGGTTTCTTGCACTGATCGCGCCGGGATGCGGCTCCCGCAGAGGAACCGGCGGTCAATTGTTGACCAAAATCGACGTTCACTTTTCCGCGTCTCA
The DNA here is from genome assembly GCA_029974595.1 of Ereboglobus sp. GTDB lineage: Bacteria > Verrucomicrobiota > Verrucomicrobiia > Opitutales > Opitutaceae > Ereboglobus. The sequence goes on along the minus strand of JARKRC010000021.1, from coordinate 33,342 downwards.
TCGTCTGCATGCATCTCAGCGACATTCGCTTTGCACAAACGAAACGCCTACCACTTTGCCGTCAGAAAACATGCACGCCTTGCCATCCCCTTCCCTCCCGAAAACCGCGCTTCTCGCAACGCTCCTCGGCATTCTCGCCGCCATTGCGCAGTCGGCCCGCGCGGCTGATGCCACGCTTCTCATCGAGCCGGAAAATTTCATCGCCCTCGATTCATGGCAGCGCGTCCGCGACCACATCCAGTCGGGCAACCAGCCCGGCACGGCATTCGCCGGCGTCACCATCGACCAGCCCGGGCGTTACCAAATCTGGACCCGCACGCAGAATTTCATCAACAACCAGTCCGGCAAACGCCGCCTGCTCGTCAAAATCGATGGCACGCCCGCCGCGCGCGAATCGGGCGCGCACACCGGTGACGGCTGGGCATGGGAAAACGTCGGCGAAATGCAGCTCGATGCCGGCCTGCGCATGATCGAAATCGTCGACACGGCGCGCAACTACGGACGCCTTGAGGCGATTTTGCTCACAACCACGTCGCTTGATCCCAATAAACGCCAGCGCAACTCGCTCAACACCCATCGCGCCGCGATCGTGCAGCCAAAGCGCGTTTTCACCGCCGGCGCCCCCCAGCCATCCGCGCCCGACCGCGCCGCGCAGCCGCTCGCGCAACTGGACAACGCGGCCACCTCAATCGTTTTTCGCTCCACGCGCGCCGCAGACGGATCACCCCGCGTGTGGCGGGAGGTTCGCGCCAGGGACGCCCGGGGCCGCGTCCTCATTATCGATGCCGGTGTCGAGCCGCTGCTGCTTTTTTCCAGCGCGGCAAGCCACGTCTCCTTCGACGCTTATTTCCCCGCATGGAAAACAGGCGCGCAGGTCGATTGGAAACTCGGCGGCAATGTAATGCGTCGCGCCGCCGACCTGCGCGACCCTTACGTCGCTGGCGCGCTCACGCGACTCGAACCGATCAATGCCCGCGCGCTGCCCGACGGCGCCGTCGAAATCGAATATCGCTCCGCTTCCGCTCCCTGCGTCGCCCGCGCCATCTGGCGTCTGCCTGCGGGCACCGCCGCAGCCCGCGTGGATGTTTCCATGGAAATCAATGACGACGGCTGGCATTCGCTGGCTTTCGCCTGCGGACAACCCGTGCCGCGGGAGGAAGTCGCGGCCGTCATGCTTCCGCCAATCTATCAATTCCGCCGCCTGCCCGAGGGGCCGGAAATCGTCACCTCATCGCTCACGCCCCATCCCTACGCGCTCATAGAGCAAAAAGCGCGCGACGCCTTGCCCGCCATCACGCGCGGCATCATCGCCCCGCCAGACCTTATCGGGACTGCATGGCCCAACCGAACCAATCCCCGTTTCGGCTTCACGCTCCTTTCGCCCGAAGGCGATGCGCAACCTTGGAGTTTCTCGCCCATACTCGGCGGCATGGACTCGCAGAAAAAACGCGGCGAAACACTCCGCGCCGCCTGGTATGTCATCGCCGCGCCGCAATCGTGGGAGCAGGTCATGCGCGCCGCGGACACCCAGCTCTACGGCGTCACCGATTATCGCGAACCTGTCACGACATCGCTCACCGGACAGGCGCTCAACATCATCGACCTCATCGCCGACGACAAAGCCGGCGGCTGGGATGCGCGGCTCAAAGGCCCTGAAAACATCGAGAGCCCAAGCACGGTCACGCACGCCGCGCCGCTCATGTATCTATCCGCCGCGCTCCTCACGCAAAGCGAGGAATTCTACGCGACGCGCTCGCTCCCGACGATTGAGTTTCTCCTCAGCCGCCCCAGCTCGCATTTCGCGCTCACCGCAAAAAACAACGCTTACGTCACCAACAAATCGGCGGTCATCGACTACAACCACACCTTTTTCGGCTCCGCAGTCTGGCAGGGGCTCGATGACCTCACGCGCAACCTCAACCCATGGCTCGAATCCTACATCGCCGCTGCCGACGGACGCCCGCGCAAGCCCGTCGGCATCACCGAGACCGAATGGTCGGGCTGGCTCGCGCTCTATCGAAACAAGCCCGACCCCGCGCTTCTCAAACGCATCCAGGCCAATGCCGACGGCTGGATCACCCGCGCCTTCGAAATAAATCCCAACCTTGCCGTCCCCGTCGGCATCCAGCCCTTCTACAATGTTTCCTATTATCCCTATTGGTGGGATCTCCTCGACCTCCACGAACTCACCGGCGGGCAAAATTACATCGATGTCGCCCGGCAGGGCGCGGCCCACACCATCGCGGGTCTCTGGGTGTCCCCGACCGTGCCGGATGGAAACATGATTTTGTATCCGGATGGCAAATACGTTTGCAACCACACCGTCTGGTGGAAGGGCGACAAATCCTTCCGGCTCGGCTGGCCCGCCGGCCTCAAGCCGCACGCGCGCGCGACGGTCACTTTCGACATCCCCGAAAAACAAATCCCCGCCTGGGTTGTTTCCCCCGCGGGCCTTGGCCTCGAACAACCGACCACCTATTTCCACGCCTGCACAAACGGCATGAGCAACATCATGCTCTCCGTCTGGGCCGCGAACCTCCTGCGCCTCTACGGCGAAACCGGCGACGAATACTATCGTGCCTTTGCCCGCAACACGCTCATCGGACGCGGCGCGAGCTACCCGGGCTACTATCTCTCCGCGCATACGGACATCATGCAAAATCCGGATTACCCGCACGCCGGCCCGGACCTCACCTCCTTCTACTGGCACCACGCGCCCGTGCATCTCGCCATGCTTGTTGACTACATCGTCACCGACGCCGACGTGCGCACCCGCGGCGCGATCCGTTTTCCCTATTCGAAGCAGCAGGGCTATGTCTGGTTCAGCTCGCGCATCTACGGCGGAAAGCCCGGGCGCGTTTTCGACGATCCCGAATGCCGCCTCATGTTCGATCGCAAAAAATTCTCCGTGGATACGCCCATGGTCGATTATTTCGGCGCGCGGGGAAAAAATAAATTTCATCTGGTTCTCCTCAACCAGGCCCGCGGCCCCGCAACCGCCTCCATCACGATCGACCGAGAGGCGCTCGGCATCCCGTCCGGTAAAAAACCGCTCCTTCGCATAACCGGCGACGGCAAGTCGGCAGCCAAACCCAAACTCACCACCGATGCTCGCGGCCGCTACGTCCTCACGCTTCCCGAACGCGGCGTGGCCATCCTCTCTTTCGACGCAGCCGAGGCCTCCGTTACTCCCTCGCTGCCGAAACTCGAAACGCGCCCCGTCATCGCGAACTTGGGCGCGCCCTGGGGCGAATTGCGGCTCTTCCGCATTCGCTCGCCCTTCGGGCGCGATTCACTCTACGCCGTCCTGAACGGACGCCCGGCCGATGGCGCCCGGGCGCAGCTCGAAACCGAAAACGCCCCCGCGCAAAAACTGGATTCCTTTCCCTATGAATTCACCGTTGGCGATATCCCGATGAACCGCCCGATCCGCGTGCGCCTGCGCCTCTCCGCCCCGAATGCCGCCGACCAAACCACGGAATGGTTCGAACTGCCCGGCACGGCGCGGTAAAAAAGCGATGCTTGCAAGTCAACTGTTGACGCATTCCGCTTTTGCATCGTCACACCGCATAACCGCAAATCCCCGCTGCGTTCGCGCGCCCCGTGGTCAAACCCTTCTTAGCAACAGCCAACTTTAATGATGTTATCAACTCGCCACATTCGTTTCGCATCCGGCATTTCACTCCTGCTCGCATTCGCGTCCGCGATGCGCGCCGCGCCGGACGCCCGCGATACCGCCGATTTTTCCGCATTCCGTCCCGCCTTCACGATCCTCTTCCGCGCCGACGATCCGAAAATCGCCATGCGCCCCGCCGGAATCACCGGCGTGCCCTACAACGTCCCCACATGGCAAGTCGACGCCTCCCGCGCCGCCAAAACCACCGCTACCCGCGACATCACGCAAGGCGGCGACGGCTTCGACGAGCGCATCCTCGACGGGGCCATGCGCAACCGCGCCTTCAATCTTTTCGACGCCGCCGATCACACCGAACTCACCGGAGCCGCCTCCGGCAATACCTTTGCGTTTCCCGACACCAATCCCGCCGTCCGCCTCACCGCCACGCTCGACACAGACGCCGCCGCCTTCCCCACCCTCACCATCACCGCCACGCGCAAACGCGACGGCTGGCTCTCGATCGGCTACACCGGCGCACCCGCCGTCGCCGACGCCGACGCGCGCGAAGCCTGGCAGCCCCTCATTTGGACGGAGCGCCGTTTTCCATCGCTTCCCTACCTCACCACCGCGCACATGTCGCCGCTCCCCGCCGCGTTCGTTCGCAACGCCGCCGGCACGCTCTACGGCATCGTTGCCGATCCCGGCGAACTCCCGTTCCAGCCGCTTCCCACCTTCGACAATTCCCGCTTCGGCATCGCCCTCCGCACGCCTGAAAAGACGCTCCGTCCCATGCTCTTCTTCCCCATGCTCGGCGGGGCGGGCTCCTACGGAAAAGCCGGCGAAATCCTCACCTTCAAACTCCGCCTCGTCGCCCTTCGCGATACCGACGTCACCGCCGCCTTCGAAAAAATCGCCCGCGAGCTCTACGATTTCCGCGACCGCCGCCACAACGCTCTCGGCACGCTCAACGCCGCCCTCACCCGCATCATCGACTACGGCATGAGCAAGTATTCCTACTGGAACGCTCCCCTCCGCGGCTGCGGCTACTCGACCGATGTCCCCGGCGCGGTCAAAAACGTATCCTCGCTCAATCCGCTCGAACTCGCCCTCGTCACGGGCCGCGCCGAACTTTTCAACGACCGCGCCCGCCCTATTCTCGAATATCTTTTTTCCCGCGAAAAATTTCTCTTCAGCCTCGACCCGAAGCAAAAAATCCAGTCCCCCTCGCGCGCCCTCCTCGGCCCCTGCGCGCCCGTCAGCGAATTCGCCGCGCTCCACGACATCAGCCATGGCAACACAAACGCCTTCATCGAAACCGCCCGCGCTCTCTACCCGAAAGACCGTGTGATCAACCTCGACGACGTTTCGCGCGGCCCCACATGGTGGAACGCCCTCGCCCTCTACCGCGCTACGGGGGAAAAACACTGGCTCGATCTCGCGCGTCGCGGAGCCGACGCCTACATCGCCCGCCGCGTGGACAAGCCCTCCGCCTCCTTCCAAGACCCCGACGGCCAGGGCACGTTTTTCTGGACCGGTTTCGTGCCGCGCTGGATCGATCTCGCCATGCTCCACGAAGCCACCGGCGAAAAACGCTACCTCGAAGCCGCCCGCCGCGGCGCGCGCCTCAACGCCCTCTACATCTGGATGTGCCCGCTCATCCCCGACACCGACATCACCGTCAACACCGGCAACAAGGCCCCCGTCTATTGGTATCTCGGCAGACGCGGGTTTCCGGCCATTCCGTGTCCCGAAGAAACCGCGCCCGCGTGGCGTCTTTCCGAGCAAGGCCTCAATCCCGAATCCTCCGGCACCGCCACCGGCCACCGCGCCATCTTCATGGCGCATCATGCGCCCTGGATGCTCCGCATCGCCACGCTCACCGGAGACACGTTTCTCCATGACATCGCCCGCTCGGCCGTAATTGGCCGCTACCGCTCGTTCCCCGGCTACCACATCAACACCGCACGCACCACCGTTTACGAAAAAGCGGACTACGCCCTCCGCCCCCACGAGGAAATGAGCTACAATTCCATTCACTACAACCACGTCTGGCCCATGGCTTCGATGATCCTCGACTACCTCGTTTCCGATGCCGTCACGCGCAGCCGCGGCGCAATCGACTTCCCCGACCAATACATCGAGGGCTACGCCTACCTTCAAAGCCGTTTCTACGGGCATTGTCCGGGCAAAATCTACGACATCGAAAACCTCAATCTCTGGCTCCCCGACAACCTCGTCACCGCCGGTTCCAACGAGCTCAATTACATCGCCGCGCACGATGCCGCCGGCGCAGCCATCGTCTTCACCAATCAATCCTTCTCCGCCGTCACCGCGCGCGTTCGCCTCAACCCCGCTTGTTTCTCCGCGCTCCCCGGCGGCGCCCGCGTCCGCGTGTATCAGGAAAACAAATACATTCGCACGATCACTTGCGATCCGCGCGACGGCATCCCGGTCGAAGTCGCCGCCTCCGGCATCACCGCCCTCTATATTGAAGGCGCAAAACCCGCCCCCGGCTGGACGCCCGGACGCGACCTCGCGCAGCCCATCACCACCGGCATTCAAAAACTCTCACCCGGCGATGCCCGGGCCATCACGCTCAGCCTCGGCGACCGCGCCACATGGCTCTACGCCTACCTCCGCGAGGACGACAGCAAATGGAGCCGCGCCGCGCTTCGCATCACCACGAGCGCCACGACGACTACGCTCACCGCCGACAGTTTTCCTTACGAGTTCAGCCAAGACCTCACGTCCGCCGACGGCTACGCGCCCAAACTCAACTTCACTGCCACACCCGCGGCTCCCCAAAAATAACCTTTTTCATTCCGCACTCCGCATTCCCACTTCCACATTATGAAGATCCCCAATTTCCGCTGGCTCATCATCACGCTCGTGTTTCTCGCGGCGGTGCTCAACTACATCGACCGCCAGACCCTCTCCGCGCTTGCCCCGACGATCCAGCACGATCTTGGCCTGACCGATCGCGATTACGGAAACATCGTCAATATCTTCCTCATCGCCTACACGATTTCCTACCTCGTCTCGGGGCGCATGGTGGACAAGCTCGGCACCCGTCTGGGCATGGCCGTCTTTGTTGCCTTCTGGTCGATCAGCAACATGTTCACCGCCGCCGCGCACGGCGTGCGCTCCATGGGATTTTTCCGCTTCATGCTCGGCCTCGGCGAAGCCGGCGTCTGGCCCGCCGCTTCCAAGTCCGTCTCCGAATGGTTCCCCGCCCGCGAGCGCGCCCTCGCCATCGGCGTTTACACGATGGGCTCCACCGTCGGCGCAACCGTCGCTCCCTATATCGTCATCCCGCTCGCGGCCTTTCCCTTCGCTACGCACCTGCCATTCCTCGAAAACATCATGGGCACGGGCGTTGGCTGGCGCATGGCATTTTTGCTCACCGGACTTGCGGGACTCCTCTGGCTCATTCCCTGGCTTCTCGTTTACCGCCTGCCAAAACAATCGCGCTTCACGACCGACAAGGAGCTCAAACTCCTCGACGACTCTAACGTCGAGGAAGCCAAGTCCGCCGGCAGCGTCATGAACGAAGCGCCGTGGGGTTGGAAAAAAATATTCTCCTCGCGCGTCGTCTGGCTGCTCCTGCTCGGACGCCTCATCACCGATCCCGCCTGGTATTTCTTCCAGTTCTGGTTTCCGAAATTCCTCCATTCCGAGCGCGGTCTCGACCAGAGCCAGCTCACCATCACCTGGATTGTTTACGCCGCCGCCGGCGTCGGCAGCCTCGCCGGGGGCTGGCTCTCGGGCGCTCTCATCAAAAAACGCAAAATCGCGCCCGCCGCCTCGCGCATGTGGATCATGCTCGGATGCGCGTTCTTCATGCCCGTTTCCATCATCGTCGTTAACGTCGCGGGCATCGGTTCCACGATGGCTTATACCGCGATCGTCATCATCGCCGCGCTCGCCTGGCTCATCAACATCAGCTCGCTCGTCGTTGACGTCGTCCCGAAGTCCTGCCTCGGCACCGTGTTCAGTGTCGTCGCCGCCGGAAGCACCGTTGGCGGCATCATCATGAACACCCTCGTCTCCGCGATGGTTTCCCCCGTCGCCAGCGCGCCCGTCGGTTTCCTCGACCGCGCCGTTTACGCCGTCTTCGGCCCCATCCTCCGCGCCGTCCAAGGCGGCGGCTACACCATGTGGTTCTGGTTGATGGCATTCCTGCACCTCGCCGCCTGGCTCATGCTGTATTTCGGACGTATCCAAAAAAAGAATACATGAATTTTTGATTTTCGATTCTCGATTTTCGATTGGAGGAGCTGCCGCTCCAAATGCCAGCCGGCGCGGCAGCGCCCAATCGAAAATCGAGAATCCAAAATCGAAAATCCAACCCTCTCTCCACCATTCCAATTTTCCAACCACTCTGATGATCACCAATCCACCCACCGCGGGCGTCCGCCCGCTCAAATCCATTCCGCTCGACTGCGATCTTGTTGTCGGCGGCGGCGGGCTCTCCGGCGTCTGCGCGGCCATCGCCGCGGCGCGCGCCGGCCTCAAGGTGATCCTCCTCCAAGACCGTCCCGTCCTCGGCGGGAACGGTTCGAGCGAAGTCCGCCTCTGGATACTCGGCGCGACTTCCCACATGGGAAACAACAACCGCTGGGCGCGCGAAGGCGGCATCATCGACGAGTTCATGGTCGAAAACGTCCACCGCAATCGCGAGGGCAATCCCGTTTTTGTTGACGCGCTCCTCCTCGAAATGGTGCAGCGCGAACCCAATATCACGCTCCTCCTCAACACCGTAATCTACGACCTCGAAAAATCCGACGCCGACACCATCCGCTCCGTCCGCGCCTTCAATCCGCAAAATTCCACCGAATACATTCTCACCGCCCCTCTTTTCTGCGACGCCACCGGCGACGGTATCATCGGCTTCCTCGCCGGGGCCGCCTTTCGCATGGGCGCCGAAAGCAAGGCCGAGTTCGACGAAGGCATGGCCCCCGGCGACGAGTTCGGAGAACTCTTGGGACACTCCCTCTACTTCTATTCGCGCGACACCGGACGCCCCGTGAAATTCACCCCTCCCTCCTTCGCGCTCATCGACATCACAAAAATCCCGCGCTACAAGGATTTCTCCGCCGCCGAGCAGGGCTGCAAACTGTGGTGGGTCGAATACGGCGGCCGCATGGACACCGTCCACGACACCGAGGACATCAAATGGGAGCTCTGGAAAGTCATCTACGGCGTCTGGAACCACATCAAGAATTCCGGCAGGTTTCCCGAGGCCGAAACCATGACGCTCGAATGGGTCGGCACCCTCGCCGGCAAACGCGAAAGCCGTCGCTTCGAGGGCGACCACATGCTCACCCAGCGCGAGCTCGTCGAACAAATCTCCCACCACGACGACGTCTCCTACGGAGGCTGGGCCATCGACCTCCATCCCGCCGATGGCGTTTACAGTCCCATCGACGGCTGCACCCAATACCACGCCAAGGGCGTTTACCCCATCCCCTACCGCACGCTGTACAGCCGCAACATCAAAAACCTATTCCTCGCCGGACGCATCATCAGCGCCTCCCACGTCGCCTACGGCTCGACGCGCGTCATGGCCACGTGCGGCCACAACGCCGCTCCTGTCGGCCTCGCCGCCGCGCTCTGCAAAAAATACAGCGCCCTTCCCCGCGACATCGCCGCCGGCCCATACCTTGCCGAACTCCAGCGCGAACTCATCAAGCGCGGCCAATACATTCCGGGCGTCGCGCTCAACGACCCCGCCGACCTTGCGCCCAAGGCAAAACTCACCGCCACCACCACGCTCGCGCTCGCCTCGCTCCCCGCCAGTGGCAAATACCGCCGCCTCGATGCCTCGTGGGCGATGATGATTCCCGTCATTCCCGGCCCCGCGCCGCGTGTCACCTACCAAGTCCGCGCCTCCGCCGCCACGACCGTGCGCGTCGAGCTGCGCCTCAGCAGCAAACCCGGCAACCACACCCCCGACACCACGCTCGCCACCCGCAAGATCGCGATCCAGTCGGGCGATTCGACCATCGAACTCGCCTTCGACGCGACAATCGAAAATCGCGAATACGCCTTCTACATCATCCACGCCAACCCTCTCGTCGAAACCGCCATCTCCGACCGGCGCGTGACCGGCATTCTCGCACTGACGCACGAAGTCAACAAAGCCGTCGCCAAATCCCCCGTGCAAACCCCGCCTCCCGGAGTCGGTGTCGACACCTTTGAGTTCTGGCTCCCCCGCCGTCGACCCAATGGCGAAAACCTCGCCTGCGCCATCGAGCCGCCCGTCGCGCTTTTCGCCGCCGGGAATCTCGTCAACGGCATCGACCGTCCCGTCGCCTCGCCCAACGCCTGGGTCGCCGACCCATCCGATCCCGCGCCCGCCATCACACTCGCATGGGACAGGCCGCAGCGCATCCGCCGCGTCGCGCTCGCCTTCGACACCGATTTCGATCACCCGATGGAATCCGTCCAGATGGGCCATCCCGAAAGCGACATGCCCTTCTGTGTATCCAATTACACAATACGCGACGCGACGACCGGCCGCGCCCTCATCGAGGTGGCAGGCAACCACCTCACCCTCCGCGAACACGTCATTTCCGAGCCTGTCACGACGACGTCGCTCCGCGTGGAAGTCGCGCCCCCCTGCGCGAACATCCCCGCCGCCCTCTTCGCGCTCCGCGCCTATGCGGAGTGATCTTTTGATAAAATTTCTGTCTGCTCAGTAATCAGTCCGGGCACCCTTGCCCGTCCGTCCGGACCGGCCTTTTCCATTGTCACAAAATTTCCGCCATGAAACGACTCCTCCGCATCCTCGCCCTTCCGAGCGTTTTTCTCCTTTCGGCTCTCCAGTCTTTCAGCCTTTCAACCTTTTCCCCGGGCACGCTCTGGCTCGACACCAACGGCGCCCCCATCAACGCGCACGGCGGCGGCATCATCCATGTCGCGGCAGACGGCCGTTATTATTGGTATGGCGAACACAAGCTCCCCAACCGCTCCGAGGCGCAAAAAGCGGATGGCGGCGTGCACTGTTATTCATCGGCCGATCTCTACAACTGGCGTGACGAAGGCCTCGTTCTCTCCGTCGATTATCAAAATCCGGAATCCGAAATCGCCGCCGGATGCATCCTCGAACGCCCCAAGGTGCTGTTCAATCCCCGCACGAAAAAATACGTGATGCATTTCAAGCTCTATCCGCCCGGCAAAGGCTACGACACCGCTTACGTCGGCGTCGCCACCGCTGACAAACCCGCCGGCCCGTTCACCTACAGCCACCGCTTCACCGGCGGCGGCTCGCCCAAGGGCACCGGCGATTTCTGCATGTTTCGCGATGCCGGCGGCGATGTCTGGCACTACACCGTCCGCAAGCCCGACAAAGCCTTCGTTGCCGGACGCCTCACCGACGACTACCTGCATCCGCGCGGCGATTATCGCGTCCTCGCCGACATTCCCCCGCACACCGAGGCCCCCGCGGTGATCCGCGCCGGCGACGGCATGCACTACATGCTCGGATCCGGCTCCTCCGGCTGGAAGCCCAACGCCGCGCGCTCCTTCCGTTTCCCAGCGCCCACCGGGCCGTTCACCGACCTTGGAAACCCGGCCGCCGGCATAAACCCGCACAACAATCTCGGCCCCGAAAAAACCTTCGGAGGGCAAATCTCGTTCATTCTCCCCGTCGAAGGGCGCCCCGGCGCTTATATTGCCATGTTCGACCTCTGGAATCCCGATCTCGCCGAGAAAGGCCTCTACGCATGGCTCCCGCTTTTCATCCGCGACGGTAAACCTGTCGTGGAATGGCGCACGCAATGGGATCTCTCTATTTTCAAATGATCGAAGCGGCCATTTCCAAAATCCAAAAAACAAAATCATTTTCCAAACGATGAAAATCAACCCCGCATCCCCGCGTTTCATTGCCCTGCTCATCACTTCAATTATCGGCATCCACACATCAGCCCCGGCCCAAACCGCCGCGCCCGCGCAGCGCGCTCCTACGCTCGCGCGCACGGGAGTGATTTCGATCGTCGAAACCGGAGCCGTCGCCGACGGCGTGACACTCTGCACCAAAGCCATTCAAGACGCCATCGACCTTTGCCACGCCTCGGGCGGCGGGCGCGTGATCGTGCCTCCCGGAAAGTTCCTGACCGGCACCGTGCATTTGCGCAGCCGCGTCAACCTGCATCTGGAATCCGGCGCGGTGATTCTCGGCAGCACGGATCGCGCCGCGGATTATCCGATCCAGCCGCCAAGCGCCTATCGCTCGCTGCACGATGTGAACGGCTTCCGCTCCCTCATTTACGCGCAGGAGCAGGAGGACGTTTCCGTGACAGGCTCCGGCGTCATCGACGGTCAGGGCGGACAATTTGCCTACGGCGGCCACGACAAGGACGGACGTCCGCGCGTCATGCTTTTTGTTTCCTGCGCCGGAGTGCGCGTCGAGGGGCTGCATCTGCGAAACTCCGCCGCATGGATGATGCATTTTCTCAACTGCGACCGCGTCCAGCTCCGCGGCCTTCAGGTCTGGAATCACTGCAACAAAAACAACGATATGCTCGACATCGACGGCTGCCGCGACGTGACCGTGAGCGACTGCATCAGCGACACCGATGACGACGGCATCACACTCAAAAGCACCGGCCCCGCGCCCTGCGAAAACATCGTGATCACCAACTGCGTGCTCAGCAGCCGCTGCGTCGCCATCAAGGCGGGCACCGAGTCCACCGGCGGTTTCCGCAACATCGCGATTTCGAACTGCGTCATCAAACCCACAAAATCGGAACTGAAGTTTTTCGGCCACGACATCGGCGCCGGCGCGATCGCCCTGCAAGTCGTGGACGGCGGCGAAATGGACGGCGTGGTCGTGAGCAACCTGCGCATAGAAAAAACGCTCTCCCCGATCTCCATCCGCCTCGGCAACCGCGCGCGCCCGCACACCGAAGGAGCCCCCACGCCCGGCGTCGGAAAGCTGCGCAATATTATGTTTCAAAACATCAGCGCCACCGGCGCGGGCAACATCGGGCAATCCATCACGGGCATTCCCGACTACCTCGTGGAAAACATCACACTCTCCCATGTTCGCATCCAGCTCGCCGCCGCCGGAACCAAGGCGGACGCCGCGAAAGAGATGGACGAAAAGGAAGCCGCCTTCCCAAGCCCCACGATGTGGGGCCGTCTGCCCGTTTACGGACTTTACGTCCGGCATGCGCGCAATGTCCGCCTGCACGATGTCGTCATCGAGCCCGCCGAAGGCGAGGCGCGCCCCGCCTTCCACGCCGAGGACGCGCCGGGCCTGCTCGTGCGCGATTGCAGTTTCACGCAAACGGAAACCGCGCACCCGAATGACGCGTCGCTTGAGACCTCTCACAACAAACATCCGCTGCTCAAATGAACCGCCGGAAATTCATACAAACCACCTCCATCGGAGCAGCTGTCGCGGCAGGCGCGCCCGCTTTGCACAGCTTTCCCGCATCGCCCGCGCCGCAAAATCCACATTTATTCGCCGCTTCGCCCGCCACCACTTACAAACGGATATTTTCCCGCCGCTCCGCCCTCATCTGGTTTCCCGACGAGCGCGCCTACTTCGATCTGCCGCGCAACGAGTGGTGCTACTTCCGCAAAATCTTCGACCTTTCTTCCGCTCCGGCCACGGCCAATCTCCGCATCTTCGCCGACTCCCGCTATCGCCTCTTTGTCAATGGCGCTTACATCGCGCGCGGCCCCGCCCGCAGCGATCCGCGTTTCCAATCCTTCGACATCATCGACATCGCGCCGCATCTCCGCGCCGGCGCAAACCTCATCGCGGTTCAGGTTCTCTACTACGGCTACAACACGGGGCAGCATCTTCCGCGCATTCCCTGCCTCCTCGCCGAACTCGACATCGCCGCCTCGGGCGAAAAACCGCGCGTCCAGCTTCGCACCGATCGCACGTGGAAAGTCCACCGGTCCACCTCCTTCGATCCCGATGCCCCGCGCGTGAACGGCTGCCAGGGCGCCATCGAGGTTTTCGACGCGCGCCAGGAACCCGCCCGCTGGACGCAGCCCGGCTTCGACGACAGGGCATGGCCCGCCGCGAAGGCGCGCTCCATCGGCAACGAACAAATCCCCTACAACCGTCTGCTTCCCCGCGACATTCCGCTCCTGGAGGAAACCGAATTCCCCGCCGCGCGCATTTCCGCCCCGCAAATTGTCGCCGCTCACGATGCCGAGGCGTTTTTCCCGCAACGCGCCCGCCTCGAGCTCGATCAACTGCGCAGAGCGGAATTTTCAGGCTTCAAAGAACTCGCCATTGCACCCGCCCCGTCCGGCCGCGTTACCATTCTAACGCTCGACTTCAGCCGCATCACACCCGGCTATCTGCAACTTTCTGCCACGGGCGCCGCAGGCACGCGCATCGACATCGCCTACGCGGAAGACCTCCACGAAGGCCGTTGCGCGCTTTTTCATCCGCCGGCGCAGCGCCCGCTCGATTCCTTCATCCTCAATGAAGGCGGCAACGATCTCGAAGTGGCCTTTGCCTGGAAAGGCTTTCGTTACGCCCAGCTCATCATTCGCCATCCCGCGAGTGCGTCCGCGCCCCTCACGCTGCGCCGCGCCGCCATGCGCGCCCGCATGTATCCGGCAAACCAATACGGGCAGGTCTGCACGCCGGACGCCTTTCAGCAAAACCTCCACGCCATCTGCGCGCATGCCCTCCGCGGTTGCATGCAGGACGGTTTCATCGACTCTCCCAGCCGCGAGCAACAGCAATGGATGGGCGATGGCCGCTGGCAGGCCATCTACAATTATTACCTCAGTGGCGACCCGCGCCTTCACCGCCGACTCCTCTATCAAATCGCGTATTCACAGGATGCCGAGGGCCTCACGAAATCCCGTTATCCCGACGGCCATGAAAACTGGTCGCCGATTCCCTCCTACTGCCTCGCGTGGGTGACTTCGTTTGACGACTACCACCGTTTTACCGGCGACATCACGCCCGCCGCCGATCTCTGGCCGAACATCATCATGGCCCTGCGCTGGTTCACCCGCTACGAAAACAAAAACGGCCTCCTCGAAAATGTCCCCTTCTGGCCCTACATCGACCTCGGCGGCTATCCATCCGGTCCAAGACTCGACACCGAACGCGGCGGCATCATCACGGCGCTCAATCTCCTTTACCTCGAATCCCTTCGCGCCGCCGCGCGCCTCGCCGCCACGCTCGGCGACACTGCGGCCCGCGCGGCATTCACCGCCCGCGCGGACACACTTTCCGACGCCATCTCGGATCATCTCTGGGACGCCGCTCGCAACGCTTACCCCGACTGTTACGTAAACGGCAAACCCAGCGCCGTCATATCCGAGCCCGCCAACGCCCTCGCTCTCATCCATCTCGACACACCTGCGGATCTGGCCCGTGCTCCGCGCATACTCGAACATTTTGGCCGCTCCGGCACCGTGATCAGCAGCCCCTACTCGATGCCGCTGGTCATCCGCGCGCTTCTCCGCCATCGGCGCGCCGGACTCGCCTGGCAACTCGTCCGTGATCGCTACAAGCCCATCGTCGACGCGGGACTCGGCACGACTTGGGAATATTGGAAAGTCTTTCATCCCACGCCCGCAGGCCGCGTCCATGCGCACAGCGCGTCGCACGCCTGGGGCGCGGGTCCGCTCGTCCTCTTCTTCGAAGGTTTCGCCGGCCTCCGCATTCTCGAACCCGGACTCCGCCGCGTTGAACTTTCCCCGCAACTCCCCGCCCCTCTCAACGAAGTCGATTTCACCATCCCCACGCCCTCAGGCCGCATCGAAGGCCGCCTCCGCCGCGAATCCGTCGCAACACTTCGCATCGAATTCACTGTTCCTCCCGAAACGACAGCCATCATCGCCTCCCGCGAGTATCCAACAGGCAAATACACAATCACCCTCTCCTCATGACAACGGATTTCCGAATCACGCGTGCGACAGGGAGCGGCGGCTTTCCAGCCGCCGGACGAGGCGCAACGCGTCTCGCCCTCTTCTGTATCTTTTCCCTCACGCTCGCCCTCGCCCCATTCAACCTTTCCGCTTCTCCCCTCGAATCCGGCTTCGCAACCCCGCCTCCCGGCGCGCGTCCGCTCACGTGGTGGCATTGGATAAATGGCAACGTTACGAAAGCCGGCATCGAGGCCGATCTCACCGCGATGCGCGATGCGGGCATCGCCGGCGTGCAACTTTTCGACGCGAGCATCTATCTGCCCGCCGGTCCCGTGCGTTACGGCTCGGACGAATGGCACGAGCACGTGCAATTCGCCCTCCGCACCGCCGCGCGCCTCGGCCTCGATTTTTCGCTCATGAACACACCCGGCTGGTCGGCAAGCGGCGGCCCGTGGATCACGCCGGACAAGTCCATGAAAAAGCTCGTCTGGACAGAAACCACGATTGAAAGCGACGGTTCAAACCCGGTTGCCGCCGCGCTCCCGCGCCCTTCCATCAAGGAAAATTTTTATCGCGACATCGCCGTCCTCGCGGTTCCTGCCGACCCGCCCGGCGAAAAACCCGTGCGCCTTCCCGACTGGCAGAAGAAAATCAAACTGGCTTCGGGTTCGATCACGCGGATTCCCGCCGGCGCAGCTTCGCCGAGCGCGATTCCCCGCGACAAAATTCTCAACCTCACCGCAAACACTGACGCCAGCGGCAACTGCCGCGCCGCGCTCCCAGCCGGACGCTGGACAATCCTTCGTTTCGGCTTCACCTCGACCGGCGCCAAAAACCATCCCGCCGTGCCCGAGGGCCACGGTCTCGAATGCGACAAGCTCGATCCCGACGCCGTCGCCTTTCAATTCGAGCGCTCCGTCGGCCGCATCATCCGCGAGGCGGGCCCGCTCGCCGGCAAAACGCTCACCGGACTTCTCTTCGACAGCTTCGAGGCTGGTTTCCAAAACTGGACCGACACCCTTCCTGAACAATTCCGCGCCGCGCACCGCTACGATCTCATTCCCCTCCTGCCCGCGCTCACCGGCCGCGTGATTGACTCGACCGTTTTCACCGAATGCGTGCTCAACGATTTTCGCGAGCTCATCACCGCCAGTCTTGCGAAAAACTATTTCGGCACCATGCAGCGACTTGCCCGCGAACACGGCCTCATCATCTACGCCGAGGCCCAAGGCGGTCCGCTCAATCCCGCCGTCATTGAGCCCTACATCGATGTTGTCATGAACGAATTCTGGCACCACAGCCGTTTTCCGGCGCGCCTGAAACTCTGCGCCTCCATCGTCAATATTCACGACAAACACATCCTCGCCGCCGAGGCATTTTCGGCCCGCCCGGAGGAAGACGGCTGGGCCGCCACGCTCGCCAGTCTCAAGCGCCCGGGCGACCACGCCTTTGCGTCCGGCGTCAACCGCGTCATCCTCCACACCTACGCGCATCAGCCTTTCTCCAACAATGCGCCGGGCTTCACCCTCGGCCGCTACGGCACGCGCTTCAACCGCCTCCAGACTTGGTGGCCCGCCATGCCCGCATGGACAGCCTACATCGCGCGCAGCCAGTTTCTCCTGCAGCAGGGATGGAAACACGCCGACATCCTTCTGCTCCAAAACGAAGATCTCGGCTACGCCTACCCGATCTCCGAAATCCTGCGTTTGCCCGCCGGCTACGATTTCGACATCGCCTACCCGCGCGACCTCGACGCCATGACCGTGCGCGACGGCGCGCTCACGCTTCCGCACGGCCCGGCCTATCGCGTGCTCGTCACACCGCAAACCCCTTGGGCCGCCGACCTCGCCACGCTTCGCCGTCTCCGCGACTACGTTCGCGCCGGGCTCGTCATCAATGGCAATCCGCCCGTCGCCCCGGCGGGCCTTCGCGATTTGTATCAGAAAAACGAATACGACACGCTCGTCGCCGAAATCTGGGGTGATGTTGACGGCAAAGGCATTCGCGAAAAAAAGCTAGGACGCGGCCTCGTCACGCGCGGCATCACGCCCGCCGATGCCCTCGCCCGCGCAAAGCTCATCCCCGATCTCGACTGGCCCGGCTCCGGCGCGCCGCGCAACGCCAGCGATGACGGCATCAATTACATTCATCGCCGCACACGCGATGGGGCCGACATCTATTTCGTCTTTAATCACACTGGCAAACCGCTCGACGCCAGTTTCACGTTTCGCGCGAGCGGACGCCGTCCCGAATTATGGGACGCCGTTGCCGGCACCCGCGCCGACGCCCCCGTTTTCAACAGCGACGGGAATGTCACCCGCGTCGCGCTCCAGCTCGCTTCTTACGGCTCCACCTTCGTTGTTTTCCAGAAATCCATCGACGCGAATTCAGGCATCGCAAACAACCGGCCCAATCAAATCACATCTGCACTTCCGCTCGATCCGCCCTGGCAAGTTATCTTCCAAAACACCGCGCTCGGCGTTCCTGCGACGCCTGTCGTCTTTGAGCGCCTGACCTCGTGGAGCGAACATCCCGACGATGCGATCCGCCATTACTCCGGCTCCGCCTCCTATTCAAAAACATTCAACCTCGATGAAATCCCATCCGGCCTCGCCGCGTTTCTCGATCTCGGCGACGTTCGCGACCTCGCCATGGTACGCCTCAACGGCCGCGATGTGACAACACTCTGGACGCCGCCGTTTCGCGCCAACATCACCGCATTTCTCCGCCCCGGCGAAAACCGCCTCGAAATCCGCGTAATCAATGCATGGGTCAACCGGCTCATCGGCGACGAGCGCATTCCCATCGATTATGAATATCAGAAACAGGGCGTGAGCAAATTCACCGACGGACGCCTTCTCGAACTCCCTGCGTGGCTTGCCGGCGCCACTGGCGCGCAAAAAAATCCGCGCCACACCTTCAGCACATGGAAACACCACACCGCTGACTCCCCGCTCCTTCCCGCCGGTCTGCTCGGTCCCGTCAGGATGGAATGGCTCCGCGAAATCCAATAACAACCAATGCATCCTCCAATATAAACCATGACAAAGTCCCACCGCACTTCGTTGTCCATGATTTCTACGCTGGCGGCAATCGCCGCGGTCAACCACACCGGCGCCCAGGCAGCCCAATCCGCGCCCGCCTCGCGCCCAAACATTGTCGTGTTCATCACGGACGATGAAAGCTGGCTGGAACGCTCCGCCTATGGCTGGTCCAATCTTCCCACGCCAAACTTCGACCGTGTCGCGCGGCAAGGCGCGCTCTTCACCCGTTGCTACACCTCGGCCCCATCGTGCGCGCCATCCCGCGCGGCGCTTTTAACCGGACGCAATTTCTGGGAGCTTGAGCAAGGCGCGTTTATTCAGGCATGGCTTCCGGAAAAATTTCCGCGCCTGCCCGACCTGCTCGCCGCCGCTGGCTACCATGCCGGCTACACCGGCAAAGGATGGGGGCCGGGCATTCCGCCTCCCGGCGTGCAGCAACGCGCTTTCCGCAATCCGGCCGGGAAAGCCTATAACGCGCACAAACGCCCGAAAGATCAACGCTCGCCGGGCATGAGCGATTTCGACTATGCCGCCAACTTTGAGGCGTTCCTGAAGGAACGATCAGACGGTGCGCCGTTTTATTTTTGGATTGGTTGCGTGGAACCGCACGACCCCATCGACAAGGATAACTACAAACGGCTCGAAGCCCGCCACGGCATCAAGGCATCCGATGTGAAAATGCCCGGCTTTTCGCGAGACACCCCCGAAAGTCGCCGGCATCGCGCAGGCATCTGGCATGAGCTTTGCCGCGCCGACGACGACCTCGGACGCATCCTCGGCATTCTCGAAAAACGCGGCGAACTCGACAACACCATCGTCCTCGTCACCGGCGACAACGGCACCGCAATTTCCTTCTCCAAGGCCAGCCCGTATGATTGGGGCGTCCACGAGCCGCTCGCCATCATGTGGCCCGCCCGCATGAAACCCGGCCGTCGCGTGGACGATTTTGTGAACTTTGCCGACATGGCTCCGACCATTCTGGAAGCAGCGGGCGCGCCTGTGCCGGAATCCATGAGCGGACGCAGCATCATGCCGCTTCTGCTCTCCGAAAAATCCGGACGAATAACTCCAGACCGCCTCTGGACCGTCACCGGACTTGAATGGCACGGACAACTGCCAGGTTACAACAGCGCAGCCCGCGCCATTCGCGACGAACGCTATCAATACATCGTCAACTACGGCATTCGCTCGCCATCCGCCACTCCGCCCAATCGCGGCGCGCCCTCCTCCCTCAAGCCCGGCGAAACGTGGGAGGAGCTTTACGACTGCGAAGCCGATCCGTGGCAGTTGGTCAACCTCGCCGCTTCGCCCGGACACGCCGGAATCAAAGTGCGCCTGAAAAAGCAGCTTTACGAATACCTGCTGAAAACCCGCGATCCTCGCGCCACCGGCGACATGGAAATCTTCAACCAAACCCGCGCATTGGTCGAAACGAGGAAGCAAAATAATTATCAGGATACCCGCACCAATAACCAAACCGCACGATAAAACATTATGAGAGCCTCGTGCTTACTCGCATGGATTTGTTTCCTGTTCGCCACGACTGCGCCGGTGCGATCCGCCCCGGAAAACAAAACCCTGTCCGCGCAGCCCGGCATCGTGCTGAGCGAGCCCATTTTTATCAAGGCGCCGCATGCGCAATGCCATGCCTCCACCATCGTCGAGACCAAATCGGGCCTCGTCGCAGCGTGGTTTGGGGGCACCAGGGAAGGCAACCCGGATGTTGGAATATGGCTTTCGCGCCGGATCGACGGCAAATGGACGCCGCCGGTCGAGGTTGCCAATGGCGCGGAAACCGAGGAGCCGCGCGCGAACTGCCTCAATCCCGTTTTGTTTCAAATCCCCGGCGGTCCGCTCCTGCTTTTTTACAGGACTGGAAAATGGTGGCCTTACGTGAAGCGATCGACGGACGACGGCCTGACCTGGTCGAAACCGGAAAGATTATACAATGGCAACTTCGGTCCCATTAAAAACAAGCCCGTCCTGCTTCAGGACGGCTCCATCCTCAGCCCGGCGAGCACCGAATACCAAGGCTGGCCCGCGCCCGACGCCACGGGCTGGGACAGGCGCATGTGGCGCGTCCAGTTCGAGCGGCTGCCTGTTTCCGGCAATCGAGAAAAAATAAAAGCGACGCAATGGCAGGTCATCGGCCCGGTCAACGACGGCACGATCGATGCCATCCAGCCGAGCATTCTCATTCATGCCGGCAACCGCCTCCAAGCCGTCGGACGCACCGCGCAGGGAAGGATCTTCCAAATTTGGTCTGAGGACGGAGGCCGCACTTGGGGGAAAATGACCCTCACCGATCTCCCGAATCCCAACTCCGGCACGGATGCCGTCACACTCGCGGACGGGCGCCATCTGCTTGTCTACAACCACGCCACCTGCCGGCCCGACGGCAAAAATGGCCCGCGCTCGCCTCTCAACGTGGCCATCTCAAACGACGGCGCGAACTGGCAGGCCGCCCTTGTCCTTGAAAATGAACCCAACCGCGAATTCTCCTACCCCGCCGTCATCCAGACTTCCGACGGCCTCGTCCACATCACCTACACTTACCGTCGCGAGCACATACGGCATGTGGTGGTTGACCCCGCCAAGCTGACCACCCGGCCAATGACCGGCGGCAACTGGCCGAATGAATGACCGGCATCGTTTTCCCATGCAAAACAATCATCGTTTCTCTATCGCCGCCGTTTTTCTTTCGATCTTCGTATTGCACTCCCCGCTCTTCTCTGCCGCCCAGTCCTTGGACGGCGGCGGCTGGTATCTCGCCATGGATCCCATGCGCCGCGGCGAGTCGCTCGGCTGGCACAAACCGCCCGCCACTTGGAACCGCGCCAAACCCGCGCCCGCCGACGGCTGGGACGCGGCCTCCGTCCCGCACTGCTGGACAACAGACGCCCGCTTCGGCGAATACACCGGCGTCATGTGGTATCGCCGCTCTTTTGCGCCCGCCGCGCCCGCTCCCGGAGAAACCGAATGGCTCCTCACACTTGAGGCGGTCGGCGAGCGTTTTCACCTCTGGATAAACGGACGCGACTTTGGCTCGCACGACAGCGTCGGCGTTCCGGTTTCCATCGACGTCACCGCAGCCATCGAGCCTGGCAAACAAAACCATATCGCCATCGCCGTGGACAACTCCTGGGACGCCTCCACGATTCCCGGAGCCCGCGCCGGCACGCGCACCAACGATCAACTGTATCCATGGATCAACTACGGCGGCTTGCTCGGCTCCGTCCGTCTCGAATCACTGCCCGCGGCGCGTATCAACCGCCAGAAAATCGAAACCACGCTCACTGGTCCCGACACCGCCCGCGTCGCCATTGCGCTTCACCCCTCCGCCTCCCGTTTCCCAAAAGACGCCGCCGTCACCATCGAGATCGTCGATCCGCAAAACCCGTCCGCTCCCCTCGCGACCCGCACGCTCGCGCCTGCCGCCGATACCACCGTCACATTTGATCTCGCCAATATCACCCGTTGGACACTCGCCGCGCCGAAACTCTACGAAAGCCGCGTGACCGTTCGCACGCCGGCCGGTGCTCATACGCACGCCGCCGCTTTCGGCATTCGCGAAATCCGCATCGCCGGCGGGCAGTTTCTCCTCAACGGCGAACCCGTCCGCCTCGCGGGCGGAAACCGCACCCGCACGCCGAACACGCTCGACGGCATCATCGCGCCCGAAGCCGTTGCGCAAAGCCTCCGGCTCATGAAGGACGCCGGTCTCGTCTTCGCGCGGCTCCAGCACTATCCGGTCAGCCGCCGCGCGCTCGATTGGGCCGACCGCAACGGCATGCTCATCATCGTCGAATATCCGCTCTGGGGCGCGCCCGCCGCCGATCTTGCGCGCCCGGAACTCCAGGCCCGGTTCAAATCCGGCATGGGCGCGCTCATCCGCGAAACGTGGAACCATCCCAGCGTCGTCGGCTGGAGTGTCGGCAACGAATACGAATCGTGGCTCCCCGAGGGCGTCGCATGGACCAGGCAAATGTGCGCATTCGTCAAATCGCTCGACACCACGCGGCCCGTCGCTTTCGCCGCGCTCGGCAAGCCGCTTCGCATTCTTCGCGAAAAACAGCAGCCGCCCTCCTCGTTCAGCATGAACTTCGTCGATTTCATCTGTGCCAACATCTACTTCAAACCCGAGGACGCCGCATCCTTTCTCGATCCCATCCACGAAACGTGGCCCGACAAACCCGTCCTCATAACCGAGTTCGGACTTCGCGCCGACCGCGTGAAAGACGAGCAGGAACGCCTCGCCCATTTCGACAAAATGTTCGCCATCGTCCGCGACCGCCCGTGGATCTGCGGTTTCGCCTTCTGGTCGTTCAACGACTATCCGAGCCGCTATCCCGGAACCGGCGCCGACGGCTACCGCCGCTGGGGGCTTGTCGACGAAAACCACAAGCCCCGCGAACTCTATCACCATGTCGCCCGCGAGTTGAAACGCTCCGGCTGGCAAACCCCCGCGCTCAACTGAACTCCATTCCCTTTATTCACCATGAAACATACGCGCCTCCTGATCGCCGCACTGGTTTTTTCCGCCGGATTTCCGCTTTTCAGCCCTCCGGCTTTTTCCGCTCCACCCTCCACGCTTGGCGAAGATTTCACCCTCATCTTTTCCGACGACTTCGATGCTCCCCGTCTCGACGAACGCGTGTGGGTCTCGCAAGCCTACGATGTCGGAATCAAAAACGACACTGCGCGCGGGCCCGACAATCTCGAAGTCCGCAACGGCGAGCTCCTCCTCCGCGTCCGCAAAGAGGCCCGCAAAATCGGCAACCGCACCGTGAATTGGACATCCGGCTATGTGTATACTCGCGAGACCTTCGGCGCCAACACCTACTTCGAGGCGCGTTTCAAATCCGGCCAGTGCTCCGGCGTGAACAACGCCTTCTGGCTCGCCAGCATCAGTCATTCCGAGAGGGACGGCATCCGCAACCGCTACGAAATCGACATCGTCGAGGCGCGCAAAAACATGCGCATTCCCGAAAAACCCGGCGCTCTCAACGGCCACGGCGGGCAAACCTGGCACGACTGGAAAACCCAGTCCTACGCCAAGGACGCAAATGGCAACCCCTCTCACATCGCCCAAGGCCAGGTTGCCCAGCACACCTTCGATGATTACCATGTCTGGGCCGTGTGGCTCGGCGAAACCGAGCAAATCTAC
Source organism: Ereboglobus sp. (assembly GCA_029974595.1). Classification (GTDB taxonomy): domain Bacteria; phylum Verrucomicrobiota; class Verrucomicrobiia; order Opitutales; family Opitutaceae; genus Ereboglobus. The sequence goes on along the minus strand of JARKRC010000021.1, from coordinate 9,656 downwards.
TACCTCGACGGCGTCGAATACTGGCGCGGCGAATATCACAACATAAACCGCGACCAGTGGCGCACCGGCGTTGGTAAACTCAAACAGTTCCCCGTCGGCCGCGAAAAATCCGCCTACGGAAACCACGGCCAGCCCGATTGGAATTACCTCGGCGGCTACAACGGCGACCGCATGAACATCATCTTTTCGAACCTCCCCTGGGGCGAAAAATGGACGCCGTTCACCGATGCGGCCGACGGCACCTGCATGTCCGTCGACTACGTTCGCGCCTACAAACCGGCACGTCTCGTATCCAAAACGCCGATACAGGAAACCGCGCTGAACCCCGACGCGCCCGCCGAACTTTCCCGGCCCATCAGCGTTTATGACCGCGCCTCCTCTTATTTCAGCCTTGTCCTCCGCAAAACCGAAGGCTCGGCCCCGCGCGTGCTCCTTCTTGACAGTGACGGCAACCCCGTCGCCACGCTGGGCATCACCGTCGACAATCATCTCTTCGCCTCCATCGGCAATGCGTCGTCACCCGCATCCACCAAGACCGCCTGGCCCGCCTGCGAGCAAAAAACGCCGTTCTTCAAAGACGGCGCCGACTACCTTCTCGTCGCCCGCATCACACCGCGCCGCGGTTGCCACAACGCGGCGATCAGCGTCTGCGCATTCCCGCTCGATAACCCCCTCCCCAAGGAGGAACCCTTTTTCTACGCCAACATCACCCGCGCCGGCAGCACGAACCTGACCAACGGCTGGCACATCAACCAAAAACGCCTCGCCTACGGCAGCGCGCTCTCCATCAGCATCGAAAACACGTCCGCCTCGGGCGAAATCCGCGCCGGCGAATTCCGTCTCGGCACCAGCTTCGAGAGCGTTCTCCCGCCCGGCGCATCACGCGAATCCATTTCCCAGCAATGAAAAAAATATTCCTGTTTCTCACCGCGCTTTTCATTTCGGGCGTCGCGAGCGCAGCGCCGCAAACCGGACGGGCTGCCGTCGAACTCAACACGCGCGCCGGCCTCCCGCGCGTCGCGGCCAAAATCGCCGCCGGCGGCGACGTTCGCGTCGCGTTCCTCGGCGGCAGCATCACCGCCGCAAACGGCTGGCGTGTGCACACGCTCGAAATTCTCAGGCGCGCTTTCCCCAAAGCCGGCTTCTCAGAAATCTTCGCCGCCGTCTCCGGCACGGGCAGCAATTACGGCGCGTGCCGCGTGCGGCGCGATGTTCTCGATAAAAATCCCGATCTCGTCCTCATCGAATTCGCCGTCAACGACGGCGGTGTCGCGCCCGCGCTCATCGAAGCCCAAATGGAAGGCATCGTGCGCCAGATTCGCGCGCAAGCTCCCCTCGCCGACATCTGCTTTGTCTATACGCTTTCGGAGCCGCAACTCGCCGCGCTTCAAGACGGCCGTTGCCAGCCCAGCGCCGCCGCCATGGAAAACATCGCCGCGCACTACGGCATACCGTCGATCCATTTTGGCATCGAAGTCGCCCGCCGCATCGCCGCCGGCACGCTCCTGTTTTCCGCCCCCTCCTCCGTGAAAGCCGACAAAAATGGCAACGACCCCGAAGGCCGTCTCATCTTCACCCGAGACAAAACCCATCCCACCGACGCCGGCCACCGCGTTTACGCCGCCACGCTCGAACGCACGCTGCCGCCGCTCATCAAAACCAGCGCGCCCCCGGCAACCGCCGCGCCCCTGCCCCTCCCGCTTCGAGTCGATAATTGGGAGCGTGCCAGGCTCGTCATTTTCCCCGACGCAGCCAAATCCGCGGCATGGCGCAAACTCCCCGCCACCGACTCCATCGCCCGTCAGGCCGGCCAGATGGCCCCGCCGATCTGGTCAACCTTCACGCCCGGCGCCGCCATCGAATTTCGCTTCAAAGGCACGCGCTTCGGCATCATCGGGCTCAAAGGCGCGGACAACGGAAAATTCCGCTGCCAGATCGACGGCGAGCCCGTCGAAACCGACACCCTCTTCGATTCCTTTTCGACTCCCGGCCGCCATCCGCTCAAACCGTGGTTTTATCCAAAACCGCTCGCCGATACCGACCACCATGTCCGCATCGAACTTCTCCCGGACAAAATCGACAAGCGCGCGATCATGACAAAAGCGAAAACCGCCATCACCGACGAAAAGGCTTACGCTTCCCACGGCCTCTATGTCTGCGGTCTCCTCATCGTTGGCGAGCCGCTCGCCGCTCCGACTTTGGAATAAATTTCCGGCGCTCGTCGTAACGAAGAAACAAAAAAAGCAGGCCGGAATCCGGCCTGCTTGGGAAATGTGATTTTCGCGGGTGGCGCGATTATTTGACCGTGGCGGCTGCGGCAGCGAAGGCTTTGGCTTTCGCGGTGATCGCAGCCCAGTTTTTTTCCTTGAAGGCCTTGGCTTCGACGAGGGAGCTGCCTGCCGCGGTGGCGACGGCGCCGGCCTTGAGGAAATCGGCGACGTTGTTTTCGTTAACACCTCCGGTGGGCATGATGTCGATTTGAGGGAAGGGAGCCTTGACGGATTTGATGTAGCTCGGGCCGAAAAATTCGGCGGGGAAAATCTTCACGACGTCGGCTCCGGATTCCCATGCGCGAAGGATTTCGCTGGGCGTGAAGGCGCCGCAGAAGATTGGAACGCTGTAGCGCCGGCAGAGCTCGTTGACATCGGGGCGGGTGGCGGGCGTGACGATGAACTTCGCGCCGGCGAGGATGCCTGCCCGGGCTGTTTCGGTGTCGAGCACGGTGCCGAGGCCGAAGAGGAAATCGGGAAGCTCGGCGCTGGCTTTTTCGAGAAGGCGGATCGCGCCGGGCGTGGTCATGGTGAGCTCGATGCTGGTGAGGCCGCCGGCGGCGAGGGCGCGGGCGCAGTCGAGGAGACCGTCGGAGCTGTCGGCACGGATGAGCGCGACGACTTTCTCGGTTTTGATTTTGGAAATGATGGCGTCTTTTTTCATGGGCGATGGATTGTGGAGGTTGGAGGAAATTTGGAAACTTAAAAGGAAGCGGGGAAATTTTCGATTTTCGATTCTCGATTTTCGATTGGGAGCTGCCGCTCCGCTTTGGACTTCGAACACGCGCGGTAGCGCGCAATCGAAAATCGAGAATCGAAAATTCCTAGATCTGATATTCCTGGAGCGGCACGGGGTCGATGATCTTGGTTTTCGGCAGCGCTTCGGAAAGCTGTTCCATGAACCAGGCGCGGGCTGACGGTTCGCCGTGGGTGAGAACGATTGCGCGCGGGTTGCTTTGCACGGCGAATTGCAGGAGTTCCTCGCGGTCGGCGTGTCCGCTGAGTTCGAACTTTTCGATGCGGGCTTTGATTTTTGCCTTCACGTTGATGGCTTTGAACAGATAGGTGTCGCCCGAGCGGGCTGCGAGGATTTCGCCGCCGGGGGTTTCGGGGTCGCAGTAGCCGACGAAGCCGATGGTGTTGTTGCTGTTTCCGATGAGGCCCGAGGCGAGAACGTAGGAGGGCGTGCGTTCCACGAGCATGCCGCTGCTGATGATGTAGAGGGCGTTCTGCTTGGGGTCTTCGCCGGGGTTGAGTTTGCGGGGAGCGGGTTTGATTTTGAGGTCTTTGATGATGCCCCGGTTGAAATTGGCGTGTTTGGTTTTGCGCGAAATCTGGTCGAGGTAATCGGCGAGATCCATGCCGAGGCCGGAGGCGTAAATGGGGCAGTCCACGAGGCGGCGGAATTTGCGGGCGTCGTGAATGATGGAAAGAATTTCCTGCTGCCGTCCGAGCGCGAAGACGGGAATCAAAAAAGAGCCGCCGCGCTGGATGGTTTCGTTGATGGAATCCACGAGGCGGGCGACTTCGAGTCCGCGGGCTTTTTCAGGCGGGCGCTCCGTGTTGCCGCGCGTGGTTTCCATGATGAGGGTGTCGAAGCGGTCAACGGGGAATTTCGCGCCGGGAAGCGTGCGCTGGTTTTCGAAGAGGACGTCGCCGGTGATGAAAATCTGCCGGCGCTTGTGGTGGATTTCCACGGCGGCGGCCCCGGCGACGTGGCCCGCGGGATGGAAAATGAAGGTGATGGCGTCGTTCTTGGTGCTCGCGATGCGCTTGGCCTGGCCGAAGGGAATGCCGGTGAAACGCTTTTTGAGGCGGTCAACCTCATCGTGGGTGAAGAGCGGATATTCGGGGATGCCGGCTTCCTCTTTCTGGCGCGTCATGACGTTGACGGAGTTGTGCAGCATGCGATCGAGAAGCATGGCGCTGGAGGTGGTCATGACGACGGGGGCTTCCGGGTGTTCGCGGAGGAGAATCGGAAGGCTGCCGATGTGGTCGAGGTGGCAGTGCGTGATGATGATGAGGTCGAGGTGAACGCTGCGGATTTTGCTGAAATCGGGGGCGGCTTCACGTCCGGCTTTTTTCGGGTGGAGGCCGGAATCGATGACGATGTTGAGCGCGCCGATTTGCAAATAATTACAGTTGGCGCCGATCGCGCCGTCACGGTTGAGGTCAATGAGCTTCATGTAAGAGTGCCCACAGCAAAACCGCTGGGGCGGCGGTGGCGCAAGTGGAATGATCTCGGATTTTCCATTCCCGCTTTCGGCAATACGGAAAATAATCCCGCCGCGCGGACACAAAAACGGCGTTTCGTTTTTGCGAAACGCCGTCCGGCCGCTGCCGCCGTATCTTGAATTGAGTCAAAGGCGCATGTCGCAGCCGTCAGCTTTTCGCAGCGTCTGATCCAGCGGCTACGGGAGCGCCATTCTGCGGTTCGAAGATGTAGCCGATGCTGTGGACGGTGCGGAAGGTGTCGAGGTTCAGGCCGTTGGCGCGGAACAGCTCGCGAACTTTCACGATGTATTGGTCGAGCGAACGGCTCTTCACGTCGGCATGGATGCCCCACACGGAGTGGATGAGCGCCTTGCGAGTGATGACGACGCCGCGGTTTTGGTTGAGATAGGAAAGGATGCCGAGTTCCTTGCGCCCAAGCTTGGCGACGGTGCCGTTGGGAAATTCGATTTCGAGGCGGACGGGCGTGACTTTGGCGCCGCAGAACGCGAATGGCTCGTCGCTCACCTTGGCGTTTTTGGTGACGTTGAGGTCGCTGGCGGATTCGGAGCGGCGGAGCACGGCGTGGATGCGCGCGATCAGTTCCGGATAGCTGAAGGGCTTGGTGATGTAATCGTCACCGCCCAGGCTGAAGCCGCGAATCTTGCTCGCTTCGAGAGTATTGCCCGTGAGGAAAATCGTCGGGATCGAGATGTCGTTCTTCTTGAGTTCCTCGAGGAGCTGAAACCCCGATTGGTCGGGCAGGTTGATGTCGAGGAGAAGCAGGTTTGCGAAGTTGCGTTTCAAGAAACGCATCGCATGCGCGCAACGGGTGTAAACCTGTGTTTGCATGCCGGCTTCTTCGAGCTGGGCGGCGATGAGCTTGGCGAGCTCTTCCTCGTCTTCTACGATCAAAATCAAGGGTCTTGGTGCGGATCTCATAAGTTTTTTGGATTTTGGCAGCAGATTTTTTACAATTAAGCCAAATTGTAAAGAACAAATACATTACATCTGCAAAGAAATACCAGAAAAACGTCTTGAAGCTCTGAAAGCCCGCAGGCTCCGATGAAAAAACTTGAAGCCCTGAAAGCATGCGTGTGCTTTGGTCCCACTATGTCAAACCCAGCGCCATTGCTCATGATCGGACTTCCCAAAGGCAGCCTCGAAGAATCGACCAAAAGTCTCTTTGCCAAGGCGGGTTGGGTGATCACGACCAGCTCCCGCTCCTACAAGCCAAGCATCAATGATCCGGAACTCGACGGCCGCTTCATTCGCGCCCAGGAAGTGAGCCGGTATGTCGAGCACGGTTTCTTTGACTGCGGCCTCACGGGCCATGATTGGGTGCAGGAAAACGAGTCCGACGTGGTTGAAGTTTGTGATTTAATTTACAGCCGCGCGAGCACTCAAAAATCGCGCTGGGTGCTCTGCGTGCCCGAAAGCTCGCCCATCCAGAAGCCCGAGGATCTCGCCGGAAAACGCGTCGCCACGGAAATGGTCGGCACGGTGAAACGCTATTTTGCAAAGAAGAATATCCCCGTCACCGTCGAGTTCTCCTGGGGCGCAACGGAAGTAAAGGTGCCCGATCTCGTCGACGCGATCGTGGACATCACCGAGACCGGATCCTCCCTGCGCGCAAACAAACTCCGCATCGTGGACACGCTCCTCACCACGAACACAAAATTCATTGCAAACAAGGCGAGCTGGGCCAACCCCGCCAAACGCAAAAAAATCGAAACCATCGCGCTGATGCTCACCGGCGCCCTCGAAGCCGGCAGCAAGGTCGGCCTCAAGCTCAACGCGCCCAAGGCCCGCCTCGACGAGCTCATCAAATCGCTCCCCGCGCTGCGCAACCCGACGATCTCTCCCCTCGCCTCCCCCGAATGGGTCGCCCTCGAAACCATCATCGACGAAAGCGTCGCCCGCGAAATCATCCCGCAGCTCAAGTCGCTCGGCGCCGAAGGCATCATCGAGTATCCGCTGAACAAAGTCGTTTACTGAGAATCCATTTCTATCCCGGCAACGCAACAGCGCCAAGTCCATGATCCTTGGCGCTGTTTTTTTGGACGGATTTTCCCCTCTCCCCTGCGCGTCACGATTAATCCGGCTCATTATGGCCACCTGCGCGGCGCGCCGCGAAACCCGCGCCACATCACGCGGTCAACTCGCGCATGTCGCGCACAGTTTTTTCCTTCTTAATTCCAAAATCTTCATTCTTAATCCGTCGCATGAAAGTCACACTTGGCCTTCTCCAACACGCCTGCGCTGCAAACCCGGCGGCGAACCTGAAAAAAACGCTCGCCCTCGCCGAGCAAGCCGCGCGCAAAGGCGCAAAAATCATCTGCACGCAGGAGCTCTTCCGCTCGCAGTATTTTTGCCAGAGCGAAAACCACGACTATTTCAAACTCGCCGAGCCCATCGACGGCCCCACGACAAAAGCCTTCCAAAAACTGGCGAAAAAGCACGCCGCCGTCATCGTCGCCTCGCTCTTCGAAAAACGCGCCTCCGGCCTCTACCACAACACCGCCGTCATCATCGACGCCGACGGCTCCCTGCTCGGCGTCTACCGGAAAATGCACATTCCGGACGACCCGCTCTTCTACGAAAAATTCTATTTCACGCCCGGCGACACCGGTTTCCGCGCGTGGAAAACGCGCTACGGCAAAATCGGCGTCCTCATCTGCTGGGACCAATGGTATCCCGAAGGCGCGCGTCTCACCGCCATGCAGGGCGCGGAAATCCTCTTCTACCCGACCGCCATCGGCTGGCACCCGAAGGAAAAAGCCGAATACGGCGTCAACCAGCACGGCGCATGGGAAACGATCCAGCGCTCGCACGCCGTTGCAAACGGCTGCTACGTTGCGTCCGTCAACCGCATCGGCCACGAGCACATCGAAGGTGTCGGCGGCGATGGCATCGAGTTCTGGGGTCAGAGTTTCGTCGCCGGCACGAGCGGCCAGATCCTCGCCAAAGCGAGCATCGACAAAGAAGAAATCCTCCTCGTCCCCATCGAGCTCGCCAAAGTCGATGTCACCCGCACCCACTGGCCCTTCCTCCGCGACCGCCGCATCGACGCCTACGAAAATCTGACCAAGCGCTTCATCGACTGAAATCATCTTACATTGTATTGAGAAGAGATGAACTCCCCATGTCGGACCAACCCGCCAACTGTTATATAATCGCTGGTCCGAAACAAGCGCACGCCTTATGAAAGCCACACCAAAGCCAACACTCGCGCAAAAAGCAACGCGCGCATTGACCGACGCAGTCGCCAAGGTGGTTGACGAACACCGCCGCCAAAACAAACCTTTGGCCGCATGGCGAGACGGCAGGATTGTTTGGATTTCCCCTATGGAACCGGGAATGTTGCACGAAGCGCCTGTTTATTATCATCCCACACGCACCAGCCGCAAAACATCCACCGACTAACCGCACCGCTTCTTATCATGCCATCTCGCCCGAACTTCTCTCCGGACTCCCCCGCATCCCTCGGCTTCCGCATGCCCGCCGAGTGGGAGCAGCAGGACGCCATCTGGCTCTCGTGGCCGCATAAGCGCGCCTCGTGGCCCGGACAATTCCGGCCCATTCCCTACGTCTTCGCGCAAATCGTCGCGCAGATCAGCTACCGCGAAAACGTCCGCATCAACTGCGCCGCCGCGCTTCAGCCCCGCGCCAAAAAATTCTGCGACCGCGCCGGGGCCGACATGTCGCGCGTGTTCTTCTACGACCACCCGACAAACGACGCCTGGTGCCGCGACCACGGCCCCATCTTCGTAAAAAACGACGACACCGGCGAAATTGCCGTCACCGACTGGATGCACAACGCCTGGGGCGGCAAATACCCGCCCTACGATCTCGACAACACCATCCCTCCCCTCGTCGCGAAAAAACTCAAACTCCGCCGCTTCGAAAAAAACGTCGTCCTCGAAGGTGGCTCGATCGACGTCAACGGACGCGGCCTGCTCCTCACCAGCGAGCAATGCCTCCTCAATAAAAACCGCAATCCGCACCTCACCCGCGAGGAAATCGAGCAAAACCTCCGCGACTATCTCGGCGTGCACACCATCCTCTGGGTCGGCGACGGCATCGTCGGCGACGACACCGACGGCCACATTGACGACATCACGCGCTTCTACAAACCCGACGGCTTTATCACCGTCGTCGAGCCGAACAAGCGCGACGCCAACCACGCCATCCTCGAAGAAAACACCGCACGCCTCCGCGCCATGCGCACTTCATCCGGCAAAAAATTCGACATCGTCGAACTCCCCATGCCCAAGCCCTTCGCCTTCCAAGGCCAGCGAGTCCCCGCCAGCTACGCCAATTTCCTCATCATAAACGACGCCGTGCTCGTGCCCACATTCCGCCAGCCCAAGCGCGACGCCGAAGCCTGCGAAATCATCGCCGGCTGCTTCCGCGACCGCGAAATCGTTCCGGTCGATTGCCACGAACTCATCTGGGGGCTCGGCACCCTTCACTGCATCTCCCAACAACAACCCGCTTCAAACAAAACGGAACAAGCAGCATCATGAAAAAAATTGCCTTATCATTTTTTGCCGCCCTCGCGCTTCTTATCGCCGCCGGCTGCCAGTCCAACATCACGAATCTCCGCGAACAGGTACGCCCCACCTATCACGACGTCATTGTCGAGGCCGACGAAAACGCGGCTTATTCCGCCTCCGTCGCCGCCCTCGCCCAAATGGGCTACAACATCACAAGCAGCGGCGCCGCGCAGAAAAAAATAGAGGCGATGACCGCGATCAGTTCCGCCGGCATGAATCGTCCCGCGCGTCAGCTCAGCGCCAGCGTGCGCGTCGGCGTCGCCCCCAACAACTGCTCCAACATCCAGATCCTCTTCACCGAAATCAGCGAGGAAATAAACAGCCGCCGCGAAGGCATGGGAACGAAGCAGCCGCTCGCCGACAGTCCGCTCTATAATGTCTTCGCGAAATACGTGAACGCCGCGCTCGCGAAAAAATAAGCGTGGCACGGGCTGCCAGCCCGTGTGGCTTGGATGGATCGGGTGGCATGGGCGAGTCGCCATAGCTTTATACACAAGATGGAGAAGCTGGGCCGAAGCGTTCCCATGCCAGGGAGAGGTCGCAGAGGCGGGTCATGCCGATCCACATGGCCTTGATGCCGGGGGGGCGCATCGTTTTTGCGTCCGAGGTAGCCGCC
>JARKRC010000050.1 GCA_029974595.1 Ereboglobus sp. | reverse complement strand
CGGCGGCATGCTGTTGGCGATGATCACCATGTTCATCGTGCCGGTGTGCTACGCGTGGCTGATGGAACGGCGACTCCCGAAGCAGCGCGGAAATGCGCATCGGTAGAATAGCATTGAAGACCGCGCCGTCGTCACGCTTCGACGAAATCCTCGGAAGGCTCGATCGGCTGGACGACGGCCGTGGTCTCCGACATGGCCCGCAGTTCGCCGAAGCCCAGGGGAATCGCAACGATGAAGGTGGCCAGATCGGCGACGGGCTGACTCAATTGAATGCCCAGAACGCCAAGCTCGGGTTCGAGAATATAAAGGACCGGCAACAGAAACAGACCCTGGCGGGCAAGGGCGAGGAAACTCGCCTTGACCGCCTTGCCGATGGTCTGCAGCATCATGTTGTTGAGTATAACCCAGCTCATAAGAGGAAAGGTCACGCATTGCAGTCGTAGGGACAGCGCCCCCACGCGAATGACTTCGGCGTCATCGCGGCGAAACAACGCGATGATTTCCGGCGCGAACAAGAAACCGACCGCCGCCAGGACGAACAAACCCCCGAACGACACTTTCATGCAAAACCAGAAGGCCTGTTTGACCCTGTCAAAAAGTCTTGCGCCGTAATTGAAGCCGCACACCGGCTGGAAGCCCTGCCCGAGCCCGATCAACGCCGCACCCGCGAACATCATGACGCGCTGGACGACGGCTATAGCGGCGATGACGGCGTCGCCATGCAATCCCGCCGCGTGATTAAGGAAAATGGTGGCGACGCTCGCCAGGCTCTGCCGGCACAACGAGGGAAAGCCTCCGCGAAACATCTCCTTGTATGCGTGCAATGCCGGCGCGAAATTTTCCAATTTTATGCCGATATTCCCTTGCCGCGCACATCCCGCCAACAAAAGACAAAAACCGACGAACTGTCCCGCCATGGTCGCCAGCCCCGCTCCGGCAACCCCCATATCAAAGACGAAAATAAACAACGGATCGAGGGCGATGTTCAAAACCGCTCCGGCGGTCATGCCGATCATGCCGTAAAAAGCGCTGCCCTGAAAGCGCAACAGGTTGTTGAGCATCAACGAGGCTGTCATCCAAGGGGCGCCAAGAAGGATGTAAAAGAGGTAATCGCAGGCATGCGGCAGAATTGTCGGCGTGGACCCGAGCGACCAGGCGAGCGCTTCAAGATACGCGAGTCCGCCGGCCATGATCAGCACTCCCGCGATCAGGGCGGACAGAAATCCTGTCGTCGCCATTCTCGCGGCGTTTTCCACCCGTTTCGCTCCAAGTTCCCGAGCGATGAAATTGCCCGCGCCATGACCGAAAAAGAAACCGACCGCCTGAATAACCGCCATAAGTGAAAAGCTCACTCCAACCGCGGCGGTGGCCGAAGTGCCGATGCGCCCGACGAAAAAAGCATCGGCTACATTGTATAAGGCTGATATCAACATGATGATGATAGTAGGTATGGCGAGATTGACCACCAAACGCTCCACCGGCGCTTGAGTCATGAGAAGGAACTTTCGCTCTGATCGCTCCTGGTCGGTCAATGGTTTCTCGAGCCTGTCTTGCGTCGCGATTCTCT
>JARKRC010000035.1 GCA_029974595.1 Ereboglobus sp. | reverse complement strand
CGCTGGGAAATCGAGCTGTTCGACAAGGTCCTCAAAAGCGGCTGCCGCATCGAGCAGCTGCAACAACGCGGCGACACGACGCTCAATCCCGCCATCGCGCTGTGCATGACGGTCGGCTGGCGGCTGCTGTATGTGATGAGGCTGGGCCGGGTCCGCCCCGACCTGCCCTGCGAGCTTCTGTTCGCCCCCGGCGAATGGAAGCCGCTTGTCGCGGTGTCCAGACGCCGGGGCGAGCCCGCCCCGCCCGCCTCGCCCACTCTCGGCGAAATGGTCCTCATGATCGCCAAGCTCGGCGGCTACCTCGGACGCAAAAACGATGCTCCCCCCGGCATCAAGGCCATGTGGATCGGCATGACCCGCCTCTGCGACCTCTCCCTGGCATGGGAACGCTTCGGCCCAGCTTCTCCATCTTGTGTATAAAGCTATGGCGCGTCGCCCATGCCACTCAACCCATTTGCGACCCACCTCAGTGGATTCCTTTCCGTGTTTCCGTGATTTATTTGAAGCGCCTTACTTGCCGCGAGCGGCTTCCTCTTTGATCGCGAGCAGGTCTTTCATGACGCGGGTGAGGTCGGCGTTTTTGTTCAGGCCGCCGAAGGCGTCGTGGAGATGGCGGTAGAGGGCGTAGAGTTTGTCGTAGGTTTTGCGGTTGGCGGCGATGGGTTTGTATTGGCGCGGTTTGACGGACGTCATCGCTTTTTGCGCGGCGGGGAAATCGCGATGCGCACCCGCGAGCACCGCCGCGCTTATCGCCGCGCCCAGCGCGCAGGCCTGGCTCGACGCGGTGACTTGCATGGCGCAGCCCGTCACGTCGGCGTAGATTTGCATGAGCATCGGGTCTTTTTCGGCGATGCCGCCCGCGCAGATGATGCGCTTCGCCGGCACGCCGTATTCGCGCAGCCGCTCGATGATCGCGCGCGAGGCAAACGCCGTCGCCTCGATGAGCGCGCGGTAGATTTCGGCGCGCGTGGTGTGCAGCGTCTGCCCGATGAGCAGCCCTGTGAGCCGCTGGTCGGTGAGGATGTTGCGATTGCCGTTGTTCCAATCGAGCGCGAGCAGGCCCGACTGTCCGGGCTTTTGCGCGGAGACTTCGGCGGCGAACTCGCGGTGGGTTTTGCCTTCGCCCTGGCAGACGACCTCGACCCACCATTTGAAAATGTCGCCGACGGCGGACAGCCCCGCCTCGATGCCGTGGCAGCCGGGCAGGATCGAGCCGCGCGCGATGCCGCAAATGCCGGGGATGTCGGCCACGTTTTTCGAGAGCGGGACGACGGTGCAATCGCAGCTCGATGTGCCGATGACCTTGATGAGCGTGCCCTCGCGCACGCCCGCGCCGACGGCGCCGTAATGCACGTCGATTTCGCCGATGGCGATGGGGATGCCCGCGCGCAGGCCGCCGAGGCGTCTCGCCCATTCGGGGCAGAGTGCGCCGGCAGGTGTGGCCGCATCGTGCGCCTTTTCGTAGAGGCGGTCGCGCAACGTCGCGAGCTTTGGGTCGAGCATCGAGAGGAATTCCTTGTCGGGCAGACCGCCCCACTCGTCGGCATAAAGCGCCTTGTGCCCGGCGCAGCACACGCCGCGCACGATGGAGGCGGGATCACGCACGCCGGCGAGCACCGATGGAATCCAGTCGGCCAGCTCGACCCATGAGTGCGCGGCGTCGAAGACCTTCGGCGCGGTGTTCAGGCAATGCCAGATTTTCGACCAGAACCATTCGGAGGAATAGGTGTTGCCGCATTTTGCGATGTAGTGCGGGCGGTGTTGCGCGGCGAGCTCGGTGATGCGCGCGGCCTCGCGCCAGCCCGTGTGGTCTTTCCAGAGCCAGCAATGCGCCGCCGGATTTCCGGCAAAGCGTTTGTTGAGGGCCAGCGGCGTGTTGGCCTTGTCCACGGGCATCGGACTTGAAGCGGTCGTATCGACGCCGATGCCGACGATGAGGTCGAGGGAAAAATCGGATTGTTTTTTTGCGATGGCGAGCGCGCCGCGCACGCTTTTTTCGAGGCCAAGCAGATAGTCGGCGGGATTCTGGCGCGCCAGGTTGTGGTTGCGCCGATCAAGGATGATGCCCTGTTTGCCGCTCGGGTAATTGAAGACGCACGAGCCGAATTCGGCGCCGTCGGAGCAGCGCACGATCAACGCGCGCACGGAGTTTGTGCCGTAATCAATGCCAAGCGAGAAGGAGGCGGGGGCTTTTGTTTTCATGAGGAAAAAAACAGATGTATGAACTCCCGCGCATAAATCGACGCAAATCCTGCGTCATCCGACAAGATGGCGGGATGATTTTTTTGGACAGGATTAACAGGATGGACAGGATGAAAAGCCGGAGTTTCAAACCAGCATGGAAAACGAACATCTGACGGAGAAAATTATCGGCTGCGCAATGAAAGTTCACAGCACGCTCGGGCCGGGTTTTCTGGAGTCGGTCTATTCAAAGGCGCTCGGCCATGAACTCCGCAAAACGGGCATGAGCGTCATCTGCGAGAAGCCGATCACTGTCTATTATGACGATGTCATCGTCGGCGAGTTCTCGGCCGACATGCTTGTTGAAAACCAAGTCCTGATAGAGTTGAAAGCGAATCAGGCGCTCGTTCCCGCCAACGAAGTGCAGCTTGTCAATTATCTCACCGCCACGCAGCTCGACGTCGGTCTCCTCATCAATTTCGGCGGGCCCAGATTGGAGTTCAAACGAAAGACACGACTCTATCGCCCCAGGAATTAAAGCGTGTTTCAAGACAGGATGAAGACTTCGGGTTTCAAACGCGTCGGCTTGAATCCTGTGCATCCCGTTAATCCTGTCCAAAAATTCCGTGTTTGAAATCCGATCACGTCGTCGCATCTTGCACGTTTCATCATGTCGGACTGGCTCACACTCACCGCGGCGCGCATGCGCAATCTGAAAGGCTTCGACCTGCGCCTGCCGCTCGGGCGTCTCATTATGGTCGCCGGTCCCAGCGGCGCGGGCAAATCGACCCTCTTCCGCGACTTGCTGCATCCCGCCGTCTCCCATGCCATCAAAACCGGCGCTCCCGTCCTGCGTGGCGCCGCCTTTGTCAAGGCCACGGGCTTCGAGGATGAAACCGTTGAGAATGCGGAGTGCGGAATGGGGAATGCGCAATTACAAGCCGGCAAAGTTCGCACAACCGCCAAATCCTCCAAGTCTTCATCCGCCCGCAAAGCCATTCAGCATTTGCCCTTCAACACGCTTGTTGGCGCGAACACCTTCAAAGGCGTCATCGAAGTCGATCAGGATCCCATCGGCAAAACGCCCCGCTCCACACCGGCCACCTATCTCGGAATTTTCGACCTCATCCGGCAGTTTTTCGCCACGCTGCCCGAAGCAAAAATGCGCGGTTACACGGCATCACGTTTTTCATTCAACACAAAAGGCGGACGCTGCGAAACCTGCCAGGGCGCGGGACGCATCAAGCTCGAAATGGCGTTCATGCCCGACACCTATCTTCCGTGCGATGACTGCCGCGGCGCGCGTTACGCGCCCGACATGGCCGACATAACGTGGAAAAACAAAAACATCGCGCAAGTCCTCCAGCTCACGTTCGACGAAGCCGCGGAGTTTTTCGATTTTCACAGCCAGCTTTCGCAAGTCTGCAAGCTCATGGTCGATTGCGGGCTCGGCTACCTCACGCTTGGACAATCCTCTCCGACGCTCAGCGGCGGCGAGGCGCAGCGCCTGAAACTCGTCACCGAACTCACGCGCGGTCTCGCCACGTATCGCGAACGCTCGCGGGGCGAGCAGCCCCGCAATCTCTACCTTCTCGAAGAGCCGACGATCGGCCTCCACCTCAGCGATTGCGAAAAGTTGATCCGCCTCCTGCACTCGCTCGTCGATCAGGGTCACACGGTCGTCGTGATCGAGCACCATCTCGATTTGCTGGCCGAGGCCGATTACATCATCGAACTCGGACCCGAAGGCGGCCCTGCGGGCGGCGAACTCATCTACCAGGGGCCGCTCGCCGGTTTGCTGAAAGTGAAAAACTCGCCGACCGCGCCGTATCTGCGCGAGAAACTGGGAAAATAAAAAAGCCCGGCGTTTCGTGCCGGGCTTCGTTTCATTCGGGAAATCAATTGGTGGCGGATGCGCTTACTTGTATTTCAACTTCGCCTGCTCGTAGACGGGCATGTATTTCGGCGCGAGTTTTTCGAGGTTGGCGATGCGTTCAGCATCGGGCGGGTGTGTCGAAGTCCATTTTTCGATCATGGCCGAAAGGCCGCTCGAGTGTCCCTTGCCGCTTTGCGCGGCCATTTTTTTCCAGAAGGTGACGGCGGCTTGCGGATTGTAACCCGCTTCGGCGGCGAACTTCATGCCGATTGTATCGGCTTCGCTTTCGTGCGTGCGCGAATAGGCGAGCAGCGCGCCTTGCGCGCCGACGCCGTATGCGGTCAGGAGAAGGTTTTTGGTCGTGTCGCTGTATTGCGTGGCGCCGAGCGCGGCGCCACCGAGCTGGCCCGCAGTGTTTGCGAGCGTGGCCTGCGAGGCGCGTTCTCCGCCGTGGCGGCTCGTGACGTGTGCGATTTCGTGTCCCATGACGATGGCGAGTTCGTCGTCGCTTGAACAGAGTTTGAGCAGGCCCGTGTAAACGCCGACCTTGCCGCCGGGGAGGGCGAAGGCGTTCACCTGGTCAGACTCAAACACGACAAATTCCCACTGTGCATCGGGCATCGCGTGCGACTTGATGACCGAGTCCTTGATGCGATTGCCGACGCGCTGCACTTGCGCATTGGCCTTGGCATCGGTCGAGATTTTTTCCGCCTTCTTGATGTCCGCAAATGCAGCCAGCCCTTGCTGGCTCTCTTCGGCCGGGCTGGTGAGGAGCAATTGTCGGCGGCCGGTTTCAGAAACAGTCGAGCATCCAACCATGCCGAGCATGAGGATGGAAAGTGCGAGGATGAGGTGTGTTTTCATGAGAAAAAGTGAGTTCACGAAAACTCCGCCCATTAATGCAAGCAAGCCGCAACTGATGCCATTTCTCAGAAACACCGGACCCGGCCGAACACGATGACCGGAGCCACGCCGGGCTGCGCACGCAAAACAAACTGTGTTGATTTTCCGCATTGCAGCGCGGAGCAGATTCGGCAGCCTGCGCTATTTCTTTCCTGTGAAAACCCTCGCTCTTCTGGCAGCGCTCTGCGCGTTTGCCTCCGCCACGCAACTCTCCGCGCAAGACATTGCGCTCCCCGCCCCGCAAAAAACCGGCGGCATCCCCGTCAGGGACGCGCTCGCGAAACGCTCCACTTCGCGCAACTTCGATCCCGCGCGCGAACTGACCGCGCAACAACTCTCCAATCTTCTCTGGGCCGCCTGGGGCATCAATCGCGACGACGGCAAACGCACCGCGCCCTCCGCCCGCAATTATCAGGAAACCAGCCTCTACGTGCTCCTCAAAACCGGCGCATACCGCTACGACGCGAAAACCAATGCGCTCGTGCTCGTCGCAGCCGGTGACAAACGCGAAGCCGGCGGCTCGCAGCCTTTCGTGAAAGACGCCCCCGTCACGCTCCTCATCGTTGCCGATTTTTCGAAAATGGGCAAAGGCGGCGACACGCCCGCCAACCGCGAAATGGCCGCCGTCTCCGCCGGTTGCATCGCGCAAAATGTCTATCTCCATTGCGCCTCCGAAGGCCTCATCACGGGCATCCGCGCGATGGTTGACCGTCCCAAGGCCGCGGCTGCGCTCTCCCTGAAACCCGCGCAGCACATCGTCATCGCCGAGTCCGTCGGCTACGCGAAGAAATAATGATCCATCCCGGGGCTCTCGTATTTTCTCCATGAAAAAAACCACCGCCAAAACCTCTTCCAAAACTTCCGCTGCCGCTTCTGCGTCCGCGGCCTCATCCGAGAGCGCATCGCCGAGGGTGAAATTCTTCAGCGGCGAAAATGTCCCGCTCGAATTGCACAAAGTGCGCGTCGTCCAAAAACTCCACCTCGTGCCCGTCGAGCGCCGGCTCGCCGCCATCCAGGAAGCCGGCCTGAACACCTTCCAGCTGGGCACCAGGGACGTGTTTCTCGACATGCTCACCGACTCCGGCGTCAACGCCATGAGCGACAACCAGATCGCGGCCATGATGCAGGCCGACGACGCCTACGCGGGCTCGCAAAGTTTCACCCGCCTGCAAGCCGCCGTCGAGGAGGTGTTCGGCAAAAAATATCTCCTCCCCGCGCATCAGGGCCGCGCCTGTGAAAACATCCTCTCACAGCATTTCGTGAAACCCAACAGCGTGATCCCGATGAATTATCACTTCACGACCACGCTCGCCCACATCTCGAAAAACGGCGGGCGCATCGTTGAAATCCTCTCCGACGACGCGCTCAAAATCAAAAGCACCAACCCGTTCAAGGGAAACATCGACATCGCCAAGCTCGAGGCGACCATCGCCGCGCACGGCGCGGGCAACATCCCGTTCATCCGCATGGAGGCCTCGACCAATCTCATAGGCGGCCAGCCCTTCTCGATTGCCAACATGCGCGCCGTCCGCGCCATCGCGCAAAAGCACAACATCCTCCTCGTGCTCGATGCCAGCCTCATCGGTGAAAACGCCTACTTCATCAAGCAGCGCGAAGCCGAATTCAAGAATAGCAGCATCGCGCAAATCCTCCTCGCGATGTGCGACCTTTCCGACATCGTTTATTTCTCGGCTCGCAAGGTCAGCTCGTCGCGCGGCGGCGGCATCTGCTCGAACAACAAGGAAGTCATCGACCAGATGAAAAACCTCGTCGTTCTCTACGAGGGTTTCCTTACCTACGGCGGCATTTCCGTGCGCGAAATCGAATCGATGGCCGTGGGCCTGCGCGAGACGACCGACGAGACCGTCATCTCGCAAAGCCCGCAATTCATCGAGTATCTCGTGGGCCGTCTTGAAAAACTCGGCATCCCCGTCGTGACGCCCGCGGGCGGCCTCGGCTGTCACGTTGACGCGATGGGTTTTCTCCCGCACGTCGCGCAAAAGGACTATCCGGCCGGCGCTCTTGCCGCGGCCTTCTACATCGCCTCCGGCGTGCGCGGCATGGAGCGCGGCACCGTTTCCAGCGTGCGCGACGTCCACGGTCACGACATCCTTGCCGACGCCGAGCTTCTCCGGCTCGCGATGCCGCGCCGCGTGTTCACGCTCTCGCAGGTGAAGTATGTCGAGGATCGCCTCGCATGGCTTTACAAGAACCGCGAGCTGATCGGCGGCATCCATTTCGTGGAGGAGCCGACGGTCCTGCGCTTCTTCAACGGACGCCTCGCGCCGAACGGCGACTGGCCGCAAAAGCTCGCCGCGAAATTCCGCCACGATTTCGGCGATAGTTTGTAAGGGCGCATACGAATTCACGCGTGCGACAAGGAGGGGCGGCGTCCCGCCGCCCGACGAGGCGGAGCCTCGCAAAAAAACACGCGACGGAGACCGCCGCTGCTTCTACACGGAAGGGCGCGCACTTTGTGCGCGTCGGGCGGCGGGACGCCGCCCCTCCTTGTCGCACGCGTGGTTTTTCAATACAGCTTCATCGACTTGTGAATTTCGAGAAGCTCGGCAGCCGTCAGTTTTTCGACTTTGCGATCGTAGGTGAGCAAGCCGTTCACCTCGCCCTCGACATCGGTCGTCTGCGTGTAAACGGCGGCTGAGAGGCCGCGTTCCTTCGCGAAGTCGCGCACTTGTTCGAGGCGCAGGATGTATTCGCGCTTGAGCTCCCCGGCGGTCTTGTAGGTCTGGTAGCCCCAGTTGCGTTTGTTCGTCCACCAGAGATGGCCTTCGAGCGGGAGGCCGAGGCCGCCGAACTCGCCGAGCACGTAGGCGCGGCGGTTGTCCTTGCGGTTGGGAAGGTCCATTTTTTCCCTGTAATTGTGCAGGTCGTAGAGGTCGCCGCAGTCGCGGTCGCTCCAGCCGCTGACGGCGTTCGTGAGGCGCGACGGATCGTAGGCTTTCACCCATGCGCTGATGCGGGCGGTGTCAAACTGGCCCCAGCCTTCGTTGAAGGGCACCCAGATCACAATCGAGGGATGCGGATAAAGGGCGTCGATCATGGCGCGCAGCTCGGTCTCGAATTGCGCGGCGGTGGCGGAGGGCATGGGTACGTCGGCCTCGTCGCGGTCATAGACGCGGTTGCGGTCGGCGGTGGGTTTTGGTTTCGCGGATTCCCTGAAGCCGCTGGGCATGTCCTGCCAGACGAGCAGGCCGATGCGGTCGCAGTGCGCGTAGTAGAGCGCGGGTTCGACCTTGATGTGTTTGCGGAGCATGTTGAAACCGGCTTTTTTCAGGAAATCGAGGTCGTAGCGCATCGCGGCCTCGGTCGGGGGCGTGAGGAGGCCGTCGGGCCAGTAGCCCTGGTCGAGGGGGCCGTATTGGAAGAGCGGTTTGTTGTTGAGCATGAGCACGGGGCCGTGCGGACCGTCGCCGAGGGAGATTTTTCTCATGCCGGCATAACTGGCGACGGTGTCCACGAGCACGGCGTCTGCGGGCAGTTTTGCATAGTGGGCGGCTTCGTTTTTGCCGAAGAGGCCGAGCGCGGGCTGGCCTTTGGCTCGCGGCGGAACGGGATCCTTGATGCTGAAGAGCTCGACCTTGAGATCGTAGAGGTGCGGGTTGTCGGGAGTCCACGCGATGGCGCCGGGGATGGCGATTGCGGCATGGCGGCGGAGGCGGGAAATATTTTCGGCGACGACTTTGCCGTCGTTGAGCACACGGGTGCGCACGGCGTAATGCGTGTCGCCGGTCGCGATGGTGCTGCCGTGGACAATCACGTTGAGCTGGCTGGCGTCGAGATCGGGCGTGCATTTGACGGAGGCGATGCTCATTTGGGCGGGCACGGGTTCGAGCCACACGGTCTGCCAGATGCCCGAGGCGGGCGTGTACCAGATGCCGCTTTGTTCGAGGCGTTGTTTGCCGCGCGGCTGGTCGTCCTCGCTTGTGGGGTCGGTCACGGCGACGACGAGTTCCTGCGCGCCGGTTTTGAGGTAGGGTGTGATGTCAAACGAAAAGGGGTCGAAACCGCCGCGGTGCGTGCCGACGAGCGCGCCGTTCACATAGACGCGGGATTCCCAGTCAACCGCGCCGAAGTGCAGGAGCACGCGCTGGTCTTTCCAACCAGCGGGAATGCTGAAGTCGCGGCGATACCAGAGGCGTTCGTCGGGTTTGAGTCCGCGGGCGACGCCGGAGAGCGTGGATTCGAGCGGGTAGGGGACGAGGATTTTGCCCTCGTAGTTTGCGGGGGAGGAGGCGGTGGTGGGCGTGATGGCGTAATCCCACGGACCGTTGAGGTTTTGCCAGCGTTCGCGCACGAGCTGCGGGCGGGGGTATTCCTGCCAGCCGCGTCCGGCGCGCGCGTCGGCTGCCCAAGGCGTGAGCATGGGGCCGGTTTGCGTTGTTTGCGGCTGCGCCAGGACGAGGTTTGCCTGTGTTGAGAGGAGGACGGCGCAGGCGGCGGCTTTCAGCATGATCGAACAGGTTTTCATTTTTTGGGACGGCAGGGTTGGAATGGTTTTTATCAATGAATGCCGGTCTGGGTGTGTGACATGCCGGCGTGTGGGGACGGTGCGGGCACGTCGCGGATCACGCAATAAAAAAGGCCCGCGCTCATGATGGCGCGGGCCTTTTTTCGGCGCTGAAAATCGCGGTTGGAATTTTCGAGGGGGAGTTTGGCGGCGGGGCTGTTGCGGCCGGCTAGAATCCCTTGATTTGGAAGAGGCTCGAAACGCTTTCGTTGTTGCTGATGCGCATGATGGCGTTGCCGAGGAGTCCGGCGATGCTGAGCACGGTGATGTTCAGGTCGCGTTTGCTGACGGGCGTCGAGTTTGTCGTGATCAGTTCGTCGATGGGGCCGTTGCGCAGGCGTTCGTAGGCGATTTCGTTGAGAACACAATGGCTGACGGCGGCGCGCACCGTGCGGGCGCCGTTGTCGCGGAGCATGCGCGCGGCGGCGGTGAGCGTGCCGGCGGTTTCGGTGATGTCATCGACGAGGAGCACGTCGCAGTCCTTCACTTCGCCGACGACATTAGTCGCCTCGACGCGCGTGGCGGAGTGGCGTTTCTTGGCGACGAAAGCGAGTCCGCAGCCGAGGATGTCGGCGTAGGCAGAGGCCATTTTGAGGCCGCCGACGTCGGGCGAGCAGACGACGAGCTTGGTTTTGTCGAGTTTGTCGAGGTAGTCGAAGAAGACGGGGGAGGCGTAGAGATGATCCACGGGGAGGTCGAAGAAACCCTGGATTTGCTGGCTGTGCAGATCCATCGTGAGGATGCGGTGCGCGCCGGCGGCGGAGAGGAGGTTGGCAACGAGTTTGGCGGTGATGGGCACGCGGGGCTGGTCCTTGCGGTCCTGGCGGGCGTAGCCGTAGAAGGGGATGACGGCGGTGATGCGCGCGGCGGAGGCGCGGCGCGCCGCGTCGATCATGATGAGCAGCTCCATCAGGTGATGGTTCGTGGGAGGGCAGGTGGGCTGGATGAGAAACACATCCTGGCCGCGCACATTGTCGTCGATTTTGACGAAGCTTTCGCCGTCGGGAAACGTGGTCACCGTCGCGGTGCCAAGCGGCACGCCGATGCTCTGGCAAATGGCCTCTGCGAGAGGTTTGTTGGCATTGCCCGAAAAGATTTTCAGCCCTGTTTTCATGCTCATGGGAAAGGCGAATTTATACGCGCGGCAGGCTTACGCGGAAGCAGATTTTTTAAATTGTTTTTCCAAGTCGCCCACGCGCTGGAAAAGCTCCGGCAGCCGGAGGCGCAGGACGTTGATGCGCTGTTCGAGCATGTAGGGGGTGCCGGGCGTGCCTTTGATGGTGGCGCCGGGCTCGACATTGGCTTGCAGGCCGGCTTGCGCGGTGATTTTGGCGCCCTTGCCGATGTGGAGATGCCCGGCGAGGCCGACCTGGCCCGCGAGCACGACGTAGTCTTCGAGCACGGTGCTGCCGGAGATGCCGGTCTGGGCGCACACGAGGCAGTGTTTGCCGATGATTACGTTGTGGGCGATCTGGACGAGGTTGTCGATTTTGCTGCCCTCGCCGATTTCGGTGCGGCTGAAGCGCGCTCGGTCGATGGTCGTGCCGGCGCCGATCTCGACATCGTCGTGGATGAGGACGTTGCCGACCTGGGGGACTTTTTCGTGGCGGCCGGAGACGAATTCGTAGCCGAAGCCGTCGGAGCCGATGACGACGTTGGATTGCAGGCGCACGCGGTTGCGCAGTTCGCACTCGGCGGCGATGCGCGCGCCGGTTTTTATCCAGCAGTCGTCGCCGATGCGGGCGTTGCGGCCCACGAAACACTGCGCCTCGATGTGCGTACGCTCGCCGATGACCGCGCCGCTTTCGATCACGCAAAGCGCGCCGATGGCGGCGCTGGCGGCGATGCGCGCGCCGTTTTCAATAATGGCGGAGGGATGGATGCCCGGCGCGGGCTTGGGCCAGAGGAGTTGCTCGACGCGCGCGCAGAGTTGCGCGATGGCGGCGGAGGGGTTTGGGACGAGAAGGAAGAGCTGGTCGGGCTTGGGCTGGCCGTCGTAGTCGGGCGGCACGAGCACGACGCTTGCGGCGGTGGCGGCGACCTCGGGTTTGTATTTAGGGTTGCCGAGGAAACTGAGGTCGCCGGGTTGCGCCTCGCCGAGCGAGGCGATGTTGCGGACGGGCAGGGTCGTGGAGCCGCGCGTGGCGGTCGGTTTTACGATGTCAGCGATTTGGCCGGTGGTGAACGAAAGATCCATGATCGCGAAACAGAGTGCGGGCACGCGTTTGTGTTGCAATGAATAAGGGAAAAATCTCGGCAACCGCCCGCCGCTTGGATCAATGTTTCCAGCATTTCACAATGCCGTCCGATCCGCAAACGCCGTTTCCCGCAAAGCCAGCCGCCGCCCAGCAACCGCCTCCCCCGCGCGAGGAGCGCCGGCGGCCTTGGGCGCAGCTCAAATACTTCACGTTCCAGCCGGCGATTTTTCCGCGCTTGCTCGGCGAGGTGTCGCCGGACGCGAAGCCGGGCGACCTCGTCACGGTTTACGACAAGGCGGGCCAGCGGCTCGGCACGGGCCTGTATAATCCGCGCGCAAAAATCGTCCTGCGCGTCGTCTCGCACGGACCGGAGCCGGAAGGCGCGGACGGGGCGGGAGCGGCGGGAGGCGAGGCGTATTTCGAGCAGGCGATCCGCCGCGCGGTGGCGTTGCGGCGCGATTTGTTCCGGCTCGATGAAACGACGGACGCCTACCGACTCATCAACTCCGACGGCGACGGCCTGAGCGGGCTCACCATCGACCGCTACGCCGACACGCTTTTCTGCGATGTGTATTCGTTCGGCATCGCGCAGCGCCTTCCGCGCTGGCTGCCGCTCCTGCACGAGCTCGCCGGGACGCGTTTCGCGCGCGTCCACGTTGACCACGACATCGGCTCGCTCGAAGGCATAAAACCCTCCGTCTTCAACGAAACCAACGCCGCCGCCCCGCGCCTCGTGAAAATCCGCGAAAACGGAATCCGCTACGAGGTCGATTTCGCCGAGGGGCACAAGACCGGCTTCTTCTGCGACCAGCGCGAAAACCGCCGCGCCCTCGCGCGTTTCACGAAGGGCGCGCGCGTGCTCGACCTGTGCAGCTACACGGGAGGCTTTTCGCTCTCCGCAAAAATCACCGGCGGCGCCGACGAGGTGACCGCCGTCGATCTCGACGAGACCGCCATCGCGCAGGCGAAGCGCAACGCCAACCTCAATCAGGCGCGCATCAAATTTGTCCACGCCGACGCCTTCGCCTACGCGCGCCAGATGCAGACCAACGGGGAGAAATGGGACGTCGTCGTGCTCGATCCGCCGAAGTTCATCTTCACGCGCGACGAAAGCGGCAACTGGGAAGGCCGCCAGAAATACGAGGACCTCAACCAGCTCGCGATCAGCCTCGTGAAACCCGGCGGCGTGTTTGTCACCTGCTCGTGCTCGGGGCTGTTGAGCCTTGAGGATTTCGAGCAGCACGTCATCAAGGCCGCGCACCGGCTGAGCCGCCGCCTGCAATTTTTCGACCGCGCCGGCCCCGGCCCCGATCATCCGGTGTATTCAAACTGCCTCGACAGCCGTTACCTGAAGGTTCTGTGGAGCCGCGTCCTATGAACGCCACGCTCGCGCACATCGCACAATCGGGCCCTGTTCTGCTCATCGACTCCGCCTCGGCGCGCGTGCAGGCCGGCCTTCTCCGCCCGGATGCTGACGGCCCCGCATTCGCCCTTTGGGAAACGCAAACCGCCGAGGCGGGCACGGCGATTTTTTCGTGCGTCGAAAAACTCCTCGCCCGCGCGTCGCTCACGCTCGACGGCATCGGCGCTTTTGTATTTTGCGACGGCCCCGGTTCGGTGCTCGGCATCCGCACGGCGGCGGTGGCGCTGCGCGCATGGCGCGTGCTGCGCGAGCGTCCGGTGCATTCGTATTGCAGCCTCGCGCTCGCCGCGCATCACCTCGCGCGGACGGAAAACGCGCGCTCCCTTTCGTTGATCGCCGACGCCCGCCGCGACACCTGGCACCACATCGGCATCGACGCGGCGGGAACCCTTTCGCCGCTCCGCCGCATCCCCTCGGCAAAACTCGCCGGTGCGCTTGCGATGCCGGAGCATTTCCGAAACTGGACGCCCCTCCCGCAAGGCGTCCGCATCGTGCCCTACGATCTCGCCGTGATGCTTCCCGCGCTCGCGGATGTTTCGCTCTTCGCCCCCGCGCCCGAACCGGACGCCTTTTTGCACGAGGAGCCCGTTTACCAAACATGGACCCCGCAGGTGCATCAGGCGCGGTGAAGATCGGAGTATCGGGGTATTGACTATGAGCATAATAAATTAAGTATTCGAGCCATGCTCTCTTCCCTTCAACTCAAGGCCCGTTTGGCCTGATAACGTTACTAATAAATATACATAATATGGCTATGAATCCTCAGATTGTCGGTAATGTAGGTCTATATTTTACATGTTACGAGCTTTCCAGGCGTGAATGGAACGTGATGCCTACCGCGCGAAATGCCAGAGGTGTTGACATCATCGCATATGATCAAACTGCAACCCGACTTATCGGGATTCAGGTGAAGGCTCTCAGCAAACGTGGGGCAGTTCCATTGGGAACGACACTCGATAAGATTATGGGAGATTTCTGGGTGATCGTGAACAATCTTGATGGAGAGCCGGGCGTTTTCATTTTATTGCCCGAAGAAGTAAAGGCAGCGGCTAATCGTAACGAGAGGGACGGACGTGTTTCCTACTGGCTTGAGTCAAAGAGTTATATGCTTTCCGAATATGCTTCGAACTGGGACCGATTGGGATGCGCTGCTGCTGCGAAGCCGTAATGGGGCGCTTTCTGATGCCTGATAAAATGTATCGCTAATGATGCAGTTTGGGGCGGTTCCTGATCGTTTCTGCCAATAATGCATCATATGCGATGCATTATTTATAATCGGAGAATCTGTTTTTTGAGACAGGATGAACAGGATTAACAGGATGAAGACAGCGATGGTTTTCGGAGGGGGCGGACGGTCTATTGCGGCGTGTTTTTCAAACCCGGCCCAGTGGCATTTTGGCTTTTCCTGAATCGATCAGGGCCATCAATGCCGGGAGGCCGCCCCAGGTGAGCATGGGGTGCGTGTGTTCGCCGATTCCACCCGAGCCGTCGATGGCGGAAAAGTTTTCCGGCACCAGGCCGTGTTCGCGCCAGTTTTTGAGCAGCATCGCGAGGGATTTCTCCACGACCAGACGCTGCGCGGCGGTTTCTCCATAGCGGTTTAATCCGAGGTAGGTCAGGAAGTTTATCGGCGGCCAGATGCGTCCGCACATGTAGAGTTGTTTCGCGAAGGCGGGGTCGTTGCGCGGCGCGGCGGGGATCATCCATTCGCCAAAATACTCCTCGGGATTGAGCAGGTGCTCGCGCACCAGCCGCTCCGCCTGTTCCTTCGACGCGACGCCGGCCAGCAGCGGGTAAAATGATGTCGGCGAATGCCGCTCGCTCCACTCGCCGGTATCGAGTCGGCGGTTGAGAAAGAGGCCCTGCTCGCTCTGCCAGAGGTCTTGCAGCTTGCCGCCATAATGGGCGGCGCGGGTTTTGAGTTCGGCGGCTTCGGCGGTGTGGCCGAGCAGGGTTGCGATTTCTGCGAGCGCGGTGCAATCGGCCACGTAGAGCGCATTGAGGCCCACGTCCTCGATCTGCATCAAATGCGTCTGCGGATCGAAGGGCGCGTGTTCATACATCGGCGAGTTGTCGAGCGCTTCGAGCGCGGCTCCGGCGGCGGTGTTGGGTTGCACAAACTCCGCCGGATCGCCCACGCGCGGCTCAAAGGGATTGGAGCCCAGCGAAAGCGAGCCTTTCTGGTTTTTTCGCGCGCGGTTCCACCAGCGATTCCAGGACAGCAGGGCGGGCCATGCGGCCTCCAGCGCGGCGGGATCCGGCGCCGCGAGGTGCATGCCCAGCACGCAGAGCGCCGCGACGGGCGGCTGCGAACGGTCGCGCGCGGCGCGTCCGGTGCCCTGCACGACGTTTGAAACGAACTCCCCGTCGATCATCTCGCGGAATGTTTCCAGCACGACCGCCCACGCCAGGTCGGAGTGGTCGAGGGACAGCATCCAGCCGGTGAAAAAGCTGTCCCAGCAAAACACTGCGTAGCCGCCGCGCAGGCAGTTCCAATCGCGCGCGACCGGGCAAAGCACGCGATCATACTTCGGCTCGTAGATTGTGTTCCACGCGAGCGAACCCTGCATCGCCGCATGGGCGTCGGCCAGCGGGCCGTAGGTTTGATGCCACGCCTCCACCTTCGCGCGCACGGAGGCGATCCGGGCCTCGACTTGCGCCAGCGTCTGCGGGATGCCGGCGCTGACGCCGATCGGACGATTCAGCTTCACGGCAACATAAGGCGAGGGTACGGGCAGATTGGGATCGGTGATCGCGTCTCCTTCCACGTGCACGGCAAACGCTCGTTCGCCGGCGCGCGCGGTCAGGCGGTGATCGTCTTCGCGTTGCGCGACGCCGGGGCGGTTCCAGAGAAATCCGGCGTGGACGGTCAGCACGCGGGTCCACGGCTCGTCTTGCAGCGGCGTGACAAGCGCGACCCAGTTTTCGCCCTCCGCGGCGGTTTCCACGCGGTAACGCGCGCCGCGCAAGTTCAGCACCAGCTCCGTGTAAGCGCCGTCATACGCGCGCGCTCCGGGGCGCACCTCGATGGCGTTGCCGAGCGGCAGTTGCTTGTCCGTGCTCGTGAGCTTGGTTCCGGGCGTGCGGCCCATTTCGCGACGGCCCGGAAACGCGTCGCTCAGCCACACCAGTTTGTCCGGGGCGGCGAATCCGAGGCGGATGCAAAAGCCTTCCGGCAGCAGCACGTGATGCAACATGCTGCGGGTGTCCCATGTGTTCCAGCCGCGCGCGAGCACGCGGTGTTTGGCGTCGGCAACTTCGAGGGTTTTTGAAAGAGGGTTCATGTGACGTTTTGGTGCTGCGGCATTCATTGCCCGCGGTCGAAAAGGCAACGGATCGCTTTCCACTGGCGCAACAGCCAGTCACTGGATTCTTTCAGAAACCATCAGGATAGGAACGTCGTGGTTTCCAAAGAGAGTTTAACCGCGCATGAACGCGAAAAAACGCGAATAAAAGACAGCCGTGATGGATGGCGGCGCACGCCTTTGGCGCGCTTGTCATGGGCAAGATGCCCATGCCACCCGATCCGAATCGACGTAAATCGATATAAATCGACCCAAATCGAAACAGCGTGATGGGGTCGCTCATGCCTTTTCCGACCTTTGTGATCTTCGTGCCTTGTAGGACAACTGGCCAAGCCCCGAGGAGTCATATAACGAAACGGGGCATGGCCAGTTGTCAGGAGAGGGCGGGCCTGCAGGCCCGCCCTCTCCTCCCGTCCCGTTAGCCTGATTTGTGCCCAGAGCCTTGAGCT
>JARKRC010000069.1 GCA_029974595.1 Ereboglobus sp. | reverse complement strand
GCCTCGCGTATCTTGCGGCCTTGCGCGTCGAGCGTGCACGCCACAGAGTAACGTTTGTGATAGTCGATTCCTGTGTAATACATGACAGTCCGAGCCTGCTCCGCTTAAACGCGGATTACGACTCTGCTGCTCATGTTACCTAGGGTCGTCCGTCTCTACGGTTTGCCGGCGTGTCGGGCATGCTCACGCCCGTGCCGTCAATGAGCCGCACGACACGTCCGTGCAGCAGCGTCTCTTCGCTGCCGCGCCTGCGCTCGATCCACAGGCCGATTGCCTCGAAAAGCGTCCGCAGCCGCGCAATGGCCAGCCTTGCCCTGGCCTGGCAATAAGCGCTGGTGCCCTCGCCTGGGACGTTTTTGCCAAGCGCCGCGCACCAAGCCTGCACACCGGACACCGCGGCGCGGCACGAGGCGTTGCGTGTGAGCACCTGTGCAAGAAACGCCCAGAAAGTCACCGACAGTGGAAAGTCCCGGTTGCGGTTTTTGGGGTCGCCGGCGAGCAGTTTTTTTGGGAAGAAGCGCCCCGCCAGCCTGTCCAGCCCGCCCAAGTCGCGGGCCGCGTTCTTGAGTGCCGAGGCAGTGCGCCGCGGAGCGCTGCCAGACAAGTGGTGCGAAAAGCCGTTCAAATATAACTGCTTGATTGCCATGTTGTTATGAGAAGACAGCATTGTTTTCATTACAACATAATAATCAATAAGTTATGTGGATTATTAGAAAAACATGCTTGTTCCGCGTTCAACGACCCCCGCCCTTATCTAAGTGCCACTCGGGTCAGGCCTTTCTCTTTGCAATGATGCCGCTGGCAACGCGAACGACTCCCGCCAAACCCGCGCAGTCGCACGCGACAACGTCGCTCAAACACCCTGCGGGACAACACGGCGCGCCAGCCCGTGCTCGGCTCGCAGAACTCGCCTGCGCGCGGCTTGTCACGCTGTCTGCTTGCTCTTCCGCTTCATCCCGGTCCGGTGACTTGATGCCTCACTCGGGGCGGCCTGTGCCGGGATGGCGACCGCACGAAGGAGTCTTCCGTCTTTCATAGGGAGGGGCGAATGGCTCCGCGTCGCGAGGTGGTTTGCAAAGCACAGCTTTATCTGCCATTCGCGTTTTTCGCGTCGTGGAGGCCGTAGTCCTCCGGCTTGAAACCGCGCGCCTTCAACGCATCGGCGAGTGCCGCCAGATCAATCTTTGCCCCCGGTTTCACGTCGTGTCGCGCGAACCAGCCCTGGTTCATTTCGAGCGCGTATTGGATGTCTTTCCGCGCCGACGATACCGACGTCTCGTCAAATGGAAACATCTGCCGCATCTCGCGCAGTATGCCATCTTTTGTAAAAAATCCTATGTCCAAAGGAGTAGGCGTGTTGCGCATGTAAAAACTCATGCGGTTTGCCTGCCGGTACACAAAGATCATGCCCTGGTCTTCCGCCAGATCGCGACGCCCCATCAGGCCGCGGTTGAGTTCGCGCATGTTGCCGGGCTGCTCGACGGCCAGTTGCATCCGCACGGCCTGCCCGCCGACCTTGATTGTAAAGTAATCCGATGCCGGTTTCACCGCCCCCGGCGCCTCTTGTGGCCCGCTGTTGCCGCAGCCCGCTGCCAGGAGCAGCGCGGATGCCGCAATAATAATCTTTGCAATTGAAGAAAGCGTATTTGCGTTTTTCACGATATTCGTGGGTAATGCGTACCACTTTAAATTCAATTCCCAATAATACACCCACATGGCCACACCCACCTCAATACTCCTCTACGCGGATTCCGCGCATAATTCAGACCAGCTTTACTTTGGACGCATCAGCGTGCCCGATCCGTTTATCTCCTTCGCCATCGCGGGCAAAAAATACGCCATCGTCAACGCCCTCGAATTCGCGCGTGTGAAACGCGACTCCGCCTTCGATGTCGTGCTCCCCCTCGAAACTTACGCGCAAAAGGCGATGGAGCGCTTCGGCAAGTTCGGCCGCCTCTCGCCCGCGGAGACCATCGCCGTGATCGCCGCCGAGTTCGGGCAGAAATCCTTCCTCATCCCCGAGGATTTTCCCGCCGGCCTCTACGCGCGCCTTTCGATTCTCCACGGCATCAAGCTCGAACCCACCGCGGGACCCATTTTTCCGGAGCGCGAAATCAAATCGCCATCCGAGGCTGCCAAAATCAAGGAAGGCAACCGCTGCGCCGCCATCGGCATCGCCGCCGCCGAGAAAGTCTTGAAGGAAAGCAAAATCTCCTCCGGCAAGCTCATGTGGCAGCGCAAGCCGCTCACGTCCGAGCGTCTCAAGACCGCCATCGAGATCGCGTGCCTCGAAGCCGGCTCGCTCTCGATCGACACCATCGCCGCCGGCGGGGACCAGGCTTGTGATCCGCACCACCGCGGCACGGGGCAGCTCCGCGCCAACCAGCTCATCATTGTCGATGTTTTCCCGCGCGTGCAGGCCACCGGCTACCACGGCGACATGACGCGCACCTTCCTCAAGGGCCGCGCAAGCGACTTCCAGAAAAAACTCGTCGCCACCGTGC
This sequence comes from Ereboglobus sp., assembly GCA_029974595.1. GTDB lineage: Bacteria > Verrucomicrobiota > Verrucomicrobiia > Opitutales > Opitutaceae > Ereboglobus. Next base: position 180,098 of record JARKRC010000069.1, on the reverse strand, counting down.
GGGAGGCGCAACTCGCCGCGCTCAAACTCACCAAGGCCGGCACCAGCGGAAAAGTCGTACACAATGCCGTTAACGACACCTTCGCCAGGCACGGTTTCAAGACCGAGCGCACCGAAAAAGGCTCTGTCGGCTTCTTCCACGGCACCGGCCACGGCCTCGGCCTCGCCGTGCACGAAGCGCCGCGCGTGAACGCCACCGATTACATTCTCAAGGCCGGCTCGGTCGTCACCGTCGAGCCCGGCCTCTACTATCCCGGCCAAGGCGCCTGCCGCATCGAGGACGTCGTGCAAGTCACTGACGCAAAACCGAAAATGCTTTCGAGCTTCCACTATAATTGGGAAATCAAGTAAATCTTCGATTTCGCTTCCGCGCAACGGCGCGCAAGCTCCACACATGATCGCGACCAGCACCGCCACCACGCTCCTCGAAAAAATCTCGCGCCTGCGCATACTCGTCATCGGCGACGTCATGCTCGACCACTACATCTGGGGCGACGCCACGCGCATCTCGCCGGAGGCGCCCGTGCCCGTCGTGGACATCGCGCGCGACACGCACACCGCGGGCGGCGCGGCCAACGTCGCCCTCAACATCGCATCGCTCGGCGCGCGCTGCACCGTCGCGGGCTTTTTTGCGGACGACGAAGCGGGCAGGAAACTCATCGAAATCCTCGCCGGTCGCGACATCGCCGCCATCCGCACCCCCGGCAGCGGAGCCACGATCCTCAAGACGCGCGTCCTCGTGCAGCACCAGCAGCTTTGCCGCCTCGACCGCGAGAATCCGCCCTCCGCCTACGCGATTCCCGACGGGAAAATAATGCCGCTCTTCCGCGACGCCATCCTCGCGCACGACGCCGTGATTCTTTCCGACTACGCCAAGGGCATTCTCTCCGACAAACTCATCGCCACCGTCGCCAGGCTCGCGCGCCGCCAAGGCAGGCTCGTCGCGCTCGACCCGAAGCCCAAGCGCAAACTCGCCTTCCGCGACCTCGACCTCATCACCCCCAACCGCAAGGAGGCGCTCCAGCTTGCCGGCATCGAGCCTGAGCCCGGCCAGCCATTCCCGGCAGCCGAAGTCTGCGCGCGGCTCCACAAACTTTACCACACCCGCAACCTCGTCATCACCATGAGCGAGGACGGCATGCTCCTCTCCAGCAAAGGCAAGGCGGGCAAGACGATCCCCACCGCCGCGCGTGAAGTTTTCGATGTCTCCGGCGCCGGCGACACCTCGCTCGCCGCGCTCACCCTCGCGCTCGCCGCGGGATCGTCGCTCGAAAACGCCGCGCAATTCGCCAACGCCGCCGCCGGCGTCGTCGTTGGAAAAATCGGCACCGCCACCACGACGCCCGCCGAGCTGCTCGCCTACATTCGCAAGTAAATGCCAGTGCGGTGGCGCGGGCTCACGGGCTGCGTGCCACGTTCCCGCCGGAAGCGTCCCGTCCCGCCTCCGCCTATTTATTTCGCTGGCGCTTTTGGGCCGTGCGCGCCTCACTTCCCACGCACCACACACCGAATGAGAACCGCTCTTTGTTCACTTCTCGCCACGCTCGTCATCGCCTTTGCGGCGGGTTGCGCCTCCGGGTCAGCCAGAAGCGCGCGCCACATCATCATTCCCGCGGGCGCCCACGGGCCGGAAACCTCCTGGACGCCCTCCGAGGAGGACATCGGCCTTCTCGAGAAGAAACTGGCGCATCTTTTCACCACGCCCAGCGCGATCATCACGGGCCTGGCGAACGGCGTCCCGCCGTATCCACTTTCGGAATACAATATCCGCTACACCGGCACCGGTCCCGCCGAGAGCCGTTACATTTTCGGCGAGGCGATGCACAAGAGCCTTCCCGAGGCCGAGACGCTGCTTTCGAACGACCGCTTCAAACTGCCCGACAAGGGCGGCCCGCGCTATTTCTCCGTGATGCACAAGCCGTCCGAGGGACGCATCGTGGCCGTGCGGTTCAACTCCCCGTAAGCCGGTTTGCGACGCAGTGATCAGTGATGAAAGCCCTGTTTCTCGACCGCGATGGCACCCTGATTGCCGACAAGCACTACCTCCACGATCCCGCGGGCGTTGAGCTTTTTCCCGGCGTCGCCGATGCCGTCGCGCGCGCAAAAAAACTCGGCTACCGGCTTTACCTGCTCACAAACCAGTCCGGCATCGGGCGCGGTTATTACACGATGGACGACGCTGTTCGTTGCAACGAACGCATGGAACAGCTCATCGGATGGACGCCCGCGCCGCTTTTTGACGGCATCTGCATAGCGCCCGAGACGCCCGAACAGCCCTCGCTTTATAGAAAACCCTCGCCGCGCTACATTCTCGAGATGATTGCGCGCGACAATCTCGACCCTGCTCAATGCTGGATGGTCGGCGATCGCGAGGCCGATGTCGATGCCGGCCTCAACGCAAAGATCTGTGTCGCCGCGCTCTGCACGGGAAAACTCACCCGCGCCGAATGGGCCGCGATTCCGGCCTATCGCGACGTGCCGGTGTTCGACGATTTCCCGGCGTTTGTGAAGACACTCGGGTGAGTGGCACGGGGCTCACCAGCCCGTGTCATGCGATGAGCATGGACAAGGAGCCCGTGCCACCCCGATCTGCTTGCGCTTGCGCAATCGGGCCGTTTTCCTTTGCGGTTTCACCATGGACAACCTGATCGAAGACCTGAAATGGCGCGGCCTGCTGGCCGACTGCACCGACGAAAGCACGCTCGCCGAGCGTCTCTCAAAGGGGCCGGTCACGCTGTATTGCGGCTTCGATCCCACGGGCGACTCGCTCCACGTCGGTCACTTGATGGGGCAGATCACGCTGCGCCGCTTCCAGCTCGCGGGGCATCGCCCGCTCGCCCTCGCGGGCGGGGCGACGGGCATGATCGGCGATCCGTCGGGGCGTTCCTCGGAGCGCAATCTGCTCACGCCGGAGCAACTCGCGCACAATGTTTCCAGCATCTCGCGCCAGTTGTCCAAGCTGCTCGATTTCGAGCATCCGGTGAATCCCGCGCGCCTCATCAACAATGCCGACTGGACGGTCGGCGTGACCTTCCTCGATTTCCTGCGCGACGTCGGAAAACATTTTTCCATCAACATGATGATCGCGAAGGATAGCGTGCGCTCCCGCATGGAAGGCGAAAGCGGCATCAGCTACACCGAGTTCAGCTACATGCTTTTGCAGGCGCATGATTTTTATCACCTGCGCAAGACGAACGACTGCGAGCTCCAGATCGGCGGCTCCGACCAGTGGGGCAACATCACCGCGGGCACGGACTTGATCCGCAAAAAACTCGGCGTCGTCGCGTGGGGCTGGACGTTCCCGCTCATCACCAAGGCTGACGGCACCAAGTTCGGCAAGACGGCGTCGGGCGCTGTGTGGCTCGATCCCGAGAAGACAAGCCCCTACAAATTCTACCAGTTTTTCGTCAACACCGAGGACGCGAAGGTCGTCGAATACCTGAAAAAATTCACCTTCCTCACGCGCGGGGAAATCGAGCCGCTCGAAGCCGCGCATGCCGCCAACCCCGGCGCGCGCGAAGCGCACCGCGCGCTGGCCCGCGAGGTGACGGCGCTCGTGCACGGCAAGGCCGCGTGCGAGGATGCGATCCGCGCGAGCCAGATCATGTTTGGCGGCGGACTCGAGGGCATCAGCGAGGGCGTGTTCAACGATGTCGTCGGCGAAGTGCCAACGAAGGATATCGAGCGTACGAAGCTCGAAGGCGCGGGCTTGGCGCTGACGGATTTGCTCGTGCACGCCGGGCTTGCCGCGTCGAAAGGACAGGCGCGCAAGGATATCGAGGGCGGCGGCATCTACGTAAACAATGTGCGCGCCGCCGAAATCGCCCGAGCGGTGTCGGCGGCGGATTTGCTGTTCGGCAAATACGTGCTGCTGCGCAAGGGCAAGAAAAGCTACGCGGTCGTGCGCGCGGCGTGATTTTTCCAAAAAAACGCGTGGCTCGGAAATTTATTTTTCACCCTTCACTTTCACTCTTCACCCTTCTTTTCTCACTGGCGGGAGCGAAACTTTCGGAATCGGCGCGGTCGCCCGCACGAATTTTTCCAGCGGCACGTTTTCGCGGATGACGAGCGTGGCGAGCACCTGCGGCACGTAGAGGCGCGTCTCGGCGGGGAGTTTTGCGGCGATGTCGGCGTAGGTTTTGGCCCCCGGTGTTTTTCTGAGCGCGGCAACCACGCGGCCTTCGCCGGCGTTGTAGGCGGCGAGCGCGAGCGGCCAGGAGCCGAAGCGTTTGTGCAACATGCCGAGCAGGCGCGCCGCGGCGCGTGTGTTTTTCGCGGCGTGGATGCGTTCGTCGATCGGAAATGTTTTCAGGCCGAGGGCGCGCGCGGTGGCGGGCATGAGTTGGAAGAGGCCGCGCGCCCCGGCGGGACTCTTGGCGAACGGGTTGAACGATGACTCGACCTCGGCGACCCACACGAGCTCGACCGGCACGCTTTCGGCGGCGAAGATGATTTTGAGCACCGGCGCGAGCGTGTCGGCGCTTTGCGGTTTGCGGCGGTTGCTCACACGCTTGAAACAGAGGGCGTAGTAGGGGATCGCGTCGTGTGTCGGCGGCGTCTGGAAAAACGGCTGTGAGCGCGGCGCGAGCGGCGGCAGCGCAAACGGATTCGGCGGGAGCGGCGCGGGCGTGAGCACGGGGGGCGGCGCGACGGCGTCCCTTGCGCTTTGGATGAGTTCGAGGCGTTCCGCAAACCAGTCGGTGTATTCGGCCATTTCCGGCTGGGCGCGAAGGGCATCGAGCGTGCGTTTTGCCTTGGGCGCGAGCGAGGCGATTTCCTCGAGCGAGCCGGATTCGAGCTTTTTCTGGAATTGCATGATGAGCGCGTTCCAGTCCTCGCGGCTTATGAAATCGTATTGTTCCTTGATCCGGTCGGGCGCGTAATCATCGAAGAGCTGCCGCCCGAAATCGTAGAGCATGTTCATTTCCTCGACCGACATGGCCGGCGGGGCGTCGCCGGGCGGTTCCGCCGCCCGCGCGGGCTGCATGGCCGCGCCAAGCGCCGCCAGCGCTGCGATGCGGAGGAGCGGGCTGCGGTGGCGCATAGTCGCGGCGGCTGGATTCATGTGCGAAGGTTGGAGATGGAAACGCGCGGCGCGGGCAGGTTCCGCAAAAAGAAAGCAGATCATTGACCGGCTGCCGGCGAGTCGGCATGGTCGTCTGAAGTTATTTTTTCGCAACCTCGCATATGAAGAAAAAGGCGGCTCGCATATTTTTTATCTCGGCAGGTGTTTTTGTCCTGACGCTCGCGATTGCGGTGATCGTCCTGCTCCAGTCTCCGGTGCAAACATGGCTCGCCCGAAAAGTTGCCGCGAGGCAGCAGGGCTACGAAATCACAATCGGGCGTGTGGACGCGGGATTGAACGGGATCGAGATCACCGGCGTTCACGTAAAAGGGCGCGGCATGGCGCTCGATCTGCCGCAGGCGTCGGTGGAAATGCCGCTGCTCGGCCTGATCGGGGAAAAAGTGGAAATCAAAAAACTCGCCGCCAAAGGCTGGACGCTCGACCTCGCGCAATCCGGCGGCGCGACGCCCGCGCAGCCGCGTCCCTCCGCCGGTCCGTCCGCCGGCAGCGGCAGCCCGTTCGGCGGGATTTTTGAAATGCTGCGCCTTCCGGTGGAGCTCGCGATCGACGGCGCGGATATCCAAGGCACGGTTTTGCTGCCGCCGGAAACGCCCGGGGCCGCGCCCACCCGCGCGGGCGTCAGCGTGCGCGGCGGCGGGTTGCGCGCGGGAAGTGACGGGCGCTTCGACCTTGCGCTCGATGCGGCGTTTGCCGGCGACGACGCGCCGGTTTCCAGCATTCGCGTCGCGAGCAACCTCGTCGTGCGCATGGGGACGCCGCGCGAGATTCAATCGCTCGTTTTTGAAACCGACGCAAAGGCGTCCGGCGCCCAGTTTCCGCAGGGCGCGCGGCTGCGCATCAATGCCGCGGCGTCGAAAAACGCGAGCGGCGAGGACTATGTGGCGAGCTTGAAATCGCAGGAGGCCGATTCGGAAAAAGACCTTTTTCGCATGAAGGCGACCAACCCCGCCGGCCCGGAGGGATTGAACGCCATGTGGGTTGTCGATCTGCGCGATGCCGACCTCGCGCCGTTCACGAGCGGGCTCGGCCTGAAACTGCCTGCGTTCACGGCGACGGGGCAGGGCACGTTTTCAGCGGATGACAATTTCAAGGGCTTTCACGTCGCGGGAAAACTTGCCGCCGAGGTGAGCCAGCTCGAAGCCGTCGCCCCGTCGCTTTCCGCCTTGGGCCGCCTGAACTTGGCCGCGGATTTCGACGTGATGAGCGAGGGCGACCTGCTCCGCATCGGCGTGCTTTCGGCGGACATCGCATCGGCCTCGCCCGTCGCGTCCCTGAAAACGCTTCAACTCGTCGAAATCAACACCGCGACCGGCGCGGTCAAGGTGCCCAATCTCCAGTCCGACCTCATCCGCGTGGACATCCACGGGCTGCCGCTCGCCTGGGCGGAGCCTTTCATCAAGGCCGCCGGCTTCACAATTTCCGGCGAGCCCCTGCGCGGCAGCTTCACGGGCCGCGCGCAAGGCAGCGGTTATTCGCTGCGGAGCGTGGCGCCGCTCGCGGTCTCGCGCCTCTCCGTTTCCGGGAGCGGTGGGCAGCTCGCGAAAGACCTGGAGGTTTCCACGGCGTTCGCGGCGGGCTACTCGGACAGCGCGTGGAATTTTCATGTATCCGATCTTTCAATACGCAGCAACGGCTCGGTGCTCGTGGGCGTGCCGGAGGCCCGCGCGGGCGGCCCGCTTCCGCTGCCGGACAAAGGCGGCCCGAAAATCACCCTCGCGGGCAGGGCGCAGGCCGGCATTCCCGCGATTCTCGCGCAACCCGCCGCCGCCGGCGTTTGCGCGCTGACGTCCGGCGCCGTTGACGTCGATTTTTCCGGCGGCATCGAGAACGGCCTCGTTGCCATCGCAGCGAAAATCACCGCCACCGGCCTGCGCGCCGGGGACAAGGCGCTCCCGGAAATCGCCGCGGATGTTCGCGCCGACCTTCACGACAACGGCGCGTGCGAAATCGAGGCGCCCCTCGTGTTTGACCTGAACGGCCGCAAGTCCGACATCCAGATCGGTGCCACGCTCAAGTCCGGCGGCGCGCGCCACAACATTGATGCCTCCATTACCAGCAATGAAATCCACATCGACGATTTGATGCAGCTCGCGGCGGCGCTGCCCGCGGGCCTCGAGGCATCGTCCGACGCGGCGCCCGCGCAGCCGCAAACCGCCGGCGCGCCTTGGGACGGCATTTCCGGCCAGTTGAAATTCCTGCTGAAAAAAGTCGTGTATTCGGCGGACATCCAGGCGGCCAACGTCGGCGGGACGCTCACGATTTCGCCTTCGCTCCTGTCGCTCGAAAACCTCCGCGCGATCTTGCAGGACGGCGCTGAAATGAAGGCCGCGGGATCCCTGAAATACGATGCCGCCGCCTACGCCACGGACGCCAGACTGACGCTCACTAATTTCGATCCCGCCCCTTTTTTGAAGGCCGCGAACCCCGATAAAAAACCGACGGTTGAGGGAAAGTTTGACGTGACCGGCTCGGTGTCGGGCACCGCGGCCTCGCTCGACAAAATCGCATCGACCGCCGGCGCCGATCTGACGCTCACCAACCGCGGGGGAAAATTCAACGGCTTCGCATTGTCCGCGCAGTCCTCGGGAATCGAGCGGCTGTTGAAAGCAGCGTCCTCGTCATCGACTTTCAGCGCGATAAGCGGCGCTGTCCTGTCGATGATCGGCAAGGGCGACAGCTCGCCCAATCTCGACAAGGTCAAGGCGGGCGCGAGGATTCTGGAGCGTCTCGCCGAGATCGATTTTGACCAGATCAACCTCGATGCGTCCTACCGGCCCGGCCAGGACGTCACGATCAAGAATTTCGGTTTGCTTTCGCCGGACATGCGCATTTCGGGCGCAGGTTCCCTCGGCAGCAATCCGGCGCTCTCGCTGTTCAGGCAGGCGCTTGCCATGAACCTGCAAATGGCCGTGCGCGGCGAACAGGCGGAGGATTTGCGCGCGCTGGGCCTCTTGAAAAAGGAAGCCGACACGCTCGGCTACACTCCGCTGGTGAAGGATTTCACGGTCGAGGGCACACTCGCCTCGCTGGGTGCGTCCACGCTCGTGACGCCCATTATCAACGCGCTCCTGCCCAAGTGAGCGGAACCCGCGCGCGCGGATTGGAGCGCTTGGGCTTGCGCACATGCGATGTCGTGTTGTCTCCTGTGCGCCTGATGAGACCCACATTATTTCTAACGCTGGCCGCGCTGCTCCTGTTTTCGGGATGCGCCTCCTACAGCGCCGCCGTGAAGCCCGACGCCGATCTCTCAAAATACCGCCGCGTCTGGGTGAAGAGCAACATGGACGACAATCGCGGCATCGGCCAGTTCATCTGCAACGCCCTGCGCGCGCGAGGGCTCGAATCCGATCTCGGCCCGCTCACGATGATGCCGCCCAATACGCAGGCCATCATTTCCTTCACCGCCTCATGGACGTGGGATTTCAAGGATCACATGACCGGCTTGGAGCTTGCGTTCAAGGACGTGAAAATCGATTTCCCCATAGCAACGGCCTCGTATGTCGGCCCCGCGTCGTTCAGGAAACCGCCGCACGAAGTCGCCGAAATCCTCGTCGCAAAACTGTTCGAGGCGAAACCCGTGATCCACAAATACTAGGCCGGAGGCGCGCCGGGCCGCGCCTTTCTTTTTCCTCATTTTCCTTTTCTCCCATTCGCACATGAAACGCATTCTGCACCCGCTGCTGTTTGCCGCGGCGCTTGCCTCGATCCATATCCTTTGCGTCCGCGCATCCGATGCGAACGCCTCCGCGCAGGACGCGGATTACGCGCACATCACGATCCTCTCCACGACCGACCTGCACGGGCACATCTACCCGATCGATTATTACACGGGCAAACCCTCGCAGGACGGCCTCGCGAAAATCGCCACCCTCATCAGGCAGATTCGCAAACAAATGCCGCGCGCGCTCCTGCTCGACATCGGCGACGTGATCCAGGCCACGCCGCTCGCGTATCATCACAACCGCATCAACAACACGCCGCCCGATCCGATGATGCTCTGCATGAACGCGCTCGGCTACGACTCGCTGACGCCCGGCAACCACGAATACAATTTCGGCCTCGACGTGCTTGGCAAGGCCCGCCGCGAGGCGAAGTTCCCGTGGATTTCCGCCAACACCTACCGCGCCGGCACGGACACGCACGCCTACGCGCCCTACATCCTGAAAACCGTCGATGGCGTGCGCATCGGCATCATCGGCATCACGACGCCCGGCATTCCGAGCTGGGAGGACAAGACGAACTACGCCGGCCTCGAATTCCGCGACCCCGTTGCCGCCGCGAAAAAATTCGCCGTCCACCTCCGCGAAAAGGAAGCCGCCGATGTCGTCGTGATCGCCATGCACATGGGCTTCGAGATCGACTTGGCCACCGGCAAAGGCGACCTCAACCCGATCCCGCAGGAAAACACCGCCATCGAAATCGCCGAGACCGTGCCCGGCATCGACCTGATCCTGATGGGGCACACGCACCGCGACGTCCCCGCGCTCGTGATCAACGGCGTGCTCATGGCGCAGGCAAACCGCTGGGGCATGAACCTCGTGCGCGCCGACCTGTATCTGAAAAAAACCGCCTCGCGCTGGCGCGTCTTTGCGCGCGGCGCGCGTTCCATCGCCGTCGGTGAAAACACGCCGCCCGACCCCGAAATCCTCGCGCTCGCCGCGCCCTATCATCGCGAAACCCAGGCATGGCTCGACAAGGTCATCGGCAAAAGCGCGCGAGAGCTCACCGCCGCCGGATCGCGCCTGCGCGACACCGCGATCATCGACCTCATTCAGCGCGTGCAGCTCGAAGCCGGCCGCGCCGACGTTTCGTTTACCGCGAGCTTCAACACCTCCGCCCGCATCCGCGCCGGCGACATCACCGTGCGCGACCTCTACGGCCTCTATACCTACGAAAACACACTCGCTGTCGTCGAGCTGACCGGCGCGCAGATCAAGGACGCGCTCGAACGCGCCGCCCGCTATTACACGCGCGACGAACAGACCGGGGCGGTTCTCGAAAGCGACAAAATCCCCGGATACAATTGCGACATGGCCGAGGGCGTGACCTACGCAATCGACCCCTCGCTTCCCGTCGGGCAGCGCATCCTCGACCTTCGCTGGCAGGGCGGCCCCATCGACCTGGCACGCAAGTTCCGCGTTGCCGTGAACAACTACCGGCTCAACGGCGGCGGCGGTTATGCCATGTTCAAAAACGCCCCCGTGCTCTGGCGTTCCTCGACCGAAATTCGCGACCTGCTCATCAACTGGGTCGAGGCGCGCGGCGAAGTGCCCGCCGAGCCGACCGGCAACTGGCGCATCATCGGCGCAGGTCAAACAGAACACTTGCCCCCGCCGGGCAACCGGTGACAGTTTCCGCACACCAGACATGACAACTCCAACCGCCCGCCCTTTCCCGCTCCTCCTCGCTGTTTGCTCGCTTGCGCTGCTGACCTTTTCCGGTTGCGCCCACCAGAAGGAATACGTCCCTGAAACCGATCCCAAGGCGCCGCCGCCGCCCACGATGCAGGGCTACGCGGAATTTTTTGACGGCAAGCTCCTCGTCGAGGCGGGCCTCGGGCGCGGCTTCCGCATGCGCCCCGGCAGGATGCGCGACATGGAAAACCGTCGCGGTCGCGACGACGGCGATCCCTTTGCCGACGTGTATTACCTCGATGACGAGGTCGAGTCCCAGTATTTTATTCCGCGCATGAGCAACAGCACGCTCCCGCCTGTGGCGCTCCGCCTGCGCGTGACGAACCAGATGAAGGAGTCGGTCGAGGTGGAGTTCCTCGAATGCAATTCCCTGCTGGGCAACTTTGCCGTGCGCCCTGAGAAAGTCACGATTGCCGCAGGCGAAACCGGCGCGCCCGACCCGATGACATCCCTGCTCGGCCTGTCCGACGGTGAGTTCCAGCTAAAAGTCGGCCTGAAAGTGGGCGGCGCCTCGGAAACAAAAATCCTGATAATGCGCGTCATCAAAAACGCAAAGGAAGCCAAAGTGGACAGGGACGGCAACCTGATCGTCGATAAAGACAAGCCGCCGCGCCCTCCGAAAAAGAAATGACCGGGCGGGCTTCCATGAAGGGCTCACGCAGAGACGCGGAGGCGCCGAGTGCAGAGGAATGGAATGCGCTTACCGGACAAATTGTGGATGCGGCTTTTCATATCCATCAAGGGCTGGGACCGGGCTTGCTGGAAAGTGTTTACGAGGCGGTGCTCGCGCATGAGTTGCAGAAACGTGGGCTGCGGGTGGAACGGCAAAAATCCGTTCCGGTGGCGTGGGATGGATTGGTAATCGACGACGGATTTCGCGCGGACCTGATTGTCGAGCGATCTGTCGTTGTGGAGCTGAAATCGGTGGAGAACCTGGCTCCGGTTCACGCCAAGCAACTCCTGACCTATCTCCGCCTGCTCGATTTTCGCGTGGGACTGCTCCTGAATTTCGGCGCGCCCGTGATGAAGGGCGGTATCAAACGCATCGTAAACAATTTCTCCGCGCCTCCGCGTCTCTGCGTGAAATAAATCACTTCGTATCTCTTTTTTCATTAACATCCATTGCAGCTACGAGGAGCGGGAGCCCATCGAGGTGCGCGTGATGCCCGGCGAGATCCTCGTGCAGAGTTTCCCCGGCCCCGATCGCTCGATTCCGATGGAGGAGTTGAGCGCCGGCCGGCCGGTGGGGTGTCGTTACCGGAACCGCCGCATCGGCGAATTTCTGAAAGAGTTGGAACTGAGCGAAGGCCGCAATACCGGCATTCCCACGATTCAAAAGGCGATGGCCGACAACGGCTCGCCAGCCGCGCAGTTCGAGACCGACGAAAACCGCACGTTTTTGCTGGTGCGCCTCCCTCTCCGATCTGCGCCGGATTCGGAGATGGGGGACTCAATCGGTGATGCCACCCCCCAAGTCACCGTGCAAGTTGCCATGCATGATAAGATGCTTATTAACGGTATGTTATCGGATTTGGCGTCGGCTCTTGGGATGCTCACCATGCAAGTCACCCCGCAAGTTGCCCCGCAAGTCGCCTCCTTGTTGGGATGTGCTGACCAAATCCAGTCACGCGATGCGTTGCAGAAGGCGGCGGGGCTGACTGATCGCAAGCACTTCCGCAAAACCTACCTCAACCCGCTCATCAAGGCCGGATGGCTCGCTCCGACCCTGCCCGACAAACCGAACAGCCCTTTGCAAAAGTATTCCCTCACCGACGCCGGTCGCGCTTGGCTGGCAAAATACGAATCTCTTTCGTCGCAAAACATCAATGCGAGGTAGCCGGTTCTAATTCCGGCAGCCCCGAACCAGCTTCCAGTAATCCGAATCCACGGCGGGCTTAGTGCTCACGTCTTTTCTTCTCTTGGCGTGGAACGCGTGTAAGGATAAGTGCGGCAACAAGTGGTAATAAATAGATAAGAGCAACAAACCAATAATCTCTCATAAATCGTAATAACGCTTCTGTCCCTGTTGATTCAATTGCATCGGGACCAAGTCCATCGCGGAGCGTCCAAGAGAGCTGGGCAGCCATGAGAAGGTTGATGCCCGTAATGCAAAAAAGCGCGATAAGGGCTGTTCGTCTTCGCTTTGAGAAACGGGTAAAAATACTGAAGGCTGAAAAGATAATGCTTATAACACCTGATATAATCGCTAAAAATATAATAATCATTTTTTGATGGGCATTGAAGATGGGCGACGCAGAGCTCGCAGCGGTTAATTTATGGCCCCATCCGTGTTGGCCTTGGCGCTTAGTTCAACTCTTTCTTTATTCGTGTGCGTGTGGCTTCTGATGTCCCGCCGATGCCCGCCGGTGTGGAGAAATATGCTGTAAAACGTTTCATGGGAATATCCATGAAAAACGTGATGCGGAAACAACTGCCGAGCACGTGTTTTCCCGTATCGTCAAAAGTAAGGCCGACATCGCTGGCGTGAAAAAGGGACGGCGTAAAAAATGAGACCATCTGCGAAGCGGAGATCGCTGAATACAAGCCGACAACATGAAGCGGGCCGCCGTCACCAGCATCCTGCGCGTCAAGTTGATGCAATAAGAGTTTCTCAAGAGTCTTCGTGGGGGCGCCAGACGAAGTAACGATTACGTCGCTTCGCATGACAGACATGCGCTTTTTCTTCCCGGCCACCGCAATGTCACCTTCGCGAGGCTTCGAGACCTGCGCTGAAAACCCCGCTTCTTCGCCCGCGTGTGTGGCGCTCAAAATCATGGAAACACTTCCGTCTGGGTTTACGGTCTTCTCTTTAATCGTGAAATCAACCGCTATCTCTACAATGTCCCCTTTGTCATTCTTTAATACGCTCCAATCCGCACGAGCCTGAAGTATCGCGCTAATAATAAACACTAAAATGGCGCATGTCGTTTTCATATTGGATACATGTTGCAAATGTGCCGTGCGTAGCCTCAAGCGTTAATTTGCAGGAGCCTCGTCAATCCGCGCAGGCGCTGGCGTTTGGTTCACCTCTTTCTTTTTCTCCATTTTCCGCCAAGTGGCCGAATAAGTGAACCCTGCATCCATGCCCTTCTTTTTTTTGTAAAGTGGCACAAGAATCTCAATATTGCTCTTTCCGCGTGCGCTTGTGGTAGTCCAGTAGGCGCTAATCTTGACCTTCACTGCTGTATCGCCAGGATTCACCCCCATCGATAAACCAAAGCCGGTGCCAACAAGGCTATCGGCGAACGATAATGGAGCTGAAGAAAAGTCGGAAGGATCGTCAGGTAATGGCATGTGAAAATAGAAAACTTCTTTGTGATTCTCGAAAATGCCATCGAGCGAGCAGATTACCGTAAGTGAGCTGGTTGCATCCTTCTCTTTGCACTCTGCAAGCTTTCTCTTTATGCTAAGATTTACAGCATCCGTGTTCTGTGCGTATGCTGCACTGGCGATAAAAAGCATGAGGAATATAACTGGAGCTTTCATGTAATTTTTGGGCGAGCGTCAAAGATCAGCTATCGAAGGTGGCTGCATCGCCTTGCTCGAGATTCATAGATGTTGCTGATTACGCCATCGATTTGTTGTAGCAGAAGTATGATGAGAAGAGTAGCCATCGGTTCTCTATCGAGAGCTATCAGACCAGGCTGGTTTTGGGTTGAAGGGTGGAAAATATGCCTTCGAAGGCTGCGTTATTACATTGGTTGTCAATCATTAAATTTTTATGACAAGGGGCTTTACAAAGAACGGCATGAGAAATCTTGCGCCTCTCTTTTCCCTTGTCTCAAACCCACGGGCAGGATGCCCGTGCCACCCGATCATGGGCGTGCGAAAGCTCTGCGTACTTTGTGTTAAAACAAAGAACTCCGGAGGTGGACGCTTGGGCAGCCGGTATGTAAAACCGGAAACTTTATAGGAATGTCAGGTATTCCTTGCCGAAGTAGGGGACGAGGGCGGCGGGGATTTTTATGCGGCCGTCGGCTTGCAGGTTGTTTTCGAGCAGGGCGGAGAGCACGCGCGGAATCGCCAGGCCGGAGCCGTTGATTGTATGCACGAGTTCGGGTTTGCCGTCCTTGGCGCGGAAGCGGATTTGGGCTCGGCGGGCCTGGAAGGATTCGAAATTCGAGCAGCTCGACACTTCGAGCCAGCGTTGCTGGCCGCCGGACCAGACTTCGAGATCGTATTTTTTCGACTGCGAAAAGCCGAGGTCCCCGCCGCACATGAGGAGCACGCGGTAGGGGAGCTCCAGTTTTTGGAGGAGGCGCTCGGCGTCGTTGCGCAGCTTGTCGTGCTCGGCGTAGCTTGTGGACGGGTGGACCCATTTCAGGAGTTCGACCTTGTCGAACTGGTGCAGGCGGTTCAGGCCGCGGACGTCCTTGCCGTGGCTGCCCGCCTCGCGGCGGAAGCAGGGCGTGTAGGCGCAGCGGCAGATGGGGAGGGCGGCTTCGTCCACGATTTCGTCGCGGAAGAAATTCGTGAGCGGGGTCTCGGCGGTCGGGATGGCGTAGAAGCGGTCGGGGATCGTTTCATACATCATGCCCTCCTTGTCGGGGAGCTGGCCGACGGCGGTGGCGCTGGCTTCGTTGACGAAGATGGGCGGGTTGACCTCAGTGTAACCGGCCTTGGTGTCCTCATCGAGGAAGAACTGGAGCAGGGCGCGCACGATTTTTGCGCCGTCGCCGACATAGAACGGGAAACCCGCGCCGGTGACTTTCGCGCCGCGGTCGAAGTCGAAGAGTTTGTTGAAACCGGGGATGTCGTAGTGCGGCTTGGCGTGCGCGGAGACGAGCGCGGCGATGTCGCCGTGGGTCGAGAAGACGACGTTTTGCTCCGGCGTCGCGCCCTCGGGCACGCTCGCGTGGGGGATGTTCGGGAGCGAGAGCATGGCGGCGCGGCATTTTTCCTCAGCAGCCTTGAGCGCGGTTTCCTTTTCCTTCACCTGCGCGGAGACGGCGCGCATTTCGGCGACCTTGGCGATGAACTCGGGCGAGCCCTTGGGGAGCTTTGCCATGTCGTTGTTGGCGGCCTTCTGCCGGGAGCGCAGGGACTCGGTTTCCTGAAGCAGGGCGCGCCACGCGTTGTCGAGCGCGATGACGGCGTCGAGATCGACTTGGAGATGTTTTTTGGCAATCGCGGCGCGGACGATGTCGGGCGATTCACGAAGGAGTCTGGGATCGAGCATGACGGTGGTTGGAAATTGAAAACCTCGCATGAAAGCGCGAAAGGCTCGTGCTGACACGCAAATTTTTGTGTAGTCATCGGCTGAATCGCGTCCATTCGTGTTTCCATGCGTTTTCCGACAAAGAGCCTCCTCGCGGTTGTGTGCGTGCTGTGCGCGGGTGTTTTTTCCGCCTGTTCGCACTACAAGCTCGGCACGGGCGGCGCGCTGCCTTTTCGCACGCTTTACATCGCCCCGGTCGGGAACACGGCGAACATCCCGCAGGCGGCGGCGGTTTTCACGTCGCAACTTCGCGACGTCTTTATCCGCGACGGGCGTGTCTCGCTTGCCAGTTCGCCTGAAAGCGCCGACGCCGTGCTCACCGTGAATCTCGAAGACTACACGCGCCGCATGACGACGGCGCGCCCGGAGGATTCGGGCCTTGCGCGCAAGCTCGACATCACCGCCGCCGCCGTGTGCACGCTCAGCGATAACCGCTCGGGCAAGGTGTATTTCGAAAAACGCCCCGTCACCGCCACGCGCCAGATTTTCACGACGCCATCGCCCGCCGCCCAGCAAAGCGACCAGCTTCAGGCCGAATACAACACGATGCCGCTGCTCGCCTCATCGCTCGCGGAAAGCACGGCGCGCGCGGTGCTGGATGTCTGGTGACGCCCGTTGGGAGGTCGCGCGGCCTCAGGCTTTTTACAGGAAGTCGCGCAATTTGCAGAGCTCGATGCCGGCGAGGAGCACGATGCCGATGCCGTGCGTGTCGTTGAGATTCCAGAGGAGGTCGCGTTTGTAATATTCCGACTGGAACGAGAACTCCGAGCCGCGACAGACGCCGTGCACGTTGCCGAGTTTGTCGATTGAGGTTTTGCAGATCGCCTCCCACGCGCGGCAGGCCGAGCGGATGTAGGGGGCGGCGTCCTTGAACCAGCCGTTTTGCACGCCGCGCGAGAAGCCGTAGGCGAACATCGCGGTGCACGATGTCTCGGGGTATGAGTCGTGCTCGTTGACGACTTGGTGGAACATGCCGTCGGAGTCCTGCTGCGCGAGGATGCCGGAGCTGAACTCGCGGAAGAAATCGAGCAACTGCGGGCGCAACTCGTGATCCGCGGGCAGGACGGCGAGGAGCTCCGAGAGCGAGAAAAGCACCCAGCCGTTGCCGCGACCCCACGGGATGCCAGTCGCCTTGCCGCGCATGAAATCATAGACGTGCGACATGAGCTTGATGCGCGGGATGTAGAGGTGCCGCTTGAAGCCGATAAACTGGCGCGCGGCGTCGTCGATGTATCGGGCGTCCTTTGTGAGCTGATAATAACGCACGAGGAAGGGCACGCTCATGTAGAGGTCGTCCGCCCACAGGGTGTCCTCATGGAAGGTGTGCATGAGGTTTTTACGGAAAAAGGTGCCGTCGGACAGGCGGATTTGTTTCGTGCTGATGTGGTCGGCGACGACGTCGGCGATGCGGCGGTAGCCGTCGAGGTCGAAATACTTCGCGGTTTCGAGGAGCGCGGAGCCCGCCGAGCCGCAATCGTCGAGCGAGTCGAGCGAGGTGAGGAGGTGGTGGACGTTGGTCGCGCCGCCGTATTGCGCGCGATCCCACATGGCGTAGTCGTAGGTGTCGCAGCAGAACTGGAAATGGTCGGCGACGTAGCGGCGCGTTTCCTCGGAGCCGATCACCGCGCCGGCGTGGAGAAGACCGTAGAGCGTGACGCCGAGCGGGTAGTTCCATTTGCCGTAGAGGGCGTTGTCGTTGTAGGGGCGCACCCATGTATCCGGTTCGTCAATACGCCAGTAAACGGATTCGCCGGTTGCGCCGGCGTGGAGCTTGTTGAGGTCCGTGAGCGCATCGAGGTCGAGCTCGGCATCCGCGGTGACGGGGCCGAGATAGATCCACTTTGCGGCGGAGCCGGTCATGTTTGCGGGATTGAGGAGTGCGACGGGCTCGGAACCCTGCGTGATGTCGAGCTCGAACCCCCAGTCGCCGCCGCCACACTCAGAGCGCACGATAACGTCGTGGATGCCGAAGGGCACGGGAACCTGCGCCTTGATCGCGCCGGCCTTCGCGGTGGCGAAGACGACCTCGTCGCCGATGGTGATGGAAAGTTTTCCGCGCGCGCGGCCCTTGAGCGTGCAGGTGGCCTTGCCGGGCGCGAGGAACTGCGCGCGTGTCCAGCCGATGGCAGCGATGTTTTTCTGTTTGCCGAAAAGGCGCGTCATCTGCCCGGCGGCGCGTTGCCGGGCGTCCCATGCGGCGGCGGGCAGCCATTTGATTTTTTCGGGAAGCGAATCAGGCGTGAGCGCGTTCGCGCCGCCGGGGATAATAGCGAGCTCGGTGTCACGCGGCTCGGTGAAAATCCAGCCTTCCTGTCCTTCGCGGGCGGGATCGGGCACGAGGAAATAGTAGGGCAGTTTGCCGAGCCAGGTGCCGTAAACCGCGCCGAAGCCGCCGAGCGTTTTGCGCATGCGGAGCACGAAGTGGTTCCAGCCGGCCTTGAGCTGGATTTCGAGCGGCGTGCGTTTGTCGAAATAGCGCTCCTGGAAAATATCGGAGCGGAAGATTTGCGCGCCGTTCACGTAGATGAGTGTCGGGCTGTGGCAATCGATGTCGAACTTGATGGCGCCGTCGGAATCGGCCCAGATTTTTGCCCATGCGTAAACATACTGGCCGAGTTCGGCGTCGGGGAAATGTTTGTTGAAGTCGGCTTCGTAGCGATAGTCCTTGCCGCGCAGGATGCCGGCGCGGCTGAAGGCGCGGTAGGTGGGAGGATGGGCCGGGTTTTGTCCGATGTAGCGGCGCGCGACGGTCTCAAGTGTTTTTTCGATATTCATGCCCTCGTGGGCATGCATGCTCTGGAAGTTTTCAAAATAGAAGCCCATGGAAAAAGGTGTTTTGAAGGTTTTGCCCGGGGGGAGGGTGGAAATTGGGCAAAACAACGCCGTGTTATGCGCCGTACTTCAACACGGGCAGCCATCTGACGGTAAGAAGGCCGGGTTTTACGGTTGGAGCGGGCGGCGGCAAAAGCGGCGCGGTGATTCGCGTGTGCAAATCACTCGCCGAGCTTTTTCCCGGTCATCAGGTGGTTTTGCACGTAGTCGCGCACGCTTTCGGAGAGCGGAGTGATGGGGTTTATATAACCGCTGGTGCGCAGTTTCGAAATGTCGGCGCAGGTGTGATACTGGTATTTGCCGCGCAGGGCCTCGGGCATGTCGATGAACTGGATTTTGGGCTCGCGTCCGAGCGCCGAGAAAATGGCGTTTGTGAGCGTGAGCCAGGTGTTCGCCTCGCCGGAGCCGAGGTTGTAGAGGCCGCCGCCGGTGGTGGATGTCTCGGCAAAGTGAATCGTCATCTCGACGGCGTCCTTCACGTAAAGGAAATCGCGCATCTGCTCGCCGTCCTTGTATTCGGGCCTGTGGCTCTTGAAGAGCTCCACCTGGCCGGTCGAGAGGATTTGCTGGTAGGCCTTGTTGACGAGGCTGCGCATGTCGCCCTTGTGGTCTTCGTTGGGGCCGAAAACATTGAAATATTTCACGCCGACGATGCGGTTGAGCAGGCCGTGCCGCTGCGCGTAGAGGTCGAACATGTGCTTCGAGTAGCCATACATGTTGAGCGGACGGAGGGCGGACACATCGTCGCGCTTGTCGTCCATGCCCTGCGCGCCGTCGCCGTAGGTCGCCGCGGACGACGCGTAGATGAAGCGGGCCTGCTGCGCGAGCGCCCAGCCGGCGAGCTCCTTGGTGACGTTGTAATTGTTGTCGACGAGGTAGGAGGCGTCCCTCTCGGTCGTGGCCGAGCACGCGCCAAGGTGGAACACCGTCGAGAATTTGCCGAAGAAGGCGGGTTGCTCCTGTATTCGTTTTCTAAATACGCCGGCCTCCACATAGTCGCCGAAGTTGAGCGGCGCGAGGTTCCTCCATTTTTCGTCATGGCCGAGGATGTCGGCGATCACGATGTCGGCGAGGCCGCGTTTGTTGAGCGCCCATACGAGCGCGCTGCCGATGAAGCCCGCGCCGCCGGTGACGAGGATGCGTCCGTTGATGTTTGCCATGATGCGGAGGGTTTTAATGCGTCCGGCGCGGGCGGGACGAGCTTTTTTGAAACAGGGCGGGGGGGAGGGCGCGTCACTTAACCGGGTCCGACGATGCCGGAGCACGCCAACGGCGTGCCACTCGTCAGCCCCGGGTGGAGCCTGCGACACCCGGGGTATTGAATGTTTGGATACATGCGCCCTGCAGGGGCGCCACAATCACAATCCTGCGAATCACGTTTGTGGCACCCCTGCAGGGTGCGTTGGAAAAACAACAGAAAACCCAAGGTCTCGCGCAACGCTCGACCTTGGGCTGACGAGTGGCACGCCTTTGGCGTGCGTGGGCGGAGCTTATGGGCAAGATTCAGATCACGGTGTTGTGGCGTTTATTCGTTCGTATTCCTCCGCGTCTCCACATCTCCGCGTGAAAATATGTTTGAGTGCTTTCTCATTCCGCACTCCGCATTCTTTTCGAGAAAGCCTGCGCTGCGGCGCTGTCGCGTTTATTCGTTCGTTCGCACGCTCACACCAGGTCGCCGTAGAGCGAGCTCACGGTGGCGCGGGTGATCCGGAGCGGCGCGAGCTGGCCGACGCGGTGCGGCTGCGTGTCGAAAATCGCCACGCGGTTGCCGCGCGTGCGGCCCGTGAAGCGGCGCCCGGTCTTGTCGGGGCCCTCGACGAGGACTTCCTGCACGGCGCCGAGGAGCGATTCGTTGCGGCGGAGGGAATTGCGGCGGAGGATGTCGAGGAGCGCCTGGTTGCGGTGCTCCTTCACGTCGTCGGGCACCTGGTCCGCGAGCGCGGCGGCGGGCGTGCCCGTGCGTATCGAGTATTTGAATACGTAGGCCATGTCGTAGTTGCACGCCTCGAAGAGCTCGCGCGTCTGCTCGAAATCCCCGTCGGTCTCGCCGGGGAATCCGACGATCACGTCGGTTGAGAAATAGATGCCGGGATTCACGGCGCGTAGGGAGTCCACGATTTCGCGGTAGCGGTCGCGCGAGTAGGGGCGGTTCATCGCCTTGAGGATGCGGTCGCTGCCGGACTGCATGGGCAGGTGGACTTGTTCGCAGAGCTTGGGCATGCGGCCGGGGGCGAAGGCCTCGACGAGGTCCTGCTTGAAGCCGCGCGGGTGCGGCGAGGTGAAGCGGATGCGCTCAATGCCGTCGATGGCATGCACGCGTTCGAGCAATTGCACGAAGGGCGATACGCCGCCGGTGTGCGAGTAATCGCGGCGTCCGTAGCTCGTGACGATCTGGCCGAGCAGCGTGACTTCGCGCACGCCCCGGGCCGCGAGCTGGCGGCATTCGCCAACGATGTCGTCCATGGGGCGCGAGCGTTCGTCGCCGCGCGTTTTTGGCACGATGCAGAAGGCGCAATCCATGTTGCAACCCTGCTGGATCGAGACGAAGGCGCTCACCTGGCGTCCGGTTTCCGCGTCTCCGCCGGCGGAATCGGGGGTGAGATGGTCTTTGATCGTGTTTTGCGAGCCGGCTTCCTCGGCGATATCCACGATGCTTTCCGCGACGGGCAGGCCGGCGTCGCGGGCGGCCCGCAGGTTGTCGAGATAGCCGGGCACTTGGTGGAATTTCTGCGTGCCGATGACGAGATCCACGTCGGGCAGTTTATCGAGGAGCTCCGAGCCGCGGTTTTGCGCCATGCAGCCGAGGATGCCGAGGATGAAGTCGGGGTTGCGGCGTTTCCGGCCCTGCATATGGGCGGCTTTGCCGATGGCTTTTTGCTCCGCTGCGTCGCGCACGCTGCAGGTGTTGAGGAGCATGATGTCGCAGTCGTTCTCGTTGTTGACAATGCGATAGCCCCGGGCGCGCAGCATGGCCGCGACGGCTTCACTGTCGCGTTCGTTCATCTGGCAGCCGTATGTCTTGATGTATACCCGGTTCATTGTCTGGCGCGGGATGCGCGCTGCATGAGGAGAAGCATGGAGCCGCGCGCGTCAAACGGGAAAGCGCGGCAGGCCGGGGCGGGGCGCGCGCAAAAAAAGCCGGCGGCCATGTCGAATGGCGCCGGCTTTGGGAAGGGTTGAAGGCCGGGCGCGCGTATTGTCACGCGGGCCGGGCACGCGGATTACTCGGTTGCGGCTTTTTTCTTCTTGGCGTCGCCCTTGGCCTTGGCATCGCCCTTGCCTTTGCCTTTGGCTTTTTTCTGGGCGTCGTCGAACTTGGCCTGCTGTTCGGCCGTGAGGACTGCGCGGATCTTTTCGCTGGTTTCCTTGTTGATCGCGGCATCCTTGGCTTTTCTGGTCTCGTCCTTAGGGAGCGCTTTTTTCTGGGCCGCGGCATCGGCATAGATGGCCTTGACCTGCGCGTATTGCTCGTCCGTCAGGTTGTAGGCAGCCTTGGCCCTGTCGGCCGGGGATTGTTTTTTGGCGTCTTGCGCTTTGGCGATGGAGCCGCCGAAAGCAATGGCAAGAGCGATAATGGCGAAGACAAACTTCAGGGATTTCATATGTGTGATTTGTGTTGGAGATCCGCCGCCTTTTTGGCGACAGTGTTGCGGGAGACGACAGATTTTTGCCTTAAGTTTCAACGAAATAACGCATGCCGACATTTTCACAACTTGTTGCCGAAGCCGAAAAAACCGTCGGCGCAGCCAAGCGAAGACTTCCGCTGGATATTGCGAAACATGCTGGTGATCTGCCGGTTGTGTATCACGGATGGCCAACGGAGGAAATCGTGGGCGATGAGTTCGAGCCGGACATTCTGGGCCTTTTTGTAGGCGATCCGCTCGGTGTCGAGCCGGGCATGGGCAACAACCCCCCCGCGCACGTGCTGCTGTTTTTGGAGAGTATTTTTGATTATGCGGACGGCGACATGGACATCTTTCGGGACGAAGTCCGCCTCACCTATTTACACGAACTCGGCCACTACCTCGGCTGGGACGAGGAGGATTTGGAAGCGCGCGGGCTGGAGTGAGGGGCATCATAAAAACACTGGAATACCGGCCCGGCGGCTCGCATATTTTTGCAAATGAACCAGAGCCCGTCACCACACGACCCGCTGCCATCGCCGCACGCCATCGAAGGCACTTGGGCCGCCGTGCGTCTGGAATATGCGGGCGAGGCCGCGCCCGACATGGTTCTCGAAAAAACCGAGGTCGTTTTCCGCGATGGCAGCTACACCGTGCGTTTCGGCGGCGAGACGTCGTTTCATGGCAGCTACACGATTTCCGGCGATACGCTGCACATCGTGGGCCGCCGTGATCCGGGCGAGCCCGTACTCGCGATTCGCGGCATCTACCAGCTCGTCGGCAACCGCCTCCGCATCTGCCTCGGCATGGACGGCGTCGCGCCGGAAAACTTCGCCACCACAACCAACTCGCAACACTATCTCGGCACCTACCGCCGCATCGCCTGAACGCCGCGTGCCGCCGCCGGCCCAATCAACTTTTTTCCACATGTCCACCCGCACGTCCGCTGCCACTCGCGCCGTCTCGCTGACCACACAACTCACCTGGGCCGAACTCGATCCCGCCTATCTGCGCCGCCTTGTCGAAATCGCCCGCGACGAAGACCTCGCTGGCCTCGGCTTGCGCGTCCGCCCCCGCGTCAAGGGCGACCGCTCCACCGGCAGCATCGCCGCCGCGCCCCGCGCCGCCACGGCCAGCCTCGTCGCGCGCGTGGAGCTCGTCGCGTGCGGACTTCCGCTGCTCCCGATCATCCTCGCGGCCTACGGCTCCGGTGTCGCCGTGCAGCTCCGCGCCCGTGACGGCGCGCTTATCCGCCCCGGCGGCACGCTCGCCACGCTCGCCGGCGACCCGCGCGCGCTCCTCGCCGCCGAGCGCATCATCCTTAACTTTCTCCAGCGCCTCTCCGGCGTCGCCACCGAGACCCGCCGCTATGTCGCGGCGCTCGGCAAATCGCGCACGCGCCTGCTCGACACGCGCAAAACCACGCCCGGCTATCGCATGCTCGAAAAATACGCCGTCGCGTGCGGCGGCGGCTGGAACCATCGGCTCGGCCTCTTCGACCGCGTCATGCTCAAGGACAATCACCTCGCGCTCCTCGGCTGCAACGAAAGCCTCGCCGCCGCCGTTGCCCGCGCAAAAAAGACCGCGCTGCCCGTGGAGGTCGAGGTTGACCGCCTCGACCAAATTCCGCCCGTCCTCGACGCGGGCGCCGACGTCATCCTGCTCGACAATTTCACGCCCGCCATGCTCAAGCGCGCCGTCGTCCTCATCGCCGGGCGCGCCTTCACCGAGGCCAGCGGCGGCATCACACTGAAAACACTTCCCCGGCTCGCCTCGCTCGGCCTCGACTTCGTCTCGACGGGTGCGCTTGTGCATCACGCCGCCTGGGCCGACATCGGTCTCGACTGGAAAAGTTGAGCCGTTCAATCAAACACGTCCGCCAAAACCCGCACCCATGCCCGACCTCGAAACCTGCATCCTCCGCGCGCTTCTCACCGACCGCACCGCTTTCGTTTCTGGCGAGTTGCTCGCCGACAAACTCGGCATCACCCGCGTCGCCGTCTGGCAGCACCTCCAAAAACTCCGCGCCGAGGGCTTTGAAATCGAAGCCGTGCGCAATGTCGGTTACCGCATCGCGCGCCTGCCCGCCGCGCCGCACGCCGCGCTCCTGCGCCTCCTTGTCGCACCGCGCAAAAACGCCCCCGAGATCGCCGTTCACGACAGCATCGACAGCACCAACGACGAAGCCGTCCGCCAGCTCGCCGCCGGCGCTCCCGCGCCGTTCATCCTGATCGCCCGCGAGCAAACCAAGGGCCGCGGACGCTTCCGCCGCCCCTGGCATAGCAAGAACAACGGCAATCTCTACATCACCTTCGCCTTCCAGCCGCGCGCCACGCCCTCGCATATGCAGACCTTCACGCTCTGGATGGGCGTCAACCTCTGCGACTTCGTTGCCGCGCGCGTCAAAAACACCCCCGGCATCAAGTGGCCCAACGACCTCCTCTTCGGCGCCCGCAAAGCCGGCGGTATGCTCACCGAGGCCCGCATCGACGCCGACCAGATTCGCGACCTCGTCTTCGGCCTCGGCCTCAACGTCAACAGCGCGCCCGCCGACTGGCCCGCCGAGCTCCGCGCCACCGCCACGTCGTTCTCCGAGCAAAACGACAGCACCCCTCTTGACATCAATCCCTTCATCGCCGCGCTCATCACGCGTCTGCTCGACGCCTACGACCGTTTCATCGATTCCCCCGAGGCGACCGCCGCCGGCCTCGCCGCGCTCTGGAAAAAATACGACCTCCTCCACGGCAGGCCCGTCGCCATCCTCTCCGGCAACGAACGCCTCTCCGGCATCGCCTCCGGCATCGACCCCGAAGGCTCGCTCATCCTGAAAACCGAAACCGGCCGTGTCCAAAAAGTCCGCGCCGGCGAAGTCACGATCGAGAAAAATGCGGATTTCGGGAAGGGAGTTTAAGATTAAAGATGAAGTTTAAGGGAACGGATTGAAGTGGCACGGGCTGCCAGCCCGTGGGTTTTTGGCCGGAGGATTCACCACTCTACGAGTCGAAGACGAGTGGCCTGACAAGACACAAAGGACACGGAGGACGGAGAAGGAAGTTTAAGATTGAAGATGAAGGTTAAGGGAGGCGGCGGGTCGGGTGGCACGGGCATCCTGCCCGTGTGTTTGGACAGGATTAACAAGATGAACAGGATAAAAAAAGAAGTGCTCTGCTCATTCTGCCCATTCTGTCCCAAAAGAGGGCTTTATTTTTAGACAGAATGAACAGAATTAACAAAATGAAAAACCATCCTGTTCATCCCGTTCATCCTGTCCAAAAACCACGGGCTGGCAGCCCGTGCCACCCGGCCCTCCGCCTGACTTAAACTTCACCTTTAATCTTAAACTTTTTCAGACCTGTTTTTGGACAGGATGAACGGGATGAACAGGATGGTTTTTTAATGGCCATGAAGAGACGCGAGAGGCGCGAAGAAAACGGCGTTTTTTTGCACCTCTTGCACCCTTTTGTGACTATTCCTTGAGCTAACTTTCGATTTCAGCCTATTGACAGCTTTTGTGTTTCCTTACCTTCTGAAGTTTCTTATTAATTCATTTGCGGCGTCATTGTATGCGTTCACGGCACTCAATGTGTTCCATACATGGACACTCCATATCACGATAGGCAGTGCTATTATCAATACAATGACTGATATTACTATTCCGGACACTTGACTTTTCATGACAGACAGCACCAATGCGCCCACCCCGGACGCTGATGCAAGAATGGCAATCCAAAGGGCCGCACCCGTCGGTATGAGACAGAGGATAAATGAAACCAATGTCAATATAGCCGACGCTGCCGCCAGCAGGCCTATCGGCTTCAGCGGCGATGATTGTTGTTTGTTTGTATTTTCAGGCATATTTATATATTTTTTCGATTTCAGGCGTGTGGTTTTGCTGCCGGGAAAGCCGCCTGTTTGCTCGTCCGGCAAAGTTGTTTATTATTATATATCGTTAGCCATATTCCATGAAAAGCTGAGCATGAGAATGATGAATAGCGTGTATGAATGCCACGCGGGCATGCGGGCTTCCTTGTCCTCGATCATGAGTAGGAGTAGCCTTATCGATATAAATAAAATCCATGTGACCAGCAAGGCATGAAAAGGCTGGAAATAAATCGCTCCTTTTATATCACCGTTATTTATCATCGCATACCATCGGGTCAGTCCGCACGTGGGACAGGGCAAATCCAGAAATTGCCTGACGAGGCATTTTAATTCAAGATCGGACAATGTGCCCGAAATGTCAAAAAAAGGGGCGATTAACGCCACGATCGTGACGCTAATCGATATATATAGTAGAATTACGAATGTGTCAGTGCGGCGTGCCACAAGACATGCACCTTCGTTTTTCTTCCTTCATGTCGTCCATCACGAAGGGAATCCAGCACAGCGGGAAGCAAAGCATGAGCAGCACAATGAATAGGATCCATCCATTGGAAGACATTTTTTTTTCGATGCGAGGAGGCCCCTCGTGCTGGCAATATGGGCATTTATAGGTCATGGATTTTCAGGATTGGTTTTTATTTTCCGCCGGGCGAAGCCTTTTGCCGGAGCAACCGGTGCTCGCTCCAGTCATACGCCAGACGGAATGTGAATAATTATAATATTTTGATTTCCGGGAGATTTTTGTATGCGAGGGTGGACTCTTCTTCCTCCAGCCGCACATGAGATTTTTGCTGCACGGACGATTCCAAACGTCGCTTGACGTTAATAACATCAAGCAATATGCCGGAAGTCACGGGCATATTTCTGATGTAACGCACGTATATCCGCCACCGGCAGCTTTCGGGATCCTCCGGGTTGTAATTTGGGTCGTGCTCGGGATCGCTGACCGTTTCGGCCAAGGCAAATATGCGCAGGGAGCCACCCGGCGCGTAGAGAAACAAATGGTCTCCTATCTGGATGCCGGGTTTGTTCTCCTTGCGGAATCCAATGAGCGGGCTCATGTAAATGCCATGCCACGGCGCTTCCGTAATCGGGTGGGCTTGTGAACCAACAAGCTTTAGCCAAGTATTCATTGAGTTCCTTTTGTCTTCACCTCAAGTTCTTTAGAGTATTCCGCGAGGATTTTATTATAGGTTGCCGAGTTTTCTAATCCCAGATCTTCCGATTTGGCAGACGCCCATTTCTTATGGACATCTTTGTAAAAATACTTCTCCTGCGGAACCCCACCATGCTTTTTATCTTTGCTGACCAGCTTGTAAATTACGGGGTATACTTTGGTGCCCGCTGGAACCTCACTGGCTCCGCCGGTGTTTGCGGATGCGCTATACTTCCCGGATCCAACACTTACGGATACCGCCTTTAATCCGCTGCTCTTTATTGGAGACCCTTTTGAGAGCACTACAACATCCCACGGCTCCACAATTTTGTCGTTTTTCACGTCTATTGGAATGCCGAGCGTGACAAATATCTTCATTTTTAGATCCGTTGCCATCTTTTCATCGGACGCCTTGAGCACCTGCATCATAGGATCATCCTCAAAGGCTGTTGTTACTTCCGCTATTTGATCGGCACAAGTTTTGGCAATCTCTTTTGCGCCAGGGCCGCCGCCGCACCCCGAGAGAAGGAGCATGCCGATTGAGGTGATTAAAGGGATTATGATTTTATAGTTTTTTGGTTTCATCATTGGTAGCATTTGTTTTGTAGTTGGGCGTTTGTGTTTGAGGAGATGCGCTTTTCTCGCAGCAAACCTTTCCAATGAGAAACGAATTTAGGTTGGTTTAGGTTGGGAACGTCCGGAGTTCTTCTGGCGCAGGATGGGGATAAACTTGGGGCCGAGTTTTTGGCGTATTCGGGCGATGTGCCAGCGAACCGTTTCGTGTGTGATACCGAGGTTCGCGGAGATGGTTTTGTAGGAATGTCCGTGTGAGAATTCGCGGTGAATGTCGCGCTCTCGCGGCGTGAGGCGGAGGCCGCAGGGACGTTCCGCGTCGAACAAAAGGGAGAGCAGCGCGGAGACCATGCGAGCGTGGCAGCCGTTTTGGTCCGCGTCCGAAACTTGCGCGACAAGGCGCAATGGCCGCGCGCTTCCATCGAGGGTCGGGAGGGGATAGGTCGTGGTCGCAGGCGGGGTGGCGGAGGGGGCGTCGTCGCGCGCGGGGTCGCGGTTGCGGGCGAGGATGTTTCCGTCAACATCCTCCAGCCACGCGACGGCGGGGAGCGCGGCGAGAAAATCGAGAAAGCGCGCCGGAAGCGGCGGCGCATGTCGGTGTTTTGCGGGCATGGCTAAACGATCGCGCATCGTTCAGCCACAAAGGCTGCTCCTAGCCGGGCGGGGAAACTGGTGCCTGAAAAAAAGAGGGACGCGCCTGCGCACGTCCCAGATCAGGCACCGGCAGGCGCCCGGGAAAGAACGCCGCGGCGCGCCCCAAGTGAGGTCGCGCCCCGACGCTGCCTTTCCCATTAAAACTGCCGGTTTTGATCTGGATAGCAGCCGAAGCTACGCGAAAATGTTTTGTGTTATGTGATTATGATTTCCGGGCTGGTGGTTCAGGTGTTTTGCATGGCAAATGAGACCGAGGAGAAGGGGTGGCCCAAACGCGCCTTCGTGCCTCTGTCGGCATCGAATCCCATTTCGTTTTCCAATCAAGTGCAAAAGAAAGCCGGACGGAGGAAGGCCCGAGGATTCACCACTCTACGAGTCGAAGACGAGTGGCCTGACAAGACACAAAGGACACGGAGGACGGAGAAGGAAGTTTAAGATTAGAGATGAAGTTTAAGGGCTTCGGCGGCTCGGGTGGCATGGGCGACTCGCCCATGTGGGTTGGGTGGCACCGGCATCCTGCCCGTTCAGATTAGCTTTCCTTTGTCCGCCTGCGTCCGATAATTCCGCACTCCGCATTTCACCATGCTTCTCTGCATCGACATCGGCAACACGCACACGCACTACGGCATCGTCACCGCGACTGATGGCGCGCGCGCGCACTACGACACCCTCACACGCACGCTCGAAGACCCCGCTGCCGGCATCGGCCCGAAGATCGCCGATCTCCTCGCGCGCCAGCCCGGCATCTCCGGCCTCGCGTGGTGCTCGGTCGTCCCCGCCGCCAGCGACGCGCTCCGCCGCGTGCTCGCGCGCGATGCGTTTCCGCTTCCCGTCCTGCACCTCACGCACGACAAAAAAATCGGCGTCCCCATCGGCTATCCCCGCCCCGCCGAAATCGGACAGGACCGCCTCGCCAACGCCGCCGGCGCGCGCGCCCTCGGCGGGCTTCCGGCCATCGTGATCGACATGGGAACGGCGGTCACTTTCGACATCATCACCCGCGCCCGGGGCTACGAAGGCGGCATCATCGCGCCCGGCGTCGAACTCATGCGCCGCTACCTGCACGAGCAAACCGCGCAACTCCCGCTCCTCGATGAATCGATCGACGTCACCCGCGCCGTCGGCCAGTCCACGATCGAGGCCATGCGCATCGGCACGGTGATCGGTTTTGGCGGCATGATACAGGCGCTCCTCGACGCCGTGCTTGCCGACCTTGCGAAACGGGGCGAAACCAACCCGCGCATTTACAGCACGGGCGGTTCCGCCGCGCTCCTGCGCGACCGCCTGAAAATTCCCTTTGAAGTCGTCCCCGACCTCACCCTCCGCGGCCTCGCCACCGCGTGGGAACTCAATCACGGACAAGAATCATAAACAGCCGCAAAGAGGCGCCAAAATGCGCAAAGGGAAAATCCGGCATTCCATTTCTTTCACCGCAGCAGCGTGATCTCGCGGCGGACGGCGGCGATGCGCTCGTCGATACCCGGGCCCGGGAATTTTTCCGCGGCCAGTTCCAGCAGCACCCGCGCGTATTGCCACGCTCCCAGGGCCAGCGCCTGCTGCTCCTTGTAAACGTAAACGCGCGCCATTTCCGACAGCAGGTCGGCCTGCATCACGCACTTCGCGCGCGCCTCGTCCGCCGCCTCGCCAAACGTCAGCGCGCGAAACTGCTCCTCCGGCGCGAACTGCATGAACAATGACGCCTCGCGTCCGAACAACCGTTCCTGCGCCTGCAAGATCGCCAGCAGCGCATCATCCGGCCGCTCAGCCTCGCGCAGCCGCACGATCTGCGTGAGGAATTCCCGCAACTGATCCAGCAACCGCAAAATGTAATCGCGCTGAAGAGCCATATTTGTCCGAGCAAAATACGAAGCCCGGGCAAACGCGAAATCAATTTTTGCTTGGCGCCGGAAGCGCCGCCAGCCGCCGCTTTCGTGCGGAAAATGCGCTCGCGCTTTTTCCGTCCATGCGCGATGGTGCCGAAAATACGCGCAACCAGTCATGCTTATTGTTCGCAACCTCACCAAAAGTTTCACCACGCCCGAAGGGGCCAAGGTGCGCGTCGTGGATGTGGCGGAATTTCATCTTGAGCCCGGCGCGCAGGTCGCGTTGCGCGGCGAGAGCGGCTCGGGCAAAACCACATTCCTGCACCTCATCGCTGGAATCCTGCGCCCCAACAGCGGCAGCATCGTGATTGACGGCACCGAGATGACCGCGCTTGGCGAGTCGGGCCGCGACGTGCTGCGCGCCGCGAAGATCGGCTACATTTTCCAGACGTTCAATCTGCTGCAAGGGCACACGGTTTTGGAAAACGTGCTGCTGGGCATGTCGTTTGCCCCGGGCGGGGTCGATGGCGCGCGCGCCCGCGCGATGCTCGACCGCGTGGGGCTCTCGCACCGCCTGCGGCATTTTCCGCGCGAGCTCTCGACCGGGCAGCAGCAGCGCGTGGCTGTCGCACGCGCCATCGCAAACCGTCCCAAGCTCGTCATCGCCGACGAGCCGACGGGCAATCTCGACAACCGCCACACGGCGAGCGCCCTCGACCTGATGAAGGAAACCTGCCGCGAGTGCGGCGCGGCACTCCTCCTCGTGAGCCATGACGACGCCACGCTCGCGCGCTTCGAGGACGTGCGCGATTTTTCCGCGATCAACCGCATGGACAACGCCTCGCGCACTCCGTGGGGCCAGCCGCGCAAGCCCGGCGAAGCCCCCCGGCGCGCCGTCGAGTGATCGCCACCCGCGTTTTCTCATTCGGCATGTCAAACCACTCACTTCGTTCGTAGACCACATTCCGCATTTCCCGTGACCATTCCGCTCATCATTTACCGCAGCCTTCGCCAGCACGCCCTTTCGACGCTCGTGACGGCGGCCAGCATCGCGTTCGCCACCGGCCTGCTCATGACGGTGTGGATGGTGAAGGCGCAATCGCAACGCGCGTTCGTTGAAACGAGCACCAGTTTCGACGCCGTGCTTGGCGCGCGCGGGTCGGAATTGCAGATCGTGCTCAACGCAATTTTTCATCTTGAGGCGCCGCCGGGAAACATTCGCGTTGCCGATTATGAGCAGATCAAAAGGCATCCCGCCGTGAAGGCGGCCATTCCGGTTGCGAGCGGCGACAACTACAAAGGCTGGCGCATCGTGGGCACGTCGCCGGAGCTGTTCACGGACGTCGAATACGCGCCCGGGAAAAAATACGCGCTGGAGGAGGGACGGCTTTTTTCCACCGGCGGGCACGCGCACGAGGCCGTCGTGGGAAGTTTCGCCGCCAGGCAGCTCGGACTCGCGGTGGGCTCGATCTTTCATCCGAGTCACGGGCTTGCCCGTGCTTCCGGCCATGAGCACGAGGAGGAATACAAGGTGACGGGCATCCTGGCGCCGACCAGCACGCCCGCCGACCGCGTGATCTGGATACCGCTCGAAGGCGTGCAGCACATGAGCGGGCACGCCGCGTCCGCCGAGTCGGAGTTGAGCGCGGTGCTCGTGCAGTTGAAGGCGCGGACGGCGGAGTTTGCCCTCCAGCAATATTACAACAAGCAGGGCGACCGTCTGACGTTTGCCTACCCGACGGCGACGATCATCGCGGATTTTTTCAACAAGATAGGCTGGTTCGACCGCGTGCTGGCGCTGGTGGCATTCGTCGTGATGCTTGTCGCGGCGGCCTCGGTGCTCGCGAGCACTTACGCGTCGATGAGCGCGAGGCAGCGCGACATCGCGATCCTGCGCGCGCTCGGGGCGCGGCGCGGCATGGTGTTCGGCGTTGTCATGCTGGAGGCGATGGTGATCGGCGCGCTGGGCGCGCTGGGCGGCTTTGCCGTCTATTTTGCGTTGATGACAGGCGTGACGGAGCTGATTCGCGAACAAACCGGCGTCGTCATCACCGCCCTCTCGTGGCATGCGGTGCTGCTGTGGTGCCCGCTGGCGATGATCGTGCTCGGCGCGCTGGGCGGCGTGATTCCCGCGATGAAGGCGTATCGCGTGCCCGTGGCCGAAACGCTTTCGCCGTTGTCGTGAGACGCGCGGCATTCACAAAATCCGCCCGTGAAGCGTCACACTTGACGATGCGGGGCGTCTTAAGTTCAAACACCCGGTAAAAATGCGTCCATTCCTCAAGCCCTTTGTAAAAACGCCTCCGATTGTCGCAGTCACGCTCCTCTGCCTCGCCGCAACCTTCACGCCAACGCGCGCCCGCGCCGACGGGCTCGAATGGAGCGGCACCAACGGCGGCGTTTGGGCAACCGGCTCGATTGCCAATTGGTGGGACGGCTCGGTCAATGTGCATTTCACCGCGAGCAGCGCGGTCATTTTCGGCTCGAGCACGCTGGCGTCGGCGCAGTCCGGCACGGTCGTGATTTCCTCATCCAATGGCGTGCTCCTCGGCGCGTCCGGCACGAATCCGGGCATGATTGTCACGGGCACGGGCAACTGGGATTTTGTCGGGGCGCAGGCGAGCGGCACGATCTCGGGCACCGCTGCCGGTCTTCGCATTACCGGCAGCGACGCAGGCGTGCTCATGGAGGGCACGGGCACGCTGGCATTTTCGGTGACGACGGCTTACACGGGCGCGACGCAAATCACCGCGGGCACGCTCCGCCTCAATGTCGTCAACGCCATTGCGCAAAGCTCCGACGTCACGCTCGCGACATCGGCAAGACTTGATCTCGCCGGTCACAATCAAACGCTCAAGGCGCTCGATGTCTCGCCCGGGGCAAACATCGTTTTCAGCAGCATCGGCGCAAACTACAACAAACTCACGCTCGGCGCGCTCACCGGCGACGGTGGCGAGTTCAACCTGCGCGTCAATCTTAGCGGCTCCGACACAGGCGACCAGATCGTCATCAGTGGATCGAGCGAGGGCGCGCACACCTTGCGGTTCACGCACGACGGCAATCCGGATGACAACACATCGATCCTGGTCGTCAGCGCGCCGGCGGACGCGGGCGCGACTTTTAGCGGAACAATGGATGTGGGCGCTTACGCCTACCAGGTCGAACGCGGCGCGCACGACTCGTGGTATCTGAACAACAGCACGCAATTGAGCCGCATCGCCTCCGCCGTTGTCGCATCTGCGGCGGCAGCCGGGCAGGACTGGCACTACGAACTCGACGCTCTCTACAAACGCATGGGAGAGCTTCGCGAACCTCCGCTCGGAGGCACGGCAAGCCTCTGGTTCCGCGCCAACGCCGCGCGCGTCAATGCGGACAAGAATCTCACCGGCTACGCTTTCCACCAGTATTCCTACGGCGCGACGCTCGGCGCGGACAAAGCGTTTCGCGGGGGCGGTTCGACATGGATTTTCGGCGCGTTTGGCGCGATGAGCCGCACGGATCGCGATTTCAACACCGGCGGCGAAGGCAAAACGAAGGGCTCCGGCGGCGGCCTTTATGTGACATGGCTGTATGAGACGGGCTGGTTTGCCGATCTCATCGGGCGCATGGATCGTAACAAAACCGACATCAACGCCATCACCGCCGATGGCTACCTCGCGACGGCGAATTATAGCAATGACATCAAGGGCCTCTCGTTCGAAGTGGGCCGCCGCCTCTTGTGGAACGAGGAATGGTGGATCGAGCCCTCCGTGCAATACGCCGTCGCCGGCATCGACGGCGCGGACTATCAGGCCGATTACGTTTACGATGGCGGAGGTTCCATTCCCGTGAACGTGCAAAAATCAAAGGCATCGCAGGCCCGCATCGCGCTCCGCTTCGGCGAAACCGGCGGCGCCAATCCCGGCTGGCATCCTTATGCAAAAGTTGCGCTTGTGTATTCGAGCACGAACGACGGGCGTGTGCGCGTTGGGGCTGGTTCGCCAGCCCGCGAGTTTGCCGCCGATTTCGACGGCTGGCGCTGGGAAGCAGGCTTCGGCGCCGCCTACGTGATCAATGCGCGCAGCCAGTTGTATTATGATTATGAATACGCCCACGCCACGCACTACAATCGTCCCTGGGCGGTGAATCTCGGCTACCGGTTTGCGTGGTGACGGGGGAAGCGTGCCGGGTGGCACGGGCAAAAGCGGATGCAAGATTCTCCTTGAAGCGCGGCGGGCGGGCTCTCATCTTGCTCGGCTCAATCGGATCGGGGCGTAGCTTAGCCTGGTAGAGCGCTACGTTCGGGACGTAGAGGTCGTGAGTTCGAATCTCACCGCCCCGACCATTTTGAAACGCAGGGATATCTTCCTGCACTTTCGCGTTTTGGCGATGGGTTTGTTTTCTAACACGAGAACGGGTTGTTTTTTCGTTCGTTTCCCAGGGTCGTAAGCGGGCCGTGTCCTGGGGCGACGACCGTTTTTGCGGGGAGTTCGCCGAAGAGCCGCCTCAGGCTTTCGGAAAAACTTTGCGCGCAAAAATAACCGCGTCCGGCCGAGCCGGCGAAGAGCAGGTCGCCTGAGACGAGCAATTGCGTGGAGTCGGGAATGGCGGGCACGCTGACGATGTAACTGTTGTGCGCCTCGGCATGGCCGGGCGTGTTGATCGCGCGCACTTCGAACGCGCCGAAGCGCAGGCGCGCGCCTTCGCCGATCGCTAGGCTGCCGCCGGCCCCGGCCCAGCATGCGTTTGTATCCGAAAGGCAAATCCCCTGGGGGAAGAACACGGGCACGCTGTCAAACGCGCGCCGGAGCCCGGCGAGTCCGCCGGTGTGCTCGGTTTCGGCATGAGTGATAAAAATGGCGTCGAGCTTGCTGATGCGCTTGGGCCAGACGCGCTCGATGTGCGCGTGGTCCGAGCCGGTGTCGAAGAGGATGCCGGAGGATTGTCCGCACTCGGTGACGATGTAGGCGTTGGCGACGCCGATGCCGTGGGGTGTGCGCAGCGGATAAAGGCAGAAGGGCAGGCCGGAAATCTCGGGCAGCGGGTAGCGGTTTTGCGCGAGCGCGAGCAGGCCGGATTCGTTGAGCCTGAGCGCGGCGGCGAGGCGTCGCAGCTCGTCGGGAGTCAGTTCGTAGCGGTAGTCGATCGCGTCGTGTATTTTCTCGGCGGAGACGCCGGAGCGGTCGGCGAGGGATTGCTCGGTGCAGCAGGCGTGCCGCATCGCCTTGTCCAGAACGTCGCCGAGCTCGTCTTCAAGAGGTGCAAATTCGATGACCACGGCAGACAGTATGACAGGGATTGGGGCGTGTCGCACGTTCAAAAAAGCAGACTTGGCAGCCCGCGCCGCCGCCGGCAACGTCGCGCCTCATGGATTCGCAACAGCAAGAGGTCCTGGACATTTTCACACGCACGCGCGCTTTGCTGCGCGGGCATTTTGTGCTGCGCTCGGGGTTGCACAGCGGGCATTTTTTCCAATGCGCGCAGGTGTGTCAGGACATGGCCGCGGTCACCCGCCTCGCCGAGCTATTGCTGCCAAGGCTCGGCGGCTTGCAATTCGAGACGGTGCTCGCCCCCGCGATGGGCGGCCTCGTGATCGGGCAGGAGGTCGCGCGGCAGACGGGGGCGCGCTACATTTTTGCCGAAAAGGAAAACAACGCACTCGTGCTGCGCCGCGGTTTCAAGATCGCGCCGGGCGAGCGTGTGCTTGTGGTCGAGGACGTGGTGACGCGCGGCGGCCGCGTGGTCGAGGCGCTCAACATCGTCAGGGCGTGCGGCGGCGTGCCGGCGGGCGTGGCGATGCTTGTGGATCGCAGAGCGGGCGCGGCAAAGTTTGACGTGCCGGCGGTGTCGCTCCTCGAACTGAGTTTTCCGACATGGCCCGCCGATCAACTGCCGCCGGAGATTGCCAGCCTCCCGGTGGAAAAACCGGGAAGCTGAGGGCGGAAAATAAAAGCGGCGCGAAGGCGCGCCCCTATTTCCACTCGACCTCGGCACCGAGGGCCTGGAGGTTTTCAACGAAGCGCGGGTGGGCGCGGCGGATCGTGTCGGCATTTTTTACGATGCTCGCGCCGGGGATGCTTGCGGCGACCATGTAAAGCGCGATGGTGGCGCGGATGATATAGGGCGCGTCAACGACGGCGGGCCGGAGCGGTTTCGCGCCGAAGAGCGTGATGCGGTGCGGATCGCTCACGAGGATGTGCGCGCCGAATTTCGCGAGTTCGGGCATCCAGGAAAATCCGTTTTCATAGACCTTGTTCCAGAAGTGGATCGTGCCGCGCGCGCGTGTGGCGAGGGCGATCATGAGGGGGAGCAAATCGACGGAAAAATAAGGCCAGGGGGCGGCTTCGATTTTGGTGAGGAGGTTGCTGGTGTAGGGTTCCTCGATGACGAGGGGCTGGTTGCGGCGGACGATCGCGGTGGCGCCTTCGTGCTCGATAGCGACGCCGATTTTGGCGAAGGCGCGGGTGATGAGGTCGAAGTGCTGCGGGAGCGATTTTTCGACGCGGATTTCCCCGCCGGTGATCGCGCCGAGGGCGAGGAAGGTGACGATTTCGTGATAGTCGCTCGATATGTGCGCGTCGCAGCCTTTGAGTTTTTTGACGCCGCGGACGCGGAGCATGCTGGTGCCCGCGCCTTCGATGTGCGCGCCCATGAGGGTGAGCGCGGCGCAGAGGTCCTGCACGTGGGGCTCGCTGGCGGCGTTGATGAGGGTGGATTCGCCGTCGGCGAGGACGGCGGCCATAAGGAAATTTTCCGTGACCGTGACGGACATGTAGTCGCACCAATGGCGCGCGGCGTGGAAGCCGTCGGGGAGCGCGATGACGAGCGGCTCGCCGTCGTCGATGACCGCGCCGAGTTTTTCTAGGATTTCGAGGTGGGGATCGATTTCGCGCACGCCGAGGGAGCAGCCGGTGGCGTTGGCGGAGATGACGATTTTTTTCATGCGGCGCAGGAGCGCGGGGTAGAGGAGGACGGTCGAGCGCATGTCCTGCGGGAGCTCGTGGTTGAGGAGTTCGTTTTTGAAGGCGCCGTGGTCGAGGCGCATGGTGCCGGCTGCCTTGTCCCATTCGATGCGGGAGCCCTGGCGCGTCATGAAGGCTGCGATTCTGGCAATGTCGGTGATGTCGGGGACGTTGTGAAGCGTGACGGGTTCGTCGGCGAGGAGTGTGGCGCAGACGATGGGGAGCGCGGAATTTTTGTTGCCCGAGGGCGTGATGATGCCGGAGAGCGGTTTGCCGCCGTTGACGATGAGGTCCATGGTAAGGAAAGCAAAAAGGCGTCCGAAATGGACGCCTTTGCAAGGTTTTGTTTGCAGCCGCGGTTATTGGGACGGGTTTTCGCCGCCGCCATTGCCGCTGCCGCGATTGCCGTCGCGGTGGCGGTTGCGTCCGCCGCGCTGCCGGCCGCGGTCTCCGCGATCCCCGCGGTCAAAACGGCGCTCGTTGCCGCCGCGCGGGTGGTATTCGCCGGTGGAGCCGGCGTCGCGGTTTTCATTGCCGCGATATTCACCGCGTTGTTCGCCGCGGTAACCGCGGTTGCGTCCGCCGCGGTGGCGGCGTCCGCCTTCGCGGTGGTGGCGTTCGTTGCGATCGCCATCGACGGCGGTGTTTTTGCCGTCGCCTTGCGGTTCGTCGGAGCCGCCAAAGAGTCCTTTGATCCAGCCGAGGAGACCGGTGGATTTTTTCTTTTCGGGCGCGGGCGCGGGCGTGTGCTGGCGCGTTACGGAGGCGTTTTCGGCAGGAGGATTGCCGCCTTCGCGGCGCTGGTTGCGGCCCCTGCGGTCGCGTTGTTCGCCTTGCGTGCGAGGCTGGAAGGTGGCGCGTTCTTTTTGCTCGGGAACAAAGGAATCGCTCTGCCAGCTTTGGGCGCGGCGGGGTTTGTCCTCGGGGGGAAGGATGTTGAGTTCGGCCCTCGGCTCGTCTGCGGGCGCGGCCGGTTTTTCAGCGGCTGCGGGTTCGACGGTTTGCGCCGGGGCGGGTTCGGGGGCTTGCGCGATGGGTGCAGCCGGCGCGGGCGTTTCTTGCACGGGCGCTGCTGCGGGTGCGGGAGCTTGCGTCGCTTCGGGGGCGGCAGGTTGCTCTTCGGCGGACGCGAACGGGTTTTTATATTCGCGGGCGGTGGTCACGATTTGGATCGCGGTGGGTCGGTATGTGCCGGCGGTTGCGGTGTTGCCGGATGCGGTGGCGTTGTTGTTTGCGCGTTTGCCGCGGGCCAGCCCGGAGCCTCGGCTGCTGCCGAAGACGGGGGCTTGTGTTGCGGGTGCCGCCTGCTCGCTGGCGGCAGGCTGGGCGGGTGTTGCGCTAACTGTCTCGGCGGGCGCCACCGGGGCGTTTTCGCCGGACGTTGCTGGTTCTGACATGACGTGTATGTGTTTTGTGTTGTTAAGGCGCTCGCTATTGGAGGGAGCGCGAGGTTATTTACGTGAGGCGACCGGAACGCGAATTTGGCGCGCTCAACAGTCGAAGCTGCAGAGTCTCGTGTGGGGGATGGTGTTGCGCAACTGCAATCTTGGGGGTGTTGCGCGGAGACGGATACACGAGGCGGGGTCAATGGAAAATGAAAAAAGCGACGGATGGCGTCGCTTTGACTTCAAGTGTCTGGTTTTAAGACTCTTAGAATTTTATCGTGAGGCTGTCGCCGGTGGTGGCGAAGCGGCTGATCGAATCCGAGAGGGCCTTGTCGTCGAAGCGGCTGGTGACGCGGTCCCGAAGGCGGGTTACGCGAGGATTGTCGGTTGTGGCGGCTGCGACGGGAATGGTGCTGTCTGCGTAAGTGAGGAGGCGTGCGCGGCGCGGATCCGTGGGCTCCTGCGTGTTTTCGGAAGCGGCGGCATCGGTGTTTGTTGTTGGCTGGGTGTTGATTGTGGACGCGGGCAGGGCGGCGACGAGGTCGCTGTCAATCACGATGGGCATTTGGAAGAGCGCCGCCGTGGAAGTGGTTCTGGTGCTTTGCGGCCTGGCTTCGTAAAAAACGATGCTCGCGGTGTTGCCAGTCCGGTGGTTGCGGGTCGGGGGGATCGAAGCAAAGGCGTCGCGGGCTGCTTCGAGGTGTTGCGGCGTCACGGATTTTGTGACTGCGGCTTCGGCGGCGCTAACGCGGGCGGGCGCTTGCTCGGTGGCTGCGACGGTAGCGGCGGGGTGGGAGGGTTCTGATGCGGGCGGCCCGGATTGCTCGGGCGCAGGCTTGGCTGCGCGGGAGGTTAATGTCGCGAGCGCGGCGGAGGCGGTTTCTTCGGAAGAAAGGGTTTGTTGTTCCAGCGTGCCTGTGGCTGGCACCGGGGTGGGCGCGGCATTGCGCCAGACGATGAAGCCGATGGCGAGGGCGGCGGTGGCTCCGGCGGGAATCGCGACGGCGATACGGGGGAAGACGTGCCACCATGAGGGATGCTTTTCCTGAATGGCGGCGGCGCGCTGGCGCTCCTTGAACTGGCGTTCGAAATCGGTCCAGAATTCGGGCGGGGGCTGCTCGGCCCGTTTTTTCAGCTGCAATAGGTCCTCAATGGTGACCGTGTTGGGCGTGCACGGAGGAGCGGGCGGTGCTTGTTTGCGACTGCGGCGAAAAATCATGCGCGTGTATAACCTTGGAGTTCCGCCTGAAGGAGTTGCTTCGCGTAGTGGAGACGCGAACGCACCGTGCCCACCGAGCATTCCATGATCTCGGCGATTTCTTCATGACTCAGGTTGTCTATTTCGAATAGTGTTACCACGGTGCGATGCTTGATAGACAGCTTTTGCAGCGCCTCGTTCAATTTTGTTTGGAGTTCCCGCACGTAAAGCTCGCGGTCGGAGCCGTGCTTATCCGTCAACTTGCTAATGAGTTCCGCGTTTTGGCCTTCGTCGTGCAACTTCTCAAAACTGAAGAAGGAGCGGAAGCGGTTTTTGCGAAGGTGCGTGAGGGTGGAATTGACGGCGATGCGGTAGAGCCAGGTGAAAAAGGAGGACTGGCCTTGAAAGCGGTTGATGGACTGGAAGGCCTTGATGAAGGTGTCTTGCGCGAGATCGGCGGCATCTTCGCGGTTGGAGGTCATGTTATAAATGACGCCGAGGACGCGTTCGCGATATTTGAGGACGAGACGGTCGAAGGCGGCCACTTCGCCTGCCTGGACGCGCTGGACGAGCTGCCAGTCGGAGTCGGCCTCGATCTGGCGATCGGGGGTGGCGACGAGGTTTTTTGAGATGGTTTGTGCGCCGATGCTCATGGTGATTTGGTGGTCAGGGTATGCCCCAGTGTGGTTGTGGAACCTTCGCACGCAAATGAAATGTCGCGTATTTCAAAAATGTAATTTTCGCATCAGGGCTTGGTTTTCAAGTGACTTGGACTCTTGTTGCGCCGCCGCCGAAGAGTTCGCGCAACGAGCTCCATGCCTTGAGAAGCCCCGCGTCTTTTACGCCGTCCGTGAAGCCGTATGCCTTTGCAAATTCCTCCTCATGCCCGCGATAACGCGGAGGCAGCAGGAAAAACGTGTATTCGCCATCCCGCACGCTGGAGAAAAACAATCCTTTGCCGATGAATGGCGCGGTCATGGTCACATCGATCGAGCGTTCCGGGAGCATGAGCCAGGGCTTGTAGGCGAAGCGTATGCGACCGTTTTCGGGCTCGTTGATCAGGCGTCCGAAAGAGCGCACCGGCACGCCTTTCAGACGCGCGCCGCTGAAAAGTTTGTTCGCGGCTTTGCCGATCTTGAAGCGATATTTGCGGAGCGTGAAATAATCCCAGGTGAACGCCGTGCCAAAAACCATCAGGCGGAACGACCAGCCGGCCAGGAAATACGAAATGACGATCACAACAACCGACAGGATCGCCGCATACTCCGGCCTGAGCGCGGCCGTTGCCGTAAGCAGTCCGAGCAAGGCGGTGCGCGCGCTCTTCAACGCCGCGTCAATCGCGCCCCACGGACTGAGGAGGATGAGAACGTTGATCGCATGCGACGCCATCCACACCACGACAAACACCGCGATGCCGAGCGGCACGGTCAGGAGGTTGAGCAGCCACGAAAAATCGATGGCCGCCAGATTCACCATGGCGAGCCCGGTCGATTGCACGCCGTCAACCGCCGTCGGCCCGTGACTCGCGATCAACCCGCGCAGCGAATCGACCGTGAGCGGCACCACCGCGCCCGCCGCGACGAGGCCCGAGGCCTTGTTTTCGACGGTTTCCAGAATATCGAGCGGTTTCTTCCAGCCCGGCGGCAGAATGGCGCCGAGGGTGTCCTTGCACGCGCATGCCGCCGCGATCAACAACGCCGGCACAAAAAACGTCCATTGCGCATACCAAGGCAGCTTCGCGCGCTGATCCTCCGCCGTCGTGAAATATTTGTAGGCTCCGTAGACGCCCGTGCCCAGCAGCGGCGAGATGGCGATACCCGTGATGGTGGTGATCGTCGATGAAATGCCGCCCGCGGGCGACTTGTCGCTTTTCGAGGATGTGGTCGTCGTGGCCGCGGGCAATGACACAGCGATCACGGGACACACAAACAGGCAAAAAAGGGCGGCAAACAAAGCAATGCGAGGGAAGTGTTTCATGGAAATGAA
This sequence comes from Ereboglobus sp., assembly GCA_029974595.1. GTDB lineage: Bacteria > Verrucomicrobiota > Verrucomicrobiia > Opitutales > Opitutaceae > Ereboglobus. The sequence continues at coordinate 138,328 of JARKRC010000069.1, read as the reverse complement.
AGGCTGCGACTAAAATGCAAATTCAGGACATTGAGAAGCCCGTAATGCGCAGGAAGAAGCCCGCAAAGCCTTAGGCGGTGGGGAAGGGCGGGGAGAATGTTAAAAAAGAAACTCGAAAAAAACCTTGCGCAAAGCAGGTTGCCCCGTAGCGTTCGCGGCTCTTCCGGATTAGTCCCCATCGTCTAGCCCGGTTAGGACACCACCCTTTCACGGTGAGAACCGGGGTTCGAATCCCCGTGGGGACGCCAACTCTTTGAGTTACGCAAGTAGTTCAAGAGCAGGAATATCCAAAGGAATTTAGCAGCTGTTCCTTTGGCGAATTTGAAAAGTTGCCCAACAGATTGGGCAACTTTTACGTGAAAAACGGAAGATTCGTCATCACCCAGTTCAAAAACTACAATGGAACAGCCGCTTGGCGCGTCGAAGGACGCCTCCACGATGTTCGCATTCGGAAAAACTTCAAAACGCGCGAGGAAGCCGCCGCCGAGAAGTCATCCTTGGAAATCAAATCCCTGCAAACTGCGTCAGGGCTGCGTGAGGTCGCCACGTCGCTGACGTCCGACCAAGTGCGCGAGGCCGAAGCTCTCTTCAAACGTGCCGAAGGAAAACCGCGTCCCCTATCCTTCTATTTGGATTTTGCCTTCAACAACTATCTTGAGCCAGAAAAGCAGAAATTGCTGGATGCCGCCATTACCGAATACGTCTCCGCAAGAGAGCACGAACAAAAGCAGGGTCACATATCGATGCCGCAGTATAAACGGATCAAATCAGACCTCGAACGCTTCAACAAACGATTCCCGGAGAAGACGGCTGCCGAGATCACGACGCAAGCGGTTGTGGCGTATCTGGAGACAGGTCGGCCTGGCATAAAAACCTACAACAACCTGCGCGGCATACTGGGCACGTTTTTCAAATTTTGCTTTCATCGCAGTTGGGTTGTCGAAAATCCCATCCTCAAGGTGCCCCAGTATCGCATTCGCCGCCGTGGTGGCATGGCACAGACATTCAGCGTTAAACAAGCGCAGACGCTGATGGAGCATTTCGAGACCTTCGAGGGCGGCCGCTGGATACCGTATTTTGCATTGTGCCTGTTCGCTGGCATTCGCCCCGGTGTGCCGTATGGCGAAATCAGAAAACTCAAACCGGAGGATGTCGATTTGGATGCCGGCGTGATCAGAATCTCGGCATACACGTCGAAAGTGCGCGAGCCTCGCAAAATAACCATTCAGCCAAATCTGGCCATCTGGTTGCGCGCCTATCCACTCGATAAATTCCCCATCGTCGTCGCGGATTTCAAAAAGCGGCGCGAGAAGTTCAAGGACCAATTCCATCTCACGCATGATGTGCTGCGTCACACGTTCATATCAATGTTCGTGGGTAAGTTCCGCTCCATCGGCGAGGCGGCTATCCAAGCGGGCAACTCTGAAAGCATCGTGCGCAAACACTATCTCGATATAAAATCGTCCGAGGAAGCGGAACAGTTTTTTAATATCGTTCCGCGCCATGCGAATGTCGAAATGCGGTCACCTGTTGAGGTCATGTCGAAAGCCGCATAAAGCGACGTTTATGCAATCCTCAATGAATCCACCTGGTAGTATTTTCAACCGAAACGCGAATATGGATATAGAAACCACCACAATGAATACATCAAATAAAAATACTTCTCTCACTGATATTGTCGGCCTGCGTTTGAGCGGGATCTTCCCCTCTGGCAATGAGCCTTCGATCCGCACACTGCGCGAGTGGACGAAACTGCGCCGCATTCCTTATCACCGTCTCGGCCACTTTGTATATTACGACGTAAACGAGGTCGCAGATCACATTCGTACGAAGTTGCTCGTGCCGGCACGAAGCTAGCCGCAAAACAGGCTTTTATAGCAAAACGACAAACTCTGCAGAGTTTGTCGTTTTTGTTTATATGCGTGATGAACGCTCCCGATTGGAAAATAGGGAAAATCGATGCATCACGCGGCACCTTTTTAGATTTTTCGAAGGGCGTATTTTCACGGCGAACACTGATTCACCATGAAAAATACAAACAAAAACCAAACTGAAAAACATAACACCGCGCCTATCGTTATCGATAGCGCGTTCGACGCATTTTTCGCGGATTCGGTCGATCCCCGTGAGGAAGCACGCTCGCAAACGGTCGAGGCATTCACGCGCTTGCTGATCTGGCTCGCCGAGGGCGCGAGTGTCACGCAACGCGGCATCCGCGCCACCGTGGCTCTCTATTGCGTGCGTCCCGATCTGGTCAACGGGCTCACGCTCGAACAAATAGGCGAAATGGGCGGAATCGGAAACAAAGCGGTCTTTTCCATCGCCAAGGATTTCCGTGTCAGCATGGGCCTCGCGGCGTAAACAGGCTGAACCAAAGGGAGAAGTTGCCATGACAACACCATCCGAAACAGTGCTCGCAAATAACGGGAATGAGAGCGGCACGGCCATCATTCCCGCCGTTGCAGCGAAAATAAACAAACTCCACGCCGAGGTCGTGCGGATGGAAAAAGAGTCCCGTCGCAAACTCGATGGGGCGCTTATGGCGGCATGGCAGGCAGGGCGCTTGTTAGTCGAGGCCAAAGCGAAAATTCGGCGTGACGCGGGCCGCTCCGCGTGGATTCCCTGGCTGGAAACGTGTTTTGACGGCCACATCCGCACGGCCCAGCGCTACATGCGGCTCGCCCGTGCCACGGATAAACCTGAAGATTTCGCTGGCCTGAGTTTGCGGCAGGCATATTTCCGTCTCGGACTGTCGATTCAACCAAACCGCTCCGACTCGCGGACGCCGGAAATCAAATTGCCCGCTTACATCACCCTTGCAAACAAGCTCACCAAAGCATTGCGCCGCACACGTCGCCAAATTCGTGCAAGCGACCTGGCATCACTCTACGCAGAACTGCGAAACATCTTCGAGCGTTAGTGGCTATAAAGGAGTGCGACCCCATAGGCGCGAAAAATTGAAAAGGGGGGCGCGAGTGTTGACCAATAGATGGACCAATAATGAATATTTGCCGTTTCTTAGCTTTATGGGGCTATATTTTTATGCCTGTCTTGCCCCGGCGGTAGGTGTAAGGGATGCATTTGAGAAGGGATTTCCAGTTCTTTGGACGTCCGATTGCATGGTTGTCCGTCCAAAATTTATCGTGATCGATTTTCGATAATTCGCGTCGAATAATTGATGGAATTCCTTTTCGAGTTCGTAATACAGTACTCACGACTTGAGGCGATATTTTCACGAGACTGCGACTTTTAGCTAACGTCGGTTGGGATGCGTCCAACAGCGTTTTTTTCATGACGTTGGCAGCGGTTTCTTGGATGTCTTGTTGCTCGGACGTCCAAATCAGTTCATAATCTTCAGCATAATAGAGGTTATCTAAAAAAATAAAATCCCCCCACCTGTTCTCTGCTTTCGTTATGATGTCGTTGGAGATCTCTTTTCTGCGAATCCAATAGAACACGTTCGGATATGCGGAAGCCATGCTGTGCTCCGGATAGATTATCCACGAAAGGAAATATATCCGTGTAGTCGCGTGAAGTCGGACAACCACAGGAATCTTTTTCGACTCCACTATCTTTTTGTGGTGAGCTTCTTCCGCCGCTGTCTTGGTGCGTTCGAGTTTTAAAAGAGGCTGCTCCTGTGCGGCATAGTCTCTCAGGATTATCGCTGCGCGTTTCAGGCTCAGCTCGTTTTCTTCCGCAAAGCCTATGAAGGTGCGAATTAGATAGCTGTCTGGAGGCACAAAATTTGTCATGCTCCAATTATGAGTCATTGACAGGCATGTTATCAAGTCGCACTTACTTTCGTTTACCATCCTCTCCGAAAAACGATAATGGAACGGATATGTGTCGCATCTTTGACTTTGGGTGTGAAAGAGCACGACCCGATAGGCGCGAAAAACCCACGGCGCTCAAGGAGGAGCGGAGGCGAGCAAATCGCAGCCGAAAACTCCTTGAACGCCGTGAAAAAATTAAAAACGGGGCGCGAGTTAAAGGTTAGCAGATGCTATTCTTTAGTGTCATTCACGGTGCTGCCTTGTTCATGGATGTGGCGAAGTAGCCGCCGTAGGGGATTGGTTGTTGCGATCTTCTTCAGCGCTAGGGGAGGTTGTCGTGCGTTTGATCTCGCTACGCAGGATTTCCAAGAATGTATGGTTTCTGGCGGCAGCATCATCGATGACAGCGTCAAAAGACAACAGGCAGAGGGGGACGGGAACAGGCGGTTTGCCCGGACGTTCCAACGTGCGTTCTCGATAGAAGACCTTTCCTTTTGAATAGAGAGGTGTCCAAGCATCGTCGCGAAGGTATTGCTCCAGTTCGTCATTAATCTTGATGATACCAAAATACCAAGCTCGTTGAATATTTGAGCAGAAGTCGATGAGCTTACGGGCGCGTTGCAATAATTGCACGGCTGCGAATGTGTTTTCCTTATCGCTATCGCGTTTGCGCTTTACCTCGACTATAACGACATCGACTTTTCCCACGCTTTTCGGGTCTGCCGAAAATATCATCGAAATATCGGGCCGTGTGTCCCCTGCCTCGTTGCCCTGTGAGCTTAGGGTGATAGCCGCGACAACATTTTTCATTTCCGATTCGCTAAGGATGGTGCGGAAACTCATGAATTTGTCGTCAAGCAACCAAGCGTTATTACTATGCAGGCTGTCGATAATTTCATTGCCGCATAGTAAGGAACCACGAGGAACTATCAAGTCATGCACTTTTGCTTCAAGATCGACATCGGAAATTTCGCGCAGACGTTTTATGATGAGTTCCCTATATAAAACATACTGAGTTAGTGTGCGGGATGAAATATCCAGAGACTTTTCGTAGGTTCGATCATCCAATGTATCGCTTTCCAGTATCTCTTTTTGAGCCTTAAAGAAGTTTCGCTGCGCAATATCAAGCGCTTCGTCTTTATTGATAATGCCCACCGATGTCTCCTCAAAGTAACCGGAAAGGTGCGGGAACTTTTCCTCAAACTTCTTTTTTGTTTCTTCGTTCTTTTTGTTAATCTCGGGAAGTTCGCTATTGAGTATTTTTGAAGTTTCACGACGTAACACACGAATGAGATCATTCTGTGATATATCGTCAGGAAGAACGAGTTTCTGGCGCGCTGAATCAGTGGATCCCTTGAAGAGCGGTGACTCAAAAAGAAAGATCACAGAGTGATCGATCGGAATAGATGCGGGAGGAAGTAGATTGATTGCTATAGTGCGATCATCGACGCAGACTGCTGTGAGGTTTTTTTTCGTGCCTGTTTCGGCAACAACAGCGTAGTTGATTGTGATATTATCAAATGCGCTGATGCTTGTTTCCTTTATTTGAATAGTCTTAAGATCAGGCAAATCAGCCGGGGTGATGGAGGCCGCATTGCTAAAAAAATCTTTGGCCGCATTGCTTTCTTGAGTTTGCAGATCAATAGTTATGCGAAACTTTTTTTGTTCACGCTTAAGACGATAGAAGTAGGGTAGAAATTGTTCAATCAACCGCTCTTTGAGCGGTTCTGGCTTAATGTCATCCAGGCTCTTTACACGGTCGCCAATGAAACCGGTAAAATGTAGGGCGGTCTTGCGCGGGGCAGGTTCGTCCAACTTACGCAGGTCGGACTTACCATCGAATGTGCTGGAAAATACGAATTTTCGCTCATTTTGGCCAAAGATACTGGTAATATTAACAGTGGAAAAGTAGTTTATATAGACGAGACGCCCCAAGCCCTTATGGAATGCGTCTTGAGGCTTTAGAAGTTTTTGTATGCGAGCAAAACTTTCGTCGGTAAATCCACTTCCATTGTCAGTAATTGTGATATCAAACCCTTTCTTTGTTGTTGATCCGAGGGTGGTGATCGCAATATCTATTTCGGTAGCTCCTGCGTCTAGTGAGTTCGCTACGGCTTCAAAATATACCTGCACCAATGAAGGGTTTGGAAAAAAGTGGCGGATGGCGTTGGATGTTTCAATGTCCATGGAGATAAAAGGTTTTTTAAGATGCGAGCTCAGGGTGTTTGGCCTTGAGCCATTTCTCGACATCGGTTCGGAGTTCGACGGCAAAGGCAACCAACTCGCGGGCTTCCTCGGGGCTTATATGCCCGGCGGAATCGTATTCGGCAGTGTTGCGCTTGGCGCGGCAGGATTCGAGGTAATCAGCATCAGCCTGACGGTTGGCGCCGAGAATAATTGGTAGCGCTTGCAAGGTGCGATAATGTGCAAGGTTTTTCTCCGGACGGTAACCTTCGGCATAGAGTAGAATCGTGCAGAGTTTCAGTGCCGCGTTGTAGGCGATGCCGAATTGCCAATCCGTGGAAAGCCGTTCGGTACGCGCGTCGTCGAGATCGCGTTCAACGATGGCAAACAATTCCGCGATTTGCTCGCGGGTTGTCTGATGGGGACGCAGCCAGCCGTTTTTAGACCAAAGCTCCAAACTCATCGGATTTTCCTATGACCCAGAGTTTCGGGGCGGCAAGCATATTGGCAATAAAAGCGTCATTCTTGTGAGCCTTGGCAATAAATGTTTCCGCCGACATCACGTGGGGATTGATCTCCCTGCCAAGCGCCTCAGCGACAGGGCGAAGTCGCGGCGCAAGGGCGCGCAGACCTATGGTGCCGATGATCAATAGATCTACATCGCTGGTGGCCTTAGCCGTGCCGGCCGCTTGGGAGCCGAAAACCAAGGCGAATTGAATGCCATCCACGCCAGCCAACGCGGCTGTGAGTTGTTCGCTCAGGCCGGTGGTTTTGAGAGCGAGTCGGTGCAGCTCTGGAAAGATCGGATGCGCTGAGTTGGCACGATAGTAAAGGCGGTTGCCGTCGCGACGGGCGTTGATCAACTCGGCCTCAGCGAGTTTTTTGACTTCGCTTTGGAGCGTGCCGATGGCCAGTTTGCTCAAACGCGACAATTCGCGCAGATGCAGTTCCTTTTCGGGGTCGGCAAAGAGCAGCCGCACGATTTCGGCACGAACCTCTGGAAAAATGACGTGAAGCACATTCATGTAAATTGTATGGTTATGACATACGATTGTATGTCAAGAGCATACAATTAGCGATTGCTCCACTATGGACTGTCAACGTGCTCGGCCAAGAAAAAGCCCCTACTCGGCATATCCCGAGAAGGGGCGAAATTGGCGGGAAGAGGCGGTATTGAGCCGCCCCCCTTACTTTTTGGTTGGCTTCTGCCACCCATTCGAAGCCATCGAACGAAGGCATCACTTCTATAATAAGTGTCTTCCCGCAAGGGTTCCCGCCAAGACTATAATGGACGTGAGTTTAATCAGTCGCTTGATGAATCCACTGTTTCTTGTTGTATTTACACTGCGCATTTTTGATATATCTCCTTTATTGTCTGTTTGTTTCGGAGTAGCCGATGCACTAATTGCACTGCAAACTACTGTTTGGGTCGAGACGCCAATAGAGAAGCTGCCAGCCGTAAGATTGGCTTGAAACTGGTGAGAGAAGCCTAAATTGATTTTTAAAAGAACTCGTTGATTATCAGTTATTTTTTATAAAGGTCAAGAGAAAAGTTTCTCCAGATAGAGCGTCAGAGTCTCAGAGGCGGCGCGAGAGGGCGAGGATGCATGCAGTTTCGAATTGTTCAAATTACGCGTGCTTCGGCTTGAATGATAAAGACTTCGATTGTTTCCACGAACACGGCCCGATAGGCGCAAAAAAGGTCGGGTAAGGAGGTGACGTTGCCGTCACCCCCTCCCCTAAGAACCGGACGTGATAGTTTCCCATCATCCGGCTCAAGCCGTTCAAAGCTCCGCTGAGGCGGAGCCGGTTTTCACAACAGGTTTTCGCATTTTGCTGCTCAGCAAGAAACCGTATTGCTCAACAAATTCCGGGCCGAATCGCTTGAGCAACGTTCGTTGCTCAAGGTATTCACGCCATGCCGGATCAAAAGGATTTACATCACACTTGAGTCTCGGGTGGCGGCGAATGGAGAAGCACACGGCCCTGATCAAATGCAGTCGAATAGGGTTGCCCTTATCGGTGCATTTGCCGGTGTCCGCGGCGAAGTTCCATCCGTGCCTTTCGCTGAGGTGCCAGTATTTTTCGGCCACCCAGCAGGGGGATTTGTTGTGATGTCGTTTTCTTGCCCACCGCCACAAAGCTTCCCATATGGCGTGATCGACTCGGTTGTAGGTGTGTTTGGCAGCGATATGCCGATGATAGTTGGCCCAACCGCGAATAATCGGATTGAGCCTAAGGATCAGCTTTTCCTGCGTTTCGTCCCCACTGGACTGGATTCGTTCACGCACTTTGGTCAGGAACGCTTGCGTGTTCTTCTTTGATGGTTTGATGAGCAGCAGGCCTCTGTAGCGACGGATGTTTTGTCCGAGGAAATCAAAGCCTTCGTCGATATGGGTGATCTTGGTTTTCTCGGGTGAGAGCCGAAGCCCCCGTTCGTTAAGAAACGCCTCGATCAGGGGACGCACTTCGGTTTCGAGCAGTTCGCGTGAACCGCCCGTGACGACGAAATCGTCCGCATATCTTACGAAGTTGACTTTGGGGTAGATGCAACGGTTGGTCTTTGTATCCCACTTGCGCGGGAACCTCGTTTCCAAGAGCGTTTGCAATCCGTCCAATGTCATGTTCGCCAGCGCCGGTGAGATGATGCCTCCTTGCGGAGTGCCTTCCGTCGTGGGGAACAGTCTTCGTTCTTCGACATATCCGGCGCGCAGCCATTTGCCCAATGCCTGAACATCCATGGGGATGTTTTCGAGCATCCACTCGTGGCTGATATGATCATAACAGCCCTGAATATCCGCTTCGAGTACCCATTGCGCCTTGGTCGGGCCGTTGAGTGAGTTGTAGCATTGGTCAATGGCGTCCGCTGTGGAGCGCGCCGTCCGAAAACCATAGGAATAACTGTCCGCGAGCGTTTCGGCGACCGGCTCCAACCCGAGCAGGTAGAGTGCCTGTGTCGCGCGATCACGCATCGTTGGGATGCCCAATGGCCGGAGTTTTCCGTTGGCTTTCGGAATGTGGACGCGTCGCAGTGGTTGCGGTTGATATCCACGTCGGTGCAGTTGCCCGATAGCTTTGTGTTTGGAGTCGGGTGTGATCCAGATTGCTCCGTCCACACCCGGTGTCCGTTTGCCTTTATTACCTGTCACCCGTTTGATGGCCAAGGCCTTGCCGCTAAACGAGTGGGTCAGGAGCCATTGCAAGGACTTGATCTTGCCCCAGCGCCTTTCCCGTGTTGCCTTTACCAATCGTGCCTGCAGCCGGCTGACTTGACGTTCATGTTTGGGCCAGTTGATTTGATCCCACATTGACGTTTTATCGGAAGGTGCACACATGGGTTTATCCACGTTCATTTGCTTTTCCTTCCCTCAATGGTTCTGCTTGCAGTCTGGTAACGAACTACCTGCTGGAAGTCTGCCTGCTCTTGCAGTGGAGTGATATTGCAACTCCTATCGGCCCCATTACAGGACAGCATTCGCTTTCTCCAGCATCCTCTGCCCGGCACCCCAACGGCGGCCCTTGCGGACGCGCCTACCTCACTGAGGCAGGAATGACGGGTTTACCTCATCTAAGACGCGCAACACATGATGGTTTAGTCCCTGCGTAACACCGGCGGCGCTCGTATCCGTGTGCCCCAAACCGTGACTGGGACAACTGGCCGCGTGCCATTTTGGCCGAAGCCTATCAATGTCGTTTGACTTCTTCTTGCTCACGATGCTTGCTCGCAGTTCACTTGTGTTGGACTTGCCATCAGCCTAGCACTCGGACCACCTGACATTGATGGTTCGCGAGTCCGGCCTCACGGCGGACTCACCGTCCCAAAGGACGAAGTTCCATTGTCGCGACAGCTTCCGACAGAGTCGTTTCCAACCTTGCCGGTGTCGCCAGGCTACTGCGGACGGAACCGCAGGTTCTTTTGTTTTACTCATGTTTATGTGTGTTACTTGGAACAATTGCGCGGCCCGTTAGAGTCGCACCACGGCGCTCATGGTGGAGGCGAGGAACGAGCACGACCTTGAACAGCCGTGGTAAAATGGCGCGCTGGCCACGGCGAATGGTTCCGAGCAATCTCCATGATTTCGTGGATATGGATACTTTTCAGTTCAGTGATTTTGGCCTATAAATAAACCTCATGAATTCTGATCCCCGAGATGATGCTGTCGCTGCGATTGAAGAGCTTTTGGCTCTGATAAAAACCGGCCAGTTGTTTGCGGTTCAGCGTTGGATTCAGGAGGCCCGTCCGCTGCGATTGCCCGATGGCCACTTGAACGGGTGCGAGGTGCGGTTTTGCGTGCTGACTCAAGCGATTCGCATCGGCTTTCACAGTTTGGTCGAAGTGCTGGCGCAGGCAGGCGGATGGTCGCAGGAGCTTCTTGATAGAAGCTATAACCTCGCGACTTCGCTGCACCGTCCTGATATCGCGCATTTGCTGCGCGTTAATGGCGCTACTTTGGCGGCGCTCGATTTTGAAGAGGTTTGTCGTTCGATGAACCATGCGTTCATGGAGGAGACGCTGCGAAATGGAGCGAGCCCGACACGCGGCAATGCGTTCGCGCATGCCCTGATTCGTTTTGCCGCTGCGCGTCCTCTATTGAGTTTTTATCGTAAGATGCGCGGCGAATTTCCTGAGCTTGATGGGCAGGCGGCGCTTGCGCTTACAGTTGCGGCACGCGATAGGAAAGCCCGCGTTACAGCCATGCTCGCATGGGCGGGTGCTGACCCTTTTCGCGAGGTGCCTTATGATTTGGATGACGACGATTGGGACTTTGGTGATGGCGACGACCATTTCACCAACACCGCGGCAGAAGCGGCTGTGAGCACGGGCAAAGTGGAAATCGTTAAATCGCTGAAAATGAAACCGACCGCCGAACAGGCGCGCAAGATGCTCAAACGCATTTCGTCGAATCCTTCCCGTGAACTGGTGCGTGCAATTATCGCGTCGTTGCCCGATGAAAATCTTAATGTTAGCGAACGCGGCTCGTGTCCGGCACTGGAGTCGCTGGTCAGCAAATACCGCCATATTTCGATTTTTGGCAGCTCCTCGGAACAAGAGGATGAACGCACCATTGAGTGTATTGACGAATTGCTCAATGCTGGGGCGCGCTGGAATCCACCGAAAGAAAAAATCGGCGGAATTCGACGTGAACTTCTTGGACACGATGCCTTGCACATCGTGCGCGTGATTCGGCTCTTGCTTTACACACCCGGCGCATCCGATCAGGCGCAGATTCTCGAACTGTGCCGCACTCCGACCATTCGGCAACGAATCCACTCTGCGGATGCCGAACTTTGGAAAGAACTCACCGATTTGGCTGCTGCCGGCTGATGTCAAAGTCACCGACGGTTGCGGTGCATCAGCCAAAATGGGAATTGAGATTCCCTGTAAACAGGCGGCGGCGGGCTTGATTCCTTTGGTGGTTCTTTTGGAGCTGTTTGTTCTTTTTTGGGTGCAGATTTTTGGAGCTCATCAAAGAATTTTTTCGGAGGCCAAAAAGTTGGAGGCAGGGGTAGTTCACGCTCTTCGGGATAAGGTCCGCCAACTGGAATCGTCGAGGTGTCCAGCATTCCATCACGCTCGCCGCCAGGATACCCGCTTGTGCCAAGTGCCATTGCCTGAATTTCAGTATGCGCCCATGCGAGCCACTTTTCTTGGGCTTCACTCAAGGGTTTCGACTTGGCTGTGGTGCCTTGCCACTGGCGTTTGCATGCATCCACGTAATCGAATGTCAGTTGTTGCAACCGCCACCATTCCGCCGCCCGCAATAAATTCTCCACTCGTGTTACGGCTAATGATTCGAGTTTTTTCCGATGGCGCTCCTGTCGTGCGATTTCTTGGTGGAGTTTTCCCGCCAGAGCCTTGCGCTCTGCTTCGAGTTGGCGTTGCTTTTCTTCCTCGGCGCGACGCTCGGCTTCGGCTTTTGCGCGTGCTTCTTTCGCGATTTTTTCCTCTTCGCGTCGTTCAGCCCGAGTGACAAAAAAACTCCAAATCCTCTCGACTATTTCATGGAGCAATTCCTCGATGGGTCGGTTCGGCCCTTCGTTGCGGCGAAATTTGTTGTTTGTGGACCAGTCGTCGATGCGTTCGCGCAACGAAATGCGCAGCAACCCTGTCGCTTGCATGGACTCCAAATTCCATTCACGGCTGGGCCGTCGCAACTCTTCCAGAGTAGGTTTTCGCCGAATGCTCTCAATCGATTCCTCAATCACAATCCCCACCGTATCGGGACCATGTGCAAATCCGAGATGCGTTTCATGGTTGAACTTTACAGGTCGTAGTTCGACACCTCGCGATTCCAGTTCCGAATAAATCACATGCAACACGCGCGCAGTGCGCTCTGCGGTTGCTTTGGATACATGCACCAAGGGAAACTCGGACGAGTTCAAACGGACAATCCCATTCTGTTCCGCTTTGCCTATCATGAGCCTGTCATGAAAGGCGCAAGAGCGTGGGTGCAGGCGGCTAATTTGCAACGTAGCGGGCAACTCCAAACGATTGTTTCCGGATGATATCGATATTGGCGGAGGCAACCCCTTTTGAAGCGCTTCACGCCGCTGTGTGTTCGCCTCGGCGTCGATTTGCTTGGATTCCATGGCAGCGGAATCTTTGCCTTTTTCTGGCAAGAGAACTTTGGACACTTTTTGACCGGCGGCCAAGCGTGCCCAATATCCGCGAGAGGGAGTTGGGACGTTCATTCGCCGACACATTTTTTTGACTGCCACACTCGAAAGACCGAATGCCAAAGCCACCTTGGTAGCCGGTTCCGACCATACTCGTTCGTAAAGCTGCTCACGTGTTATGGTAATCGTGCTCACGGTGCTCATTATTGCATTGTTGATGGACGTTGTGGCAAGTGAGCATGTCTTTTTGACGATATTGGCGATTCAGCTAGGCTACAGGGAGGCTCGGATGCTCTTTTCCCATTGTGGCCGATTAACGAAATCGAAGATGCCATAAATGCGTCTTGCGTTGACGGAAAAATACATCATTTTTCCCGTCAGAAAATAATGAAAAAAATCGCACAATCAATTGATGGCAAAGTCCGTAGCTTAATATATGGCCACGGTAGGGGGTGGGTGTTTACTCCAAAACATTTTCAAGGGATCGGACACTCAGCTGCGATTGATTCGGCGCTCCGGCGATTCAAGGTGGACGGCTCTATTCGCCAGCTTGCGCGCGGCCTTTACGACTATCCCGTACAAGACCCTGCGCTCGGCTTGGTGTCACCATCTGCCGACGCGATTGCACGTGCGTTGGTCGTGCGCGACGCCATTCGCCTTCAGCCCACGGGCGCCTATGCCGCCAATATCCTCGGCCTTTCCGAACAAGTGCCATCACGCATCGCATTCCTGACAGACGGCCCCACTCGCAAGGTCAAAATCGGTCGCCGCGAAATCCGACTTCAACGCACCACGCCGCGCAATATGGCCACCGCCGGCCGCGAAAGCGGCACGGTGATTCAAGCGCTTCGCTACATAGGGCAGGACCAAGTGGACGACCGCGTGCGCGCTGCGCTTCGCCGTTACCTGGCCAAGGCAAACCACGCCGCCATCCGAAAAGACCTCGCCTACGCTCCAGCATGGATTGCGGATTTGCTGCAAACGCTGCTCAACTCCGGCTCCTGACCACTTTCATGGATACATTCATAAAACTCTCCGCAGCCCGCAGGCTCAACGCATTCCAACAAGTCGATGCCGCGATGGGATTGCAGGCAGTCAGTGTCGAAAAAGATTTTTGGGTATGCTGGACGCTTCGCGAGCTTTTCAGCATGCCTGAAATCGGCAGCCATCTCACTTTCAAAGGCGGCACATCCCTCTCGAAAGCATGGAAACTCATCGAGCGTTTTTCGGAAGACATCGACCTCATCGTGGACAAGGAAGTCCTCGGATTCAGCGGCGATGCCGCTCCGGACAAAGCTGCGAGCAACAAACAACGCCGTCTGCGTCTTGAAGGGCTTATGGACGCGTGCCGCAAATGGGTGCAAGGCACGTTGCAACCCGCCCTCGCGTCGCACTTGGAAACGACGCTCGGTAAAACCGACTGGCTCCTCGAAGTCGATCCCGACATGCCGGATGGCCAATGCCTCTTGTTCCACTATCCGACCGTATTTCCAGCCGATGCTGCCGGCTACGTGCGCCCCGTCGTGAAAATCGAACTCGGCGCGCGTTCCAATGATTGGCCGCATGAGGACAAACTTATCCAGCCATACGTTATCGAGCACTTCCCTGCTCTCGACGACGCGAAACCCTTTCCCGTCCGCGTGCTCAGTGCCGAACGCACGCTTTGGGAGAAAGCTTGCCTGCTTCACGAGGAAACATTTCGTCCTGCCGACAAACCGCGAAAAATTCGCATGGCCCGTCATTATTACGATCTCTGGTGCCTGCTGCGCTCCGGCGTCGGCGAGCGTGCCCTGCAACAAACCGCGCTTTTCCAAAGAGTGGCCGAACATCGGGAACTCTTTTTCCGCTACTCGTGGGTCGATTACAGCACGTACAAACCGGGAACTTTTCGTCTCGTGCCGCCAGTTGAGCAAGTTGCCGGTTGGCGCGCCGACTATCAGGCAATGTTGGGACCGATGTTTTTCGGCGAAACACCCGATTTCGAAGAAATGCTCGCCGCCGCCACCGCTTTCGAAAAAAACTTCAACACCACGGCTCCTCGGAAAGACACGCCGTAACGAAGCGTGTAGGCGTGTCGATGGCGGGTACGCGCAAGCAGGACGACAAACGCTGCAAAACAGACAAAGATAACACCTCTCGCATGAGGTTTTCTTCAATCGTGGCCCCATAGTCGCCGAAAAGCACGGCTGTCAATGTGGAGCGGAGGCGAGCCTTGTCGAAGCCGAGAACACATTGCACAGTCGTGATACAATGGCGCGATAGGGCACGGCTCCAATGTGTTAGCTGTAAGGATTACATTGAAGGATTTTTTTTGCTTCAACCAATAGCTCCGAGCGATTAATGGCGTACATCGGCCCACGCGCACCCTCGAAACGGCAGTTTATTGCCGCAAGAGCCTGTCCAAAACGTAACCCATCAATGATGGATGCTTCATCTAAGTGGCGAAACTCGGCATGGGAGGTGTTCCCTAATTGGTGTATCAAACCTGCACTGCACCAATCACCGCATCCCGTCGTGTCCTTGATGCTGGAAGCGGAAAATGCAGGGAGATGACGCCAAGGCCTTGGCTTGCTTTGACCTTCTTTCAAGCGAAATCGAAGACCGCGGACTCCTAAAGTTTGGATTTCAAGCCGTGGTGACGGGCAATTGGGAGTAACTGGTGGTTCAAGGATGCGCTCAGCCGAATACTTGACGATATCTGAAACGGCCATACATGCCGTGAATATTTTTTCGTTTTTGTACGACGAAGGCTCAAAGAAAACCACTGCGCCTTTCTGCCTCATTTCTGTCGCAAGCCACAATGATCCAGGTTCGGCACGGTCAAAATAAAAGACATTGGCCTCGGGCAGATCCTCAGCGATGCTCTGCGCTAGAAAACGGGGATAGGGGCGATGCGAAGGTAAGCGTTCGCCAGAGGTCGGGTGACGCCATTCAAAACGAGAGCGCTGGCTGCCATCGGGAGCTTCGTCCACTCGTACAATGATAACGGGAGTCGTTCCTTTGCCCTCCCTTTGGATAAAGTCAGTCTTCACCTTGAATTCCAGTAAATCTTCAAGCAGGCTTTTAGCGTAGGTATCAGTTCCTAACCTAGCTACAGGGAATGAGTTCCAGCCCATGTAGGCGAGGATTGCCATCACATTTCCAAAAGATCCTCCTGCGGACCGTTTTGTTGAACGAACTGGATTTTTCCCCACCAAAAGCCAATCCAATGCCAAAAACCCTGCTCCGACTGAAATCGGTGCTGATTTCTTAGAATGTTTTTGAGCGGGACTAGGAGTGAGGACAGGCATAATGACAACTGGAGGGAAAAACTTGCTGCTTTTTTTCTAAAAATCAACAAACCAGTCGAGCCTATTCCTTGAGAGAGGACGGTTCATTTTCGATGGCTGTTAGCACAGCGTGTGCCTCCCATTCGCCAGAAAGCCACAGGCCAAAGAGTTCCCCGGCAGCTGGCGCATCTGGTGCCGTAAAGCTGTAGCCATTACAATCAACATGTGCTATGCCCACATCAAAATCATGCGACTTAAAATCATAGGCAACTAAAAGTGCTCCAATTGATAGGAGTTTAGACGATAAGGCCGAAATAACAAATTTAGCACCTCCAAGCGGAGCAAACGAGTCACGGTACGCGCAAATTGCTCTCACAACTTGACGATATACTTCGAATGGGTTTTGTTCTGAGGCGTAAATAAAATTTTTAGGATCGATACCCCAACTGTCGAAAAGTAAATCATGATAATCGATTACGAGATTATCAGCTCGCCGCGGATTACGAGCGGGTGACGGTAATACGGGGCATATTTCGTCTGGATTTACATGTACGTAAATTCGCTCAAGTTGCACACGGTGCGATTCGCCCAGCAATGGTATCCAAACTCGTGGTTGGCTAGCAGTCGCTTCACGATCCATACCCCCGCGAAATGGATTGAGGTAATCAGCTCGTTCTTCAACACCATTATCCTTAATACGAGTATCAAGTTCAACATCTTCCCATGCTAATAGGTGAAAATTAATTATGGGTTGACCAGAAGGAGAGTGATTATTGTCGAGTAGGTAAAGGATTTTGGCAATTAACGGAAGATAAACACCTCTAGGTGCCGAGCTGATATCGAGGACGATATCCGTATATTCACCTAAGTCTGCTTTTTTGCGAAATAGGTTGACCGCGCTACTAGATGCCACACGTCGACCATCTTGTGATCGCACCTCGAGCGGCAGTCGGCGGATTTGTCCGCGTTTTTCCATTAACTCAGTAAGCCGAGCTACATTTTTATCAATTAATTTTTGATGATCCCAAGATGCAGAAGTCGGCCCCTCGTCGAATTCAATCAACGATACATCGCAATTAATTTGAGGCTGAAGTGTCAATATAGTTTCCAAGCCTAAGCACATTCGGGGATCAAACCCTTTAGCAAGAATGAACAAAAGCCGTCGAGGAGCCTTGGAGAGGTGGTGTGCCCAAAAGCGTTGGAGCCCGATCCCTCTTTCTAAAACATAGTGATTCCAACGATTTGGTTGGTTCATAGCAATTCCTCCCCAGTTACACGTTTGGGTTCGAAAACCTTATCCATCCATTTTATCAATTCGTCTAAGCGCTGTTCTTTAAATAAGCCATAGCCGAGAGGCAGGCGGTATCGTACACAAAGCAGACGATTTAAATTGAGAACGAGCCATAGTTGCCCCTTGCATTTATAGTTTGGTTGTGCGTCGAGATAGTTATGCGCCAATGCCGATGCGATAACCTCTGCGAGTATCCGGTGATTGGGTCTTGATTTGAGCCATGCGGGATCAAGCAACTGATCTCGGTCTGACATCAAAATAGCTATGGCATTGACACCAGGGTCATTCGGAGCAGTTGGTCTGTTAGTATACCAGCGCGAAAATGTTCCGATTGACTCCAATAGATTCTTGACGCGGTGGGAATGGGTCACCCGTTCTGTAATTTGCGTCCACCATTTACTGGAGACGCGGTTTAAAATAGTTTCTTGCCGAACGACTGACAATGCAGCGGACTGCCCAATTACGTTGGCGGAAACGGTCTCTTCAAAAAGTTCGGCGGCGATTTGCAGAAATTGATGAATGTTAAATGATGATAATTTAGCGAGAGTGGACGCCCCATAATAATATGGGAGTTTGAATTCATTTGCGAGAAACAGATCTGCAGCAGCCCCCAAAGAGGCATCTGTTTTATCCGAGAGAGCTTCTGCTTCCAGTTCGAAACCAAAAGAGGTTTGTTTACGGCGCAATTCGCGTTCTATTAAAATTTCCAATGATCGCCAAGCAATGGCTCGCTCACGTGGAGATCCGTCAAGATTTTCATACTCCCTAAGCCACGTGGCAAAAAGATTGGTTTGCGAGGCACGTTCTTTAACTCGCTTTTGTAGTATCCTGAGGATTTCATCAAATTTGCCCCGCCATTCTGGCCCATTTAGCGAATCTTCTAGACATGTTTCAAAATGCGACAGTTCGATGGATCTTGAATCCTGTACTCGCCTATCAGCAATATTGATAATGACATTTTCAAAACGTTTTTGCGCGCCGCGCCAGTAGTTTTCTAGTAGAATGGGCTGGCAATCTCTCCCGTGAATGGTGCCAGTACCCAAAATTTCAGCATGACTGAGTGCTTCGAACCGTTCAGCAATCCAAACTGGTGTTGAACTGCGCTTGTCTATAATGAATTGAATCAAACGTTGTTGTTGGCGCGTAGTGAGGCGTTGGACATCATCGAGCATTATGAGAATTTGCTCGGCTACTGGCTGCCCATCAAAATGCACGTAGCAAGGCTTGAGAAGTTCCAGCGATTGTAATCCCTCACTGCCACTTACAGTGGTATCTTCGGGGCTAAAACTATCGAGAGTAGCGCAAATTTCCTCTTCTCTACGACGAGCCCATTGGCGTAGTTCTTCGCCATTACAAGGTAGCTCTAACCCAGGCAAATCGAGAGGTGTGGGTGGGCGCAAAAATTTTAATCTCTCGCAATCATCATCAGGTCCCAGTCGTTTGAGTGCTAGTGTATAGCGAACCGTGGCAAGGAGAATTCTTGCATCTAGCAGAGCAAAAAGAAGTCGGCTTTGCTTGACAGCATCTAATCCAATATCGCCGAGATTAGCATAGCCTCGATCACACGAGAGGGCAACGCCAAGCACTCGAGGCCCATCATCATCAAGGGCAAGCAGGCCTTTCATTTTTTCGAATAATTCTTTGCAGTCCTCTACATTCCGATGTCTGTGTAATTCTAATAAAGGACCGGGAGTAAATAAACGAAGTAATGAAGTTTTCCCTCCACCTGGTGCACTAAAAAATATTTTAGTAGTGAGGGCTTGGTCCATTTTCAGCATATCTAAAGTGCCCGGACCGAATAAGCGTAGAAATGTAAGATCCGTTTCGATATGCTCTGAGGCTTGAAGAAGAAATGGATTGCGGTGGTCCCTCATGATCTTTTGTGACGGCTAATACGGGGAAACAAGGCGCGTAATTTTGGGGAACGTGCCCAGATAGGATAGATTGAATTATTCGGCGTGTTGTGTGTCAACACTACAGGTAAGCCACAGGCTGCGTACCCATATTTGACACCATGCAGACCCTTGCTAGTGTGCTCGTCTTCTAGTGTTTCTTTGTCGTAATAATATTCGAGCAAAGGCGCAAGAGGATCAGTTGGGGCAATTTTGATTGATGGAAAAAGGGGATGAACAGCCAATATCTCAAATCGGATGCCTTTATCGCCCCAGTGCTTGGTCAAAAAATCTTTCAAATAATCAATAGCTTGATTCGTTGCGATATATAGAATTAAATAAATCTTTGTCGTTGAGTTTATCAATTGCGCAAAAGGAGACCCTGGGGCGTTGATGTCCCGATAAAATTCAAAAAGTTTTCCTTCCAAGTTTTCATCTTTGAAATCCTTCGATTTTTCATCTTTGAATCGAAGATAGCTTGTACCGCTAGCCGAGAAATCGTCCATTAGCACAATGGTATTAAATGTCGCAGCACTCACGTCTTGAGCTGCAGAAGCAATTTTGCGCAAATCCTTCCTAAGCTTCTCTAACAATTTCATGACACGTTCGGCTTTGATTTCGTAATTTTGCAATATCTGCTCATGACTTAAGTACTCTTCGTTGGACCGACGAAATATATCCGTGCGAGCACCATCGCTGAGACCTAAAAATAAAGTAGATCGTTGGAGCACTCGAAAGGAGTTACTCGCGATGACTTTACCTACATGGTAAGGGTCGAGATCGAGTTCTTGTGCCGCACGTTGTAATAATAAAGGGCGAATGTGGTCGGGATATGCAATACTTACTAGATGCTGAATTTCAGCGGCAGAAAAGAAGATGAGACGTTTGCGTACGAATTCGTAAGCGGTTTCTTGATGGTCAGTTGTTTTAAAGTCATAAAGCCAAAGAGCTAGGCTTTCGATAAAACGCTGACCGGGAGAGAATCTCTGGTACTCATCGTATTTGTATGCCGCGAGTGATTGAAGCACCGGACGTTCTTTGGCGACACGCTCAGCATCCCAATTCATTACGCGCGCTAGTAAGCGCTCTGCTAACTGTTCTTTCATTTAGTTAAGGGTAACGGAAAATAATATTTTATATCGTGAAATAATTATTTATTAAACAGGTAAAGTCAAAGTGAAGCTGTTTGCCTTGCAAGCAACCGATCTTGAGTAATGCACTAGCCCTGCTACGTTTCGGCACCCCGGAGGTAGTAAATTCCAACAGCTATGCATATCCGTGGATACTGAATCGACACTCAGGGAAAATGGATGGGCCAAGAGTTCATAATCGTTGCCGAATAGTGCGCCACGATCTCCAATTGTAAGCACATCAAATTCGTGAGCAAGACGATCTTTCGCCAGTTTTACACAGGTCATCTTGGAAGCAGAAAGCGGTATAATATCAAGCGAATGGCTAGATTGCACAACTTTATATTTATCGTTTGATTCCTGTGCGATAAGTTCACGAATGATGATAGAAATCGCAGAGAACTCTAATTGAGTGGATGCCTTTGCTGTGATCTGAAAGTTTTTGTTCTCCAGATTTGTCACGTTGGCGAGCAGTGGTTCACGACGGAGTCGCTTGAGCATTTTTTCAAACTCAGCATGATACGGACCATCTTGGGATTTCGGTGGAGCTTTGGTGAGCGGGGCAGTTACACTACCATTATAGTAAGAAATAAATATCTGAGAATGATATCTGCGATTAATAGAAGCAGCTACGATGGCATAAATGGAGTCCCCGCGACCAGTTGCGAAGTAGAGTTGTACACCAGCACGCAACAATTTTTCAAAAAAAGCTGTAACGGGCTCTGAAAGGCCTCCGTTAGGTCCAGCACCAGGCGAAACCACAGTTCCATCAAAATCTGTGACGAGTGCACCAAAACGTGTGCCCGCAAGTTTCTCTATGTAAGCATTGCGAGCCTTGGACAGCGCAATTTCATCCGTTTGATTTCCTAGCGTACCTCTGGCGACAAGTTTACGATTAATGGCTGAAAGTGCTGCAGCACGCGGAGACCGTTTATTGCTGAGCATCGGGCCCAAGTGGTATATCTTACCACCATAACTGGGGACGCGCGGTCGACCGGGATCAATGCCAACCTTCTGGCCTACATATAATGTAAACTGAAATACATCTAACAACAACTCTAGTGCCCCAATAGGTCCGCTATCATGAGTCTCAAATTTAATTATGCGCGTAGAAGGTGGCAGCAACGCGAGTGTTCGCTTGGCGAGGTCGCTCGAATCGGGAGTAAAAAACGCTATTATAATTGATTGTTCGCCCCGTTTATCGATCCAGTTGTGACGGCCGTGAGCAAAGTGTCGGTAATCAGTCAGCATTACGCCACCAAGCCCTGCTTCGCTGAACTTCGACTCAAAGTCAATTGCTGCTGGACGCCCCCACCCTCCGAACAATGCAAGGTAATATGATGCCCCGGTAGGCAGCAGCGTTGTTTCTTTCCACCGTTGTTGCGCGCGCTCGGAAAGATTCGTTACTAGCTCAACAGTTGGCGTCGGATGACCAAACGCACGAAGCATAAGGATTGAAAATACAACCAGAGAATTTGTCGCAAGATAACCGTCCCGTCCCGCAGGAAACGCATGCGCAAAAATAGTTGTTCGTTCGGAGGCACGAGCTTTGACCTCGACCTTAGATTGTTTTTTCCCACAAACAATCAGGATGCCTTGGGGTTCACGTTGTACCGCCGCATCATAAGTTGCGAGCACATCGCGGTTGTTACCACTAGCAGTAAAGATAACGACATAGCTATCCCGAATGTTTGTCTTCGATTGAATGAAAGAAAGCGGAGTATGCGAAAGTCCGATGCCACCACGTTCTTCGTGCAATAATCGAGTAAATTCAGCAACCGTGAATGAACCGCCTGCACCAACAGTGATCAGTGGATTCCCTTTAGTCCATGCGACGAACTTAGCAAGAAGGCTTATGCCAACTTCACCGCCCCATTTAAGGCTACTTGGTAGATGCTTTAATTCGTTGATAAATGGTTTTCCCATAGAGGTTACCTAGTTTTGTGCGCCACATGCAGTAAACGTTTATTTCTGTTAGGCAATGGCAAATCTCGGCGTCGTGTAAACTCATGTGTCAAAGTAACTTTTGAGTTTCTCAGGAAGTAATCTACAACCGCAGCGTTCGGAGATTGGCTGAGATCATTCGGACGGACACGGAATGATCAGTCATTTAGTTAGGCAAAAGCCAGAAAATGGCACATATTTGTAAAACAGGTGTGGCACATTTTAAATCAACCCTGAATTTAGGCGATGGCACCCTCGTTGCTGAAGTGCAGTTTTTTGTCGTCACCGAGGTAGAGGTCAACCTCGCCGAATCCGTGGCTGGCGTGAGTGAGTTGCTGCATAGACAACTCGGCGGATTCGTCGTCAACTTGCTCGTCGAAGAACTCTCAGCCGTGCCTTTGATTAAGTTGTTACGTAATACGGACTTCGTTGATAATTAATCTTTTATAACAGGAGAGCTGTGGCAGAGTCAGGCAAGAAAAGGAAGCAAAAAGTAAGATTTTTGGCAATCTTGTGGCAACCTAAACGCGAGAAAATTTCAACCTAGGGGGACACCATTTTGCGCAGCATAGCCACGCGCAACGGATACAACAAGATCGAGAACCATAGGAAGACCATGCTCAAGCATCTTGGATTTCACAGCGTTCCAGATTGTGTCGTTGCGGATTGCGGCAAGAAGCTCGTACCCTTGCCAAGTGATACCATGGACGTCCACACGGACAGGAACTGCAAGACCGGTGTCAGTGTAACCGTCGTCCATCGTGGATGCGTCGATAAAGCCTGCATCGCGCATGATCTTCACGTGATGATTGAACCGTAGTTCGTTGTCGGCTGATGGTTGTTCTTCTCGCGGCGCGCCACGCTCAATCCAGATCAGGATGTCACGCACCAAGTCCATGTTGCGGGCAAAGGGGTGGTCACGAGTGCTCATGAGTAAAAGGCCAGTTAAGTCGCGAGCATTGCTCAATCCCAAATCAAACACCTTACTCTGCAATTCTCACCAAACATGTTGAATGAAGTGTTTTCCAAGAATTAGCGTAGGCAGGATGCCTTGTGTCTCGTTGATCGCATTTCGCTTTGCTCCAGTTTGGGCGCATCCTGCAGATGTGTGTTTGAAACGGCTGACGATCTTATATGTGCTGGTCGGGCCGGAATGGCACTTGCTGCATCATTACAAGAAATGGAGCCCGAAGGTCATCTGCGGGAAGGTTTGTAGATGCTGTTGGTGTTAAAGGTGCCGATGGAATTTGTTTGCGCCGGCGGCTTCGTAGCGATTCGTGCCACGATGGGAGGTCGAGATATATCTGCTGAGTCGCATCAGCCAACGCTGCGAGATCCTGCAGCCCGTAATGGTGGGAATGATCAGCAAAACGGCCACCTATTTCACGCCAGACATCTCGTGGATGTTGGTTCGCGAGAAGCTCGTTGCCTGTAAGGACAAGCACTGGATTGGACGGACGATCATCCTTCCAATATTTCCTGCCCCGATTGGCAACACGCCGTAACAGCCGCTTTTCCTTTTTATCGAGCGATAGTTTTAGCGTCGCAAATACTAGGACGGCACCGGGAAACTCTCGGGCGATTTCTTGCATGCGTTTCGCGTCTTTTTCTTCGAACGAAACGAACGTTTTGCATTCGGCCAGCACAAGCTCTTGCCGGCTGAACTGACGGTATTTCGACCAGCGGAAGAAGATTCCGAGGTCGAATTCGATTTCTCGATTTCCTTTTTTTGCCGTAAAACTGAGCATGGGCGTCGTTGCCCCATCAAGCTGTTGCATGAAAAAGCGCAACGTAAGAAGCACTGTAATTGAGCCGTAGGCTCGTCGGGGCAGGCTGCATGGACCGATAGCCCTGTAAGCCCAAGCGATATCTCCGGCTCGATCCGTTGGCAGTGGGAAAGGCTCCAAGCACTTGGTACATTTTAACTGGTAGTCGGCATCTGCTACAGAATACCATGACCGCTGTCGGCATTCGGGGCACTGCACTTCGATACCAAGTTGAATGAGTTTTCGTGCGACAAGGGTTGTGGTAAGATTGTCAATATTGATAAAAGGACTGTTCGAGGACTTCCCCGCAAGGCTGCTCAAGCTACTGCGAAGCGCGGTTGCTGATAGCACGCATTTCTTAGCCAGTACATCAATGAATTCAACCATGCCGGGGATAGTTAGAAATCCTAACCCCAAAGGACCTTCTAGGTGTTTGAACATCTGGTGCGCAATATGCCCTTTATCAGACATCACAGCATTCCATCCCTTTTCTTTGAGCCACGCAGTGAATACAACGTCTGCAGCAGCAGTGTTCAAGCGCATGGTTCGGCCATTCGAATTAGGCAGATAAACCAGCCCGGATCCCGAACAACGCCATTCGTTTAGACCGAACCTTCCAACAGCGCGAGCTACGGCTTTGCTTCCGGAAGGCAGAACTTCGGCGAAAAGCTTACCGGTTTGCCAGAGACGCGGCGTAATCTCATTGGCCACTCGCGGACTATTATAGCGACTGAATGGGGCGACAAATTCGGGCAGCATACTCTCGAATGCGGCATCTTTCTCAGCGAGGTCAATTTGATGTTTCTTCTCGGTAACTTCAACCTTGCAAAGATTAACTCCATCCTTTTCGCGTGCCCATTCGTCCCACATCCGAGGATACCATAATTGACAGGTGACCTGCGTTTCCCCTTCGGTCCGAGGCGGCTTCAACTTGCTTTTCAATGCTCGGCAGAATCGATCAAAATCTGATAGTGAACAACTGCGACTTTTTAGTAGGAGCGTGTCGTTATATAGCTTAGGGTTGTACCGGTATGCGAACGAGTTTTCTCCAACTATCTGTGAAGCAAAATTGAGTAGATTGTCGTTAGTGGCAGATTGCTGACAAACTGGTATTATATTCCAGCCTAGTGCGCGAAGATTCCAATAATCGATGACATCAATGTTTCGGTTCGCATTCAAAAAGAATAGGCAATCATGAGGATCGCCTGAACCGGTGCGTCCGCGAATTTCGAACATGCCTAATCGTCTCAGGAAAAGATTTTCCGGTGCCAGAAAGTCCCAATAGTTCTGTATTCCAGCCGGCGCATACGTCACTCCGGGCAGAGTTTGAAGAGATTTACGAAAAATCGGTTCCATTTCGGGAGACAATTCGCCGAAGAGACTGGCAAGAAATAATCCGTGGCTTACTCCGAATTCTGGGAGACGAAGCTGCATGGGGTGATGGCGCACGAATCGCAGTTCTTTATCGCGAAAATGATTCAGCACTTCAAATAGACCTATGCCACACGAGGGGAATCCATCCTTTTGCGCCTCAGTTAGAATATCAGAGCACTTGAGAATTTCGTAGTGGCCGCAGTCGATCTTGCTCTGCTCCAGCCGGCCAACCTTAACGACGAAATCGGGATCGAATGTGTTCAGGTAACCTTGGACAACTGATTTTGCCGTAGGTCGAACCGAAGCAGGATAGTCAGCCCATTGTTTCGGTAGCCTATGATAACAGGGCACCAGCGGGTTAAGCATACCACCCCATAAAAAAGTAGTAGTCTTGATCGCAGTACGCACAGCGGAGCGATCATTGGGATCTACGAGGAAAGCGAGCCGTAGCGGACGCAATTTCACATGAATGGTGCCAGGCATGTTCCTACTTTTGAGACTGGTTCATTTTTGTCGAGTCTCAAGAATCAGCATCGGCTGCACTACTAATGCACTCTAATAAGCGAAAAAATGGATGGGTGGTAATGATCCATTGATAGGTCAAAATCGTCGCCATCCGCAACGAACGGCGCAGTAAGTGTCCATTGGGCTTCTTATCAAGCTGTGACCCGATAGGCGCAGAAAAACGCGGCTGTCAAGGTGGAGGCGAGGAACGAGCATGACCTTGAACAGCCGTGGTAAAATGGCGCGCCGGGCACAGCGATGGTCTTTCAGCACAGCAGGTTTTAGTCGCTTTCGTCTGGCTCCATAGCCGCATCGTAGTTTTGCATCAACTCACCTAAGCTCGTTTCGCTTTCGGTCACTTTTGCCGAAAACTCCACCTTGCAAGTTGCTGCCGCAGGCAATCCATCTGCCATCACTCGCCCCTGCAGACTCACTGTTCCCGTTTGCCGGGCGCCCACGTAAAACTCCAATGCAGGCCAGAGCGTGCGTCCAGGCTGTAAATATCCAAACTCAAAGGTAAGATGCCATTGACCATCGATGTAGCAAAATTCGTAGCCTGGCTCTCCATTTCGACGAGCTGCTGTAATACGCAACAGATTGTCATCATAAAATGATTTATAGCGTTTAGGCACCTCAGTCACAAAATCGCTTTCGTCGCAAAATTCCCAAATTCGATTTTGATCTGGTAGAACAAATTCGATACGGATTTCCTTCGCTGCCAATGTACCATTATTGGTGACTGTTAATGCCACTTTTTGTAATAAGTAGTTTTGAGTTACCCCTTGGACAAGCTCTCGATAAAAGTCTATATTGGGCTTTGAGATACGATCCGGCACATAGAATATATCTTTTGGCGGAGGTGGTCTGAAATCGGGAATATTATCTCCTTCCTTAATGTGGAATATATGCGAATCGAAATGGACTTGGTTGCCCTTGATTTCACGACTGGCGGGAATCGCAAAATGAATCTGAATATCGCTGTCTTTTAGAGTAGCACTCTTTGCACCCATTAGAGCTATTTCATCTGGGGATGCTTCATCGGTGGAGCTACCACGTCGAATATAGACTGTGTTGGCTTTGAGCTTACCATAATCTTTTTTCAAAAAAATCGGCCGTGATTGCACAGGAATTTCAATTACACCGATAGGTAATCCCTGCAGTTCAGCGGCATAATATGAAAATTTGAGCGGACGTTGCGTCTTTCCATTTACGAACTGTTGTAATATGGCATCATCAAAATGATTGGTAATGCCTGCTACTTGTGGTGGGTGTGCGGACGCATCAATGCCAATGAGGATATGAGCGGGTTCTGTTCGCCACGAATTAGCCATCGCCAAAATGTCTTTCAACAATTCGCTTTTCGTGCGGTCGTCTGCCGATACGAATGGATATTGGCTACGCTTGAAATCAAGCGATTCGGATTCACTTCGGTATAAAAGTTGAGCCAGCGACATAATGATCATCCTAGCCACAAACCTCCGATTGAGAACGATAATTTTTTTCAATTAATAGGATTTCTTTCAACCAACTGCGCTCTCGTTGCTAAAATGGAGTTTTTTGTCGTCGCCGATATAGAGGTCAATTTCGCCAAGGGCGTGGCTGGCACAGGTGAGTTGCTGCATGGCCAATTCGGCGGATTCGTCGTAAACTCGCTCATCCCAAAATCCGCTGCCGCTTCGTGTGCGGGTGAGCCATAGGTTGTGACCGTTGCGTTCGTCGTCGAGGTGGATCAAGTCGGTCTCACATTCCCTGATGAAACGTGAGCATTCCGCCCATGCGCTCAATAGGGACTCGGTTGCGATGCTCGTGATCGAGAATTTGCTGTCGAGTGGTTCGCCGGTGTCATCGGTCGATGCCCACAACGCGGCAATTAGATACCCGCGCAGGAAGCGGAAAGTCGCGGTTTCGCCGAGGTTGATGTTGTGGAGCAGTTCGATGCGCAGGGCGGTGAGTTTGCGGCCTCTGGGCAGGTGAAACAGTTCCGGGACGAGTGTCGTTTCATTTGTAACCATGATGTTGGGCGGAATCAGGCGCAGTCCGTTTCCGGCTACATGCCGGGGTATCTGGGTCTTGCCCGATTCACGCCGTTCCGCGGACATACCCAGTCAAAGGACGCCGGAGCATGTGCGGAGGCGTCCGGTGTGGAGCCCTGCGAGCCACGTCGAGCAGGGACTACATTGACGGGTATGCTACGATTCGGAACCCACGCAGAGGGCAAAAGGTTCATCGCGGAGTGCTGATGGAGTATGCGCAAAGACGCATATTTTCATGTTCGCATTTCTAACCAAAAAATTAGGACAACCGGTTAATCGGTGTGATTGCTTGCCCACAGTTGCCCTGATTAAAAACACGGCGGTGTTGTGTGCCCGCCGTGCTATGCGTGAGACTGCTGATTGCGGGTCAAAGCCACTGGTGCTTGAGGGCGTTGGGATCATCGAGGACGGCCCAGCCGAGGTTGTAGGCGGCCTCAAACCCGACATCTGTTCCGCATCCGTTTATGCGGAGCGCTTCCTGTCTCCGGTCGTAGGTAAGTTCGAGTGCCTTGGCGGCATTCCATGTGATTCGGAATGGGCGTCCGTCTTTTATTGTGTAGAGGTCGATCAGGCGCCTCATCCCGCTTTTACTGACGTGGCGGAGAATCACGTAAACGGTGTCGCCGGGATGCAGTGATTCCTTCAAATAGCTGATCGCTTGGTCGCGCTCGGCTTGCTTCGGGATAAGTGTCTTGGTTGCGGTATCGCTCATGGTTGTAAGCGAGGTCGAGCGTTAATCCGTGTCCGGCGACGTGCCGGGTTGCTCGGTGCTGCCCGATCTCGTCCGCCCCGATTTCACATCGAGTCAAAGCCTGCCTGCGCCAAGTGTGCAGGCAGGCGGTGTGGAGCGCAGGCGAGCCGCGTCGAAGCCGAGAACACATTGACCGATGTGGTAGCGTTGGGCGACCAGAGGGCAGAGAATTTTTTACGTTACCAAGTGGCGTTTTTCAATGCGTGCCCTCATTTGGCAGCGGTGTCGTTTCAGTTTCAGGCCCGCGAGGAGTTCCGGGACGTTTTGAGCGGGGCGGAGCCGGAACGCCGAAGCAGCCCGCCGAGGAACGCAGGCGGATTGCGGAGGCTGGAGGCGTAGTAGCCGCGAAGAAACGCACCCGGATCTCTGCGCGCGTGCCGTTGTTATTATGCGCCTAGGAACGATGTCGCGCTGCAGAACGGAGGGCACGGAGTGGCGCGGCGCGACTTCGTGGATGTCGCCCGCTTTCATGCTGCGAGTGCCCACTTCCGAAAATGCGGGAAAAACTCATGCTCACGATGCACCTATTATGAATTGGGAGTGCGTGGTATTTTCGGGACATGAAACACCTGAAAAATGCGTTGCGCGGAGGCGCAAGGGGAAGGGCGTCGGGCGATGGGAGAGTGCGGATGCACTTCGGCATGAACGTGAGTATCCTATTTTTGAATACGTCATGCTGACTCCCAAGCCTCAGTTGAAATTGTCGAATGCGAAGGGATACTTTCGCGAGCATTTGGCCGTGGGCGATTACTACATGGATGGTCATGTGGTTGCCGGCGAGTGGCGCGGTGTGGGCGCCGCGATGCTTGGGTTGGAGGGGCGTGTCACCGAGGAGGCGTTTCAAAAATTATGCGACGGGCTGAATCCGGAAACCGGTGAGTGGCTCACGGCCCGTCGCAATACGACGCGACGCGAAGGTTCGAAAACGGTGGCGAATCGGCGTGTGTTTTATGATTTCACGATTTCGCCGCCAAAGTCGGTTTCGGTGGTCGCGCTGTATCAGGATGCCCGCATTGTCGAACTGCATGACCGCGCGGTTCGCGTGATGCTGGACGAGTTGGAAAAATATGCCGAGACGCGGGTGCGTATCGACGGTGCGAATGACGAGCGTGCGACCGGCGGCGTCATTGCGGCAATGTTTCGGCATGATACGAGCCGCGAACTCGACCCGCATTTACACACGCACTGCATCGTGTTCAACGCGACGTATGATTCTGTCGAGGACCGCTGGAAGGCGCTTCATGCGACGGGCATGTATCGTGCGCAGAAATACGCCGAGCATCTCTACTACCACGAACTGGCGAAGGGGCTGCGTGGCCTCGGTTACGAAATCGAAAACAACGCCCGCGATTTTGAGATCAAAGGCGTGCCTGCGGAAGTGATTTCCCGGTTTTCCAAACGGCATCATCAGATTGGCGAAGAGACCAAAAAGCGCATTGCCGAGGAGGGGCTGCGCGGCAATGAAAAGGCGCTGCGCGAACAGGTGGCGCATGACAGGCGAAAGCGAAAAACGAAAAACGCGGTTGCCGATCGGTTGCGTCCGCGATGGGAAGAGGAAATGCCGCGTGCCGAGCGCGAGGCGTTGACGCTCATTGCACCGACGAAGTTGCCAACGTCGTTGCCAGCATTGATGACGCAAAAACCGGATGTGTCCGGTTTGGCGGCCTGGGCGGACAGGCATCTGTTTGAACGCAAAGCGGTGCTTGCCGACCATGAACTCCTCGCAGCTGCCCTCGCTCGTGGGCGCGGTGAGAATTTCACACTGGAAGAACTGGAGGCAGCCGTTATGGAACGCGGCTATATCTTCTCGGAAGACGGGCGAAAGTTGACATCGCGGGAAGCGCTGACGCGCGAACTCAAAGTCGCACTCTGCGTCGAGGATGGCGCGAACCGGTTCGCTCCGTTGAACGCGAAATACCAACCGTCAGCTGAATTGTCCGATGAGCAACGCAAGGCTGTTTGCGCCATTTTGAGCAGTCGGGATTTTGTGACGCTGTTTCGTGGCGGGGCGGGAACGGGCAAGAGTTTTACGCTTCGCGAGGTCGTGCGTGGTCTGGAAGAAAAAGGACATCGCATGGTCATCGCGGCTCCGCAGCATCAGCAGGCCGATGGCCTGCGTAGTGATGGATTGACTGGCGCGATTACGTTGGCGCGTTTGCTTGCTGGTGCGACATTGCCTTCACGCTCGGTGGTCATCGTGGATGAATCCGGGCAAATCGGCGGAAGCGACATGCTTGCATTGATGAAACGGGTGCAGTCGTGCGGCGGACGGTTGATCTTGTCTGGCGACACGCGCCAGCAAGGGGCGGTCGCTGCAAGCGATGCGCTGCGCGTTATTGAGGAAAACACGAATGTGCGTCCGGTCTGCTTGTCGGAAATCCGCCGGCAAGATCCGAAATTGGGCCGCACGCCTCGCGAAAAACAGTTTATCAAAGGTTATCGTGACGCCGTGGCGGTTGCTGCAAACGGCGACACACTGGCTTCGTTCGACAAGCTGGATGCGCTCGGGGCGATTCAGGAAATGGATGGTGAGGAATTGCGCAAGGAACTCGCGCACGAATATCGCGCCGCGCTGGATCGAAAAGAAAAAGTGCTCGCGGTTGCGCAGACGTGGACGGAGGTTCGCGAGCTGAATGCAGCGATTCGCGAAGAGCTGAAAAATGCGGGCAAACTCAAATGCGGCGTGCCGATCAGCTCGTGGCAGTCGTTGGATTTGACCGATGCGCAAAAGCGCGATGCCCGGTTTTATCCGGCTGGTTCGCGTGTGTTTTTCGTGCGCGAGTATGGGCGCTTTGGGCGCGGCGATTGGGGCGACATCGTGAAGGTTGACGAACGCGGAATCGCGGTGGCGAAGGACGGTCATGTTACGAAAATAAGCATGGATTACGCGGAGCGGTTTGTTGTCGCGGGCTCGCATGACATCGAACTGACACGTGGCGACCGTTTGCAGATGAAGTTCAACGGACAATCCGCCGATGGGAAACCGATTCGAAATGGCGAACTCGTCACGGTAAAACGAATGCTGAAAGACGGCCGCATCCGCGTGCGCGATGACAGCGGCGTTTCCAAAACGCTCACGCCATCGCAACGGATGTTTGTGCCCGGCTATGCCGTGACGTCGTATGCGTCGCAGGGAAAAACTGTCGATACGGTGCTGGCTGCGTTTGGTGAACGCGACGCGATGCCGGTCAGCACAAATGGCCAGCAATGGTATGTGGCGATTTCCCGTGCTCGTAAAAAGGTGCTCGTGCTTACCGAGGACAAGGAGGCATTGAGGCTCTGCGTAGAACGTGAGTCCGACCGCGAGGCCGCATTATCCATCGAGCCTGCCCAGGAAACATTCGCCGCCATTTGCGAGGAACTACCCGGCGAGATGCAAAAATTGTTGCGCGAAGCCCAGCGCATTCAACGGCACAAATCAGTGATGCGCTGGGTGCGCGCAGCGAAAACCCAAACGCAAGACAACGCGCATGCGGTCCCGCCGCCAATCCCGCAAATAATCCAACAAGCGAAATCAAACAAAGGAATCAGAATATGAGTCTGTCTGAATATCTGGAAAAGCAACGCCGACTGCAAAAGAGCGATGACGATGCAGCACAATTGAACGCACCGAATCACGCTTCGGCGTCTGCCGGACACTTAGGAGCCATTGCTTCTCAACCATTGGAAAAAGGGTCTGAACCCTGTGTTGTGTTCTGTCAGTGGAATCGACGACGGCTGGTGCTTCCGTGGTCATATTTTGTCGAAGCCGAGTATTTCCCATCTGACAACGTTGCACCCGGCACAAGCACGGCGAGTTTTGCCGAACAAATCCAAATGACCTTTGGTTCGCGTGAGATTGTCATGCGCGGCCGCAACCTGGTGGCACTGGCGGATGCCATCATGAAGCATCGCATCGTCGAAATCCGCGAAGTGCCGGAGCGTTTCCTGCACGCCGATGCCGCAGATGGCGAGCCACTCATCGTCCACATGGAAATCAGGAAAAGAGAAAAGTAGTTTTTCCCTGTTTTCTCCTGCTGCGCGCAGGATTCTACAATTCGCAGGCGTCTGCTGGTGGCATGATGCGCCCGTATGTTTTTTCATCTGCTACTGGCGCTGGTATGCGGGGGCATTTCTGCTTTTGTCTGGTCGCATCCGCTTGTCGCTGGCGTGTCGATGCGTGCGCCGGTGTCGGCGGCGTTTGTGGGACTGGCATGCTGGCAGATTGCGTGCGGGTATTGGGCGTTGTGTGAAGCGCGGGGCAGGCCAAGGCCGATTCTGCATTTGGGAGGATTCGCGTGGAGCATGAATGACTTTTGTCGCGGTTGGCTCATCACAGGCGAGACGGGGAGCGGTAAAACGCAGGCCGTCATCAACAACATGCTCTGGCAGGTGACGATGAATTGTCCGAATTGGGGCGGCATCTGCATCGACGACAAGGGGCTGTATTGGGAAACGCTCTCGACAATGTTTCGCGCGTTCGGTCGCGAGAAGGATTTGATCTTGTTGCGTGTGCGCCCGGAGGGTGCGCCTGCGTGTTGGCGGCCCGAACATACTTTTAATTTTCTAGCGGATAAGCGCCTGCCTTATTCCGCCCGCGCAAAGGACGTGTGCGATGTCGCTGCGTCGCTCGGGCAGGACGGCGAACAACCATTTTTCAAGGCGCAATCGGAGATACAAATGGACTTCGCATTCCGCGCGCTGGACTGCGCGGGGTTGCCGGTGACTCTCGAACATGCCTACGAAATGCTTTCGTCGGATGCATTCATGCAGGAAGTGCTGGCATCGATACGCAACGTGAAATCAGACGAAGCCGCACGGCTCTTGGAACATCATCGCACGCAAATCTCCAATCAACCCGCCGAGCAAATGGGCGGCGTCCGCGGGACGCTGGCGAACCGCCTGAAACATTTCACGCATCCCGACATTGTGCAGGTATTTTGTCCCGAGGAATCGACGTTTTCGATGGCCGAAATCGACAGGGGCAAGGTCGTCTGCGTGGCGATCCCGCAACGATTCAAAACGGAACGCCGCTACATCCACACGCTGCTCAAGCTGGTGTTTTATTCGCATGTGTTACTGCGTTTTGATTCGCCATCTGCCGAGCGCGCGAAACACAACCTGCTCGTGTTATGGGCGGATGAGGCCCAGAAAATCATCACGGCGAGTGAGGATGGCACGAGCGACTACAATGTCGTGGATGTGATTCGCGAGGCGAAGGCGACAGTCGTCGCCGCGACGCAAAGTTACACGTCGCTCATTCCACCGATTGGCGATGAGCAAAAGGCAAAGGTTTTTATCGCGAACATGGCGAATCGCGTGATTTGCAAAGCGGCAGATGAAGAGTCGGCGAAGATCGCGGCGGACACTCTTGGAAAGAAGAAATACAAAAAGCGCAGCTACAGTTATTCCGGTGGCAAGCGGACCGTGAGTTATTCGGAGGAGGAGAAATATTACATGGAACCGCACGAGTTCCGCCGGCTGCGCAAGTTCCAGGCGGTGGTGCAGCATTGCGAGATGGGGTTTCGCCGGGTGAAGCTCACACCGCGCGGTGCCGATGGAAAAGTGCCGGAGTGGTATCGGGGATGACTTTGGACTGCGGATGAACACAGATAAACAGAAATACAAGCTGCTGGAGTTGGCAGCGCACTTGCGCAGCTACATCAAAGGGCAGGAGCATGTGATTGGCCGGGTGGTGTCGGTTTTGCAGCGAGGCGAACTCGGGCTGGCGCATCATGATCGGCCCAAAGGATCATTTCTATTTGTGGGACCGACGGGCACGGGGAAAACCGAGATAACAAATGCGTTCACAGCGTTCCTCTTCAATGGAGCGAAGCCGCTGCGCTTCGACATGTCGGAATACCAAAACCAGTCGTCAGTCGAAAAGTTGATCGGCGAGAAAGTCGGCGACATCGGTTTGCTCGGGCGCGCACTTGAAAAGTCGAATGGCGGCACATTGCTCTTCGATGAGATCGAAAAAGCGCACCCGCTCGTTCTGGATCTGTTTTTGCAGATATTGGATGACGCCAGCATCACGCTTGCGAGCGGCGAGCGAAAAAATCTGTCCGGCTTCTATATCGTCTGCACATCGAACATCGGAGCGGCGGAAGCGATGCGGATGCAATCGACGCCATTTGCGTCCATTGAGCGCACGGTGCTGGCGCGAGTCGGACAAAGCTTGCGACCCGAGCTGGTGGGGCGCATGACTGAAAAAGTGGTGTTTGCGCGCTTGCCGTATACGGTGCAGCGCGAAATTTGCGAATCCATGATTGCGGGTGAATTGGCACGGCTGCGCAAGCTCGGGCACAGCTTGGAAGTTTCCCCTGACGACGTTGAGGCGATGTTGCGTGCGGGATTCCACAAGACGCTTGGCGCCCGCCCCATGCGCTCTGCGGTGGAGCGGTTTTTGCAAGATCAGCTCGCGGGGAAGTTACTCAACGCCGGCGGCACTGCTGAGTAGGTGGCGTTGAGGAGTTTGGCGTTTCCTTCGTTTATGAGCGCCTGCCAGGCTGCAACACGTTTTCGGTGTTTCAAGTAGCGCATGGCATCAATGCCAATGGCGATCACAGCCAGTGTGATGAGGCAAATCGCTATATTGTTGGAAACTGTATTTCCCGCCAGATAAGGAAGGCGGAATTCCTTTATCAGGAAACCGCAGAAAATGGCCGGAAGAAATCCAGCGAGCATTATCCAGTGTGCCAGCAATCTGAATTTGCCTGCTAGCCAATCTATGGATGCGAGCCAATAAATGTTTCCAGTGTTAAAATTGCGTGCTGCCCAGATGTGCGTCGCTGTGGCAAGGAATGCGATACGGTGGCCTGGTAGCACTGGGAAATCGCCGCTGAAATCAATGCGTGTTTCCCTGCCGTCACTCAGGCGCACCCACATTTCGGTGATGCGTCGGTGATAAGTGGAGATTGAGACTGGCATTGCGAAATAACCGCCGCCGCCACCGACAACGGTACTCCAATCTTTGGTATTCGCGTGGATAACATCGGCTGTGAAAATCTGCGTGGTATTATTGCTTTTGCTCATGGGAGTTTGTTCGAGGAGTTGAATATGACCGGGGGTAACAGAAAATGTAACGGGCGGATTGATTGATATTATCATATAAAATCAAATTCCTGTTGTTGTATGGACGCTTGGATTTTGGCGATGGTTTTGGGCGGAGGCGGTTGTCCTTGCTTGGAGGCTACTGCGGTGAGAAACGATTGAGAGATTTGCACGGCATCTTGCGAAATTGGCGAACAATCGGGGATACCATCGGTGGCATTTCCATCAACGGCGATTGATGTCGGTGCGAGCAAGTGCAAGTAGCCGCGAGTGATCCAGTGGATGTTTTCCCATACGGCGAAGCATTTCATGGAGATGGTGTTTCCGTGGACGATTTCGGCGGGGATTCCCCAAAGCGTTGTGTTGATGAAACACATGTCACAGGCAACTTTGCTGATATCGATGGCGGTGACTCGGAGGCGTTGGCGGTGCATTGGCTTCAGGTTGTGGGCGTATGCCAGAATCATTGCTCCGGCTCCGCAGGCGGGTTCGCAAAGTGTGATCGGACCGTCTTCGGATAGCGGTGTGTCTCCGGCTATTAGGCCGGCCATCAATTCGCAGATTTCTTTAGGCGTATGAAACTCGCCATTCCATTGCTGGCTTTCGTGCGAGATGGCAAAGTCCATGTAATGTCTCCCGAGGACATCGGTGAAGGGCTGGGTTTCCATTTCGAGGATAAGTGCGCCAAGTGCGTGGCTGAAGGTGTCGAGTTCGTCCCTGGTCCAGCGCTTGGCCTCTTCGAGGTATTCGGCTTCGCGGGTTTGTGCGGCCAGTGCGCATGCGGCCATCGTCGTGAATGCTGAGAAGACTTTGTAGGCGTCGTGTTGATGTGCGAGTTGTTCGATCAACGACCTGAATGTCGGTGGTTTTGAGTTCATCTGCTGTTGCGAATGCAGGAAACCGTTTCCCGATGACGTATCGGGTTATCGCGTGCTGCCCGCGTTCACAGGCCGGCACGGGCGACGAGTCGTGAAGCGCGCCGAGGAGCAAGCGACGAGGGGGAAGCGCCGAACGCAAAGGTGGAGCACAGGCGGCGACTATCGCCGCCGAGAACACCTTGACCGTCGCCCTACAATTGGGAAACCGGCGCGGGCAGGGTAATAGAACGCTCTGTTTGTCAATGAAAGGTGAGAGGAGCATCACCAGATTTGGTGATGTGAATGCTTGGTAATTTTGGCATTATCGCTGCGAAAACTCGAGCCAGCTTATCGGTTTCATGCGGTAGATACTGTTTCGAGCACCAAAAACCCAGAACACCTCGCCACTGTCATCCTCAAAACGAAATCAAACATCATGAAATGTCGAATTATGACCGCCGCTGCAATTTTTGCCTTTTTGCTGGGCATTAACTTAGCTGTTGCTCGCGACGTTGCAAACAGCGGGCGGTTTTCTCTCGACGGGAAATGGCGTTTTGCCCTTGCCCCGGATGCGGCGACAGCGGATGCCAAGTATGGCAAGTTTTACGATGCTGCATTTGATTCATCTGCATTCAAAGCGATTACGGTTCCGTCGAATTGGACGACCAATGACGAGTTTGAGGAGCCTCATTATCGGCGTCCGACTGAAGCGGAGGGTTTTTATCTGCACAGTTTCGATGCCCCGGCGTCCTTGCAGGGCCGCAGGGTGCTCTTGCATTTCGACGGTGTGTGGGTTTCCGCCGAGGTCTGGCTCAACGGAAAGAACATAGGACGCCACGACAGCGGATTCACCTCGTTCGCGATTGATGTTTCGAAAACCATAAAGCCCGGAAAAAAGAACCAACTTGCCGTTCGCGTGCGCCAGCGCGTGCAGTCGCACCGTTTCGACACCAATGACGACTGGTCGCTTCCCGGCATTTACCGCAGTGTCTGGATCGAGGATACGCCACGCGCATTGTATATCGAGAGCGTCGAGGCGCGCTCGAAATTTGATGGGGAATACCGCAATGCCGATGTCGAGGTGAGAGCCATGATTTCTCGCAATGAGAAGGCCTATATCTTTGCGCCATCGCCTCCGTT
The DNA here is from genome assembly GCA_029974595.1 of Ereboglobus sp. GTDB lineage: Bacteria > Verrucomicrobiota > Verrucomicrobiia > Opitutales > Opitutaceae > Ereboglobus. The sequence continues at coordinate 100,770 of JARKRC010000069.1, read as the reverse complement.
TGAGCTCGTCGCCACGCTTTTGCGTGATGGCAAAACGGTCGCGACCCAGACTTATTCCGGCGCGACGATCACGAGCGGCCACAATGGACGGGACGTGCCGGTTACGCTGCACGTGAACACTCCCGCCGCATGGACTGCGGAGACTCCCCATCTCTACGATCTGCACATCGACCTCCATTATCACGGTGAGCTTGTCCACACGTGGAGCGATCGCATCGGCATTCGCGATGTTTCCACGGCTGGGGGAATCCTCCGGGTGAACGGGCAGCCGGTGAAATTGCGCGGGGTCAATCGCCACGACGAGCATCCCGATGTGGGGCGCGCGACTCGCCATGAGCACTGGCGGCAGGATTTGGAACTGATGAAGGCGGCGAACATAAATACGATTCGATGCGCCCACTATCCGCCTGCTGAGGGTTTTCTGCGCCTCTGCGATGAAATGGGTTTTTACGTTCTCAACGAAATTCCGCTCGGTTATGGTGGTGACGATCTGAGCAATCCCCTTCTTTCCGAAGGCATGTTCCTGCGCCTCTACGAAACCGTGGCGCGTGACCGTAATCGTCCTTCGGTCATAATTTGGGATCTTGGCAACGAGGATCCGTTTACATCCATTCATCTCGCGGGCCTGCGTGCCCTCAAAGGGATGGATCCGACGCGCCCTGTGCTCATGCCTTTCCGCGCCGACACGCACTTGCCGCCGGAGATCGACATTCTCGCGCCGCACTATTGGAGCGCCGCCGATTACGACAAACTCGCCGCGGCTTCGCGTCGCCCCATCATCACGACGGAATACTCGCACGCTCTTGGGCCTGGCGAGTTTGACTTCGGCGAGCTTGAGCAACGGTTTGATACGCTCACCGCGCATCCCTCCGGGGCGGGTGGTTGCATTTGGATTTGGGCCGACCAAGGCATTCGCCGTCCTGTCAATGGACGCAAGGTTCTCCATCCCATGCGCGATAAAAAAAGCTACACGCCTTACGATTCGTCGCTCGTTGCCGAAAACATCATTGAAAACGGCGCAGCGATCATTGACGCGCACGGCAACGATGGGGCCGACGGCATCGTCAATGCCGACCGCACACCTCAGCGCGATTACTGGGAGACAAAGGCCGTTTACGCGCCCGTGCGGGTGCTTGTTGAGCGCATCGCCTTTAATGCGAACCAACCCGCGCTTCGGATTCCCGTGCGGAACGATCATGACTTTCTCAACCTGAACACGGTCAATATCGTATGGACGCTCTATCGTGATGCCGAGGCCATCGACAAAAACGAAGTCACGCTCAACGCGCCTCCGCGCGTCACGGCACATCTCGAAATTCCAACGTCCAAAATCGTCGAGTTGTCGCGGCATGTTTACTACGTCGATATCGCCTTCCTTCGTGCGGATGGCAGCGAGATGACGCGGAAAAGCGTTCGCATCGGCTACGAATCCACGCCGCAACCCGTCGCGCCTGCCGAAACGAAACCAACTGCGCCGAAGGTCGAAAAACTCTCGGGTGTCGTTGCCGTCACGGTAGCTGATGCGCGTTATGAATTTAATTCTGTCATCGGTGAAATCGCCTCTATCAGCATCGCCGGCAAACGCCTCACTGACAGGGCGACGCTCGTCGTCTGGCGTCCCGCAGACTACGCCGAGCGTAACCCGCTGGACAAACGCGAACGCCAGTATGACTGGGACACATTCATGCAAAACATCGCACCCAAGCTCCTCAAATGGGAGATTGGCGAAAGCTCAGACGCCATCCGCATCACCGCCAGCGTTGAATACCGCGCCGATGACCGCAATGCTGCCATCGCAACTTACACTTACACGATAACCGACACGGGCATTCTGCGTGTCGCGCTTGAAGTTGAACCCAAACTCGATGCGCCCTTCATCCCTGAAACCGGCCTGGAGTTTTCCATCGGCAAAAACCTCACCCGCCTGACCTGGCTCGGTTACGGTCCGCTTAATTCGGTTGCGGGAAAAACCGCAGCCACGCGCTTCGGCTGGTGGAGCTTCGCACCGACGGATGTGCTCTCGAAGGGCAACAAATGGAGCCCCGATTGGATGCGCTTTACCGTTGCCGACGGCGCGAGCCTGCACATCCGCGGCGCGCAAGCAACGCGGCTCGGCGGCGACGCGACAACCGGATACACGGTGCGAGTCCTCACGCACCAATCCGGCGCATGGACAAAACTTTTCCCGCCCGAGCGCCCTGAATGGTATCTGGACACCGCAAGGACGAAAACGTTTAGCGGTGCATTCGAAGTTGTTCCCGTGGCAGAATAGGAACCTCCGCGGCAGATCACGAATATTTTTATCTAGGCACTGCTTTACCATATTAATTATGAAAATTTTAAAACATATATATCAACTTGCGGCATTGTTGATTTGTCTGTTCTGCCCGTTTGGGGCGTTCGGAGCACATTCGACAAAAGAGCAGGCATGGCGCGAATTTTTGAAGCCCGATGATTCAACGCGCACGAAGGTCTGGTGGTTTCATGGCGAGACCGAAACCACACGCGAGGGAATAACGGCGGATTTGGAAGCCTATAAACGCGCCGGAATTGGAGGTGTTGTTTATTATGACCAAGTGCATGGCGATGCGAAAAACGCGCTTCCAGCTCTCTCTTCTGGATGGTGGGAGATGCTCCGTTTCGCGGCTTCCGAGGCGAAGCGCATCGGCCTGTCCTTTGAAATCAATGTGTCCAACGGGTTTGTCGCTGGCGGCCCTTGGATTACGAAGGAGCTGGGTATGCAGCGACTCGTAGCCAGCGATAGGGTTGTCACAGGAGGAAAACATTTTTCAGGGGTGCTTCCTGCGCCGGGGCGCGCTGACTTCTGGGATGTCGCCGTATTGGCGTTTCCCGTTTCCAAAGACCGCTGGGAAACAAGCCGTGACAGGAAGGTTCAATTTTCATCCAGTGATTCGCAACTGACACCCGATGCGTTTTTCCAACCTGGCAACAAGCTCGTCAGCATTCTAAAAAAGAAAGCCGGGGAGTCCGTTTATATTAATATCGAATTTGAATCGGATTTCACGGCTCGGACCATCACATACAGTGTTTATCCGCGCGGAACAAAAGCATCGACGGGGGCCATGAATTATCCCGGGCCGCCTGCCGACAGTTTTTATGGGATGGGATACACCAGATTGCCAGATTTCGGACAGTTGGAAGTATCCAATGACGGCATCCATTATAGAAAAATATGCGATCTGAAGCCGATTTACAAGGCGCCGGCCGTCGTCTGGATACAGAAAACAGTTTCGTTTCCTGCGACTGCCGGACGTTACTTTCGACTTAACTTGCATGACTGGTGGCTTCCGAAAGACCAGACTCCGCATCTGGCTCTCGGAAATGTGACGTTATCATCGCGTGCGCGTATTGATCAATGGGAGGAGCGTGCCGCGCTCTTTTCCGAATACATTGAAGGGAATGCAACTCCCGATTATGCATCTGGGGAGTTTATAAATCCTGATAAAATCATCGACCTCACCGGGAAAATGGACGCCAGCGGACGCTTGGAGTGGGATGTTCCCGAGGGTGAGTGGGTCATCATGCGTTTTGCGCACGAGCCAACCGGTGGATCATTGAAGCATGGACGCCCCAATTTGATGGGATTGGAATGCGATAAAATGTCAGTGAGGGCGGTGACGGCACAATGGGAGAATTATGCAAAACCGATCATTGATTCGCTGGCGGCTATTGGCTGCCTGCCCGAAGGTGTAACAATGGACAGCCACGAAGCGGGCTCGCAGAATTGGACACCGGGCTTCGAGGAGGAATTTTCCCGCCGCAAAGGCTATAACATGCGCCGCTATCTGCCTGCCATGATGGGTTACATTGTCGGCTCGGTACCGGAGACCGACGGGTTTCTCTATGATATGCGCCGCACCATGGCCGATATGGTTTCAGACAACTATTACGGGACGCTTCAGCAACTATGTTCCGCTGCCGGCGTCAATTTTACAGCGCAGGCAACAGGCAATGGATTGAGCTTGGTTGCGGACAACCTTCAAGCCAAAGGGCGGGTGCAAAAGCCTCAAGGCGAGTTTTGGACATCTCATCCCGATGGAGGATACGACGTGAAGGAAGCCTCCTCCGCTGCCCACATGTATGGGAAACGCATCGCCTCGGCGGAGGCCTTCACGGGCAGTCGTTTGAACACCAGCCTTTCCGATGCAAAAAACGCCGGAGATTATGCATATGCATTTGGAGTGAATGAATTCGTTTTATGTGCGTCCGCATATCAGCCCTGGCTGGATAAATATCCGGGCAGCCTGGCAGGTGGAAAACATTACAGTTTTAATAGAAACAATACCTTATGGGAATACAGCCGTCCATTTTGGGACTGGCAGGCGCGCTCCGCGAGCCTCATGCGAAAAGGAATGCCGGTTGTGGACATTTGTGTGTATCTGGGACAAAACGCGCCGGTTAAATTATTGACCTATCGTTTGCCGGAGATCCCCGAAGGATATGATTTCGATGTTTGCACCGCTGAGGCGCTCACCATGCGCACCCGAGCTGATGACGGCAGACTGATGCTGCCCGACGGCATGAGTTATCGCATACTGGCAATACAACGCAATAATGACATGCCGCTGCATGTTCTGCGCCATATTGCGCAATTGATCGCAGGGGGAGTCACTGTTTACGGTCCGCGTCCGACCGGCTCCGATTCGCTTGCCGATGCAGACAATAAAGAAGAATACAACGAACTGGTGAATCGTCTCTGGGGTGCGGATACCACGACATCGGGCATCCGACAGGTCGGCAAAGGGAAACTCTATTGGGGAATGCCCTTCCCGGAAGTGCTCGCGCGCGAAAAGATTCGCCCTGATATTACCTTGAAAAGCGGCAACACAGCCAAGGATAAGGTTCATTTTGCGCACCGGCGCTTGCTCGATGCCGACGTATTTTATCTGAACAACCACAGCAATCGCATATTCAATGACAAAATACGTCTGCGCACGAAAGCCCGTTACGCCGAATATTGGGATGCGGTCACAGGAACTCGCACATCGTTGCCCGTCCTCGCATCGGGAACAGACAATGACGGCATGTTGTTGGAGTTACGGTTGGCTCCCCGCGAATCAGGATTCATTGTGACCTCCGATCAGCCAAATGCCGATCTACTCCCACGGTTATTCGGAAAACGGGAAACCGCCATGCCGATTGCCGGCGGCTGGGATGTATATTTCGATCCCAAATGGGGAGGACCGGGCGTCGTGGTGTTTAATGAACTGACCGACTGGGCGACAAACGACGATCCCCGCATTCGCTATTACTCCGGAACCGCAATCTACCGGAAGAGACTCGACCTGCAAAAACCGCCTTCCAATGAACGGGTAATTTTACGTTTCAGCCGTATGAACTTTCTCGGGCGCATCAAGCTGAATGGACAGGAAGTCTCCACGGTCTGGTGTTCGCCGTGGGAGGCTGATTTGACGGCCTTCATTCGCGATGGAGAAAACAAATTGGAAATAGAAGTCGTAAACTCGTTGATAAACCGGATGATTGGAGATGCCGTGCTTCCGAAGGAAAAACGATACACATACTCTTACCCCGAAGTTGTCAAATCAACTGACAAACTGATCACTTCTGGAATAATGGACAAGGTGTTATTGGTTAAATATTCACTGAAATAGAAATCTTTTTTAGCGCAGCTTGCCGACCTGCATAAGCAAAAAATATTATGAAGGATATAAATACATTATTAAGAACGTCTAATAAAATGGATTGATCGCGCGCGGGCAATATCTGCGCGCCTTTGATGCAGAGCGTCTCGCTTGGAAGCGTGCCGGGCTGGATTAAATGCCCTCTGTATTGCGATGGCGCGTCGTTATTGATCGTAGCTGTGGAAGTAGCCGGGCGTCACTGTGGCACATTCGCTTGGCTGCCCAAGCCAGCTTGCAAGAGGTTCGCTCCATTGCGCATTGAGCGGGAGTAGCGTGAACTCGCCCGCGATGCGTTTGAGCGATGACGCCTTGAGACGTGATGAGATTTCGACATTTTCTCCACGGCTCTCATGGCCGGCCTTCACGCCGGGAACAGCGCAGAGGTGGGAGAGAATCGTCTCGTCGCCGATTTTTTCGAGGTCAATGGTCATGGAGGTCCCATTGAGTAGAACGCCGGTGCCGTCGTGGCGGGAGAGCGCGACGAATTCGACTTCGCGACGGTTGCCGTGGAAGTAGAGGTCTTCTCGATTCAGGTGGAAACAATTGTATTCGTTGAGACGGTCCTTGCCCGGGTATCCGGCATAGGGGCCCTGACCGAGCCAGCGCAACTCTGAGTGCTTTTTGGGAAGCGAAAGTGCGAATCCGGCCTCCAGCATTTCGCCGGTCGCGTTGACGGGTGCGTAGTCATAGGTGACTTTGATTGCGCCGGTGGAAGCAATGAGAAGCGTGTGTGTGCCGTGCACCGATTCGCCCGTAACGCCGGGGCGTGCGTAATTGCCGCTTACCGTGATTTCCACGCCGCCGTCATCGGTTTTGCGCGCGGATGTCCGGAGATCGTTCGGGTTGCGCAGGAGGCTGCCCTGCCAGAGGGATGGCAGGCGTTCGCGGTTTTTTCCCATGTCGTTGATCGTTGGGTTGCGCCCGGTGTGCGGGCCGAAGTCGGAGACGATGGTTTCACCTTTGACATCGTGCAGTGAGAGGCGGCCGTTTTTGCGATCAAGTTTGAGCTGATAACTCGCGCAACGGACAGTGATGAGCGTGTCGGTGAGTTCTAGGGCCGGCTGTGCTTGTGGAAGGGTCGAGGCGAGCGCGGACCAACGCGCATTTTCGGATGCACCCGTTTCAAGGCGAATGGTGCGCTCGTGAATCGCGAGGTTGTTTTCGTTGATGCATTGCAGCGAGAGAACGTAGATGTCGCTTGAAAGTGTCGCCGGAAGATTTACGGGGATGGATACGATTTCGGTTTGCTTGGACATGGCATTCAAAGTCGCGACGCCGCTTTGGATGGGCGTGCGATTGCGGTGGAGCGTCCAGCGCAGTTTCATGCCTGTGAGCGAGCGGAAATCGTGTCGGTTTTCCACGTGGAGGGCGAGTGTTTGCGCGCCGGGCTTCACGGCCAATACGCGTTCCTTGATTTGCACGGGCGAATAGACTTTGCGCACCTGCCAGTAATCTTCCTGCGGCGTGCGGTCGGAGTAGACAATGCCGTCCATCGCGTAGAAGCCCCGCGTATCGTAGTAGCGGTGTTCATCGAGCCAGACCATGAGGTCGCTGTCTTCCACGGCGCTCAAGCCGCCGGGGGCTGTGCGGGCGATTCCTTGATCTTGAAACATCCAGATGGCTCCGCCGGCAACACGCGGACTTTTATAGAAAACATCCCACAAATCCTGCATTGAGGTGCCTCCGCGGGCGAGGCCGCGCTGGTGTGCGTATTCGGTGAATACGATGGGGCGCTTGAGTGTTTCGGCATATTTGACGGCAGTTGCGAGCGGGGGATAATGCGGCGCATAAAGGTCAACAAACTCGGGATATTTCTCCCAGTTTTTGGCAAAATAGCTTCCAATGGTCGGGAAGGTGATGGGGCGCGAAGGGTCGAGTTTTTTGGCATACCGGCCTGTGTTGAGGCCGAGCTCGGTGACGGGGTTTTCATTGCCGAGACTCCAAAAAATGACGCTGGGGCGGTTCTTGTCGCGCATGATGGTGGCCCGGGCGCGCATGTAGAGCGTGTCTTGATAATCGGCGTTGGTCAGGTTTTTGCGGCCGTGGACATACGGAACTTCGTCATCGACATAAAAACCCATTTCATCGCAGAGCTCAATGAACCGCGGATGAGGAGGGTAGTGCGAGGTGCGGATGAAATTGATATTTGCGGCACGCATGAGATCGAGGTCGCGGTGCATGTTCTCCTCGGTCGCGACGCGGCCCTCGGGCCAGATGTCGTGATGGTTGATGCCGCGCAATTTGATTGGCGTGCCGTTGAGTTTCAGGATGCCGTCTTCAATCGTGACTTGGCGCAAGCCGACCCGGTCTGTGTAACGTTGCGTGATTGTGCCGCTGGCGTTCACATCGAGTTCGAGGCGGTAGAGGAATGGAGTTTCGGCCGTCCAGAGTTTCGGCTTTGCGATGGTGAAAATGGCCGAGCCTTTTCCGTCGCGTGAAACGGGAATCGTTGACGTGCCGGCAGGATTGCGCTCGGGGTCAATGAGGTGCGCTGTGATATTGGTGGCGGTGGAGCTTGCGAGCACGTCAATGCGCAATTCGGCTGATCCGTCTTGTTTGAGCGTGGTCACGGCGGTGTAGTCCTTGAGATGCGCTTGGGGGAGGGCGAAGACAGTCACGTCGCGATAAATGCCCGAGAGTCCCCAACAATCCATGTTGTCGAAGTTCCAGCCTTTGCTTCGCGTGGTCACGCGCACGGCAAGAAGGTTGTCGGCGCCATCGGATTTGAGCGCGTCTGTGATGTCGAATGTGGCCTGGTTGTAGCTGCTGTTCCATTCTCCGACTTGTTTTCCGTTCACCCATGCCCTGAAGCCGTAGAGCACGCCGTCGAAGCGGAGGAATACGCGTTGGTTTTGCTGTCGCCAGTCTTGTGGAACGGAGAAGGTGCGGCGATAAAGGCCGGTGCCTTCCTTTACGTCGTCGGCGTATTGAGGTTCCGCGAACCCCTGAAGCTCCCAATGGCTGGGAACGTCGATCGTGCTCCATCGGGAGGCGGGTCTGACGTCGAAAGACACCTGATAAAAGCCTTCATCACCGCCGGCGTCCAATGCTGGAATGTATTTGAACATCCATGTGCCGTTGAGTGATTGCGCGCCTTCGCTGATGCGCACGGGTAGCACGTCCACGGGCTGGGCGCGCGCGATTGATATTGCGGCAAAGGTTGCGCACATGACTGCGAGCATTGCGATAAAGCATGCGTGCATGGCTGGCTGGATGCGGCGATACACTGCCTGTTGATGTTCCACTCGGCGGTTTTTGAGCCGCATGAAAAAAATGCCGTAGATTGAGAGCGATGGAAAAAGACGAAACAAAAACATGCAACCGAAGAAAATAATGAAAGGCCGCCATCATCAGGCGGCCTTTGGATTTATGTTAATCTTAATGTTAGAAATCAAATGTCGTGCTGAGGATGAATTTCCTGGAATCGACAATGCGGTAGGCATACGGGGAACCGTCCCAGTTTACACCGATGGTCTTCAACCCGCCGTCTTCAAAAACATCATACACATTGAGCTGAACCTTCATGTTTACTTTGCCCCCGAGGATTTTGGTTTTATATCCAATCCAGAGGTCGGTGTAGTAATTCGCCTTGTCATAGATTGGCTGGTTGATATCGCTCATCGTAATAATCCCGGGGCGTTGCGGATCGCCTTCCTTGCCCTTGTAGCCGATGGCGGCCTTGGATTCGTAACGGAGACTGCCGCCGGCATTGAAACCTTTCAGCACGCCGTTGCCGAATTCATAGTTTGTCGTCAGCGCGGCTTGATATTTGCGCAGGCTGGGGGAGGGGAGGCCTTGCAGGGCTTTGGCCATGGCGATCTGCCCGTCAACCGTTGTCATGTAATATTCATTGAGACGTTTGTCTCCCGAGTTTGTGAGCCGGATGTTGCTATTGTAGCCGAATGAATTCCAGAAATCACCGATGTAATAATCGGAGCTGGAAGGCGCGCTTGTGACGGTGGCGCCATTGTAACCGAAAACATCGTAGGCTTGTGCCGGCAGGCCCGCGGGGAGTGTGGCTGACTTCCAATAGGGGAGGCGTTTGGCGAGCCACATATCACCTTCGGGCGCGACATCGTCATACATCGCCTTGGTTTTGGAGCCGGTGAACTTGATTGTCCAGTTGGGCTGAGGGTTATATATAACCGTGACTTCCGTTCCCTTGGAACGATTGGTTTGCGTGGCGGCGTAATCCAGCCCGTCGTAATACTTGGTTGGCAGGCCGATCAGCTCCCAAACGCGATTTAACTGCGCGTCGGTAAGCGCGGGTTGCGTGACAGTGGAATAACCCAGGTCCCAGGGATAAAGCTCGCCCGGCTGGGTATCTTGGATGCGGACGATCATTGTGGCCCAAGGCACCATGAAATTATTGTCGAGATCGCGCATTCTGCCAAGGAATGATGATGCTGACGAGGTTCTTTCGTTGTAGCTGACGGTTTCATACCAGTTGACCTTTGCGTAGAGCTTGTTTTTGAAGAGCGTGAAGCTTACGCCCCAGTCCTTGCCTTCGCCTTCGGGCTTTGGCAGCGAATGGAAAAACATGTCGGTTTTCGCATCGGGCGGCGGGTTGAAATTATCCGATTTGTTGTAGTGGAATGATATATTGTTCAGCAATTCCGCGGCAATGTTTCCCCGTTCCGCGGCGATGCTTATCCTGTTCCATACCTCCTTGAATGGACGGATAACCACGCCGGTGGTGGTTGTATCGGCGCTGAGCTTGTCCCATTGCTGGTTCCACCGATTCATGATCAGGCCATGGTTTGCATAGCCGTCCGGATAAAGAAGGCCTTTGTTACTGCTGATCGCAGGTTCAAGCTGGTTTCCGTTTTGGTCGGTGATGATGCCCGTCGTTGTGTTGCGTGCGGCGTATTTGTCGCGACGCCAGCCTAGCGTAATAGCGACACGATCTTGGATGAGATTGGCTTGCATGCCCAAATTCCACGATTCGATCTCGCGGTATTTTTGGCCGCTATTGGCATCCATCATGACCGTTTCCAGTCCAACACCATCGTTTTGAAACTGGCCGGTTTCCCAATTGTAGGTAACGATGTTGGCTGATGATGTGCCTGGGTTGTCAAATGCGCCGCTGCCCTGCGTGACTTTGCCGTAAGGATCGCCGGGGCTTGCGAGGTAGAAGGTGCGGCGGATTGTGGTGTCCGCATAGCGCCATCCGCTGGCATTGGCTTTGTTAGGGAGATAACGAAGGTTGCCGTCGTAATTATCCGCGGAGGTGAGGGTGCCTCGCCAGCGTATCATGCTCGTCGTGACGCGTTCCTTGGCCCACATGCCGAGGAAGCGGTATTTCCCGAGCCATTTTGTCCATCCGCTGTTGCGGGTGAAGTCGGGAGTGAAGGAGAGCATGGCGCGGTAGTTGTCGCGCAAATCCGATCCGGTAAAGGTGTCCGGCGCGGAATCCTCCACATAGGGCAGCCCGAAGTAAGGATTCAGTTCTCCGCTTGGAAGTCTATAGTTGGTATCTACAAACAAGATCGCGCCAGCTTGTTGCGAGATGGTATAGCTATCCGTATAGTCAAGGTCCTGGCGCAGCCAGCCGGCGCTGAGAAACAGGTCATGCCGGATTTGCTGTTCGAGTTCGATGTTGTAGGTGGCGCCTTTGACAGAGCCGTGGTTTGCTTGAATGGTATTAACACGTCTCCAGTCGTATATCTGGCTGTTGGTTACGCCGGGCGCATAATAGCTGCTGTATTGGGTCGGAGCCTTGGGTAAGGAGGAAGAGGTCCATCGACGCTCATACAATGCCTGCATTTGCGGATTTGCGGCGATCGTTGCCTGTGTCGGGTAGGCGGCTGAGGGATATTGAGGGTTTGTTGCGCCGGTGACTGTGCTCGGCTGGCGGGCCCAATAATCAATGAGCTGGCCGTTCGCGATGCGCATGACGGGCCGTGAGAGGCCGGATTGAAACTCTATGCCCGGTATATACCAATAAGAATCAACGGAATTCAGCGCTCTGCCGTCGATGTTGAACATATCGACATAAGGGCGTCCATCCGCGGCGTATTTGGCCTGCCAGTAGGCGGGTGTTTGATTTATGGTTGCGATATAATTGGCCGATGTGGTGCTGCTGACAAACGGCCCGCTGACCTCGCCGGTGGCAAGGCGGGTGATCGTTCCCGCAACCGGATCATACGCGGGCATGCCGGAGTTTATCCAAGGAGTCACGGCATCGCGCGGAGTAACGGTATTCGGCCTGCGGTTGCTGTTGTTGTAGCCTTCGACGTTTGCCTTGATGAGCGTTGTCTTGAAGGGTTTGAACGAGATTGCGCCGTATTGCCGCCTCGTGATGTCGTAGGACGGTTTCCTTTCAAACTGTTTGTCATCATAAAGCACGGCTGCATAAATGCCGAGCACGCCTTTGATGAGAGGCACATTTGCGCTGAGCGTGGAGCGCACGGAAGCGTTGCTGTCGATTTGGAATTGGACTTTGTAGCGTTGCTTATTGAGGTCGGCATCCGCCGTCGATTGATTGACAATGCCGGAGGGGCTGCCGCTGCCGAACAAGAGCGAATTGGGGCCGCGTGATATTTCGACAGATTGTGTATTATATGAGTCAAAGGGCATGCGGGAGGAAACCGAATAAAAATTGCGAGACGCGTCCGGCGCGCTGAGTCCGCGGATGCGATTGGCCGTCGCGGCTGTTTGCGTGCCTCCGCCTCCGCCCGGGGCATAACCCGCGCCCATGTCCGTGACGCCGCCATTTTTGTCGATAGCGTAGGCCGTAAAGGTGTGTGTGCCTTCCGTGCCGGCCTCGTATCGGAAAATATCGTTGATATCCATGGACGCCGTATCCTCAAGTTGCTGCTTAGTCACCACCGATATCGATGAGGCGAGATCGGCGATGCTGGTTTTCATACGGCTGCCGGCGAGGGTGTTTTCAGCGTAGTAGCCTTTGTCGCGCGTTGCATCGACTTGGAAAGGCGACAGCATGATAATGTCGTCTGGGACTGTGCTTCTTGGGGTCTGGTCTTGGATGACGACGGGTATTGGGGCTGTCGATTGCGTGGTATCCGGGACATCAGGTTTGACGATCTGGGCGATGGCCGGCGCGGTCAGTAGGAGCGTGGAGATTATCAATGTCGCAAGCGGACGGAAGGTTTTTGCCATGCCATGGTTGTGCTCAGGGTGTTCGTGTGTCATGTTTTGGTGGTGGGTTTAGGATTTCGGTCGTATGTGTTTCATGCCGCAAGTGGCGGATGACGTGGTGAGGAAATCAGAAAAGATATGGGGAAGGCAGGAGGTTGCGTTGGCAGGTTAGCAAATTAACGCCTTCCATCATAATAATGATGACGCAGCGTTCGCATCCCCAAAATTGGTGACATGCACTCTGCTCGGTCTTAATTTTGTTTGGCTGGTGGAGAGACGGGCGTTTGTCGGATAAAAATCACCAGAATATGTGATGCGTTCGTCCCAGTGTTTTTGGCAGCATCGAGATAGAATTCCCTAAAAATGAGAAACGGGCTCCACCTTCTCGTGATATGCGCGATTGTCTTCGTCGTATCTGCGTGTGCGCCTCGCAGTGAGAAAGACGCCTCACCTGCGCATCTTGCTCCGGATCTTGGGGCGCTTCCGCACTCACCGGCACAGGGCAAGTGGTTCTCACGGATTCCGGGCCGGGCTCAGTTGTTTTCCAGAAACTTGAGCACGGCTTCCGTGCGGGAATGCACGCGGAGTTTGTCGTAGATGCTTTTGAGGTGAGTGTTTACCGTATCCACGCTGATGGAACGGCGGCTGGCGATTTCCTTTGTCGGATAACCCTTCGCCAGCATTTGCAGAATGTCGACTTCGCGAGGAGTGAGTTTGTCGCTGGCTGCGCCGCGTTGCGCGGCGGGCTGCTGTTTTTTGAACGACTGGATGACTTTGCGCGCGATTTCGGCGGTCATCGGCACCTCGCCTTTCATGAGGTTGCGTATCGATGAGATGATCTTGGCGGAGCTAGAGCGTTTGAGCAGGTAGCCGCTCGCGCCGGCTTCAAGCGCTTGAAAGATGTCCTCGGTATTTTCATACACCGTGAAGATCATCACCTCGGTGTGCGGAAGCAGTTGTTTGAGCTTTGCCGTGGCGTAAATGCCGGAGCCATCGGGCAGGTTGATGTCCATGATGATGACATCGGGCGCGGCGGCGGGAATCTCCGAGAGCGCGGTGCGCACGTTCCGGCAGCAGCAGATAAGTTTGAAGTCGGATACTTCCGATATGATGTCGGCAATTCCTTCGGCGATGTCGGCGTCATCTTCAACTATGGCGATGCTGATTGGCATTGGTGATGTGCGTAAGGAGATATCGGGTGGTATCAGTTGATAAGAGGCTGTTTGCAGTGAAAAGGCGCGTCGATTTCAATTTTAGCGCCTTCGCCGGGGCGGCTTGTAATTGAGATATGCCCGTCGATTTCAGACATGCGCGCGCGCATGTTTTCCAAGCCGTTTCCAGGGTTTGAAAGGGTCGTGTCAAAACCGCGTCCGTTGTCGCTTATGCTCATATGGAAGCGCTCGGTGGTGGCGGAGAGGACGATTCTGACCCGGTCGGCCTGAGAGTGTTTGAGGATGTTGTTCAAGGCTTCTTTCGTGAGGGCCAGCAGGTGGTGCTGGACTTCGGGTGTGAGCGGGCGCGAGGGAATGGACTCGACGCCATCGACGGTGCACATGACGCCGGTGTCTGCAAGGTGGCGCTGGGCATATCGGGCAATGTAGGCGGCGAGGTTTTGCCAGCAATCGTTCTGAGGGTTTACAGTCCAAATGATTTTGTGCAGGTCTTCGACGAGGCTGGTGGAAAGGCCGACGAGGCGTCCCAATAGCGCGGTTTGCGAGGGATCGGCGTTGCGACGCTGCAGCTTGTCGGCCACAAAACCGATCTTGGTCATACTTCCGCCCAGTTCGTCATGGAGATCGCGCGCGATGCGGGCCCGCTCGTGATCGAGGGCGCGTTCCCGCTGAAGGCGTCGCAGGCGTCGCCTGAGGATGCGGTTGGAAACGCGGCGGACGATGAGCGCGACGACGACGGCGAAGAGGATGATCGTGCCGAGCGCGGCCCACGCCGTCTGCCACCATGCGGCGGCAACGATGATGTCAACGGATGCCTCGGACTGGTTCATGACGCCGCTGTCGGCGTCATCCGCTTGCACGCGGAATACGTAACGGCCGGGAGGCAGGCGAGGGTAGGTGACGCTGCGTTCGTTGCCGACATCGATCCAGCCGGTGTCCACGCCTTCGAGCATGCGGCGCACGCGTGTGCGTTGAGGCGTGGAAAAATTGAGCGCGGTGAAGTGAAACTCAATGGGTGCGGAGTTGGGCGCGATGCGGGCCGGTGCGCCGGGCTTGATCGTTTCCATCGCGCTGTCGTTCGTCCTTATTCCGTCGATATAAACGGGGACGGTCTTGCGTGATTCGCCAACCTCGGGTGTGTCAAAGCCCACGACTCCCCGGTAGGTGGCGAACCAAATGCGGTCGTCGCGGCTTTTCCATGCCATCGGCTGGCCGCCGGATATTCCCGAAATACCGTCGAGGCTTTCGTCACGGCCGTAGAGGGTCGCAGTCGCTTTCGGAGCCGAACCTTCGGGCGCGTTCGCGATTTCGAGCAGTTGTTTTATCGATACATAAAAGATGCCGCGACGGCTGCTGATCCAGAGGCGCTCGTGTTCGTCCTCGATGATCTGGTTTATGAGCCTGTCGGAGAGTCCGTCGGCACGGGTGAAAAGCCTTGATTGTTTGCCGCGCCAGAGGAGCAGTCCGTTGGTCGTGCCGAGCCAAAGACGGTCGGCGCTGTCGGCAAAGAGTGAGAACAACCGCGGGGCGCGCGCGCTGTCCGGCAGCTTTTCCTCCACGAATGCGTCGCTGTTTTTGTCGAGGCGGAAGAGGCGTCCAGGCTCGGTGCCAAACCATATCGTGCCATCCTTGCGCTCGATGATGCCCGCGACGCGCTCCCCGGGAAAACCTTCGGCTTTGCCATACTCGCGCATTTTTCCGTCGTGCATCACTCCGAGGCGTCCGTAATCCCAGCTTAGCCAGAGGTCGCCGTTGGCGGCGCAAAACATGGTTTGCACGGTGCGCATTGGGATTTCGCTGCGCCGGAAAACCCATCGCGTTTCTCCGGTGAGGGGATCTGTTTCGCCTGCGGCGGTCGTCCATAGAAGTGCGCCGGGCGAACACGCCCAGATGCGGCCTTTCCGATCGGGGCAGACATTGCTGATGTAGGGGGCTTGCTGCTTGTCCAGGCTGACGGTATTGATCCTGCCGTCTTTCACGCGCACGAGCCCGCCGGCTTGGTTGGCGCACCAGATGGCGCCGTGTTCGTCCTCGCATACGGCGATGCTCACATTGGTGGGGAGACCGCTTTCGGCGTTGAGCAGCACGTGATGCCGCAGCGTGGCGCGCACGAGGCCGCCGCCGTAGGTGCCCATCCAGACATTGGAGTCAATGTCGTCCGTTATCGAGCGGACTCGCTCGATGTGCAGTGGAACCCGTTCCATGATGCCTTTTGCCAGACGAAAAACAAAGTCGCGGCGCGTCGCGATCCACAGCGCCCCATCGCCGGCTTCAAATATTTCCCGGATACCCATGCCCGGCGCCAGCCATTTGTCGCGCGGCAGCACGACCTTCAATTGTCCGCCTTCGATCTTTGCCAAGTGCTCCCGGGCGGAGATCCAGATTCCGCCCGAACGTGCCGGCGCGATTATTATGGCGTGCCCGTGGTCGCCCTCATACCGGTGCATGCGTCCGGACTCATACCAGCCGAGAAAATCATCAACACCCACCCACGTGCGATTGTCGCTGTCGGTTACGACGCAATAACGCCCGCCTCGCGCAGGCAGCCCCGATCCGGCGTTGAAGGTTTGCAGGCTTTTTTCATCCCAGCGCAAGAGCGTCGATGTGTTGGTTCCAATCCACACGGCGCCGCTGGAATCCACGGCCAGATCGCGCAGGATGTGTCCGCGCAGCATCGCATCGGCGGGATGGAGCTCGAACTTGCCGTCGTGGAGGCGCACGAGCCTGTCGGCGTCGGTGATGAGCAGCAGCGTGTGCTCGTTTTCCATGCACATGGCCCTGATGTTGTCCGTGTAGCCGTTCTGCATGTATTCCTGCGGCACTTTGTAATCGACAAACTGCCTGCCGTCGAAGCGGGCCAGGCCGCCTACCGTCGCAATCCAAAGGAAGCCGCGTTTGTCGCGGACGACGGCGTTGACGACATTATGCGGCAGCCCGTCCTCGACATACCACTCACGCAAAACGAAGCCGTCATCGACGGGAAGCGAGGATGCCCGCACGAGGGTGTTTGCCGCAATGAGCGCAAGAAAGGCCAGTGCGAATGACACGAGCGTCTGGCGAGGCAGCCGCCCCGGCGGCCTCGCATTTCGCACGTAACGCGGCGGGTTTGCGCATGGCGCGTGTGATGGGCAAGGGGCCATGATACTTATTATCACGGCAACATGGTAATTAAGCGCAACAGAGAAAATCATCACCATAATTGGTGATGTCGTGACTGTGCGGCTTTGGGCATTATCAAGGGCACATTCAGCCAAATGTCGATCCAAGGCCCTTCCGTCATGCTTCAAAACAATCATCCTCACTGTGCGCAGGGAATCATTGCAAGAATCTCGAAGACACTGCTTTTGTCCGCCTTCGTCCTCGGCCTGCTCGGGATGGAAGCCATTCCGGCGGCGGCAGTCGAAGCGCCGCTTCCGCCCTCGCAGATGGAGCGTCTTGGACGGGGTCTGGTGGTTACGCGTCTTGAATCGAACAAGGCTTTTGCGAGCTGGCGGCTCCTCGGCACGGACGACCCCGCGGTCGCGTTCAACATCTACCGCGCCACCGGCAACGGCGCGCCTGTGAAATTGAACGCAAAACCCATCATCGACAGCACCTGCTTCACCGACACCAAGGCAGATTTTTCGAAAGACAATGTTTACAGCGTCCGCACGGTTGTCTCCGGCATCGAGCAAACGGCTTCCGCTGCAGCATCGACATCTGCGCTCACTTTGCGTGCCAACACCTCCGTCCAATCGTATCTGCGCCTGCCTTTGCAACGCCCTGCTGATGTGACGACGCCCGATGGTGTCGCATCACGTTATTCGCCGAACGAAGCCTCCGTGGGCGATCTTGATGGAGACGGCGAATACGAAATCATTCTCAAGTGGAAACCGGAAAATGCTCGGGACAATGCCCAATTTGGCTACACGGCCAACACCTACCTCGACGCTTACAAGCTCGATGGCACGTTGCTCTGGCGCATCGATCTCGGTATCAATATTCGCTCAGGTTCCCATTACACGCAATTTATGGTGTATGACTTCGACGGAGACGGGAAAGCCGAGGTTGTTTGCAAGACCGCTGACGGCACTATTGACGGCGCTGGCAAAGTCATCGGCAATCTGAATGCCGATCATCGCATCCGGGAGGGAAGAACAACCGGGCGCATTCTCTCCGGCCCCGAATACCTTACCGTGTTCGATGGCATGACCGGCGCGGCTATCGACACCGTGCAATACCTGCCGCAGCGCGACCCCGACAACCACGACGACAATCCGGCCGTCGCGCGGCAAAAAGAAATATGGGGCGACGATTACGGCAACCGCATGGATCGTTTCCTTGCCACGGTCGCCTATCTCGACGGCCAGCGCCCAAGCATTGTCATGAGTCGCGGATATTATAAGGGCCGGACCGTGCTTGTCGCATGGGATTTTCGCGAAGGGAAACTAAGGCACCGCTGGACGTTCGATAGCTCCAATCCCGGCAACGAAGCCTACAACGGCCAAGGTTTCCATAACCTCTCCGCGGCGGATGTCGACGGCGACGGGAAGGATGAAATCATTTTTGGCTCCTGCGTCATCAATCATGACGGCACAGGCCGCTTTTCGACGGGCAACGGCCACGGTGACGCGATACACGTTGCAAAAATGATACCCGGCCGATCCGGCTTGCAGGTATGGACATGCTTGGAAACGCGTCCTTTCGGGCATGATTTATATGATTCCTCCACAGGCGAAAGCCTTCTGCGCATCACGGGCACATCCGATACCGGACGCGCTACCGCCGGCCATATCGACGCGCGTTATCCCGGCTATCAGGTTTGGGGTGTTGCCGCCGACGTTACCGACGCCACCACCAAGAAAGTCATAGGAAAAAAGGACGGTAAAATGCTCAGTTTCATGCTCTGGTGGGATGGTGATCTTCAGCGCGAGATCACGGACGGCAAAGCCGTGTATAAATGGACAGGCGCCGGCATTACGCCCATTCTTGCGGACAAGGGCGTGGTGAAAAGCAACGGCACCAAGTCCACGCCCGTTCTGAGTGGCGACCTCTTTGGCGACTGGCGCGAGGAAATCATCATGCCCGAGTATGATTGCACGCACCGCAACAAGAGCTGCGACTGCGAATACAAGGCAAACGCCCTCCGTATTTATACGACGCCATTCCCGACGTCATACCGCTTTCCCACGCTCATGCATGACCGCCAGTATCGCGTCTCCATCGCGTGGCAGAACGTCGCCTACAACCAGCCGCCGCATCTGAGCTACTATCTTGGAGCAGGTATGAAACCCGCGCCTTGGCCGAATATCGTTACCCCGACTCCCGGACTTTCGGGCAAATAAGGGCTTTCGTAGCGCAAACATCACCAGAATTGGGGAGGCGGAGGCGGCTGCTGGACTTGCTATAGTCTCATGAAATCAGCCCTATGAAACATTCGCCCCTTGCCAAAAAACCGCTGCGCACGCTTGGAGTCATCTGGTTTTTGTTGTGCGCTCACTTTGTCATTGGAGCGGGCGGTCGCGCCGCATCGCTGCCATCGCTCATGGGAAACATCGACCGTGGTGTCGTCGCCGTGCGCACTACGACCACCGACGCCTTCGTGAGTTGGCGTCTGATTGGCACGGAGTCGTCCGACACCGCATTCAACCTCTACCGCATCACCGACGGCAATATCGCCGCTCCCGTGAAACTGAACATCGCCCCCCTCACGCAAGGCACGAATTTCACCGATGCCACGGCTGACTTTACGAAGAAAAATTCCTACATTGTCCGCGCCATCGCCGCTGACGGCGTCGACTTGCCTGCGGGCAACACCATCAGCGACTCCCGCACTGAAACTGGCGCCAACACCATTGCCGCCGGTGCCCCCGTTCAGCCCTACCTGCGCATTCCGCTCAGCATCCCTGTCAGTGGCACGACTCCGGCGGGCGAAGTTTACACCTACTCACCCGGTGATTGCTCCGTTGGCGACCTCGACGGCGACGGCGAATACGAAATCGTCGTCAAATGGAATCCCTCGAACGCAAAAGACAACTCGCAATCCGGCTACACCGGCAACGTCTACCTCGACGCCTACAAACTCGACGGCACGCAACTCTGGCGCATTGACCTCGGAAAAAATATCCGCGCCGGCGAACACTACACGCAATTCATGGTGTATGACCTCGACGGCGACGGCAAAGCCGAGATTGCCTGCAAAACCGCCGACGGCACCAAGGATGGACGCGGCACAATTATCGGCGATGCCAACGCCGACTGGCGCAACAGCAACGGCTATATTCTCACCGGCCCCGAATACCTCACCATCTTCAACGGCGCGACCGGCGCGGCGATGAAAACTGTCAGCTACCTGCCCCCGCGCGGGAACGTCAGCGACTGGGGCGACAGCTACGGCAATCGCGTGGATCGCTTCCTTGCCTGCATCGCCTACCTCGACGGCCAGCGACCGAGCCTCGTCATGTGTCGCGGCTACTACACGCGCACCACGCTCGCTGCATGGGACTGGCGCGACGGCCAGCTTACGCAACGCTGGTTTTTCGACAGCGACGACGGCACGCCCGGCAACACCGCCTATCGCGGCCAGGGCAACCATCAACTCTCTGTTGCCGACGTGGACGGCGACGGCTGCGACGAAATCATCTACGGCGCCTGCACTATTGATCACGACGGCAAGGGCCTCTACTCGACCGGTCTCCGCCACGGCGACAAATTGCACGTTGCGCAAATGAACCCCGCGAAAGACCAGCTCCTCGTTTGGGCCTGCCACGAGGAAGTCAGCAAAAACGGCTGGATCGGCCACACCCTCCGCGACGCGAAAACCGGCGACGTCCTCTTCAGCCTTCCAGGCACCACCGACACCGACGGCGCGATGGCCGCTGACATTGACCCGCGCAACCCCGGCTATGAAATCTGGGGCGCGCGCTCGAACATCCGCAGTGCCATCACCTATCAGGAAATCGTTCCCGTAAAACCCTCGACCACCTTCGCCGTCTGGTGGGACGGCGACCTCCTCCGCGAAATCTACAGTAACGGCGTAATTTACAAGTGGAATTGGAACACCAACAAAATGGACACCCTTTTCGCTCCCGACGGCATCGTGAAAAGCGAAAAGCCCCTCCTTAGCGGCGACCTCTTTGGCGACTGGCGGGAGGAAGTCATCGTCGCTGAATCCGACAACAATGCCCTGCGCATCTACATTCCGACCGCGCCGACCGACCACCGCATCACGACGCTCATGCACGACCGCCAGTATCGCCTCGGTATCGCGTGGCAAAACGTCGCCTACAACCAGACCCCGCATCCGGGTTTCTATCTCGGCCACAACATGCCCCAACCGCCCGCGCCAAACATCGTCACCTCGCTCGACGAACTTCTCGGTCCACCCGCCCCTGTCATTACGGCGATCACGCCCGATACCGGTGTCTCGGCGGCCGATTTTATTACCAGCGCTGCAAACATCACACTCCACGGCACCGCGGAACCAGACGTCACCGTAAATCTCACCCTTGTCGCCTTCGGCATCACACGCACGACGCAAGCTGATGCCGCGGGAAACTGGACGCTCAGCTTCGCCGACATAACGCTTCCCGAAGGCAAATCGAGCTTCACTGCCACCGCGACCGGTGCCGACAACCGCACTGGCGCGCGTTCGCAACCTTTCACTGTCACTGTCATGACCGCGCCGCCTTCCGCGCCCGCCATCGTGAGCATTACCGGCGACGGTGAGACCTGCGCCATCACCGGCACCGCGCAACCGGACAGCCTCTTAACCATGTCCGTGACGACCCTCGGCGGCCTCGGTCCCGTTGAAGTCGGGACCGACGGCATATGGACAATTACGTGTCCTCTTGCTTCGCTCCCCTCGGGTGAGTGTTCTTTCACCGCGACCGCTGCCGACAAAGCCGGCAACGCTGCGGCCGCGTCCTCCTCGACCGTTTCACTCAACACAACGGTTGCGGCGCCCATCATTGCCGGTCTCGCTAACGACACAGGCGCATCCCCGGCCGACCGCATCACCTCCAATAAACGCCCCATGCTTCATGGCACCGCGACAACCGGAGACACCATTACCATTTCCTTCATCGGCTCCGGTGATACCCTCGGCACAACCACGGCCGACCCAAACGGCGCATGGAGCTTCGAATATCCCCACGCCGCCGGCCTCGCCGACGGCAACTACGCGTTCACCGCCGCCGCCACGCGCGCCGCGACCGGCACGAGCCTCTCCGCGCCCGCGTTTGTTGTCACCATCGATACCACCGCGCCTTCCGTTACTTCCATCACACGCCCCGGGCCGGACACCGGCGCGGCAGTCGTTTTCAATGTCTCTTTCAGCGAAGGAATCACCGGGGCGAGTGCCGCTTCCTTCACCCCGGTATTCACTGGCGGCGTGACCGGTGCCATCACCGATGTCACCGCGCTCAACTCGACCTTCCTCGCCGTGACCGTCGGCAACCTCGACGGCGACGGCACGCTCCGTCTCGATGTGAACACCGCCGTCTCCGGCATCACCGACATCGCGGGCAACGCTCTCGCTGCCACCTCCATCACCAGCGAAACCATTATCCGCGCCCGCTACGGCGACGGCACATGGGCCAACGAAATATCCGGCGGCCTCTGGAGCGACGCCGACAACTGGCTCGAAGGCACCCGCGCGCAAGGCCTCAGCAAAGCTGCCGACTTCAGCGCGATCAGTCCCGCGCAAGACACCACCGTCATCCTTGATGTCACTGGCACCGTCGGGAAAATCCTCTTTGGCGACACCGACCCGACACTCTCCACCAGCTGGAGCATCATTCCACTCGCCAGCGGCCCAGCTCCCGCGCTCCGCCTCGCCGTCGCGAGCGGCACGCCCGAAATCAACGTCTCCAACCTCGCCCTCGACGCGCAAGCCACCATCGCGGCGCCGCTCGCTGGCACACAAGGCCTCGTGAAAACCGGCGGTTCCCTCCTCGTGCTCACCGGTTCCAACGCGCTCACCGGCGCGCTCACAGTCAACACCGGCGAATTGAGCATCGGCCTCGGCGGCATTTTGAACATCGGCAACAACACCGCCGGCATCAGCGCCAACACCAAGTTCTCCGTGACTGGCGGGTTCTTCCGCACCGACGGACGTTTCGATCTCGGCGCGAACAGCGGCCTGATTGTTCAATCAGGTTCGGCGCGCGCCGCCTCGATTCGCTCGGCGTCCAGCGACGGCGGTTATTTGCTCATCAGCGGCGGCACACTTTCCTGTGATAACATAAACATCCGTCGCAGCGGCGATACTTTTGCGACCGGAGTCATCGTCACCGACGGTTACGCGGCGCTCGCCAACATCACACTCGGCTCGGCTGATTCGTATGGCACAATGTCCGTCGAAGGCGGAAACGTGCTCGTCACCGGCACGTTTATCGTCGCAAACCAAACATCCGCCGGACGTGGCGGAAAACTTCGCGTCACCGGCGGCAAACTCGTCTCGACCGAGACCGCAAACGGTCTCGTCCTCGCAAAAACGAATGGCAGCAATGCGAACAACGTTGCCACCGCGACTTTCAGCGGAGGGGAGGCTGCGTTTGAAAAAATCACGCTCGGCTTCGACGGCGCCGTCACTTCCGGCAGCGCAACCATCACCGTTGATGGCGGCGCACTCTACCTCGGTTCCGGTGGCATCGTGAAAAACGGCACAATCGGACTCGCCGGCAAAATCACCCTCGCCAGCGGCACACTCGGCGCGAAAGCGGCATGGACAACTACGCACCCTGTCACACTCACATCCAACATCGTCCTTCAGACTTCTGCCGACATCACGCTTGCCGGCGCGATCAGCGGCACGGGCGGTTTTACGAAAACCGGCGCGGGCACGCTCACGCTCTCCGGCACAAACATCTTCAGCGGGATGGCGGCGATCAACGAGGGCACGCTCGCCGTGAGCGGCACCTTTGCGAAGTTCGCCAAACTCACTTGGGATTCCGCCGCCGCGCTGCAACTCGACATCGTTCGCGGCGACCGTCTCGTCATCACAGGCGCGCTCACCAAAACCGGCTCTGGCGCGCGCACGGTTTCGCTCACAAACGCCACCGCGCTCACTGCCGGCTCCACACGCACGCTCGCCACCTTCGGCAGCACCACGCTTACATCGGCGGACTTTGCGACGATACCGCTTTCCAACGGCCTCGAAGGCAAACTCACCGTTTCCGCAACTGCGCTTGCACTCACCGTCGCCACCGCTGGCCCTGCCGACAAACCGACGTTCACCAGTCCTGCAACCGCAACAGGAACGACCGGCTCCGACTTCAACTACGCCATCACGGTTGACAACACCGCCACGTCGTATTCCGCCACCGGCCTGCCATCGGGGCTTTCGATCAACACAAACACCGGCGTCATCTCCGGCAAACCCACCGTGAGCGGCACATTCACGGCCACACTCTCCGCCACAAACTCGAGAGGCACGACAAACTTTACGCTCACGCTCAACATTGCCGCCGCGCCCACGCACACCGCACTCGTGACGCTTGCCGGAGTCGCGCAATCCTCCGGCACTGCCAACGGACAGACCACCGCGGCCCGTTTCAAATCTCCCGCCGCGCTCATCGCGCACGCCAATGGAAATCTCTACATTGCCGACACGGACAACAACGCCATCCGCGTCATCGACGCGCATGGTAATGTCAGCACGCTTGCCACCACGGGTGGAGCGCTCGCACTTCCCGGCGCACTCATCACTGGCACAGGCGGCACGCTCATCGTGGCCGACACCGGCAACAATGCCATCCGTTCGCTCAATCCCGCCACCGGACAACTCACCACGCTCGTCACCGGCATCCCGCAACCCGAAGGCCTCGCGCGTGACGCTGCGGGCAATCTCTACATCGCAGCGACGACAAGTCACGCCATCCTGAAATTCGCTCCCGGAGCGACTGCCTCTTCAACCCTTGCCATTGGCTTCAACAACCCCACTGCGCTCGCCATCGGTCTCGATGGGTTTCTCTACGTGGCTGACACACTCAACCACGCTATTCGCAAAGTCGACACCGTCAGCGGCGAGATCACAACCGCTGCCGGACAACCCGGCGCAAGCGGCGCCACCAACGGTCCCGCTCTCACCGCGCGCCTTAACAAACCCGAAGGACTCGCCTTCGACATTGCGGGCAACCTCTACATCGCCGACACGGGCAATCACACCATCCGTTATCTCGATGTCATAACCGACGAAGTCACCACGCTTATCGGCGCACCGCAAACCTCCGGCACCGCCGACGGCCTCGCTCCGAACGCCCGCCTCAACACCCCGACCGGCTTTGCCATCGACGCCGCCACCGGCGACATCTACATCGCGGACACCGGCAACCACACCATCCGCGTTTTGCTCGACGGCCCGCGCATTCTGAAACATCCCGAGAATCAGGGCATCAGTGCCGGGGCGACAGCCAGCTTCACAGTTCTCGCCATCGGCGCGCCAACCCCGGCTTACCAATGGCAAAAAAGCGGGAGCCTCATCACCGGAGCAACCGATTACACTTATACGATTGCGAACGCACAAACCATGCACGCGGGCAGTTACTCCGTCGTGGTGAAAAATGAAATGAATTCCGTGATCAGCAACGCGGCCACGTTGACCGTGACCGCAACGAGCAGCGGATCGACCACGCCGCCACCGGGTGGAAGTGATGGCGGAGGCGGCGCAACAGGTGTGTGGCATTGGCTCGCGCTCGCATTGCTCATCGCCCTGCGCGGCATAAAATGCGGTGTTGCTTTCGGCAGGAGCACGCATTTCGGGGAACAGTTTTAAGATCACCAATTTTGGTGAGGCGGCGTGCGCCCGTCATTTGTTATTCTCTGGAAAATCACCCTCAACTTAGACGCCGGCTCCATCACCCATCCCCTTGTATATTTCCCTACGAGACATGAATCGCGCATCACGATCTGTTCCCATTGCTCCATTCCCGATTTTACGAAATCATATGAAAAAAATACCAATCCTCACCCTGGTCGCATGTGTGTTGCTTCTTGCCGGTGGCGTTCGTGCACAAAACTCGCTCGTGTGGACCGGAGCAGTTAACAGCGCGTGGAACACCGCCGATCAGAATTGGACCATTGGTTTGGGCGGCGCACAGACAGCCTTTGCAACGGGCGATGACGTGCTCTTCGACAATACGTCCACCACGACAGCCATCAGCATCCCAGTTGCGGTTTCGCCTGCATCGATAGCGGTTGATATTTCGCGCAACCTCACTTTTACGCCCGCGGCGGGCGCTGAGTTTTCGGGGACGTTTCCAATCATCAAACAAGGCGCGGGCACGCTGACATACACCGGCACATTCATCTCGGGATTTTCCGGCACCATCACGATCGAGGAGGGCATCTACGCGAACTATCGGAGTTCATCATCCGGGGAAGGCATCATAAACTACGGGCCGGTGCTGTTTGCCGGCGGCACGTTTGCGATCACCAACAACAAGACGGGAAGCACGCTGAACTTCGGCCCCAATTTTGCTCCGAATGTGCCCGAGGGAATTTACGGCGAGATCAATATGTCGAGCCAGGATCGCTTCCGTATGACCGGCACTGTCTTCGGCTCCGGCACGCTTGCGGTGATTCTCAGGCCTGCCAGCACACCCTCTGCCGGCGGTAATTTTCGTAATGACTTCAGTAACTTCCACGGCGAATTGCGCATCATCGGCAGTGGCACGGCGACGAACACCTGGTATGCTTTCAGCGGAACGCATTGGGCTGATACGTCGCTGATGTTTGACAGCGCCGGTTTCAGCCCGGACATCGGCAACACTAGCCGCACAATCGAGCTTGGCGCGTTGGGCAGCGTAAACGCCGGCATGTCGATTGCCGGTAACAATGGCGGCAGTGCGACAGGCACCACCACGTTTGTGATAGGTCGCAAAAACATCGATTCCACCTACCTCGGCGCGCTTGTCGGCAACTACGTTGCGCTCACGAAAATCGGCACCGGCATGCTCACGCTCGGAGGCGTCAACACTTACACGGGCAGCACCACCGTCAATGAAGGCGCATTGCGCGTCACCGGCCAGCTCGCCAACACGGCGGCGGTCACCGTTTCAGATTCGGCCGCGCTCGGCGGCTCGGGCACGATTACCAGCGGGGTTGCTTACGCCAGCGGCGCGACGTTGCTCACGGACGTGCTCGCATCAGGTTCGTTGACCGGGCTTGAGGTTGTCGGCTCGGTTGCCACCACTGGCACACTCAAGGTTACGCCGGTTATTCCTGATGGCGTCACATTGGCTTCAGGCACCTATACAATTTTGCACGCGACCGGCGGCATCACCGGTTCGCCGACGCTTGTCTGGGCATATTCGGGTTCAGGAGTGTCGGCTGTTTTGGATATGAATCCGGCAGCCGACACCATTACCGCAACAATCACCGCTGCGCTTCCGGATGCGCCGATCATTACCAGCCCTGCAACGGTAACCGGCACGACCGGCGCAGCGTTCACTTACACCATCATGGCGACCAATAATCCGACGGGCTTTGGCGCGACCGGCTTGCCTGCGTGGCTCGATTTCACGCCCGCGACGGCCACCATTTCCGGCACTCCGACGATTTCCGGCACGACGACGATCGTCGTTTCCGCCAGCAACGCAGGCGGAGCTGGCTCGCAAAATCTCGACATCATCATCACCGATCCTCCGCCTCCCGCGATCCCGCCGTCGATTACCAGCCCGCTTGCGGCCACCGCCACCGTCGGGGCGGCGTTCAGTTACCAAATCGCCGCTTCCAATGCGCCGACTGCGTTCGATGCCGCTCCACTTCCCGCCGCGCTTGCGGTCAATGGCACGACCGGTCTCATCAGCGGCACCGTTACCGCCTCGGGCACGAGCACAATTGTCATCAGCGCCAGTAACGCGGCGGGCGCCGGCACGGCCAATCTCGTTCTTAGCGCGTATGAGTTGCCCGCGATCACCAACAGTTCGCTCAACGTAAGCGGGACGGTTGGCGATCCCTTCAATTATTCTATCGTCGTGACTGGCGATCCAATTCTCGGTTACGCTGCGAGCGGGCTTCCTACAGGTCTTGCCATCAACGGCACGACGGGCGTGATCTCCGGCACGTTTGCGGTTACAGGCACGAGCAGTATCACGCTCAGCGCGACCAATCCCGTCGGCGTGGCAACGGCGACATTGCATCTGATGGTCGAGGCCGCTTATTCGCCGCTTCCCTCAATAGCAAGCGATCTCAACGCAACCGGCACGCTCGGTATTCCGTTCAACTACCAAATTGTCGCCACCAACAATCCGACGGGCTTCGATGCCGCGCCGCTGCCTGCCGGGCTGTCGGTTGACAACAACGGCGCCATCACCGGCACGCCCACTGCGACCGGCCTGACGAATGTCATTCTTTCCGCGACAAACACCACCGGCACGGGCACCGCCACACTCCGGCTCAATATTATCGAACCCGTTCCTGCCGATGCGCTGCTTTGGACTGGTTCTGCCAATAACAACTGGGACAAAACATCGCTGAATTGGACGATGGCCGGTCTGCCCACAAACTACGAAAACGGTGACAAAGTCCTGATCAATGATCTTTCGACAACCACCAATATCGCCATTCCCTCCGCCGTTTTGCCCGCGTCAATCAAAGTGGATATTTCGCGCACTCTCACTCTTACACCCGCGGCGGGCGCTGAGTTTTCGGGGGCGTTTCCGATCATCAAACAAGGCGCGGGCACGCTGACATACACCGGCACATTCATCTCGGGATTTTCCGGCACCATCACGATCAAGGAAGGCATTTACGCGAACTATCGGAGCTCATCGTCCGGGGAAGGCATCATAAACTACGGGCCGGTGTTGTTTGCCGGCGGCACGTTTGCAGTCACCAACAACAAGACGGGAAGCACGCTGAACTTCGGCCCCAATTTTGCTCCAAATGTGCCCGAGGGAATTTACGGCGAGATCAATATGTCGAGCCAGGATCGCTTCCGTATGACCGGCACTGTCTTCGGCTCCGGCACGCTTGCGCTGGTTCTCAGGCCTGCGAGCACGCCATCCGCCGGCGGCAACTTGCGCAATGACTTCAGCAACTTTCACGGTGAGTTTCGCATCATCGGTACCGGCACGGCGACGAACACCTGGTATGCTTTCAGCGGAACGCACTGGGCTGATACATCGCTCGTATTTGACAGCGCCGGTTTCAGCCCGGACATCGGCAACACCAGCCGCACAATCGAGCTTGGCGCGTTGGGCAGTGTAAACGCCGGCATGTCCATCGCCGGCAACAACGGCGGCACCGCGACAGGCGTTACGACATTTATAGTCGGTCGCAAAAATATCGATTCCACTTATCTTGGCGCGATTGTCGGCAACTACGCCGCGCTCACGAAAATCGGCGCCGGCATCCTCACGCTCGGCGGTATCAACACCTACACGGGCACGACCACGGTGACCTCGGGTGGCCTTCATGTCACCGGCCAACTCACCAAAACGGCGGAGGTCACCGTCGCCAGTTCCGCCGCGCTCGGCGGCTCGGGCACGATTGCAAGCAAAGTTTCCTACGCGGACGCTTCCGCGCTGCTCGTCACGGTTGATAACGCCGGCCTGCTCAAAGCGCTCTCCGTCGCCAACAGCGTCGCGTTTGGCCCCACGCTCACGGTGAAACCGGTGATCTCCTCCAGCGTCGTGCCCGTCAACGGCACCTACGCGATCTTGCGCGCGGATAACGCCTTCACCAGCACGCCTGCGCTGACTTGGTCCTATCCGGCAAACCCGGCCATTACGGGAACGTTTGCCATCGTCAACTCCAAGGAAATCCATCTCACGATTGCCGGCGGCGCCATCGCGTTGCCCGTCATTGACAGCGCGCCGAAAGCCGACGCGATCACAGGCCAGCCGTTCAACTACGCCATCGCTGTGACAAGCGATCCTGCCAGCCCGACACAACTCACTGTCGGCACGCTGCCCGCCGGATTGAATTACGACGACGCGCTCAAAACCATTTCCGGCGCACCCACGATTGCGGGCCGGTACAGCATTCCCATCAGCGCGACAAACTCGTCCGGCACCGCCGATTTCACGCTCGAAATTATCGTGTATGACACCATGCCGTCCGCGCCTGTCATCACGAGTTCCAGCGTCGCTTCGATTGTTGGAGGAAATGCATTCTCCTACACCATCACCGCGACCAACGATCCGACGAGCTTCGACGCCACCGGCCTGCCCGACGGTCTCGCCATCAATACCGCCACAGGCGAAATCTCCGGCACGCCCAACACCGTGGCCGTCACCACCGCCACCATCTACGCCAAAAACATCGGCGGCACCGGATCGGCACCCCTGGAAATTAGCGTGCTGTTGCCCCCGCCAGTCATCACCAGCCCGGCGACAGCCACGGTCGTCCAGGACGCGCCCTTCAGCTATCAGATCACCGCGAGCAACAACCCGACTGGGTTTTCGGCGACCGGCTTCCCCGCTGATTTTGCAATTAACGCAGAGACGGGCCTGATTACCGGCACATTCACGACAACCGGAACTGTCTCGACCACGATAATCGCCACCAACGGCGCAGGCTCCGGCTCGGCGACACTCGCAGTCACTGTCCTGACTCCGCCGCCCGTCATCCAAAGTGCCGCCACCGCCACCGCCGTTGTTGGCGCGGACTTCAGCTATCAAATTGTCGCCACTCATGCGCCGACAAATTACGCCGCGCTCAACCTGCCTCCCGGACTCGTCATCAACACCACCACGGGCCTCATCACCGGCAAACCCACGGCCAGCGGCAACTACCTCGTGAGCCTCGTTGCGATGAATCTGACCGGACCGGGCACCAAACAACTCACACTCACCATCAGCGGCGAATCCGCGCTCGTCAGCTTCGCGGGCTCGGGCATGGCAGGCTTGGTAAACGGCCCCAGCGCCGACGCGCAGTTCAATTCACCGAGCGGCGCGGCGATTGATAAAGACGGCAATCTCTACATTGCCGACACCGACAATAACGCCGTCCGCAAAATCGCCACCGACGGCACCGTTTCCACCTTTGCAACAGGTTTCAACACACCCTCCGCCATCGTCATCGACGCTGCCGGCACGACTCTCTACGTCGCGAACGCCGGCAACAGCACGATCTCCAAAATCGACATCGCCAGTCACGCCGTCACTGCGCTGTCCGTCACCGGCACACCGCCACTCAGCATCCCGCACGGACTCGCCCTCGATGGCGCCGGAAACCTCTATGTCGCTGACACGGGCAACAACAGCATACGCAAAATCGTAATCGCGACCGGTGCCGTGACGACTCTCGCCGGCAGCAGCACCGGCGTCTCCGGCTTCGACGACGGCGCAGGCACGGCGGCCACCTTCAACGCCCCGATGGGCCTCGCGCTTGATGCCGGAGCCACGCACCTCTACGTTGCGGACACCAACAACAGCGCCATCCGCACGATCGCGCTCGCTTCCGGCCTCGTGGAAACACTCACGCCAACCGGCGTCAGCCTCAACACCCCGCAGGGCCTCGCCATCGACGCGGCGGGCATTCTTTACGTCGCCGACACTGGTGACAACGCTGTCTGCACCATCGACACCGCCAGCGGCATCGCTACCACGATTGTCGGCGGTTCCGGGCAAACCGCGCTCAATGCTCCTGGTGGCATTGTCATCGACGCCACCGGCGACATTTACGTGCTCGACACCGGCGACCACACAATCTGCGTCCTGCAAACCGGCCCCTTCATCATAACGTCGCCGAGCAGCCAGACAGCCGGCGCCGGTTCATCCGTCTCGTTCAAAGTCGCCGCCACCGGCGCGCCCACGCCAACCTATCAATGGTATAAAGACGGCGTGCCCATTACGGGGGCCACAGCGGCCACGCTCACGATTAATCCCGTCCAGCGCACGGACGCAGGCAACTACAGCGCTGCCGTCACTAATTCTATGGGCATCGCGCAAAGCAATTCCGCCACGCTCACCGTTAATGGCGCCGTCCCGCCGCCATCAACCGGAAGCAGTATCGGTGGAGGCGGCGGAGCGCTGGGATGGCTCTATCTCCTCGCTCTCTCGCTCCTCGTTGCCCTCCGAAAGTGGCACGGGCTGCCAGCCCGTGTGACGGCGCGCAGCGTCGCCGGACCGAGTGGCACGGGCGACTCGCCCGTGAAGTTCCTCGCCCTGCTCCTAACTTTTATCCTTTGCGCTGCATCAACTCCATCAATTCATGCGCAGCCGCAATCGCAGCACAACGGTGTCATCACCGGCAAAGTCAGCAGCCAAAAAACGGGCGTCGCGCTTTCCGCCGCCGAAGTCACCTTGGCCGCCAACGGCAAGGCCTCGCGCGACGTCACCCTGGCCGACGGCACATTCCGTTTCGGGGGCCTCGAAGCTGGAAACTACACCGTGCACGTCACCTATGCCGACCTCGATCCGCAAACAAAATCCGTGACTCTCGAAGCCGGCGCGAACGAGACGCTCGATTTCATGATGGGCTCTGAAGTATATATTCTGGAAAGATTCTCGGTCACAGCCGAGCGCGAAGGCCAGGCCGCTGCGATGCAGCGCCAGCGTCAATCCGACGTGATGAAAGACGTCGTCTCCGCCGACGCCTTTGGCAATCCCATTGACACCAATCCCGGTGAACTTCTCAAAAATCTTCCCGGTATTTTTATCAATTATAACAACGAGGATGCGGGCAGCTTCACCATTCGCGGCATCAGCACCAACGAGGGCAGCTTCACGATCGACGGCAACGAATTTGCCAACAGCACCACTGATCCGAGCAATATCTCCAATTCCAACCGCGGCGTCTCCCTGCAAACCATGTCCCTCAACGCGATTGAAAGCCTCGAAGTCTTCAAGGCACCGCCACCCTCCTCGCCTGCCAATGCCAACGGCGGCGTCATCAACGCCATCACCAAAAACGCCTTCGATCAAAAGGGCCGCCGTGTCGTGATGCAGACAAGTTTGCGACTTAACACCGCCGCCCTCAATTTCGCGCCGATAGCCGCCGGCGGACGTTCTCCGGATCGCGCGTGGAACCCGGGCGCCAATTTGTATTATTCCGAATCCTTCCTTCGCAACCGCCTCGGAGTTAGCCTGTCCCTTAACGCTTACGAAACCTACAGTTTCACCGACGCGCTCGGCGAGCAAGCCTACTACTTCGACATTCCCACCACCGAGCTCCCCACGAGGGATTCCACCGGCTATATAAGCACCATACAGGCGAGTGAGACTTCGAGCAGGGCACAAAGGCGCGCCGCCTCGCTCAATCTCGATTACAAACTTGCGCGGCACACCTCCGTCTTCCTGAAAACATCCTACAACGACCGCAAAACCATCTCGTCCGACAACCTCTCTGCGCGATTGGACACCAGCAACGGCCGGGTCCACAAAAACACATCCAGCTTCGATACGGTCGAAGTCGAGGACAGCTATTTTACCATGAGCGTTGGCGGCGCCCCGAACAAAGGCGGATACGGACAGGCATGGTTGATCAATCCCGGTGTAAAACATACATTCGGTGCCATTCGTATCGACTACGACGGTTATATGTCGCGCTCGTTCACCCGCCCGGCCCAAGGCATCAATAATGTCACCTACAGGAGTCCTCGCGGCCACTATATATTCCGCGACCTCCAATCAGAAAGCGGCTATACCATCCAACAGCTCGATATCACTCCGCAAAACGACTACCTGAATCTGGACAATTACAACACGCTTTCACTTGCAACGCAGGAGAGCCGCATGATCGACAAAAAAAGCGGCGCCAAGGCCAACATCCGTGTTCCCCTGGTGCTGTTTGGCTATCCGCTCCTCGTCCAGGGCGGCGCATCCTACACCGACTGGACGCGTGATATGTCCACTCAAAAAGGCACCTACACACTCAACGACAACAGCGCCTCCCGGCCCAAATACGGCGAGTTTTATGATCCCGTGCGCGGCGATGCGTGGAAGTTTTCCCACACTTTCGTTCCCCAATGGATGAGCCCGTGGAAGGTTCTCGACTATTTCAACGAACATCCCGAAATGTTCACTTTTGGCCAGTCGAGTTTTGACGACTCCTATTATACATATACGAAGACTTTCGACGAAAGCGTGATGGCAGGTTACGCAATGGGTTCCCTGCAAATCCGCAACTTCAACATAATGGCAGGTGTTCGTTACGAATATACCGATTCGCTCGCTGGCGGATACCTGAGCGACAAACGCTATCAAAACACGGAAAATTACAGAAAGTGGATTGAGGGAGGGAAAACCTACGGCAACTTTTTCCCAAACGTCCAATTGAAGTATGAGCCCATTCCGAACCTCATCTTTCGCGCCGCATATACGACAAGCATTGGCCGTCCCGGATTGGAATATCTGTTTCCCGCCGACACCATCAGTGTCAGTGACAGCGCGCAAAGCGTGACCGTCGTTAGATCAAACACATCGTTAAAGCCGCAGTTCAGCAACAACTACGATCTCAGCGCCGAATATTATTTTCCGAAAAAAGCCGGCTCCGGCGTGCTGACTGCAGGCATCTTCAGGAAAGAAATATCGGATTATATTATAAAGCCAACCGGACCGCTCTCGGAACTTGATCCCTCCCTGCTCGATCAGGACATCTACAAGCAACTCTATATCGACTATCCCAACTATGAAATCAATCTGACCACCGGATTGAACGCCGGAAAAGCCACGATGAACGGCTTCGAAGTCAGCTACCGCCAGAAACTCACCTTTCTCCCGTCGTTCCTTAAAAATTTCGAGATATACGAGTCCTTCAGCTATGCGCATCCCACGGGTGACATCAGCATCACAGACTTGAAGGAAAAAGTCTCCAACACGCAGCTAAAATACCGCTCCAAAAACTGGTATGCCCAGTTGTCATATTACTGGTGCGCCAGTTATCTCTGGCGCACGCCGAAGGTGCTGACGAACGCCGACGGCTCCATCACCATGGGAACAGACGGTTCTTACGTGGCGGCATCCGGGCGTTTCGATTTCAGCTTCACCTACCAGTTCTCGCGCGTCTGGGCGTTATCTCTGGACTGGCGCAATATCACCGCCGAGCCGGACGTTCGCGTGCGCTACGACCGCATATCCCGCTACAGGGAGTCGGGCACGCTCCTGAATATCGTCCTGAAATGCACACTGTAAGAACGGACAATAGACCAAAAACGTTTCTTTCCCTTTATATGAAAAAGAACACCATATCCCGTCTTGCGCTGACGCTGCCATTCGCGCTCTCGTCGATTTTTATGCCGTTCAGTCCCGATGCGGTCGCAGCCGCGCTGGACTCCAGCACGATTTATTGGACCGGCACGACTGACTCAAACTGGGCCGCCCCCTCTAACTGGAGTCTCAACAGAACGCCGACCTCGTCCGACTATATAGGCGCCGGATATGGTTCTCCCGCAACGCTGCTCATATCCAACACTGGTTCGACCGATGCGACCTTCGCCATGGGCGGTTTCTCCGTTTCTCCGGGCACGGGCGATTATGTTATCAGTGTTCGAGGAAACAGTCAGGGAATGGCGACACTCAATGTCGCGGGTGGCGGTTTTTATTCGGTTAACAACAATGATAACGATCTGCCCGTAAAAATTGAACTGAAGGAGTATTCGAAACTCATATATACGGGCGGAAATGATGCAATCGCCTATCCAGCGATCAAAAATGCGCCTGATCGCGCAACACTCTGGGGCGCGAGCCTTGCGATGAGCGGCAGTTCCACGGCTGATTTTTCCGGAGCCAGATCCGCCATGAAGCTCGCCACACTCGACATGGACGCCGGCACGGAGCTCAGCCTCGGGAACAACACGCTTAATATAAGCCGCAATTCGTCCATCTCCGGCGCCATCACCAGCACAAAGACAAGCGGTGAAGCCTTGCGCGTGAATGCCGGCAGTGCCGGCACGCTGACTGTGCTCACATCGTCAGGCATCATAACGCTTCCCGGAAGCAGCTACGGTCTTGTGCGCAACAACACTTTTCAAGTCGATGGTATCGTCAAAGGCGGAATCACATTGCAAGGCTCATCGAATACCTCGCTGGGCGGTTCGGGTTTTGTAATCGGAACCGTGACGGCGAACCTGGGCTCTGCCGTCGCCCCAGGAACCAGCACAAAAGCCGGCTCACTGACGATCACGGGCACCGCGAACATGATGGATGGCTCGGCCATCAATTTGAATTTCTTCACGACGACGCAAATGGATCATCTGACCATTAACGGCGCGTTGAATCTTGCTATGACAGGAACCGGAACCGGCGTTAATCTGGGTGTCACGCGCGATGAAAGCAGTTTTGTTGTGAAAACCGGAAGCTACAAAGTAGCCACCGTAAACGGAACAATGACGGGCGAATTCAACCACAAGCTGGTGCATAATTTCGGCCCGCTCGCCGCGGACAGCAACTGGAGCATCATTCCCATCACGGGCGGCTATGAGGTCTGGGTGAACGTTGTTCACGGCGATTTTGCCAGCGTCTCGGGACTGACGGAAAACCAATACGTCGTGGCAAATATGCTGGATGGCATGCAGGCAAGCCTGCCCGATGCCCTCATCATGAGCATCGACGCGCAAAAAAGCATGACAGCCTACGGCAAAGTGCTGAACCAGTTGAGCGCCCAGTCGTATCAAGCGTGGTTTCCGGCGGCGATCACTCAAACAGCGGCACTCGGGGGCAGTATCGAAAATCGCCTTGCGGTATCCGATGAAAAATTTCGCGAGGCCAAAAAATTCGATGTTTATGTCCAGGCTTCGCGCAACACCTCCACGAAAAATACCACTGACAATAGTGAGTATTATGAAATAAACCCCGAGGAAATCCTTGTTGGCGTTGACTACGCTTTTTCAACGACATGGCTCGCGGGTCTTTTATACGCATTTGACAAAACTGACTATACCTTGGACGACTCGGGCAGCACCGGTGATTCCAAAAGTCACATCTACGGCGCCTATCTCCGCTATCGCAACGGCGCTTTTCAAGCGAATCTCATCGGTTTCTACGGAACCGACAATTACACGGCAAACCGCGACGTGAGTCTCACTCATCTCGGTTCCCACGCAACTGCCGATACCGACGGGACGCGCTATGGCGCGCGTGCGCAGATCAGCCACACCTTCAAGCTCCGTTGGTTAGATTTTGCCCCGACGCTGGGCCTTCAGTATTTGAAATGGAAAGTTGACGGATTCACCGAAGGCGGAAACGCCAACGAGGCCACGCTCTTCGTTGCCAAGCAAAACGCGGATTCGACGATTGGCACATTCGGCGCGCAGCTTTCCCGCAATTTTGGCATTCTCAAGGGCAAGGCAGTGATTCGCCCGTTTTTGAACGCCTATTGGGCATACACAATGAGCCGCGACAACCGCGACCTCACGGCCACTGTCATGGGCGAAACGGTCACAGTGAAGGCTGCCCAATCGAATCGCAACGGCTGGCACATCGAGGCCGGTGCATCAGTCGATTTCCATAGCGGCCTCTCAATTTTCGCCAGTTATGGCAATGACAGCAATATAATCGTGGACCAAACCGTCGCCATCCGCGCAGGTGTCGGATACCGCTTCTAAGACATAAAACTCAAAATCAATCACATAGTATTATGAGATACATTTTTATTATAGCCGCAATTATCTTTGTTACGTTTTCCACCGCCGCACCCGCTGCTCCCGACAGGGACAATGCGGCAAGGAAACCCAAAACAACCGTCCAAAATGTTGCGAAACCAGAGGGCGCGGAGGTCAAGGCGGTGCAAGACGGCGATAAGGTTGCCATCACATGGGCGCTCCCCAAGGATGATTGGCGTATGATTATTGTGAGCCGCAACGACAAAGCCAGCCCCAAGGGGCGCGAAAAGGTGAAAGAGGTGAATCCCAGAAAAACCAGCAGCTATGTCGATAGTGTTCCTGATTCGAATAAACAATACTGGTATTGGCTGAAAGCAACGCGCACCAATAAGGCACCGCTTGAAATCGGTCCCATCGCGATTGAGCAAAAATAACAGTCGTTCGCATTTTGTAGCGCAGCCTTTTAGTTTGACAAATCGTCAAAGGGGACGGGTTGCGCTACAAAAACTGCGCTCCGATGAGTGACATTTTTATGAAAATAGGAAGGTTTCTCTGTGTAGCAAACGCGTTTTTCGCGACATTTTTTGCGATCGCTGTCAAAGCTGTTGAACGCGCGACCTACAACCTCAACCTCGACTGGCATCTTCACGTCGGCGATCCCGCGGGCGCAAGCGAAACGCGCTTCGACGACTCGCAATGGAAGCTCGTCACGCTTCCGCGCGCATGGAATGAGGATGACGCGTTTTGCAAGGACATCGCAGACCACTCCACCGGCATCGCGTGGTATCGAAAGCATTTTACGCTTACAGCCGCCCAGCTCAAGGGATCGAAGGTGTTCATCGAGTTTGAGGGCGTGCGGCAGGTAGCCGAGGTTTACGTAAACGGCAAGCATGTCGGCCTCAGCGAAAACGGCGTCATGGCCTTTGGTTTCGACCTTACATCCAATATCAAGACCGGCGAAAATACCATCGCCGTGCGTATTGACAACGACTGGGCCTACAAGGAAAAAGCCACCGGCTCGCGATATCAGTGGTCGGATAAAAACTTCAACGCCAACTATGGCGGCATCACAAAAAACGTCCGTTTGCATATAACGGGCGAATTATATCAAACACTGCCTCTCTACTCGAATTTCCAGACGACGGGTGTTTATATATATGCCGCCGATTTCGACATGGCGAAACGAACCGCCACGATTTACGCCGAATCCGAAGTGCGCAACGATACCGGGGAAACGCAGACGTTTTCTTACACATTGGAAATACCCGCGCTTGGCGTGGCCCAGGGCGCCGGGCCTGCCGTCAAACTCGCTCCTGGAAAAACCACCCTCGTCAAAACGAGTGTCCGCGTTTCGAACATCGATTTCTGGAGCTGGGGCCACGGTGCGCTCTACGACGTGCGCACCATGCTCATCGTTGACGGCAAGCCCGCCGACACGGTCACCACGCGCACCGGATTTCGTAAGACCGAATTTTCCAATGGCATGATCAAACTCAACGACCGGGTCATCCAGATGCACGGCTATGCGCAACGCACTTCGAACGAATGGCCCGCCGTCGGCGCAAGCGTCCCCGCATGGCTTACCGATTACAGCAACGGCCTCATGGTTGCGAGCGGTGGCAATCTCGTGCGCTGGATGCACATCACACCTTGGAAGCAGGATGTGGAGTCGTGCGACCGTGTCGGCCTCATCCAGGCAATGCCCGCCGGCGACTCCGAAAAGGATGCAAAGGGACGCTGGTGGGGACAGCGCGTTGAGCTTATGCGTGATGCCATCATCTACAATCGCAACAACCCCAGCATACTCTTTTACGAGTCCGGCAATGCCGGCGTTAGCGAGGCGCACATGGCGGAGATGAAAGCGCTGCGCGATAAATACGATCCCCATGGCGGACGCGCCAGCGGCAGTCGCGACATGCTCAACAGCAAAGTGGCGGAATATGGCGGCCACATGCTTTATATAAATAAAAGCGCTCGCATCCCTTACTGGATGATGGAGTATTCTCGCGACGAAGGTTTGCGCAAATACTGGGACGATTTCTCGCCACCTTATCATAAGGATGGTGACGGTCCTGAGCATAGGGGCAAGCCCGCGCATGAATACAATCGGAATCAGGACTCGCTCGCTATGGAAAATGTCGTGCGCTGGCATGACTACTGGCTCGAACGCCCCGGCACTGGACGTCGCGTGAACAGTGGTGGTGCGAAAATCATTTTTTCCGATTCCAACACGCATCATCGAGGCGCCGAAAACTACCGCCGCACAGGCGTGGTGGATGCGATGCGCATTCCGAAGGACGGCTTCTATGCGCACCAAGTCATGTGGGACGGCTGGGTTGATGTCGAAAAACCGCGCGCACACATCATCGGTCATTGGAATTATGCCCCGGACACCGTGAAAGATGTCCATGTCGTTTCGAGCGCCGACACCGTTGAACTTTTCCTCAACGGCAAATCACTCGGATACGGCCTGCAAAGCAAACGATTCCTCTTCACCTTTAAGAATGTGCAATGGCAGCCGGGCGAACTGCGCGCGGTCGGTTTGAGTGGCACGGGCGGCTTGCCCGTGTGTGAGGACACCAGGCAAACCGCAGGCGATCCTGTGGCGCTGCGCCTCACCAATCTCGGGAAAAAATCCTACGATGCTGATGGGCACGATCTCGCGCTAATCGAAGTCGAAATGATCGACGCCTATGGCCGCCGTTGTCCGACCGCGCTAGACACCGTCCACTTCACCCTCGACGGCCCCGCAGAATGGCGCGGTGGCATCGCGCAAGGTCCGGACAATTGCATCCTCTCGAAAAACCTTCCCTTGGAATGTGGTGTGAATCGCGTTCTTGTCCGCACCACACGCCAGCCCGGCACAATCATGCTCAGCGCAAAATCCGGCGTGTTGGAACCCGCCACGCTAACGCTTCAGTCAATCGCATATCCGTCTGTCAACGGACTTGCCTCCGTTCCCGCCGCTCCCGGCATCCCGCGCA
Organism: Ereboglobus sp.; assembly: GCA_029974595.1. Lineage (GTDB taxonomy): Bacteria > Verrucomicrobiota > Verrucomicrobiia > Opitutales > Opitutaceae > Ereboglobus. The sequence continues at coordinate 60,380 of JARKRC010000069.1, read as the reverse complement.
TTGACCGTGGCCCGACGCCATCGACACCTTCTTACAAGGTTACGCGCATCCCTGTTGAGGTTGTCTCGGCGCGGGCTGGTTCCAACAATGCGAACGCCGCGAAAAGTTACGATGATGATGAAACCACGGAATGGACCAGTGCCAACGAAACCGCCGCCGCATGGATTGAATACACGTTCGAACGCTCCGCAAAACTCAGCGAAATCACCCTCCGACTTTCGGGATGGAAGAGTCGCAGCTATCCGATTCGCATCACTCTTGACGGAGCGGAAATCTACAACGGCTCCACGGATAAAACGCTCGGTTACGTCACTCTTCCGGTGCAACCGGCAGCCGCGGGAAAAACCGTGCGCGTCAGTCTCATCGCCTCATCTGAGTCGAACGACGAACTGAAAATAAAAGAACTCGCGAATCAGAAAAATGCATCCACCGGCGATGAAAAAATCGGCGGCAAAGCACTGAGCATTATCGAAGCCGAGTTTTACGAAGCCGCAAAATAAAGGCCGGTATTGGACCCATGGCAAAAACAACTTCAGCTCTCTCACGACGTTCATTTGTCAAAAGCACAGCGCTCGCTTTTGCTTCGACGCCATTTGTCGCATCGCTCATGCGCGCGGTAAAAGATGGTTCCGCTCCGCCGGATGCATCAAACAAGGAAAACGCAAAACTCAAAACGACCGCTGATACCGTGTGGCTCGACGATGACGCGCCCGCGCTCAATATCGGCGCCACATGGGGCATGCCGTGGCCTATGGGTGGCGCGTCGAAAGACTCCACGTTCGCGCTCACCAATGCTTTCGGAAAACCGCTTCCGATGCAAAGCTGGCCCACTGCATGGTGGCCTGATGGCTCAATAAAATGGACTGCGCACGCCGTGCCCGCGGGCATCGCTGTTGGTAACAATCTTACGGTGACGCGAGGCGCGCCTAAACCGCCAGAAACCCCCGTCAGTGTTCGCGACAATGACGCCACCGTCGAAGTGGATACGGGCGTCATTCGTTGCATAATCCCAAAAGCGGGCGGCGCGCTTGTTCGCAGCATCGTGCGCGATGGGAAAACAGTTCTGACAAATGGCCGTCTGATCGCGCTCAGTTCGCCGACACCCGACCTCGACAATGTGTCACATAGCCGGCGTACGAACGCATTTCAAAGTGACATTGCCGCCGTAACCGTCGAGCAGGGCGGTCCTGTGCGTGCCGTCATAAAAATTGAAGGCCGCCATTCCGGCAACGGGCGCGCGTGGCTCCCATTCACATTGCGCCTCTACTTTTACGCGGGTGGGGATGCGCTTCGCGTGATGCATACCTTTGTTTTCGACGGCGACACGGAGAATGATTTTATTCGCGGACTAGGCCTTCGTTTCGAAGTGCCGATGAGCGATCACATGCATGACCGTCATGTGCGCTACGTGGGCGAGGGCAGGGGCCTCTGGGCCGAGGCTGTGCGCGGCCTCACTGGCATCCGTCGCGATCCCGACGCGAAGACTCCGGGCAACGCCATTAAGAAAGCCCAGATTGCCGGTCTTGCGTGCCCGCCCGTCGAAACCTTCAATCCGCAAGTCAGAGAGCGCTTGCAATACATTCCGGCTTGGGGCGACACGACGCTCTCGCAACCGACGGCAAACGGTTTTAGCATTCGCAAACGCACCAAGGCCGAGCATGGCTGGATTGATGTCGACCAAGGCAAACGCGCTTCTGGTGTTGGCTACATCGGCGGCGCAAAAGGCGGCGGTGTTGTTTTTGGCCTGCGCGATTTCTGGCAGCGTCATCCTGCGCAACTCGACATTCGCAACGCCCATACCGACTCTGCCGAGGTGACCATCTGGCTTTATTCGCCCGAGGCTCCCGCGATGGACCTCCGTTTCTACCATGACGGCATGGGCATGGATACCTTTGAAAAACAATATAAGGGAGGGCTCGAAATCACATATGAGGATTACGAGCCCGGCTTTGGTGATGCCCACGGCATTGCCCGCACGAGCGAAATCTGCCTTTGGGCATTCGCCACGACGCCCTCGCGTGACGAAATCGTGAACATGGCCGCGCTCGTGCGCGAGCCGGCGCGTCTTGTTTGTCCTCCCAAGCGCCTGCTTTCAGCGGGCGTTTTCGGTCCCATCTGGTCGCTCCCCGATCGCTCTACGCCTGCCAAGGCCGCGATTGAAGACCGTCTCGAATGGTCGTTTGCGTATTATCAAAACCAAATAGACCAGCGACACTGGTATGGTTTCTGGAATCACGGCGACGTCATGCACAGCTATGACCGTGACCGCCATGTCTGGAAATACGACATCGGCGGCAATGCGTGGGACAATTCCGAGCTCTCCACCGACCTCTGGCTTTGGAAATATTACCTGCGGACAGGCCGCGCGGACGTTTTCCGTCTCGCCGAGGCGATGACGCGTCACACCAGCGAGGTGGATACCTACCATGCCGGGCGTTTCGCGGGACTTGGCACGCGCCATAATGTGCAACATTGGGGCTGCTCGGCGAAGCAGGTGCGCATCAGCACCGCCGCCTATCGCCGCATCTATTATTATCTCACTGCCGACGAACGCGTTGGCGACATCATGCGCGAGCTTCTTGATGTTGATGCAAAACTGAACGACATCGATCCGGCGCGCAAACTTGGGGATGCATCCCCGCTCGGCGCGTATGATGCGCGTGTGAGCTTCGGCACCGACTGGGCCAACCTCGCTGCCGCGTGGCTTACCGAGTGGGAGCGTGGCGGCGATCCGAAATATCGAGACAAGCTTCTGCGGGGCATGCGCGATTGGGGCAAAATGCCGCTGGGCTTTTTCACGAGCGACCGCTACGGCTACAAAATTGCCGACGGCAGCATCGAACCGCTTATTGTGCGTCCACTTGGAGACGGCGGCAACAAGCCGATTTCCGTTTCTCATCTCGACTCCGTTTTTGGGGCCGTTGAAATTTTTGCCGAACTCATCCAGCTTACTGCGGGGCAGGGCGAATATGAAGGCTTCAAAAAGGCATGGCTCCAATATTGCACGCTTTACTCTGCGCCCAAGGAAGAACGCATCGCCGCGCTTGGCATGGACATCAGAAACGGCGCTCTCGTGCAGGCGCACTCCCGGCTCATTGCCTATGCAGCAAAAATGGCTGATGACCCCGCGCTTGCCGCGCGCGCATGGAAAAATTTCGCCACGGCCGATTATCCCGGATATTCCGGCGATTGGGCCGAGGTCGTTCTCGCGACCAATCGAATCGAGGGTCCTGCGGTGCTCAACCCGGTTGACGAAGCGACATGGGTTGGCACCAATCTCAGCGCCCAGTGGGGGCTTGCCGCCATCGAGTGCCTCGCGCTCGTGGGAGACAGATTACCTGCGTCCATTTCCGTGGCCAGCCGGCGAAAATAGCTTTTGGCAACGCAGGCTTAGCTGTTGCCTGGATGTTTTGTGTGTGCGGATACCAGTGCAAGTTGGAGACATTTGCTGCAAAATACACGCGCAAGAATCACCATAATTGGTGATGCCGAGGTTTAATCCACTTCGTTATCTTGGTAAAAAAGTGCTCCTCACAACCCGAAGCAAAAAACAGTTCCGCGCTTACGCATCTCCCAACAATTCCATAAAAATGAAAATGCAGTTTCCTAAAATTCTCGGAATCGCCCTTGCCGCCATCGGCTTGGCATGTGCCGCACAAGCAAGTCAGCAGCCAATTCCAGCGCTCCCGTTGACGTATTATCCAGTGGATCAACGTGCGGAATTTTCAAAATCGCTGAACGGCGTGTGGAAATTCAAGCTCGGAGGTGTCGATGCCGACTACGCTCAACCTTCTTACAACGACGGCGCATGGAAGCGGATTCGCGTTCCGGGTAACTGGGAGCTTCAGGGTTTTGAAAACCCCAGCTACACAAAGCCCGGCGACAAGGACGGGTATTATCGCACGACCTTCACCGTGCCCGGCGCATGGAAGGACAGACGCGCGTTCATTCGTTTCGAGGGCGTCGGTTTTGCATTCGAGTTTTTTATCGATGGCAAACGGGTCGGCTCGTTCGCCAGCAGCTTTAACCGGAGCGAATTCGACATTACCGGTTTCGTGACGCCGGACAAGCCGGCCGTCATCGCTGTGCGTGTGATGCGCCGCGAAAAAGGCTGGGAGTTCGATACCAACGATGATTGGGCGCTCTCTGGCATTCACCGCGATGTCGTCCTTTTCTCGATGCCCGAAACACACGTGAAAGACTATACCGTCGTCACGCCGGTTACTGTCACCGCGACAGCTACGCAGGCGTCCGTTCGCATCAAGGCATGGATGGAAACCTTTTCGAAAAAGACCGCCCAGGCGGCGCTTAACGTCAATGTTGTCGATGCAGGCGGAAATATTGTGGGTTCGCTCTCCAAGCCCGTGACATTCACTGGCCCCGGCCTCGCGATGGTCGAGGACGAGATGCCCATCGCCAATCCAAAGCTTTGGAATGCGGAGACGCCCAACCTTTACCGTCTTGACGTCCAGCTCATGGTCGACGGCAAGCCCGTTCACCAAATTACCCAGCGCATCGGCCTGCGCACCGCCACGATAGAGAACAATGTCTATAAGCTGAATGGTCAGTCTGTAAAATTCCGCGGAATCACGCACCACGACATGCACCCGGAAACAGGCCGCGCCATGACTCGCGATCAATATATTGAGGACATCATCATGATGAAGGCCGCTAATATTAACACGATCCGCATGTCGCATTATCCGCCGCAAAAGATGTTCCTCGATCTCTGCGACGAATACGGCATGTATGTCATCGACGAAGTGCCTTTTGGCTTTGGCGACAAGCACCTTACGGATGATTCCTACGAGGACAACCTCGCCTTGCGCGCAAGGGCGACTGTGGCCCGTGATAAAAACCAGACCTCCGTCCTCATCTGGACGATTGGCAACGAAAATCCCTATACACCGATGGTTGTGCGCACGGCTGGAATCGTGAAAGCGCTGGATCCTTTCCGCTCGCGCTGCCTCGCGCATCCCACCGGAAAATATTATTTCGAGCTGCCGCCGGAACTGGATATCCTCGCTCCCCACTATTTGGTTCCCCGCTCTTGGTCTCAATTCCAAAGGCGCAAAGCCTCTGCTTATCTCGATGATATTCTGGATCGTCCCGAGCTCAACGGTCCGGTGCTCATAACCGAATATGCTCACGCGGCTGGAACCTCCATTGAAATGCTCAAGGAAAGTTGGGAAATCATGCAAAAGAATGACCGCTTTATCGGCGGATGTATCTGGCACTTTCAGGATCAAGGTGTTTATCGCACTGTCCCCGTCGGCACCTATCCCGGTATTCCGAAGGAAACCGACACCGCGCCGATCATCATCGGCAAAGTGAATGCAAAGACATGGGTCGCCCCCGACCGCGTGATCGACACCAACGGGCAGGATGGCGCCGACGGAATCGTTGATGCCGACCGCGTGCCGCAAAGCGACTATTGGGCGGTGCAGAAAATCTATTCCCCTGTCGTGATTCCGATCGAGACGCTTTCCGTCAAGCCCGGCAGACAGGCTCTGCACATCCCCGTTGAAAACCGCTACGATTTCACGGACCTGTCGGACGTGCGCGCTTCGTGGGAATTGCGCATCGACGGCCAGATTGCGCAAAGCGGCGAACTCAAATTGCAGGCCAAGCCTCATAGCGATGTGTCGGTCGATTTCACGGTTGATATTCCCGAAAATCCGGCGATGCACGACCAGTTCCTGCGTTTCACATTCACCGATGCCAAAGGCGCGGAAATCACGCAGCGCACTATCCGTCTCATGCCTGATACGATGCGGGGCAACATCTATAAAGCATGGACGGAGCGTGCTCCGGGCAACGGCATCAAAACTTCGGAAACCGGTGCGACCGTCACCTACACCGCAGGCAAAAGTCGTTTGCAAGTGAACAAAGAAACCGGCGACGTGCAATTCAGCGCCGCCGACGCGCGCTCTTTCGCCTTTAGGGATTTTGCCCTGCGTGTGGGTCGCGAGCCGCAAATGTCGGAAATCCGCGCTTACAAGGCAATAGGCTCTGCTTACTGGATGCCGTATCTCCTGACCAAGCCTGTAATGAAACTGGTCTCTGTAAATGCGTCGGCGAACGACAGCGTGAAAGTCAGGCTGAAACTTCAATTCACCCGGGTCTCCGCGGACAAATCGCGCGGCAATGTCAGCGATCAGGGCTTCGCTGCCGACGTCCATCTGACGTTCTCCAAACAAGGCTGGCTTGACGTTGGCTACACACTGACCCCGGTAAACGCGCGGGACCACCTGCTCGAACTCGGCCTTGCATTCCCCTTGCCAAAAACAGCGACGCGCCTGACTTGGCTCGGCAAAGGCCCCTATGCCGTTTATCCGATCCAAGCGGAAGGAATGGAGCGGGGTGTTTATACTGTCGAACCACGGGAGGATTTCGATTCGGCCAATCGCATGTATGGGGGAGATCGCACGGAAGTTGATATTGCTGCTGCGACCGACACCAAGGGCAACGGCTTGGGAATCGTCTGCCAGTCGGCAACACTCTCGCTCGAATCCGAAGCTAGTGCAGCCTACCTCAGCCACATCCTCCTTTCCGCCGGTCATGGTGAAAAGCGCACGATATCGAGAGCCAATATTCCGGCCAAAGACCTGAAACCTGTCAGTGGCAGCTTGCGCCTGTTGCCACTCGTCGCCGGCAAATGGCCCGAGGTTTTTCAGACCGTGCTCGGCAACCCGGAAATCTCGTCGCGCATCGTGGGTTCGATGCCAAAGGAGTAATCGGCGAGAACATACGCAAAAAATCGTCTTCCAACGTCGAACGTGGTTTTGACAAAACGATCGGCCCATCGGTCTCTGCGCGATCTCGCGCGTGTGCTTGGTATCTCGCATACGACGGTCTCGCAAGCCCTCCGCAACAATCCGCGGGTGAAACTTGCAACGCGTGAACGCGTGCATAAAGCGGCTCGCAAAATTGGTTACCAGCGCAACCCGCTTGCGAGCTTGGTGATGGCAGGGATGCGTTTGAAATCCGGACATGCGTTTCGCGGCACTCTCGGAATCATCGACCTCGACAGCTCGAAACTGCACTCCCGCGCTGCTGCCATCTACCGTCACGAAGTTATCAAGGGAGCCACTGAACGCGCGCTTGATCTGGGATTCCGGACCGAGCTTCTCGCGCTGCGACAGCATGCCGGTGTGAACATTGAGAATATACTGCAATCGAACGGAATCCTTGGTGGGTTAATCCTTCCGGTGCATGATGCGCAGACGATTGTCAGTATTGATTGGTCGCGATATGCCATTGTTTACACTGATTATAATGATGGTTTACCTGCGTTGCATAATGTATGTTTTGATAAACTTGCAGCCATACGGATGGCACTACGTCGGCTTTGCGAACTTGGCTATCGCCGTCCTGGTCTTGTGCTGGAACAATCGGAGGAGCGTTATTTACAGCATCGTTGGAGCGCGGCCTTTTTCGATGTTGAATGCGGTCATGTGCAAAAGACGCCAGAATCCATTTTCACCGTGTCTGAGGGGATGTGTCTCGATTTTGCTCTCTGGTTTCAAAAATACAAACCTGATGTCGTGATTGCACATAACGTCGAAGTCATGCAATGGATGATTGATCAAGGGGCGCGCGTTCCTGAAACACATGGTTTTTGCTGCCTTAATATCACAAAGAAGGCAGATTTTAACTGCGCAGGTTTAGATTGGAAGGCACGTTTGATTGGCATCCGTGGCATTGAGCAGGTTATTGCTCAATTGCAGCGGGGTGAATATGGCATTCCTGAGCAACCAATAAGGATGGGAGTTTCTCCACATTGGAACGAGGGCTCCACTCTGAGCATGTTGAAAACGCATCCGCATGTAGGGTAATTTGTAATGCTCCAGCAATGAGGTGGATCAAGGATCGACCCGCAAGGGCGATATATATGTATTTATATATATCCATGTGAATTTCGCTTAAATCTTCATCAGTTATAAAGTCTGTCGTGTGGAATTCGTGCAGCAGAAAATGACTTTATTTTTAAAGCAGATTTTTCCTGAAATCCCAGATATTTGCAATCAAATTGCAATTTATATCCTTATGTTGTTATCATATGGTGAGCATAGAAAATCCCGAGATTTTTTACAAACAATCGGACGCAAAATTGGTTCCTATTCCATCGTATATCGGGGACGGCGATGTTTGTCTTCATTATACTACGAAAAAAAATCATGTTTGGACGGATCATATTCATGATAAACATCAAATCATATTAATGTTGGAGCCGAAGTCAGAGTGCGAAATATCATGGATTTTGGCTTCGGGTGTGAGAAAAAACGCGCTATTGAATGGACAGAATATAATTTATGTGGAAGCTGGGACAATCCATGCATTTCGCACTGGGAATCGTGGTGTATTTATCAGCCTCGGCGTTTCCGACGATGAAGCGAAACGAATAACTTTAGGCAATCTATGGAAGTCTGTCCGAGTCGCGCAGTGGTGGAAAACGCTCAGGCTGGATCCATTTGTTTGGAGCATCATACAAGTGTTGCGCTCATACTGCTATATGGCGGATTTGCCTCATCCGCACGATCTCAAAGGACATGCGCAGGCTTTGGTGTCTCACCTTCTCGCAATTGATAAAAATTCCAAGGCTACAACATTCGGCGGGTTGACACCTCTTCAGCTTAGAAACGTGGAAATTTACATTGAAGAGAATCTTAGCGAACGCATATCCGTTAATGATCTAGCCGTAGTTGCAGGTCTTAAAAAAGACCATTTCGCGCATTTGTTCAAAACATCAACGGGATTTTCTCCTCATCGTTATATTATAGCGCTTCGTCTTGCTTATGTTCGGCGCCTGAAAAACATGGGCACTATGACAAACGCGCAAATTGCGGCGGAATCAGGGTTCTATGACGAGAGCCATCTTTACCATGCGATAAAGCAATTTTGTCGGGATGATTTGAAAAATTACCACGGCATTTTACCAACCGGCGCAGAATCTTCCAATGCAGATGAGGGATGATCGGGCATGATGGGGCATGATTCTTTCGGATAACTCCACGCGGCGTGGAGCGCGGAGGGATCACAATCTCCGTCATGAAAAGTATCCTCTCTTTGCTCCGAATCGCCATTGTATTTGCCGGCATGATGCTCACGTGCGCTCGAATGTCCGCTGCGTCAGCAGTTCCATCAGTCGTCGCGCAAGTTCCCTCGCAGGTGAAGACCGGCTTCCAATACGGCCTCGGCCTGCTGTTCATGATCGGGTTCATCTGGGGCGTCATAAACATCTGGGGCGGGGCCGACCGCCTCAAGAAAGGCGATGCCGACGGGAAAATGGGCATTGTCTCGGGCATCATCATTGCCGGCGCCGCATCCATAATGGCGGCGATGTTCTACATCTTCGGCATGAGCGACGGCGCGCTGACACCGCAGTTTTAGAAAATTACCAATTACAAATGACGAATTACTAATTGGACGGCCATGAGCGGCGAACTGCGCATCACCGACACCAACAGCGCCAACGACAGCAAGGGGCGCGCGCTGGGGTTTGAGGGAAACGATTTTCTCTTTATCATTGGAGGGATCGTCGGGGCGATTGGCGTGTTCCTGCTCCTCTTCGGCATGTTTCACACGAGCTTGCTGGCGGCCTGCGCGTGCGCGATGCCGATCTTCGCGATTCCCACGGCATGGGTGATGCTGTTCCGCCGCAACAAGCCGGACGGCTATGCGGAGGACTTTTTTGACCATCTGCTGAATCGCGAAGGGTTCAGCCATGCGCCTGCCGGACAACGCAGCATGAAACAAGGGAGAAAAAATCATGCTCAATAGCAGCGCACCGAACGGTTACTTTGCAGAGGGCATGATCCTCTACGGCACGCTTGAAAAAGGCGTGGCGGGCAAGGGCTACATCCTGCATCCGCCCGACCTGCGCGGCGGCACAACCGCGCAGCTCAACGCCTATCAGGACAAAATCCGCGCGCTGCTCTCACTTCTCGGCGACGGCCTGCGCGCGCAATTCCAGTGGACGTGCAACTGCGATTACCGCCAGGAATTAACCCGGTATCACCGCGCCACCGAAGCCATCGGCACGCATCCGCATGTTCGCCGCGTGCGGACGGAACGATTCGAACGCTATTGGGAAAAAATGCACCGGCGCGAACTGCGCCGCGAGCAGCTGGTGATGTTCATATCAACCTCGCTCGCGAGCTATGCGCCGCTCGCCGCCAGCCGCAGCGGACTCGATGCCAGTTACTCGAAAGTGCTCGCACAACTGCGCGCGCGTTTCGACGAAATCACCCATTCCCTGCGCACGCTTTTCGGCGGCGACACGACGGTCACGCCAATGGATGATCTCGCGCACTTCACGTATGTCTCAAAATTTATGAGCCCGTCGCTCGCCGACGGTTTTGACATCGACTTCGCCGAGCGCTTCAACCCGCAGCAAACCATCCATGAAAACTGCTGGTGCTCCGACGGCGTGAATACCGGCACCGGTTTTTATCTCGACGGGCGCTACCACGCGGTCTTCACGTTCAAACGCTGGCCGAGCCGCACCTATCCGGGCATCATTTTGCGACTCACCACGCTGCCGTTTCTCGACTATCAAGTCACGGTCAACCTCGAACCGCTGCCGACAAAAGGCGAAGTCGAAAAGGAGGAGCGCGCCATCGAACGGCTGCGCGGCGAATACCGCGACAGCGAACGCCATTCGCTCGTCGTCGCCATCAACAAAAAGGAGCGCAAAGTCGAATCACTCTCATCCGGTTTCATCCGCCCGTTTTCCGTCTGCTACATGATTCGCGTATGGGATGACACCGAATCGGGCCTCTCCACAAAATGCGCCGCCGTTCGCAACGCCATCAACAATCTCAACGGCGCGCAATACAATGAGTGCGCGCTGCCCTCGACCGCCAAAAAACTCTTCTTCGCTTCATGGCCGGGATGGACGCATTCGCCGTATCGCCACCGCAATCTCTACGCCGAGGACACCTACCTTGCCGACCTGCTGCCGTTCTCGGCAACGTTCACCGGATTGCTCGACGGAGCCGAGGCAATCTACGACGGCGCGCAGCAAGGCAATCTCGTCGGCCTGCGCACGTTTATTGGCAATCCGCCCACGCCCCAGCACGCCGTGCTCCTCGGCGCGACCGGCGCGGGAAAATCCGTGCACATGTGCGATCTGCTCGAACAGACCGCCGCCTACTACCACTATACCGTCATCATCGAGGAGGGATTGTCCTATGGAAAATTCACGGAGGCGATGGGCGAGCGTCCGATCATTCTCCATCCCGACGGCGACCTGACCATCAACTATCTCGACACGAGAAAACTGCCGCTCAACCAACTGCAAATTGCCACCGCCGTCGCGCTCGTGTCGCGCATGATCGGCGAGGCCTCCGACGAGGAAACACAGCAAATCCGCCAGGCGATGCTGGGCCAGTATATCAACCAGCTTTATCAGGACGCATTCGAGGACTGGTCGAAACGGCATCGCGATTTGCTCCCGCAAATCCAGCGCATGGCCTGCGCCGCGCATCGTTGGAAGTATATAAAAATGCAGCAAGGCGCGACGGATCTCGAATCCTACGCCGATCTGCGCGACCGCATCGCGGCAAACGATGACGAGGCGCAGCAATTCATAGCCGCGATTCCAGAGGCGGACATCACAGCGTTTCTGCAAGACTCGCAAACCGAGCGCGCCGTCATGGCGATGGCGCATGCCTTCTACGAGCCCGCCGATTATCCCCAGCACGCGAGCCTCGTGGAGCTGATGCAATTTTCCCGCTTTCCCGAGCACAAAAAGGAAACCGTCGATCACCTCGCGACGCTTCTCGCCTCGTGGTGCGCGCATGGACAATACGGGCGGCTCTTCGACGGCATCACGAATATTTCTCTCACAGGGCAGATCGCGCATTTTGAACTCGGATACATCCCCGAGCAATCCATCGAACTCAAAACCGCCGCCGGCCTGCTTATCAGCGGATTCTCGCGCCAGCATATTATTTCGCTGCCGCGCCATCTGCGAAAACGCATCCTCTACGAGGAGCTGGCACGCTTTCTCGACGTTCCCGGCGGCGAGAAAGTCGTCGCCGAAGCCTACGCGCAACTGCGCAAGTTTTCGTGCTGGACGGCTTCGATTGTCCAGCAATACAGCCGCTTCAAATCCTCGCGCATCCGGCCCGTCGTCATCGGCAACTCGAAGCAATTCTTCCTCATGCGGCAGTTCGACCGCACGGACATCGACGACATCGCGCACGACATCGGCCTTCCCGAGAGCGTGTGCTCGGCGATCCAGAATTACCCCATGCCCGAACAGCAGCCCGATGGACAGAAGTTTTCTTCCATTTGCTTTTTCACGCCCGTCACCGATCCGCCGCTATGCGGCACCGTGCGCAACATACAACCGGGAAAAAGTAGAAAGTAGAAAGTAGGAATTAGAAATTATGAAAACAATCCCTTCGTTTATTATCATCGCATGTTTGATGCTTTCAGGTTGCGGCACGATGCGCCAGCCGGCGACCGATGTCGTGCTCACCGGCGCCGGTGGCTACATTGGCTACGAAGCAAGCGGCAAAAAAATCGGCGGCGCGGCAATCGGCGCGGGCGCCGGTTACATCGCCTCAAAAATTGCCCTTAATGAAATCGACGCTGCGATTGCCGACGCGGAGAAGCGAGGCTTCGACCACGCCATTAACCAGTCCGTGAAGCAGCAATACTGGATCATCCAAAACCATCAGCGCAGCGACGGCGTGTCCGCGTCCGAGCCGCGCTACGTCACCGTCCAGCTTCCCGAAACCGTCACCGCCGACGGCGTCGTGATCCGTCCCTCAACCGCAACCATCCGCACCGAATGACTCCATGAAAACCATCACACGCATATTCTCATTTCTGTCCGCCGGCATCGCGGGCACGGCGCTGCTTGTCGCCTCCGGCATTCCCGTGGTCGATGTCGCCAATCTCGCGAACAGCCAGATTTCGCATATCGCGACCATCGCGAAGTGGGTCGAAAACATCGCGCAACTGAAAGCGCAGATCACGCAACTCAAGCAAAGCGTCGCGATCCAGAACGACCTGCGCGCATGGGCGGGCGATCCGGCAAAGGCCGCACGCTCCCTCGCGCTCGACGTGCTGCGCGAAGGCGATTTGACGCGCGAGTTTGGACACGCGCGCGACACGATCACGCGCACCGTGGACAGTCTTGGCGCGCTCAACCGCGACGATCAAAACACCTATCGCCCCGTCGATCTTGCCGATCTCGACGGCGGCCTTGTGCGGCACGACGCGCAGCTTTACCGGAGATATTCGGTGCTCGATACCCGTCAGGACAACGCCCGCGCCGTCACCGATGAAACGCGCTCCCGCGAACGCGAGCTTCAGGAGGAAATCGCCCTGACGCTTATCGACCTGCGCTCCGCCACAACCGATGCGCAGGTGCAAAAACTCAATGCCAAGCTCGTCGTCCTCAATGGCCAGCTTTCGCAGCTCGAATCGACGCGCCGCCGCCAGGTGGACGAGGTGATCCTGCAAAAGCTCGCGAACGAAAACCGCCGCGAGGTCGAGCAACTCGCCGCCGCCGAGCTTCGCGCAAAGGACGACCATCTGGCGAACAAGCGCGTGACCGTATTCATGCAGTCGTTCAATCCGCGCAAAGCGGGCCGTTAATTGAATAAACAGCAAAGGCGCAAAGTTCGCAAAGATCAGACAGAAGGAATAATTATAATAGTCATAATATCTTTCCGAATCTTTGCGAACTTTGCGCCTTTGCTGTTCAATACAAATGAACTTCATACTCCCACTCCTCGAAAACAAAATCCAGACGCTCATCACGGCGTTCCGGTTTGTTGTGTTTGCGATGATGGTGGCCGGACTCGTCGTGCAGGTGAACCGGCCGCAGTATCACAGCACGGATTTCATCCGGCCCGTCGCCCGCGCCATCACGATCACCGCGCTCATCGCCTCGATGGGCTGGTGGTTTCCGCTTGTCGAAAACACGCTGACCGGCGCCGCCGATTACATCAACCCGGAGTATTCGGACAACCCCACGCGCGCCGCCGACACCATTCGCGAGGCCGCGAATCCGAACGCCGAGGGCCGCGAGTGGTCGTGGAGAAAACTCGCCGAGTCATTTTATAATGCGGTCGTCGATGGCGTGTCGTGGGTGTTTATTCAAATCAGCACACTCATCACCGCGCCGATGCTGCTCCTGCAATACGTGCTGCGCTGGATTCTTTATCTGCTCACGCCGTTTGCGCTCGGCTGTTTCATGGTTCCGGCATTGCAGGGCATGGCCGTGCGCTTTTTTCAGCAAGTTCTTGCCGTGCTCGCGTGGCCGGTCGGATTCGCGATCACCAATCTTCTCACCATCGCAATCTGGCGCGACTTTGTGCAGGTCGCAGCGCCAGGCCCCGGCGAACTGGGCGCTGCGGTCTATGCGCCGACACTCGTCAACATGGGCGGCATCATTGCAGCGCTGACGCTGCTCATCGGAACGCTCACGACGCCGGTCGTCTGCCAGATGCTCTTTGCGCACGGTTATGCGTTCACCGGACAATCGGCATCGCCGGTTGCAATCGGTCGCGGCGCGTCGGAGTTCGCCAGCCGCGCGACGGCCGCCACGCGCATGCTCGCCGCCCCTGCGATGATGACTCCCGCATCCGCTCCGCCGCCGTCCGCGCGCCACACACCGGGACTCTGATTTATGAACGCTGACGAACCATCTCCACTGCGAACCACGTCCGTCGATACGGCGAAGCCGCTGCCGCCGTCTGCAAAGCCGCGTCGTTCGTGGAATCCTGCGCGCCTGTTTGCCGATTACGCCTTCGCGGCGCGCGCATGGGCGCTTGTCGCCATCGGCGCGGTCGTGCTCGCGGTCATCCAGCCGTTCATAATAATAGAAGCCTACCGCACGCGCGAGCGTGTGGTCATTCTCGACGGCGCGGGCACGTTTTCCATTTCTCCGCTGCTCGGTTTCGAGGAGGCGAAGACGTTGCATGAAACCCTGACGATTTGGGCGACGCTGGCATTTCTTCAGCGCAATCCAAAAAACTTCGATTTTCCCGACCTGCTGCAACGCCTCTACCTCACCGACGCCTGCGCCCGCACGCAGGACGATGTGCTGAAAAACCGCGAGGAGTTCGAGGTAAAGCAAATCCATCAAAAACCGGAAATTTTCAAAGTGGATGTTTTGCGCACGCGCGAGGATCAGGTCATCGCCAAGGTCGAGGGCCAGCTTGTGCGCACCGGCGTATTTGAGCGGCAGGCCTTCACCGAGTCCCCGCGTTTCACGCTCATTCTCACGCTCGTCCGCAACCCGGATATGATCGCCAACAAACGCTATCCACTCGCCGTATGGAATTACGAACTCTCGATTTTATGAATACATTATTCACCACAAAGGCACAAAGATCACAAAGGAGTTATATAATAATCATGTATTCTCTTTGTGTCCTTTGTGCCTTTGTGGTGAATCCGATCCTTTCCGCGAACAGTGCGCCCGTCGTCAAGCAACTGCCGCTCGATGAGCGCATCGTCTATCAAATCCCCATCAGCGCGGACGCACCGACGACACTCATGTTTCCGAGCGCGCCCTCCGCGCTCGAAGGGGCCGGACTCACCACAAACACCGAAACGCCCGCGCCGGTGCTCCTCTCGCATGTCGCCGGTCGGTATTATTTCAGCGTGCGCGCGCTGACACCCGACGCCCGCGCGACACTCAACGTCATTTTGCAGAACCGCACCTACATCATCCGCTTTGCCGTCGCCGCGAATCCCTATGGCTCGGTCACGTTTTATGAGGATCGCATCACCGGGAAAAGCGCGGCGCTCGCCAGGCGCGCCTCTCCCGAAATGCTCCTCGCGCTGCTCGACCGCGCAAAAAGTTTCCGCCTCGTCAACCAGCAGTATCCCGAGGCCGTGCAGCAAATCGAGCACCGCGCGCCGTCTGCGCCGGAAAACAAAACACAATACAGGGATTTTTCCGCGACCGTCGAGGAGGTGTATCGCTTTGATCCCGAGGACACGCTCGTTTTCAAAATAAAACTCGAAAACACCGGCGACTCGGAAATCGCCTACCAGCCGCAAAGTCTCGCCGTGCGCATTGGCAGCCGTCTTTACCCGGCATCCATCGCGGACGCGTCAGGGCTGATTCCTCCGCGCGCGGAGACGGTCGCCTATTTTGCCATCACCGGTACGCCCGACGGCGGACGCGCGAATCTGAGCGTGAGGAATAATTTCAATATCATCGTGCCGCGCGTCTCCCGCGACGCGCGCCTGATCGCCCCGAAATGATCAAACGCGTCATCAAATTCGTCAAAACGCCGCTGGGCAGCGTGCTTTCCATTATCGTGTTTGTGATCGTGGGCGCGCTGCTTATTCATGGCGGCAATCGCAGCGAGCGCCCTGTGCCAGCTGCATCGACACCGCCGCCGCCGATGGAGCGGCACACGATTACGAGGGAAGGGCAGCCGCTTAAAATCCCCGCGCCAGCGATGCCCCAACCAAATCGATCCGAGCCGAAGCCGGAAAATGCAGGCGATGGCGAGCCGATTTCCCGTCCGCGTGCGGCGCGTCAGGAAAACAACACGCCGACCCGGAATACCAAGGGGCCGCCAGTTCTCCCGATCAGCCTCCTCGCTCCAACTACAAATTCGGTGGCTGGCGAGCCCATCTCGCAGAACTACGCGCCCTATGGCCGTCTGATCCCTTGTGAAACCATCATCACCCTCGAATCCTCTAAAACCGACACCCCGATCATCGGGCTCGTTACCGAGGACGTCTGGCACAACGGGCGGCTCATCATTCCCGCTGGCGCTGAAGTGCACGGACGCGCTGCGCAAGACCGCTCACGCGAACGCATCGCCGCTTCCGGCCAATGGGTGATCGTCTGGCGCGACCGCACAACCGACAACGGAATCGAACTCACGCTCAACGGCATCGCACTCGACCGCCAGCGCGACGAGGTTTCCGGCGAATACGGCCTGCGCGACGGCTCCGCCGGCCTCGTCGGGCACATCATCAAAACCGACGACTGGCAGGAAATAAAACTCTTCGCCTCCACGTTTCTTGCCGGCATGGCGGGCGGCCTGCAGGAAATGCAGGACCAGACGACCGCGTTTGGAACGACGACCCAAGTCCCCAAAACAACAGCCAAAAACGCAGCCCTCGCGGGCACCGCCGACGTGCTGAACACCTATGCCGCGCAAATCGCCAAAATGATAGCCGAGGACGGTTTTTATATCCGCGTGCCCGCTGGAAAACAGTTCTACCTCTACGTCACGCAAACCCTCGACAAAGCCCGCGCCGTGCGCGGCAACAGCGGCGCGAAACTCTGGCAAAAAAGCAGCGAAAAGGAGCCGGAAGAAAAGACATTTAACTCTGCCCTCCCATTGGCGCGATAGCGCCCTTCCGTTTCCTGACTCCTTACTCCTTCCATCCTGACTCCTACTTCCAATCCACCATGAACACACAACACCTCCTCAAACTCGCTCCCGCTCTGCTCATCGCAGCCACGCTGCTCGGCGGCTGCTCGATGTTCCGCAAAAAAGCTCCGCCTCCCGCGCAGCCACCCGTCACCGTGGCCGTGCCCGTTTCCGGCACCGAACTCGACCAGGCCAATCTCGAAAAAGTCCGCCTCGGCGAGACTTTGAAAGCGTATCCGATAAACCGATACGTTGATCCCAAGGATCCGAACCTGCTTCACGAGGCGCATCTGGTTTATCGCAAGGAAGCATCCGCCGGCTGGAATCTTTCCCCGCACGCCCCGACCGTTGTCCCCCTCGGCCCAGTGCTGGCGGTTTCCGATCCCGCTGAAAAACCCGCGCCTACAAATGCCGACATCGAGCAGCGCATGAATGCGCAAACCCGGTTGATGGCCGCGCTCACCGAGCAAAACGAAACCCTTGTCGCCGAGCTCGCTCGGCTCAACCGCGAACTCGCCCGCCTGCGCGAGGCACAACCACAAAACACAAAGGAAAAATGAATACATCCGCACCTCCCGTCACTCCTCCTGCTACGGCAGCTTCCGCCGCTCAAGACCGCGTCGTCGCCAGTCATGGCAGCGATAAATCTGCCGAGTCATTGCCCGTCATGGAGCGCCATCGCACCATCTTCGAGCAAGCCCGCCAGCAACTCGAAAAATCGCTCGGTAAGTCGCCGACAACCGACGACCTCATGCGTCTCTGGCTCGCAACCGCCACCGCGTGGGATGTCGCCCGCACATTTGAAAGCGCCGTCCTCGATATCGCAGGCAGCGACCTGATGCCGCTCCCCGGCGAGGACTACAACCAAAGCCTCCTGGCTCTCTAACCAACGCCGCACATCGGCCAACAAACGAAAAATCAAACATAACGACACCCATCATGGCACTCAAAGACGCAATCGCTAAAAAGAAACAGCAGGACGGCGAAGCCGGCATTCGCCACAACCCTGAAATCGACGCAAAAATCGACGCCTTCATAAAAGAGAACCCGGAACTTTTCGCCAGGATTTCGGGCTATTCCCACGACGAACTCGTGCGCAAACGCATGTATGACATCATGCGCACGAACGAACAACGGCAGGGCTACCGCGAGGAAGTCCGGAAATACGTGGAGGAAAACCCGAACATCAAGCAAGAGGTCGAACGCCGCATGCAACGCATCCCCGAAGCACAACGCGAAGGCGCGTTCACGCGCATCGCACGTGGCGTCATCGCCACCGTCGGGATGCGACAGGGGCAGACCGCATCGGCGGGCAATCCATACTAAAACATTTGGCGTTAGGTTCTGGATGACTGCGCACGGATAATCCGGCGAATGCTCACGCTGGGTTATCCGTGTTTTGTTTTCTGCTAAACGAAAGCACCCCCCATGTCCCTCACAGAAGAAATCTTCGCAATACTTTCGACTGGCGATGACGTTGCCGGCGTGGAGCAATTCATGACGCTGCTGCGACACGTCCCCGGCCTGCGTCAGTGGTATCGCTCGGTCACCCTCGATCCGATGGCCCGCCAAAAACTCGACGCCTATCTCGACGGGAAAATGACGCCGACAATCAATGTGTCTTCGGGGCGTCCGCTTCTTCGTTGGATCGCAGGCGCAAAGGACAACGCGCGCCACGATATCGAAAAATTGAAGCAAGCGAACTTCGCACCGCTCACATACGGCGGGCTCTCGCGCGGACAAGTCATCGCCTTGATCCGAAAATACCAAGCCGGCACGATTGATTGCGCGTCGTTTCTCGTTCTGCACGCGCTGAGGCGCGATCTCGCCTCCAGCGGCGCGGTTGGACTCTCCACAGCAAATGCGGCGATGCGCCTGTTGAAAGGCGCTGTGTCGGGCGAAGAACCGAAACTCATTCACCAACTCGCGCGTGCGGCGGAATTTTTTGACGGGCAAAAAATTGGCGCCATCAAAAGCTCTCACTTCGGTTACTCGGCGTGGTGGAAATTGAATCTCCTCGGCTACATGCTCCACCATCCGAAACCAACATATCGAACTGGTGAGTTGCTGAGGCACTTGGCCGGACTGAAGCTGCAAGTCGATCCTTCAGACATTCGCAGATTCTGCCGACAGCACAAAATTGCCAGGGACTCCCGCCGTGGCAGGCCCAAGAAGAATCCGAAAATTTAACAAACGTCGGCACATCTCTGAAACAGCCCACAAATCACACGGGGGATGCCCACAGCTTGGGCCGCGCCGGTGATGCAGAACCAGTTCAATGGGGACGGGCAGGTTTCTCCCGTTTGGCCCGACGCTGAGGGCATGTTGCAGGGTGCCGCCGTGAAACCGCTTTATCCGAGTGTGCCGCATGCCGCGCGCAACGAACCTCGGCTCTATGATTTGCTCGCGCTGGTTGACGCCATCCGTATCGGACGTGCCCGCGAACGCAACTGGGCCGAAAAAGAACTCCTGCGCCGTCTCAATCAACATGCCGCCACTGCCGCCTAATATCCCCTCGCTTCAAGCTAGTGCCGGACGACACGGCTTTGGTGACCGTGTCGTCCGGCTGAGTGATTTGCGCATGCCGTTGCTTATCGAGCTGGCACGAGAAGTTTGGTGCGGATGTGCGCTTCCACTTCGGCGATGTCGTAATAAACAAAATGGCCAAGGCGATGGCATGGAATGCGCCGTTGTCTCGTCCACTCTCTGAGCGTCCGAATGGACGGCTCTTTTCCTTTCGGGAATATTCCGCTCATGCGCAAACCGTTGATGTCAGCAAGCGAATTGACCCGGTTTGCTGAGCCATCGTGCAAAGAAGGTGTTTGGATGTTGGTGGGTGTTGTTTGCATGTTTTGTAGCATTGTCGTCGAGTGAACTTGGCAAGGAGAGAAAATGCACACACGTTTTGCCGAGCTCGGTGGGTTGAAGAACACAAATTATGGCTTCAATTTAAATATTAAAAATGATTGCTTATCTATAAAAATAAGGATTTAACGCTCGAATGTTATCACTTAAAAATGAAGCCGATATTCTCCGTGAAGTACGCGAGTTAATTCGCGCACACCGTATGGCTCTGTCGTGGCGGCAGGATGATTTGGCACAGCGAAGCGGCGTTGGAATCGCCACGCTTCGACGCTTTGAGAACACTGGACGAATCGGCTTTTCCGGATTGGCCAAATTGCTCGTAGCACTTGGGCTTGCGGACAAATTTATCGAAGGACTGCAACAGCCGAAACCAGCACCAAAAAGCATCGACGAATTCCTCGCGTCCGTACCGACGCGAGCCCGCCAGCGTGCACCGCGTCGTAGGAAAACCACCTGAAAATTATCGTTATTCACCATGTCCGAAATAGAACCCAACCTCCTGCGTTTGCGTTTTCTCGGCGCTCCAATGGGCGTGCTGGCATATCGTCCCGACGGGCCGTTCTACGCCCTCGAATTGGAGCGCGAATTCATGGCGCTGCGGCACGAACTTTCGCCGCTCAATCTCCCGCTCGACAGCTTCGCGCGCGGCCCGCGTGTATTTCGCCCCGGCGATTCGCCCTTCGACGGGGGATTGCCCGGCCTCATCACCGACTCGTTGCCGGACTCATGGGGCGAGCGCATGTTGAAACTGGAAGTGCCCGGTTTGAATTCAGTGATGGGGAAACTCGCCGCCATCGGCGAACGTGGTCCTGGTGCCATCACGTTCGAGCCCGTCTTGGGAAAAGGTGCGGACACGGAAACTGTTGAGGCAAACCTTGCCGAACTGGCGCGCGATGCTGCCAAGTTAGCGAAACGTTCCACAGTGCCGGTTGTCCTCACTCCAAGCGCAGTTGACGCCGCGCTCGCTCGCGGCGGCGGAAGCCTCGGGGGCGCATTTCCCAAAGTATCCGCGCACATTCCGGATGGCGGAGATTTTTTGGAGCTCAAAAATATCCTCATCGGAGGGGCGACCCCACCCGGCCATGCGCCAAGCATTCTGAAATTATCGCCCTTGGATGACGAAGGCGGCGGAAGCGTCGAGTTTGCATTCTGGCTCATGGCAAAACATGCCGGCATTCGCGTGCCACACGCATGTCTCGTGCATGATGGCGAGCGCCGGCATTTTGCGAGCGCCCGGTTCGACCGCCACCAACGCGCCGATGGCACTTGGACACGCAGGCACGTCCACACACTCAGCGGCATGTTGCACCGCCGTGCGTCTGACGGTGCAATCGACTACGAGGATTTCATCCGACTCTCGCGTGCCTTGGGCGGGGCCGAGGAAGCGCGCGAATGTTTCCGCCGCGCCGTTTTCAATTTGCTCACGACCAATCGCGACGACCACGGACGCAATCACGCATTTCTCTACAACGAAACCGACCGCACCTGGATGCTCTCGCCAGCCTACGACATGAACCCAAACGTGGCGACGGTGCTCATCGCCCTCACATGGCTCGGCAGCGTGGAAATACCAACACGCTTTGATCAAATCTTAAAACTCGCCGAACTCGGAGGCATCGACCGCCGTGCCGCAAAATCAATCTACGCGCAAGTCGAGGATGCAACTATCGGCGGCTGGCGCGCTGCTGCAAAATATGCCGGTGTCCCTGAAAGCATCACGGGGATTTGGGAAAAGGAGATGCTGGTTCAAACCCGTCGGTTGCGCGAAGACGCGCAACGCTCGTCGAAAAAATAAAGCAGTCCCGCTTCTTCAAAGGTTTTTTCAACCATTGGCTGGGCGGATGCCGGATAAGGATTTGTATTGACTCAAGACCAATTTAAGTGATTTTTGAGAAGATAATTGAATTAATTTAAATTATCGCGTCAAATTTTGCTAGATGAAGCGACTTAGACAAAAAACGAATCCTCTGACCCAATTTGGAATCGTCCCCGTTGGTTTCGGCACGCTTGCGGACATTCTCGGTGACTACAAATCCCCTCAAAATAAAATCGCATCGCTGGAAAAAGAGGGATCGCTTGTCCGGCTAAAGAAGGGCGTTTACCTCGTTTCAGGGGATATTCACGGGCAAATATTTTCACGTGAACTGGTCGCGAATCATCTCTACGGCCCGTCGTATGTGTCGCTTGAAAGCGCGTTGGCCCACTACGGGTTGATACCGGAACGTGTGCATGTGGTTCGCTCTGTGACCGCCAAACGCGGCAAAAAAATCGCCACGCTGCTTGGCGATTTTGAATACATAACTGTCCCCGGTGATTATTACGCCATCGGCATCAGACAGCAAATCATCGGGAAGCAATACGCTTGGCTCATGGCGTCCCCGGAAAAGGCGATATGCGACATGATTGTCACCACGCGAGGGCTTCGTTTGCAGTCGCCAAAGGCGGTGCGCGTCTGGCTCGAAGAAGACATGCGCATCGATCCCGACGCCCTCAGCGCGTTTGACACCGAAATCATCGGGCAATGCGCTGCATGCGGAAAAAAGAAAATTGAACTCACGCATCTTTACAAACTCCTCAAAAAATGACCGCCATCTTTGACCAAATGTTTTCCCGCTATGAGGTGAAAACAAACGACGATTACACCAACGCGCTTCATGAAGTCATGCAGCAAATCGCATTGGCCGGTTTGCACAGAGGCGGTTTTTTCGACAAGGCGGCGTTTTACGGCGGCACGTGCCTTCGCATTTTTTACGGCATGCAACGCTTCTCCGAGGACATGGATTTTTCGCTCCTGAAAGAGGATGCCGCGTTTTCGCTGGAGCACTATTTTGACGCGATAACCGTCGAGTTCAAGGCGCTGGGCCGCGACATCGTCATCAGCAAAAAACGGAAGGCGAAACAGACCAATATCGAGTCGGCCTTCTTGAAAGACGACACCGCCGTGTATGACCTTAGCTTCAAAAAAGAGCATGATGTAAAAATCAAACTCGAAGTGGATATTCACCCGCCTCCCGGTTTTTCGACGGAACAAAAACTCCTCCTGCTGCCCTTTTCGTTCATGACGCGATGCTACTCGCTGCCGGATTTGTATGCTGGCAAAATGCACGCGCTTCTGTTTCGCACTTGGAAAAATCGGGTGAAAGGTCGCGATTGGTATGATTTTGAGTGGTATGTCCGCAACGGAGTAAAACTGCACTTCGCGCATTTCCTCCAGCGCGCATATCAATTCGGATCGCTCAAGAAAAGCGAACTGACGAAGGAATCATTCATACGCCTGCTAAAGGAAAAAATCGCCGTAACAAACATCGATTCCGTGAAAGCGGATGTGCGCCCGTTCATCAAAGATGCCAAGGTCATGGATATTTGGTCAGTGGATTATTTTTCCCAGCTTGCGGACATGATCGAATTCCAAGACGCGCCCAAATAAATCGAAATGCCAAGCACGCATGCGAGCACACAAGGGCATTTTGTTTTGTTATTTGGCGTCCGATTTATTCGGTGTCTGACGGTGCCTGCGCCTCAAAGAGCTGCCGTAGTTGCGAATAGGGCGCAGACAAGTCCTGCATGTTGATTTTCCTGCGTGACAAGCGCAGCACGCGAACGACAATCAAAAGCGAACCTCTCGATTGCATGGCATGATGAAGGCTTCAACAAGGGCATGTGGCTTGCGTATCCGTTTTTAGGATACAGTGTGATTTACCATCGCATAAAAGTTGCCCAAAAGTTGCCCAAAAACGTGTTTTTGGCTTCACTTTTCCACACCAACCTGTTCTCATCAGCACGTTCTAAACCATTAACAATCAACTAAGTCCCGATCTTTCGGAAACTTAACGATTTTGTCAGGAGCGGTTCGAATCCCCGTGGGGACGCCAACTCTTGGAGTTGCACAAGTGATTCAAGGGTTGGAGCATCTAATGGAATCTAGCAGATTTTCCTTTGGCGAATTTGAAAAGTTATCCAACCGATTGGGTAACTCTTACGTGAAAAACGGAAAAGTTGTCGTTTCTCAGTTCAAAAATAGTGACGGAACGCCTGCTTGGCGCGTCGATAATGGACGCCTCCGCGATGTTCGCATTCGGAAAACCCTATCCTCAAGGCATCCCAGTATCGCATTCGGCGCCGTGGTGGCATGGCGGAAACATTCAGTGTTAAACAAGCGCAGAAACTAATGGAACACTTTGAAGCTCTCGAAGGAGGCCGTTGGATACCTCATTTTGCGCTTTTCCTGTTCGTCGGCGTTCGTCCCGGCGTGCCTTACGGTGAAATCAGAAAACTCAAGCCGGAGGATAGCGGTTTGAATGCCGGTGCGATCAGGATATCCGCGTATGTTTCCAAAGTGTGCGTGCCATACAAAAGTCCGGCACCATGCAAAAATCGAGATGCCGTCACATGTCGAGGCGAGGTTATGCCCAAGGCTGCGTGATATATTTTCGAATAATATATTGAAGCACCTCACATCGGCTCTGATGCGAAGCGTTTTTCGTTTCGACCGATTTCTTACTATAGGTATGAAAACCGCTACATCAAATACATCAAAAAATCCCATCGCTTCACGCACAGACCTTGTCGGACTGCGTGGAATATTCCCAGAAGGGTGCGAACTCTTAATTCACACATTGCGCGAATGGATAAAACTGCGCTGCATTCCATATCACCGGCTTGGGCATTTCGTTTATTTTTGCAGATATTGGACGACGCCAGCATCACGCTTGCGAGCGGCGAGCGGAAAAATCTGTCCGGCTTCTATATCGTCTGCACATCGAACATCGGCGCGGCGGAAGCGATGCGGATGCAATCGGCGCCGTTTGCGTCCATTGAGCGCACGGTGCTGGCCCGAGTCGGGCAAAGCCTGCGGCCTGAGTTGGTGGGGCGCATGACTGAAAAAGTGGTGTTTGCGCGCTTGCCATATGCGGTGCAGCGCGAGATTTGCGAATCCATGATTGCCGGTGAATTGGCACGGCTGCGCAAGCTCGGACACAGTCTGGAAATTTCCCCTGACGACGTTGAGACGATGTTGCGTGCGGGATTCCACAAGACACTTGGCGCCCGCCCCATGCGCTCTGCGGTCGAACGATTTTTGCAGGACCGTGTGGCAGGATCGCTTTTGCGCTCAGTCACGGTATGATGCCGTGTTATGCAAAATTAAAAAACTGCTGTTCGCAGTGAGCTTTGATTTTTTAATGGTCTCGCGTAATGGAGGCCTGCCTTGCTCAATGGCGACTGTGCCGAGAAATGATTGCGGAATCTGTGTGGGTTCTGGCGAGTTCGGTGGACTGTTGGCGGTGTTGCCGTCGTTTGGTCTAGACACGAGCAAGTGCATATAACCGCGAGTGATCCAGTGGATGTTTTTCCATGACGCGGAGAACTTCATGGAGAGCGTGTTTCCGTGGATGGTTTCGGTGGGGATTCCCCTCATAGGACGGTGCTGATGAAGCATGTGTCACAGACGGCTTTGTTTATGTCGCGATGCCAATCTAACGATAACCAATATGGTGGTATTGCTTTTAGCGTTCGCATCCACGTATTGGCAGACATGCCATTATACCAGCACAAGTCTGCTTCCATCTTTATGACAATGCGTTTTACTTTCGCGCACCTTGGAACTTTTGGATTGTTTGCGTTCGCTTGTTATTTCGTTGCGAGTTCATCCGCAGCTCTCAAGGCGCGTGACACCGTCGATTTTAATGCAGATTGGCGCTTCACGAGATCCGATGTCGCCGACGCTGCAACACCCGCTTTTGACGATGTCGCCTGGGAATGCGTCTCCGTGCCGCATACTTTTAATGACATTGATACTTTCGACAACTGGTCGCCTTCCGGCCATCGCGGCGAAAGCGAACAGTGGAGCGGTTGCACTTGGTATCGGAAGACTTTCCCGACCTCCCTCGCTTGGCGCAGCAAAAAAGTCTTCATCGAGTTTGAGGGTGCCCGTCAAATCGCCGAAGTCTGGTTTAATGGCAAAAAACTCGGCGTGTCGAAAACCGGATTCAGCCCATTCGGTTTTGACCTCACGCCTCACTTGCATTCCGACGGGCAGTCCAACGTGCTCGCCGTCATGGTGGACAACCGGTTCATGAAGGATCCTGATCCAAATGCAAAACTTGTCCCCGGGCAGGATCGTGTCGGCTCGCTTCACGACATGCTCAGCAAAATGGAACGCGACATGCCTGAGAATATCGAAGACCTGCAGGCAAGGCAAATCCCTTGGAATAATCCGCATTGGCATCCCGCCCACGGCGGGCTTTATCGCAACGTCCGCCTTCACATTGCCGACCCGCTCCATATCACGCTTCCCCTTTACTCATTCCTTGAAACAGAAGGCCCTTACGCCTATGCCACCTACATCAGCGCTGCTCAAGCGACCATCGGCATCGACATTCCCATCCGCAACGATCGTGCCGAAGGCGAAAATGTTTTTGCTCGCGTCGAAATCTACGATGCCGACGGAAAATGTGTTTTTGCGGACAACGTCACCCGTTACCTCGCGCCGGGGCGTGCTGCCAAGCTCAACCTCTGCGGCGACATTACCAGCCCGCGCCTTTGGGAACCGGATTATCCGCACCTTTATCGTGTCGTCTGCTCGCTTGCCATTGGTGACAAAATCATCGATTGCGTGGAGATTCCCCTTGGCATTCGCACTGTTCGATGGACTGCCGACGAAGGATTTTTCATCAACGGGCACCATCTCAAGCTTCGTGGTTGGGGACAAAAGCCCACTGACGAATGGCCCGGCCTCGGCGCTGCGCAACCCGACTGGCTCCACGCCTACACCATGCGCCTCATGCGCGATGCCGGCGCCAATTTCGTGCGTTGGGGGCACGCCGCCGCCGGGCCCGCCTCGATTACAGCAGGCGACCGTCTTGGCATCATCGCGCTTCAACCCGGCGCTGACGGTGAAAAAGACACCGCTGGGGCCGCTTGGAAGCTCCGCGCCTCGCTCTTTCGCGACATCATTATCTACTATCGCAACAACCCCAGCATCCTCATATGGGAAGGCGGCAATCAAAAGGTCACCCGCGAACACGCCGCCGAGTTGCGCGGCTACATGGACACATACGATCCGCACGGAGGCCGCGCCTACGCCCATCGTCGTGCCGATGAAATCACCGCCGAATCCATGGACATAGGCATCGGCACCGAAGGCAGGCGTGAAATCGCGCGCATGCCCGTCGTGGAAGGAGAATATAATCGCGAGGAATCTCCGCGTCGCGTGTGGGACGATCAATCGCCTCCAACTTTTGGCTATGCGCCCGTTCCTGACAAAGTGCAAACCTACCGTCTCAATTCAGAGCAATTTGCCGTCAACCAAGTCAGACATTGGATAAATAAACTCGGTCCCAAAGCACACAGTGGCGGCGCGAATTGGATATTCTCCGACTCCACAAGCGGCGGTCGCGTTGAAACCGAAGTTGCCCGCGCATCAGGCGAAGTCGATGGCGTGCGTTTGCCGAAGGAAGCCTATTATGTTTGCCAGGTCATGTGGACAGCCGAGCCGCGTGTGCATATCATCGGCCATTGGACATATCCTCCCGGCACAAAGAAAACCGTATATGTGGTTGCAAACAACGAAGCGGACTGCGTGGAACTGTTTCTGAATGGAAAACCCCTTGATTGCGCAAAACCGGAGCAAACCTATTTGTTTTCATTTGCTGAAATCGCCTTTGCGCCGGGCGAGCTTGAAGCCGTCTCGTATCGCGACGGCCAAAAACTCGCTGCTCATGCGCTTCGCACCGCCGGTCCCGCGGTTGCGTTGCGCATGACAGCCATCACAAATCCCGACACTGGATTTGTCGCAGACGGTTCCGACATCGCGCTCATTGACGTGGAAGCCATTGATGCCGAAGGCAACCGCTGTCCCACTTGGCAGGGGCGTGTGGATTTCACGCTTCAAGGCCCGGCAATCTGGCGCGGTGGCTATAATAGCGGGAAAACGGATACGATTAACAACACCTGGCTCGACCTCGAATGCGGCATCAACCGCATCGCAATAAAAAGCACCCTCAAACCGGGGAAAATTACGCTTATGGCATGTGCTGCGACTCTCAAGAGTGCGAGGCTGCCTTTGGTATCGAGACCGGTTTCCAGCCTGCCTGACTCTCCCATTAAAAACAGCGTCCATGCAGGCTGGACCTCTGCACTGCAAAAAGCCCCCGACTGGAAATCCATTCCCTCGCTCGCCACTCCACAGCCCGCGCTTGTAAAGATTACCGCATCCGCCGGGAAAATGCTCGGACGCTTTACAAAAACCTTTTCCTACTCCGGCCCGGGAGCGGCCATTGTGGAGCTTGCAAACGATGCGCAACCGGGGCGCAACGCCTACGCGGACAAAAGCTCGCCGTTTTCCACCGACTTGCCTGCATCGCTTAAATCCGCAGACTGGATACAAACGGCCAATGCCGACGCGCTCTACAGTGCGGTTGACTTTGTCGAAATTGTCGTGCCCGCCGGTGTAACCATCATGGTCGCCCACGATGACCGCCTTTCGCGTCCGAGCTGGCTCACGTCTCAATTTGAGGCCACGCCGCAAAAAATCATCATCCTCGGCCAGCCGATGACGCTTTTTGCGCGCACCGCAAAATCAAATGAAAACGTCACCATGGGCGACAATGTTGAGATAAAATCCGAAGCCGCAGTTCAGCCGAACATGTATCTCGTCTTTATAAACAAAGCCAAAAAGTAACCGGCCCTTCATCGTCCGGTTATGCTTTTCTTTGCGCAAATGATAACCGATATCAGCCGGAAGGATTGGAGATTATTTTTGGCTGCCTCATGGGCGTTTTTTTGCGCGGCGGAAGTGTTCCGCCTTCGTGCCAGATGCCGTCGATGCCGATGATGCGGGGCAGCTTTGGGATTCCATATTCGCCGTTCTGCATCGCATTCGCGAGCATTTCGACAGCGGCGGCCCCGATGTCGGATTGATGCTGGTTGATGCCGGAGATTTCATCGGCTGTTTCATTGCAGTCGAGCATGACCAGTCCGATGTCCCGTCCGATCTTATAGCCTACGCTTGTTAGCCAGGTATGGGTATCGTGACGAAGCGAAAGGACGGCGTCCACGTCGTGCTTTTTTATCCAGTCCAGGAGCGTTTTGCGGTTGAAGGTGTCGTCGGCATACAGGAGCGGCGGCACAGGGATGTTTTGGTGGCGGTTGTATGTGCCGGTGAGATAGCCGGCGAGGAATCCTTGATCAACGGCTTCGAGCACGTGCTGGCTGAGAAGAATGCCGGGGCGCTTCCAGCCGCGCGCATGACAGGTGTCGAGCACTAGGCGCATCGAGCGGAAGTGGTTGTGTGTGACACGATGCACGGGCACTTCGGAAAACGAATAGCTGATGGTCACACAGGCGAGGCGTTTCCAATCCAAGTTGAGTTTGAAATCGTGGCCCGACACAGGCGCGATGATGAGGCCGTGGATGCCGCGGGCTTCAATGACTTGTTGCAAACGGCTGCCGCATCCTTTGACGGATGAAAGGCGGATTGGGTCGAGTTTATAACCGAGTTCGAGAGCGCGGGCCGCGGCGCCTTTGAGCATGCGGGTTTGGTGGTCGAGTTGACCCGGGTGGACAACTTTTTCGCGGGAAATGATAAACCCAATCATGTCGCCAGAGGGACGATTGCGGCGGCTGCGCACGCTCGCCATGAGGGCGTTGATGAGAGGATTCGGACGATAGCCGAGTTCGCGCGCGCCGTCCTGCACATGCGCGCGCGTGGCCACGGCGACGCGCGGGCTATTGCGCAGCGCAAGCGACGCGGTGAATGTAGAAACATTGCAATGTCTTGCAATTTGAGCAATGGTGACAGCCGACCCCATGATGCCTGTAATTTTTTGTGTCACAATAACACGCTCCTTGTCTTGGGTAAAGCCAGACGGTCATTTTGCTTGCGCGGTGTCATCTTCCACGCGCAGCCAGAGATATTGCAATTTTTCCGCGATGCGCACGGTGAGTTTGTTTGCGGCAATCTGCGCGGTGCCTTTGCCTGCGAGCACGGTGAGGCGGTGGCTGCCGCTGAAGAGTGGCAGATCAACAGTCCACTCGGCGGCTTGGTTGAGCTCGCGGAAGACGAGAACATAGCCAGTACGGCGATCTTTGCTCACTGATGCAAAACCTGTCCAGCACACGCCGTCCGGCGCCATGCCGATGGGAATGATGGTGTTGGAGAACATGCTCGCGCGTTCCTGTTTCCATGTTTTGACGAGCGGGCCGAGCAAGCGGAAATAATCGTCGGGGAGATTGGAGACTTCGAACCAGCCGAGAGGGTTGGCAAACATCACCGTGGCGAACAGGGTGTCGGGCGTGTAGCAGGCGGGCGCCAGCGGGTCGCCTTCATATTTGTCGGTGTTGCGGGTGTTGTTCAGGAATTCCATGCGCAGGCGGAGCGGATCCACATACTGTGCCAATTTCCATAGGGTGCGGAGCGTCATGTGCGGCCAGTAATTATGGTAGTCGGTGTAGCGGTTTTCGACAAAGATGGGGCCGACATCAGGCACGCCGAAAAAGGTTGGCCGACGGTCGGCGGTGGCGTCCACATCGCAGACGATTTTGCCGTCGGAATTTTCGAGCACCTTGGTGAAGAAGCGGCGGATGTTCGCCTCGGCTTCGACCGAGCGGGTGCGAACTCCGTCAACCTTGAAGTAGTCGATTCCTTCCTCGCGGTGCATTTTCAAAATGAAGTCGGCATCGCGTTGCCAGTAAGCGCCCTTGTTTGTGGAGTCGGGGCTGAACCAGAGTCCGAGCTTCGCTCCGTTTTCCTTCGCAAGTGCGACGAGCGGCGTCATGCCGCGCGGGAAGCGTTTTGTGTCAATGTCCCAAAAGTCGGGGTATTTGTCCCAATAGCTGGCCCACGCGCCTTTCCTGCCTTTTTCACCGCGGGAGGAATTGGCCGACACGCCTTTTTGCCAGCCGTCATCTATTTGGATGACTTCCACGCCGAGTTTTGCGCCGGCCTCGATTTCCTTGAGCATAAAGGTTTCGTTGATGCGCGCGTCGCGCGAGCGATCGCCCCACGTGTTGCTCAAGAATAAGCCGTCGCGCCCGGGCACGTAGCGGCGCAACTGGCGTTGGTAGGTCTGGAGTGTTTCGATGCGTCCGGCGCGTCCGCCGGAATATGCAAGCAGCGCGAATTGATAGCCCTGGCCCGCGAAACGCAGTTCGCGCGCCGAACCGGTCATGCGAGCATCCCACGCGGTTGGCTCCGGACGCGCATGGGGCAATGGGGCGAATTTCACAAAAATCAGACCCGCGCCGCTCTCTGGATTCTCAACGAAAAACACATTGCCCGGCGCTTCGAGCGGGTTTTCCTTGCGCACGAGCCATTCGTTTTCGAAAACCAATTCGCTATGCGCGTCCGTGCGGTCGAGCATGTGAATCTGGGTGAAGCGCAAGTGTTGCGGCGCAAGCAGCAGGTGCTCCAACGAATCGCCGGCTGTATTGATGGCTTTTTTTGGCCGGGAACTTTCGACACCCGTCAGTCGCTCAGCGGCCGACTGGTCGCTGGCGGGGTTTGCATTTATTTTGCCTGCTGCCCCTTCACCGCCATGGAATCGTATTCCGATGCCACGTGCGTCAGGGAAAATTTGAAAACGATACGAGAATGTCCGTTGTCCGGTCGCGGTTAGTTCGAGCACGAGTGACTCTTCTTCGGTAACGGCGGCGCGTCCGGTTTTTGTGTTTACTGTGAGGACACGCGCTTCTTCGGGAAAGGTGTCGCCGGGGATGGGCGCGGGACGTTTTGCAGGCTCGCGAATCCACTCAATGCCCGTGCTGATGTCACGGAGCGAAGTCGCCGTAAGCAGTCCGTTTTGAATCCGCCATTTGCGTTCGATGTGGCTGTTGCCGATGACGAGTTCGGTATCGCCCCAACGCGCGTAACATGTCTTGAAATTTACGCTACCTGCGGGCGCGGTGACGCATAAAAGCAGGAATGCGGCAAGGACGGTGAGAGCACCCGTGCGTTGTGAAAATATCGTTTTCATGTGTGCTTGATTCAGGTCGTTGTGTTTTGTGAAAGAGCGCGTGTTTTGAGTTGCTCGCGAATGTTGTCGGCCATGCGGCGGCTGAGTGGGTAGCTCGCGAACACGGCGATGGCCGCGATGAACATGAGCGCAGGGATGCCGCAGTAGCAGATTTTCATGAGCAGCAGCGTGCTTTCCGTTTGCGCGCCCCCAAGTTTGGAGTCGAAGCCTGCCAGTACGAGCATGTAGCCCGAGACAGCGAAGGCGAGGGCGATGCCGGTCTTGAAAAACCAGCCGTAAAGCGCGCCGAAAAGGCCTTCGCGGCGTGTGCCGTTTTCGAGTTCGTCGAAGTCGCACACGTCGGCAATCATCGCGTGGCAGAGCATGAAGATGGCGGCGTTGTCTACGCCGCTCAGTGCAGAATTAATCAGCGCCAGCCACGGGTAACTGGGCGTGAGCAGAAACCAGAGCAGAATCATGCGAAATACACTCCACACAAGGGCGGCGACGAAGATTTCTTTTTTGCCAAACTTTAGGGAGAGCTTCGTCACGAGCGGCGTCATGAGCATCGAGGAAACGAGCCAGATGGTCGTGTGTGTGCCCATGAGCAGCGAGCCGGCGTTCTTGTTGCCGCCGTGCAGGCAGTAAACAAACACATACAAGCCGAGGCCGCCGACGAGTGATGTGCCGCAGATTATCAGCGTGAAAGCGATCGTGAGTTTTCGGAAGGGCTTGTTTTTCACCGCGGCTTTCACGCCTGCGAAAAACGAGGTGCGTTTTTTCGCCTGTGCTGGTACTTTTGTGGTTGCTGTTGGGATGGAGCGCTCTTTGACCAGCAACACAGGCATCATACCAAAGAATAACATGATGACGCCCGCACCGATGCCGGTGTAGCGAACGCCTTCTATTGTGTCCGCGAAGAAGCTGCGCTGGGTGAACCAGTAAAGCCAGCCTACAACAATTTGCCCTACAGGGCCGAAGATGGCGGGGAATGCCATCAGCTTTGTGCGCTCATCGTAGCTTTCGGCGAGTTCGTACCCCATCGCATACCACGGCACGGAAAACGCGCCGAGCGCCAGATAGAACAGGGCCGATGAGACGGCGTAATATCCGACGTATTGCGCCGGCGTTAGTCCGCGCGGGAACATCCATATGGCGGCGAAAAACAACGCAGTCAAAAAAGAGCCGATGGCGATGAAGGGTTTGCGACGGCCCCAGCGTGACACGAGTTTGTCAGACCAATGTCCGACGAGCGGGTCGGTAAATGCATCCCATACGCGCCCGAGCGCGAGCAGCGTGCCAATGATGCCGGGATTCACGCCGAGCGCGATGTTGTAGATAGGGAGCGAAAGTTGTTTGGGCGCCTGCTTGGCGGTCATCACTGATAGATTGCCCAGCCCGTAGCCGAGCTTGGTTGTGAAGGAGAGTGTTTTTTTGGGCTGAGAGGGCTTTTGAGGCATGGCGGAGCGTGGATAGGGCTGCAAGTGCGGGGTGGGGCGCATGTGCTGCCGGAGACGGCGGTGCGTAGGCTTTGTAACAGATGACCGATAACTACATTTTCTGAAGCGTGCGCTGGCTCAAAGCAATACCGGCATATGCTGCTATCGTTAGCATAAGGGTAAGTTCTTTTTTCGCGGGATGAATAACGATTCCTGCGCCTGTGCATCGGCGCTATTTTCGCTCTGCTGCTAACGGTTTAGATAACGTGCAGCGTGATTTTTTTATTTTGTTCGCCAATGTGTGGGCTTGTTCAAGCACCAAATCCCGTTCCTTAGCGCGGCCTCACCTGAAAATCTCTCCCCACAATCTTTGCCAAAACCGTTCACACTGTCCCCATGAAACTCCAGCACGCCTTCGTCGCATTGTTTTCGTTTACCATCTCCGGCGCCGTTGCGACGGCTCAATCCGTCCAGCCAGTCGAATCTGAAGCTCCTGCTGAGGATATCGTGGAAATGTCGCCCTTTGTCGTCACCAGTGCGAGCGATCAAGGCTATCAGGCCACTCTTACCGAAGCCGGCAGCCGGTTGAATTCACGTCTGCTCGATACTTCGGCGGCCATCACCATTATGACGATGGATTTTTTGGACGACATCGGCGCCGTTAATATCGACGATGCGCTCAACTACGGCCTTAATACCGAAACCCATACAGAGAATGACGACGAAGGCTACCGCGTGCGCGGCATCCGCAGCCGGAACTACGGGCGCAATAACTTCATGCGCAGCATTGGCCCGAGCGACTCCTATAATATAGACCGTGCGACTTTCTCCCGCGGTCCCAATTCCATTCTCTTTGGTAATGCCGACCCCTCCGGCATCGTCAATCAGTCCACCAAAATGGCGAATGCCTCTCGCAATCGTTACAATGTGAGCACGCGTTTTGACAGCGAGGACGCGTGGCGTGTCACCGCCGGCATCAATCATGTGATTGTGCCCAAACGCGTCGCAATTCGCGTGGATGGACTCGACCAAAACCTCAAAGGCTTTCGCAAGCCTGCCTATGATGATTGGAAGGCTTTCTACATAGCTGGAACCGCAATTCTCGTGGATAAGAAAAACTATCAACTCACAGTGCGTTTCGACTACGAGCAACTGCATCGCTTGCGTAATCGTGCCCGTGTGGACGTCATCACCGAGTCCGTAAACTATTGGAAATCGAAAGGCAGCATCACCGCGCCCTATGGCAACAGTGTCACTGGCAGCTCAACCACACCGGCAGGCGCGACACGGCAGGGCTCCACCAATTACCTCGTAAAGGTTGACCAAAGCCTCACGCCCATTCCGGTTTTGAACTGGCGCAATACTGCGCGCGGCGCGGCGGATCCGAGCGGTATTTTGCCTGCCAGTGAAGAAACCTGGCCGATGTATATCAACTCGATGGGGCTTGGCGCCTCCCTGGACGATGAAAAACAACGCTATCGCACCATCTATATCGAGCAACGTGTCGGAAAGAACCTTTATGTGCAGCTCGCCTATAACGATTACAAGTGGGAGCAATACCGCACCTGGTCCAACAGCGGTTTCACGGAACTGCGTGTCGATGTCAATGAGCAGCTCCCCAGCCGCAGCGGCATGCAGGACGCCAACGCTCCCTATAACCCCAACGTGGGGCAGTATTATTTTGAGAAGAATATGCGTCCGCAGGAATACAACCGCGAGGAATCCACGTTCCGCGCCTCGCTTACGTATGAGCTCGATCTGCGCAAGGCCAATCAATGGCTCGGCCTGCACCGGATTGTCGGTTCTTTCGACCGGCGCAAAACAGCTTATTATGTCAGCAGCTATCGCGAGGTGAATCTCACGCCGCTGGGTGGTTATCCCGCCGCCCTGAACGACGCGTCCAACTATATTTATCGCCGTCATTATGTTTATCGCGACAAGGGCATTCTCACCACGGGCCCGAATCTCGACCCCATCAAGGAAGGCAAAGGCGGCATAAATTCCGGGCTCGCGTTGCTTGACATGCCCACTGCCGAAAAGCTGAACGCGGATTCCCTCTTCGGCGCCATCCAAAGCTTCTGGCTGAAGGGCCGCCTGGTCACCATTGCGGGCATTCGCCGCGACACAACGGAGGCCTACGAGCGGGCGCTTGACAGCGGTTATAACCCCGTCACGCAACAATACACCCCTGCAGTCCAGTCCGAAATGGTTCCCGTCGTCTACGATACTGACGATGGCATAATAACCAAAAGCATGGGCGCGGTGCTTCACATCACCAAATGGCTCTCTGTTTTCTACAACCGGGCCGACAATTTCTCCCCGTCCACAACCCGACGCGATATCAACGGCAGCATGATTCCCATCTCGGTTGGCGAGGGGCAGGATGCCGGCATCAAGTTTCAATTCTTTGGCGGGAAGCTCGCCGGCTCGCTCGGTGCTTATAAAAACAGCAAAGAACACGATGCCCCCACGAACATGGTGTCCGCCACCAGCGGCCTTTCAGGATTAAGAGGCGCCATAGAGGATATATGGGACAGCATAGGCGAGCCCACCAATTCCATACGCCGCATCGGCGCGGGATACGGCAGTTACAGATTCACGCGTGATTTCGAGGCAAAGGGCGTCGAGCTTGAGCTCACCTATAATCCGACGCGCAACTGGCGCATTTCGCTCACGGGCGCTTATAACAACACCGTGTATTCAAATCTCGTTCCGGAAGTGGACACATACATGGCCAAATACATGGACGAATGGCGCAGCAAAGCCGATTGGCCCGCTCCGGCTGGCACCGTTGGCGACATTATCAATCAAGACCTGATGCCATCCTACTACGAAGTCAAAGCGCAGGAAGGCGACACGGCGGCCTTCATTCGTCCGTGGTCGGCCACGCTCGTCACCCGTTATCGTTTTAGCCAGCCCTCCTGGTTGAAAGGTTTCTCCATCGGCGGTTCATTGCGATTCCGTGACCGCCGTATCATCGGGTTCGGGACAAATTCGGATAACACCATCAACCGCGATATTACTTACTACGGTGGTTATCTCTGGCAAACGGATGCATTCATCTCTTACGAACGCACCTTTTTCAAGCGGCGCATCAGGTGGAAATCACAGCTCGGTGTGCGCAATCTCCTTGATAATACCGATCTGCAGGCAGGCCGCGCGCGCGCCGACGGTGTGGTTGACCGCTATCAACTCGTCCAACCTCGCACCTTCACATGGACAAACAGCTTCTCATTTTAAACGGCCAGTCACGTTCTTCCTCGAAAACATTTAACGCATTCCCGCCATGAATACCCACATGCCATTA
Organism: Ereboglobus sp.; assembly: GCA_029974595.1. Lineage (GTDB taxonomy): Bacteria > Verrucomicrobiota > Verrucomicrobiia > Opitutales > Opitutaceae > Ereboglobus. The sequence continues at coordinate 23,446 of JARKRC010000069.1, read as the reverse complement.
TTTCGCATCGCGCTCGCCGCCGGCAGTTTCCTGGGCGCGCTTTCCGCATACGCCGCGCCGCTGAACATTACTGTTACAACCGAGCAGGAGGGCGCCACGCCCGCGGTGCTTGCGTATAACCTCGGGCATTTCATGCAAGGCTCCAACGCCGCCGACTGGTGGCGCTACACAGGACCCAACGGCGCGCGCGCATTCATCACGCCGAGCGCCGCCGATGCGGCCTCGGGCAATGCCGGCAATGTGACCGACCTCGAATCCTTCAACGCCCGCCGCGAACTGGTGCGCGCCAATGTCTCCAATCCCGCCAGGCCGATAAACACCGACTACATCAACCTCCCTTACTTTGAGGACAGATACAAAAACTCCCAGATGACGGACAACCGCTTTGTCGTGGTCCCGACCTTCACCGAGCTTCGGCGGCAGGGAGTTGACATCCTGATCAATTCCTCGGCGAGCATCACCCGGTTTGTCATAACCGGCAATGATGATTGGGCCGGCAAATGGATGCTCTGGCAGTATTATTACACACACGCATTTTATTTTGCCCGCGATTTCGATGTTCATCGTCATGGCATGTTTAACGAGCCGAATCTGGCTTCCGGAGTGACGGTCGAGGAGTGGCAGATGCGTCTGGAACTGGCTTCCGACGCCATCCAATGCGGAATCGCCGACGTCAATGCGCGCTATGGAAAGAATCTCGTTCCCGAAATCGTCGCTCCCAATGTCTCCGGCATTGATGCCGGGTTGATGAACACCTGGGGAATACCTTCCGCACAAAACATCCACCGCCGTTATGACGGCACAATCGACCCGGAGTGGCGCAATTTTCATGTCTATAATTATCAAAGATATGCCAGAAACGCGAATGAGTATGTGACCAGCGTCACCACTTCGCGAAACACGTTCAACGCAATCCTCGCTGGCGAGACGCCCGTCGAGTTTGTTCCAACGGAATTTAACACCTGGACCGCGCGCCTTTGGGATCAGGTTCCCGAAACCGCCGACCACTCCTTGCATTTCTCATCGCTCGGTTGCGTCCTCATCGGTCTCACAAATGTGCGCACGCCGCAGATGTATCTCTTCAAATTCGCAATGTCTTCTTATGATGGAGTGAACTACCCCATCCAGAAAAACGGCACACACTACGTGAACAATGACACGGCATCCGGCAGCTTGAATTCCTATGGCGGCGCCGCGCAAACAGCCGAGGTTTACCGGCTCTTTATCAAGGCGTCCAAGGCCGCCCGCCCCTATTTCAAATGCACGGGTGACAGCTACACGATCACCAGCGAGTCAACCCAGCGCTACATGCTTGTCACCCGCGACGAGGCAAACGGCTTTGTGCATATTTTCGCCGCCAGCAGAAACTCGGCGAATGTCGATGTGAACTTCGACCTATCCGTATTCAATATTCCGGAGGGCAATCTCTATACGGTTGAGGAGGTCAGCGATCGCAGTCGCGGCGGCGTTGTCGCGCGCGGCACAACCGCCGCGAACGGCATCATCACGGCCACGCTTCCCGGCTCGGCCGTCACGCTCATCACCATCCCGACCAAACCCCAGGCATCCATGGGCGACGGTGGCTCGCGTATTTTGGAAATAAATGCCGCCGCCGCCGCCCAGCTCGCCGACGGCGCGCTCAAGTCCGTGCCAAACGGCGCCGGAGACTCGATCATTGTTCGCAGCGACGGACTCACCGCCGACGGACGCCAGGTCACGCTCATCAAGATCCCCATGCCCGCAATCGCGCCCGGAGACATACAGGTCGCCCTGCTCGACATATTCGCAGCCACGACCAACAGTGGCACTTGGGCGCACACGCACGTTTACGGACTGGAGGATGACAACTGGGACGAAGGCACCGTCACCTGGGCGTCGCTCACATCCGGCTTGAAACAGAACGTAGCCGTCGGAAACAAAATCAACAACAACGTCATCGCCAACCAAGGCAGCCTCACCAAGATTCTCGGCCAGCTCATTGTGACATCGACGACGCCCTCGGAAAAAATGGTCAACGTCACTGATTTCGTGCGCGCGCAAACCGACGGCTTCGCATCATTCCTCATCGTGCAGGATTTTCGCTGGGACATCACCCTCGGCGTCACATCCCCGAGCCCCGGCGATCCCAATGTGAGCGGTGACGAGGAACCGCTGATACCCGGCGACACCCAAAACTGCGGCATCAGCATCGTGTCGCGCGAAGGAGGGTCCGGCGTGCTCAAGGGACCTCGCCTGCTTGTCGCAGCGACAATGCCGCCCTCCGGCCCCACGCTTACCGCGCAGCCAATGAGCACGCAAGTAAACGAAGGCACGCCGGTGACGCTTTCCGTCGGATTGGAAAACACGGCGGGCGCCAGCTATGAATGGTATAAGGATGGCCAAAAAATCACAGGCGCCAGCTCTGCCACGCTGACACTTCCGGGCGCGCTTGCTGACGCTGGTGTTTATTACGTCATTGTGACCAACGGCTCCGGTAACGCTACCAGTCAGGATGCCATTGTGGTGATTAAACCTGCCACAACGCCCGTCAGCCCTTTCACCCAGCCCGTCGGCATTGCCGTTGATGCGGCCAATAATATCTACGTGTCCGATTATTCGCAGCATATCATTCGCAGTGTCGCGCCCACAAATTACGTCAGCACATTTGTCGGGAGTTTCGGAACCGCCGGCGCGCGAAATGCCGTCGGCACTGTCGCGCAATTCCGCAATCCCACCGGTTTGACTGTGTGCGGTGGCAAACTCTATGTAGCCGACACGGGCAACGCCGTCATCCGCTCCGTTTCCGGCGACGCCACCGTTCTGTCGTATGCCGGCGGGGTCGGCGTGCATGCCCATGCCGACGGACTCGGAGCCGCGGCGCGTTTCAATCATCCTGAAGGCGTTGCCAGCGACGCCGAGGGCAATATTTACGTTGCCGACACCGAAAATCATACCATTCGCAAAATCGCCGTCAGCGGCGCCATTACAACCATTGCCGGCACGCCTGGCATATACGGCGCGCGCGACGACCTCGGCACGCAGGCGCTCTTCTCTTTGCCTGCGGGCATCGCCGTCATGGGAACGGGTGAGAATCTTGTGGTTTATGTTGCCGACACTGGAAATCACACCATCCGCAAAATCTCTGCGAACGGACAAGTCACCACATTTGCCGGCGCGCCTGCGACCCCCGGCAGTTCTGACGGTCCATCGCTCTCCGCCCGCTTCCGCGAACCGCGTGGCATGGTTGTTGATGGAGATGGCACAATCTATCTGGCCGACACGGGCAATTCGCTTATCCGCGCCATCTCAGGCGGCACCGTGACCACCATTGCGGGGCTTTCCGGCAGTGACGCCGTGCCCGGTCTCGCCGCCTACAAAGACGGCAAAGGCGAATCCGCATGGTTCTCCAACCCCGAATCGCTTGCACTCGGTGCTGATGGAAAGCTCTACATAGCCGACACCGGCAACGGCGTCATTCGCGTCATCGACCTCGACGACAACGTGACCACGCTGCCGGCCTCGACGAAACCGCAGCCCCCGCCGATTGATGATTTCTACAATCACGGCAACGGCAGCAGCGGCGGCGGTGGCGCGCCTTCGTTCTGGATGCTGGCTGCAATCGCCGCGCTCATCTTGAGCCGAAGATTCCGCCGCTAGAGCGGATTTTATCAATGGATTAGCTGACGCGGCGGACGTTTGCATTTTGTCCGCCGTGTCCCTTCGCAGAAAAAATAATCACTTCAGTCAATGAACACTTCAAAACCACAGACTGCTGGTAATTCCTCGTTGGCGGCAACAAATGGCATCGACCGCCGCACCTTCGTCAAAACTGCCGCGCTTGCTGGCGCAGGACTCGCGATGAGTTCTGCAATCGGCACCGTAGCCAAAGCCACCTCATCCGTCAGCGGCATGCGCAAGCGCTACGCCATCGTTGGCTGCGGCAGCCGGCATCGCATGTATTTCCATGCGATTCTGGAAAAATACAAGGAAGTCGCCGAGCTCGTGGCCCTGTGCGACAGCAATCAAGGCCGGGTTGCGCGCGCTGTCGCAGCCGCCGCCAAGTCTGGTGTCAAAATCAAGGGCTATCATCCGCAGATGGGCGCCAATCCCAAGACGCCCGATTTCGACCGAGCCATCCCCGAGTTCGAAACAATGATAAAAGAAACCCGTCCGGATATTGTCATCGTGACGACCACCGATGCCGCGCACGATCACTACATCGTCCGCGCCATGGAGCTCGGCTGCGATGCCATCAGCGAAAAGCCGATGACCAACACACCGGAAAAATGCCAGCGTATTCTCGATGCGAAAAAACGCACCGGCAAAAATGTGCGTGTCACTTTCAATTATCGTTACTCGCCGTCCCGCACGCAGGTGAAGGACTTGCTCATGTCGGGCGTCATTGGCGATGTGCTTTCGGTTGATTTTGCATGGCTGCTCAATACCCGTCACGGCGCCGACTATTTCCACCGGTGGCATAGCAACAAGAAAAACTCCGGCGGCCTTATGATTCACAAAGCCACGCACCACTTCGACCTTGTCAACTGGTGGCTCAGCGCGATGCCGGTCGAAGTCACCGCCGTCGGCAAACGCGATTTTTATACTCCCGCGATGGCCAGGCGTTTCGGACTCTCCGGCGCGCACGAGCGCTGCCTGACCTGCCCCGAGTCAAAAAAGTGCGGCTTCTTCACGGACCTCGCCGGCAACTCCGGGCTCAAATCGCTCTACCTCGACAACGAAAAATACGACGGTTACATGCGCGATCGCTGCGTGTTCCGCCCCGACATCGACATCGAAGACACGATGAACGTCATCGTAAAATACGACACCGGCGCGACGCTGAATTATTCGCTCAATGCTTTCAACGCATGGGAGGGCTACAACATCGCCTTCAACGGCACCAAGGGCCGCCTTGAGCATTCCGTCGCCGAGCAAATCTATGTCAACGGAGCCGACAGCGACGACGCGCAGGGGGCAATCAAGGCCGGCGGCACCAGCACGCGTGTCATCCCATTGCGCGACGAAGCCATCGCATACAAGACCTGGCGCGGATCGGGCAGCCACGGTGGCGGCGACTCGGTCATGCTCGATGACATCTTTCTCCCAAATCCGCCTGCCGACAAATATCAGCGCGATTCCGACGAGCGCGGCGGCGCGGCCTCGATACTGGTTGGCGCGGCAGCCAATATCAGCTTCGAGACCGGCAAGACCGTCAGCATCGCCAGTCTCGTGACAGGTCTTGAGCGTCCTGCGTATCCTTCGATGCCCACAAACAAAGACGCGATGCCAATGCCGCGGCCTTTGGAGGGGAGTGGACTCAAACGCCCGTCAGCCGCTAAACGCTCATCAGCCACTTCGCAAAAATCATAAGCAAATCCGATGAAGACTTTTCACCTGCGCGCCTTTTTCACGTTCACCTCCGCTTTCACGCTCGCATCCGCATTTTTGCTCAATGCCTGCGACGCAAAGGCCGGCCAAGCCTCTGTCGAACTTTTTAACGGCAAGGACCTCTTCGGCTGGACGGCATTCGGCAAGGGCGTGAGTCCGTCCCAAGCCATGAAAACGTGGAGCGTTGCCAACGGTGTCATTACGAGCACCGGCAAACCCAACGGCTATTTGCGAACCGGGAAACGTTACGGCAATTATCGTCTCACGCTTGAATGGCGCTGGCCCAAGGCCCCGTCGCTCGATGCCAAGGGCAATCCCAAGCCGCGCAACAGCGGCGTGCTTCTGCACATGCATGGCGAGGATGCCGTCTGGCCCAAGTCCATCGAAGCGCAGCTCCGCGAAGATGACGCCGGAGATTTTTGGATCATCGGCGGTGTTGATACCAACGAACACAAATCCAGCCGCGCCAAAGCCATCGCCGCTGCTGGCAACGATGCCGCCGCAAAGAAAAAAGCCGGGACCAGCCGCCGTCTGCCGAAGCCTAAAATCTCCTCCGAAAACCCCTCCGGTGAATGGAACCGCTACGAAATCGTCTGTCGCGGTGACACCATCGTCGCAAGCGTCAACGGCGTGGAACAAAACCGCGTCACCAGCGTGACCGTAAGCGAAGGCCATATCTGCCTTCAGGCCGAGGGTTCGCCTGCCGAGTTTCGCAACATTGCCCTGACACCGCTCGATTAATCAAAACCGGCAACCTCCAACCCGCATCCGCCCGCCATGTCGTCCATCTCCAATTCGGCCTCCGTCCTCACGCGTCGCAACTTCATCGGAGCTGCCACCGCGCTCACTGCCGCGCCGCTCCTCTCAAAGCTTCCCGGGGCTGTATTTGCCTCCGGTTCCGACCGCATCAAGGTCGGCGTCATTGGCACTGGAAGTCGCGGCATCGGCGCCATGCGCAACTGCATCGACGCCGACCCTTCCGTGCAAATCTGGGCGCTCGGTGATCTTTTCGCCGACCGTATTGACGCCGCCTTTGAAAATAGCGCCAAAGGCAACCCCAAGGCGCGCAAACCCACGAAACCGATTGCGAGGGATCGCTTCGCCGTCACTCGCGAACGCTGCTTCACCGGTTTCGATGCCTACAAGCGCGTCATCAACTCCGGCGTGGACCTTGTCATTCTCGCCACGCCGCCGCAATTTCGTCCTCTGCACCTCGAAGCTGCGATCAACGCCGGCCTGCACGTCTTTGCCGAAAAACCCGTCGCAGTGGATGCTGTTGGGGCGCGAAAGGTCATCTCGGTTGGCGAGCTTGCCGCGCAGAAAAAACTCGCCATAGGCGCCGGAACGCAGCGGCGCCATGCCGCCAGTTACATTGAAACAATGAGACGCATCCACGATGGCGCCATCGGGGAGCTTGTCGGCGGCCAATGCTACTGGATGACGCAGGGACTCTGGCATCGCGAGCGTCAGGCGGATTGGACGGACATGGAATACCAGATTCGCAACTGGCTTTATTACACCTGGCTCAGCGGCGACCATATCGTGGAGCAGCATGTCCATAATATCGACGTGATGAACTGGGCCTTCGGCGGCCCGCCGGTGAAAGCCATCGGCATGGGAGGCCGCCAGAGCCGCACCGATCCAAAATATGGAAATGTTTTCGACCATTTTTCCGTCGAGTTTGAATACGCCAATGGCACCCGCGTGCAGAGTTTCTGCCGTCAGGCTCCCGGCGCATCCAGCCGCAACAGCGAGCGCATCGTCGGCGCGAAAGGCGTTGCGCAAGGCGACGGAAAAATCACCGGAGCCAACGCGTGGAAATACGACGGCAACGAGATAAGCGCGTATCGGCAGGAGCACATCGACCTCATCGCCAGCATTCGCGCGGGCAGACCGATCAATGAAGCCAAAACCGTCGCCGAGAGCACGCTCACGGCGATACTCGGGCGCACCTCGGCCTACACCGGAAAGGAAATCAACTTCGCGTGGATGCTCGGCGTGTCGAAGATGGATCTGACACCTCCGAAATATGAGTTTGGCGACGCGCCAGAGGTCGAAATCGCAATTCCCGGCGTGATGAAATTGATATAACGGCAGAGCCGGGCGGCGACGCTGCCCGGCATGCTTTGAGAATATAAATATGCTGAAACCATTGGATGCAGAGAAGCAATGACACCGACTTTATGAACAAGGCATTTCCAATCATTCTCGCCGCATTCCTGCTCGCATTGCCCGGCGCAAGCGTTGCCACCGCGCAAAGTCCCGTCGCCTTTTATCTCAAAAATCCGCCTTGTCCGCGCATCGGCACCGATTCGGACGAAGACATCATCAGGGACCTGCGTGCCGACGGTTTTCTGGTCTTCGAAATTGATTGCGTCGGCTACCCGAAGACATCTCCTGCATTCGAAGACCGCCTTGCGGCGTTTCATCTCGCGTCGCCTGCCTGGCTCAAAGAGCGCGTGCCTGCGGACGTCAAAATCGATTTTCGCACGATCTTCTACGTGCCCGCCGGTTACCGTGTCGCGCGAAACATTCCCGTTTGGAACATCCTTAAACACGGCCCGCCTCGCATCCAGGATTACATTCTGGAAACCTATAACACGGCCATCGCGAAAAAATTCAAAATCAAACCCGTCAAAACCGCCGCCGAAATGGTCGCTCGGGACGGCGGGCCGCTTGATTACAATATGTATATGGATTTTATATATCCATCCGGGACGCCGAGGGAGAAAGTTCCGCTCCTGCTTAATTTCGCATCGGGCTCTCCGCGCTTTTCGCCCTTCTCGCCCGAGGGGAAAAAGGAAGTCGCCTGCCGTGTTATTTTTCCGATCGGTTTTCTCATCTCGGGCTACGCTTTCGCAAATCTCGACCACTGCTTCATCCCCATGGCCAGAACCGGCGTTTACGGGTTCGTTCAGCCTTACTCTCTCGATAACTACACCGCTGTCGCCTATGTGACCTCAAGCATCCGTTACATACGTTCCGTTGCGGGCAAATATAATCTTAACGGACGCATCGGCACAATGGGCATTTCGAAAGCATCCTACTCCGCGGTGATCTCCGCCAGAATTCACAATGACCGCCAGCCCGAGGCATCCACCCGCTACGGGCAGCCTGCCGCGCTCCAGCCATACCAAGGCTACAGCAGCAAGGTGGAAGTCGCCTACGCCGCTTCGGGCATGGGCACACGCCATATTCCCAAACTCGTCGATGCCGACACCGTCCCGATGGTCGTTTCCATGGGCAAGTTCGACAAATTCACGCATCACTGGACGCAGTTTCCCCTGATTCTCAGCCACCTCGACAAAGTGGATAACAACCACCTTGGCCTTTGGATGGAAGAGCTCGGCCACACTTATCCCGCCATTGGCGACGACCTTGCGACCGGCCTGCGCCGTTACTCGCTCATGAAAACTTTTTTTGACCGCCATCTGAAGCCGGAGGAACACACTAACCCGGAAGTATTTTATATCTTGCCCAAGGAAGGTGAACACAACGTGAGCGCCGACGGCACATTCCGCGTGCTTCCCGACGATGCAATTCTTCCGAAAGACTTGGGAACGCAATCGGTCAACGCGCCCGTAACCGTGCGTTTCCTCTCGGCGATGGACGTCTCGAAAATCGCCGATTACCTGAGCTTGGTAAACACGCAGACCGGCAAGGCGGTTTTCGGGAAATGGACGCCTACGATGCGCAACACCACGTTCACATTTGCTTCCGGGGAAAAACTCGAATCTGGCACATGCTATGTGGTGAAAGTGTCCAAGGGCGCGCCTGGCGCGGACGGTACCACGCTGCAAACCGCCACCGGACGAAGATTCACGGTATCATCTGCGACTCAATAAGTATTTCACACAAACGGCAGAGCATTTGGAAAAAGTTTAAGCCATGACGTATCTAACGAGTTAGCATTCGCATGACGTGACTTTGCCCTGCAACCCCGCATCTTTTAAGCATCAACACTGCACTCAGCCCCTCTCTCTTCACCCAATCCTGCCATGCATCCGAGCAAAATCCTTCTCAGCGTTATCGCAATACTAGCGACTTTCATTTTTCCAGCCCAAGCTCAGGCCGCAGCACGTTGGCTGGGGACCAATAGTTCCGATTGGAATGATCCGGCCAATTGGAGTTCTGAAGGAGCCGACGTGCCATTGGTAGAGGGAATATATACAACTTTATACGTCCTCAATGGTGACAATTTCCATGCAATTCTTAGTTCGGGCACTTTCCTTACTGCAGCCCAGGCGGTGAATGTTGGAATGAGCAGCACTTATGGCGAACTATGGCTGAATGGATCGGCTTATTTTCAGACTGGAGCACTCCAAATTGGACGCAGCACGGTGGGTGGAAAACTTGTAATGTCAGGCTCGGCTGTTTTCAGCAGCACCCACAATACAACTGTCTTTATCGGGCATGAGTCTGTCGGCGTGCTTGACATGTTTGAAAACAGCTCGCTTATTGCAAAGGCCAATGTGACAATCGGGGCTGGTCCAACCGCAAGCGGCACCTTGTTGATCAGTGATAATGCGCAATTATCCACAAATGGATTTATGCTCATCGGAGGGACAAACACGACCGCCGCAATGGCATCCTTGGGGACGGCGCTACTGAGCGGAAGCTCACGCGTGACTATCAATAGAGGGCTCGTCGTCGGAAACAGTGGAACTGGCACGCTTGTCATCAATGACGCCGCCACACTCACGACTGTAGAGAGCACGACTATCGCCGTTGGGGCAAGCAGCAAAGGCACGCTCCAGCTCAAGGGCGGCGTGCTTGTCACAACCAGCATAACGAAGGGCGCGGGCGACGGCACGCTCGACCTCAACGGCGGCACCGTGCGCGCCGCCGCCGCCAGCACCAATTTCTTCGCGAGTCTTGGCAATCTGACCATCAACGGCACGGGAGTCGCCGCAGGCCAGAGCGCGTTCACCTTCGACACCAATGGATTCAATGTCACCGCGACAAACGCCTTCGCCTACAACGGTGCCAGTGACTCGGTCGCCTTCGCAAAAATCGGCAGCGGCACGCTTACGCTCAGCAAGGCGAGCGCCTATGCCGGTGCGACCCGCGTCGGCGCGGGCACGCTCAAACTAAACGTTGCCAATGCTCTCGCGAGCAGCAGCGGCATGGACATCGCGGCAGGCGCGATACTCGATGCCAACGGACAGGCCCAAACGCTTAACGGACTTTCCGGCGCCGGCAATGTCGCCGCAGCCGGCAGCGCGCTCACGCTCTCCAATGCAGCCAACACCGTTTTTAGCGGCACGCTGAACGGCATGACCTCCCTCACGAAAACCGGCACGGGAGCGTTGACGCTCGCCGCCAACCATTCGGCATTTGCCGGAGTCACCAATGTCAATGCCGGCAGCCTCATCCTTAATGGCGCGAATGCCAGGCTCGGCGGCACGGTCAACCTCGCCGCCGGTGCCGGACTCGGCGGCAACGGCACGCTTGCCAAGGTGAATACTGCCGGTGGCAGCGTCATCACCATCGGCGCAACACACGGCGCTCCCTCGGCTGAAACGCTTACCATCACAGGCACGCTTGCGCTGGTGAACAACACCACGCTTCGCTACGATCTCTTCGATGGTTCGAACGACAGTCTCATCGTCGGCACTCTTGTCCGCAGCGGCTCCAGCACCATCGATCTCAGTTCTGGATTAACCGGGTCTTACAAGCTCATCACCGCCACCGGCACGCCGCTTTCCCTCAGCGATACCAGCGCCCTCAACACCACCATCAACTCCGGCGCGCTCAGCGGACGCACGACGGCCAGCTATTCAATTCTCAACGGTAATGAACTCTGGCTTGACGTGGCCAGCAGCAACATCGCCGACAACAAGTGGAGCGGCACCAATACCGGTTCGTGGAAAGACAATTTCGCCAACTGGCAGGCTGCCGACACTTTGTTCATTGGCGGCGATTCCGTTATCTTTGACGATACCGCAGCCGGCACGCACACTGTGTCCGTGGATGTCGATGTCCATGCAGCCGATATGACAGTGGACACCGCCACCGGCTACACGTTCACGGGCAATTACGCCATTAGCACCAGCACCGTTGCTCCCGCTGCTGCCGGCGCGGAGGGAAAGCTCACAAAAACCGGCGCGGGCGCGCTCATCCTCGCAAACTCCGGTTCGAATTACTTCCAGCACGGCATCGTCCTCGCTGGCGGCACGCTTCAAGGGAACGCACGCACGCTCGGCAATGCCGACATCGCCAACAACGCCGCGCTTATCTTCGACCAGGCTGGCGCCGCCACCTACACCGCCGCCATCACAGGCAACGGCAGCCTCGCCAAAATCAACACCGGCACGCTCACACTCAACAATGCCGCCAATTCCTATGCGGGCGGTATCAGCGTCGCGGGCGGCGCGCTCGAACTCCAAAACAGCGGCGTCGCCACCCAAGGCGCCGTCAACATCGCCGCCGGCGCGGCGCTTCGCATCACAAATGGCGCTTCCTATACCGTTCAAAACGCGCTTAGCGGCGCAGGCACGCTTTTCATCTCTCTTGATGCGCCTGCATCCGCCGTGAGCTTTACCGCTGCCGCCGGAAACGCTTTCGCAGGCACTGTTCGTCTCGGACAAAGCACGCTCAACCTCTCCGGCCAGAACACGAGCTCCCTCGCCAACACCGCGCTCCAGCTCGCCGCAGGCAACGTCACCACCGTCGGCACGGGCACGCAAAACATCCGCAGCCTGTCGCTCGATGGCGGCAAACTTGTTTTCTCCGTTACGATTCCACCCGACACCGCCGCCGCCGGAATCATCTCCACCAACACGCTGACACTCGGCACCGGCACGATTCAGGTTTCCTTCCCGTCTGACGGTGCCGCCGAGATGCCTGATGCGAATCTTCTCGCGCAGGACGATGGAGCCGCCGTCACGCGCCTCATCAACGCCACGACTGTCACCGGCAGCACGGGCGGACTTACGCTTGTTGATCAGGACGGTCATGCTGTGAGTGCCGCCACTGCGCGCACCGTGGACATCACGCAAGGCGGCAGCGCCGTCGCCACCGGCACCTACAATTATGGTTTTGTCACCGATGGCGGACTCGGCGTGAACTTCAGGCTTCTCAGTGTTTCCATTCTGGACGGGCAAACGCTAACCCTCGCGCCCGACGCTGGAGCGACCGGCGTCGGCACGGTTTTCTCGGCGGCCATTGGCGGCAGCGGGAATCTCGCCATCAATGCCGCCAATGCCCCGGTCACGCTCGCCGTCGCCAGCAATTACACCGGCACGACCAGTATCACTGCGGGCAAGCTCATACTCGGCGTCAACAACGCCCTCAGCCAGACCGTTGCGCTCGATCTCTCGGCGGGTGCCGAAATCGATCTCAACGCTCGTTCGCAGACGGTCGGCAATCTCACGACTGCCGCGGGCTCCACACTCAATTTCGCCGGCGGTTCCCTCAAAATCAACACGGGCGGCCTTGCAAACGGCGTGCTCACCGGAGCGGGCGCGCTCAGCATCGCGGGCGGCACGCTCGCCATCAACGGCGCGAACACCGGCCTCACCGCATCCACCACAATCGCCAATACCGCCGCGGTTTTGCTCAATAACGCCACGGGTCTCGGCAGCGGCGCAATCACGTTTGGCGGCACGGGCAGCGTGCTCTCGTTGGACATCTCCGGCGCGGACACCATGTCCAACAATCTTGTCAGTGCGGCGACTGGCGCGGGACAACTTATCAAGGCGGGCGGCGGCACCATTGCCTTTACTGGCGACAACAGCGGATTCAGCGGCGCGGTTTCGATTGAAGCCGGTCGCATCATTGCCTCGGGCTCTTCGAACCTCATCACCGGCGCAAAAAGCATCACAATGGGCGATGACGCCACCCTCGAATACAGTTCCGGCGGCGCAACACCCGTCACGCTTGCGCATCCGATTGTCAGTACCGGCACGACAGGCGGGCTCGTTGTCAGCAACAGCACGTCCATCATCCTCACGCAGACGAACATTATTCCAACGGTCAGCGTGAACAACGGTTCCAATCTTTATGTTGCTGCATCCGTCGCCAATCCGTTTGGCCCCGACGCCGTGGTTTCGGTTGACGCGACATCCGGCCTCGTCAATCGCCGGGCCAGCCTCGCGATTCCGTCACTCGCGCTCAGCGGCACGCTCTGGATCAGCGACCCCGCCATTGCCGGCACAGGCAGTTACGGCAACGTCGCCATCGGACGGAAACTCACGTCCACCGGCACGGGTGTCATCGTCTTCCGCACCGACCTTTCCCGCGGCCTCGGCGACCGGTTGACCCTTGGGGAGCCCGCAGGTGTTGCGTCCAATTACAAGGTCATCGTGAACAATACGGACACTCCGAATTATTGGGGTGTCGAACGTCTCGACATCATTACCGGCAACGACCCGCAGGCCCGCTTCACGCTTGCCAACGAAATCGCCAGCAGCACCGGTTATACTTACGGACTTCGTCAGGATGGCGGCACGCACTACTTGTATGCGACCGACAGCCTCAGCCACGAAGCCGACGCCGTGTTGAACACCGCCGCGGTCATGTCCGCCGACTGGCACTTCGAGCTCGATAGCCTCGGCAGCCGCATGGGCGACGTCCGTCGCGAGTTCGCCGCGTCCGGCGGGCAGCGGCCCGGTGGCAATGTCTGGGCGCGCGGCAGCGCCTACCATGTTGATGCGGATGCCGAACTCGGCGGCTACGCTTTCTCCCAGGATGCCTACGGCGTGACGGTCGGCGGCGACAAGGCCTTCCGCCTTGGTCAAAACGCACACGTTCTCGCCGGCGCATTTGCCGGTTTCACCACCATCGAGCGCAGTTTCGACAATCGTGGCGACGGTTCCACCGACAGCCTGTCCGCCGGCCTTTACATCACCTGGTTCCACAAGTCCGGATTGTATGTCGATGCCACTGTCAAGATGAACAAATACGACAATGACTTCGCCGCGCGCGACGCCGACGGCAGCCTGCTTTCGACAGCCGCCTACGACAACAAAGCCTGCGGCGCCTCATTCGAGTTTGGCCGCCTTTTCCAGAGCCGCGCCGGCTGGTGGGTCGAGGTTGCCGGCCAGTTTGCCTATGCAAAAATCGACGAAGCCCGCTTCACCACGAGCACCGGCTCGCGCGTTGTCATTTTTGACAGCGAGGCCACGCAGTATCGCGGTTCCGTCCGCTGGGGCAAAATCTTCAAGGACCGCCTCTCGCTGTGGATGAAAGCGGCGCTCGTCGGCACGAACAACGACGACGGCGAAGTCCGTTTCTACGGAAGCGACGCCAGCCTGCGCGCCGACATCGACGGCCTGCGCATGGAAGCCGGTCTCGGTGCAAACTATGCGCTGACCAAACGAAGCCAGGTTTACTTCGACTACGAATACGCGCGCGCCGATTACTACACGCGACCCTGGTCGTTCAATCTCGGCTACCGCCTTTTCTGGTAAACCCAATCAACACCGCAATCCGCCTCGCCCACATTCATCATGCACTCGCACAAAAATTTCAATATTCTCGCCACAGTGTTCGGAACGTTGGCGCTTGCCTGCGCCCCAGCCACCTTTGCCGCAAATAAGTATTTTTCCGGTAGTGATAGCAATGATTTCACCGGCACGGGCAACTGGACGACGAGTGCCGGGGTGGGCACGACACCTCCTACAACTGAAGACAACGTTTATATCACGGACGCTTCGTATGGAACCAATGCGCCGGTTTTTGCTTCAGGAAGCCTCGCAATTGGCGCGATGAACTTCGGAATATCAGGCGCAGGCGGACAGATGGAAATCACAGGCTCGGCTTACTTGGAGGCTGGTTCGATGAATGTGGGAAGAAGCACGGGGTGGGGCGGACGGCTCATCCTGTCGGAAAACGCATCAATGAATACGGCAGGCAGTTCATTTCAAATCGGCTCCGAGAATGTGGGCGTGGTGGACATGTCTGGAAACTCTTCGATTTTCACAACAGTATCCGTGCGCATAGGTGTTACCGGAACGTTCCCTGCATCTGGAACCTTGAGCCTTCGTGACAATGCAACATTCACAACCCGTAGCTACATGAGAGTCGGAGGGCAGAGCGGTACCGGTGGGGAGGGCACGTTGCTGCTGAGCGGCAGTTCGCATCTGATTGTGGGTTATGAATCGGCGACCCAATATCTGACAATCGGGCACACGGGAACGGGCACGCTTATCATCACGGACGATGCCACGATTGAAGCTCCGATAGTTTATATCGGCAGGGAGGTTAGCGGACATGGCACTGTCCATCTTCAAGGCGGCGTCATTGCCTCCGCCGGCATTGCGCGCGGCGACGGTTTTGCCGAACTCGACCTCAACGGCGGTGGTGTGCGCGCCATCGCAGACATCGGGGATTTCTTTGGCGGCTTTGGCGAACTCACTATCAATGCAACCGGCGTCGCCGCGGACAAAAGCGCCTTTACCGTCGATACCGGCACGAACGAAGTCATCATGAGCAGCACCTTCGGATACAACGGCGCCGAGGACACGGTCGCATTCAGGAAAATCGGCGCAGGCACGCTCATTCTTTACGCCGAAAACACCATGAATGGCGTGACACACATCGCCGAAGGCGTGCTTTTGAGCGGCACCGCGAACATCCTTGCGCACAGCCGCATTTCGATAGATTCAGGCGCGGCTTTCGACATGGGCGGATTCGACCAGACCATCAAAAAGCTCGAAAATCGCGGCGCCGTGCGCTTCGGCACGGACCAGGATACCGTTGGCCGCACCCTCACGATTGACGGCGACATGTCAGGCTTCGGCGTCATCGAAATGTCCGTGCATCTCGGCAATGAGACCGGCGACAAAATACTTGTTACCGGCTCCGCGACGGGAGACCACGAACTTCGGCTCCAGAATATCGGCGGCTCGATTGACCCGGAGAAAAAACTCACGATTCTCACAATCAACAAAGGCGGTGATGCGTTGATAACCGCCAACGACGTGGATGGCGGCATGGGCACCTTTTTCCTCGTGCCCGAAATCAACGCCAGCAGCGGTGCCACCGAATACAAACTCGCGGCCACGGGAAACAACAGCATCGCCGCCGATGCCATCATCAGCACTGCCGCCTCGCTCGGCACTGAATGGCACTACAGTCTCGACTCGCTTCGCAATCGCTTTGGCGAAATCCGCGCGCTGCCCAAGCCCGAGAAGGCCCTCACCAGCACATGGTATCAAGCTTCCGCCTATCGGCTCGAAACGCAGAAAGAGCTTACCACCGTTCCCTACGAGCAGAACACCTACGGCGGCATCTTCGGCGTTGATCGCATCATCCCGCGCGCCGAGTCGCGCGTTCTTTTCGGCGCGTATGTTTCAATAAACCGTTCCGACCGCACCTACGATACTTTCGGCGAGGGCAACACCATCGATCACAACGGCGGCGTTTATGTCACCTGGCTGCACGATGCCGGGTGGTTCGCGGATTTTGTCATTAAGGGGAACCAATACAAAAGCAGCTTCGCCGTCACATCCATTGCCAAAGTCCATACCACCGGCGACTACAACACGTGGGCCGGCGGTTTCTCTGCTGAGTTTGGCCGCAAGTTTTCGTTTGGGCATCGCTTCTGGATTGAGCCATCCGTGCAAATGGCGAGCGCATGGTTTAACGGCGGCGATTACGACACCAGCACCGGAATGCATGTGGAAATCGACCGTTCCAAGGCCACGCAATATCGCGGCCAGGTGTCTTTGGGCTTCAGGGGTGGCAAACGCTGGTATCCTTACGCGAAGGCCGGCATCGTGCGCAGCGATGCCGGCGGAGGTCTCGTCCATGTGGGCAAACAATCCTGGGAAACCCAATATGCGGGCTGGCGTTTCGAGGCTGGCGGCGGCATCGCCGTCACCATTTCCGACCAGAGTATTCTGTATTTGGGATATGAATACAACAAAGCCGACTTCTACACGCGCCCTTGGGCGGTGAGCCTCGGCTATCGTCGCACATGGTGAGACATGCAGCACGCACCTTTCATTATCGCGGTAGACTCAGATGGCACCGTGTTGGATGCGATGGCTCCAAAGCACCGGCACGCCTTTACGCCTGCGCTCATTGACATCTGGGAAATAAAAAACCGCGCAAACGAGGCCGCCGAACGCTTCCTCAACATCAACCTCCGCTCGCGCCATCGCGGCGCAAACCGCTTCGAAGCCCTCGGCATTTTTCTCCGGGAGTGGCACGGGCTGCCAGCCCGTGATGGTTCGGGTGGCACGGGCTGCCAGTCCGTGTGCCTTGATGCTTTTTTCACCTGGCTCGATTCCGGCGCGCCGCGCAACGAATTCTCGCTCGCGCGCGCCCTCGCCACTCACCCCGGCGACCTCGCTCTCACCCGCGCGCTCGCCTACAGCCGCGAGGTAAACCGCCGCTGCGCCGCGCTGCCGCCGCCCGCGCCTTTCGTCGGGGCTGCCGCCGCGCTCTGCGACGCTGATGCGTGCGCGGAAATTGTCGTCGTTTCCGGCGGCAACAACGCGGCCATCCGCGCCGAGTGGCAGCACGCTGGGCTTTCGCCATTCGCTTCAGAATATCTTACACAGGAAACCGGTTCAAAAACCGCCATTCTCCAAAAACTCGCCGTGCGCGCAGGCTTGCCATCGCGCGTGCTCATGCTCGGCGATTCACTCCTCGACGAGGAAGCCGCTGGCGCCGCCCGATGCGCGTTTTTCCCCGTGATTCCCGGCTCCGAGCACGAATCGTGGGAGACGTTCCGCCTCGACGCGCTGCCCGCATTTATAGCCGGGCAATGGCCGCCGCCGGATGCCGCACGCTGGCTCAGAAACTTTCACACGACGCTCGGAAACTAATCCCGTCCCTTTCACTTTCATGTCCACAATAATAGATACCGACGCTCTAGTCGCATCACCGGAATCCGGCCTGCTTCCCATTGACGAAGCCGCCGGACGCTGGGTTGACCAGAAACTTGGCGCACTGAATCTCGACCAAAAAATCGGCCAGCTTCTCGTGTTCCCGCACTACGGCCCGTTCATCACGCCCGACGTGGAGGAATTCGTTCGCAGACACCACGTCGGCGGCCTGCGCATCGCGCAAAAGTTCCTGCCCGGCGCGACTGACAGCCGTGAAGACGGCGCGATGGACGACATCCACCGTCGCCCTGACGTCAATACCTTCGACCGCCCCGAATCGCTTGACCGCATCGCATGCACCGCATCCGAATTTGCCGAAAAACTAAACGAACTTCGCGACATGGCCATGGAACGCGCCGGCGGTGTGCCGTTGCACATGGCCTTTGACCAGGAAGGCGAGGGCGCTGATTTTCTTTTTGAACAACGCCTCTTCCCATTCCCGCTCGGCCAAACTGTCGATAACGACCCGAATTTCGCGCGCCGCGTCTCTCGCGCCATCGGCATGCAAGCGCGTGCTCTCGGTGCCAACATGATTCACTCGCCAGTGCTCGACGTGAACACCGAACCCGCGAATCCCGAAATCGGCCCGCGCTCCTACGGCGACAATCCCGACACCGTGACTCGCTATGCGCTCGCCGCTCTTCGCGGTCTCGACGAAGCGGGTATCATCGCAACCGGAAAACATTTTCCTGGACGCGGGCACTCGCGCACCGACGCGCATTTCGGCCTTCCAGAAATCGCGCTCAGCCGCGAAGAGCTCTGGCGCGACCATCTTGCGCCGTTCAAGGCGCTCATCGCCGCCGGCCTGCCCGCAATCATGGCTGCATTTACGGCTTATCCCGCACTCGGGGCCGCAGGTATTCCCGCCGCGACGAGCCGTGCCATCGTCACCGATTTATTGCGCGACGAACTCGGTTTTAAAGGCGTTGTTACCACCGACAATGTCCAGATGGGCGGCTTGCTCGAAAAATACGATATGGGCGAAGCTGTCGTGCGTTGTCTCATTGCAGGTTGCGACCTCGTGCTCTGCCGCGCCTACAGTCCGCAGCGTCTCCAAGTAATTAACGCCATCAAGGCCGCCGTGAACGAAAAACGCTATCGTGAGGCTGACCTCGACATCTCGGTGCGTCGCATTCTCGAAATGCGCTGGCGCATGGGCCTCGCGGAAAACGGCGGGAAAGTCGATGCATCTGCCGCGGGCGAATTGTTCAACGACTCGCGCATTATCTCGCTTGCGAAGGAAGCCGCGCGCCGGTCCACAATCGTGTTGCGGGACCGCGCCGGATTGCTGCCGCTTTCATCGACGAAAAAAATCCTGCTCATCGAGCAAATCCACCACTTCCACCGTTTCATTAACAACGGCTATTCGCACCCCGGCATGCTTTGGCAAGAATTGCGCGCCATCGCGCCGAACATCGCCACCGTGGCGGTGAACGAAAAACTCACCGAGAGCGACCGCGTTGCCATCCGCCGTCGTTTGACCGAGGCCGACATCATCATTTCCACGAGTTATTACAACTACCGCAGCCACGCCATCATGCTGCCGATGCTCGAAGAGCTGCGAGTATGCAGCAAGCCGCTCGTCGTCGTGAGCAACACACCTTACGAAAAGTTTGGCGTTCCCGCGTGGGCCGACACCGCCGTGGTTTCCTTTTGCCCGTCCGGGCGCGAAAACATTCGCGCATTGGCTGAAGTGCTGACTGGAAAAATAAAGCCAACTGGCAAACTCTCGCTTTCGCGGCTCTAATATTTGGCATCTTCGCAAAATCAGTTGTAATTGAATCACCATAGAAAAATGTTTTTCAAAAACCTCATCCCTGCGCTCCTCATCCCCGTTATCGGTTTCACAGGCATCTTGCGCGCTGCGGAAGCGTCGCAAGCCATCACACCGCCGCCTGCGAAAAAGTTTCTTGTTTTTCTTCTCGCCGGCCAATCCAACATGGCGGGGCGGGGCAAACTCGTAGCGTCCGACAAAACCGCCGATCCGCGCATCCTTGCTTTCGATTCACCTGACCGTTGGGTTCCGGCGACCGAACCACTCCACAAGGACAAACCGAAAGTCGCAGGCGTCGGCCCCGGTCTCGCATTTGCCCGCGAACTCCTGAAATCCCTGCCCGACGATGTATCCATTGGACTGATACCGGCTGCGTTCGGCGGCACGTCAATCGGTCAGTGGCAGAAAGACTACAAAGGCGATTTCCATTGGCCCGATGGACGCACACTTTTCCAATTGGCCACGGAGTCCGCGCTTGCCGCATCGAAGGACGGCACGCTTGCGGGAATCATCTGGAATCAAGGCGAAGCCGACAGCCGCCGCGCACAAAAAGACAATGGCGTCAACTATTGCAAACAACTCGACACGCTCATCGCCGATTTCCGCTCTACACTCGGCAAACCCGATTTGCCTTTTGTCGGCGCCACGCTCGGTCCGTGGCGCCGTTCGGCGAGTTCCGCGCTCAATCAAGTTTACCTCGAACTTCCCGCGCGCGTGCCACACACCGCAGCCATCGACACACTCGCTCCCGAGTTCGAGAACAACCTCCGCAATAAACCCGATGACATCCCTCATTACGATGCCCCCTCTGCGCGCCTGCTCGGTCAGTCCTACGCCAAGGCGATGCTTCCGCTTCTTGGGTTGGGTGGCATGGGCGTCTCGCCCATGGGGTCGAGTGGCACGGGCTTCCAGCCCGTGGTTTCGAAAGGGAAATCCGTCACTCTCCAACCCGGCATCCCCGTCCTCGTCGTCGGCAAACTCTCCGGCCCCGAGCAAATCGCAATCAACCACCTGTTACGCGATTTGGAAAAAGTCCTCGGCAAATCCTCACCGCTTTTCATGGGCGCCGACGTCTCAAAAGCCGGCGGCGCGCCCGCCATCGTGATCCTTACCGGGCGTGAACAGGCTGGGGAATGGCAACGTGATTTACGTCTGTCCACGCCGGAGTCGCATGGCATGCGTCTTGTCAAGACTGCCGCCGGCCCGCGTCTTGTTCTCGAAGGCGGCGACATGCGCGGACTCATTTATGCCATTTACTCGTTTACCGAGGAATGTCTCGGTGTGCCGCCGCTCTGGTTTTGGAGCAACTGGCAGCCGCAGCGCAAAACGAGCGTCATGCTGCCCGGCGATTTCGAAAGCCTGCACGCTGCACCTTACGTGCGCTGGCGGGCTTGGTTTAACAACGACCAGGACATGCTGGGACCTTGGAGGGCAGAGAAACGCGCCAACACGGACGCAATGTTTGAGACCATACTCCGTCTCAAATATAATACATTTGAAACGGAAACAGTGATCGACCTCGACAAGACGACACCGCTTTACACACCGGGTGGCATCGCGCTTGATGCGCACAAACACGGTCTGGTCATCACCACGCATCACCACTCTCCATTGGGCTCGCGCATTGGCCGCGGTCTCGGATCATGGAAACGGTTTTGGGAAAAGCTGACGCCCGACAAGCCTGTTCCGCAACTTGGCGTGAAAAATGTGGATGCCCTGCGCGAGTTTTGGCGCTATCATGTTGAGACTGCCGTGCGCGCCGGATTCGAATGCATCTGGACCGTGACGTTTCGCGGCGGCGGGGACATTCCGTTCTGGCAAACATTCGCCGATGCGCCCGGCGATATGGCTGCGCGCGGACGCATCATCGGCGAAATGCTCGCGCGTCAAATCGCCATCGTGAAGGAGGTCACTGGCAATCCCGCGCCGCTGATGCGCACGACGCTTTACAACGAAAACTCCGACCTCTTCGCCGCCGGGCTGCTGCGTCCGCCGGCCGAGCCGACTTTGATTTGGAATTTTGTCGCCGCGCGCCGCGACCATTTCCCCGCCGCCGATGTGCGCACTTTCAAGGCGCCTCCGGATTTGCTCATCGGCTATTATCTCAATTTCCAATTCACCTCGACCGGCTCGCATCTCGTCGCCGCTGAAGGCCCGTGGAAAATGGCCGCCAACTATCGTGTGCTTGACGCGCTTAACGCCCGTCCGCTCGCCTTCACCGTGGTCAATGCAGGCAACATTCGCGAGCATGTCACCGAACTTTCGGCCAATGCCGCGATGATGTGGCGTTTTGCGGATTTCGACGCCGGCGCATTTCTCGAAAAATACTCCGCGCAATATTTCGACACTGCGCTCGCTCCAAAAATCGCGCGCTTGTATCGAGATTATTATTACGCCTATTGGTGCCAGAAAAAGGCCGACCTTGAAGGCTTCGAGCGCCAGTATATTTTTCAGGACATGCGTTATGCCCGTGCGGCGGAAATGCTTCTTGGCGCACTCTCAACCGATGCACGCAAACAGAACCCCCTCGACGGGCATCGCCTCGACAATCCGAATACCGGAAGCGTGGGTTTTTTCCGTGTTGAGCCTGAACCTGGTGACAACGGCCAGATCGGCGCGCTCCTGCGCGGCACAGCGCAATCAGGCCGGGCATTCGCCGCTGTCGCCCGCGAAGCAGAACATCTGCGCTCGGGAATCCCCGAGCACAGCCGCTGGTTCTTCGATCAAAACCTACGCATTCCCGCGCTCGTCATGGAACGGCTCAACACTATGCTAAACGAAATTGTCATTGCTTACTCGCAGTCGCCAACCGCTCACGAGCAGACGCGCGTGCATCTTGTTGCCGCGCGCGCCGCGCTTGCCGAAGCAGGTGAATTGCTGCGTTCTACAGATACCGGAGGTTTTGCGCGCTGGCACGAAGGCGATAAGAATTTTGGAATCAAGAAACTTCTGAAGATTTTCGACGAGAAAATCGGCAATAAAGACAAAATACGCTAATAGTAGTAGATTCTGGCATTATTAACATTTTGAAAACATCCCGGTAAAACTCCTGAGGTACAGTTATTCATGATCTTTCGAATCTCAAAATTATGAAAGGCCTCGTTCATTGCTGAACGTCTTAGAAGACGGACTATCATTTTATTGATGGTGGAGCAGGGAGAAAGCAACGACACTGCAAGGATGCACCTCGCAACAACTGCGGAAAATAGATATATTAAAAGCGAGGGAATTTCACGCCGCCCGCCTATGGCGGACTTTCGGGCGGGCAAGTGATGGCCCTGATTCGGAAGTATCAGACCGGCACGATTGACTGCGTCCCTTTCCTCGTGCTGCTCGCGCTCCGGCGTGATTTTGCCACCAGCGACAGCGTCAGTTGCGAAACGATAAACGCATCGATGAGCCGCAAGGCCAACTGTTATGACAACGCCCACATGGAGTCATTTTGGAGCAGCCTCAAATACGAGGT
>JARKRC010000067.1 GCA_029974595.1 Ereboglobus sp. | reverse complement strand
CGGCGGCGTCCCGCCGCCGGACGAGGCGAAGCCTCGCCAAAAAAGACATTCGAATGCTTCAAAAGGCACGACTTCGTCGTGTCCGGCGGCGGGACGCCGCCGCTCCTTGTCGCACGCGGTTATTTATATTCCAACCACGCGGTCGCCGTTGTGTCCTTGTTAGCGGAGAAACGAATCCAGCGAGCCTGGAATGCGGGGGAAAACAAGTCCGTGACGGGTTTGCCCGCCTTGACCGTGAGGCGTTTGTATTCGAGCCAGTTGCCGTCGCCGGTAGGATCGATTTCCACTGTGAAGGTGACATCGGATTGCGCGCGGTGGGAAAGCCGCAGGGTGCGCGTGTCATAAAAACCGATCAGATAGGGATCGGAGCGTTCGCCCGCTTTCACGTTTGCATTCACCCACGGGCCGCCGCGTCCGACGGGTTTGCCGAGTTTCCAGAGATCGTCGATGGCGCCCACCCACACGGCGGCTTTTTTGTCGTCGGAGGTGAGGATGTGCGGATTGTTCGCATTCGCATCGGGATTGATGCCGGAAATGATGAAGAGGCCGCGATAGGAGGTGTAGTCGTTGATGCGCAGGTTGTGCGAGGAAACGGGGCGGATTTTGGCGTAGCCGTCGGCGTTTTCGGCGGGCAATTCGTAGAAGGTGCCGTGGCAGTTGAACAGGTCGCGCTCGGTGGAGACCTCGCGGCAGATGCGCAGCGAGCCGTTGAGCGAGGGCTCGGTGAAACGCGCGTCGCCCAGCGGCAGGCGCCAGCGGCGCTCGGAGTCGTCCACGATGAGCACGGAGCCTTCGTCAATTTCGACGATGCGGCTGGGGATGGCGAGTTGCTGGCGGACGATGGCGGCGGTTTGGGGATCGTCCTTGCGGGTGAGGCGCATGTCGCCGTCCAGTTCGTAATAGCCGGTTTCGCCCGATTCATCGCTGGCGGCGAGGGCCATCGTGTAGCGGTTGCCGGCACGGCCCAGGACGATGCCGTCCTGATGACGCGCGTCGCCGATGCGAGCGAGTCTGTTGAACATGGGATCGGCGAGGGCATGGCGTTTCTCGCGGTTTGTATAGGCGAATGCGACGCTGGCGACGGTGTCCTTGTCGGTGCTGACGCGGATCCATTCGCCGATGCCGATTTCCTTGCAATCGACAAAGGCGGAGCCGCCGGCGGACACGGTGATTTTTTTGGCTTCGCGCCAGGTGTTGTCGCCTTTCGCATCGATTTCGAAACGGAAAACGACAGGTTGCGCGCCGTCGTTTTTCAGCCATGCGCAGCGTTCATCCCAGCCGGAAAAGAGAAACGGCTCGGACGCGCTGCCGGCCTTCACTGCCTCGCGCAGCCACACATGGCCGGAGGCGGTGTTGGGGCCGATGTGGTCGGGCTTGTCGATGGAGGTGAACCAGAGGTTGGAGTTGGATTGTCCGGGGCCGCGGATGCCGCCCTTGGCTTTGCGTTTGTTGAGGAACTCGTTTTTGGCGGAATCGTCGCAGCCGAAGACGATCCGGTCGTTCCAGCGGGTGAAGTCGCCAATGACTTTCAGGTAGGCCGAGCGCGGGCGGATGCCTGCGGTGTTTTTCGCGGTGAAGGTGCCGGGGAAGCGCCAGAACATGCCGTGCATGGTCATCAGATAGTCGGGCTTGTCCGGCGTGCCGATGTCGCGGATGCGCGGCCATTCGGTGTTGAAGCCGTGCGCGCCGTCGTAGGAGCGGCTCGCCATGGGCAGGCGGTAAAATGACCACGCGCCGTCGCTTCGCACGCCGATCAAAATGGATTTGTGATCCCATCCGGTGGCCCAGATCGGGTCGGTCGCGGGATTGCTGTTGCCGTGGATTCCGCCGGGACCGGTGACCTCGACGAATTGGTTGCGACGAATGACCTTCCAGTCGCGGCCGTCCCATTCGGCGAGCACGCCCGATTCGACATCGAAGCGTTTCCGCGCCTCCTTAGAGGATTCGCCGTTGTTGGAATAAACCATCACGCCCTGTCCCGAATACGCGCCCTTGCCGTGGGCGCCGGGCAGCAATTCCGAATGCTGCGAAAGATGGCCGGCTTTGCGCAGGAGGTTCCAGTCCGGATAGAGGACGGTGGGTTTGAGCGTGGCGACATCCACTTCATAAAAACCTTCCTCCATCGTAGCGTAGTATATTTTCCCGGCGGGGTCGAAGAGATGTCGCGCATTGCCGGTGTGTCGCCCGGGCATCGCCTTGTAATCGATCACACGCACATTGCCGGACTGGTCGATCGCATACGGGCCGATGAAGAGCTGGTTGCTTTCCTTGTGGATCATGCGGTTGGCGGGCGTGCCGCCGATGCTTTCGGGGCGCACGGTTCGTTCGAGCACGGGGGAAATCTGGTAGAGCTTGTCGGATGAGCCGTAGGGTTTGTGCGGCCCGTAGGTGATGACCCACAGGCTCCCCGCCCAGGGCACCACGGCGCCGGTGCCGCATTCGCCCTCGTCATTATAAAATGCCAGATGCGGATATATCCCGCTGATGTTGAGCTTTTCCGAGGACGGTTGTTCGGCGCGCGCGCTGGCGGAAAACAACAGGCAGGCGATGACGGACAGCGGTAGCAGACGGCGGAGGAGTGGGATTGGGTCAGGGTTCATTGTATTTGATGAGTGAATGTCAGAAAACGAATAGCGAAAAACCCCCATGTAAAACAAGAGCATTCATCCTGTTGCACGCGCGCGTGGAACGCATTTGCCGGGAATTTTCATGGCCAACGATCTGCAAACGTCCTTTCCTTCAGCCTTTCAGTCCCTCAATCTTTCAGCTTTTTATTACTGACAACATGTCCATGACACCGCTCGAAGAAATCCGTCACTCTTGCTCGCATATCCTTGCGACCGCCGTATTGCGCATCTTCCCCGATGCCAAGCTCGACATCGGCCCCCCGACGGACACCGGTTTCTACTACGACATCGACCTCGATCACAAACTCACCCAGGACGACCTCGCAAAAATCGAGGCCGAAATGAAGAAGGTCATCGACGAAAATCAGGCATTCACCCGCAAGGAGGTTTCCCGCGACGAGGCCAAGGCCATCATCAGGCAAATCGGACAGGAACGCTACAAACTCGGACGTCTCGACGACATCCCCGAGGGCGAAAAAATCTCCTTCTACCAAAACGGCGAATTCATCGACCTGTGCGCCGGCACCCACGTCCGCTATACGAAGCAGATTAAGGCATTCAAGCTCCTCTCCATCGCCGGCGCGTATCATCGCGGCGACGAGAAAAACAAACAGCTCCAGCGCATCTATGGCACCGCGTTTCCCTCGAAGGACGAACTCGCCCAATACCTCGAACGCCTCGAACAGGCCCGGCTCCGCGACCACCGCAAACTTGGGCGTGACCTGAAACTCTTTCACATCGACGAAGACGTCGGCCAGGGACTCATCCTCTGGACGCCGCACGGCTCCATCATCCGCCAGGAATTGCAGACCTTCATCAGCGAGGAGCTGCGCAAGCAAGGCTACTTCCAAGTCTTCACCCCGCACATCGGCAAGCTCGCGCTCTACAAAACTTCCGGCCACTTCCCGTATTACAAGGAGTCGCAATTCCCCGCGTTCGCCGAGCCCGACCAGCTCGCGCGCATCGCCTCCGAGGGCTGCTCCTGCGCCGAGATGACCGCGCGCCTCGAAGCCGTCTCCGCGCAATTCGCGCAGCAACTCAACGAGCGCGTCGGCGCGCAAATGATCACGGCCGACCGCGTCATGGACGCCAGCCAGCTTCTCGACGGCTTCATGCTCAAGCCGATGAATTGCCCGCATCACATAAAAATCTTCGCCTCGCGGCCGCACTCCTACCGCGACCTCCCCGTGCGCCTCGCCGAGTTCGGCACCGTTTACCGCTGGGAGCAGTCCGGCGAGCTCAACGGCATGACCCGCGTGCGCGGTTTCACGCAGGACGACGCGCACCTCTTCTGCACCGAGGAACAGGTCGCCGAGGAAGTGCTCGGCTGCCTCTCGCTCGTGAAGATCGTGCTCAACACCCTCGGCATGTCCGACTACCGCGTGCGCGTCGGTCTCCGCGATCCCGATTCCAACAAATACACGGGCAAGGCTGAAAACTGGGACAAGGCCGAGGAAGCCTGCCGCAACGCCGCGAAGACACTCGGCGTTCCCTTTACGGAGGAACCCGGCGAAGCCGCCTTCTACGGCCCGAAAATCGACTTCGTCATCAAGGACGTCATCGGACGCGAATGGCAGCTCGGCACCGTGCAGGTGGATTACAACCTGCCCATCCGCTTCGACCTCTCCTACATCGGCCCGGACAACCAGCCGCACCGCCCCGTGATGATCCACCGCGCGCCCTTCGGCTCGATGGAGCGCTTCTGCGGCGTCCTCATCGAACACTTCGCGGGCGATTTCCCGCTCTGGCTCGCGCCCGAGCAAATCCGCCTCGTCCCGATCAGCGACAAGGTTTTCGACTACGGCCGCAATCTCCTCGCGCAACTCCGCGCCGCCGGTCTCCGCGCCACGATGGATGAACACAGCGACAAGCTCGGCGCCAAAATCCGCCGCGCCGAGCTCGAAAAAATCCCGCATGTGCTCGTCCTCGGCGCCAAGGAAGCCGAGGCCGGCGCCGTCAGCGTGCGCACCCGCGCCGCCGGCGACGAGGGCGTGCAGCCCTTCGCCCAATACTTCGAGCGCGCGAAGCAGGAAGTCGCCACCCGCTCGCTTCCGAAAAAAAGGTCTGAAGCTCCGAAAACCTGAAAACTGGAAACAAATCATAAGAACCGCTCCAAATTTTTTCCGCCATGTCCTTCCATCAACACGCCCGCAATGAACTGAGCGCGAAACGCGCCGCCTACGAAAAACAACCCAAGCACGCCCTTGTGGGCCTCGACGGTTTTGTCGATACGATCGTGACGCCCGTCGCCCTTCGCACCGCGCAAGGCGACGCGTTCACACCCATCGCCACCATCACCGATTTCGGCCAGCGCGTGCTCAGCGCCGCCGGCAAATCAACCAACATCGAGCTCTACCCGCGCATGGAAAAACTCGGCGGCAACGGCCCCATCATGGGCAACGCGCTTGTCGCCGCCGGCTCGACGCTCACCTACGTCGGCGCAATCGGCAGCGGTGCCCCGCATCCCGTTTTTGCCGACATGGCCGCGCGCTCGCGCGAAGCCATCCTGCTCTGCGCCCCCGCATCGACAACCGCCGTCGAGTTCGAGGACGGGAAACTGATGCTCGGCCAGATGCGCACGCTCGATGAAATCACCTACGACAAGCTCGTCGCCGTGCTCGGCGTCGAAGGCCTCGCGAAGCAGCTCGACGCCGCCGACCTCGTCGCGCTCGTCAATTGGACCATGATTCCAAACATGACCGGCGTGTTCGAGGGACTCCTCAAAAATATCCTTCCCGTGCTTCCCTTGCGCGAACGCATTTTCTTCTTCGACCTGGCCGATCCCGAAAAACGTTCCTCGCACGATCTCGTCCACGCGCTCGGGATCATCGCGCGTTTTGAGAAATACGGGCGCGTCACCCTCGGGCTGAATTTCAAGGAGGCGCAGCAGGTTTACGCCGCGCTCGGGCTCGGCGTCAGCGAAGGCGAGGAGGAGCCGGTGCTTCGCGACCTGGCCTCCAAAATTCGCGCCAAACTCTCCCTTTCGTGCGTCGTCGTCCATCCGCGCAAATCCGCAGCGTGCGCCACGCCCGACGGCGACTGGTGGGTGCCCGGCCCGTATTGCGAAAAACCGCTCATCACCACCGGCGCGGGCGACCATTTTAACGCCGGCTTCACAACCGGCCAGCTCCTCGGACTTTCTCCCCGGGCGTGCCTCGCCCTCGGCGTATGCGCGTCGGGCCACTATGTCCGCAGCGCGCACAGCCCCTCGCTTGCCGACCTCGAAACATTCCTCGCACGCTGGCAATAAATCCTCCATGCTTCGCGCATAAACCGAGATTCATCCCATGCCACCACTTTCGAACAAACAACGCACCGGCATCCTTATCTCCTTCGAGGGCTCCGAAGGCAGCGGCAAAACGACGCAGATCAGCCGCCTCGTCAAACGCCTGCGCGAGCAAGGCCATGAAATCGTGACCACGCGCGAGCCGGGCGGCACGAAGATTGGCGAGCAGGTGCGCGAGATCCTCCTGCACAACTCGGGTGGCGACCGCATGTTTGCCGAGACCGAGCTCCTGCTTTTCGCCGCGGCGCGCGCGCAGATCGTGCGCGAGACGATCGCCCCCGCGCTCCTGCGCGGAGCGATTGTGCTGAGCGACCGTTACCTGGATTCCTCGACCGTCTATCAGGGCATAGCCCGCAACCTCGGCAAAGGCCCGGTCAACGAGATCAACCGCTTCGCCGTTGGCACCGTGATGCCGGACATCACGGTTGTGATCGACGTGCCGACGAAGGTGAGTGTCGAGCGCATCAGCAAACGCAAGGGCGGCCGTCCCGACCGCATGGAGCGCGAAAACATCGGGTTCTACGAAAAAGTGCGCGCCGGCTATCTCCTTCTCGCGAAAGGCATGCCCGGACGCTTCGTCGTCGTGGACGGCACGCAGAGCGAGGAAAAAATCGAAAAGGAAATCTGGACCGCGCTTCAGGCCCGTCTCTTCAATGACGGCGTCCGCAAGCCCGCGAAAAAAGCCGCCGTGAAAAAGAAACTGGCGAAGAAAAAAAGCAGGGCGGCTTGAGAGCGAGACTCGGATTTTGGTTTAGGTAGGGCGAAGCCTCCGGCTGAGCCGAAAGCGATTTTCGAATATCACATGCTCCCGGCTCAGCCGGAGGCTTCGCCCTACCACTTTTTGCTTTTATTATTTTCCCGTCCCATCCGTCGGCGAGAGGCGGGGCGTGGGGATCTGCGGGGCGGGAGAGGGCGAGAACGAGGCATCTGCGGATTTCTGCGTTTGCTCTCCTTTTTCCTGGCTTTGTTCGGACGCAGGCCCGGCTTCGGGTGCGCTGACCGACGGACGCGCGGGAGCGCCGGGTGTGCCGGGGACCGATACGTCGGCAGCCGCGTTGATCATCGCTTGCACGCGCTGCATCAGGAGCGCCTGGGTCGCTGCCGGGGCGTCGGCGGGTTCGGCTTCTTCGGAAAGCGCCGCGCCGGTGGTGTCCGTGATGTCGATGTTTTCGAGGACGAGCTGCTTGCCTTGCGGAATCACGATGGGACGCGGGCGGCTGGGGACGTTCAGCTCGACAACGCCTTCCAGCATCACAATGGCGAAGTTTGCGGTGGCGGGATCGGCGTTGGCCGCGCGTTTCAAGCTGCCGGGAACATACGCGATCTGGAACGTGGTGCCGCGAATGCCCGCGACGCCGAGCGGAGTTTTTATCTCGAAACTCGAACCTTCGTCCTTGTTGAGTTTCTTGACGTTCGAAATCAATTCGCCGCGCACCAGATCGAGCCGTGTTTGCGAGCTGCTGGGCTCCCTCGCGGCCTCGGACATCTTGAAGGTTTCGCTGAAAGGGGTCTGCAGAAACTCGTCCACCGACACGAGCGAGCTTTCACCTATGGTCACCGTGGCGCCGTTTGAGAAAGC
Source organism: Ereboglobus sp. (assembly GCA_029974595.1). GTDB lineage: Bacteria > Verrucomicrobiota > Verrucomicrobiia > Opitutales > Opitutaceae > Ereboglobus. The sequence continues at coordinate 57,135 of JARKRC010000067.1, read as the reverse complement.
CAGCATCACGCTGGCTTTCGGGCCGGTGGCGATCATCTGGCCCCCGCTTATTATCGATCCCATGCGCAGGGCGAAACGGTAGGTTTCGCCGACAATGGACACATACACTTCACCGGTGACTTGGATGACCGTGATGCGCGCGACGTTTTCCTGCTCCGGCGTTTGCGGCGGCTGTTGCGCGCGTGTTGTTCCCGCGAGCGCGGCTGCAAGGACTGTGAGTAGAAGGAGTTTTGAAAACAATTTCGTCATGCGTTGCTGGCGTGATGGCTCAACGGTTTGATTGCAGGCGTTCCCGCAAAATATCTGCGTCTCGATGGCCGGGGTCAAGGCGCAAGCATATCTCAATGGCGCCGAGCGCAAGATGGCGCGTCGCAGGTGCGAGGCTGAGGTGGTAGGCCTGATGATACCAGGCAAGGGGGCTGGCCGGGGCGAGTTGGAGGGCGTGCGTGAAGGCTTCGCCGGCCTCGGCAGCGCGCGCCTGCAGGTCGAGCGCGACACCGAGGCGCAGCCAGAACTCATAAACCTCCGGCGCGAGTTCGATGGCGCGACGCGCGGCGCTTTCGGCTTCCCGTCCGAGCGCGGGGGCGGCGGGTTTGTCGATGCGGGCGCGCAGGGCGAGCGCGTAGGCGCAATCGGCCCAGGCTTGCGCGTTGCCGGGATCGCGCCGGACGGCTTTGGCGAAATGCACGCCGGAGCGCATGAGCGTTTGCAATTGCCCGGCGCCGTCCTTTTCGCGGCGGACGGCAAGCGCGTCGATCTGTTCGCGCCCGTTCACGCGCAGGGCTTCCGCGGAATCGGTTTTTGCAATGACGCAGGCTAGCAGCGACAGGCAGGCGAGCGCCGCGATGCAATGAAGCGTGCGCGGTGCGGCGGCGGGCTGGAGGACATCGTTGGAGACTTCGCGACGTTTCAGGAATTCCGCCGCGTGGACGGCGGCGATCATTCCGAGCGCGGGGATGTGTGTATGAAAATCCACGAGGCTTGCGCAGGCGAAGGCGAGCAGGCCGATGCCAAGCGCGCGTGTGAAGGAGGCTGCGGCGCGCGCGTCGTCCGTGATCGCGTGGCTCGGCGGGAGCGAACCTCTGCGCCGGCTCCTCCAAGCGATTGCGCCGATGCCGCCGAAAAGCAGGGCAAAGCCGACGATGCCGTAGTCGCTGAGGATGTTCAGAAAATCGTTATGCGCCCATTGCGGGTTGTTGAGAAAACCCTCGGGACGGTGTTTTTCGAAAACGGTATTAAAACTGCCGGCGCCGACGCCGAGGAGCGGCGAGCCAGCCGTCATTTTTAGCGATGCCTGCCAGAGAATGACGCGCGATTTTTCCCCGTGGTCGCCGGCGAGCCTTTCGATTCGCGCGCGCGCGGAGGGCAGGGTCGCCCAAACCGTGAGCGCGCCGAGAACCACCGCGGCAAGGACGCCGGCGCTCGCGAGGGCGCGCCGCTTCCAGCGCCATTCACCGACAAACCACGGCCAGCAGACGAGCGCGATTGCAAGCGCGAGCCAGCCGCCGCGGCTGAGTGTGAGCACGAGACCGGCCATGAGCGCGAGCGCCACATAACCGCAGGCGACGCGACGCACGCCGTCCGCCCCGCGGCGCCATGCGAGCGAGAGCAGCGGCGGGATGATCAGCACATAAAGCGCCGCGAGCGAGTTCGGGTTGCCGAAAAAACCGCTTGCGCGCCCGATGTATTGAATGGCTTGCGAGCGGCCAAGCATGAGCCACGCCTCATGCCCGTTGAGCTGATAGGCGGACAAGACCAGCGCAATCGCGCCGAGGAGCAGCGTCGTGCCGAGCACGAGGCGGCGCGGGGCTTGCGATTGCAGGCCGTTGAGGACGATCGCAAAAACGAGAAAGAGCTGCATCCAGAGCAGCCACTCGCGAATCGCCAGCCAGCGCACCGGGGACAGGGCGCAGGCGCTGAACAGCGCGTAGAGCAAAAACGGGAGCAGCCAAACCGGCGCGCGGTGGGCGCCGGTTTTGAACACCATGTGGCGGAGCACGACGATGGCGGCGATGGCGCAGGTGAGCGTGCCCGACCAGACCATCGTTTCGGCGCGCACGCCGCCGAGGCACAGTGCCGTCCAGATGAGATTTGCGGAAAGGAGAAACGCAACGAGCCATTCGCTCGCTGCGAGGAGGCGGAGGCTTGTGCGAGGAACGTTATTTTTTCCCGTCCTCATCATCGTCGTCCGTCTCGTCGTCGTCTTCCTCGCTTTCGTCGGATAATCCGGACAGGAAATCATCAACCGCCTCGTCGTCGTCCCCCTCGTCCCCGGTTTCTCCGGCTTCTTTTTGCGCCATGAGATGCGTCAGCAATTCGGTCATGTCCTCCGCGGCGTCAAAGACCGCACGGGCGACGAGGATGGGGCGCGAATGCTGGATCGCCAGCACGATGGAATCGCTGGGGCGGGCGTCGATCTCGATCACTTTTTTGCCGAGCTCGTTTTCCATGCGCAGGAGAAGACGGGCGAAAAACGTGCCTTCCTTGGAGTCGTTGATGAGCACGCGATCGATTTCGGCGCCGAGGCCGAGCAGGATGTGCCCGATAAGATCGTGCGTGAGCGGGCGTTCCTTTTTCACCCCGTCAATGGCCATTTGCATGACGCCGCCGACGAAGTGATCGACGTAAATCACGAAGTGCTTGCCCTCGGCTCCGAGAAACACGGCGCAGCCATTTGCCGTTGGCATGACGTTTTTGACGGAGACCTGGACAACTTCGGTTTTCATGTGCGGTGGCAGCGTTGTCGCGCGGCCCGTGAATCGCAAGCGTTTGCTTTATGCGGGCTGCGCGAGCCGCTCGATTTTCCAGAGGGGCGGCGTGCCGGGGGCGAGGGTGAGCCATGCGAAACTCGACGGATGGCCGCCGCGCGGGAGCGAGACGCTGCCGGGGTTCAGCCAGCGGATGCCCTCGATGGTTTCATCGCGGGGGATGTGCGTGTGGCCGTGCAGGAGCAGGTGGCAGTAATGCGGCGGCAGGGTGGCGGGCGGAATATGCACGAGCTGGCAGCGCACGCCGTGAATGTCGCGGCGCAGACTGAACGGCCACGGCTCGAAATCGCAATTGCCGCGAACGATGTGCAGCGGCGGGCCGAGGTATGCGAGCTCGCGAACGACGTCAGGAGTGGTGACATCGCCAAGGTGCCAGATTTCGTCTGCGGAGGCGATGAGCGGGGGCAGTTGCGAAGGGCAATGGTCGTGGGTGTCGGAGATAACGGCTATGCGCATGGGGTTTAGCGCCCTTCAACCTGCAAGACATTCGTGCGCTTGGCAAGGTAACGAACCGAAAAATAAAAAATCATGCCGGACAGAAAAATCACCACCCAGAAAGGATCCAATATGAAGGCACGCTCCACAAACAAATCGCCAATGATTTCGACCGCCGTCAAAGCGGCTATCAAACCGAACAAGCCGTGATATTCGCGGCGAATCACGTTTCTCCATGAGAACGGCAGGTCGGGATTCTCCCAGCGCAGATGCCTTGGGAAGATGGCCGGCGTGTTTGCCGCCCAGCGCGCATACTCGCCGCCGAATTTTTGAAACAGGAATGTTTCCTCGGTGATGATGATCCGCTCGTAGCACAGGATGAACACCAGGACATAAATCACGACGAGCCACCACGCATGAAGGAAAAGAACCGGCGCGGCCCACATGAAAAAATTGCCGAGATAGAGCGGATTGCGCACCAGCGAATACATGCCCTTTGTGTTCAGTGTCTCCGCAACCTGTCCTTTCGTGTTGCGCCCTGATGTGCGTTTGGGCGCGTAGCCGATGACGAGGCACCGGATGGTCAGGCCGAGCAGCCCGGTGAGGAGGCAAAGGCTCTCCCACGCAAGATCGGCGAAATGGCTGCCGAAGGGATAATGAAATCCCTGAAGCGCGGGAATGAAGAGGACGAGGAACAGCAGGGGCAGATAGCTCCGCCAGCGAAACAGCCATTGTCCTTGTGATTGCATTTCTTGGTTCAGCTGCATTGTGAATATGGAAGTGTCTTCTTTTATGATTTCCAATGAGCCGCGACTTGCGCCGCCACAAGGCGATTTATGGCCCTTTGTGCGGCAATATGGGGTAAGGTGTTTTTAATTATAATGATAATTTATTATTGAACGCGACGCGCGTCAGTTTCCCAGCGGCACGATTGGCATGGGCTGGAACGGGGGCGGCGTGATTGGCGCAACTTCGACTTTCAGGGGATCGGGTTTGGGAGCGGCGGGCTTGGGGGCGGACTGCCGCACGAGCTCGATGTCGAGTTCGGCGGCGCGCTTTTCCCCGGCGGCGATTGTGGCGGGTTGTTTGGCGAGGAAATCGCGGAGTTTCTTTTCGCTTTCGGCGGCCTCGGAGTTTTTGCGGGCGGCGAGGATGAACCAGGCGAGGCCTTCGGCGTAGTCGCGTTTCACGCCGCGTCCGGTGGAGATCATCGCGCCGAGGTTGTGCTGCGCGATCGGGTCGCCGGCGAGGGCGGCGGCTTTGTAATGCGCAAGAGCCTTGGCGTAGTCGCGCGGTGTTTCGACGCCGTCGGCGTAGAGTTTGCCGAGGCGGAAATGCGCGGCGCGCTGGCCGCGGCGCGCGGCGTCTTCCATGTTGAGGAGGGCGCGGGTGATGTTTTTGGGCGTGTCGGGCGTCCCTTCCAGATAACGCTGGCCGAGCTCATAGAGCGCGTCGGGATTTTGCTCATCGGCAGCCTTTTGGAGAGCGGCGAAATTGGGCCATTTTTGATGGTCATTGCCCGCGCCTCGACCTCCGGTGGTGGAGATGAGCACCGGGGCGGAGTCGCCGTCAGCGACAGTGGCGGCGTCAACTTTGACCGATGGAGCGTTTTTTTGGGAGCGGGATTTTTTCACCGGAGGCTGCGATGGCGCGTCGCCGGTGGTTTGTGATAAAGCGAGCGCAGGGAAGAGAAAGGCGAGAAGAAGGATACGGGAGAAGATCGTCATTTTTTTGGAATGGATTGCAGGCATTGAAGCCTGCAATCGGACAGGTTGGAAACCTGCGCTACAAAAAGCGCGCTGCCGATGGACAGCGCGCGGCGGAGATGGTGCCGGAATTATTCCTTGTCGGCATCTTCGCCCGCCTCGCCGATGGTCGTGCCGCCGGTGACGGTCACTTTTTCCATGACGGCGGTGATGATTTTTTCGGCGAGTTCGGGTTTTTCGCGGAGAGTGGCTTTGGCGGCGTCACGGCCCTGGCCGATCAGCTCGCCCTGGTAGGCGATCCACGCGCCTTTTTTATCGAGGATCTTGTGCTCGATGCCGAGGTCGAGGATCGAGGCGGTGCGCGAAATGCCTTCGTCATACATGATGTCGAACTCGCATTCGGTGAAGGGGGGCGCGACTTTGTTTTTGACGACCTTGATTTTGGTGCGGTTGCCGACGACTTTGCCGTCGGGGGTTTTGATCTGGTCCTTGCGGCGGATGTCGATGCGGATGGATGAAAAGAATTTCAGCGCGCGGCCGCCGGAGGTGGTTTCGGGATTGCCGAACATGACGCCGATTTTTTCGCGAATTTGATTCGTGAAGATGCACACGCATTGGGTTTTGCTGACGACGGCGGTGAGGCGGCGCATGGCCTGGCTCATGAGGCGGGCTTGCGCGCCGACGGTGGCGTCGCCCATCTGCCCGTCGAGTTCGGCGCGGGTGGTGAGGGCGGCGACGGAGTCGAGGATGATGATGTCGATGGCGTTGGAGCGGATGAGGGTCTCCATGATGTTGAGCGCGTCCTCGCCGGAATCGGGCTGGGAGACGAGGAGATCGTCGAGGTTCACTCCGACAACCTTGGCGTATTTCGGGTCGAGGGCGTGCTCGACGTCGATGAAGGCGGCGAGGCCGCCGCGTTTCTGGGCTTCGGCGATGGCGCTCAAGCAGAAGGTGGTTTTCCCGGAGGACTCGGGGCCGTAAATTTCGATGATGCGGCCGCGGGGAAGTCCGCCGACGCCGAGGGCGAGGTCGATGGCGATGGAGCCGGTGGAGAGGGTTTCGACTTTCATCTTTTGCGCGTCACCGAGGCGCATGATGGAGCCTTCGCCGAATTGCTTGGTGATGGAGGAGACGGCGAGGTCGAGGTTTTTGCGGGTGGCGGCGTCGATGGCGTCGGCCTTGGCGGGTGTTGCGGCTGCGGTTTTTGCGGGTGCGGCTTTGGACATGGTGGTGTGTTTTTTGCGTTGGTGTTTGAGAAAAGAGAAAACGATTTGCGGAGGGTGGGCGAGGGGACGGACGGTGGCAAATGAAGAATGCGCCTTTTTGCACTTTCGGATGGAAACGCGGGCGGATTGGGGATGCAAAAAAGCCCCGACATTTCTGCCGAGGCTTTGGAATACGTGAAAAAATGCAAAAAATTAGAACTTCCAGCCGCAAGCGAGGGTGAATGCGCTGGTGTCCATGTCCTCATAGTTTCTGTCGAAAAGACTAGGGCCGGTGACTCGCAGATAGCGATAACTCAAATCCAAGTAAACGCGTTTAGAGACGTGACAGGTGACTCCGACGCCTGCACCATAGGCGAAGCTTATGTCACTGTCGGTTTGCCAGCCGCTTCCATAGTAACCGGAATAATCATCTCGCGCAAAGATATAGCTGAAACCTATGGATGGGGAGAGCCTGAGCTCCCATCGCCCGTTGCTTCCGAGTGGAATGCAGTAGCTATAAGTGAACAGCTCGGGAACGGCAGCGAGTGTTTCTTCATTTCCGTTTCCGTAATCTTTATAAGAGCCGAGGCCGGCGATATCGATTTGGATTTTATTGTTGGCATTGATGCGCCAGCCGAAAGCGAGGTTGATCCCATAAAAATTATAATTCCTCGTGTCCCCGAAGCTGGTTTTCAGGTCAGTCTTCAGATACTGGAAGCCGACATCCAAAAACAGATTGCTTCTCGCTTTTGGCATTATGATGGAAGTTTCATTTCCGGCGTTATAATTCGGCGCAACGGAAGCCGGGGAGGGCGGGGCGACTTGGGCCAGAAGAGATGAACTTGTTACCAGCAAACTCATGATGAGCGCGAATATTGTTTTTTTACTGTAGGGTTTCATGTTGTTTTGGTGTTCGGGTGAAAACATGTGAACTGTATTTACATTATTTTCATAACGTCAAGTGATAACGGAAGATTTATTTCGTCCGAGGTGCGAGCGTGTTTTGGCGTCGGATTGCATTATTCCGTGCCGGGTTTGAATGCCGTCGCGAAGTATACAGCGAGTAAAATCAAGCCGAAGCTGACGGCGTAATTCCAGCGCAGTTTTTCGCCGAGGACGAGCCATGCGAACACCACGAAGACGGCGAGTGTAATGACTTCCTGTATTATTTTCAATTGGTATCCGCTGAACGTGCCGGTCATGTAGCCGGCGCGGTTGGCGGGAACCATCAGACAGTATTCAAAAAAGGCGATGCCCCATGATACAAGAATGACGGCGAAAACGTGTTTTCCTTCGAGAAACTTGAATTTGAGATGCCCATACCAGGCAAGCGTCATGAATATATTTGAGCAAACAAGAAGCGCGATGGTTTTCACAGATGTGCAAAAGTGTAGCTGCGTTTTAGAATTTCAGGTGTTTTACCGTGAGGCCTTTGTTGATGAGCTGTTTTAGCGAATCGATGCCTATTTTAATGTGCGTCTCGACGTAATCCACATCGACGCGCGAATCGCTTTCGGTGGTTTTCACGCCTTCGGGCGTCATGGGCTGGTCGCTTACGAGGAGGAGCGCGCCGGTGGGAATGTCATTGTAGAAGCCCACGGTGAAAATGGTGGCGGTCTCCATGTCCACGCACATGACGCGGATTTTTTGGAGGTATTTCTTAAAATCGTCGTCGTGCTCCCAGACGCGGCGGTTGGTGGTGTAAACGGTGCCTGTCCAGTAGTCCCGGGCGTAGTCGCGGATGGTGGTCGAAATGGCTTTTTGCAGCGCGAAGGCGGGCAGGGCCGGAACTTCGGGCGGGAAGTAATCGTTGCTTGTGCCTTCGCCACGAACGGCGGCAATGGGGATGATGAATTCGCCGACTTCGGCGCGGTGTTTCACGCCGCCGCATTTGCCCAGAAAGAGCACGGCCTTGGGCTTGATGGCGCCGAGCAGGTCCATGACGGTGGCCGCCGTGGCGCTGCCCATGCCGAAGTTGATGATTGTGATGCGTCCGGCGGTCGCGCTGGACATGGGCTTGTCGAGGCCGCACACGGGGACGCCGTGCCACTCGGCAAAGAGCTGCACGTAGCGCTGAAAATTGGTCAGCAGAATGTAATCGCCAAATTCATTGAGAGGCACGCCGGTGTAGCGGGGCAGCCAGTTTTCGATGATTTCCTGACGTGTTTTCATACGAGAAGTGTGAATGGGAAAGGGGGAAAAAGGAAAGGGGAAACGGGAGGGCGGGGTAATGGGGATATTTGCGTCTTACTGGAAATTCATTTTCGGATTCGTCTGGAGGAACTCCGAAATCGCTTCGAGAAATGGCCTTCCGAATTCGGTCCGTTTTTTATCGCCCATGCCGAAGATGCCGATGAGTTGTTGTTCCGTTGCCGGATAGAGGCGGGCGAGTTCGCGGAGGGTCTTGTCACCGAAGATGACGTAGGCGGGGACGCGTTTTTCGTCGGCGAGTTTTTTGCGCAGTTCGCGCAGCCGGGCGAAGAGGATTTCGTCGCACGCGATGTCGCCTTCGCGCAGGATGATTTTTTTCACCTTCGGGAGCACGATGGGTTTGGTGAGCATCACCTGCCGGCGTGAGCGCAGGAGTTCGATGCCTTCGTGCGTGAGTTCGAGCGTGGGGAATTCGCCCTCGGCTTGGGTGAGAAATCCCATGCGCATGAGTTCGCGTCCGACGGCGGCCCATTGGGGGCGCGACATGTCCGCGCCGATGCCGTAGGTGCTGACTTTGTCGTGGCCCCAGCGGCGGATTTTGTCCGTGTCGGCCCCGGTGAGGACTTCGACGATGTGATTCAGGCCGACGCCGAAGCGGCTCGCCTGGCGCACGCGATAGACGCAGGAGAGGAATTTTTGCGCGTGGATGGTGCCGTCATAGGTTTCGCGCGGTTCGAGGCAGTTGTCGCACGCGCCGCAGTTGTCGATCGGGAAAGTTTCGCCGAAGTAGCCGAGGAGTTCGCGGCGGCGGCAGGCGGCATGCTCGGCGTAGTGGAGCATGAGGCGGAGCTGCGTGCGGGCGACGTTGCGCTCGTGCTCGTCGGTGATCTCGTCGATGAAGTGCGTCTGCTTGGCGGCGTCGCCTCCGCTGAAGAGGAGCAGGCAGTCGGAGGGCAGGCCGTCGCGCCCGGCGCGTCCGGTTTCCTGATAATAGCCCTCGATGTTTTTGGGCAGGTCGTAGTGGATGACCCAGCGGACGTTGGGCTTGTTGATGCCCATGCCAAAGGCGATGGTGGCGCAGATGATCTTGGTTTCGTCGCGGAGAAAGAGTTCCTGGTTTTCGGCGCGTTCCTTGTTGGCGAGGCCGGCGTGATAGGGGCGCGCGGAGTAGCCGCGGCCGGAGAGCGATTCGGCGACGCGCTCGGCGGTGGCGCGTGTGGCGCAATAGATGATGCCGCTTTCGTCTTCGCGCTTTTTCACGAAGTCGATGATCTGGCCGAGGGGGCCGTCCTTGGGCGAAACGCGGTAGGTGAGGTTGGGGCGGTTGAAGCTGGCGACGTAGATTTGCGGGTCGCGGAGTTTGAGGTGTTTTACGATGTCGGCGCGGACGCGTTCGGTGGCGGTCGCGGTGAGCGCCATGACGGGGATGTCGGGGAGGAGCTCGCGGAGCTGGGAGAGCTGGCGGTATTCAGGGCGGAAATCATGGCCCCACTCGGAGACGCAATGCGCCTCGTCGATGGCGAGCGCGGCGACGTTCCATGCGCGGAGGTTTTCGGCCCAACTGTCGAGCATGAGGCGCTCGGGGGAGACGTAGAGCAGCCGCCATTCGTGGCGGTGCAAGCCGGCGAGGCGCGAGCGCGCTTCGCGTTCGCCCAGGGAGGAATTGAGAAAGGTCGCTGCGACGCCCGCCGCCTGGAGCTGGTCAACCTGGTCTTTCATCAGGGCGATGAGGGGCGAGACGACGACGGTCAGTCCGTTGCGATGAAGCGCGGGAAGCTGGTAGCACATGGATTTGCCGCCGCCTGTGGGAAGCAGGGCAAACACGTCGCGGCCCGCGAGCGACGCCTCGATGATTTCGCGCTGCAAGGGGCGAAATTCGGGGTAGCCGAAGATCGTTTGGAGCGTGATCTGGAGTTCGTCGTATGGCACGGGTTTGGCTGAAAAATGAATGTGCGCGAGAAAGGCAAGGCTTTCCCGGGTCTGCGCCGGATTATCGGAGGGCCGGCTGCGCGGCGGATCGCGTCGTCGCGCGGAGTCACTCCTCCCTGCGCACGACGACGAGGTCGTCCGCGTGGAGGCCGCACCAGATGCGGTCGCCCTGATGGAAGGCTTCCTGGAGCGAGCTTTCGTTGGCGACGAGCGCGGTGAGTTGCGTCGTGCCGGACACGCACTGGATGCCGAGGCGGTCGATGGCGCCTTGGAAAACTTCCTCGGTGATGTGCGCCTCGAAGACGTTTTCGGCGTCGATGGGATGCTTGCTGATGAAAACTTTCTCGGGGCGCACGGTGACGATGGCGCGCGTTATTTCGGCGGGCCATTGGCTGAGGCCGATGGTGAGTTCGAGGCCGCCTTCGACGCGGACGCGCCCGGTGACGCCGTTGCGCGAGATCATTTCGGCGTCGAGGAGGTTGGCCTCGCCGATGAAGTCGGCGACAAAGGCGGTCTTGGGGTGGTGGTAGATTTCGTCCGCGGTGCCGAGTTGTTCGAGGCGGCCTTTGTTGAAGACGGCGATGCGGTCGCTCATGGTGAGCGCCTCCTCCTGGTCGTGCGTGACGAAGACGAAGGTGATGCCGAGGTGTTTTTGGAGGCGCTTGAGCTCGAATTGCATTTGCACGCGGAGCTTGGCGTCGAGGGCGGAGAGCGGCTCGTCGAGAAGGAGGACGGTGGGGCGGGGGACGATGGCGCGGGCGAGGGCGACGCGCTGGCGCTGGCCTCCGGAGAGCTGGTGCGGGTAGCGTTCCTCGAAACCTTCGAGCGCGACGAGCTTGACGACGTCGCTGATGCGGGTGCGGGCCTCGGCGTCATCGACTTTTTGCATGCGCAGCCCGAAGCCGATGTTGTCGCGCACGGTCATGTGGGGGAAGAGCGCGTAGGATTGGAAGACCTGGTTGACGTTGCGGCGGTAGGGCGCGAGGTCGGTGACGTCTTCGCTGTCTATGAAAATGGAGCCTTCGGTCGGATGCTCAAAGCCGGAGAGCATTCGCAGGAGTGTCGTCTTGCCGCAGCCGGAAGGCCCGAGGAGGGTGAGGAATTCCCCCGTGCGCACCTCAAGGGTCACGTCGTTGACCGCAGTGAAGTTTCCGAAGCGTTTCGTGACTCCGTTGATCTGGATCATGATGCGGCTTTGGATTCGGTCATGCGCGGCGAGCCGGGATCGTAAGGCGGCTGTGCGTGGGTTTCGTGCTGCGGGTTAGCCTGCATTTCTGTGCGTGCGCTGTGTTAAGGAAGTTTTGTTGTGACGAAAAAGAATATCGTCCGGGAAAATGCGATGAAAATTATGCGCGTTTGCAAAATTTTTTGCGGGCGGGATGAGGCGCGGCTATTCGTTCTGGCTGCGTTTTGCGGCGCGGTATTGCACGAAGACGTAGGCGATGACGAAGAGGAGCGTGAAAATGATGCCGAGCGCCGCGCCGAAGGGCCAGTTGCGCGCCTTTAGAAACTGGTTCTGGATGACATTGCCGATCATGGGCTGGCGTCCGCCGCCCATCAGGTCGGTGACTGCGAACATGCCGATCGCAGGCACGAACACGAGGAGGATGCCGGCGGAGATGCCGGGCCAGGTGAGGGGAATGATGACATCGGAGAATGCGCGGAAGGGGCCGGCCCCGAGGTCGTGCGCGGCGTCAACGAGGGAGTTGTCCACTTTTTCCGCGCTGCCGTAGATCGGCAGGATCATGAAGGGCAGATACGCATACAGGAGCCCGATCACGACGGCGAAGGGCGTATACATCATTTCCAGCGGCTGGGGGATGATCTTGGCGGCTTCGAGGAGGCCGTTGAGAAGTCCGTTCTGGCTGAGGATGGTGATCCACGCGTAGGTGCGTATGAGGAAGCTCGTCCAAAAGGGAACCATGACGAGCATGAGGAGCCGGTTGCGGGTGGTTTCCCGCTGGCGGGCGATGAACCAGGCGACGGGGTAGCCGATGGCGATGCAGAACGCGGTGGTGATGCCTGCGTAGAGGACGGAGCGCCAGAGAATGCGCAGATAAATGGGGTCTTCGAAATCGAAAATGCGTGCGTAGTTTTCCCAGGTGAATTCGTAAACGATGCGCCCGAGATCGTCGCGCTGGCAAAAGCTGTAAACGAGGAGGATGATGAGCGGGGCGACGACAAAAAGCGCGAGCCAGAGCACCATGGGCGCGATAAGCAGCCAGCCGAAGAGTTTCGGGCGTCTGGCGTGGTTGGTCGCGGTTGCGGGGAGGTCTGTGGTCGTCGTGGCGGCGGATTGCATCTCGTGGAGAACGGAGCGGAGAGGATGGCGAGGGTGGGGCTGAAGCGGGAGGCGGAAAGGTTGTTAAATTCCAAATCCCAATTTCCAAACTCCAAATAAATCACAAATTACAAAATCCAAATTACAAAGGGGCGAGGCTTTGCCTCGTCGGACACGGGCGGGCCGCCCGTGCCACCCGACCCGGCAGGCTGGAAGCCTGCGCTACGGCGCTGGCGCGGCCGCGGTGACGCAGCGTTGCGAGGACTCTCGCGCAGAGGTCTGCCTTTTGGGATTTGGTCATTGTGATTTGTGATTTATTTGGAGTTTGGAGATTGGAATTTGGGATTTCCTGCGCGCGCTTGGGCGCGCAGGCGCAGGTGCAGCGCAGGTTTAGTGTCCGCTGGCGTTTTTCAGGTCGGTGTAGACTTCGTCGGTGAGAGCGCCGGAGCCGGGGACGTCGCGGAAGATGCCGAGGCTCTTGATGTCGATTTTCGGATAGCTGGCGGGATTTTCGAGCTCTTCCTTGGTGAGGAGTTTTTGCGCGGCGACATTCGGGTTGAGGTAAGGGAAGGCGCGCGAGACTTCGGCGGCGACCTCGGCGCGCATGATGTAGTCGAGGAATTTGTGCGCGGCCTCGACGTTGCGGGCGTTGTTGGGGATCGCCCAGACGTCCACGAACATGTGCGCGCCTTCCGAGGGGAGCACGTATTTGAACTTTTTGTTGTCGCGCCAGAGACGGGCGGCTTCCCCGCCCCAGACCACGCCGATGTCAACGTCGCCGTTGAGGAGCGAGGTTTTCGGGCTGTCGGAGTCGTAAACCTTGATGAGTTTCATCCATCCGGACATGAGCGCCTTGGCCTTGCGGATGTTGACCTTGTTGATGGCGTTGATGTCGATGTTGAGGCAGTTGAACGCCCAGGAAACCATCTCGCGTCCGTCGTCAACGACGACGATGCGGCCCTTGTATTTCGGCTGAAAGATGTCCTTGTAGCCCTTGATGTCCTCCTTGATCTTGTCGGAATTATAGACGATGCCGACGGTGCTGATCATGAAGGGCAGGGTGAACTTCTGCTGCGGGTCGTAGGCGAATTTTGTATATTCGGGCGCGATGTTGGAGAAGTTGGGGAGCTTCGAGTAGTCGAGCGGCAGGAGGAGCTTGGCCTTGATCATGCCCTCGGCGATGTAGTCGCAGGGCTGCACGACGTCATACCTGGTGCCGCCGGTGATGACTTTCTGGAGCATTTCCTCGCCGCTGCCGAAGGTCTCGTAATTGACCTTGATGCCGGTTTCCTTGGAAAAGTTGTCGATGACGGATTGCGGGATGTATTCGGACCAGGCGAACAGGTTGAGTTCCTTGTTCGGTTCGGCGGCGCAGAGCGCGCCGGGGAAAAGCCCGGAGGCGAGGGCGCCCAGGGCTGTGAGCATGGCGATGATGCTGGATTTTTTCATGGTTGTGGGTGGTGGGAAAAGAGGGGAGCGCGGCTATTTGCGGGCGCTGAGTTTGCGGAGATATTCGGAGAAGAGGACGAAGGCGATCGTGCCCAGGAAGAAGACGGTCGAGAGGGCGTTGAGCGTGTAATCGAGCCCGACACGGGCCTTCCCGTAGATTTCGATGGGCAGGGTGCGCGTGCCGGGGCCGGTGGTGAAGAAGGTGACGATGATTTCGTCGAGCGAAAGTGTGAAGGCCATCAGCGCTCCGGAGACGATGGCGGGACGCAGGCAGGGGACGATGACGAGCCAGAAGGCCTGCAACGGGCGCGCGCCGAGATCGAGCGCGGCTTCCTCAAGCGCCGGATCCAGCCCGTGCAGCCGGGCCTGCACCGCGACGAGCACGAACGGAAAACAGAAGGTGATGTGCGCTATGATCACGGTGACGAAGCCGAGCTCCATGTGCAGCACGATGAAAAAGATCAGCAGGCTGATGCCCATGATGATTTCGGGCATGATCATCGGGATGCAGACGAGCGTCTGGATCAGCTTGGAAAAACGGTATTGGTAGCGATGCAGGAGCCATGCGCCGACGGTGCCGATGATGACCGACGCGACCGTGGTGATGCTGGCGATGATGAGCGAGTTTTTCAGCGCGCTGATCATCGTGGAATTGTTCACCAGATCGACATACCACCTGAACGTGAAGCCCTCCCACGAGATCGTCTTTTTTGTCGTATCGTTGAACGAATAGACGATCAGCACGAGTATGGGCAGGTAGAGAAACACGAGCACAACCGCAGTCCATGCAGCGAGGCCCCAATTCAGGATTTTGAGGCCTGATGCCGGAAACAGGCGCATCAGGATAGACGGTTTGTTCATCGAACGTGGAAACGGCGGAGAAAGGTCGGTGCGGGACGGCGGGAAGATCGTGGCGAAAAAATCGTGAAACAGAAAATCAAACGCACGTTATCAATGCCAATCGCAGCGCAATGCAAGCGGGTTTGTCGGCCGGGACAAAAAACTTGCGCGATGGATCGAAAGGCACGGTTTGGGTGGCACGGGCTGCCGGCCCGTGTGGGGAAGTGTGAAAGGTGAAGTGTGAAGAGAGAAAACCCAAGCATGGCCGCAAAAAGGCCCAAAAAGCGCGAAGAGGGCGGAAAGGTTTTTAACCGCAGATGGACGCAGATAAACGCAGATGCCGAAACGGATTGGGTGGCACGGGCGACTCGCCCGTGTGTTTGGGCGGTTTGGGTGGCACGTGTGGTTTGGTTTGGAATTTTCAGGTTGGGCTTTGTGATTTGTTTGGAGTTTGGAAATTGGGATTTGGGATTTCCTCACACCGGCAAGCTGCCCATGCCACTCGCCCGGCCCCTTTTTCACCCTTCACCTTTCATTCTTCACCCTTCTCCGCTCACTCTTCCTCCACCGGAGGCTTCGCCCGCGCCAGATCCTGCTGGCGGTAGTGCACGATGTATTTTTCGTGGAAATAGTTTTCGCCGTCGGGAAGCGTTTCGGCAAGCGACAGCACGCGCGAGGGCGCGATGCCGAGGGCGGTTTCCTCGTCGGCAAGGCTCCCGCCTTTCCAGTAGATCACGCCGTTGCCGGGCGAGCTTTTTTGACCCGCGCGCACGCGGTCGCGGATGAGCTGGATGAATGCGGGCAGCGAGGCGACCGCGCGGCCCGTGACGAAATCGTATTCTCGCCGCAGCGTCTCGACGCGCACATTGCGCGCCTCGACATTGCGGAGGCCGAGGCGTTGCGCGATGTCGGCGACGACGGTGATTTTTTTGCCAACCGAGTCGACGAGCGTAAAACGCGCATGAGGATAAAGCGCCGCGAGGATCAATCCGGGAAAACCGCCGCCCGTGCCGACATCGAGGACGGTCGCGCCGTTCATGAGCCGCAAGAATTTCACTGCCGCGACGCAAGGCGCGTAGTGGTGCCATTCGAGGTTGTCGATGTCCTTGCGCGAAACGAGATTGATCCTGGCATTCCATTCGCGATGCAGCGCCGCCATGCGCTCAAGGAGCGACCACTGCGCCGGCGTGACTTCGGGAAAGAGGGAGTGGAGGCGTTGCATGAAACGAAAAATGAAATGCGAAGGATCCAAAACAAGTCCGCAAAACTCAACCGCCAATCACGATCTCCGGTCCGAGAAAACGCGGCTTGCGGCCGGTTACATGCACGTCGAGCAGCGTGCTCACCCTCGCAAACGATTCCCGGATTTTTGTGCGCAATCCGCCGCGGAGCGTCATCACATCCGTCGCGGCAAACGCGATGGCATCGATTCCGTTTTCCCTGGCGATATAGAGGGCGCGCATGGCGTGATCGCGTTGCGTAATGATGCACAGTTCCGGCAGACCGAAAACCTTCTTTGCGCGAACGACGGAGTCGAGCGTGCTGAATCCCGCGCAGTCCAGCACGATGCGGTCTTCCGGGACGCCGCTCGCCACGAGGGCGTTTTTCATCGCGGTTGGCTCGTCGTAATCGACTGCATGATTGTCGCCGCTGACCAGCAGATAATCAACTTTGCCCGCCTTGAACAGCTCCGCGGCCGCGGCGATGCGGTTGCGGAAATACAGGTTGGGTTCGCCGTTGCTCCGCAGGGGCGCGCAGCCAAGGACCAGTCCGACTTTCCTGTGTGGAATCGCGGCGGCGTCATTCGCGACAAGGGCCGCCGAGCTTTTCTCGACCACCTGCAATGAAACCAGCATGGCGGCGGCGATGCCGACGGCAGCAATTCCGAAAACCATCGACAAATGGCGCATTCTTTTAACAAAGCAGAAGCGGCCCGGATGTTTGTTTCTGTCTTTCGCTGTTTTATCACTGCACATATCCCAGAGCCTTTGCGACGGTCATGTTCACGATTTTCCCGTCGCGCGTATTCACGCCCTTGGCGATGCCGCGCGTTTCCTCAATGGCGAGTTTTATGCCTTTTTCGATGAAACGCACCACAAACTGCTCCGTCGCCTGCGTGAGCGCGATTGTCGACGTGCGGCCGACCATCGCCGGCATGTTTGGCACGGCGTAATGAATGACGCCGTGCTGCCTGTAGATCGGCGATTCGTGCGATGTGGGATGGATCGTTTCGATGCAACCGCCCTGGTCGATGGCGATGTCCACGAGCACGCTGCCGGGGCGCATGTTTTGCACCATTTTTCTGCTCACGACGACGGGAGCCTTCGCGCCCGGGATCAATACCGCGCCGACGACAAGATCCGCGTTTGCGACCGCCGCCTCGATGTTCGCGGGATTCGCCACGAGCGTGGTGACCGCGCCGCGATACACGTCGTCGATCATGTCGAGTTTGCGCGTGTCGAGATCGAGGATGGTGACGTGCGCGCCCATGCCGGAGGCGATGCGGCATGCGTGCGCGCCGGAGTTGCCTGCGCCGATGATTGCGACCGAGCCTTGTCCCACGCCGGGCACGCCGCCGAGCAGCACGCCCGATCCGCCGTTCTGGCTTTGCAAGAAATACGCGCCGATCTGGATCGAAAGGCGTCCGGCGATCTGCGACATCGGCTTGAGGAGGGGCAGGGTGCCGTCCTGCGCCTCGACCGTTTCGTAGGCGATGCCGAGCACATTTTTCCTGAGAAGAACCTTGGCGAGCTCGGGCACGGCGGCGAGGTGCAGATACGTGAAGAGCGCTTGTCCGTTTTGCAGGAGCGCGTATTCGGATTCGAGCGGCTCCTTCACCTTTACAATCATTTCTGCATTTTTCCAGACCGAGCGCGCGGTGGGCATAACCTGCGCGCCGGCGGCAGCGTATTCGGTATCGGTGAACCCGGCGGTGAGCCCGGCTCCCTTTTGGACGAGCACGGTGGCGCCGAGATGGATGCACCGCGCGGCGAGCGCAGGCGTCATCGAAACACGGGTTTCGCCATTCTTTATTTCCCTGGGGATTCCAATTATCATAATGTGAATGGATTGAATGCGGCTCGGGCCGCTTTGCAAATGTGTTTCCTCTGGCGCGAACAATTAATTCCCGGCCTGTCCTCCCGTGGCGACGATGTTTTTCATATACCTCGAAAGTTTTGTTCTCATGAGCGGATACGCCTTTTGGTCGAATGCCGTCAGATGGACATCAAACCATATTCCATCGATGATGCGGCTGGCGCGCATATTCAGGTCGTATTCTCCCTGCTTGTCTTTCTTTACGTCATAAAGCATGACATCCCAGCCTTGCATTTGCTCATATTCAAAGTCACCGACGATGGGCACCTGGTGTTTTGTCAAGGAAGCCTTGGTCTCGTCCCATAGCATGGCCGGGCTCGTATAATGATAATCGGATAAGGGCCGGAGCCATGCGATTATTCTTATATTATCATTGCGGTCGTGGAGAGTGAAAAAACCGGGCTTTGATGGCGTGTCGGCCTTGGTTACCGATAAGGATCTTGATTTTATAAATAAACGGCCGGGGTTTTCATCTGGTGATATTATTGATGCGCCCTTGTTGCTGACTTCCACTTGAAAGCCCATCGCTTTGCCGACATCCACCCGTATGGCCTTGATGTAGTCAGTGAGCTTTTTGCGCATGCCGGTGCGTTCGGCACCAATGCCTACGCCGGACAAATGCAAGTCAATCCAGGTGCTGGCCCGCAATAAATTGGCTTTCAATGTCACCATTGAGACGGTGTCATCCTTTATCTTTGTCGGCAGCTCCAAATCGTAAAACATCACATCCCAATCGTTGATCTTCATATATTCGATGTTTTTGGCTTTCCGGGGTCTTTCGCTCCGCCACAGATCTTTCGCATTTCTATATTTGAACTTATATGAAGGTTCGAACCATCCGGACATGGTCAGTCCGACCTCCTTGTCTCTGCCTATGAAATAACGGGGACTTCCACGTCCGGCGCCTCTGGCATTATTGTCTATCTCGTAGCCTTTTGATGGCAAAAACAGGCTTACGGGGCTGAGGTATGGATTGCCGATGACCGTTCCGTCGGCATTTTTTGTTACTTTGATTTCAAGGGGTTCCTTTGCTTCCAGCGAATTCTGGCCCGGCTCGACATTTGCGGCGTGGATTGCCGCGCAGCCAAAAACGAGCGCGAGCACGTGCGCGAAGGATATCTTTGTCATGGTTTTTTAAGGGTTTGTTTGCCTGCATTAAAAGCGCTCCTTGTCCGTGCGCAATGATCGCATTTGTAAATAACGATGCGGATTTCCGGCTTCGCGGATGCGCAATGCATCCGAAAAGCTGGCGCGTTGACAGCCTGCGTTTCAGTGCAGAATCTTGCGCCCTCATGTCCGCCAATTCCACATCGCACGCCGCCTTTGATCCCGTTGAAGCCGCCATTCAGGATATTGCTGATGGCAAAATGGTCATCGTCACCGACGACGAGGGACGCGAAAACGAGGGCGATCTCACCATCGCCGCGGAAAAAGCCACGCCCGAACTCATCAACATGATGATCCGCCATGCGGGCGGCCTCATCTGCGTGCCCATGACCGAGTCGCACCTGAAGCGTCTCGGCATCAATCCCATGGTGCAGCAAAACCGCGAATCGCACAAAACCGCGTTCACCGTGTCGGTTGACGCAGCCGAGGGCATCACGACGGGCATCAGCGCCTTTGACCGCGCGCGCACAATCAAACTCTTGGGCGATCCGAACACGCGAGCCGACGAATTGGTGCAACCCGGCCACATTTTTCCGCTCACCGCGCGTTCCGGGGGCGTGCTCGAGCGCGCCGGGCACACCGAGGCTGCCATCGACCTCGTGGCGCTCGCCGGCCTGCGCCCCGCCGCCGCCATTTGCGAAATCATGAACAAGGACGGCACCATGGCGCGCCTGCCCGAGCTCATCGAATTCAAGAACCAGTTCGGCCTGAAACTCATCTCGATCTCGTCGCTCATCGAATACCGGCACAAGCGCGAGCAGCTCGTCGAGGAAGTGTGCGCGAAGCCGTTCGCGTCGGAGTTTGGCGAGTTCACGCTGCACGTTTTCCGCAACAAGCTCGATCACCGCCAGCATCTGGCCTTCGTGGCGGGAAAACCCGGGCCCGGGCCGACGCTCGTGCGCGTGCAAAGCGAAAATCTGCTCAGCGATGTTTTCCGCGCGCGCGGCATGGATGATTTTCGGATGCTCACCGGTTCGCTCGCCGCGGTCGCGCGCGAGGGCTGCGGCGTCGTCCTCTACATGGAGCCGGGCGATCATGGCGCGGGCAGCATCCGGCGTCTCGGCGCGAACCCCGGTGAAGCGCCCGCTCCCATGGGGTTTCGCGACTATGGCATCGGCGCGCAAATCCTTTCCGCGCTCGGCTTGCAAAGAATCCGTCTCCTTACGAACAACCCGCGCAAAGTCGTCGGCCTCGAAGGCTACAATTTGGAGATCGTCGAACAGGTGCCGCTGTGACCGCGCGCCAACCGCGCCGTGCGGCGCGGTAAATCCCAAATCCCAATTTCCTAATCCCAAATAAATCACAAAATCCAAATCACAAATTGCAAAAGGCCTTTGGGGTGTTTTGACGCGCAAGAGCGGGTGACAGCAACCGCGCCAGCGCCGTAGCGCAGGCTTCCAGCCTGCCAGTTCGAGTTGCAGGGTCCGCCAGCCCATTTTCGACGGGGCAAAGCCTCGCCCCTTTGTAATTTGGGTTTTGTGATTTGTGATTTATTTGGGATTTGGAGCTTGGGATTTGGGATTTCCAATCATGAGTAACAGAACAAATTAAAAAACATCTGCAACTTTCGCCTGCCTGCCTGTGTTCTTGGCATGAACAATGAACCGCAAAAGCCAGCCCAACCTTCGACGCCGCCCGCGCCAGCGGATGCACAGCCGCACATGACCGCGTCCGGGGAAGCAGACTTTTCCATTTTCATGCGCAAATACCAAAACATGGTTTTTTCCACTGCCGCGCGCCTGACCGCCAACGACGCGCAAGCCGAGGATATTGCGCAGGAGGTTTTCCTCAAAGCCTACGAGCATTTCGACGCCCTTCGCGACGAGCCCGCCGCGCCCGGCTGGCTGCGCACCGTCGCCACCAACCTTTCGCTCAACCACCTCCAGCGCTATCGCAAACGCTGGCGCTTTTTCTCGGAGTTCACCCGTAATCACGACGACGGCGATTCAGCTGACGACGCGCCCGCCGTCGAGTGGGCCGCGCCCGACACGTTTTTCGACGACATGGACGGCGCCGACCGTCGCGCCTGGGTGGAAAATGCGCTCGCCAGCCTTCCCGGGCACCAGCGTGTGCCGCTCGTTCTTTTCCACTACGAAGACATGCCCTACGACGAGATAGCGAAAAAACTCCGCGTCTCGCTCTCCAAGGTGAAAATCGACATCCTCCGCGGGCGCGCGGCGCTCGCCCGCGAACTCGCCAAAAATCCCGCAAGCACGATCTTAAAATGAACAACAACGACCCGCACGCCACCCATCGCGAAACTCCCGCGCCCCAAGGCAACCCGCCCGACGTGCATGAGCGGCTCGCCCGCGACATCCACCGCGTCCTTCGCGCGCAGCCCGATCGCGTCGCGCCCGCCGCGCTCGAATCGCGCGTGTTTGCCGAGATCGCCCGCCGCTCCGCGCTGCCTTGGTGGAGCCAGCCGTTTGCGCGCTGGCCGCTTGCCGCGCGCGCCGTGTTTTTGATTGTCACCGCGGCGATTGCCGCCGCGATGATTCTGGGTCTTGCGCGCGTGCTCAACATTGTCCCCGCGCAGCTTTCGGCAGGCAGCCTGCTCATGATCGTGCGAGGTTACTGGAACATGGCCGCCGGGTTTTGCGCCTACCATCTTGCCGGCATTCCACTCCACGTCTGGACGCTTGCCGCCGCGGGCGTCGCCGCGTGTTACGCCACGCTCTTCGGCTTCGGCGCCGCCGCCTATCGCTACCTTTGGAAGGCGCGATGAATTTCAGGAAAACGAACAACAACCACATCCCCCGCATCACGCATCGCATTTATATCATGAAAACATTACGCCGCATCACCGCCCTGCTGGGCGCCCTGGGTGCTTTTTCCCTTGTCACGCTTCTCGCGCAGGAAGAGGCGCAACCGCCTGTTCCCGCGCCGGAATCCGCAACGATATCCTCGAACGAAGTCGCCCCCGCGACGCCGGAGGCGCCGGCTGAGCCCGAAAAACCTGCGCCGCCTAAAAAATCCAAGGTCCGCGTCCGCTCATCGATAAAGGGCGGCGATGAACTCGTCACATTTTTCTCCGACGCCCGCGTGCCCGCCGGAAAGCGCGTTTCAGAGGCGGTCGCGATTGTCGGCAACGTGTTCATCGACGGCGAGGCGCGCGAGGCGGTCGCGATCCTCGGCTCGGTCACGGCCAACACCAAGATCGACGAAGCCGTCTCCATCGTGGGCTCCACCACAATCAACGGCGGCGCGCGCGAAGCAGTCGCCGTTATTGGCAATGTTTCTGTGAACAGCCATGTGACCGGCCAGGTCGTCGCGGTGGGCGGCGGCGTTGAACTCGGGCCCGATGCGAAAGTGGACGGCGGGGTCGTCGCGCTCGGCGGGGGCATCAAGCGCGACGACGCGGCGGTCATCGGCGGCAAGATTGTTGAGCTTAAAATCTTCAAGAATCTCGGCGGCTTCAACGCATGGATCACCAGCGCGCTCGCGAAGGGGCGCCTGCTCGCCTTTGCCCCCGGCTCCGGCTGGGCGTGGGGCGTCGCAGCCCTTTTCCTCGCGCTTTATCTTTTTGTCTCGCTTGTTTTCCCGAAACAAATCGTGAAGTGCGCGGAGACGCTGGAATTGCATCCCGGCTATGTGATGCTGGCCGCGCTGCTGACGGCGATCATCAAGCCGGTCCTTGGGATTGTGTTCTCGGTGACGGTTATCGGCGCGGTGATCTTTCCACTCGCGGTCATCGTGCTCGCGGTTTTTGCGAAGACCGCGTTTTTCGCGTGGATCGGCCGCCGCGCCACGCTGCCGATGGGCATGACGCATCCTTTGCCCGCCGTCTTGCTCGGCGGCGTGCTGGTCGCGCTGCTGTATGCGGTGCCGTTTGCGGGCCTGCTGCTCTGGTGGATTTTCAAGTTCATCGGCACGGGCATGGTGGTGTATGCGATCATCGTCGCGCTGCGCCGCAGGCGCGAGGAACGCGCGGCGCTCGCCGCCAAAAGGGCCGCGGCGTCCCCTCCGCCTGTCGAAAACATTTCCCCGGAGACGGCTGCTTCAACCATGCCCCTCGCGCTCGTGCAACTTGCCCGCGCCGGATTCTGGGTGCGTTTCGGTTCGCTGCTGATCGATTTCGTCATGATCTGGATCATAGCCGGCATCTGTCGCTTGGGGGCGCTGACGGTGCCGTTGTTTGCCGCATATTGCATCGTCATGTGGGCGTTGCGCGGCACGACCATCGGCGGCATCGTGTGCGGCTTGAGAATCGTGCGGCTCGACGGGCGGCCCGTTGACTGGAGCACATCGATTGTGCGCGCCCTCGGCGGCTTCCTCTCAATCCTGCCCGCCGGTCTCGGTTTCATCTGGGTCGCCTTCGATGACGAGCGCCAGTCCTGGCACGACAAAATCGCAGGCACGGTCGTTGTTCGCGCGCCGAAAGGGCAGTCACTCATCTGAAATGGGGAATGCGGAGTGCGGAATGCGGAATGAAAATGCGGTCCGAAAATTCGCATTCATTCGCGTCCATTCGCGGTTAAAAAATAAAATCATGAAACTCATCCTGACTCTTCTTCTGTGGTGCATTCTCTGGGCGGTTTGCTGGCCGCTGGCTTTGCTCGCGCTTCCTCTCATTCCGATTTTGTGGCTGCTTTCGATTCCGTTCCGGATTTTTGCGGTGTGCCTGAAAGCGGTGCTGGCGTTGCTCGAATCGCTGCTGCTCCTGCCGGCGCGCCTGCTGGGCCACCGATGCGAACGGGTTTAATGCGACATTGACGCGAGGCGCGCGGAAACGTCTCCTCTGCACCTCGTCCAATGAACGCCGCCGAACGCATCACCAGCCTGCAAAACCCGCGCATCAAACAACTCGTGCGCCTGCGCGACCGGCGTTCGCGCGACGAGGCGGGCGTGTTCCTCGTCGAGGGTTACCGGCAGATTCGCCGCGCGCTCGAAAAAAACCTGAAACTCGCGGAGCTGTATTTTTCCCGCGAGTGGTTTTTGGGTGAAAACGAGCCCGCGCTCATCGCCGAGGCGCGCGCGGCGGGCGCGCAGATTGTCGAACTTTCGAAGGACGCGTTTGCAAAAGTCGCCTATCGCGAACGCCCCGACGGCCTGCTCGCCGTCGCGCCGCAGTGGCACAATACTCTCGACACGCTCGAACCGCTTTTGTCGGGCAAGGCCGCACCGTTCCTGCTCGTCGTCGAGGCAATCGAAAAACCCGGCAACCTCGGCACGATTTTGCGCAGCGCCGACGCCGCGGGCATCGACGCGGTGATCGTGTGCGATCCGGTGACGGATATTTTTAATCCCAACGTCGTCCGCTCATCGACGGGCGTGCTTTTTTCCGTGCCCGTGGTGATCGCCGAAAGCCAGCCCGTGCGCGCGTGGCTGCGCGGTCGCGGCATCCGCGCGGTGGCCACGACGCCGTCGGCGCAGGAACTGCATTACGATGCGGATTTGCGCGGTCCGCTCGCGATCGTGATGGGCAGCGAGCAATACGGCCTGAGCGATTTCTGGCTGGGCGAAAGCGACGCGTGCGTGCGCATCCCGATGGCCGGGCAGGCCGATTCGCTCAATGTCGCGATGGCCACGATCATCACGCTTTTCGAGGCCGTGCGCCAGCGGCGCAAATAAGGAGATCAGCGCTTCTTATTTTTTGGCATGAGGCCCAGCCAGCCGATCATCACGCGAAACGGCGCGAGGAGGACGATCGCCATCGCGAGTTTCACGGCGAGGTCGCCCGCGCCGAGTTGCACCCAGTTCACGCCTTCGACCCCCGCGAAAGCCACCGAGAAGAAAATCGCCGTGTCGATCACCGACGCCGCGCTTGAGCCCCACAGCGGCGCTTTCCACCACGTTTTTTTGCGGAGCTGGTTGAACACTGCGATGTCGAGCAGTTGCGACACGATGAACGCCGTGCCCGACGCCAGCGCGACGCGCCATTCGATTTGAAACACAAACGACAGCACGACGCCGGTCACGAAGCCCGCCCATGCGACGCGGCGGGCGAGGGCGGGGCCGGCCCAGCGATTGCACACGTCGGTCACGAAATAGGTGAGCGGGTACGAAAACGCGCCGTAGGTCAGCCAGTCGTTGATCGGGTATTGGACGAGGATGTTTGAGAGCAGCACAACGCCCGCCATGCTCAGGACGGGCAGCGCAAAACGCGCCGATGAAGAGCCGCCCGCGGCGGCATCAGGTGAATTATTGTTCATGTTCAATTTTGTTTTAGCGGGTGGTTGAAACCGCATTGGTGAAAAAGCCTGAAGGTCTTCAGGCTTTTCAAAAGGTGTGGATGGCGAGGCCCGAGCGCAGTTTCGGCTCAAACCATGTGCTCTTCGGCGGCATGATTTCGCCGGCGTCGGCGATGTCCATGAGCTGCCCGATTGTCACCGGATACATCGAAAATGCCACGCCGCCGTCGCGGTCAACGCGCCTGGTCAATTCCGCCGTGCCGCGGATGCCGCCGACGAAGTCGATGCGCTTGCTCGTGCGCGGATCGTCGATGCCGAGGATGGGCGCGAGGAGGCGGTTTTGCAGCACGCTGACGTCGAGACGGTCAACGGGGCCGGCCTTCGGGTCGGCGGGGCAGCGCAGGCCATGCCATTTTCCACCGAGATACATGCTCACGCGGCCAATCGCGTCGGGCGACGGGTTCGCGTTTTCCTCAAGGCCGAACACGGTTTTCACCTCGGCGAGAAACGCCTCGGGCGTGCGTCCGTTCAGGTCGGCGACGATGCGGTTGTAGGGAAGGATTTTCAGCTCGCTCGCGGGGAAGAGCACGGAGAGGAACCAGTTGTAGTCCTCGGCGCCGTTGTGTTTCGGGTTGCGCGAGCGGCGAAGGCGGGCGACGCGCGCGGCGGACGCGACGCGGTGGTGGCCGTCGGCGATATACGTGACGGGCACGGCGCCAAACGCCGAGATCCACTCGGCGCCGCCGGCGACGCGCCAGAACGTGTGGCGGATGCCGTCGGGCGCGGTGAAATCGTGGAGCGGTTTTTCGGCGGTCTTCGCATTGACGAGCGCGGTGACGGCGGGCGCGTCGCGATAGGTGAGGAACACCGGGCCGGTGTTGGCGCTGATCGTGTCGATGAGGCGCGTGCGGTCGTCCTCCTTGTCCTTGCGCGTCTTCTCGTGCTTCTTGATCAGCTCCGCGTCGTAATCATCGACATGCATGAGCGTCACGATGCCGCGCTGTGTGTGCGCGCCCATTTGCTGCTGGTAAACGTAGATGCACGGCTCGGTTTCGCGGACGAGCGCGCCGTCACGCTGGAGCTTTTGAAACATTTCGAGCGCCTTTGCGTAAATCGGGTCGCTGTAAATGTCGGTGCCCGCCGGGAATGCGATCTCGGCGCGGTCAACACGCAGCAGACTGTGCGGTTTGCCGTCGGCAAGCGCGGCGGCCTCCGCCGTGTTGACGACATCGTAGGGCACGCAAGCCACTTCGGCTGCGAGCTCGGGTTTCGGAACAAGACCTTTGAAGGCGCGGATTCTCATGATTGGAAAATGGAAAAGGCGAGAGCCTGCAAGGGCGGCGGGACGGGCGCAATCCAAAGAAATTTTTTGGAAGACACGCGGAAATCATCCCCGTGTCGCGGCGGCGCTTGACGACTTTGGCATCATGGATGCTCGTCAACGCCTCCATGCGCACGCACCCACGAGTCACGCTCCCGTTTTTCCGCCGCCTTGTCGCGGCGGGGCTGGCCGCGCTCGTGCTGACACTCGCATTGCTCGCCGCCGCGCCCGTTGCGCACAAACACCTGCACGACGACGCCGATCATGACGACCACGAGTGCGCCATTGTTTTCCTCGCGCAGGGCGTCACGTTTGCGCCAGCGGTTGCGGCCGCGCCGGCGGCGATGATCGGATGGCGCGAGGATTACCCTGCGCCGACCGGCGTGTTTCATATTGCAAGTCCCAGGCATTTGCTGCCCTTGCAGTGCGGGCCGCCGTCGCTGGCGTAGTTTTGCCCGTGTGATGAAAAACGCGGCGTGCTTTGACACGTCTGCGCATCGCTTGGGCGTATCCGGAAACCGCATCATTCAACCCGCACTCACTATGTACACACACTTTTCAACTCTTTCCCGTTCCACACTCATTCTTTCAATTTCGCTCTCCGCGCTCGCCACGGCCAGCGCGCAAAATCACGCGGACGAACCCGTCCGCATGGAAAACTACATCGTCACCGCGTCTCCGTTTTCACGCGACCAGGCGGAGCTTGCCTCCGCCACCAATGTCCTCGCCGGGCAAAATCTCCTGATCGCCCGGCAATCCTCGCTCGGCGCCACGCTCGACGGGCAGCCCGGCATCGCATCGACCTGGTTCGGTCCGGGCGCAAGCCGTCCCGTGATTCGCGGGCTCGGCGGCGATCGCGTGCGCGTGCTCAACAACGGCGCCGGCGTAATCGACGCCTCTGTCGCCAGTCCCGACCATGCCGTCGCCATCGAACCGCTCCTCGCGCGCCGCATCGAGGTTGTGCGCGGCCCGGCCACGCTCCTTTACGGCAGCAATGCCGTCGGCGGCATCGTCAACGTCATGGATGCGCGCATTCCCGACGCGATGCCCGCCTCGGCGATCACCGGACGCGTCGAGGGCCGTCATGGCACCGCTGCGGGCGAATGGACGGGCGTCGCCGCGTTCGACGGCGCGCTCGCTTCGTCGCTCGCGTGGCACGCCGAGGGCCTGCGCCGCGATGCGGATGACATGCGCCTGCCCGGCGGCGGCACGCTGGAAAACAGCGCCGTGAGCACGACGGCTTACAGCGGGGGTTTTTCGTTTGTATCCAATCAGGGATACGCGGGCATTTCCGCGCGGCGCTTTGAAACGGAATACGGCGTCGCCGGCCACACGCACCACGATGAGCACGAACACGAACACGAACACGAACACGAGCACGAACACGAACATGAACATGAGCACGGGCACGACGTGACCATCAGGCTGGTTGAGCGCAGCTATGATTTTGCCGGGGAGCTGGCGCGGCCCTTTGGCATTTTCAGCGGCGCGCGTGCAAAACTTGCCGCCGCCGATTACAAACACACCGAGTTTGAGGGTGCTGAAACAGGCACCGTTTTCAAAAACAAAGGATTCGAGGGCCGCCTTGAGCTCCTGCACGAAAAACTTGCCGGCCGCTTCGACGGCGCGTGGGGCTTTCAATACACGCGCAGCGATTTTTCCGCATTCGGCGAGGAGGCGTTTGTTCCGCCTTCGCTCACGCAGAATACCGCCGTGTTTCTCTTCGAGGAACTGCCGCTCCAGCCGCTCACTTTGCAATTCGGCGCGCGCGCCGGGGAGCAGAAAATCTCGACCGGAGGCGCGCGCCGCAACGACAGCGTGTGGAGCGCCTCGCTCGGCGCGGTGCTCGCGCTCGACCACGCCAAGACATGGACGCTCGGCGCCTCGTTTGCCCGCTCGGAACGCGCGCCCGGCGCGCAGGAGCTTTTTGCGGACGGTCCGCATGCCGGCACAAATGCCTACGAGATCGGAGATCCTAATCTCGCCCATGAAAAATCGCTCGGCATCGACATCGGACTGCGGCGCAAACGCGGTCGCGTCACCGGCGCGCTGGCCGTTTTTGCGAACCGCTTCGAAGGGTTTATTTTTGAGCAGGCGACCGGCGCGATTCGCGACGACATGCCCGAATACGCCTACACGCAACGCGACGCACTTTTTTATGGCGCCGAGCTCGAATTGGTCTTGCACCTGCACGAATCAAAATCGCACTCGCTCGATCTCGAATTCACGGCTGACACCGTACGCGCCGAGGATCGCACGGCGCGCGAATCGCTTCCGCGCATCACGCCAAACCGCGCAGGCCTGGCGCTCGAATATCACAGCCCCGCGCTTTCCGCCGGCCTCGGCGTGCAGACAGTCGCGCGCGCCCGCAATCTCGCGCCCGGCGAAACGCCGACCGCCGGCTACGGCCTGCTCGGCGCGCACGTGGAATGGCGCGTTGCGTCCGGCAGGGGCGTCGAGTGCGAGCTCTTTGTTCGCGGCACGAATCTCGCCGACCAGGAGGCGCGCAACCATGTTTCGTTCCTCAAGGACATCGCGCCGCTCCCGGGATGTGACGTGACGCTTGGCGTGCGGCTTGTTTTTTGAGCAACGCACTTGCGCCGGGTCATGGGCGCGTCGATGCTTGCGCGCATGACCAACGACGTTCCCGAAGCCTCCGCGTTTCTTTCCCCGCTCGAAGCCCGGGTGCTCGGGTGCCTCATCGAGAAGGAGCTGACGACGCCCGACGTGTATCCGCTCACGCTCAACGCGCTCGTCAACGCCGCCAACCAGCGCAGCAACCGGGACCCGGTCATCAGCGCCACGCACGAGGACGTCGAGCACGCGCTCGACGGCTTGCGGCAGAAGCGCCTCGTCACGCACTTCGCCGGAGCCGAGGCGCGCGTCGCGAAATTCAGGCACACGCTCGACGCCGTGTATCCGCTCGAACCGGTCGCGCGCGTTCTGCTGGCCGAGCTGCTCTTGCGCGGCTCGCAAACTACGGCGGAGCTTCGCACGCGCGGCGAGCGCATGGCGGCGATGCCCGCGAGCGCGTCGGAGGTCGAGCAGGTGCTCGCCGACATGTCCGTCCTTGCCGAGCCGCTCACGCGCAAACTGCCGCCGCAACGCGGGCAAAAAGAGGCGCGCTGGGCGCAACTCCTCACGGGCGAACCTATCGCGGATGCCGTTGCCGCCGCGCCCGTGACCGTCACCCAAACGCTTCCTCCGGAAGTCGAGCAACGGCTTGCCGCGCTTGAGACCGAGGTCGCGCGTTTGCGGAGCGAACTCGAAACACTTCACAAGGCGCTTGGCGGCGCGTGAGATTTCGCAAACTCTTTTTTGTCACCAATCCACCATGACCTACATTCCCGATTCTTCGCGCTACTCCGATCCCTCGCTCTACAAACGCTGCGGGCGCAGCGGACTGAAACTGCCGCGCCTCTCGCTCGGCCTCTGGCATAATTTTGGCGACAATGTCCTGTTTGAAAACGCGCGCACGCTCATCCTGCACGCGTTCGACCGGGGCATCACGCATTTCGACATCGCCAACAACTACGGGCCGCCGCCCGGCAGCGCGGAGATCAATTTCGGGCGCATTCTGCGCGAGGATCTCGCCGCGCATCGCGACGAACTTATCATTTCGACGAAGGCCGGTTATCTCATGTGGGGCGGGCCTTACGGCGAATGGGGGTCGCGCAAATACGTGCTCGCCTCGCTCGACCAAAGCCTGCGCCGCCTCGGGCTCGATTACGTGGATATTTTTTATTCGCACCGCTTCGATCCGGAGACGCCGCTTGAGGAAACAATGGGCGCGCTCGCCTACTCGGTGCGCAGCGGCAAGGCGCTCTACGCGGGCCTCTCGAATTACAATCCCGAGCAGACTACGAAGGCCGCGGAGATTTTGCGCGGGCTCGGCACGCCGTGCCTCATTCATCAGCCGCGCTATCACATGTATGAACGCACGCCGGAGCGCGGCCTGCTTGACGTGCTCGCGAAGGAGGGGATCGGCTGCATCCCGTTCTGCCCGCTCGCGCAAGGCCTGCTCACGGATCGCTACCTGAACGGCATTCCCGCCGACTCGCGCGCGGGGCACGATCCGCGTTTTTTGAAACCGGAGCACATCACGGATGCGAAGCTCGTTCAGCTCCGCGCGCTCAACGAAATGGCGAAAGCCCGCGGCCAGTCGCTCGCGCAATTCGCGCTCGCGTGGGTGCTGCGCCAGCCGGCCGTGACGACCGCGCTGATCGGCGCGAGCAAGACGAAACAAATCGACGACAATCTCGGCGCATTAAAAAACACGGCCTTCAGCGATGCGGAGATCGCGCAGATCGACGGCATTCTGGCGTCGTGATTGCGAGGCTCGCGCGATTGAAGCGGGGGAGGGCGAAATCCTTTGTTCTTGAAAACAAACCGGTGTGATTCAGGGTTGGCGCAACGGCAATGGATTCCTGCCGTCCCGTCCACGGAGGATGGGAAAACCGCCCGGCGAAAGCCGGTGCTGATGATTCCTACCGCGAATCAACGCACGTAGGAAAATCATGGCTCAATATCTCTGGATAGCACTCGGCAGCGGCATAGGCGGAATGGCGCGATTCGCGCTCTCCGGCCTGATCGCGCATCGCTTCGGCGAGACATTTCCGTGGGGCACGTTGCTCGTGAATATTTCCGGCTCGTTCGTCATCGGTTTTTTTGCAACCCTGACCGCGCCCGACGGACGCCTGCTGGTTGGCGGGACAATGCGCCACTTTGTGATGACCGGCATCCTCGGCGGCTACACGACGTATTCGTCGTTCAGCCTGCAAACGCTGACGCTTGTCCAGGATGGCGAATGGTTTCGGGCCGGAGGCAACGCCATCGGCACCTTCACACTCTGTTTTCTTGCCGTGTGGTTCGGACATCTCTGCGCCGCATGGTTCAATTCTTTGAAAGGAACCTGATCATGCACCTGCCTGTTGATTCCACACTCCTGCGCATTTTTATCGGTGAATCCGACCGGCACGACGGCCGCCCGCTTTACGAGGCCATCGTGCTCAAGGCCCGCGAGAGCGGGCTAGCCGGCGCGACGGTGATACGCAGTCCGATGGGTTTTGGCGCAACCAGCCGCCTTCACACGGCCAAGATTCTCCGCCTGTCGGGCGATCTGCCGGTCATCGTCGAAATCGTGGACGAAAAGGCGAAAATCAACGCCTTCCTGCCTGCGCTGGACGGCATGATGGACGGCGGCCTTGTCACCTTGGAAGAGGTGACCGTCATTCGCTACCGGCATGGAGGCGCCGGGAAGGGGGTCGTTTGAACCGGAGGGCATGAACTGGCTTGCGCACTTTTTGCTTTCGGAGCCGTCGCCGCGTTTTCGCATCGGGAATGTGCTGCCGGATATCGTCGGACCGCAAACCATCGCGGCGCTTGCGCCCGAGTACGGACGCGGCGCGGCGTGCCATCATGCGATTGACGACTTCACGGATTCGCATCCGGTCGTGCATCGCAGCATCGCGCGGTTTGCCGGCGTGCCGGAATTGCGGCACATGGGCGGCGTGCTGACCGACATGTTTTACGACCACCTCCTCGCGCAAAACTGGGCCGAGTATTCGCCCGGCGTCGCGCTGCCTGATTTTGCACGGCGGATATATGGCGACATCGAGGCGCACGAACACGAGCTGCCCGAAACCGCGCGGACGCGCCTGCGCCTCATGCGCGAGCACGACTGGCTGGCCTCGTATCACGATGCGGGGAAAATCAGGCTCGCCCTGCAACGCATGGGCGTGCGTTTGCGGCGTCCGGTCGATCTGTCGATTGCGATGCCGGTTTTCGAGGGCGCGCGGGCGGAGTTCGCAAAGGATTTTGCGGTGTTTTTTCCGCAGCTCGCCGCTCATGCCGCGAGTTTGGAATTTAGGATTTGAGGTTTCAAATCCGGGGCATGAAATTCCCCGGCATGAGCACTTCCAAAAAAATCGTCATCACGGGTGTCACGCGCGGCTTGGGGCGGGCGCTGGCGGAGGAATTCATTCGCGGCGGGCACACGGTCATCGGCTGCGGGCGCGGGGCGGAGGGAATTTTCGACCTGCGTTTTGCCCATGCCGCGCCGCATGATTTTTCCGTTGTGGATGTCGCGGCCCCGGTGAAGGTCGATCTCTGGGCGGAGCGCGTGACCGGCATTCACGGCGCGCCCGATTTGCTCATCAACAACGCGGGTGTGATGAACACACTCGCGCCGCTCTGGAAAATACAGCCGGAGGATTTTTCCCGTGTGATGGACATCAATGTGAAAGGCGTGGCGAATGTCATCCGCGCGTTCGTGCCGGACATGGTGAAGGCGGGGCGAGGCGTGATCGTGAATTTAAGTTCGGGGTGGGGCAGGTCGGTATCGCCGGAGGTCGCGCCGTATTGCGCGTCGAAATGGGCGATCGAAGGCCTCACGCGCGCGCTTGCGGAGGAACTGCCCGATGGCATGGCGGCCATCCCGCTCAATCCGGGCGTGATCGACACGGACATGCTTCGCCAGTGCTGGCCGGATGACGCCGCTTCGAATCAAAAGCCGGACGAATGGGCGAAGCGCGCCGCCAAGATCATCCTCGGTTTTGGACCGAAGGACAACGGACGTCCCGCCAGCGTGTGAGTGCGTCAAGGATTGCCTTTGGCCCAAATGCAGTCTGTATTTGCCGCAATACGTTTTGCCCATGAAAAAACAAACAACAAAAACAACGACAATGAACGATCTTCCCTCCAAAACACGCGCCATCTCCATCGATGTGCTCAACCAGACGCTTGCCGACGTAAGCGATCTTTATTCGCAAACCAAGCAGGCTCACTGGAACGTGCGCGGCCCGTATTTCTTCACATTGCACAAGCTCTTCGACGAAGTTGCGGACATGGTCGAGGAGCCGATCGACGACATTGCGGAACGCATCGTGCAGCTCGGCGGCTTCGCCCGGGGAACGGTGCGCATGGCTGCGAAGGGTTCCGGACTTTCGGAGTTCGAGGTTTCCGAGAAGACCGTGGAAAGCGATCCGCTTGCGTTCGCCAAGGCCCTCGCCGCGCAGTATGCGGTGAGCGCGAAATCCGTGCGCGCCAGGACCGACGAGGCCGCCGCCGCGGGCGATGCCGACACGGCGGATTTGCTGACGGGCGTTTCACGGGCGCTCGACAAATCGCTCTGGTTCATCGAGGCGCACATGCGCTGAGACGGAGGTTTGAAAAACGCGTGCGTTTTCCTGCACGCGTTTTTTTTGTGATTTTTACTCCAGCGTGCGGCCTATGCCATGCACGCGGAAACCCATCGCCTTGAGTTTTGCGAGGTCGAGGATGTTGCGTCCGTCGAAAATCAACGCGGGTTTGATCATGCCGTCGTGGATTTTTTTGAAGTCGAGCGTCTTGAACTCGTCCCATTCGGTCAGGATGGCGACGGCGTGCGCGCCTTGGCAGGCTTCGGCGGCGGTTTTTGCCACGCTCAGGCGCGGATTGGCGGGGGCGTTTTTGCCAAGCACTTCCGAAATGATTTCGCCCGCGGGAACCTTCGGATCGTAAACGGCGATGTTGCCTTGCTCCGCGAGCAGTTCGCGGCAGACGTGGATCGCGGCGGATTCGCGCGTGTCGTTGGTGTCTTTCTTGAAGGCGAAACCGAGCACGGCGATGCGCTTGTCGGCGGCGGTGTTGAAGAGGGCGGACACAATGCGCTGCGCAAAACGCGTTTTCTGGTAATCGTTCATGCGCACGACATGTTCCCAGTACGAGGCGACTTCGGGGAGGCCGAATTTTTCGCACAGGTAAACGAGGTTCAAAATGTCCTTCTGAAAACACGAGCCGCCGAAGCCGACGGAGGCCTTGAGGAACTTCGGGCCGATGCGCGAATCGCACCCTATGGCGTGCGCGACTTCGTCAACGTCGGCGCCGGTGGCTTCGCAGAGCGCGGAGATGGAATTGATGGACGAGATGCGTTGCGCGAGGAAGGCGTTGGCCACGAGTTTTGAGAGCTCGGACGACCAGAGATTCGTGGTGATGATGCGTTCGCGCGGCACCCAGCGCGCATAAATATCGGCGAGCGTCCGCACGGCGCGTTCGCCTTGGGGCGTGTGTTCGCCGCCGATGAGCACGCGGTCGGGGTTGAGCAGATCGTTGACGGCGGTGCCTTCCGCAAGGAACTCGGGATTCGAGAGCACCGAGAATTCCAAGCCTTTCGAGTTTGCGGCGAGGATCGTTTTGATCGTCTCGGCGGTTTTGACGGGGATGGTGGACTTTTCGACGATGATTTTCGAGCCTTCCGCGACCTCGGCGATCGTGCGGGCGACGGATTCGATGAAGCGCAGATCCGCGGCGCGGCCGGCGCCCACGCCGTAGGTTTTTGTGGGTGTGTTGACGGAGACAAAAATGATGTCGGCATCGCGGATTCCGGCGGTCACATCGGTCGAGAAAAACAGATTGCGGCCGCGGCATTGTTTCACGATTCCGTCGAGACCCGGTTCGTAGATCGGGAGGCTGTCGGAATTCCAGGCGGCGATGCGCGAGGCGTTCATGTCCACGACAGTCACCCGGATGTCCGGCGCCTTGAGCGCGATCATGGCCATGGTCGGCCCGCCAACATATCCAGCTCCAATACAACAGATTTTCATGATGTTTTGGCTCACGTTGTCGATCCGCCGGGGCAAATCCAAGTCGGAAATCGCCCGTCCGCGTCTCCCGGAGAAACAAAAAGCCGCTCCCTTGGGGGAACGGCTTCTTTGTGAGGGACGGTTGGGCTTGCCTCAGGCAGGCGCAGAGGCCGCCACCTTGGGCAGTTCGGTGGCGAGCTCCACGGCGTGCGGATGCAGTCTCTTTTTCTTCATGGCGCTGGCGCGCACGCGCAGGAGGCGGTCGAGTTTCTGCGACATCATGTCAATGGCTTTGTAAGCGTCGTCGCTTTCCATCGTGACGACCATGTCGGGACCGCTGATTTCGATGTGCCCCTTGGCGAGAAATCGCGGTTTCCCTTTGCGCAGTTTGTCGTATTCCAAATCGACGCGTATTCGAATTATTCGAGCGTGGTGCCTGAAGAGCCTTTCACATTTGCTTTCAATGAAAGCCCTTAGCGCGTCGGTTAGATCTAGGTGAACTCCGCGAACAATCATGCGATTGTCGCTGGCCGATGAGGGAACATTTTGGTTTTTCATCGTGTGAGGATACGATGGCAAAGATGCACACTTTGTTCCCCCGGGAAACCAAAATCTGAGATAAAATCTGGAATTAATTTTGAACCTTTTACCGGGTGGCTTTGCGCGGGCGCGGAAGCGTTTTTGGGGCTTTTCCCTTCCCGATGCTGAAACGGGGCGCATGGTCGGGTGGAGGCGGACGGTTGCGCAGTGAAGCCCGAGACGGGGCCGCCGTGCCGCGAGTTTCGCACGGGCGGCCTCCGGGGCGCGGAAATGACTCCACTTCCGGCCGACCAGCCATCCAAAATGTGTTCAATAACGGAAAAATTAGTAAAAGATGCCGGGTGCTGTGTAATAATTTCGTATTTTATACTATCAATAATCATGGTTTGTGTTGTATTGTCCCAATATCCGCTGCATTGACACAGTTAAGGGCAGCTCAACAACCGAACATTTGAATCACATGAACTATACACAGCTTTTCAGGAACATCAGAGAATCCAAGGGGCTTACCCACGATGGCCTCGCGAAGTTGGTCGGATGCCACAGGAACACTGTCATCAATGTCGAAAGCGGCAGGCCGGTGAAATTCAAGACGATCGCCGAGCTCATGGCGAAGATGGGCTACAACACCAATTCCCCAGAGACGAAAAGCATCGCCCTCCTATGGCTGGAGGCAATCAGCGGGATCAACCTCACCCAGGCGGAAAGCGCGAGCGAAGCCCATGAACGGATCGCCCAATACAGGGCGTCGGAAAAGGAGGCAGTCCGCTTGCTCGGCGAGCTTATCATGCGCGAACATCTGACAGTAACTCAGATCCGCACACTTTATTATGCTGTCGAAAAACCGGAGGTGATTTCCATTCTGGAGAATATCAGAAGGCTCCAGAGTGATGATACCGGCGAATAAAAAACGCCCGCGTTAAAGCCTTATTGTATATAATATGCATTTTATAAAAACCGGCGTTGATACACGCCGGTTTTTTATTTTACGGCTTTGCCTTTGGCGGAATAGCAGGAGGCGAGCGGATTTTGAGGGAGTCGGTTGAGTCCGTGAATCACGCACTCGGCGTTCAGCCCGGCTCCGGCTTCGTTGGTGTGCGTGTGGTCTTTCGGGAAGAAGGCGGCGACTTTTTCCCTGCCGAGTTTTTCGTAGCGGGCGGCGATGATGCCGGTGAGGTCGATAAAGGCGGTTTTTTGGACGCGGGCGGTTTCGGCGGCCCACTCGCTCCAGCGTCCGTTTTGACGCTCGGGTTTGCCGCCGGGCCATTCGTTCCGCACGGTAAGGGAGAGGAGGATGGGCGTGGCTCCGTGGGCGCGGGCGTCGGCGATCATTTTACGGAGATACCAGCCGTAGCTGCGCACGACCTCGAATTTTTTGGTGACCTGGTTGTCGATAAGCTCGGTTTCGTCGCCGAGGCCCTTGATGGAGCCACGGGCGCGGCTGTCGTCGTTGATGTTTCCGGCGTCGTTATGGCCGAATTGGATGAGGATGATGTCGCCGGGTTTGGTTTGATTGAGGATTTCCTGCCAGAGGCCTTCGGTGATGAAGGTTCGCGAGGAGCGTCCGCCGCGGGCGCGATTGACGACGTTGATTTTTTCGGCGTCGAAAAACGCGGGCAGCATGCGGCCCCAGCCGATGGCGCCGGGCGCGCCTTGCGCGGCGGTGGAGTCGCCCGCGATAAAGAGCGTGGGGAGGCTTGGATTGATGGCCGGGGTCGCGATGGAGGCTTTTGTTTCGGGAGGCGGAGGCAGGGTGGCGTCGTCAGCGGCGGGCCGGGTTTGCGCAATGGCGGAGGCGGCGGCGAGGAGGGCGGATAAAAAGAGGAGCGGTTTCATGACGGGGATTGTCTTGCGGCGAACGCATGGCGTGGCGATGTGCGTGGAGATTGACTGTCAGCCGGGCGGGCGGGGTTGACCGGGGACGCGGGGACGGGGCACGCTATGCCATTATGATGAGACTCGGCGTTCGCGCACACGATTTTGGGAAAATGCAACTCGATGAGCTGGCAAAGCGGATCGCCTCGCATGGACTGTGCGCGGCGCAGTTTGCGGCGATCAAGTCGATTCCGGGGTTCGAGTCGGATGCGGGACGCGTGAGTCCGGGGCTTGCGACGTATGCGCGCGAGGCGTTCCGGGCGGAGGGCGTTTCGATCGCGGTGCTCGGGTGTTATATCAACTTGGGGACGCCGGATGAGGCGGACGCGCGGTTTCAGATGGGGAGGTTCAAGGAGTATCTGCGCCATGCGCGCGATTTTGGATGCGGGATGGTGGGCACGGAAACGGGCTCGGTGCTGGCGAACTTTGCGTTTCATCCGGACAATCACGGCGAGGCGGCGTTTCAGCGGGTGCTGGGGCGGATGCGCGAACTGGTGGGCGAGGCGGAAAAATTCGGCGTGTTTGTCGGCGTGGAGGGTGTGACGTCGTATGTGGTTAATTCGCCCCGGCGGATCAGGCGGCTGCTCGACGAGGTGGGATCGAACAACCTGCAAGTCATTTTCGATCCGGTGAACCTGGTGAATGCGGAAAATTATCGCGACCAGGATGCGATCATCAAGGAGGCGTTTGCGTTGTTCGGAGATCGCATGGCGGCGTTTCACGCGAAGGATTTCATCATCACGCCGGAAGGCGCTTACAGGCAGGTCGCGGCGGGGACGGCGGGCGGGTTGCTGAATTATCCGCTGTTTTTCAAACTGGCGAAGGCGCAAAAGCCGTTCGCGAACGTGCTGCTGGAGGACACGCAGCCGGACACGCTGGCGCAGACGGTGGCGTTTGTGAAGGCGGTCTGGGAGAAGGCGTAGGGCGGCGGCGCTCAGCCCAGTTTTTTGATGAGCGCTTCGATGAGCGCGTCGAGGCTCGCTTCGCCGGCTTCGAAATCGACCGGGATTTTGTTTTGGCGCATCGTGTCGCTGGTGAGCGGGCCGATGCTGCCGTAGAGCGGCTGTTTCGCCTTCTCGCCGCGGCGGAGCGAGGCGGACTGGCTGGTGTAGGAATCGACGGCCGAGGAGCTGGTGAAGAGGATGGCGTCGGCCCCGTGCTCGCGGAAATTGGCGGCGATGGGATCCTCGGAGAGATTCGTTTTTTCGGTTTTGTAGAGGGGAAGGCGGTCAACGATGGCGCGGGCGGCGGTGAGTTTTTTGACGAGGGTGTCGCGGTTGAGATTGCCGGTGACGACGATCACCTTGGCGTTGTCGAGGCTGTCGGTCGCGATGAGCGCGTCGGCGAGGGATTCGCCGGTGGCGGTCTTGGGCATGCACTCGACTTTGATATTGTGTTTTTCGATTTCGCGGGCGGTGGCGCGTCCGACGCAGGCGAAGCGGAGCAGGCCGAGCGAGCGGATGTCGTCGAATGCCTTGAAAAACTGGCTAAAGAAAATGCGCACGCCGTTGGCGCTGGTGAAGACGATCCAGTCGTAGCCGCCGAGTTCGGCGAGGATTTCGACGAGCGCGGCCTTGTCAATCGAAGGCGTGACGGTGATGAGCGGCAGTTCCAGGACTTCGGCGCCGAGGGCTTCGAGTTTTTCGCGGAGTTCGCTGTTTTGGTCGCGCGTGCGGGTGATGGTGATGCGGCGTCCGTAGAGCGGGAGGTTTTCAAACCAGTCGATGGGCTGGCGTTGCTCGACGGAGCCACCGATGAAGATGATGGCGGGCGAAGCGAGGGCGTGTTTTTCGGCGAGGCCGGCGATGGTGGCGGCGGTGCCGGTGACGCTGCGCTGGCGTCCGAGCGAGGCCCATTGGACGATGGCGGCGGGGGTTTCGGGGGCGAGTCCTCCGGCGATGAGCCCGGCGGTGATTTCGGGGAGGCGGCCCATGCCCATGTAGATGGCGAGCGTGGTGTTTTTGAGTTTGGCGAAGGAAGCCCAGTCGGTAGTCGCGTTTTGTTTGGCGGGATTTTCGTGGCCGGTGAGGAAAACGAGGGCGGAATTGGTATTGCGGTGGGTGAGGGGGATGCCGGCGTAGGCTCCGGCGGCGATGGCGGCAGTGACGCCGGGGACGACCTCGAAGGGGATTTTGTTTTTGGCGAGGGTGCGCGCTTCCTCGCCGCCGCGTCCGAAGATGAAGGGGTCGCCGCCCTTCAGGCGCACGACACATTTGCCTGCGGCGGCATGACGGACGAGGAGCGCCTCGATGTCGGATTGGGGGAGGGCGTGAAAGCCGGATTTTTTGCCAACGTAGGCGAGTTCACAATCGGGGCGGCGCGCCGCGATGAGCTGGGGGTGGACGAGATAATCGTAAACGAGGACATCCGCGGCGGAGATGAGCTCCTTGGCGCGGGCGGTGATGAGACCGGGTTCGCCGGGGCCTGCGCCGACGAGATAGACGATGCCTTTTTGTTGTTTGCTGCTGGTGGTGCTGCTGACGTTGGACATGGATGCTAGGGGTAAGAGCAACGTCCGGAGCGGCGGTCGGTGCAAGAGGATAAAATCCGCAGGGAGGTAGAGGAGTTTTTAGGTATGAATTTGGACAGGATTAACAGGATGGACAGGATGAAAGGCATTCGGAGTCGGATGCCTGGGGTGAATCCTGCGCGGGCTGTGGATCCTGTTGATGGGGCTCAGCCGATTTTCAGGGTGCCGAGGAGTTGTTTGGTGAGGAAGGCGGTTTGCTGGGCGGCGAGGTCTTTGAGGCCTTTTTGGGCGAGGACGAGGAGGCTTTGGAGCTGGTCGTTCGAGAAGGTGGATTCCTCACCCGTTCCCTGCACTTCGACGAACTGGCCCTTGCCGGTCATTACGACGTTGAAATCGACTTCGGCGTCCTTGTCTTCGAGATAATTCAGGTCGAGGAGTTCCTTGCCTTCGTGGATGCCCACGCTCACGGCGGCGACGGAGTCGAGGAGGGGATTTTCGGCGAGTTTTTTGGCGTCGATCAGTTTTTGCACGGCGAGGCGGGCGGCGAGGTAGGCGCCGGTGATCGAGGCGGTGCGGGTGCCGCCGTCGGCCTGAAGGACGTCGCAATCGATCCAGAGTGTATTCTGGCCGAGTTTCTGGAGGTCGATGATGGCGCGAAGGGAGCGTCCGATGAGGCGCTGGATCTCAACGGTGCGTCCGTCGATTCTGCCCTTGGCGATGTCGCGGGGTTTGCGGTCGAGGGTGGAATAGGGGAGCATCGAATACTCCGCGGTCAGCCAGCCGCCTTTCACGCCCTGCTGTTTCATCCAAGTGGGGACGTTGGGCTCGATGGTCGCGGCGCAGATGACGCGGGTATTGCCAAAGCCGATGAGGACGGAGCCGGTGGCGTGCGGCGCGATGTTGGGAATGAGCGTGATGGGACGGAGCTGGTCGGGTTTGCGATTGTCGTTGCGTTGCATGAAAGGAAGAAGAAGAGGGAGGCAATTTACGAATTACGAATTACGATTTACGAATGAATGAGGCGCTACCGCGCCGGTTTGTTTTCGGTTCTTCAATCGTAAATCGTAATTCGTAAATCGTAAATTGCCTTATCGTTCGGCGTTGATGTTCGAGGGGAGGTCGGTGAGGTTGGGTGGGCGGATTTTTATCTGAAAGGGGGAATCCAGTTTTTTCTTGGGGTCGGCCATGTGGGAGACGAGGCGGTTGTTGAATTCCTCGGCGGAGTGAATGCCGACGCGTTTGAGCGCCTGGGTGAGGGCGGCGACTTCGATGAGACGGGCCATGTCGCGTCCGGGACGGACATAGAGGGTGATGTGCGGAACTTTTTGGCCGAGGATTTCGTAATAGTTGTTGGCGAGGCCGGTGCGTTCCTCGACGGCGTCGGGTGCCCATTCATGCATGGAGACGACGAGGTCGATGCGTTTTTCGGGGCGCACGGCACGGACGCCGAACATTTCGACGATGTTGATGATGCCAATGCCGCGACATTCGAGGTAGCCGAAATTGAGCTCGCGGCTGGAGGCGGTGAGCTCGCGTTCGTCGAGAAGGCGGAGAACGGTGTAGTCGTCGGCGACGAGGGAGTGGCCGCGCTCGATGAGGGCGAGGGCGCATTCGCTTTTGCCGACGCCGGAGCCGCCGCGGATCATGACGCCGATGCCGCGGATGTCGACGGTCGTGGCGTGCTCGGTGATGGGGGTGTGAAATTCGTTGTCGACGAAGTGTGTCGCCTGGTTGACGAACTTCATCGTGATGAGGGGGGTGCGGAAGAGGGGAAGGTTGCATTCCTTGGCGACGGCGAGGAGTTCGGGGGTCGGGTGGAAGCTGCGCGTGAGGACGATGCAGGGAATCTGGCGCTCGATCATGCCCCGGAAAATCTCGATCTGGCGCTCGGGGGGGAGAGTTTTGAGGAAGGTGATTTCGGCGGCGCCGAGGACCTGGATGCGTTTGTTGGCAAAATATTTGAAGAAGCCGGTGAGCGCGAGCGAGGGGCGGTTGATGCTGCCTTCGCGGATGACCCGGTGCAGGCCGGTCCTGCCGGTGACGAGTTCCATCTTGAGTTTGGAGCCGTAGGTCGTGAAAAAGTGTTCGACGGTGATGCCGTTGATTGCGTGGGCTTTGCTCATGGCGGTGCGGGGCGGAGGTTTCGGTTGTGTCGGCTCGTTACATATTAAAATCTTTGCCGAGGTAGAATTCGCGGGCCTGCGGGTCGTTGATAAGGTGTTCGCTGGTGCCGGAGGTGAGGACTTTGCCTTGGTGGATGAGGTAGGCGCGGTCAACGACGCGGAGGGTTTCGCGGACGTTGTGGTCGGTAATAATGGTGCCGATGCCGCGCGCCTTGAGTTCGAGGACGATGCGCTGCACCTCGGCGACGGAGATGGGGTCGATGGCCGCGAAAGGTTCGTCCATGAGGAGGAATTTGGGCTCCGTCACGAGGGCGCGGGCGATTTCGAGGCGGCGGCGTTCGCCTCCGGAAAGCGTGTAGGCTTTTTGTTTGGCGACGTGGGTGAGGTGGAGTTCTTCGAGATGTTTTTGGACGCGGGCGGCGCGTTCGGAGCGGGGAATGGGAAGGAGCTCGACGATGGCGAGTATGTTTTGCTCGACGGTGAGTTTGCGGAAGGTAGAGGCTTCCTGCGGGAGATAGCCGAGGCCGAGGCGCGCGCGTTCGTGCATGCGGAGCGGGGTGGCATCGTGGCCGTTGAGGAAAACGCGCCCGGAGGTGGCCGGCACGAGGCCGACGATCATGTAGAAGGTGGTGGTTTTGCCGGCGCCGTTTGGGCCGAGGAGTCCGACGATTTCGCCTGCGCGGGCGGCGATGTCCACGCCGTTGACGACGTTGCGCTGCCCGTAGGTTTTGACGAGGGCTTGGGTGGTGATCTCGGCGGGCGGGGTGGCGGCGGTGGTGTCGGCTTGGACGGTCATTGTTTCGTTGTCACTGAAAGAGTCAGGAAAGCTGGCTGGATGACAACAGGAATGTCTGCGAAAGGAACGCATCATTTTGCCGGCATCCGGCAAAATGGCACACGCGGCGCGAGGGCGGCGCGCTTTATACTTTTGTGCTGCGGACGGCTTCGGCGATGGTGTCGTCGGCGCCTTTCTGGACTTCGGCGTCGCCGAGTTCCTTGTTGAAGCGCATCGAGACGGTTTTCGAGACGCCGCGTTCTTCCATGGTCACGCCGTAAATCGCGTCGGCGGCGGCCACCGTGCGTTTGTTGTGCGTGATGATGATGAACTGGCTGTCGTTTGTGAAGTTCGAGAGGAGGTCGGTGAAGCGGCCGATGTTCGATTCGTCCAAGGGGGCGTCGAGTTCGTCGAGGAGGCAGAAGGGCGATGGCTTCACCATGTAGAGGGCAAAGAGGAGGGCGACCGCGGTAAGCGTCCTTTGTCCGCCGGAGAGGAGCGAGATGCCTTTGAGTTTGGTGCCGGGGGGCTGGGCGGTGATTTCGATGCCGCTTTCGAGCGGATCGTCGGCTTGCACGAGGTCGAGCGCGGCTTTGCCGCCGCCGAAGAGTTTCGTGAAGGTGTAGTCGAAGTTCTTCTTGATTTGGTCGAAGGTGATCTGGAACTGCTGCATCGAGGTGTTGTTGATTTCGTCGATGGTTTTCAGGAGCTCGGCTTTGGCGTTAACGAGGTCGTCGTTTTGTGTTTTGAGAAAATCGTAGCGTTCCTTGAGGGAGCGGTATTCCTCGATGGCGACGAGGTTCACGTCGCCCATGCTGTTGATGCGCTGGCGGAGGCTCGCGACATCGGAGCGGACTTGATCCCAGTTGGTGTTGTCGAGGGCGGCGAGGTCTTCTCCGGTGGGATCGCCTTTGTTTTTTTTCTTTCGGCGGCGGCGCACGGGTTCGGCTGCGGCGGAGGCTGCAGTTGCGTCCTCGGCGGGCGCGGTGGCTTCGGGGGACTGCTCCGGCTGGGCTGATCCGTCGGCGGGCGCGGCGGCTTCGCTGCTCTCGGGCGGCTTGGGGGTGGCGGCACCGTTTTGCGCGCCGTTTTCCTCCTCGTCGTCGAGGTCGAGATTTTCGATGCCTTCGGGTTCGTCGTCGGCATGCCAGAGGAGGTTTTTCCAATCGAGCGCGGCGATGTCGGCCTGAAATTCGCGCTCGACTTCCTCCTTGAGGAATTCGGCGCGGGCGCGGCTTTCGGCGAGTTTGATTTCGCACTTGCTGAATTCGTCGTGCGCTTTTTCGGCCTCAATGCGAAGGCCGTCCTGCGTGCCTTCGACGCCGGTGATTTGTTTTTCGACTTCGACGAGTTGCACGCGGATTTGCTCCACCTGCTGCTGGGCGACGGCGATGGTTTCCTCAAGGGTGGCGGCGCGGGCGCGATTGGCGGCGGTTTCGCCTTCGAGGTCTTGAATTTGCTGTGTCCAGAGCTCGATTTCCTGCTGGCGCTGGACGAGGAGGGTGGCGAGTTCGGCGCGGCGACGCTCCATGTCGGCGATGCCGCGGTCGAGGTAATCGACCTTGGCGCGTTTTTCGGCGAGTTCGAGACGGGCGGCGTTGAGTTCGTCGCGTTTGGCGTCGCGGGTGGCGCGGAGTTCGGCGATGCGCGCTTCCATTTGCTGGATGCGCTCGCGGCCCTGC
This sequence comes from Ereboglobus sp., assembly GCA_029974595.1. Lineage (GTDB taxonomy): Bacteria > Verrucomicrobiota > Verrucomicrobiia > Opitutales > Opitutaceae > Ereboglobus. The sequence continues at coordinate 12,630 of JARKRC010000067.1, read as the reverse complement.
ACGTGAAGCGCCTCGGCCTCGGCGAGGCTGGCCTGGGCTTTTTCCCAGCGGGCGTGGGCTTCGTTGCGCGCGGCTTCGACCGAGGTGGACTCGGCTTCCATGCGGCGGAGTTTGTTGGAGATGTCCTCGAGGGCGCGTTGCGCGTTGCGCTGCTCGGCCTGGATGGCGGCGACTTGTTGCGTGACGGCGAGCTCTTCCTCGCGTTTTTGCTGGAGGGTGGCCTCGGCCTCGGTGATGGCGGTGTTGATCGCGTCGCAAACGGCTTTTTGTGCGTCGCGGGCTTTTTGGTCGTCGGCAACGGCGTTGGCGGTTTCGCGCATTTCGTTTTCGCGTTGGACGATGCTGCGCGGGTTTTTCTTCATGGAGCCGCCGGAGACGAGGCCGCGGCGGTCGATGTATTCGCCTTTGCGGGTGGCGACGGCGAGGAAGGGGAAGGCGGGGTTCTGCTTCCAGTGGTCGAGGAAAGCCGCGAGGTCGTCGGCTATGTAGCAGGCGGAGAGAAGGCCGACGGCGGGGTGGCCTGCGTCGGCGGTGTTGAGAATGGCGCTGACGGGAGTGAGGCCGGAGGGCAGGTCGGACGGCTGCGCGGCGAGGGTCGGCGTGGTCGTGGCGGAGAGTTCGTTTACCCGGAGGCAGATGGAGCCGGTCTGCGTGGTTTCGAGATGGGCGAGGATTTTTTGCGCGGTGGCGAGATCGGCCACGGTGACGGCTTCGGCGGCGGAACCGATGAGGGCTTCGATGGCCTTGGCGTATTGGGGATCGAAGCTGAGGCCGTCCATGATCGGGGCGGGGCGGGGCGCGCCGTCGAGCGTGTGGTCGAGCTGGCCTTGCAGGAGGGCTTTTGCGCCCTCGCCGAAACCTTCGAAGGATTCGTGGAGACGCTGGAGGACTTGGAGGCGTCCGGTGCGCGTGGTAAGCTGGCGGTCGATTTCGCTGAGGCGGCGCTGGGCGTCGCGGAACTCACGGGTGCGGTCGGCTATGGCTTGCTGGGCGTCGCGGGCCTCCTGTTGCGCGCGGGCGCGGGCGGCGAGGTTTTCTTCGACGCGAAGCTCGAATTCGGAGGCGACTTGCGAGGCGGCGCTTTGCTGCTGGCGGATGCCTTCGATTTCGGCGAGGAGCGTTTCGTGGCGGTGGACGGAGGTCTTCTGGTCAACTTCGTAGCCGGAGCAATCGGTGCGGAGGCGGGCGACGTTGCTTTCAATCTGGAGCAGGTTGAACTTGGATTGCTGGAGCTCCTGGTCGAGGCGGGTGAGCTCGGCCTCGGAGATGGCAACCTGGCGGCTGATTTCCTGAAACGTGGCGTCGGACGAGCCGAGGAGGGAGAGCTGGAGTTGTTTGTCCTGCGCGCTGGTGTCAGTCTGCGCGGTGAGGTCGCGCAGTTGCATTTCGAGCTCGCCGAGCGTGGCGCGGGTGGCGTCAAGGCGTTCGGTGAGGCCGGTGCGTTTGATCTGGGCGAGGTTGGCGGTGTTGAGGGTTTGGTCGCGTTCGGTGCGCAGGTCGAAGGCGGCTTGCTGGGCTTCCTGCACGCGCTGGTTGAGGCGGGAGCGATGGGCTTTTTTCTCGTCGAGATCCTGCTGTTGTTGCGAGTAATGGACGCGGCGGGTTTCGGAGGCGGCGCGGAGTTTGACGACCTGTTCGTCGAGAGTGGCGAGGGTCGCGGTGATCTGCCCGTGCTGGAAACCGGAATGCGCGAGGGCGAGGTGGCGGAGGCGGTGCGAGACGCGCTTGTAACGAAGCGCCTTGGATGCCTGCCGGCGGAGGGAACCGATCTGGCGAGAGACCTCGGCGATCACGTCGGAAACGCGGGCGAGATTGGTGTCGGTGAGGGCGAGTTTTTGGAGGGCTTCGCGGCGCTGGGATTTGTATTTGGTGATGCCTGCGGCCTCCTCGAAAACGGCGCGGCGCTCCTCGGGCTTGGAGGACAGGATCTGGTCGATCTGGCCCTGCGCCATGATCGAGTAGGACGTGCGGCCAATGCCGGTGTCCATGAAGAGCTTGTGGATATCCTTGAGACGGCAGGAGGTGTTGTTGAAAAAATACTCGGACTGGCCGTCGCGGTGCACGCGGCGCATGATTTCGATCTCGTGGAACTGGCTGCCGAGCTGTTTTTCGCAGTCGGTGAGAAGGAGGGACACCTCGCACATTTGCGAGGGTTTGCGCGTGTCGGCGCCTTCGAAGATGACGTCCTGCATCTTGCCGCCGCGGAGGGCTTTTGCGCTCTGTTCGCCGAGCACCCAGCGGATGGCGTCGGCGATGTTGGATTTGCCGCAGCCGTTGGGGCCTACGACGGCGGTGACGCCGCGCTGGAAGTCGAGAGTGGAGGGATCGGCGAAGGATTTAAAGCCGTGCAGCTTGAGTGCCTTGAGATACATGAAATTGGAAACGGAAATGGAAACCGGTTAATGGAGCGGAGGCGCAACGGATCGGCAAATGGAAAAAACGCCTCACCGCCGCGAAGTTGTTCACAGGATATTGCCAAAAACGGCGCGAACGCGGAACTCGTGCCGTGCGCCGGGGCGCGCGAGGGCACGGGGGTGCGGTGTCGGATTCCAAATGCCGGCGCGGCTGGGGCGCGTCAGTTGCGGCGGGCCGAGATGAGCCAGAGCAGATTGAGCAGCGAGCCGAGAAACGCGGCGACGTAGGTGAGCGCGGCGGCGTTGAGGGTTTCGTTCACGCCTTTTTCCTCGCCGGGGGCGATGATGCCGAGGCGGGCGAGTTCGAACTTGGCGCGACGGCTCGCGTCGAATTCAACCGGGAGCGTGACAAGGTGGAAAAATGTCAGCACCGCGTAGCAGATGATGCCGATGTCGATGAGTCCGAACATGCGGAAGAAAAACGCGCCAAGGATCACGAAGGGCAAAATGCGCGAGGCGATTTGTGTGACAGGGACGAGCGCCATGCGGGCTTTGAGCATCGCGTAGCCGGTTTTGTGCTGGATGGCGTGGCCGGCCTCATGCGCGGCGACCCCGAGGGCGGCGAGGCTGGTGCCGCGATAGTTTTCCGACGAGAGCACGAGGCGCTTGTGCATCGGGTCGTAGTGATCGGTGAGATGGCCGCCGGTTTCGGTGATCTCGACGTCGGTGATGCCGGCGCGCGCCATGACGGCTTCGGCAGCCTCGCGCCCCGTGATGTGCCCGCGCGACGGGATGCGGACGTTTTTGCCGTAGGCGCTCGACACGCGGTATTGCGCGTAGGCGGCAAAGATCATCGAAAAGACGAGGAGCACGATGATGACCGTCGGAGAGAGAAAAGCGAATGCGAGAGCGGATGTTGTCATGGATGATGATAATAATGGATAAAGCCTTTGAAACGAATTGCAGGAAAACGTTCACGATAACACACCGCGCAAGCAGGCAAGTTCCGATTATGTTTGTGGAAAACAGGACGGATTTTCGCATCGATGCTCGTACTGATGCGCCGGAGTTCTTTTTGGGGTGTCTGGGAGGGGGAGAGACCTGATCAACGGTACCCTGCTTTTATGGCTCACGCAACGGCGCGGCGACGCAACGGGAGCTGCCGCTCCGGCGTGGATTTCGCCCCGGCGTTGCGTGAGGCGGCTTTTGTTCATTCCGTCCGAATTTTCCGGCTTCAGAAAATAACGCGCCAGCTCCGTAGCGCAGGCTTCTATGGCGACCACACGCAGGCAAACATCACGCGCGATTCGGTGGCGGCGTATTTTCGACTCTCGTCGAATCACATTTCGCGCCTCTTTAAAAAGGAAGGCGCGATATCGTTCAACGACTACGTGAACTACACGCGCGTCAACCGCGCTAAAGCGCTCCTCAGGGAATACCGACAGAGCGTCGACGAAGTGGCGACGGCCTGCGGTTATTCCGAGGCAAGTTATTTTTGTCGGGTGCTTAAGAAATTTACGAAAACCACGCCTTCAGCCTACCGGCAGAGACCGGTGGCATCCGCGACGTTAAAGGTAAACACAATATATAGGGCACTTTGAGTAATCTGGAAAAGTGGCGGGAGCATCCTGCTCTAAAAGCCGGTTTTTCGAAGTGCCCTATAAAAAATACCTCGGCATGGGATTGTCGGCTCAATTTCAAAAAACTTTTGTCGCGGCTCGCCGAGTGTTCACAAGTCCAGTTCCTCTATGTTTTTTGCGCAATTTTCATGTTTTGCCTGCAAAGCGCCGTTCTTGGGTGTCCATGTGCGCAGCGTGCGGATTGAGGGTTCGCATCCCTGCGGGAAAACTCCGCTCGCGCGCAGGCCGTTGATGTCGGTGAGGGGCTAGTCAACCTTACATCGCATTCTCGCCTGCCTCCCGCATGAGCGGCGCAAAAGACGCCGGTACGGTTCAAGCCGTCTTGCGAGTCGCTGCGCCGCGCTTCGTCGCGTTGTCGATGTTTCAGGACGCAAGCTGACTCAGCTCGTCAGGCAGGGAGGCGTCGCAATCGGGGTGCTTTGCATCGCATCCGCCTTCGTCGTCTTCGTTTCCGGCACCTTGCTTGACAGTATTGAAAAAAACGGGTCCGCCTCCTGCGGCGTGATCACGTTCAGGTAATGGCGGCGGATGATTGTTTCCGAATTGCCCACTTGCAAAGCAGCGTCACCCATCGAGCGGAACTTCGCCACGTGCATCGAAATAAACGTGTGCCGCAATACGTCGTGCGCGAGCTTGAACTGCCTCCGGATGCGAGAGAGCTTCCCGGCGATGTTCTTCATTTTGTCCTTGGACGGGATGATGGGGTATTCATCCAGCGGATACGCGCGCAGCCACGCCGCGAGGTTCGGCTGGATGGTGACAAGCCGGCGCATCCCCACCTTGGATACCCACGGCTCGATGGTAATGACATTGTTTTCCAGGCGCACGTCGGCGGCGGGCAGCTCGGAAATTTCTCCGTCGGGCCGGATGCTGGCGAACAGCTGTTTGGCGCCGGACAATATTTTGGCTGCCAGTGCCGATACTTTGGCGGATGTTTGCTTGTTTGCCATGTTATACCTCCTTTCTGGTTTTTGATACGGGTATTCATGAGATTTCATTGGCTGCTCCAAAATGCCTCAAAATCGTGGTACTTCGTCAAGTGTCCAATTCGTGTCGAAATTCCCTCTTGTCCGCGAGGCCCAGTTTTCCCTATTTTCGCTCACCGAGTAATCATATGCAGGTTCCTTGATAAAAGCGCCTGTGTATGCCAGCGGTGACGAGCCAGCTTCTACAAAATAATAAAACTTGTTGCTCGTTTCCTTCGGCAATATCGCCTGGAAGAGCAGGCTGCTTTCCGGGGTTTTGTCGATTGCTCTCAGGATTGATTCAAGTCCGCGGAGGCTCTGCCGGCCAAGGCGGGCCGTTGCCTTGTTCTGTTGAGGGGAACCGATCAGGAGCACGTCGCGCTCCGCGTTGTCTGACGCCAGATATTCCTCGTCCGACATTATTGTTATTACGCGCCCGGACCATTGTCTGAATTTCGTGCCCGATGTCTGGTGGGCAATGTCATGGGCGCGTTCAATCAAAAATGGTGTGATGCGCGGGTCTTGGCTGCCATAGACTATGATAAAACTCCTTCGCAGGATATCCTCCATGCCGCCTGGTCGCAATGACGATTTGCACACAATCCGATCCATGCTGGTGACGGCCCACTCACCTTGTTCGTTTTTCCTAAAAACCCCGGCTGGTTCGCCTGCCGTGATTTGCCGGCCATCCAGCATGATCGTTTTGCCATGCCATTGCTCGTCAAATTCCAGGCTTTGGATGTTTTTCGTTTGTATATTCCAACACTCATCTCGGCGAACAATATCAAATCCCGATGGCGCACGAGCCTCGGCATACTCAAGTATTTTGATTCCGTAAGCCTCATGGAATATCGGTTGGGTCGTCGTGTAATACACGGGCCTGCCATCTACCCAGCGGATGGGGGCGCCCATCACGGGGTCTGTTTTCAGGTTTCCAAGCTGGTGGCCGACGCCGGGGATGATCTTCAGCGTCACATCCGCCTTCAGATTTTTTAGTAAATCATGCATGCGCCGGTTGCTCCGGAGCAGCGTTTCGGTGTCCTCGCTGCCGATGGTCAGGCAGACCTCTGTTTGCCCCAGGTTTGGTGCATACACGGAAGAAACCGTTTGCCTGAGTTGTGAACCCGGGAGCCTGTGCATCGGGTCCGCCGACAGCACGTCGATGCTTGTGAACAGGCCCGGCATTCGCGTTCCCAAGTAGAAGGCCATTGTTCCGCCGCGAGAGTGTCCCCTGATTGTCATTTGTTCCTCGCTTATATTGAGGTTTTGCCGTGCCCATTTTATCAAATGATTGAGTTCGTCAAATCCGCTCCATTCATCGTTGTTTCCCGCACCATAAGGACTTATTATGAAAAAGTCCCGTTTGTCGGGCACGAAAAACTTCATCGACCTTTGTAGCATGAAATGGCTCCTTGTCGAGTAGCGGTTGTAGCCTTTCAATTGGAAAACCACAGGGTATTTCTTTTTTGGGTCATGCGATGCCGGATAATAAACCTTGAAGGGGCTTCTGACACCATCCGGACGAATCGAGCAATAGGCGCTTACATCGCCGTCGCGCCCGTTCTTGGATGCCAAGGCTAGTAGCTCATCCAGCGCCACCTCCACATCCTCATGATTCGCAGATTCCCTGTGTCGCCGTCTGACCGGGCGAATGCCGTCGGGCAGCGTTTGCAGACGACGGACTTCCTCAATCATACAATCTCGAAAGAGTTCTAGCAGGTTTTCCGATTCCTGCCTGTTCAAGCGCATGGCAATGCTCTCCAGCCGCGCGTCCGTTTCCCGGATCAGGTCGAGCATTTTTAAAGGCACTTTTATGGTTTCGGTCACTCCCTCCCGCGCGAATGCGACCGTGAGCACGTTCGGTGCATTTTTTTCAAGGTTCAGAAGAATGCGCTCTGTCCACCAGAAAAACTTGTTCGCGACGCTTGGCGCGAGCATGACGGTCTTGTCCACGGAAAGTTCGGGTATTTTTATCCGCAAACATCTTTCCGCATCCGTCGCGCCCTCGGGCGGGGCTCGCAAACCAGCCGGTTCGCACCAGTGCATATACAAAACATTCCGGCCGTTTTCGATGCACTCTTCCGCGACGAGGCGATGCTGTCGCCTCGACATTGCCTCCCCCGCGCGCGCCAGTTGGAATGGTTCGAGCAATTCGGGATTATTCATGGGGCTTACGTCTTGGTCGAGGTCCGGGCAGCCGGCTTGGATTCTTCTGCCCAGCGCCAGCCGGATTGAGAATGCCACTGTCTTGTCCGGGGCGCATCGGAACGACGGAAAATTCTCCCAAGGGATTGTCCCACGCAATACGAGCGAGCCGCCGTCAAGGGACGCATCACATGACAGGCGGTTGCCAGCTTTCAGTCCTCTTGTGTTTTTCAGTCTCGCCTTTGGTCCTTCCGAATGGTTTTTAATAATAAAATCAACCCTGCCCGCGCCTTCCCGGTATTCATATAAAACGTCTTCATACTCGGAGCGCGTGTCGATGCATAAGTGGATGGTTAACCCGTCCTTGCCGCCATTGCCGAGTGCTTCTCCGGGCAGGCTTATCGTATAGCCTAATCCCGTCTCGTTCCAATACAGCCATCGGGATGCCCCCAAAAGAGATTCGCTTTCCGTGTTCAATCCGATTTCATCCCAAAGGCCGACATGGGCTCCCGGCAGCGAGGAGCCATTTGCAACATATGGGATTTTCCGAAAATCTCCGGCCTGCATTCCTGCCAGTGTCATTTCAGACATCATGGAGCCAAGCATGACGGTCAGGCAAAGTTTTAGTATTTTCATGGGCATGGCAGGGTTCCTCTGTCCATCATGGTTCAATGACCAGCCTTCTTCCTGTGCCATCATTTCGATATATGGCCTTGGTTGTCCTGTCTCCGGCTTTTTGAACTATTCCTCTGTCGCCAAAGTGTGTTTCGCTCACGAAACTCCCGTCATTCCTGAACACGCGAATAATGTTAGCGCCGTCCGCCTTTTCATATTCATAGCGAAACTCCGAATCGCTTTGCAGCCGTACCAACGCGCCGCCAAAGCTGATGCTTTTGGCCTGTTCATCGCGCGCCACCCAAGTGTAGGTTTTCCGCCTGCCGTTATCGTCATTCCATTCCCGCAACAGCCTGTTTTTATAGTCAAAAGTCATCCTTCCCGCGCCTAATCCATCAATAGCCAGAAGAGCAGGCTCGCCGGACCAGTGAAATATCAGAGGGCGGGACTGCCACAATTCCAAACGCTCGAGCAGGCCCCCGCTGGAATACTCCGCCCGCATGAGAACGAGCGCGGCGGCGCGGCCCCGCCTTGTGGCCAGCAGGATGGTTTCATGGTCTGTGACAAAATCTACAGTCCCGAGCCTGTCGGAAATTTCACTCAAATAACCCGCCACGTAGGTCCATCTCTGGCCGTTGGGATGCGTGAACTCTATCTCGCGGGTGTCGTTTTGGACGTGAACCGACCAGCCTAGGCGCTCTTGTTGATAACTGTGCTCTTTCTTAAACACGAGCTGTTGCATGTTCGGCCTGACCCAAACCAAGTCCCCCTTGCCGTCCAGATACACGCATGTCCGCAGCCCGGAGATTTTCCATTCCGCACGAACAGAGCGGCCGTATCCTGAAACAACATGGTGGGTCATTGCGAAAGCAAAACCCATCCGTGAAAGCATTCCGGCATTGCCCAGCGGAATCCTGATTTGCGGCAATCCTGAAGTATTGATGTTTCCCATATTGGCGTAAATCTGCCTTTCAACGGAAGGTGCCTGCGCCCCCGACGGGCTGGCCGGCAATAGCATGAGTAGCATTGCCGGAATCAGACTTGAGGGTTTTAAATCACTAATTTTCACCAATTGAACACTAATTTATGGGAGGGTTTTGGTTGGCTCTGTTTAACAGATGGGAACGAAAGAAAGTCAGATGCCGGAGGGATTGTTTTGCATTCTGTGTTATTGGTTTCCTTCGTTATTCTCTGTAAAAATGATTGGTTGGATTTTTTGCCTTTCATCGTTCCAAAAGTTGACGCCAGAATTCGGTGTTTCCCTCCGGATCGATACGCAAACCACCGTGTGACGAATTGATAATTTGAACATCATTTTTTCCAGCCCAGCGCCGCCACGCCAGGGTGTGCTCGGATGCCTCTGCCAAGGGCACGCACAGGAGAATACGCGTCGAACGGTTGTCCGTGGTCTGGATATGCGGCGGATGCACGGTCGGATGCAAAATGACGGTTTTATGCGAAGACAAAATACATCGTTCGGCAAGCCAAGACGCATGGAACCCGGAATAAACCACCAATTTCGTCCCAAGGGTGGTTTGTTTGGGATTTTGAGCCCAAGGTGGATAAATTTGAAATTGTTCCCTTGTTGTCGCTGCCGCGATGCTCCTGAAAGTTTTCCCAAAATAGCGCCCGAACACGGCGCCGTCCATGAATATTTCAGGCGCGTCTGCGGTGTCGCTCACGGAATGGCGTTTTATCAGCGTGATTTTATCCGTGCCCCTGCTTGGGCATGCGATCCACCCATATTTGCCGGAGAAAGCCCGTCCCATTGACAATAAAACCACAACAATGCCTACCGACAGCGCGAAGGCCAGTGCCAGATTCATCAGGATAGGACGACGCCTCCCGCTGGGCCGTTCATCGCTCTGTTTCGGTTCATTTAGAGGGTTACCCGTACCTAAAAAGCGGGCACGATAACAAACCGTGAGAAGATAAAGCACACAGCCTATCGGGATAATCCACAGCAAAGTCTCGCGCCACAAACTGCTCCATACGTTGCCCAAACCCCATGATGCCAGGATTACAAAAGCCGGCATGGTTTCATGGGATTTCCTGTGCCTTAGCGCCACGATCAACAGAAAAAAGAAAATCCACAACGTCATGCAGAGGGCAGGCGCGCCAAATTCCACCGCGACATCGAGATAGCTGTTCACAAACCCGACAGGACGCTCGTTGGCCGTCATTGGCTGATACCAGTTTATATAAGAAAACCCGCCGAGATGATTCCCCCATCCAGTCCACGGGGAATCCTTCATCATCACGAGCGCACCCTGCCACATATCCATGCGGTTCAACACCGACCTGTCTTGGACGACGTAATCCGGGCTGATCCTTCCGGCACCTCCCACGCACACGCAAATCACGGCTACGACAACCAGTCGTGCCAGAATATTGGCGGCCCGGATGCCGGCGGATTGGATTCGCTTTTCCAATATAAAGAACAACAGCAAGGCCGCTGCCGCGGCAACCAGCCCTCCGCGCGAATAGGTCTTCGCCATCAGAAACCAGATGAGAAGTTCAAATGCGCAAACAATATATTTTATGAATCCCGGCGCCCTCAATCGCGGCAAAACCACATAGGCGACCGCCCATGAGCCAATCAGGACAAACACCAGAAACATCGCCCAGTAATTGGGATTTTCCCAGTAAAAACTCCAGCGCAAGTTGCCGTTGTAGTAATACAGGGTATTCATGGGGAAGAAACGGAAAGGATGAGCGCATTTCTAGACTGCTAATGGACGCCGATGGACGCGTTCCGAGCGAAGCGAGAAGCCTGACAGATTCGGCATGGATTGTATTATTCGCGTTTATCAGCGGTTGAAATTTCTGTTGTTTTATTATTTTTCCAATTTTACTATCTTCATATAATTGGTAATCCAGTTTTCAAATTCCTTTGCCAGCGCCGGATTGTTGGCGCGCTTTGCCGCGTCTATCAAGTCGACGGACAACTGACTGTTTTGCGTGTAATCCAATGCGCGCGCGGCCAGTCGCCTGGCTTTTTCAAGCCCGTTGGTGCCTATGCAAACCTCGACGCCTGATTTTGTGATGGCCTCTACGCGCTGCTTTGCGGCCCTTTCTTGATGGCTGTGGTCATGTCCGTCATGGACGGAATGCCCCGGCTCGAATAAAAAGCGTGGATACGCGGCATTGATGTGGCTTTCAATATCGACCATCGACATGATGGCGGCGTAATTGCGCGTCTCGACAAGCTGGGGGAAAACCATCGCGAACAAGCGTTGCTTGACAACATTGGCATCGGGAATGCCGAGGTAGATTTCGGCGTTTTTTGCCCCCTCGCCAAGCGCCAGATTATAGGAAAAAAGACTTTGCAGGCTTTTTGTGTCGTTTTTTGCCAGGGCCCTGTTGGCATCGATCTTGTCGCGCTGCTTTCGCAATGGAGCCAGCGCCTCCGGATAAGTTTTCCCCATCTCGGACAACCGTTGGACGGCTTGAAAATTGACTCTGACCGAGGCGGGATCGCTTTTGCTTTCGGTTTCCAGAACGCGGCCATATTCGCCAATAGCCTCCTGCAACTTGTCCCGCTTGCGATAGGCATTGGCCAGATTCAGCCGGTCGGCTGACGTGCCCTTGGGTGAAGCCGCAAGAATTTTCAACGTTTCCAATTCGGAGGTTCCCGTGGCGCAGGCGCGCAACAATGAAAAAGCATCCTGCGGCTGCCAAGGCCCGGCAATGCGGTCTATCTCAGCCCCTGCGGAATCGACTATCAACAGCGTCGGATAGCGCGCGATCCGGAATAATGCCTCCACGCCCGGAACCGTGTCTTTCCCGATGTACAGAACGGAATAATTTTCATTCGCGCCCTTGGCCATTGGCCCGGGAAACAATTGTGGATGGCGTACCGTGGCATCGTCGAAAAACACGACAGCTATTTTTTTATTTGCCAAGCCGGCCTTCTGGCAGGCGTTCTTGAAGTCATTGGCCGTGCGCACCGTTGGCGTCACGCTCTCTTGTCCCGGACAGATTGAGGACGCAAGCGTGAGCAATAAAACGAAACGAAGGACGATCTTTATGATTTTCTGAAGCGGCATTGGATTAATTGTAGTTTGTTTTGGGTTGGTGCGGGTTATTGAGATTGTTGAACCGTCATCTTGACCGGCATTTTGTGTTCCTGTCCATCAATAATTTATATGTTTTCATGGAAACTTTAGCCACTAACGGATTGTGGTTTTGTTTAACATGTGGTGCGGCCGCGTGCGTGGATTTGCCTGGCCGGTTTTTGCGCTTTCTTCACGGTTCTGAAAAAAAACATAAGCATGCGGTTCTTTGTGTAGCGCGGGCAGTCGCATCCCTACCGTAGTTCTGTTTGGATCCAGTGTAATACATGACAGCCCAAGTCTAGTCCGCTTAACCGCGGATTGCGACTTTGCTGCTCATGCTACCTCGGGTCGTCACGGTTTTGTTTTTCGGTCTTCTCTAGTTTGGGAAAAAACCAAGGAAAAAATAAATGTATAATAAAGGCCAATCCTAACAACCAGAGCATCCATTTTTTCCTAAAAATAAAACAAATTAAACTAATCAAAAAAATTACAAGGCATGAAGGAGCCATCCAAATTATAGCCCACCCGACTTTATCATGCTTGCCAATCATATCCAGAAAATCATCTACAAAGTATCCCATAAGAATACTTATAATAAAGATTGATATAATCAAAAGCCTAGGGCTTTTGGCCTTATCTTGGCATATATGCCCTGGCTCGTGCGCTGATTTCATCTAATTTAATACGTGTGGTTTGGGGGAAGGGGTCAGGGTGGGCTTGCCCCGAAAAAACGGACATGGATTTAGGGTGATTGGTTATGGTTTAGTTGTGCCTCGAACTGAGCGGGGCTCTGATAACCCAGACTCGAATGGAGCCGGGTGCGATTATAAAATGATTCGATGTAATCGAAGAT
>JARKRC010000046.1 GCA_029974595.1 Ereboglobus sp. | reverse complement strand
TGTTCATAATATTACAAAGATTTTATAGATTAGCGCTGCACATGGTGGAGGCAGGCGGCAGGCAACGGACGCATGACGGCTGAAAGGCTTGGTATTGTTTTTGAAAGCGGCAAACGCTGCGTGTTCGTGACAGTTTTCTTGGGTAAGCGCAGACAGGCGATCATGGCTGGGAATGAAGGGTTGCGGGTTTGCGAATGTGAGGTTTTTGCAGGTTCGAAGTTTTCTTGAAGCTCGCCGACAGTAATCGATGAGTCATTTTTATGGAATTGCAGAAACGATTATATTCTTAACAAAAACGACAGCATTCGACATTCACTGCGATGGATACGAATCGCCGCCGCAGGAGGATGCGGAGGTTGTTGACAACAGCGGCCCGCGCCCGAAATCGTCGGGGGCATGTCCAGGCTGTTGCGTGTCACCCTCTCCGATGTCGCCAAGGCGGCAGGGCTGAGCCTGGGCGGGACCTCCTACGCGCTGCGCGGGCACCCGCGCATTCCGAAGGAAACCGTCGAGCGCGTCCGGCGCGAGGCCGAGCGGCTCGGCTACAAGCCCGACCTGCGCGTCAGCTCGCTCATGGCCAGCATCCGGCGCGGACGGCCCGGCGGACGCGAAACGCTGGCGCTCGTGTGGGTCAACACCCCGCGCGACCTGTCCGTGCTGCCGGAGGACTCGCGGCAATTCGCCAAAAACATTCTGGAGGGCGTGCGGCGGCGCGCGCAGCAAAGCGGCTGCGCGATTGACCAGTTCCGGCTTTTCGGGGACGGACTGCGCCCGGCGCGGCTGCGGCAGATTCTCGTGTCGCGGGGGATTTCCGGCGTCATTTTTGCGCCGATCGTCTATGGCGGGGCCGTGACACTCGACTGGGAGTGGAGCCCTTTTGCGGCGGCGATCGTCGGACACACCGATTTCACTCCGCCGCTCAGCCGCTCGGCGCACTTCCATTTCCGAAGCGTGTGGCAGACGCTCGGACGGCTGCGCGACGAGGGCCGCAAACGCCCCGCGATCATCCTCAACCACGACACGCAGGAGCGCATTCACTTCATGCAAACCGCGTCGTTCGTGGCGAACCATCCCGACCCGAAAAACGCGGCCCGCTTTGTCGCCTACGGGCGTCCCGACGCCTTCGACCTGCCGGAAAAATGGCTGCGCGAAACAAAGCCCGACGCACTGATCCTGTCATGGCAGATTGACCGGAAAACCGCCGCCGCGCTGCGGAAAATCGCCCCCGGCTTGCGGCGGCTCGTGACGCTCGAATGGCATTCGCGCGGCGTGCTGCCGGGCATCGACCCGCTCAACGACGAACTCGCGGCAAACGCCGTCGATCTCGTCGTCGCGCAATTGCAGCGCAACGAGCTCGGCCTGCCCGCAAGGCCGGTCTCGATGTTGATCGACGGCGTGTGGGTGGAGACCGCGTAACCGGAGCCGGACGCGCCGCCCCGCCCCGGTTGCCTGATGCCGCTTCGCCGCGTCGCTACTCCGACAGGTTTGCGCCGGAGGCGGTCAACGTGGCGCGAAGCTCGGCGATGTCCACTTGTGAAACGTCCACACCGGCCTTCACGGCGAGCGCGGCGGCGGCGCCTGCCGCCTGTCCGATGCCCATCACCGACGCCTGCACACGAATGGAGGCCGATGCGACGCCGTCCGCCGAGAAGATGCGTCCCGCGACGATCAGATTCGGAAAGCCCGGAATCGTCAGGCAGCGGTAGGGAACGAAACCCGCGCTTTTCAAAAACTCGCAGCGCTGCCCCGTCGAGCCGGCGGCGTGGATGTCCACCGGATGGCAGCCGCGCGCGATGGCGTCGGGGAAGTTGACGGCGTTGAGATACTCGTCGCCGGTGAGCGTGTGGTGACCCTTGACGCGGCGCGTCTCGCGGACGCCCGTCTGTGGGGCCGTGGTGAGCAGCGTGGCCTCGCTGAAGGCGGGGATGTTCTGGCGCAGCAATTCGGTGAACAAATGGACATGCTCGCGCAGCACGCATTCCGCATTGGTGGCCTCGCGGTTGTCGGCCATGTTGGCCTGAACGCGCGTCATGTTGACAACGACAGTGCCCTTCGCGAGCACGCCGCAATACCACGGTCCGCCGAAGAGCGGCACTTCCCGCTTCTCGCGCAATTTTTCCAGAATCTCGCGCATGGCGAGGTCGTGGTAATTCACGCCCTGTTTCGCATGGCGGATCATCGGCAGCGCGTCGGTATCGACATTGCCGAGCATGAAAATCAGCGAGGCCGGCTGGAGGATTTTTCCGGGCGGCTGCATCGGCGCGCCCGCATGGAAGGAGAGGTCGGCGTCGCCGGTGCAATCGATGAAATATTTCGCGCCCAGCGCCTGCGCACCGCTTTTGTTTTCGATAATGACGTGGGTGATTTCATCCCCGTCCTTCCGGCAGCCGGTCAGGTAGGAATGAAAATAGAGCGTGACGCCGGCCTCCAATAGCATCCGCTGCGCGGTGATTTTGTATTTCTCGGGCGAGTAGGTGATGTTGCCCAGCGGCTGCTCCTCCCGCGCGCCGCCGATTGCCGCAAGCCGCTCGACAAACTCCCACGGAATGCCGCCGATGACGCGCTTCCCGTTGTAATTAAAGACGCTGATGGGCGCGACGAGCCCGGCGGTGGCCATGCCCCCCGTGAAGCCGTAGCGCTCGATGAGCGCCACGTTTGCGCCGCCCCGCGCGGCGGCGATTGCCGCGACAAAGCCCGACGGCCCGCCGCCGCAAACCACAATGTCATACTGCCCCACGACGGGGATTTCCTTGGTCTGTGTGATGGTGTTCATATTATATTTTATTGTTTTTTGGATAAATGGAATGAATGAAACAGGCGGGCGGATTTATTGCGCGCTTGCGGCATGTTTTTTGCGGCGAAACAAATAATAAAACAAAAAGGCGATCATGGAGACGCCGAAAAAGAGGCCTCCGTAGAGCAGCATCGAGCCGCGGCTGGCTTCGGAGCCGATGGCAAGCAGTATCATTATCAGGCCGATGGCGGCGTAGGTGCCCGTCATCACCATGAAGGCCATGTTGGAATACACCGCTCCCGCCTCCTTGTTTTTCGCGATCTGCGTCTCGGTCAGTGGCTCGTCCTTGCGGGCGGACATTTCCGCGATGCGGCTCCAGCCGGCAGACGTGCTTCGCTTCCATAGTATCAATTCAATGACAAACAGGATGGCGACGGGGAAAACCAGCCCTATGAACGCCTCCACAAACTCGGGATGCTTGCTGACAAGCCCGCCGAACAGCCATCCCGTCTTCGCCAGAATCGCGGCGGTGAAGGTGACGCCCATTGTGACAAAAACGGATTTCTGGCCGATGCGCTTGGAAAACAATCCCCATATCGACGGTATGAAAAGCGGTGAAATCAACAAGGTGAGCGCCGACACGACCACGCGCTCCGCTCCGCCAAAGAAAGGAATGAGGACGGCGGCGATTGTAATGATTCCGCCATAGACAAAGGTAAAAATGCGCCCGACGTTCATCAGCGTTTTGTCGGACGCGGCGGGACGAAGCACCCGGAAGATGTCGTAGGTGAATACATTCGCATACACATTAAGCGTGCCGGAGACCATGCTCATCGTCGCCGAAAGCATCGCGGCTATCATCATTCCCAGCATTCCCGCCGTCAGCACGTGGTTGCTCATCAGCATGTAAGCCTGCTCGGGATTGGCGCCGGGGTTTATGGTGCGATAGACCAGCGTGGGAATATAAAAGAACAGCGGCGTCACGGCGTAAAGCGCCGCGACAAGATAGGCGCTTTTTTTCGCGTCCTTCGCGCTCGGCACGCTTATATAACGCTGCACAAACGCCCAGTCGCCGCCGATCATGAAGAAATGCAGCAGGCACCACAACACCATCCACACCCACGAATACTGGCTCGTGAAAAGCGTGAAGAACTCCGGCGGCGCCTTGTCTATGAAAGCCGCGACCCCGCCCGCGCTGTTGAAGGACAGCGGGGCCATGATGATTACCATCGCCATCAAGATGGCGAACTGGACGACATCGGTTATCAACACGGCCAAGAAGCCTCCGAGCGCGGTATAAATAAATGTCACAAGCCCCAGCAGCAGCACCGCCCAGGTGACGGAAAGATACCCCGTGCGCGGGTCGGCGAGGAAGTGCCCCTCCGGCAGCGGAATCAGCACGACGGTCATGATGGCGACGGCGTAAAGCGCCACGGCATTATGAATCCCCTTCCCCACCATCGCGACGATTGTATAGAAACGAACGACGGGCTTTCCGAAGCGTATGCCGATGTATTCGGCGGGGGAGTTTATGCGCATCCGGGCCCATTTCCCGGCCACGAGCCAACCCGTGAGCAGCGAGGAAATCGCCAGCATGCAGCCGACGGTGATGGCCACCGTGCCGGAGCGGTAGGCGACCCCGCCCCAGACAACGAAGGTGCCCGCCGAGAAAATGGTCATGTAGGTCGAGAGGCCGGAAAGCCACCAAGATGAGTTTCTTCCGGCGATGAACAGCTCCTTCGAGCTTTTTATTCTGCGGCCAATCGTCGCGCCAAGCACGAGAAGACCGGCAAAATAGAGAAGTATTATTATATAGTCGACGGATGTCATGTTTTGTCGAGTTCGAAAGACGGCGTTGGAGGGTGCGTGTGTTTTTTGTTTCGTTGTTCACAAGGGATTATTCCCAAGTGCCAGGTAAAGTTTTTCAAAGCGGCGGAAGAGCGGTTCGCAGGCCGCCACCGCCGCCGGATCGGGCGCAAAGACGCGGTGTTTCGGGCAGAGCGCCTTTTGCGCCTCCTCGACCGAGGTGAAGCGGCCCGCGGCGCAAAAAGCAAAAATGGCTGCGCCGAGCCCCGTGGCATCACTCTCGGCAACGAGCACCGGCCTGTTGAGGACGCTGGCAAAAATGCGGTTGAGCGCATCGTCCTTGCGCGGGATGCCGCCACCGTGAATGACACGGCGGACCGGAATGCCGTGGCGCGCGAGGCCGTCGAGGACGAGCCGCGTGTGAAAGGCCATGCCCTCGATGGCCGCGTGAAACTCGTCCGCCGCCGTGCTGAGCAGATTCCAGCCGAGGGTGACGCCGCGCAACTCCTGCCTGACGAGCGTGCTCCGGTCGCCATTGTCCCAAGGCAGGCGGACGAGACCGGACTGGCCCGGCGCATAACACGCCACCTCGCGCGACAGCTCCGGCACGCTTTTTCCGGCGCGGCGCGCGATGGCGTCAAGGATGTCGCCCGCCGCCGGAATCCCGCCCGCCTCGATCGTCGCGAGCGACGGCAGCACGGAGCCTTGCGCCATGTTAAAGACACCGGAAAGCGGGCCGCTTTTTTCCGTGACGACGACCACGCAGGACGAGGTGCCGATGATGTTCACGGCGTCGCCCGGCGCGATGCCCGCGGCAACACAATCCCAATGCGTGTCGATGGCGGCGAAGGGAACGGGAATCCCGGCGCGCAGTCCGAGCGCGTCGGCCCATTTTTCGCAGAGCCGTCCGGCAATGTGGTCGGAAGTGGCGACGGGACCTTGCAGCTTGTCCGCGATGGTTTCGAGAAGCGGATCAACCGCCCGTAAAAACGCGCGCGGCGGAAAACCGCCCTGCGCGGGCTGGCAAAGCCACTTGTGCCCGAGCGCGCACGCGCCGCGCGGAATCGCGGCGGGGTTCGTAACGCCGCAAAGCGTGGCGACCGCCATGTCGCCATGCTCGGCAACGGCGGCAAGCCGCGCGCGTTTTTCGGGATTGTTGCGGAGCCAGTGAAGAATTTTCGCAAGGCCCCACTCGGGGGAAACCACGCCGTTCGCCCACGCGATGCCGTTCCACCCGAGGCGGCGCGCGGCCCCGGTGATTTCCGCCGCCTCTTTTTTGGCGCGGCGGTCGCACCAGAGATAGTAATCATCGAGCGGCTGCAGGTTCGCATCGAGCGGCACGATGGTGGAGCCGGTCGTGGCGAGCGCGAGCGCGGCGATGTCCGCGCCGTTGACACCGGCGGATGTGATGGCTCCGCGAAAGGCTTTTGTCAGCGCCTCCATGTGATCGGCGTGGCGCTGCGCGGCATGGTCGGGATCGCCCGCGCTGGTGATGACCAGATACGGCTGCACGCTGTTGCCAATCGCGCCACGGGAGGCGTCCACAATCGTCACGCGAACGCTGCGGGAGCCGAAATCAACACCCGCGACGAGGCTCGCGGGAGCGGCGGGGGCTGGGTGCGTGAGGTTCATGGGAACGCGTGTTTTATGTGAGGACGCACAGGCAAGCAGGTAGGAGGCGCGGCGCTGAGAGCGCAGTTGCTGAATGCGTTAAGCAAATGCGCCGGGAGTCGCGAAGCAAGCGCTTAACGCTTTCAGCACAAAGGGCATTTTCTTGCAAACGGCGGGCGGCAGGTTGTGGCTTTCCCAAGCCTCGCAAGACCCGTCCATGAAACCGAGACACCCGCTCCAGACACTCCTCGCAATCGCCCTGCCCTTCGTGCTGGCGACGCTTCACGGCGCGCAATTTTTCACCGGCAAGCCGGCGGACATCATCGCCCAAATCCCGCCGCCTCCGGCGGAACGCTCGCTTGCGGACATGGCGGACATCGAGACAATGCTTCAGGTGCAAAAAGACCGCTCGCCCGCGCAGGTGGAGCGCGCGCTCAGCATCGTCGATCAGGACGGCATGTCGCCGGGCATGTGTGTATTCGGACCGGAGTTCACTCCCGAAAATCTCCCGAAGACCGCGGCCTTTTTCAAACAGGCAAAGGAAGTCGATCTGCGCAGCGTCGTGAACGCGGCGAAGGATCATTGGAAACGCATGCGCCCGCACTTGCGCGGCGCGGGCGTCAAGCCCTGCGTGCCGGTTCCAAGCAGCGATTCCTATCCGAGCGGACACTCCGCGGCGCGCGTGTTGTTTTCCATTCTTTACGGCGCGGCGCTCCCGGAATACGCGCCGCTCTTTGACGATGACGCGCGCGAAGCGATGTGGTGCCGCGTGCTCGGCGGGGCGCATTATCCGACGGACACCCAAGGCGGGCGAATCATGGGCGAGCTTGTCGGCGCGGAGATGCTGAAAAACGAAACCACGCGCAAAGCCATCGCCGAAATCCGCGCGGAGATCCGCGCTTTTCTGACAGCAAATCCCGAGGCGAGAAAACGCGCGGAGGAAATGCTGCGCCGGCGTTTTTTGAATCACGGAAAGACGGAATCACGGAAAACAATCCATTGAGATGAAGCGCAGATGGATCGGGTGGCACGGGCATCCTGCCCGTGTTTTCCGAACGCACGCCAACGGCGTGCCACTCGTCAGCTCAGGGTAAGCGCGCAGCACGCAACCCTGGGTCTCCTGCCATTCAAGAAAAGGCACCCTGTAGGGGTGCC
Source organism: Ereboglobus sp. (assembly GCA_029974595.1). Taxonomy (GTDB): domain Bacteria; phylum Verrucomicrobiota; class Verrucomicrobiia; order Opitutales; family Opitutaceae; genus Ereboglobus. Next base: position 103,774 of record JARKRC010000046.1, on the reverse strand, counting down.
ACAATCTGCCGAATCGCGCCTTTGGCGCCCCTACAGGGCGCGTGTATCCAAACATTCAATACCCAAGGTCTCGCGCAACGCTCAACCTTGGGCTGACGAATGGCACGCCCTTGGCGTGCTGTGGCATCCGACGGGGTGCTTTTATTTGCGGCCTTTCGTGATGGTATGCGTCCAATCCGAAAGGAGCAAACTTGTTAAGCAAAGCGACGCATGGCAGCATGGAAGCAACTCGTGGGTGAACCTGTGTGAGAACCCGCAAGAGACGACTGAAGACGCCCGAGAATGGACATGGAGTCACTCTCCGATTTAGTGATTGGGCGCCGGCGGAACACACCCACATGGTGCAAAACCGAATACCTGATTGTCCAGTGGCCGTCTGCTCTCATGCGCCGCTTGCTTAACATCAAAAACAAAAGCAATAAACCAAACGGAAGGCAAACGAATCATCGGGCTGGACATGCATCCGGACGTGTTTGCGGCGGCGGCGCTGTGCGTTGACGCGAAAAAGCAAAACGCGGACTGGGTGCAGGACCGGCTCCCGACCGCCGGGCTGGAAGGCTGGGCGAAGAAACGGCTAAGAAAGGAGGATGTGATTGTGCTGGAAGCCTCGGGCAACAGCTTCGAGGTGGCGGCGCGGCTGCACGCGCTCGGGCACACCGCGATCGTGCTCGAAAGCGCGCAGGCGGGCAAAATCCGGGACAACTTCTGCAACGACGACCGGCACAGCGCGGTGAAGCTGGCGAAGGTTTACCGCAGCGGACTGGCCAAGGAAGTCTGGCAGCCCGACGCCAGGACCCGCGAACACCGGGAAGTCTTTTTCGCGCACCGCAACGCGGTGAAGGACGCGACCCGGTGCCGCAACCGCATCCGCTCCTTCCTCAACGAGCACTGCGTGCGCCTCAAGCCCGGCGTGCGCCTGAGCGAGCCCGCCGGCGAGGCGACCGCGAAAGCCGCCAAGGCATGGACGGCGTTGCAAAACGAACTGCTCGGCGAGGCCTTCGAGCAACTGCGCCAAGCCGAGACCCGGCGCAAAAAACTCGAACGGCTCATGGTGAAGGAACTCGTCGCCAATCCCCGCTGGGCGAGCCTGTGGCGATTGATGGGCATCCGCCACCGCGTGGCCTTCGCCCTGATGGCGATGGTCGGCGACGCGCACCGCTTCGCCACCGCCAAAAAACTCGTCGGCTACCTCGGCCTTGCCCCCCGCAAGACCCAATCGGGCAATGATAAAAAAGGCCACGACGGCGGCGTGGGCAAGTTTGGCCGCGGCGAGGTGCGCGGGCTGCTCATCCAAAGCGCGCACAACGCGCTGATCGAGCGCCAGAGCCCCTGGCACAAATGGGGCTGGAGGCTGCTGGTGAAAAAACACCGCAACCAGGCCGCCGCAGCGATCGCCCGCAAGATCGCCGTCGCGGCCTGGCACCTGCTCATGGGCCACTTCACCCCCCTGCTCGAAGTCACCGACCACCTCCGCACCAAGCTCCTGCGCCTGGCCACCGTCCTTGGCAAAGAGGCCATCCGCTCCCTCGGCTTCGCCGACCGCGAAGCCTTCCTCCAAGCTCAAATCAAATCCATCCAACTTTCCCCTTGATTGACCGCATACCCGTCCATTCGCGGTTAAAAACCTCCCTTCTCTGATCCCCTTCCTCCCCTTTCTCCTTTTCCGACCTTTGCGGCCTTGGGGCCTTTGCGGCCATGAACGCAGAAGCCGTCCAAGATGCCACACACACATTATTTGCCCGCCGCGCCATCGGCCTTGATCGCGGCGAGGATGTCGTCGGCCTGTTTTTTCGTGCTGCCCTTGTGATCGGCGTAAATGATACGACCATCCCTGATCAAATACGCCTGGCGCGCGGCGCGGACCTCACCCGGAACACCGAAGGCGTTTTTCACCTTCCTGTCGGTGTCGGCGATGAGCGTGAACTGGAAATTGTATTTGTCATGAAACGCCTTTTGCGCGGCGACATCGTCAACGCTCACGCCGATCACGGCAACACCCGCCTTCGTGAGCGCATCGTAGGAGTCGCGCAGCGAGCAGCCCTGGGCCGTGCAGCCCGGCGTGTCGGCCTTCGGGTAAAAGTAAACGAGCGTGTATTTGTTTTCCCGATACACGGAAGCGAAATCGACCGGCTTGCCCGACTCGCCGGTGGCCATGAGCGTGGGCGCGGGATCGCCGACCTTGAGCGGCTCGGAGCGGAGCAGCGGCCCGGCGCCGAAAAACGCAAGCGAAAACAGGGTGGCTGATGCAAGTGGCTGGAACAGTTTCATGCGTGGATTGCAGCCGTGCCTGACCGCGCGCGCAAGCTGATGCCTCCGGGCGGCCGCCGTTTCATGCCAAATAAAACATTTTTTGACCGCTCTCGAAGCCCGCCACGCGCCCCGTCCGTCCTGCGAACAACCTGTGAGCAACTTTTCGTCGATTTCGCGATTTGCCGCATTGCGTTTCGCCAAACCTCGGTTTGGCTCGGGCGTTTGCGATTTTAACATGGCTGACGATTTTGCAACCGCCTCAAATCCCTCCGCCGCCGCATCCGGCCCGGGCGCGCCCCGGCGTGGACGCAGCGCGCGCGGAGCCGCAGGCGGCCCGGATGGAGCCAATCCGCCCCCCAACGCCATCACCGCAGCCCGCGTCCAGCCACACAGCCTCGAAGCCGAGGAATACCTTCTTTCCTGCTGTCTCATCGACGGCAACGACACTGTCGCCCGCTGCCTCGAAGGCAAAATCACCTCGCGCTCCTTCTACGCGCCCGCCAACCAGGTCATTTTTGACAAACTCGTCGACATGTACAACCGCGGCATCGCCATCGAGTCAGGCGTGCTTGCCGAGGAGCTCAAAACCAGCCGCCAGCTCGATGAAATCGGCGGCTACGCCTACCTCACGCAAATCAGCGGGCGCATACCAACCGTCGCCCAAGCCACCTATTTTATTGAAAAAGTCCGCGAGCTCTACCTCCTGCGCGAACTCATCAAAGTCGCCTCGAATGCCATTGAGGCGTGCTTCACGCACGCAGGCCCGCTGGAGTCGTTCATCGATACCGTAGAGAAAGACATTTTTGCCGTCACGCAGGATCGCATCAGCGACGCCGCCCGCCAGATGTCCGGCCCCACCCGCGAGGCCATGTCGCTCATCACGCAGATGGCCGAGCGCAAAGGCGGGCTCACCGGCATTTCCTCCGGCCTCAGCGATCTCGACAAATTCACCTACGGTTTCCAGCAGCAGGAAATGATCATCCTCGCGGCGCGCCCTTCGATGGGCAAAACCTCCCTCGCGCTCAATTTCGCCGAGGCCGCCGTCCTGCCGCACGGTGGGAAAAAAGGCGTTGGCGTCCTCATCTTCTCGCTCGAAATGGGCTCGTCCCAACTCGCCCTTCGCCTCCTCTGCTCCCGGGCCCGTGTTGACACGAAAAAACTCCGCGACGGCCTCTACCGCCCCGGCGACGAAGAGTTTTCCGCCCTCCAGCAAGCCGCCGACGAACTCAGCAAAGCCCCCCTTTTTATCGACGATTCCAGCCAGCTCACCATCATGGAACTGCGCGCCAAGGCACGCCGCCTCGCGGCCCGCCTCGGATCCACGCAGACGCCCCTCGGCTTCATCGTGGTGGACTACCTGCAACTCCTCAGCGCCACCGATCCCCGCGTCTCCCGCGAGCAGCAGGTTGCCGAAGCCTCGCGCGGCCTCAAGTCACTCGCAAAGGAACTAAAAGTCCCCGTTCTTGTATTAAGTCAGCTTAACCGTGCCGCAGAAAAAGAAGAACGTGTCCCCCGGCTTTCCGACCTCCGCGAATCCGGCTCCATCGAGCAGGACGCGGACGTCGTTCTCATGCTCTCCCGTCCCAAGGATGCCGACAAAACCTTCCAGGTTGCAGCACCCGAGGCGGACTTAATAGTTGCCAAGCAACGAAACGGCCCGGTAGGAGAAATCAAATTACGCTTTATCAGCAATCTTACACGCTTTGAAAACTATACCAAGTAGCCCGACCGCCGGGCGGATCACGCGCCTCGTCTTCTTCCTCGCATTGCTCGCCGCCCCGTGGGCAGGCCTTCGCGCGCAACAAATCTCCGCGCCCGGCCTCGCGCCCTCCGCGCCGCAACAACCCTACCGCGTCGGCACCGTCACCGTCCGCTTTGTGGGCACGGCCAACATCAACGAGCAAATCGTCCGCGCCAACATGCAAGTGCGCCCCGGCGCCGAGCTCGACGAGACGATGATCGACCACGACATCCGCTCCCTCTATCGCACCGGCCTCTTCGAGTTCATCGAAGTCAAACGCGAAGTCCTCCCCACCCGCACGATCAACATCGTCGTCGAAGTCACCCCGAAATTCCGCGTCCAGGACATCCGCTTTGAAGGCAACCAAAACATCAAGAGCCACCGGCTCGAAAAAGAAATCAAAAGCCGCCAGAATCAGGCCCTCGACGAACGCCAGGTGAAGGAAGACTCCGACAAAATCCGCGAGCATTATCAGAAAAAAGGCTACAACCGCGTTTACGTTAGCTACGAAATCGACCGCGACCGCACCACCGGCTACGGCACCATCATCTTCAAAATCCGCGAAGGCGCGCGCGTCAAAATCAAGGACGTCACCTTCACCGGTAACAACTCCATAAAACCCGTCACCCTCCGCCGCCAGCTCACCACAAAACGCTGGTGGATGTGGTCGTGGCTCACCGGCTCCGGCCGCTTCAAAGACGAGGAATTCGAGGACGACCTCGACAAACTCCGCGACTACTACCGCGAACAAGGTTTCCTCGACGTCGAAATCCCCGCCGACAAAGTCACTTACACCTACCCCGACTCAAAGAAACTCGTCGTCAACATCGCCATCAACGAAGGCCGCCAATACCGCATCGGCGACATCACCTTCACCGGCAACAAACTCTACCCCACGCAACTCTTCCAGCTCCTCATCCAGCAGCGCCCCGGCATGGTCTTCACCCCCTCGAAACTCGACAAGGACGTCGAAACCCTCCAGGACTTCTACGGCAAGGACGGCTACCTCGAAACCAACGTCCGCATGATCCGCAAGCCGAACATCGCCACCGGTAACATCGACATCGAATACCAGATCAACGAGAGCGAGCAGTATTTTGTCGAATCCATCAAAATCGAAGGCAATACCAAGACCAAGAGCATCGTCATCATCCGCGAACTCAACCTCGGCCCCGGCGAAGTCTTCGACATGGTACGCATGAAGTATTCCAAGATGCGCTTGGACAACACCCGCTTCTTCGAGGACACCAACCTCACCCCCGAGACCACGAACATCCCCGGACGCCGCAACCTCAAGGTCACCCTCCACGAAGGCCGCACCGGCAACCTTCAGTTCGGCGCCGGCTTCAGTTCCCTCGAAAAAGCCGTCGTCTTCGCCGAACTCAGCCAGTCCAACTTCGACCTCTTCAACCGCAAATCCTTCTGGCAGGGCGCGGGCCAGAAATTCCGCATCCGCCTGCAACTCGGCTCCCGCTCCTCCGAAGCCACGATCAACTTTGAAGAACCTTGGTTTCTCCAGAAAGAACTCGCGCTGGGCTTCCAAATCTACCGCACCACGTCTAATTACGACAATTCCTTCTACGACGATGAACGCCTCGGCGGCCAGGTTTACCTCCGCAAACGCCTCTTCGAACTCTTCGAAGGCATGGTCACCTACACCTACGAAGAAGCGCAGTACAAAAACATCCAGTCCGGCTACGAAGGTTACTTCCTCAAATACGACAAAAACGGCCAGCCCTACCTCGGCACCAACGACCGAATCTCGCGCATCGGCTTCCAGCTCCTCCGCGACACCCGCGACAAGATCATCAACACCACCGATGGCGGACGCGTCGAACTCAACTTCAATGTCGCCGGCGGCCCCCTCGGCGGCACGATGGACTACTACTCGGTCGAGTTCCGCGGCTCGCAATTCTTCCCCATCTTCCGCGCGCAGGATCAAGTCATCTCCATCATCGCCCGCACGGGTGTTGTGGACGGCTATGGAGATGCACCCATGGACCCCAACCTCCCCGGCAAAAACCAGCGCTACGTCCAATACGCGCAAAAGTTCTTCCTCGGCGGTCCCTACTCGCTCCGCGGCTTCGAAAATCGCGACGTCGGTCCCAAGGACTCATCCGGCAACATCATGGGCGGAAACACCTATGGCATGTTGAGCATCGAATACTCCCTCGACATCGTAAGTCCCGTGCGCTTCGCGTTTTTCTACGACGCAGGCTTTGTCAACGCCAAGTCGTACGATTTCAGCCCCGTCAACTATAACGACAATTTCGGTTTCGGCCTCCGCCTCTTTGTCGCCGGGGCGCCCCTCAGCCTCGACTTCGGCATTCCCCTCACAGGCGACAAATACAACCGAAAAGGCAACCAGTTCAATTTTTCGTTTGGAACTCGCTTCTAATTATTGAATTGAAAATGTTGTTGATTATTGCAATTTTATTTCAATTGTAATCGTTAAATAAAGATTTTTTTATTTCCGTTCATTGGAAATTAGCTCTCCATTGAATCCGAATTACTCACACTCACACCTACAAATGAAAACATCCATCAAAGCCATTATTTCGGCAATCGCCTTTGGCGCTTCCGCCCTTTTCCTCCAAGCCCAGCAACCCGCGCTCAAGATCGCCACGGTTGACCTTGGCAAAGCCCTCGGCGGCTACTACAAGACGCAGGAAGAGCAAGCCAAGCTCCAAGCCTACGAACAGGACGCCAACAAAAACGCCGAAAAGCTTCTCAACGAAGGCCGTCAAATGGCCACCCAGCTCCAAAGTCAGGTTGAAGCCGTCAAGAACCCCGTCCTCAATGACGCCGCCAAGAAAGCCGCCGAAGCCGACGCCCAGCGCCTCTACGGTGAAATCCAGAAAAAGGAACAGGAACTCAACGAATTCCGTCAGCAGGCCGTCCGCTTCATCCAGCAAGGCGTTGCGACGACCCGCCAGGCCCTCGTTGTTGAAATCAGCAATGTCGCGACCGAGATCGCCAAGAAAAAAGGCGTGACCATGCTTCTCGAACGCAACGCCTTCGTCTACGGCGACGCCGCCTACGATATCACCGACGAAGTCCTCACCGAACTCAACAAGAACAAACCCGCCACTCCCGCCGCAAGCGCTGTTCCCAGCGTCGGCCTTCCCTCCAAATAATAGCCACGATTCCCGACCATTTCGAAACCGCCTGGACAACAGGCGGTTTTTTTATGCGCCAAATCCAGCCTGCTTACACTTGCATTGCATTCAACAAATTGACACCAAATAACCTGCCTGTATTGCCTGAACGCGTAATTCGTCTGCCTGCGCGCCCCGTAATCAACAGCAACATCTTTTAATCTCCACATCTATCCACAACCCACCAGCACAATGGCCACCAAAGCTATCAAAAAAACTGCGACCAAGCCCGCAAAGAAAGCCGCCGCAAAGAAAACAACCGCCTCAAAAGGCATCAAATACGTTTACACCTGGGGCGCCGGCAAAGCCGATGGCAACGGCTCCATGAAAAACCTCCTCGGAGGCAAAGGCGCCAACCTCGCCGAAATGACCCGCATCGGGCTCCCCGTGCCCCCCGGCTTCACCGTCACCACCGAAGTCTGCACCTATTACTACGCCAACAAACGCACCTACCCCTCCACCCTCCAGTCGCAAATGGAAGCCGGCATTGCCAACATGGAGAAAATCATGGGCACCAAATTCGGTGACTCCAACGGCATGCCCCTCCTCGTCGCCGTCCGCTCCGGCGCGCGCGACTCCATGCCCGGCATGATGGACACCATCCTCAACCTCGGCCTCAACGACGAAACCGTCCTCTCCCTCGCCAAGGCCACCAACAATCCCCGCTTCGCCTGGGATTGTTACCGCCGCTTCGTCCAAATGTACGGCGACGTCGTCCTCGGCGTCCAAAAACGCGAAAACGAAGACCACGAACCCTTCGAATCCGTCATTCACGCCTACAAACACGAAATCTACCAGGCCGACATCGAAGACTCGCGCCTCACCGCCGAGGACCAGCAACGCCTCGTCACACTCTTCAAGGCCCTCATCAAAGAGCGCACCGGAAAAACCTTCCCCACCAACGTCTGGGATCAACTCCGCGGCGCCGCGGGCGCCGTCTTCGGCTCCTGGATGAACGACCGCGCCATCGTTTATCGCCGCAAATACAACATCCCCACCGAATGGGGCACCGCCGTCAACGTGCAGGCCATGGTTTACGGCAACACCGGCAACACCTCCGGCTCCGGCGTCGCCTTCACCCGCAACCCCGCCAACGGCGCCAACGAATTCTATGGCGAGTTCCTCATCAACGCCCAGGGCGAAGACGTCGTCGCCGGCGTCCGTACCCCCGAACCCGTCATCAACCTCAAGAAAGAAATGCCAAAGTCCTACGCGGAACTCCTCCGCGTCCGCGCCATCCTCGAAAAACACTTCAAGGACGTCCAGGACATCGAATTCACCATTCAGGACGGCAAACTCTTCATGCTCCAGACCCGCAACGGCAAACGCACCGCCGCCGCCGCGCTCAAGTTCTCCATGGACATGGTGAAGGAGAAACTCATCGACTGGCAGACCGCCATCCTCCGCAACCCCGCCGACCAGCTCGAACAACTCCTCGCGCCCATCTTCGACCCCGTCGAAATCAAAAAAGCGCAAGTCATCGCCACCGGCCTTCCCGCCGGCCCCGGCGCCGCGACAGGCAAGATCTACTTCAACGCCGAACGCGCCGTCGCTGCCTCCGAACGCGGGGAAAAAGTCCTCCTCGTCCGCCTCGAAACCTCCCCCGAGGATCTCCGCGGCATGATCGCCGCCGAAGGCATCATCACCGCCCGCGGCGGCGTCTCCTCGCACGCCGCGCTCGTCGCCCGCCAGATGGGCAAAGTCTGCGTCTGCGGCGCCTCAGCCATCCAGATCGACTACGAGAAGAAAACCGCCAACATCGAAGGCGTCGCCTACGCTGAGGGCGATTATCTCTCCATCGACGGCACCGCCGGCACCGTTTACGCCGGCCAGATCAAGACCGCGCCCTCGGAAATCATCTCCGGTACCCTCCAAGGCGACAAAGCCGCACAGAAAACCGAGAAATTCAAGTATTACACCCAGCTCATGGCGTGGTGCAAAAAAGCCACCCGCCTCCAAGTGCGCACCAACGCCGACACTCCGAAGCAAACCGAGGAAGCCATCGCCTTCGGCGCCACCGGCATCGGCCTCACCCGCACCGAGCACATGTTCTTCGAAGGCGACCGCATCGACGCCATGCGCGAAATGATCCTCGCCAACACCACTGAAGACCGCGAAGCCGCCCTCGCGAAATTGCTGCCCTACCAGCGCAACGACTTCCTCGGCATCTTCAAGGCCCTGAAAGGCTTCCCCGCCACCATCCGCTTCCTTGATCCCCCGCTCCACGAATTCCTCCCCCACACCAAGGAGCAGCAATTCGATCTCGCGCGCAAACTCGGCATTCCGGTTGAGAAAATCATCCAGCGCGTCGCCGAACTCCACGAGTTCAATCCCATGCTCGGCTTCCGCGGCTGCCGCCTCGGCGTCAAGTATCCCGAGATCACCCGCATGCAGGCCCGCGCCGTGTTCGAAGCCGCCGCCGAAGCCATCAAGGCCAAGGTGAAAGCCCACCCGGAAATCATGATCCCCCTCGTCGGCTTCAAGAAGGAACTCGATCTCCAGGTCGCCATCGTCCACGAAATCGCCAAGGCGGTCATGGCCGAGAAGAAAGTCCGCTTCAGCTACAAAGTCGGCACCATGATCGAAGTCCCCCGCGGCGCGCTCACCGCCGATGAAATCGCGCAAACCGCGGAGTTCTTCAGCTTCGGCACCAACGACCTCACGCAAACCACGCTCGGCATGTCGCGCGACGACGCCGGCGGTTTCCTCGGCGTCTATCAAAACGAAGAGATCGTTAAGAAAAATCCCTTCGCCTCGATCGACCAGACCGGCGTCGGTCAGCTCATGAAGATCGCCATCGAGAAAGGCCGCTCATCGCGCCCCGACATCAAGCTCGGCATTTGCGGCGAACACGGCGGAGATCCCGATTCGGTGAGATTCTGCCACAAGCTCGGCCTGAGCTATGTGAGCTGCTCGCCCTACCGCGTCCCCGTCGCCCGTCTTGCCGCAGCGCAGGCTGCGGTCCAGGAAGCCCGCGAGGCAAAACCCGCGAAGAAGGCGAAAAAATAAAAGTAGCACGGGCTGCCAGCCCGTGATCCGCCAAAAACAAAGCCGCGTATCCTAAAAACGGATACGCGGCTTTTTGTTGCGGCAAATTATAACATTGGCGCGATGTGAAAACACGAACCGGTTGATAGCGAAACACGCCTGCGCACCGCCCGCTTGGAGAGACGACCTCCGTGTAGTCCCTCCAGAAAAAGTTTCGACTTTGCATCGAAACCGTCTTCACCCTCACCTCTTACCTCGCCTCTCCATCCTAATCCACCCTCGCAGTCGTAATCCGACCATCACAATACCCATCCGCGTTCAGCTTTTTCATCCATTATGCGCACCACCACCCTGGCCACCACCGCAGTCACGCTTGCCGCCGCCTCGCTCCCGCTTGCCGCCGCAGGCAATATCCAATCCACGGATGCATCCCGCCCCAACATCCTCATCATTCTCTCCGATGACATGGGCTACTCGGACATCGGCTGCTACGGCAGCGAAATCCGCACCCCCGCGCTTGATGCCCTCGCCGCCCGCGGCCTCCGGTTCACCCAATTCTACAACAGCGCCCGCTGCTGCCCCTCCCGCGCCGCCCTCCTCACCGGCCTCTACGCACACCAGGCCGGCATGGGCGCCATGACCCGCGACCACAAACTCCCCGGCTACACCGGCTCCATCCGGGAAAACTGCATGACCATCGCCGAAATGCTCCGCCCCGCCGGCTACGCGACCTACGCTCTTGGCAAATGGCACGTTTCCCGTAATATCAAGGACACGCCGAACAACCCCCTCCAACGCGGCTTTGACCACTACTACGGCATGCTCGTCGGCTCCGCCAGCTACTACGACCCCTCCGCCCTCGCCCGCGACAACACCCTCATCACCCCCCATAACGATCCCGAGGGCTACCGCCCCGCCAACAACCAATTCTACCTCACCGACGCCATTGGGGACAACGCCATCCGTTACCTCGAACAGCACGCCCGCAACAATTCCGCCGCCGACCCAAAACCCGCCTCCCCCCGGCCCTTCTTCATGTATGTCGCCTTCACCGCGGCCCACTGGCCCATGCAAGCCTTCCCCGAGGACATTGCCAAATACAAGGGCGTCTATGACAACGGCTACAACCCCATTCGCCAAGCGCGCCACAAACGCTTGATCGAACTCGGCCTCCTCCCGCCCGGCACCAAACTCTCCCCGCCCGACAACACCCCCTGGGAAAACATCCAGAACAAGGAATGGGAGATCCGCTGCATGGAAGTCTATGCCGCCATCATCGACCGCATGGACCAAAACATCGCGCGCATCATCGCCCACCTCAAAACCACCGGCCAGCTCGACAACACCGTCATTTTCTTCATGCAGGACAACGGCGCCTGTGCCGAAATCTTCACCCAACACGACGACCTAATCCTCCGCTGGCACAACGGCCCGCCCAACGACCACGCCAGCCGCCGCGCCCTCATGCGCACCCCGCCCAACGCCGCCACCGCCACCTATCCCCCCCTCGGCCCCGACGATCTCCAGACGAGAAGCTACCCCCTGCAAACCCGCGACGGACGCCCCATGCGCACCGGCACCGACGTCATGCCCGGCACCGACGGCACCTACATCGCCTACGGTCAGGATTGGGCCAATGTCTCCAACACGCCCTTCCGCGAATACAAGCACTGGGTTCACGAAGGCGGCATCAGCACCCCGCTCATCGTCCACTGGCCCGCCGGCATCCCCGCCAGCCTCCACAACTCCCTTGTCCGCGCGCCCTCGCATATCATCGACATCGCCGCCACCTGCATTGACCTCGCCGGCACCTCCTATCCCTCCAAACGCGGCGACACACCACTCACGCCCCTCGCCGGCGTCAGCCTCCGCCCCCTCCTCGCCGGCGCCCCGCTTCACCGCGCCGCGCCCCTCTGCTGGGAACACGAGGGCAACCGCGCCATCCGTGACGGCGACTGGAAACTCGTCGCCAAGGGTCACACCGGCCCGTGGGAACTCTACGACCTCGCCACCGATCGCACCGAGCTCAACGACCTTGCCGCCAGCCGCCCCGACCTCGTGCGCCGCCTTTCCGCCGCCTGGGAGCAATGGGCGATCGACGCCAAGGCCAAACCCTGGCCGTGGGACGATCCCGCCTCGCACAGATCCGGCAAGAAGTCCGCCAAGAAAGCGAAAAAATAAGGGATGAAAAGTCGTCGGTCCGGCGCGAGCGGAATATGTGCGTCGGGATACGTCGCCATCAACCGCAACGATTCATCCCGCCTCCGCCCGATTCCGGCTCAGTGCGTTTTGTGCAGATCGATCGCGTGCAGGGCATTTTCAAAAATAGTGAGGCCGAAAAGGTGGGGCGCGTTCGTCGAGCGCGCCGTGAATGCCACTCGATAAACCCGGCGGTTTCGGTGTTTCGAGCGCCCCGCCAATCCGCCAACCGCCCCGCCAAAAACGGCTGCACTTAAATTTTAAATATTTTAACCGCGAGTAAATATCCCGGAGCAAGCACCGGACCAGCATCTGCGCGTCGCGCCGGTCGGTCTTGCGGCGGTTGCCCTTGTCCACCGGCGTCATCGACGGTGCCACCACCACGCAATACCCAACTGACGCAGCCGCTGGTAGAGCACCTAGCCGGTCAGCCTTGCCTCGTAGGCCACGTGCAGCTTCCCGCCGTCGGCCACCGCGATCATGATCGTATCCTTGTGGACATCCAGTCCCATACGTAGTGTTGTGTCTTTTTCATGCGTTTGCCTTCATTTTCAGGTTGTTACGGTTTGTCCTTCAGCCTTGTGGCTCGGCCCGCTCCTCACGGACAACCCACATTCAGGGGACAAGCGACTTCTTTCATTGCCTGCGCTCATCGGCAGCTATAATGTCTACGCTGCTTTTAACACCTTACTACGATGCGATTATGGACGGTTCATCCACGATACCTCGATCCAAAGGGTTTGGTCGCTGCCTGGAGGGAGGCGCTCCTCGCGCAGAAGGTTCTCAGAGGAGCGACCCGTGGCTACCGCCATCATCCGCAGCTCGCCCGATTTCAGGCACAGGACGATCCGGTTGCTGCTATCGCAGCGTTTCTAGCTGGCATCGCCGAGGAGGCGCAGCATCGTGGATACCGATTCGACACCACCAAGATTTCACCACGGAAGCTTCATGCGCAAATTCCAGAGACTAACGGGCAGTTGCTTTACGAGTGGAAGCACTTGAGGGCAAAGCTGCGAACGCGAGCGCCACAGTTGCACTACGAGTCTCGCGGCGTCACGACACCGGAGGCGCATCCGCTGTTTCGGATTGTCGCGGGCGACGTAAGAAATTGGGAAAGGCAATGATGAAAATTTCAAGCACATCGCCTCACAAGCGGATGCAGGCAATCGGGCAAAGCTCGGAGATCAGCAAAAGGGGTCAATGCGAGACAGGTTATCGCATTTCAAATCGAAGTGCAGCCATTTTGGGCAGGGCGGCTGGCTGATTGTCGCTGCGCCCGGAATGCCGAACCCGCCGGGCTTCCTATGTGAAGTTGGCGGCGCGCTCGGCGTAGCGCGCCCCACCTTTTCGGCCACACTATCCTTGAAAATGCCCTAGATTTTCTCGGCGACGATCATCACCGCGCGGAGGTTGGCTTCGTAACGGCGGAAAATGGCGCGCATCTCCAGGACGCGTTTTCGCGCTTTCGGCGTGCGGAGCACGTTGAACAAAAACCGGAGCGTCCTGAAAAGACCCTCGTCATTGATGATGCGTTTGCGCTCCAGCAAATGCAGCGGCGCAAGCTGAACCGACACGACACGGAATCCAGTGGCCTCCATCAGGGCCGTCCATTCGGGAACGGTTTGCGGACGCGCGCCAACACGGATGCCTCCCGAAAGCGCATGCAGCACCTCCCGCTTGATGTCCTCCGAGACATCCTCCGGGACAAAGGCGATTTCATGAATCCCATAGCGGCCCTTGGGCCTGAGGATGCGGGACGCCTCGCCGATGATGGCGGATTTCATCCCGTGGCTTTGCATGGTCAGCATCGCCTCTCCATAGACGACATCAAACGACGCGTCGCCAAGCCCGGTGGACTCGGCGCTTCCCTGAATGCAGCGATACTTTTCCGCGCTGCCGATTATTTTCTGGATATGCGCCGCTGCATCGGGATTCCGCTCAACCGCCGTATAGGATGCGGGCCGGTTGAGGAGCGTGATCCGGGCGGTCGCGCCCAGTCCGGGCGCAAATTCCAAAACATCGTCCGCGGATGAAATCTTGAGTTGTTGCAGCAACTGCCGCGTGAGCTCCATGCCTCCCGGGCGAAGAACACGCTTGCCCATTTGGGCCAGAACCCAATGCCCGGGCATGTTTTCAAAGCTCTGGCCGGAACCTGGAATCACCGGATGCGCCGCATGTTCACTCATACCGAAAAAATATCCCCGCGCGCCCCGAAAACACATTGATGAAAATCAATGTTTCGGGAAATGACCTCTTGCGCCTGAAACATCCGCCCTCCCAAGGCGGCCTGCGATTTCGGCGCAGGCCGGAAGAAAAGTTCTTATTTCCCGAATCCGTTCGGATGCGCGGAGTGCCATTTCCAGGCGGTCGCGACGATGGACTCGATGTCGTTGTATTTCACTTTCCAATCGAGCCCGGTCTTCGCCTTTGTCGAGTCGGCATATAATGCCGGCGGATCGCCCGCGCGGCGGGGGGCCTCCGTGTAGGGCACTTTTTTGCCGGTCACTTTTTCGACGGCCTTGATGACTTCGCGCACCGAGGTCGGAGTGCCGGTGCCGAGATTGTAGAAGAAGCCCACGCCGGGCGTTTCGAGTTTCGGGAACACCGCGATGTGCGCGCGGCTCAGGTCGTCCACGTGCACGTAGTCGCGCAAGCAGGTGCCGTCAGGCGTCGGGTAGTCGGTGCCGAAGAGTTGGAGCGGGGGGCGCTTGCCGGTCGCGGCATCGATGGCGAGCGGAATCAGGTGCGTCTCGGGGTTGTGGTCTTCGCCGATCGTGCCGTCCTCGGCGGCGCCGGCGGCATTGAAATAACGGAATGCCGCGAAGCTCAGGCCGTGCGCGAGCGCGAGGGACTTGAGGGCGTTTTCGACGTCGAGCTTGGTCTGGCCGTAGGGATTGATCGGAGCCTGCGGCATGGTTTCGACGAGGGGCATTTTTTCGGGAATGCCGTAGGTCGCGCAGGTCGAGGAAAAGACGAATTTCTTCACGCCTTTCGCGAGCATGGCGCGCAGGAGGCCGAGCGTGGCGACGACATTGTTGAAGTAATATTTCAGCGGATCGTGCACGGATTCGCCCACGTAGGCGAAGGCGGCAAAGTGCATCACGATGTCGATTTTTTCATCGACGAGGATTTTGCCGACCGCCGCCTCGTCGCCGAGGTTCACGTCGTAAAACGGCACATCGGGCGCGACGGCCGCGCGATGGCCGAACGCGAGATTGTCGATCACCACGGGCCGGTGACCTGCGGCGGCCACCTGGCGCACGCAATGGCTGCCGATGTAACCTGCTCCACCTACGATTAAAATATTCATGTCAGTGAGGGTGAAACTTGTATTGATTGCATCCGGGGGTTGGCTAGCTATTTTCGTTCCATTTTTTAAGCCAATCTGCACATTGTCCGCACCTTCATCCGCATGAGTCTTCCTCGCATCGTCATCACAGGCATCGGCCTCACGGCTCCCAATGGCAACTCTTTGTCCGAGTTTCGCGCAAATCTCCTGGGAGGCGTCGCCGGGGTCGAGTCCATCGACGTGCGCTACATGGGGCCGCTCAACGCAGGCGTCTGCCATTACGATCCGCTCAAGCACCAGAAAAAGAAGGAGCTGCGCGTCGGCACGCGCGCCGGGTCGATCTCGATTTATTGCGCCCGCGAGGCCCTCGCCGACGCAGGACTCGCCGCCGAGTCGATCGCCAAGGACCGCACCGGCATCTACATCGGCATCACCGAGCACGGCAACGTGGAAACGGAAAACGAGATTTATTCGCTGTCTAAGTTCAACTACGACACGAAGTTCTGGTCGCACTACCACAATCCGCGCACCGTCGCCAACAACCCCGCCGGCGAAACGTCGCTCAACCTCGGCATCACCGGCCCCGCCTACACGATCGGCGCGGCGTGCGCCGCCGGCAACATGGGCCTCATCCACGCCGCGCAGATGCTCCGCCTCGGCGAGGTCGATCTCGCGATTTGCGGCGGCGTGAGCGAAAGCATCCACACCTTCGGCATCTTCGCCGCGTTCAAAAGCCAGAACGCCCTCGCCTCGCACCCCGACCCGAAAAAAGCCTCGCGCCCCTTCGACCTCGCCCGCAACGGCATCGTCATCTCCGAGGGCGGCGCGCTCTACACGCTGGAACGCCTCGACGACACCCTCAGGCGCGGCGCAAAAATCTACGGCGAAATCGCCGGCTATCATGTGAACTCGGACGCCTCCGACTACGTCCTTCCCAATCCGGAGCGCCAGGCCGAGTGTGTGGCGACCTCGATCCGCCGCGCCGGCTTGCAGCCGCGCGACATCCACATCGTCAACACGCACGCGACCGCCACGCCGCTCGGCGACATCCAGGAAGCCGACGGCCTGCGCACGGTTTTCCAGAACTGCCCGGACACCTACATCAACAACACAAAGAGCTTCATCGGCCACGCGATGGGCGCCGCGGGAGCGTTGGAACTGGCCGGAAATCTCCCCAGTTTCGACGATCTCATGGTGCACCCCACCATCAATGTGGACAACCTCGACCCCAAGTGCGCCCTGCCCGGCCTCGTGTTAAATGCGCCCGTGAAGGCAAAACGGGTTGACGCTATCCTGAACAACTCGTTCGGTATGTTGGGAGTCAACTCCACGCTCATCGTGAAACGTTACGCGGCCTGAGTCCGCCGGACGCCAAACGCAAAGCCTTTTTCCAAACACACAACAGCCCATCCAGCATGACCAAAGACGACTGCAAAAAGCTCGTGATCGAAATCATCTCGGACATCGCGCCCGATGAAGATCTCACCAACCTCAAGCATGACGTGCGCCTGCGCGATCAGCTCCAGCTCGATTCGATGGATTTCCTCGACATCGTGATGGAGCTCCGCAAACGCCATGCAATCGAGGTGCCCGAGTCCGATTACATGCAACTCGCCTCGCTCGACAGCAGCGCGGAATATCTCACGCCGAAGTTCACCGCGATGGGCAAATAACCCGCGCGCACGGTTGCGATTTCACGAAAACCAACAAACCAAGCCGGAGCCAACGCCTCCGGCTTTTTTGTTTTTTGAGAGACAGAACCGGCAGCCTATCGCGTCGGGTTCTTTTCCTTAACGACTGAGGTCAGCCCCGGGGTTGTCTGCTCCGTCTGGCTCGCCTTTTTTGGTGGGAAATTCACGATTGGGAAGATGGCAAAAAAATAGGTGAGAACGCCAGCCAACGGAGAAATCATTTTCACCTTTTCATGCGTCTCGGGATTGATGCCTTCGACTTCAAGTCCAAGGTTCTTGTGGAAAATCAACACTCCGATGGCTGCTAGCGAAATTAGGAGAGCCCACCAACCGACACCGCTCCACGCTTTTCGTATCTTCGGCGCTCGCAAAGGCAGGCCGGCCACAAAAGCTGCCCCAACGAAAAGGCCACTGAAAAGCGCTGCCATGATAGGTTGGAAAATCAGCGAGAGCACCCCGTCGTAAGCCGTAAGCACCATAGCAACCATGTAAATCAGCCAGCCGAGGGCGAAACCGCCGATACATCTGGCGAAGGTTTTCATTTTCTGGCAAACAGCGTTATTAAGCCAAAGCGGCCTTGGATTGGAGGGGGACGAACATGTCCGATATGATTTCCTTATTGCGTTGGTTGTCAATGCACGCCCCCCTTCCCACGCGGTTTGAAGTTTAGATTTTTGCGGAAATATTGCCGAATCGCGACTTGTTTCTTGGCAGGCCGAGGACACCAAAGGCGTGCTCAAGCACCACAAATCACCTTTACGTCATTAGTGAGCGTTTGAAGACGACAACGGCCCGCAAACAGAGAAAGAGGAAAATCCATAAGCTCATATTTATGATCGTTGGCAAGTTCACTCGAATAAAGGCATCTGGAAATTCGAAAACACATGGCAAAATCAAGAGAGAAAATAATATCGTCCAAAATACGCTCCAAATCGGACGCTTGTGATTCCAACCGAAAATGGGCCTTGTCTCAGGATACCTCCATACCGCCCACCAAAGCCCGCACAGAGCTACAGGAGCCAATATCACCCAAGAAATACATTCATAATAAATGGCTATACCTATGGAATCGGCATTTACTGGATATGCACCCATCGATAGATTCCAAGAATAGTGCAGAACACTAAAAACTGGCTGCGCAAGAATCAGCACAGTCCCAGCGATTCCGAGGGATAACCATCGTCTAGGGGTTTCGAGTAGCCTCATATTTCTCGCAAATGTCAAAGATGAGCCACGACGGCAGTTGGCGCGACTCGTGCGCCAGCACGGGGCGTGACAGATGACGGCGTTGGCTCTGGCACCTTGTTGGGCTTTTTCTTCATAGCGCGTTCTCTTCAACCCGAACCAAATGGCGAACCACCTTTCCGTCTTTCAGGCCGATGTATCCGAAGACAAGAATCCTAAACGGAACACCGACGCGAGACGGCAAAGTCACAGTAATCAACGAATCGATCTCGGCCGTCTGGCGAGGATCTGGCCAATTGTTCGTATACTTTGTGTCCGAGGTGATCTTCCATCCCCGACCCTGGATGTGGGCGCGAGCAAGGTCGTGGCTGATTCCAACTGGCGCGGCATCGATAAGAGCTTCAAGCGACTTCTTTTGGACGGACCTATTTCGCTCTAGCGAATTGCATCCGGTCAAGGTGGCGAGTGCGAATGAAAGGATAATCAACGCAATTCTCATCTTTTGCCTAACAGTGTTATGAAGCCAAAACGGGTTCGGGTTGGAGGGGAGCGAACATGTCAGACATAGATGCCTTATTGCGTTGATTGTCAATGATCGACTCCCTTTGCAACCCGGTTTGGAAATTTAGATTTTCGAGGAAACGTTGTCGAATCGCTGTTTGTTTCTTGGCAAGCCGAGCACGCCAAAGGCGTGCCATTCGTCAGCCCAAGGTCGAGCGCTGCGCGAGACCTTGGGTTTCTTGTTGTTTTTGCCATGCACCCTGCAGGGGTGCCACAAGCGCCCGCACGGGTTGTTTGTCGCGCCCCTACAGGGCACTTGTATCCAAATATCCAATACACGAAGTCTCGCGAAGTTCAACTCCGAGCTGACGAATGGCACGCCGTTGGCGTGCACCAATGTTTGCGATCTTGCCCTGCTTTTCAGGTTTCGACGCTCGCACCTCGCTCGCGCTGTGCTCGCACAGCGCCTTCGCGCCTCTTGCGCTTATTTCTCGGGCGCCGGCTGCGCTTCGACGGGGACGGGGGGCGCTTTTGTTTGCGGGAGATTGCGGCGCACGTCGAAGAAACTCACGTAGATCATCATCGAAAAGAGCAGGATCATGAAGACGCTTTGCGTGGTCATGATGAAGCTCGCGGGCAGCGGGCGTCCGCGGAGTTTTCCTATCGTCGCGAAAAGAATGTGACCGCCGTCGAGCACCGGAATCGGCAGCATGTTGAAGATGGCGAGACTCACGTTTATCAGCACGAGGAGCGAAAAGACGACGACGATGTCGGACTTCGCCGCGCTGCTGATGAGGGTGACGATGCCGATGGGACCGCTCATTTTGTCGAGGCCGATGTCGGAGCGTGGATTCACGAGGCTCGCGAGCGTGCTCCACGTGCGCGTGACGACGTTCACGATTTGCGTCCAAGGCGGAATGTGCGCGGTGGAAGGCGTGAGCGCGAAGGCTTGCTTGATGCCGATAAGGTAGGCGCGCTCGCTGGTGTCGGGATTGTTTTCGTAGCGGGGCACGAGGGTGAGCGTGCCGGGCTTGTCGTCGCGGACATAAGAGATGATGACGGGGTTCTCCTTGGTGAGCGCAACGTGTTCGCGGATGACGCCGGGACTGGTGATGGGAGCGCCGTCGATATGCGTGAGGATGTCGCCCGCCTTGAGCCCGGCGGCGGCTGCGGCGGAATCGGGAATGATTTCGGCGGCGATGATTTTTGCGGAAAGTGAAATGCCGATTTCGCGGATGCGGTCGTTTGTCACGTAAACGGGGCTCACGTTGATGTCGAACGTCGCGTCACCGCGCTTAACGGAGAGCGCGACGCGCGGCTCGCCGTTTTCGTCGCGACCGGAGCCGAGGACGATGCGCTCATAGATGTCGGTGAAGGTGGAAACGGCTTTGCCGTCAACGGCGAGGACGGTGTCGCCCGCCTTGAGGCCGGCGGCAAAAGCGGGACCGGGAACGGTTTTGCCGTCGCTGGTTTCAACGGTCTGACGCACGCTGCCAATGACGCCGGTTTGCTCCTCGACGGCGACTTGCTGGCCGACGATCCACACGATGGTGGCGAGGAGAAACGCGAAGAGCACGTTGAAGAACGCGCCGGCGGAGGCGACGATGACCTTGGTCGTGTAGGAGATGGGCGGCAGTTTGGAAACGTCGGTCTTGGCCTCGCCCTCGATCGCGCCCATGTCGGCGAGTTGCGGGAGGGCGACGTAGCCGCCGAGCGGCAGCCAGGAGAGGCGGTATTCGACGCCGTCCTTGCCGGTCCACGAGACGATCTTCGGGCCGAAGCCAATCGAAAAGCGCTCGACCTTCATGCCGCGTTTGCGGGCGGCGAGAAAGTGCCCCAGCTCATGCACAAAAATCGACAGGCCAAGAAAAACGATGGCGAGCGAGATTGACCAGATGTTGGAGAAAACTGCGTCGAAATATTCCATGAAATAAATGGTTGTGATGCGGGGAACAGGTGCGGACGTGTTCCGAGTTTGCGGGGATTATCGGAGCCCGTGGCGGCGCGGCTCAATGGTTTTTTCGCAAACTTGGGTTACATTTTTGTAAGCATGGCTTTGCCAAGACAGGCGGTTATTTGTCCAAAAAACCTTTCGCCACACGGCGGGCCTCGGTATCGAGGACGAGGACGGCGTCGAGTGTGTCCGGGTCGCGCGAGGCATCGGTTGCGAGCGTGGAAAGCGTTTTTTCGACGATGCCGGGGATGCCGAGAAACGGGAGGCGGTTTTCGAGAAACGCGGCGACGGCGATTTCGTTGGCGGCGTTGTAAATCGCGGGCGCGGCGCCGCTGGCGCGCATGGTTTGTTTCGCGAGGGCGAGCATCGGGAAGCGCGTTTCATCGACGGGACGAAACTCAAGCGTCAGGAGGCGCGAGAAATTGAGCGCGTTTTCCGTGCCGCTGCCGCTGCGCGCCGGATGCAGCAGCGCGTGCTGGATGGGAAAGGTCATCGAGGGCGGGCAGAGCTGCGCGAGCATGGAGCCGTCGGTGAATTCGACAAGCGCGTGCACGATGCTTTGCGGATGAAGCACGGCGGCGCATTGATCGGGGCGCAGGCCGAAGAGCATCTGGGCCTCGATGAGTTCGAGACCCTTGTTCGCGAGTGTGGCGCAATCGACGGTGATCTTCGCGCCCATCGCCCAATTCGGGTGGCGGAGCGCATCGGCGGGCGTGACGTGCGCGAGCCGTTCGAGCGGCCAGTCGCGGAACGCGCCGCCGCTGGCGGTGAGCGTGACGCGGCGCAGCGCGGCGTCGGCGGGGCGTCCGGCGAGGCATTGAAAAACGGCGTTGTGCTCGCTGTCCACCGGAAGCAGCGGGGTGCCGTGACGGCGCGCGGCGTCCATCACGAACCTGCCCGCGAGCACGAGGATTTCCTTGCTTGCAAGCGCGAGCGTTTTTCCCGACTCGATCGCGGCGAGCGCGGGACGAAGGCCTTGCGTGCCGACAACGGCGACAAGCACGGTGTCGGCCTCAGGAAGGCGCGCGAGCGAAAGCAGGCCATCGACGCCCGGCGCGTGCAGATGACATGGCGATTGCGAACCGCCGAACGCGGATTGGGCGACGGCCTCGGCGCGGGCTTTCTCGTCGAAGATCGCGACGTGAGGGACGCGAAACCGGCGTGCGATGTCGACGAGTTTCCGCCAGTTGCCATGCGCGGCGATGCCGACGAGTTCGAGCTGGCCGGGATGCGCGGCGATGACGCGCAGGGTGTTTTCGCCGATGGACCCGGTGGCGCCGAGGAGTACGATGCGTTTTTTCATTTCACATCAAATAATACAGCAGCCAATAGGCGGCGGGAGCGGTGAGGATGAGGCTGTCGGTGAGATCGAACATGCCGCCGATGCCCGGCGCGAGGTTGCCGGAGTCCTTGATATCGGCACGGCGCTTGATGATCGATTCCACGAGGTCGCCGATCACGCCGAGCACGGCAAGCGGCAGCGCGACGAGCGCGGCAAAGAGCGGCGTAAAATTCGCCGGCAGCCAGTGCGCAAAGAGCCATGCGAAGAGCGCACTGATGAGCGCCGAGGTGATGACGCCGCCGACAACGCCCTCCCATGTTTTTTTCGGGCTGATGACGGGCGTCATCTTGTGTTTGCCGCAAGCCATGCCGGTGAGGAGCGCTCCGGTGTCGCAGAGTTTTGTGACGATCACCACCCACACAAAAAACAGGACGCCGCTCGACGGGCTGGGCGAGGTGTATTGCCCGACGATGCGGACAAAATAGCTGAGCATGAGCGGCACGTAAACGAGCGCAAAAAGTGTCGAGGCGAGCGTTTCGGTGCGGGTGGCCGGGTCGCGCTCGCCGAGGATGCGGACGGCCGCGGCGATGGCGCCGATCACAAGCAGGTCGGCGGTCGTGACATGGCATTGGGGAAAATAAAACGGCACGAGGATCATCAGGCCCGCGACGATCATGCTCATGATCTGGAACGGATGATGCCCGATCGCGCGCGTGAGCTTGTTGAATTCGTAAATGGAAACGACGGCCATGAGCGCGACCATCCAGACGGCGGCGTGCGCGCCGACGAAATAGAGCAATGCAATGATCCCCGCCCAAAGGGCGAGCGTGGTGAGGGTTCGTTTTAAGATGACAGACACGGTGGAAGAAGAGTGAAGGGTGAAAAGTGAAGAGTGAAAGCGGAAAACCGGAGGAGGCGGATTGCGGGCAGTGTTATTTGTCAGGGGTTGCGCGGCATTTTTTTACGATAACAGTCAGAATGGAGACGAGCTGATCGGCTTCATCCATGATGTCATCGAGGCGTTGCGTCAGCGATGGGTTTGTCGCGGCGAGCAATCGAAGCCAGTAATGAGCCTCGCGGGCTTCTTTGCAGGCGATGGCCATCTTGGACGCATAATCGGCCCTGCTTTGCCCGCCCTGCGCTTCTTCAACATTCGCCCCTATGGATGTGCCCGCACGGAAAAGCTGCCTCGCAAGCAATCGCGCCTCCTCGGGCGCGGCGCGGCGTGAAAGCGTGCGGCAAAGCGTCGTAACGCGAACGGCAAACGAAAACGTGCGCTCGCAAAGATCGCGCGCCGTTTTGTCCGTGCTGTTTCGTTGTGCTTTCATTCGCTGCGTCAGCCCTTTCACTCTTCACCCTTCACTTTTCACCCTTCGCGCCAGCGACCTGTTCGCTTGTTCGCCCAAAGCGGCGTTCGCGGCGGGCGTATTCGGCGAGGCAGGCATGGAGCTCGTCCTTGCCGAAATCGGGCCAGAGCACGGGTGTGAAAATGAATTCGGCATAGGCGCTTTGCATCAGGAGGAAATTGCTGATGCGCGTTTCGCCGGAGGTGCGGATCACGAGGTCGGGATCCGGAATGCCGGCAGTGTAAAGATGGCGCGCGAAATCATCCCACGAAGCCTCGTCGTTTTTTTGTTTTCCGCTGGCGACGGCCTCGGCATAGGCGCGGGCGGCATCGGCGATTTCAGTGCGCGAGCCGTAATTGAGCGCGAGGACAAGCGTGCGCTCCTTGTGGTGCGCGGTGGCCTTGATGGTGGCGGCGAGTTCCTTGCGGACGTCGGCGGGCAGCGCGTCGGTGCGCCCAATGGTGCGGAGGGCGATTTTGTTTTTCTGGAGCGTCTTGAGTTCCTGCTTGAGAAAATAGTTGAGCAGGCCCATGAGGCCGCCGACCTCGTCCTGCGGGCGTTTCCAGTTTTCGACGGAAAAGGCGTAGAGCGTCAGATATTTCACGCCGGCCTCGAAAGCGGCGGTGAGCGTGGCGCGCACGGCTTTCGCGCCCCGACGGTGGCCTTCAAGACGCGGAAGGCCGCGTTGTTTTGCCCAGCGCCCATTGCCGTCCATGATGATCGCGACGTGCGCGGGCGTCGTCGCGGGCGGCATGGGTTGTTTGTGGGCTGGCGGCATTTTCAAAATGCGCGATTTAGGTGCGCCGCGCGGAGAGTGGCAAGAGTTTGTGGGCGGGGGGGCGGAGTTGGGAGCGCCGATCTTCAGATCGGCAAGCTTGGAAAAAAGGGCAGCGTTACGCGATGTTATGCCGATCTGAAGACCGGCGCTCCCAATTTTCCGTTGACAATTGTAATCAGTTTATTGATTACACCTGTAAATGAAAACGCCTCCCCGCATTTCCGAGTCCGAATGGGATGTGATGAAAATCGTCTGGCGCGACGGCCCGTGTCAGGCGCAGGTCGTGATCGACGCGCTCGCCGGCCCGAACGAGTGGTCGCCGTCCACGGTGAAGACGCTCCTCAACCGTCTGCTGCGCAAAGGGGCGCTGAATCACGAAAAGGCCGGCAAGTCGTATGTCTACACCGCCGCGTTCAGCGAGGAGCAGTGCCGCGCCGAGGCAACGGAATCGTTTGTCGACCGCGTGTTCGACGGCGCTCTGTCTCCGCTGCTCGCGCATTTTGCCGGGACGGGCAAAAAGCTGCGCAAGGAGGACATCGCCGAGCTCGAAAATCTTTTGCGGACATCGAGGAAAAAATAAACGCCAGCAAAAACATGAGCCTTCTTCTGGCACTTACGATTCGCAGCACCGTCACGCTTGCATTGGTGTGGCTGCTCGACCGCGTGTTGGGCTCGCGCATGAATACGCGCAGCAGGCGGCTTTGGTGGGTGATTGTGCCCATGAGTTTTCTGCTGCCATCGGGCGTGCCGGTTTTCCCCGCGGCACTGGATGCGCCGCTTGCGATGACTATGCAGGCCGGTCGCGCGCATGTGATTGAGGCCGCTTTCGGAGCCCGTGTTCCGAGTGTCGCGGAGCCGCATTTCGCGGGCGCGATGTGGTTGCGCGTGCTGGCGGTGGTCTGGCTGCTTGGCGCGATTGTTTATATGGCGGTGGTGATTGTGCGGACAGTGCGCGCGTCGCGGCATTGGTCGCGCATGAGGCTCAACACGGACGGCGAATTGCTCTCGTTGCTCGAAGACTGCAAGGCCGGCGCGCGCATCACCGCGCCGATCGGAATCGCCGTGTCGGAGGCCGTGCCCGCGCCGGCGCTGCACGGCTGGCTGCGCCCGAGGATTTTGCTCCCGGCGGAGATGGTGCGCTTGATGCCGCGCGAAAAATTGCGCGCGATTTTGCTGCATGAACTGGCGCATTTTCGCTCGCTCGACATTCCGCTGCACTGGTTGCACACGCTCGCGTGCGCCGTGCACTGGTTCAATCCGTTCGTGCATATCGGCACGCGCGCATGGATGCGTTTTCGCGAGGAGGCGGCGGACGAGTGCGCGATCGCGTGGATGGGCGGCGGCACGGAGGCGGGCGATTACGGCGAGGCTTTTGTGGAAGCATTGAAACACAGTGGAACATTTTCGCTTCCCCTCGGCGCTCTCGTCGTGGGGGAATCCAACCAGAACCTCAAATACAGAATGCTCATGATTATCAACCATGCTCAAAAAACACCGCGCGCGCTGCTCGCGGTTATTCTCACAATCGGAATCGTCGTGACCGCGGCGTTTCTCCCTGTCCGCGCCGCCGAACCGGCGGCGTCCGCGGCTCAAGCCGACACCGCGAAATCCGACCCGGCGATTCAAGCCATGCTCGCGTGGCTGAAGCTGGCCGACGAAGGCAAATATGCCGGCGCCTGGAGCGACGCATCGAAATTATTCAAGGCCGCGATGACGCAGGACAAGTGGGACGCGACCATGAAAGTCGTGCGCACGCCGCTCGGCGCATGCACATCGCGCGCGCTGCTCGCGTCGAAGGAAATGAACAAAATACCAACGCCTCCGGGCATGAAGGACATCGAGGGCACGTTTGTCGTCGCGCAGTTCCAGGCGAATTACAAAAATTCCGGCGCGATGATCGAGACCGTCACGTTTGAAAAAGAGGATGACGGTGTCTGGCGCGCCAGCGGATATTTTATAAAATAGCGGCCTCGCCGCGCTCGGTGCTCTTGGCGCATTTGGTTATTACGGCCGGTTCATCCGCGACGGAAGGCTGCTGGTGGGTTTGCGCCACGGTTGAAGCAATGCGTTTTATTGAACGGAAAAGACAGGAGTTTTTGTCCTAAGCCTGGTTGAAAGAGGAGCATTCATCGAAGCCGTTAATGGAAGCATTGCATCAAGAAACCCTTAAGTGAAAAACGACTCGGCGAAGATGTTGCAAATTACTGCCATTGCAGAAAAAATCCTCATTTGTCGGCTCGCGTTGATTACAAGAAAGACCCAGCATGGCCGTCTTCTTATTGCTCATGAAAAAATACATCGCACCCATTGCCCTCGCATTTGCACTGTTGCTGCCTGTCGTTGCGCAGGCCCAAAAAGGCGAGGCCACAAAGCCCGAGCCTCAGGTCAGCGCAAGAACCGGCGCGGTCAGCGTCTCCTGGTGGAAACGCCATGCCGAACTCGTCGAGCGCGCCCAAGCCGGCGGCTTCGACATCATGTTCATCGGCGACTCGATCACCCACCAGTGGGAAAACAAGGGCAAGGCCGTGTGGGCGGAAAAACTCGCCCCGCTCGGCGCGAAACCCTTCGGCATCGGCGGCGACCGCACGGAAAATCTCCTCTGGCGCCTGCAATGGGGACTCCTCGACGGCAAGGCCAACCCCAAGCTCGTGGTCATGATGATCGGCACCAACAACACCGGCCACCGCATGGACAGACCCTCCGACATCGCCGCCGGCGTGAAGGCTTGCATCAACGAAATCCAGGAGCGCAAACCGTCCGCTAAAATCCTCGTGCTCGCGATCTTCCCGCGCGGCGCGCAACCCGACGACGAAAAACGCCTCAACAACGAGGCCGCGAACAAGCTCATCCAGAAACTCGCCGATGGCAAAAAAGTTTACTACGCCGACATCGGCAAAGCGTTCCTCACGAAGGATGGCGTGCTTGAAAAAAGCGTGATGCCCGACCTGCTGCACCTCACGTCCGACAGCTACAACCTCTGGGCCGACGCCGTCATTCCCGAGATCCAAAAAATCATGCCGTCAAAGAAATAAGGACGCGCCGCCCTTTCTCCTCACACTTCGATTTCACCCAAAAACTTATGAGCACCCGTTCGATCACCAAAAAAACAATCCCCCTGTTTGCGATCCTGGCCGCGGCGTTCAGCCTGCTGCTCACGACTGCATGCTCAGACTCAAAAACCGCCGCCCACAATCACAACCACGATCACGATCACAATCACGCGGCGAAGCCCATTCAGCACGAGCTGCTCGTCATCGACGAAGGGCTCGGCACGCTCTTCTACCTCAATGAGCGCGAGCCCTCGAAAAACTGGCTCGTCAAAAACGACCTTCCCAAGGCGCGCGACATGCAGCTCATCGGCGACGGGCGCGTCCTCATCGGCTACGACAAAGGCTTCGTGGAATATAATATCGCCGACGGCAGGGAACTGAAGAGATACGACGCGCTCTCCGGGGTGACCTCGGTGCGCCGCCAGCCCGACGGCAGCACGCTCATCGCGGGTGTCGATCTCAACGGGAAAAAAGGCATATGCGTGGCCACGCTCGACAAGTCCGGCAAAATCACGAACACCGCCGTCTATGATGGCAACTACGTGCGCCTCGTCCGCCAGACCGCGCAGGGCACCTATCTCATGTCCTGCAATGGCGAGATTCGCGAAGCCTCGACCGACGGCCGGTACCTGAAAACGTATCCGGTGGACGGATTCAAAAACATGTGGAAGGCCGTGCGCCTGCCAAACAATCACATCATCGCCTCCGCCGGATACGGCGGGTTCATGGTCGAGCTCGACCAGGGCGGCAAAGTCATCCGCAAGTGGGGCGCAAAGGGCCAGGTGCCCGATGCGGTGAACCCGCATTTCGCGGCCACGTTCCAGCTGCTTCCAAGCGGCAATGTCGTTCTCGCCAACTGGCAGGGACACGGCCCGACGCACGGCGGCTCCGGCGTGCAGCTCGTCGAATACGACAGGGACGGCGCGATCGTCTGGCAATGGAGCGATTCCTCCATGATTTCATCGCTCCAAGGCGTGCTCGTGCTCGACGGCCTCGACACCTCGAAACTTCACGATGAGCGCGACGGCGTGATGAAGCCGTTGTGATTCGCGTATATTGCATATATTGATCTTGTACCAAAAATTTCAAGTTGCGCATAAACGCGAATGAAAATCAGCATGAAACTGAAACACCAACACCGTCACCCATGAAAAAAATCATACTCTTCTGCCTGTTTCCCTCCCTCGCATTCATATCCGCCTGCAATGCGCAATCGTCAAACGACGAGCGCGACGTTGCCGCCGCCGTCGAAAAACTGCGCGCCGCAATGTTATCGGCCAAGGCTGACGCCCTGAGCGCCATCGCCGCCGACAACCTCCTCTACGGCCATTCCAGCGGAAAAGTCGAAACAAAGGCCGAGTTTGTGGATACGATTGCCAGCGGCCGCTCGGTGTTTGTGACGATTGAGATTGCCGACCAGCAAATCAAGGTGACCGGCGACACGGCGATTGTCCGCCACGTGCTTTCCGCGCAGACGAACGACAACGGCAAACCCAACTCAATAAAGATCGGCATCATGCTCGCCTGGCAGAAGCAGAAGGGCGAGTGGAAGCTGCTGGGACGCCAGGCATTCAAGATGTGATCACACAGGCGCGGCCGCCGTGACTGTGACGTTGCCCGCGTTGACCCGCGGGCATTTTTATTTATCACACTTGTGTTGCAGGCGGCGGGCGCATGCGTCTACTTCTGGGCCGGCACACCCATTGCGTCCCATGAAAAAAAACATCGCGTTTCTCATCGCTCTCCTCGCATTCGCGGCCCCGCTTGCAGCCGGCGCCCTCAGCGTCGCCAGCTACAACATCCGCAACGACAATGCCTCCGACCGCAAGGCCGGCAATGGCTGGGATCAACGCTGCCCGGCCATCACCGCCCTCATCCGCTTCCACGACTTCGACATCTTCGGCACGCAGGAGGGCAAGATCAACCAGCTGCGCGACATGATCGACCAGCTCCCCGGCTACGCCCGCACCGGCGTGGCCCGCGACGATGCGGGGGAAAAGGGCGAGTTCTCCGCCATCTTCTACAAAACGGACAAATTCACCCTGCTCGACCACGGCGATTTCTGGCTGTCCCCGGACAGCGACAGGCCCAACAAAGGCTGGGATGCCTCGCACATCCGTATTTGCAGCTGGGGAAAATTTTCCGACAAACAAACGGGCAAGGTCTTTTACTTCTTCAACGTCCACACGGATCACAAGGGCATGAAGGCCCGCGAGGAAGGCTCGCGCCTCATTCTTTCCAAAATCGCTGAAATCGCAAAAGGCGCCGACGCCATCCTCACCGGCGATTTCAACATGACCCCGGACGCCTCCGGCTACCGCATCCTCACCGCCACCGGCCTCCTGAAGGACGCCCGCGAAATCGCTCCCATCCGCTACGAACTCAACGGCACCTTCAATGGTTTCAAGCCCGACCGTTTCTCGCCCGACCGCATCGATTACATTTTCGTGACCGCCGGTTTCTCCGTCGCGCGCTACGGTGTCCTGACCGACACCTACCGCGCCAAAATCGACAACGACACCCACGCCGCGCGCGTCCCTTCCGACCACTTTCCCATCGTGGCGGCGCTGCGATACTGAGGCGCGGCAAGCGCGCCGCCTTGCGTATTGAGGGTTTGGATACAAGCGCCGCCATTCCCAAAATCATGCCGGGGCAGGGAGCGCGGCGGTTAGTAGAATTATTGATGCAGCGTATGCAAAAGCCTGTTTTGCGAGGAGGCACTTCATGATTTGGCGGGAAAAAGCGTCGCGCGCCCCGCGCCTTGAAGCGGGACGGTTCGCAAAAGCACTTTGCAAACCGGGCCGGTGTGTTATCTGATCGGATTTTCATGCCGATCCGGCGGCCCATCGGGCTGCGTTTCGCGCATTCCTCCAATCCACAAAACACCCTGGTTGTCCTTTATGACCGTCGATATCATTGCCTCCTCAACGGCCGGCACGGAGATTCCGCCCTGGCTCATCGCGCCATTTGCGCTGCTGCTGCTGCTCATCGCAGTGATGCCCCTGTCGCCCCATGCCATCAAATCGTTCTGGGAAAAACGCTACATGTTTGTCTCGATCGGACTGGGGCTGCTCGTGGCCGCGTATTATCTGCTGCAAATCCCGGGAGGCGGCATGACGACCGTGCACACGTTGAAGGATTATTTTTCATTCATCTGCCTGATCGGGTCGCTGTTCGTGGTCGCCGGCGGCATTCATATCAACATCAGGGGCAAGGGATCGCCGTTTGAAAATGTCGTTTTCCTCGCGATCGGCGCCGTGCTGGCAAATGTCATCGGCACGACCGGCGCGTCGATGGTGATGATCCGTCCGTGGGTGCGCATGAACCGCGCGCGCATCAGCCCGTATCACATCGTGTTTTTCATTTTTGTGGTATCCAACGTCGGCGGCGCGCTCACGCCCATCGGCGATCCGCCGCTCTTTCTCGGCTACATGAAGGGCGTGCCGTTTTTCTGGCTGATCGAGCATGTCTCCCTGCAGTGGATCCTCACCGTGGCGGCGATCCTCGCCGTGTTTTTTGCGTTCGATCTGCGGAGCTTCAAGAAAATGCCAGGGGCATTCCAGGACGGCGCGAAACAGGCTGACACATGGCGCTTTGACGGCGCGATCAACGTGCTTTTCCTCCTCATCATCGTGGGCTCGGTGCTGCTCGTGAACGAGGCTTACTTCCCGCTTCGCGAAGTCATCATGCTCGGCGCGGCGGTCGCCTCCTACCTGCTCACGCCCAAGGCCGTTCACTCTGCGAACGCCTTCACCTTTGGCCCGATCAAGGAGGTGGCGTTCCTGTTTGTCGGCATCTTCATGACGATGATGCCCGCCCTCGGATACCTCGAAATCCACGGCCGGCAATTCGGCTTCACGCACGCGCTCCAGTATTACTTCACATCCGGCGCGCTCTCGTCGGTGCTCGACAACGCCCCGACCTACCTGACGTTCCTCGAAGTCGCCAAGAGCAGCGCCGGCAATCTCGACGTGCCCGCGCTCCTCGCCACGCACCCGCATTACGTGATCGGCGTGAGCCTCGGCGCGGTGTTTTTCGGCGCGATGACCTACATCGGCAACGGCCCCAACTTCATGGTGAAATCCATCGCCGAAAGCGAAGGCGTGGCCACCCCTACCTTCGTCGGCTACATCGTGAAATACAGCCTGCCCATCCTCCTGCCCATCCTTGCGCTGAGCGGATGGCTGTTCCTGCGCTGAGCAGACTCGGAGACCTCTCCTCCCCAAAAAAAGAGGCCGGCAAAATCCGGCCTCTTTTTTTATTTCCGTTTTTCAGAACTCTGACTTCTGATTCCCGCCTTCCTTTCTCCGATTCCACCATGTCCCAAAATCACAACACCGCCGCGTCCGCCGCCTCGAACGGCATCACCCACGACCACCACTTCGCCAGCGACAACACCTCGGGCATCTGCCCCGAGGCATGGGCCGCGCTCGCCGAGGCCAATCAGGGCCGCCTGCCCTCCTACGGCACGGACAAATGGACGCAGCAGGCGTGCGACCTCATCCGCGACGTGTTCGAGAAACCCGACGCCGAAGTCTTTTTCGTTTTCAACGGCACCTCCGCCAACTCCCTCGCCCTCGCCTCGCTCTGCCAGAGCTACCACAGCGTGATCTGCCACGATCAAGCCCATGTCGAAACCGACGAGTGCGGCGCGCCCGAATTTTTTTCCAACGGCACCAAACTCCTCCTGGCCACCGGTCCCAACGGGAAACTCGCGCCCGACACCGTGGAAAAACTCATCCTCAAGCGCACAGACATCCATTTCCCGAAACCCCGTGTTCTCTCGCTCACGCAAAGCACCGAGTGGGGCACCGTCTACACGGTCAAGGAACTCCGCGCCCTGACCTCCGTCGCGAAACGCCACGGCCTCGCCGTGCACATGGACGGCGCTCGCTTCGCCAACGCCGCCTCCGCGCTCGAATACCGCACCAGCGCCGCCCCCGCCGACATCACCTGGCGCGCCGGCGTGGACGTGCTCTGCTTCGGCGGCACGAAGAACGGCATGAGCGCCACCGAGGCCGTCGTGTTTTTCAATCCGCAGCTCGCCCGCGAATTCGACTATCGCTGCAAGCAGGCCGGCCAGCTCGCCTCGAAGATGCGCTTCCTCAGCGCGCAATGGGTGGGCATGCTCAAGGACGGCGCGTGGCTGCGCAACGCCGCGCGCGCGAACCTCATGACCAAGCTCCTCGCCGACGCGCTCCGCGAAATTCCCGGCGTGCGCCCGCTCCTCGAGCCCGAGGCCAATGCGCTCTTTGTGGAAATGCCGAAGGCCGCCGCCGAAAAACTCGCCGCGCAAGGCTGGCATTTTTATAATTTCATCGGCGCAAACGGGTATCGCCTCATGTGCTCGTGGGACACGCGTGAAGACGACATCGCGCGCTTCGCCCTTGCCGTCCGCGCGGCGATGTCCGCGGAAAAGTGATCTCCCGAACGGCGCGTGCGACAGGGAGCGGCGGCGTCCCGCCGCCGGACGAGGCAAAGCCTCGCCAAAAAAACAAATCGAAAAACAAACAAGCGACGGAGACCGTTGCTTCTACTCCGGCGCGGCCTGCGCCTCCGCCTTGCGCGCCTGGCGCCTGCGCCAGAGGCGCGTAATTGGAAAATGGATACAGCCGTAATAAAATCCCAGGATCACCCCGATGCCCGCGGCCGCATACGCCAGCCCCTCGATGGTCGTGGGCACGGCCGGCTTGAAGACCGACCAGGTGCGCGCGGCAATGTCCCAATCGACATGCCGCAGGAACGCAAACGGCCGGGTGAACAGGGACGCGTCCTGAATCGCGGCTTGCGCCTCCGCAAGGTCGCGGACGCGCGCGATCGCGCCCTCCATCACGCCGGCATGTTTTGCCACGACGGCGTCGGGATTCGACGCCGTGCGCTCGATGAAGGCATTGAGCGAGAATCCGGCCCGCCGGGCGATTTCCTCGTATTGGGCAAGCATGCGGCGGGCCTCGTCGAGATGCCCGCCGAGCCGCTGCAAGTATTGCTGCATGAACTCCGGCGCCTGTGAAAACAGCACCGCGCCGACCACGCACAACACGCGATCAAGAATTGCCTCGCCGGAGGCCGCGGCTCGTTTGCCTATGCTCATGGCCCGAAAAACTGGCGCGCCAAATCGCGCTATGCAAGACGCGACGCGCGCCCGATGCCGTTTGCGCGAATCTTTCCGCGATGGAAATTTTGATCAAGCATCCGTCATGCTGAACGTCATCGGTGCGGCCATCCGACAGTTCACTGGCTTGCCGCCTTTGGTCGCCGGTTCGAAACGCCATTGTTTGACGGCTTTCACGCCAGCCTCGCCAAAAGCGGCATGCGTTGCTTTTTCCACTTTCACTTGGTCGGTGCAGCCGTCCGCCATCACAACATAGCTGATGACCGCTTTTCCCGATAGGCCGAGGCGTTTCATTTCGAGAGGATAACGGGGCGCGGTCCTAAAGCCTTCGACAGTTGGCTCGGTATCGACATCCTCCTTCTCGTAATAAGAACCGATTGATTTGGGAACGGTCGTGTCAGGCGATAAACAAACGGTCTTGTCTGACGATGAGGAGACGCACTGACAGAGTGACTGGGAGCGGGAATAGGCGCGGAAGAGCACAGCAGTGAGCGCGGACGTGAGCGCCACAATAATGAGAAGGGTGGAGGTTTTCATAAGAGAGGCGCAAAAAATGCACCTCAATCCCGCACGAAAGACAAGTGTATAGTTGCCAGCCGGTTATTTTACATCCACCGGCAGGGGGAGTTTTTCGAGCTCCGGTTTGAGGTTGTTGAAACGGGCGCGGCCGGCGCTGTTTGCGCGAATCTTTCCGCAATGGAAAATCGCAGCGTTCTGGTCAGCGATCCAAGCTGAAAACCATTGGTATCATCATCCGGCAATTCACCGGTTTGCCGTCTTTGGTCGCCGGTTTGAAACGCCATTGCTCGATGCATGCCACCGCAGAATCAGCAAAACCGGGATGCGTTGCCTTCACCGCCTTTACTTGCTTCGTCCGACCATTCGCAGTGACCACAAAGCTGATGACCGCTTCCCCCGATATATTACGCATTTTCAACTCGTGAGGATACTGCGGTGTCGCTCTGGGATGCAGGGGAACCGGCTTGGTATCCGTATCCTTGATGTCGTAATAAGGGGCGGTTGATTCAGAAGCGGTCTTGTCTGACGATGAGGAAGCGGACTGGCAGCCGGACAGCACAATGACGAGCGCGGATGACATCGCCACAATGAGGCGGGTGGAGGTTTTCATAAGAGAAGTGCAAAGAGTGCGCCTCAAACCCCTGCGAAAGACAAGCGCAGGATTGCCAACCGGTTATTTTGCATCCGTCTGCGGGGCGAGTTTTTCGAGCTCGGGCTTGAGGTTGTTGAAACGGGCACGCCCAGCGCTGTTTGTGCGGATCCTTCTCCGATGGAAAATCGCGGCGTTTTGATCAGCGGCTCAAGTTGAACACTATCGGTATGGTCATCCGGCAATTTACCGGCTTGCCGTCTTTGGTCGCCGGTTTGAAACTCCATTGTTTGACGGCTTCCACCGCGGCCCCGCCAAAAACATCATGCGATACTCTAACTGCCTTCACTTGATCGGTGCGTCCGTCCGTCATCACAACAAAGCTGATGACGGCTTCTCCCGATATACCGCGGCGTTTCATCTCGATAGGATAACGGGGCGCCGCTCTGGTGTCCCGGGGAACCGGCTTGGTATCCGTATCCTTGATGTCGTAATAAGGGGCGGTTGATTCAGAAGCGGTCTTGTCAGACGCTGAGGGAGCGGACTGGCAGCCGGACAACACAATGACGAGCGCGGATGCCATCACCACAATGAGGCGGGTGAAGGTTTTCATAAGAGAAGTGCAAAGAGTGCGCCTTAAACCCCTGCGAAAGACAAGCGCAGGATTGCCAACCGTTTATTTTGCATCCGTCTGCGGGGCGAGTTTTTCGAGCTCCGGCTTGAGGTTGTTGAAACGCGCGCGGCCGGCGTCGTCGGACGAGAGTTTCAGGCCGTGGCCGATCAACGCGGCGGAAGCACGGCGGTCGCCCATTTTCAGCGCGACGCGCGTGGCGAGATAAACCAGCTCCACGTTATTTGGGAACAGCAGGAGGCCCTCCGTGAGCGCGGTAAAGTTGTCCGGCTTTGGCGGCATCGAGCAGGCAAGCCAGGCGTTGGCGATCGTTTCGTAGGTTTGGGGGAGCGCGGGCCTCAGCTTGCGCGCCGCGAAGAGCTGGTCGAGTATCGGCACGAGCTGGCCGGGGGTGATGTGAATGCCGTCACTCGCAGCGGGAAACGTCTTCGCCTCTTGAAGCAGCAGCGCGGCATAAGCGGGATAGGCGGCTGCGCGTGTCGTTTTCCCCTCGATGGCCTGCGCGAGCATACGGCGCGCGAGTTCGCTCTGGCTATTGGCGACGGCGAGGCCGTAGGTTGCGAGAAAGTCCGGGTCGCGCTCGCCGCGGCCATAAGCGCCGCGCAGGGCGGGAATCGCGGCGGCGGAGTTGTTGGCGAGGATGAGGGCGTTGGCTTTCATGGCTGCGGCGGCGCCTTCGCGCGCGGGCATGAACTCGCGCGGCGGCATATCGATGCGCTCCTTGCCCTTCACGACAAAATCGTTGTATTGATAGGCTGTGTAGCCTATGTAGCCGCGCAGCTCTATGAGGAACTTCTTGTAACTTTTCCCAAAGCATTCCTGGAACAGCTGCTCGGTCATGGGCTCCTTGGCGCAGCGGGCCACGAGCGTTTCGAGCGATTGTTTGTATTTGTTGGGCCAGCCGTAGAGGCACATGTGCACGAAGGCATAGCATTGCTTGGCCCAGACGTTGTTGCCGATGGGATTGCGCGCGAGGGGCGAGTCGGCCTTGACGCCAAAGAAATTGTTGAAACCGAGAAGGGCGCGGCGTTGCAGCGCGACATTGAAGTCGGTGTCGGGAATCGTCTCCATGCCGGGCATGCCGCTGTCGTCGTCCGCTTCCATGGAATCCTCGCCATCGCCTTCAATCGCCGGCATTGTGAACCCTGATTTTGCCTTGCCGGTGCGCGGCACCGACCTGATCTCACCGATGCGGATGTATTTCGGGTAGACCTCCATTTTCTGGATGATCTGGAGAACACCTTCTTCATACCACGGGGGCGGCGGGGCATCGGTCTGGCTGAGCAGGTAGTGCACGTATTCACGATAAAGCAGGCTGAAATAATCAATTTCAAACGTCGCGCTGCCAAAGGAGGCGTCAATGTCGAAATCGAGGTTGTTGAGCGTCATGGTTGACGAGCTCATGTCGAGGACGATGTAAACGTGATCGGGGCCCATGAGCGTCGTGCTGGCGCGGCCGGCATCCATGGACAAATCGGCGCGATCCGATCTGGGGATGAAATCCTCGAAGCCGTTGCGTCCGCAAAAAACCAGCGTGCCAGGCCGGCGGATGGTGGCCTTGATGGGCCAGACGTTGTCGAGCGCGAAACGGAAGGCTTCGAAATCACGAAGCAATTTTTTCGAGGCGCGCTCGGAGGCATTCGAATAAACGGTGAAACCGGGGATGCTCGTGGTCAGCCAGTTTTCAGGAGGAGGCAGCTCGGTCTTGGCCGTGACGACAAGCGTCTCCATTTGTGTGACGGGTTCCTGCGATGCGTCCGAGGTGCCCGAGGTTTTTGTGGTTCCGGATGTCTTTTGCGCGGAGACCGGAGGCGCAAAAGCCGGGACAAGCAAGAAAAGGCACGCGGCGAAAAGAGGGCGAAACACGGCGGTTTGCATGGTAAATGGAAAACATGATCTATGAACGCGAATTGCGAAACAGTCACGCCGTAAAGTAAAAGAGATTGAAAGAGATGGACGTATATCCTTATGCGGCGGACGCGCGGATCGTCTCCAGTTCCTCCCAGCGCGCATACGCCGCCGCGAGTTCGCCTTCGAGCGCGTCGAGCCGCACGCGGACAGCCGGCGCGGCGGCGGGGTCGCGCTTGTAGAAATCGGGATCGGCGAGCTTCGCGGTGATTGCGGCCTGCTCGGTTTCGAGCGCCTCGATTTGCGCGGGGAGCGATTCGAGCTCGCGTGTTTCCTTGTTGGTCAGTTTGCGGGGCCGGGCGCGTTTCGCGGAGGAGGCTGATTCCGGGGCCTGGGGTTTTATATCCGGGATTTCGGCATTCCGGGCCGCGGCTGCGGCGGCGAAGACGGCGCGCTGGCGCACGCAGTCGGCGTAACCGCCGACAAACTCGCTCACGCGGCCGTCGCCTTCCATGACCATCGTGCTTGTGACAACATTATCGAGGAAGTCGCGGTCGTGGCTCACGAGGAGGAGCGTGCCTTGGTATTCGACGAGCAGGTTTTCGAGGAGATCGAGCGTCTCGGCATCGAGGTCGTTGGTGGGTTCGTCGAGGACGAGCACGTTGGCGGGCTTGGTGAAGAGCCGCGCGAGAAGAAGGCGGTTGCGTTCGCCGCCGGAGAGCACGCGCGCGGGAGTGCGGGCGCGTTGCGACGTGAAAAGAAAATCCTGCAAATAAGTGATGACGTGCCGCTGGCGTCCGTCGATCGTCACAGTCGTGTTTCCGCCGGCGATGTTGTCGGCCACGGTCTTGTCGTCGTCGATCTGCGCGCGGAACTGGTCGAAGTAAACGACCTCCAAATTCGTGCCGTGCTTGATCGTGCCGGCAGTCGGCGCGAGTTGTCCGAGGAGGAGTTTGATGAGCGTGGTCTTCCCGGAGCCGTTGGGGCCGATGATGCCGATTTTGTCGCCGCGCGTGATTGTGGTCGTGAAGTCGCGGATGATGGGTTGGGTGGCACGGGCTGCCGGCCCGTGTGACGACGCATCAGCGTCGTCTGAGAGATTTTCCAAACCCACGGGCCGGCAGCCCGTGCCACTGGATCCATACGCGAACGATACGTTTTCCGCCTCGATGACTTTCACGCCGGAGCGGTCGGCCTCGGCGAGGCGCATGTTCACGTTGCCAGCGCGCTCGCGACGGGCGGCGCGCTCGGCGCGCATCGCGGCAAGGGCTTCGAGGCGCGCGCCCGAGCGTTTGCGTTGCGCGCTCGGCTTGCGGCGCGCCCATTCCTCTTCCTGCGCGAGCTTTTTGTCCGCGGCAGCCATCTGCCGTTCCTCGGCTTCGAGGCGTTCCTGGCGGCGCGCGAGATAGGTGTCATACGGGCAGTCCCAGTTCGTGATGATGCCGCGGTCGAGCTCGACGATGCGCGTGGCGAGCTTGCGCAAAAAGGCGCGGTCGTGCGTCACGAAAAACAGCGCGATTTTTTCGTTGAGGAGGAAATTTTCCAACCACAGGACCGATTCGAGATCGAGGTGATTTGTCGGCTCGTCGAGCAGGAGCATGTCCGGTTGCGACGCGAGAGCGCGCGCCAGGAGCACGCGGCGTTTCAAGCCGCCGGAAAGCGCGGCGAATTCGGCGCGCGGATCGATTTGCATGCGCTCGAGCAATTTTTCGAGGCGCAATTCGTGCTCCCAAAATTCCTCGTGCGCGATTTCCACGAGTCCGGCGCTGACGATGTCGTGCGCCGTGCCGGTTACGTCGGTCGGAATC
The DNA here is from genome assembly GCA_029974595.1 of Ereboglobus sp. Classification (GTDB taxonomy): domain Bacteria; phylum Verrucomicrobiota; class Verrucomicrobiia; order Opitutales; family Opitutaceae; genus Ereboglobus. Next base: position 64,855 of record JARKRC010000046.1, on the reverse strand, counting down.
TCCTGCGTCAGCCGCGCGAACCGCGCGCCCGGCTGGCGCGACACGACGCCGGTGTCCGGCTTGATCTCGCCGGCGATCACGCGCATGAGGGTTGTCTTGCCGGAGCCGTTGCGCCCGACCAAGCAGACGCGTTCGCCGGGATCGACCTGGAAGTTGACGTTTTCCAGGACGGACGGGCCGCCAAAGGCGAGATTGATGTCGAGCAGGTTGACGAGAGCCATGAAATGAATGCGGAGTGCGAAACGCGGAATGCGGAATGAAATGCGAAATGAAAAGGATAAAAAAACGCCGCCCCGCTCCAGTGCTCGACGCGCGCGGCGCATTTGTTTCACTTGGCCGCACACATCTATGACCACAGTCCCGGCCTTGCGCCCGCGTTACATCGTCCTTCTTTTGGTAATCTTCCTCGCCGCCACCGTGTGCTCCGGCATCGGCGCGCATTACCCGCAGGATTGGATACTGGAAAACTCCATCGTCCTGGTGCTGCTCGCGCCGGTTTTCATCTGGCACAAAAAACTCATTCCCGTCCTTTCGCGCGCCAGCTGGATGTTCATCTTCATTTTTCTGTGCATCCACGAGCTCGGCGCGCACTGGACGTATTCCGAAGTTCCCTACCGCGAATGGTGGACCGCCCTCACCGGCCACGCGGCCCCGCCCGGACGCAACCACTTTGACCGCGTGGTTCATTTCCTGTACGGCCTCCTTTTCACCCTTCCCTTCCGCGAGCTCATCGTCGCCACTTCGCCGATCAAACGCGGTTTCTGGAGCCACTTCGTGCCCTGCAGCATTATCATGTCCTCCTCGATGCTCTATGAACTTATCGAGTGGGTCGCGGCTGAAATCTTCGGCGGCGACCTCGGGCTGGCTTACAATGGCACGCAAGGCGACATCTGGGATCCGCAGAAGGACATGGCTCTCGCCACCTTGGGCAGCCTGATCGCCATTCTTGTAATCTGGATCCGGTGCACACGCAAATCATCCGCCGCGGCGCCGCCACCCCGCCAATTACCCCACCAACACGCTTGACGCCGCCAAAACACACCCTTTACTCCCTCGCCTTCACACAAGTTCCAAGCGCCGGGGCAAAACCTCGCGCAACGTCACACAACATTCAACGACCAATCCATTTCCATCATGGCTAATCCGAAACGCAAACAGTCCAAACGCCGCAGCGCGCTCCGTCGCTCCGCCAACGCCTTCAAGGCTCCGCAATACGCGATCGATCCGACCGACGGCACCGCGTTCCGCCCTCACCGCGTCAATCCGAACAACGGCATGTATCGCGGTCGCCAAATCCTTGACGTCGAGGTCTAACCCCGTCACAAACGCCTCCCGGCTCCGCAATCCATCCGTCCGCGATGGAATCCATCACACCTGCGGCAGGGCATACAGTGCCCCCTGTGCAACGCGCCAACCGCATAGCCGTTGACGCCATGGGCAGCGACCTCGGCCCCGCCGAAGCTATCGCAGCCGTCAAACTCGCCCTGGCCGAGTTTCCCGATATCGCGCCCATCACTCTTGTCGGCGACGAAGCCATCCTGCGCAAACACGCCGCCGCCGCCGGCATCGAGCAGCATCCCAAGCTTGCCTATTTCCACGCCTCCGAAGTCATCACCATGGACGACAAACCGCTCGTCGTCCTCAAAAAGAAAAAAGACGCCTCGACCATCCGCGCCATCGAACTGGTCAAACTCGGAGCCGCCCGCGCCGTTGTCAGTTGCGCCAACACCGGCTGCCTCGTCGGCGCCAGCATCATCAAACTCCGCACCCTCGAAGGCGCCGACCGCGCCGCTCTTTCCGCCATCATTCCGCGCGACGGCGGTCATTTTGTCCTCATCGACGCCGGGGCCAACCCCGAGGCCGGACCCGAACACCTCGTGCACAACGCCATCATGGGCACGCATTTTTCCCGCGTCGAGTTCGGCATCGCCCGCCCCCGCGTGGGCCTCCTCACCATCGGCACCGAGGAAGGCAAAGGCAACGCCCTCACCAACGAAACCCACGAAGCCCTCAAAAAACTCGGCGACATCATCAATTACGCCGGCCCCGTCGAAGGCTTCCAGGTTTTCACCGCCGGGACGCAGGAAAGCCCTGCCATCGACGTCGTCGTCTGCGACGGCTTTGTCGGCAACATCTGCCTGAAAAGCTGGGAATCCCTCGCCAAATTCTTCACCACCGAGCTCAAACGGAATCTCAAGGCCAACCCCCTTCGCATGCTCGGAGCCGCCCTCTCCAAAGGCGCCTTCAATGCTCTCCGCGAACGCCTGAAAGCCGAACGCTACGGCGGCGCGCCCCTCCTCGGCGTCAACGGCCTCGTCGTCAAAGCTCACGGCTCCGCCAACCGCCAGGCGCTCAAAAACGCGATCAATGACGCCAGCGAAATGATCAAAATCGATCTCAACCAGCTCATCGCTGCCGACATCGCCCGGGCCAACGCCCTTATGCAACCCGCCGCCGCCTGACACGGCGCAGCCCCCCACGGCCCGGCAGCGTCAACGGAGCACAGCCAACTGCAAATTTTGTCATTCGCACGCACCATGCCCGCGACCAATCTCTACGCCGAAGCCAGTTCCGACGCTCTCAACAGCCCTGCGCTCCAAGCCGCGATCGCTCGCGGCGCCATCGCCATCCTCGGCACCGGCTCCTACGCGCCGAGCAACGTCGTCACCAACGACGACATCGCGCGTCAGGGCATTGACACCACCGACGAGTGGATTCGCACCCGCACCGGCATCTCCTCCCGCCGCATCGCCTCCAACGGTGAAGTCACCTCCGACTTTGCCACCCGCGCCGCCCAAGCCGCCCTCGCCGACGCCGGCCTTGCGCCCGCCGACATCGACCTCATCATCGTCGCCACCCTCACCCCCGACCTCCCCATGCCCGCCTGCGCCACATTCGTGCAGCAAAAACTCGGCGCGCGCTCCGGCATCCCCTGCTTCGACCTCAACGCCGCCTGCACCGGTTTCCTCTACGCGCTCGACACCGCCTGGGCCATGATCGCCAGCGGCCGCTACAAGCACGCCCTCATTGTCGGTTCCGAAAAACTTTCCGCCATCACTGACTGGCAGGATCGCAACACCTGCGTCCTCTTCGGCGACGGCGCTGGAGCCGCCATCCTCGGCCTCACCCGCGCCCGCAAAGCCACTTTCGCCGGTCTCCATTTCTCCCCTATCCGCGCCCACACCCTTCCCCCCGAGATCCTCGGCGTGCGCCTCTATTGCACGCCCGATGCCGAACTCCTCCACATTCCCGTTGGCGGCTCCCTCCACCCCCACACGCCCGACACCTATGCCCAGCGCCGCCATTTCATCCGCATGAAAGGCAAGGAAGTTTTCAAAATCGCCGTCCGCGAAATGGAACGCTCCGCGCGGGAAATTCTGGAACAACACAACCTCACCACCGATCAAATCGCTCTTGTCATTCCGCACCAGGCCAACCGGCGCATCATCGACGCCATCGCCAAAAACCTTAATTACTCGCTCGACCGCATCTTCGTGAATCTTGACCGCTACGGCAACACTTCCGCCGCCTCCATTCCAATCGCGCTCGACGAAGCCCGCCGCTCCGGACGCATCCGCCCCGGCGAAATCACGCTCTTCCTCGCCTTCGGAGCGGGCTTGACCTACGGCGCGGCACTCGTTCGCTGGTAATCCTATTTCACATGTCCATCCGCACCGCCACACTCCATCACATCCTCCTGGCTCTCGCACTCATCACCCTCGTGGCGCATCCGGCGCGACTTGCCGCCGATCTCATTTGGACTCCTCAAACCGGCTGGAAAGCCGAAGGCGGCATCCTCACCGGACTTACCGGTCCCGACGGGCGCAACGCCCTCGCAATAATGAACACCGCGCGTGAAAACGAGGAAAAAGGCTCCATCAAACAAGCCATCAAATCCTACGAACGCGTCGGCAAACGCTATTCCAATTCCATCTACGCCCCCGAGGCCATGTATCGCGCCGCGACACTCCGCTTCGAACAACGCAAATTCACCAAGGCCTTCGAAGCCTACCAAGTCGTCCTCAGCCGCTATCCCAACACCACGCGCTTCAACCAGATCGTCGGCGAACAATACACCATCGCCGCCGCCTACCTCAACGGCGCCCGTGGACACTTCCTCTGGATATTCCCCGGCTTCACCAACCGCGAAAAAGCCATCCAGTATTTTGAAACCATCCTCTTCAACGCCCCCTATTCCGACTACGCTCCTCTCTGCCTCATGAACATTGCCGCCGGTCACCAGCGCCTCGGCAACACCGAGGAAGCGCTCTACGCCCTCGACCGCCTCATCAACAACTACGCCGGCTCCACCCTCACCCCCGAAGCCTACATCAAGATTGCCGACACCTATTCCTCGCTCGTCGACGGCCCCTACTACGACCAAGGCTCCACCAAGGAAGCGATCACCTACTATGAGGACTTCATGATCCTCTACCCCAACGACGCTCACATCGGCAAAGCGGAAAAAGGCCTCAACAACATGAAAAAAATCATGGCTGAAAGCAAAATCAAGATAGCCGATTTCTACTTCAAAAAGCGCTCCAATTACAAAGCCGCCCGAGTCTTCTACAACGAAGCCATCACCGTCTATCCCGACTCTGAAATCGCCATCCTCGCCCGCAAACGCCTCACCGAGGTCGAAGCCGCCGCTGCCAAAGCCACCGAAACCCCGAAGAAAAAGAAAAAGAAATTCCTAGGCATCTTCTAACCCTCAAAAAAATCTCCTTCAAAAAAAAGCGGGCCCCCATCGCCCGCCTTTTTTATGTCCTACCCGTCCTACCAGTCCCATCGGTCCTATCTGTCGTACAGGTCCTATTCCTAGTCCTATCCTCACCCCACTTTTTTCAATGGCCCCCGCGTCCCAAGCCCCCCTATATTCTCACTTTTACACCACGCTCATCATGAAGCACTCCCTCCGCTCCGACACCACACCGCAAGGCCGCCGCATGGCGGGCGCCCGCTCCCTCTGGCGCGCCGCCGGCATGACCGACGCCCAAATGGGCAAGCCCCTCATCGCCATCGTCAACTCGTTTACCCAATTCGTCCCCGGCCACACCCACCTCCACGAAATCGGCCAGTTCGTGAAACGCGAAATCGAAGCCCAAGGCTCCTTCGCCGCCGAGTTCAACACCATCGCCATCGACGACGGCATCGCCATGGGCCACGACGGCATGCTCTACTCCCTCCCCTCCCGCGACCTCATCGCCGACTCCATCGAATACATGATCAACGGCCACAAAGCCGACGCCATGATCTGCATTTCCAACTGCGACAAAATCACCCCCGGCATGTTGATGGCCGCCATGCGCCTCAACATCCCCGCCATCTTCGTCTCCGGCGGCCCCATGGAAGCCGGCGAGCTCGGCGACCGCCACCTCGACCTCATCAACGTCATGATCGAGTCCGCCGACGACGCCATCCCCGACTCCCAAATCGAAAAACTCGAGCACCTCGCCTGCCCCACCTGCGGCTCCTGCTCCGGCATGTTCACCGCCAACTCCATGAACTGCCTCAACGAAGCCATCGGCCTCGCCCTCCCCGGCAACGGCACCATCGTCGCCACCCACAAAAACCGCATCCAGCTCTTCAAGGACGCCGCACGCCTCATCGTCCAAAACGCCTACAAATACTACCGCGACGGCGACGCCTCCGTCCTCCCCCGCAACATCGCCACCCGCCAGGCATTCCAAAACGCCATGGCCCTCGACATCGCCATGGGCGGCTCCACCAACACCATCCTCCACATCCTCGCCATCGCCAACGAAGCCCAGGTCAACTTCACGATGGACGATATGGACGCCCTCTCCCGCCGCGTCCCCTGTCTCTGCAAAGTCGCCCCCAACACCGAAAAATACCACATTCAGGACGTCAACCGCGCGGGCGGCATCCTCGGCATCATGGCCGAGCTCGCCGCCGCCGGACTCATCGACACCACCCTCCCCCGCGTCGATCACCTCACCCTCGCCCAAGCCATCGAAAAATACAACGTCGCCCAAAACACTCCCGACCCCGAAGCCATCCGCATCTACGCCTCCGCGCCCGCTAACCGCCCCAGCCAGAAAATGGGCAGTCAGGAGAGCACCTACAAAACCCTCGACACCGACCGCGCCGCCGGCTGCATCCGCGACGCCGCGCATGCCTACACCCGCGACGGCGGCCTCGCCATCCTCAAAGGCAACATCGCCGAAAAAGGCTGCGTCGTGAAAACCGCCGGCGTTGACGAAAGCATCCACAAGTTCACCGGCGCCGCGCGCGTCTTCCACTCGCAGGACGCCGCCTGCCAGGCCATCCTCCTCGACCAGATCAAAGCCGGCGACATCGTCGTCATCATCTACGAAGGCCCCAAAGGCGGCCCCGGCATGCAGGAAATGCTCTATCCCACGAGCTACATCAAATCGAAACACCTCGGCAAGCAATGCGCCCTCATTACCGACGGCCGTTTCAGCGGAGGTACCAGCGGCCTGAGCATCGGCCACGTCTCGCCCGAAGCCGCCAGCGGCGGCGCCATCGCGCTCGTCCGCGACGGCGACAAAATCGAAATCGACATTCCCGCCCGCAAAATCCACCTCGCCGTGACCGACGCCGAGCTCGCCGCGCGCCGCAAGGAAGAGGAAGCCCGCAGCCCCCTCGCCTACAAACCGATCCGCGACCGCATCGTGAGCAAAGCCCTCCGCGCCTACGCCCGCGACGTCGCCAGCGCCGACCTCGGCGGCGTCCGCATCATCGACTGACCGGATCGAGTGGCACGGGCTTCCAGCCCGTGTTCCGCAATTTCATCCTTTTGAATTCAGCCCCAAAAACCGCGCCAGCCCTTTGATCGCGTCGCCCGCCTTGTGCCCGCGGCGCAAACTGCGCCCGATCACTGTCAGCTTTTTCCGGGTGCGATCCGCCTTCGGATCGACATGCCCGACAAACTCCACGCCCGCCAGCGCCGGCAACGCGTAGTAACCGCGCACACGCTTCGCCTCCGGCACATACACCTCCCACGTATAATCAAAACCCCACAACCGGCTCGTCAGCCGCCGGTCATAAATCAACGGATCAAGCGGCGCCAGCAGCAGAGTGGAAACGGCATCCCGCCGCTTTTCTCCCTCTTTTCCCAGCAACGCCACATCCTCCCGCAAAACATACAACATCCCCGCCACGCCTTCGACCTTCACCGCGCGCACCGCGTCCTCCACGAGCGCGACTTCGCTTTTCTTCAACATGACCAGCCGGTGCTGCCGCAATTTCAACAACACCAGCCACCGGGCCGCCTCCTCCGCGCCGGGTTCAGGCATTGCCAACACTTTTGCCGACAGCACCCGCTCCGGCAAATCATACACGCGCCGCGTTCCCACAACACCGCCGCCCTCGCCTCCGCTTCGCCGCGCGATCAACACACGCCCGTGAAAAAAAAGCCTGTCCAGCGTCGTGCGCACGAGCCGTCCGCTCGTTCCCCACGCATCAACCGACCTGTCGCCATGCTCAATATCATCGCTCGACAACGGCCCGCGCTCCGCGATCTCCGCGAGCACGCGTTTCGCCATGCGTTCCTGTTCCGCGTCGAGTTTGCCCCACCACGCATTCACGCGCGTCTGGCGATCGCGCATCACCCCGCGCAAATACGGCCACGCCTCGTTGCCAAACGCCACCAGGATTCCGCGCCCCGGCAAGTGATGTTCAAACGCCACGCGCCTTCCCGGCGCGATCCCCGCTCCGTTTTTTCCATGCACGTGCCGCATCAAATCCCCCTCCGCATAATTCGCCACGCGATTGCGCAAAATCAAATCGTGCATGCGTCCGCACACATTGATCGGGTCGATCTGCACGTAGCCATGATGAGCAATCGCCGCGCCCACGCTTGCATGAGGCGCATCCAGGCCGACCGCGCGTCGGTGAAAGCGCCGTGCAACATCGACCGGAAGAGTAATCGGGGCGCCCGCCATCATGCGCAAAAATTAGCTCAGCATTTCCATCGCGCGCGCGCGCACCTGCGGCCAGTGCGCATCGGGAATGAGCGGCCCCATGTGGCGCACGGTTTCGGCTCCCAGCAACGCCGCGACCGCGCCGCATACTGGCAGCGGTTTATCGCGCAGCCAGCCCGACAGAAAACCTGCGCACCAGGCATCGCCGGCGCCATTGCTGTCAACGGCGTCGGTCACGCGCTGCGGGGGCACGCGGTGCGTTTCCATTTTGCCGCCTCCTCCGCGCGCGAGCCACGCGCCGTCCCTGCCGAGCGTCACTGCGGCCACGCCGCCGAACTCCGCGAGTTGCGCGGCAAGCGCTTCATATCCGTCGAGCGATTTCGGGACGGGCGCATGGGGGAATAGCGCGCAGATTTCATCCTCGTTTGCGATGACCGCATCGATGCCCCTGCGCAAATGCGCGAGCAGCCATTCGCGCGCGGCGCGCACGACTTCAAACGACGCCAGCGACATGCTGATCGTGCAGCCCGCCGCGCGCGCCGCGGAAAGAATCGTGTCGGCCAGTTTTTGGTTGAACACGAGATAACCCTCCAGATGCACGTGGCGCGCCCCCGCGAAATCCTCCGCGCTGATGTCCTCCGGCGAAAACGTCCCGTGCGCGCCGAGGCAGGTGCGCATCGTGCGCTGCGCATCGGGTGTGGTGAGCGCGAGGCAGCGCCCGTTCGGCGTCGCGGCATGTTTGAAGCGCGAGGTGTCGATGCCCGCCGAGGCGAAACGCGCCTTGTAGGCCGCCGCCGCGTCGTCGTTGCCGAGCTTGCCGATAAAGGCCGGATGCAGGCCCAGACGCGCCGTGTTGAAAGTCGTGTTCGCTGACGAGCCGCCCGTGCTCATCGCGGGCTTCGCAGGCAGCAGCGCAAGCAGGCGCGCCATTTCACCCGCATCGACCATGACCATGCCGCCTTTTTCCCCGCCCGCATGGGCGAGAAAACTTTCCGGCACCGTCACCACGATGTCCATGATCGGCGCGCCAACGCCGATGAGATCCAGGGGTTTTGCCGCTGTCATATTGCCGTCAAAATTGTTTCCGTCACTTCGACACCGTGATGTTCGTCGCAAGCAGCGGCTCGTCGTCCACCTCGATCACGATCGAATAGTCGCCAGGGCCGTTGAAGTTCAGGTTGTTGATTTCGTTGATGAGGTTGATGCGCTGCAGCGGTCCCGCCGACTCGAACTCGCGATCGATGAGCGGGCGCATGTTCATCGGGTCAAGCCCGAGCGTGATGCGAATCTGGTGTTTGCCCGCGGGCACATCGCTGATCGTGAGGAACCAGATCATGCGCGGATGCACCACGGGGAATTCCCGCGCGCGAATGTTTGAAAACACACCGAGAATCGTGTGTTTGCCCGAGCCCGGATCAATGTGCACGCCATCGCAGGTCAGCCATGCAAGCACTTGGGGTTTTGATTTCAAATATGACATGCCCGCATGGTGGCCGCGAATCCGCGCCGGGCGCAAGCCTCCATCAAAAGACAAAACATCGTCACATTCCGCCCCGCCGCACATTCCCCTTTGCACGCGCGCCCGATTTCCTATGCTTTTTCGCGTCATACCACACCGATGTCAGCCACGCTCAATTACGAACCACACATCGTCCGCCCGCGCAACGAGACCGCGGCCCTCACTCCCATCCAGGAGGAAATCCTCGCGCTCAAACGCGAGCGCAACGCCGTCATCCTCGCGCACAATTACCAGATCGAGTCCATCCAGCGCGTCGCTGACTACGTGGGGGACTCGCTCGGCCTCTCCTATCAGGCACAGCAAGCCAAGGCCGACGTCATCCTCTTCTGCGGCGTGCACTTCATGGCCGAGACCGCCAAAATCGTGAACCCCGCGCGCACCGTCCTCCTGCCCGACCTAGCCGCCGGTTGCTCGCTCTCCGATTCCTGCCCCGCCGAACAACTGGCCGCTTACAAAGCCGCCCATCCCGATACCTACGTCGTCGCCTACATCAACTGCTCCGCCGCCGTGAAGGCGCTCAGCGACGTCATCTGCACCAGCGGCAACGCCGCCAGGATCGTCTCGCACATACCGGCCGGCAAAAAAATTCTCTTCGTGCCCGACCAGAACCTCGGCCAGTGGGTGCGCCAGAAAACCGGACGCGACATGCAGCTCTGGCCCGGCAGTTGTTACGCGCACGTGCAGTTCACCGTGGCCGCGATCGAGAAAATCCGCGCGCAATTTCCCGGCGCGCCCGTCGTCGCGCACCCCGAATGCGTGCAGGCCGTCCGCGACATCGCGGACGAAGTGTGCTCGACCGAGCTCATGGTGAAGTTCTCCCGCGAGACGCCCGCCCGCGAAATCATTGTCGTCACGGAAAGCGGCATGCTGCACCGCCTCCAGCGCGAAATCCCGGACAAAACCTTCATCGCCGGCCCCACCGACACCTGCGCGTGCAACGACTGCCGCTTCATGAAAATGAACACAATCGAGAAAGTCCGCGACGCCCTCAAAAACATGTCGCCCGTCATCGAGCTGCCCGAGGACATCCGCCTCGCCGCGCTCGCGCCCATCCAACGCATGCTCGATTGGAGCAAATGACGCGCGCAGGCGTCCGCATCGAACGAATTAAGTGCCACGGGCATCCTGCCCGTGTGTTTGGGTCTGTTTTTCAACCGCGAATGGACGCCAATAATCGCGAATAAAGCCCCTCCCCTTGTCGGACGGCGGCTGAATGCTGGCGCACGCCAACGGCGTGCCATTCGTCAGCCCAAGGTCGAGCGTTGCGCGAGACCTTGGGTATCGGACATCTGGATACATGGGGCGCTACAGACGTGATTCGACAGATTGTGGCACCCTTACAGGGTGCATTTTTGAATGACATGAAGACCCAGGGTTACGCGCTGCGCGCTCACCCTGGGCTGACGAGTGGCACGCCCTTGGCGTGCTGCCCGAAAATCACGGATTGAGTGCCACGGGCTGCCAGCCCAAAAGCTTGGGCGGATCGGGTGCCACGGGCTATCCTGCCCGTGTTTCTGAAAACATGGACGCGAAATCGCCCCGCGACCGGCGAACGCGAACTCGCGCATCACACGTCGCATCCGCCTCGCAGAGCTCAAACCACCGGCGGCGGCACCGCAGCCGACGCGGGTGGATTGCGCTTCACGAGGGCGGCGACGATCAACGAGAAAACCACGCCGAAGAACATTTGTGCCAAAAAGCCTGTCACCGCCAGCACGCCCGGATGGAAAAAGATGCGCGTCATCTTTTCCGCCGCCTCCATTTGCTGACCGGTCATTCCCGCGTCCGCCCATTTTTGCTGAATCACCACCATCATGTGATCCCCAAACTCGGGATTGATGAACGAAAAATGGATGAACGTATAGACCGCCCCGATCGCCGCCCCGATGAGCACGATCAGCACGCCCGCGCCAAAACCCTGACCGAAGGTGATGCGCTGATCGGGCTTCTCATCGCGCACGGCGCGCACGCCGAACCACAGGATGAAAAATGCCAAGATTATGCCCACCCATCTGAAAATGGAAGCCAGCGAACTGCCGGCCTTGTCCGTTTCAAGACCGAGCAAATAACCAATCAAAGCCAGCACGATGCCGGCGAATGCAAGAACGAGACCGTAAGTAGTTTTGGCGTTCATAAGGAAGAAGGAGGTTATCTCGCGACAGGCCGCGCGCAAGATTTACCACACACGTTGCATGGTAATACAAATGTAACAACCGGCGCGATTTTTCTCTCGTCGCACGCCCCTCCCCCGCGTAAATACAACCGCTTTCCCAAAAACACCGCACAAACAAGAAAGCACGATGAAGCACTTCCTCAAAGAAACCGATTTTAACCGCAACGAAGTCGCCGAAGTCCTCGCCCTGGCCCGCGAGCTCAAGCAAAAACGCGGCCGCCACACCCCGCCCGTGCTCGCGCAGCAAACCTGGGCGCTCATTTTCTCCAAATCGTCCACCCGCACCCGCGTCTCCTTTGAAGTCGGCATCCACGAACTCGGCGGCAATCCCCTTTTCCTCAACAAAAACGACATCCAACTCGGACGCGGCGAAAGCGTCGGTGACACCGCGCGCGTGCTCTCGCGCATGGTGCACGGCCTCATCGTGCGCACCTTCGACCACGCCGAGGTCGAGCAACTCGCCGCGCTCGGCAACGTGCCCGTCATCAACGCGCTCACCGATTTCCTCCATCCCTGCCAGATCTACGCCGACGCCTTCACGCTCGCCGAACGCTGGACGCCGCCGGGCGGCGACCTCCTCGCCTCGCTTCAAGGCCGCAAGATCGCCTTCCTCGGCGACACCGCCTGCAACATGGCCAATTCGTGGATCCTCGGCGCCAACCTCTTCGGCATGGAAATCTCGCTCGCCGGCCCGAAGGGTTTCGAGCCCTCCGCGCAATTCGACGCCCTCCTTGCCGCCGAAAGCAAGCTCCTCAACCTCGCGGGCAAATATCATTTCACGACCGATCCCTACGAAGCCGTGAAAGACGCCGACGTCGTTTACACCGACGTATGGGTGAGCATGGGCAAGGAAGCCGAGGCCGCCGAGCGCATCAGGACGATGTCGCCCTACAGTGTGGACGCGAAACTCTTCGCCGCCGCGAAACCCGACGCGTGGTTCATGCACTGCCTCCCCGCATATGTGGGCAAGGAAGTCACGCAGGAAGTCCTCGACCATCCGCGCTCGATCATTTTCGACGAAGCCGAAAACCGCCTCCACGCCCAAAAAGCCATCATGGCCGTCCTGGCGCAACAACCCCGCGCGTGAGTCGCGCCAAACCGCCTCGGCGCAAAACGATTTCAATCGACTTAAATCGACTTAAGTCGGAGTTTCACGCCCTTCCACTCTCTCGAACAACAATGAAAATCGTCCTCGCATATTCCGGCGGACTCGACACGTCCGTCATCGTCAAATGGCTCAAAGAGACCTACGACGCTGAAATCATCACCTTCGCGGCCGACGTCGGCCAGGAGGAAGAGCTCAAGGGCCTGGACAAGAAAGCCAAGGCCACCGGCGCCACGAAGCACTACACGCTCGATCTCGTCGAGGAGTTCGCCCGCGACTTCATCTATCCGATGATCCGCGCCAACGCCGTTTACGAAAACCAATACTACCTCGGCACCTCCATCGCGCGCCCCCTCATCGCGAAGGCGCAGGTCGAAATCGCCCGCAAGGAAAAGGCCGACACCGTCGCGCACGGCGCCACCGGCAAAGGCAACGACCAGTGCCGTTTCGAACTCACCTACATGGCGCTCGCCCCGGACCTGAAGATCATCTCGCCGTGGAAAATGGAGGAATACCGCAGCCTCTTCCCCGGCCGCGCCGAGATGATCGACTACTGCAAAAAACACAAAATCCCCGTCGAAGCCTCCCTCAAGAAACCGTATTCGATGGACCGCAACCTGCTCCATATTTCCTACGAAGCCGGCATCCTCGAAGACCCGTGGTTCGACCCGACCACGCCTGCGAACAAGGACATGTTCAAACTCTCCGTCTCCCCCGAGGACGCGCCGGACAAGCCCGAATACGTCGAGCTCGAATTCGTCCAAGGCAATTGCGTCGCCGTGAACGGCAAAAAGCTGACGCCCGGCAAGGTGCTCAAAACGCTCAACAAACTCGGCGGCAAGCACGGCATCGGCCGCGTCGATCTCGTCGAAAACCGCTTCGTCGGCATGAAGAGCCGCGGCGTTTATGAAACCCCCGGCGGCACGATCCTCATGCACGCGCACAAACAGATCGAAAGCCTCACGCTCGACCGCGAAGTCGAGCACCTGCGCGACTCGCTCATCCCGAAATACGCCGAGCTCGTTTACAACGGCTTCTGGTTCGCGCCCGAGCGCGAGGCGCTGCAAGCGCTCGTTGACCAGAGCCAGAAATACGTGACCGGCACCGTGCGCCTGAAGCTCTACAAGGGCAACATCATCACCACCGGCCGCAAATCAAAGTATTCGCTCTACGACATGAACATCGCCTCGATGGAAGGCGTGAAGAGCTGGTATAATCAAAGCGACGCCACCGGCTTCATCCGCCTGAACGGCCTGCGCCTCCGCGCCCGCAACCTCGCGCAGGGCGGCCCGAAACTCTGAGCATCCGGCCCGGCACACAACACTCGCACACCCATGCGCGGCCCTTCCGGCCGCGCATTTTTTATTTTCCAAACCGCCCGGGAGGACGGAGGTTTTTAACCGCGAATGAACGCCCATAATCGCGAATGCTCCGGCAGCGCGAGCAGATCGAGTGGCACGGGCGCCAGCCCGTGGGTCTTGGCCGGGTCGTGTGGCATGGGCGACTCGCCCATGTGGATCGGGTGGCACGGGCATCTTGCCCGTGTTTTTGGAACATGGGCGACTCGCCCATGCCACACGACCCGCTCTCATCCTCCTTCTAACTTCTGCCTTCTATATTCTGGTTTCTTCCGTGCTTCCGTGTTTCCGTGATTTATAAAACTCCGTCACCGCGTCACCAAGCGTGCGCCATCAATCACGCCGTGCGTTCGACGCGCCGCAGCAGCCACAAACCCGCCGCGATGAAAACAGCATTCGGCAACCAGATCAAAATCTCGGGATGCAGGTCGGGCCGCTTGTCCAGCCAGCCCACGGCGACCGACATCACGTAATACACCACGACCAGCAGCATCGCGATGCCGATGTTGGCCGACGACTCCTTGCGCTGCGTGCGGATGCCGAGCGGAATCGCCAGCAGCGCGAACGAAAATACACCGAGCGAAAACGTGAGCTTGTTATGAATCGTCAGCGTGACTTTCAGCCGGTCGATGTCGGTTGCCTTCGGGTCGTTCGCCAGCCTGGCCCTCCGCTCAAGCAGCCGCGGCAGCGTGAGCCAGTCGATTTTTTCCCTGAAACCGCGCCTGCCGAGGAAATCCCCCAGCGGAATCTCGACCGTCGATTCCGTTCCGCCGATTTGCATGATATTGTTGTTGGCGCTGCGTTTCTCGGGATCGGACGCCTGGCGCAACTCGATCGTGCCGTTGTAGGGAAGCACGCGCAGCACCTCGCCCTCCAAATCAAAATCGATCACCGCCGACGACGCATGATAAATGCGCGTGGCCCGCTGCTGCTTGTCCAGCAGCCAGACCCAGAGATTCTGGTAGGTTTTGCCGTCCTTTTTGTCGAAATAGATGACCGCCCCCGGAATCTCGCGCATAAAAGTGCGCGGCACAAAAAAGTTCGCCGCCGTGTCGCGCAGGGCCTTTTCGAGTTCCACATGATACGAGATGCGCGACTTCGGCATGAGGTAGAAATTGATTCCCAGCTCCGCGACGACGCCGAGCATCGCGAGCGCGAGAATCGGACGCGCAATCTGCAAAATGCTCAGTCCCGACGTGCGCATGGCCGTGATCTCGTTGTCCGCCGACATGCGCCCGAGCACGAGAAGCACCGCGATGAGCACGCCGATCGGCACGGCATACGTGCCCACGTATTGCGCCATGTCCCAGCACAGTTTCATGAACAGCCCGAGGGGAATCCGCCCGTCGAGCAGATACACGAGCACGTCCTTGAGCAGGTTCACCGCGCCAAAAATAAACCCTATGAACAAAATCGCCGCCGCCGCTGACGAGGCGACGGATCTGGCGATGTAGCTGTTTAGGATTTTGAACATGGGAGCGGCGGTTTTCCTACCTCGGGGAACAGCATAGGCAATCGCAATCAAAACAGCTCGCCCTGCGCGCCGGGCTTTTCGGCGATGATGCGCTTCGCCTCGTCCCCGAGAAATGCGCCGTAACGCTCCAGCCAGTCGTCGAGTTTTTCGCTGTAATACGACGGATCATAAGGCGCCGACGCCGCATCATACAGCGCGAGGGGCCGCGCGCGCTGCCAGTCCGCCGTTTTGCCCTTTTCTTTCGCGGTGATGTAATAGCTCACGCGCTCGCCCATGCGCGGGCGCGGCGTCATTTGCAACGCCACCTCGGCGGCTGCCCGGCGCGGCTTGCCGCCCTCCGCGATGAAGCGCTCGTAAGCCTCGGGATTCTGCGAAAGGATTTCCGATTTCGCGAGCTCCGCCACCGGCATCTCGCTCGCGGCGAGACGACGGCGGTAATCTTCGAGCAGCGTCAGCGGCGACTCGTCCGTCGCGCCCAGCAAATAACGAATGAGCGTGTCGCTGAGTTTTTTCAGATACGGCTCGATGCCGCGCGAACGAAGTGCCGAGCCGCGAATGGTAATCCTGCCGTCCGGACATGCATCGAGGAGCGCGTAGTTTTTAGACTTGTAGCAAAACATCGCCGCATAGCTCCCGTCGTGCTCCAGATCGATGCCTTCGGGCAAAACGGCCTGCGCCCTCGCGAGGAGCGCGGCGGGATCGGAGAAATATTTCTCCGAAGAAAGATAAATGCCGTCGGTGTCCGCTTCAAGAATGTCGCAACCCTCGGCGGCGAGTCTGTCGATGAGCATCTGCAAAAGCTCGCGTCCGCGCCGCGTGACCTCGGCGGCCAGCGCGCCATCGCCAAAACGCGCGCCCGAAAAACCAAGATAGCCGTAAAACGAATTGATGAGGATTTTGAAACTCGCCTGCCGCGCCTGATACTCGGCGCGCAGAAGCTCGTCCTCCGCGGTCCGGGCGAGCTGTTTGTATTTCAGGCGATACTCGCGCAAACGACGCAGCATCGGGATGAACACGCCGAGCGAATCGCCGGCGGGATTTTGCCCGATGGAGAGGAGCAGGCTCGGATAGAGCGAGGCCACGTCGAAGTGTAATACATTTTTGAATACGCCCTCCTTGAAAGAGCGCGTGTAGCCACCGGCAAACGCCGAAACTTCGACAGGCGCGGGACACGACTGCCGCGCGTGGTAATATTCCTCGAGGAAAAGCAGGTCGATTTTTGTCGTGGTGCCGCGAAGCACGGCGTCTTGCAGCAGAATCGGAAACGTGCGCGTCTGCTCGAAATACGTCGGCAAAAGCAAATCCGCCAGTCCCTTGGTCTCACGGAGATCATCCGCGAGATACGCAAGGAACGCCTCGCGATTTTCGCGCCATGCCGTGTGGATCTTCGAACCTTCGATGTAAGTGCGCGCGCCCGTTTCGTCCGCATCCTCGGCTGTGACGCCGAAGAAAATCGCGCTGTCCTTGAGACCGTAGCTCGTCATCTCGCGCGTCGTGATATCGTGCAATTGCACGAGCATATAGGTGTCGATCACGGCGCGCCCCGGCAGATCGCAGCGCGGAAAATCGAGCCAGCGCTCGGCGATTTTCAGGCGCGAGTTGCGAAACGACGCCTTCTGCCCGAAACGCCCCCACGCGCATGGCACCTTGTGGCGGCGCGCGCGCTGGCGGAGATAATCGAGATCGAACTTGAAAATATTGTGCCCCTCGATGGTGTCCGGGTCCTCGGCGGCGAGGATATCATTGAATTGCTGGAGGAGCTTTTTCTCGGCGGCATCGCTCATGTCGTCGAGCACGAGAAGCTCCCGGCGGGTTTTTCCCCCGCTGGAAAATTGCAGCCCGATCGCGAGCACATAATCGGCGGGATTCGACGCATCGCTGAAAATGCCCTCGCCCGCCGACGCCGTCTCGATGTCGAGCTGGCAGCGGCGGAGTTGATGAAACCCGAGATCACCGAAAAGCCGCCGGCGGGTTTGCAGCAGAAACTGGTTTTCATACGGGCGAAGCGCATCCGTGCCGACGCGCGCATCGGCGGACGATTTTTTCGCGGCGGAGAGAAGCGCATCGTAAGCGTCAATTGTGTCCGCGTGGGCGAGCTGCGTGAACACGCCCGGCCCCTTGAGCGCTTCGATGCTCACGCCCTCAGGCGCGACAAGCTGCGAGGATGTCAGCCAGGCAAACGGACGAAATGCGGCGGTTTGTGTGGCGCGCGTGCCGTCGGGATTGGCGAGCGAAAGATGCGCGACGCCGTTGTCGTCGATCCAAAGCCCGCAAATCGCGGATGTGGCGGCAGGTGTTGTTTGCTCGGGCATGTCGGCATTACATGCGCGAGAAAAGCGCCCCGCGCAAGCGCGGTCATTTTGCCGCAAACCCACACGCTTTGTTTTTGGACAGGATTAACAGGATGATGAAGATGCCCCGGCTTTCATCCTGTTAATCCTGTTCATCCTGTCTCAAAAAAATCAGCGCCGACGCAGTCGCCATGCCGCGAGCACGCCGAGGGCGAGGAGGCTCCACGGCGAGAGCGCGCCGCCACCTCCACCGCCGGAGGCGTTGTCGCCGGAGCCATTCGAACCCGGTGCGGACGGCGATGGCGGCGCGGCTTCGAGCGCGAGCGTTGTCACAGTGACGGATGTGCCGCTTTGCGTGATTTTGCGGATGGCCGCATTTTCGGAATCGGCAATGTAGAGGTTGCCCGCATTATCAATGGCGATGTCCGACGGGATGTTAAAGAGCGCCTCCCCGGCCTTGCCGTCCGTAAAGCTGTTCGGGTAGAGCGTATCTACCGTGCTCGAATCCATCATCCAAAGCCAGTTGGCAAGACCGGCGACCGCCTGTGCCGAACCCGAGGCCAAGACCTTGACGATTCGCGAACTGAAAGCGTCGGCAAAATAAAGATTATTGTTCTTGTCGAAGCGCAGTCCCGCAGGGCTCATCGGTTTCTTATATTCATCGGACAGAGAATCGCCGACAACGCCCGTGATATTGAGTTCGAGCGGTGTGACCCGGCCATTCGCAAGTTCCACCGTGACGACTTTATCGTTGCCAGAATCGGCGACATAGAGATACCGGCCATCCGGCGAAAGCGTTACGCCCAAAGCTCCCGAAAAATAATATGATTTCGGCTCGGAGGGTTCCGCTTCAAGCGGCGATGTGTCTTCCGAGGCAAGCATCCCGCTCGGCTGCGGCAGTGTCGTCCCTGTTATTATAGAAAAACCGCTGCCGCTAATAATGGAATAGAGACTGCCAGTGTGAATCGTAGCGGCAGCAGTTGAACTGCCATTCCCAAGAATAATACCACTGCTGGTCCATGCACCACCGTTCACTGTGCCGCTTCCACCAAAAATAAACGTTTCGCCAATCGATGTTACAAGCCACCAACCCCCGAAGGGAAAGTCTGTATATTGCTTTCCCGAAAGATACGATGTGGCGCCGGATGTTGTGATTTTGCGGACGACATTGTTGCCGGAATCGACGACATACACATTGCCGGAGGCATCCACTGTGAGCGCAGCGGGCCGGTTAAACCGAGCGTTCGCGCCCCTGCCCTCCTGATAATAGCCGCTGCTACCAAGGGAGCCTGCAAGCGTCGAAACCGCGCCGTCGGATGTGATCACGCGGATGGCATTGTTGCCGGAATCGGCGACATAAAACTTGCCGCCTTGGTATGCGATGCCGCGCGGAGCATTGAAGCGCGCCAGCGTGCCCGAGCCATTCAGCGCCCCGGCCTCGCCCGTTGCGCTTCCAGCAAAGACGGAAATCTTGCTGTCGGGTGTGATTTTCCAGATCGCGTTTGCAAGGCTGTCCGCAACATAAAGATTGTTCCCGCTGTCAAACGCGAGCGACACCGGGCATTTGACGAACGAGGGTCTGACATTGAGTGTGATCGCATTGGTTCGCCGCGTCTCGACGGACTGGTCGTTGTTGTAACTGATCTCCACATCCGCGCGGTATTGCCAGCCTGTCATCCCCGTCTTGAGCGCTTTGATGGTGAGAAGACTCGCGAAAGGGTTGTAATAAAGGGAGTCATCATCCAGCGTGTTGCCGATCTTGCGCCAGTTCACGCCGTTGTCGGTGGACACCTCCCAGGACGCAGATTTGATCCAAGCGTAATTGGAATTGTCTCCATCGGTGTTCCAAATGCGAGTCTCGGGAGGCAGCCACGCGATCATATTAAAATTCTGGTTTTCGAGCTGATAGGACATGCGCGGGGCCTCAATATAAGGCACCGGCGCGGAGGCTGCGAAACCGGACAGACTAAAGGCAAAGACTGCAATGGAAATGCACGCGAGAAATCGAAGGGTTTTCATGATGGGAACGATGGGAGTGATTAAGGTTTTGTAACTGATGACGAAACGTGCCGCGCTGCCTCATTATGGTCAACTGAAAATGGTAAAAAATAGTAAAATAGAAACGCGGTAATTCGCGCGTCAACGGTTGCATTTTATTGCCGGTAAAGAAATCCCCCCCCCCCCCCGCCTCCCGGCTTCACAGCCAGAATCACATAAACTTCCAGCGATAAACGACAAAGAAGAGCGCCACGACAAACAGGCCAAGCGTTATGAGCTTGAGCTTCGGCACGAGGGCGCGGCGGCGATAGGCGATGCCCGACATGGCGGCAATGCCGAGCCAGCAAACGAGCTTGGCCCAAATCCACACCTCGCTCCACTGATGGCCTTTTTTCGTCACGAGCGCAAAACCGCTCACGAGCATCAGGAGCGCGGCGATGCCGGTTATCATGAGCACGGACTTGCGCGTCTCGGCAGGGGCGACAAAGGCGTAGAAAGTATATCCCGCAAGAATGACGAGGGAAACGAGGTGGATGAACAAATAGAAGTTGGCGTCGAACATGGGCTTTTCATTTATGAGGCAAAAAACACCGTCCGGGTCAATGCTTCCGGGCGGCGCGCGCGTTAACTAAAGCTGAAAAATGGAAATTGATCCTCCACCTGTGCCGTATGCCCAAAGACTCTAGTCCTTTTTATATTAAGGTGGGCGCCTCCGACGCGGCGTTTGCCTTCCGAATTTACGGCGTGGCAGCTTCCGCGGCGGGTTCAGCTCCCTTGATGACTCAAAGACAAAGAGCGGTTATTGAAAAGCACCTCGAACACTGCAGAGGATCAAGGCCGGAGACCCTAGGCCCGCCTGCCGCGCGGTCAAATGATTTTGCGCGCTTTTCGCACAGATAGGGCTGGGCGGCCATGACGTCCGCTCAAAACAGATCCAGCTGGCGCGCACGCGGCGCGACACGCTCCTCGCGCTGACGGTCAAGCAGGGTATCGCGGATGTCGCGTAGGAAAGGCGACGGATTACGGTCGCGCAGAGCGCCCTGCCAATGGCGGCGGCGGGTGTGCGTGAGGAAGAGACGATCCTTCGCCCGGGTGAGGCCCACGAAAAACAGGCGGCGTTCCTCGGCGATGTCAGTTTCGGCGGCCTCGAATCCGAAGCGGTGCGGCAGCAGTCCATCTTCGCAGCCGACAAGAAAAACGACACGAAATTCCAGCCCTTTGGCGGCGTGCAGCGTGAGCAGCGACACGCGTTCGGCACGGGCGTCGTGCAAGTCCACGTCCACGCCGAGGGCGAGTTCGCTCTGGAAGGCGTCAAGATCGGTGCCGTGTTTTTCAGCGAGGGGACGGAGGATATCCGCGATGGGGCGCAGGTCGGGGTCGGGCTGCTGGGCGAGGGCGAGCGCGGCCGCGGCTTGCGCGACGCGTTCGGCGAGCGGGACGTCGGGCGGCAGGGTTTTTATGCGGGCGACGAGCGCCTGCACCGTGGCGTGCGCGGAGAGGGGGCCGTGAGCGCGTTTCTGGAACGGGATGCCGGAGCGGGCAAGCGCCTCGACAAGCGGCGGGGTTTGCGCATCGGTGCGGTAGAGGATGGCAATGTCGTTGAAAGCGTAATGCGCAGCGGACTGGGCTGCGGCTGCGGCGACACGTCCGGTGTCAAACGATGTGAGGCTGGTGCCGCCGATGAGCCGCTCGATGGTTTCGACAACGAATCCGGCCTCGGCGCGGTCGGTGGCGCATTCGCGCAAGAGGAGGCGGGTGGCGTCGGAGTTTTGCGCGCGCAGGGCGCGGCCACGCACAAGCGTGGTGGGGGCCACGGCTTGCAGGGCGGCTTCGACGATCGGACGGGCGGAGCGGTAGTTGCGCGTGAGCTGGACGACACGAGCGCCCGGATGGTCGGCTTGAAATTGCTGGAAGAAGCGGACGTCGGTGCCACGGAAGCCGTAGATCGCCTGGTCGGGATCGCCGATGGCGCAGAGGCTGGCGGCGCCTGCGAGGTGCCGGACAAGTTGATACTGGCGTTCATCCACATCCTGATACTCGTCGATGGAAAGGTGGGGCCAGCGGGCGCGGTAGTGCGCGGCGAGGGCGGGATCGGCGGCAAGAAGATCGACGGTAAGCCCGATGAGATTGTCGAAATCCACGAGGCCGCGGGCGCGCATGGCCTGCGTATAGGCGGCGGGAATGGAGCTGCGTTCGGTGAGGAGACGGCGTGCGTCGGCGGCGGAGACTCCAAGGGTCTCACGGGCGAGCGCGAGCGCCTCGCGTTCATCTGCGACGCGGAGCGGGGCGCCCAGGCCGAGCCTGGCCTGTTGTTCGCGGAGGATGAAAAGGCCGAGCGCGTGGAAGGTCGTCACGGTCACGCGGGCGCCACGGCCGTCAGCAAGGAGGTGCTGGAGGCGTTCGCGCATCTCGCCTGCCGCGCGGCGCGTGAAAGTGATGGCGAGGCAGGATTCGGGCGGGATTCCGTGGCCGGCCACAAGGTGCGCGATGCGGTGCGTAAGCGTGCGGGTCTTGCCCGTGCCGGGGCCTGCGATGATCAGCAGCGGACCGGAGGCGATGGAGGCGGCGGCGCGCTGATCGGGATCGAGGCCGGCGAGGGAAAAGGCTGCCGGACCGGAGGACGGGTTGGAATCGCTGGCGTGTCTTTCGTTTGCGGATGCTTCGGAGGGCGAAATTTTCTCCGCCGGTTTTTCTTTGCGGGGCGAGGTCGTTTCACCGGCGGGGATGTGTGCAGGCTTTTCGGGTTTTGCCGCCTCAGGCAGATCGAAGAGCAGAGCGGCGGATTGGGCGGACGCGGTTTCGCCCGGCTTGAATACGCGGATGACGCCGTATTCGCCGTCGAAGCCGCCTTCGCGGATGACTTCGCCGGCGCGCATCCGGCGGATCGCTTCCGCAAGGAGCGGCGTGGCGGCGCGGCTGATTTCGTCGAGCGGCAGTTCGCCAAGGATTTCGAGTTCGGGGCCGAGGTGGGCGACGGCCTGCTCCCAAGCGGCGCGCACGGTTTTGCTTTTCGAACCGGTTCCGTGGATTTCGCCCAAAACTTCGGGCAGCGGGATGAAGCTCCGGAAGGGCGCGGCGCCGGGCGGTTTTTGCGGCTCGGTGCGGTCGGCGAGTTCGAGCACGCGGTAGTGGACGCCGAGCGTGAGCGGCGCGCCGCAGACTGGGCATTTGTTGCCGAGGCGCCGGGACTCCGCCGGTTCGCAGCGGAAGTCGCAGGCGCGGTGGCCGTCCATATGGTATTTGCCTTCCTCGGGAAAAAACTCGACCGAGCCGGCGTAACCGCGCCCGGTGGCCAGGGCGTCGCGGATGGCGAAATAATCCAGCGCGCAATCGAATCGGCTGGCCTCGCGCCCCAAGTTGCCCGGCGAGTGCGCGTCGGAGCTGGATACGAGCCGGTAGCTGTCGAGCATCGATATCCGCCAGTTCATCGGCGGGTCGGAGGAGAGGCCGGTTTCGAGCGCAAAGATATGCGCGGAGAGATCTCCATAACACTCTTCGAGGCGGTCGAAGCCGGACTTGGAGCCGAAGACGCTGAACCACGGCGTCCAGATGTGCGCGGGGATGAGATAACAGCCCGGACCGGCTTCGAGACAGATTTCGAGCAGGTTGCGGGAATTGAGACCGAGGATGGGACGTCCGTCGGAGGCGAGGTTGCCGATACGGGCAAGTCGTCCGGTCATGCGCCCGGCCGCGGCGATGTCGGGCGCGTAGAGGAGGTGGTGAACCTTGCGCACCTTGTCGCCCTGCTTGTAGATGGTGGAGATTTCGACTTCGAGGAGAAAGCGTACGGGAGCGGAGGCGACGGCGCAGGGACCGATCTCGGCATTGACGGCAGCTTCGAGATCGTCGCGCAGGCGGAAGAGGCCGGGTTCGGCGGGGATGAGCTCGTCACAGATGGCGGCCATCCACGCCGGATGGGTGAAGTCTCCGGTGCCGACGACACGAATGCCCTTTTTCTTCGCCCAGAGCGCGAGATGGTAGAAATCGAGGTCTCCGCTGGTGGCCCGGGAATACTTGGAGTGGATGTGCAGATCAGCGTAAAACGACATCACGCGCCAACGGTTGATATCCGGTGCGCAAGGGCAAGCATATACAGTGAAGGGAGCGTGGAGTTTTCCAAACCCCGGCCCGTCATTTAAAACAGAATGCAAACGGCAGTCCTTGATGCTTCAATATTGCACTCGGACTTCCAAGCGGTGCATGAGGGCGCGGACGCGGGCTTCGCGAGCCTCGGCAATGCGGACGCGCTCGCGCAACTGCGCCATGCCAAGCGCCGCGCGGCGCGCCACATCCTTGAAGAAAAACCATGCCCCGATCGCGGCAAAAACATAGCCCATCGTCACGAGCCACAAGCCGCGCGTGGTGGCCTCCGCCGCCGCGACGCTGGTGGCATCGGATGCGACAACCGTCGGCGCGAACACGGGCAAAAGTCGCATGATGAGTCCGAAAACGAGAAAACTGAAGGAGTTGGTGATGCGCATGATTGCTTTGATACTTTTTAGGTATTTCCAAGCTCATTAGCTACATGCGTGCCAACCTCATTTTAATTTCACAATCGTCTGTAAATCAACATTAAGCGAATCATTGACGGCATTTCATGCAGATGGTTCATGCATTTTGCAACAAACGTTGCGAGGCATATCACGCAAGTTGCACGATTCGCGCCGATAAATTCCCCAGACGCTCTGTGCGCAAAACACGATCTGGATGATCTCACCCTTTACAGGCGGAAATCGAGCGCGCCGGCCGTCATGCCGCCGGGGACGCCTTTGCAGATGACGCTCACGGCGTCATGCGAATGCAGCGATTCGTAGTGCGCGCACACGACGCGGAAATCGCATACGCGGGCATCCGCGGCGAGGCGCGCGTAGATCAGGCGCGCGGCGTCTTCGACAAACTTCAAATGGGCTCCGTTCAGCTCGGCGAAAGCCTGCTCGTCCTCGCGTTTGACGAGTACCTGCGTCTCGGTTTGCAACGCGGCGGCGCAATGCGCGCGCAAATCGTCGGCGGCAAGCGTGCGGCGTGACGCGAGCTCGACACGCACGCGCGCCTTCGAACGTTGCGAATGGCCGACGGCAAACACATCGCGGGTTTCACGCGCATGCTCGGCGAGTTCGGAGGAACACGGGCACGCCGATGAATACACAAAATCGAGCTCCACGTAGCGGCGCAGTTGTCCCGACCCGTCGAGCGCGGCCTCGTAGGCGGCGTCATAATATTGCCAGCCGCTCAGGCCGCTGCGCAGGCTCGAAAGCCGGGCTGGAAACGAAAAGGCGACCCGCAAGCCCGCTTGGAGCGCGGCGTGGGCACGGCGGTATTTTTTAAGAATGCGGCCGAGCAGTTCCGGCGAGCAGACGTCGGCGTCGTGCTCGTAAAAGGTGCGCATGATGCGGCTCATGTTGATGCCGCGGCGCGCGGCTTCGAGCGAGACGGCGCCGGTGACGCGCGCTTCGAGCGTGTGTTCTTTTTTGCCCGCGTTTTTCAGCGCGAAGCGCATGGGCAGCTTGAAGCCGTCGATGCCGACCTGCTGGATCGCGACGCGCGCGCCCGCGATGTCGTTTGCCGCCTGCATCACGTCGGGCAGCGACGCACGGTAGGCGT
Organism: Ereboglobus sp.; assembly: GCA_029974595.1. Taxonomy (GTDB): domain Bacteria; phylum Verrucomicrobiota; class Verrucomicrobiia; order Opitutales; family Opitutaceae; genus Ereboglobus. Next base: position 39,429 of record JARKRC010000046.1, on the reverse strand, counting down.
CAGTGACCTTGAAGGATGCGTCGTAAACGCGTTTGGAACGTGTGCTCATTGCTGTTTTTCGGAACGGGCGGGCGGCGGAACGATGGAGGCTGGAAGCCTGCGCCAGGACGCTGGCGCGCTTTTCTTCAATCCGTGTTCATCCGCATGCAAGACCGTTTTTGGACGCGAAGAGGCGCGGGGAAACACGGAATCCTGAATCCGTATGTTCGCGATGTTTCGCGTCCATTCGCGGTTAAAATGCCTTTCATCATTCCTGTCAGTTGTTGAACCGGAACAGCGCCACGTCGCCGTCCTGGAAAACGTATTCCTTGCCTTCGAGCCGGTATTTGCCGGCGTCGCGCGCGGCGGCGACGCTGCCGAGCCGGGCGAGGTCTTCGTAGCTGACGACCTCGGCCTTGATGAATCCTTTCTCGAAGTCGGTGTGAATCACGCCGGCGGCCTGCGGCGCCTTCCAGCCTTTCTTGATCGTCCACGCGCGCACTTCCTTTTCGCCGGCGGTGAAGTAGGTCTGCAAGCCGAGCAGCGCATACGATTCGCGAATGAGCATCGACACGCCGGAATCGTCCACGCCGAGGTCTTTCAGGAACGCCTTCGCCTCGTCGGGCGCGAGATCGACCAGCTCCGCCTCGATCTTCGCCGAGATCGGCACGTAGGCCGCGTCGTGGTGCGTGCGCACATACTCGGCGACTTTTTGCACAAACGGATTTTCGTTTGCCGTCGCGAGATCGCCCTCGGCGACATTGCACGCGAAGAGCACGGGCTTCGCGGTGAGGAGCTGGAAGAGTTTCATCATCGCCTTGTCGTCCGCAGTCGCGCCGGGAAGGACGTTGGCGGTCTTGCCGGAGTTGAGATGCGGCGAGAGACGTTCGAGAAGCGCCATTTCGACGATGGCTTCCTTGTCGCCGGATTTCGCCTTCTTTTGTGTTTTCTCGATGCGCTTCGTGACGGATTCGAGGTCGGCGAGGACAAGCTCGGTGTTGATCACCTCAATGTCGCGCACCGGATCCACGGCGCCCATCGTGTGGACGACGTCGGGATCTTCGAAGCAGCGGACAACTTGCACGATCGCATCGACTTCGCGGATGTTGGCGAGGAACTGGTTGCCCAGGCCCTCGCCCTTGCTGGCGCCGGCGACGAGTCCGGCGATGTCCACGAATTCGATGGCGGCGGGAATGACGACCTGGGTCTTCGCGATTTTCTGGAGCACATAGGCGCGGTCGTCGGGCACGGTGACGACGCCGACGTTCGGGTCGATGGTGCAAAAAGGATAGTTGGCCGCCTCGGCCTTGCGGGAGCGCGTGAGGGCGTTGAAGAGAGTGGATTTGCCTACGTTGGGAAGGCCTACGATGCCTGCTTTGAGCATGATGTTTTAACGAAAATCCACAGCGTCTCGTGCGACCGTGCGGCGGGTCAAGCAAATGCCGCGAACGCGCCGAAGCGCGAAGCGCCGTAGCGCAGGCTTCCAGCCTGCCGGATCGAGTGGCACGGGCTGCCAGCCCGTGTTCTGAAGACACGGGCGAGTCGCCCGTGCCAGCCGATCCGTGATTCTCGGACGCCCGCCTCAAATCTTCCCCGCCTTGCGCGCTTCCACCATGCGGTAGAAATCCACAAACAGCGGGTCGGCGTCATTCGGCCCGGGCGCGGCTTCCGGATGATACTGCACGGAAAACACCGGCAGCCGCGTGTGGCGCAGCCCCTCGACGGTGCCGTCGTTCAAGTTGATCTCGGTCACAATCGCGCCGCCGGCTTCGACCGACTTGGGGTCGGTCGCGAAGCCGTGGTTTTGCGCGGTGATCGACACGCGGCCGGTTTCGAGATTTTTCACCGGCTGGTTGCCGCCGCGATGCCCGAACTTGAGCTTGAACGTCGTGCCGCCCAGGGCGTGCGTGATGATCTGGTGCCCGAGGCAGATCCCGAAGATCGGAAACTCCCCGAGCAAGGCGCCCACCGTCTTGTGAATGTAGGGCAGCGCCGCCGGATCGCCGGGGCCGTTCGAGAGGAAAACCGCGTCGGGCCCGTGTTCGCGCACCTGCTCCGCGGTCGCCGTCGCGGGGAAGACCTGCACCTCGAAACCGTGGCGCACGAGCTTGCGGAAGATCGTGTGTTTTGCGCCGTAGTCGAACGCCGCCACGCGGAACTTTTTTCCGGGAATCGCGGGCGCGTTCATCGTGGTGCCGACGGGCATGTAAGCCTGGTTGTAATTTTCCGGCGCGTCGCTGCGCCACAGGTAAGGCTCCTTGCACGAGACGAATTTCACGTAGTCCGAGCCGGCCATGTCCTGCGAGACGCGCGCGATGGCGAGCGCCTCGTCGTCGCCGATGCCGAACGTGCTCAGGCAGCAGCGCATCGAGCCGGCGACGCGCAGTTTTTTCGTGATCGCGCGCGTGTCCACGCCGTCCAGCCCGGGGATGCTGTATCGTTTCAAATAGGCGTCGACCGACATGTGGCTGCGCCAGTTGCTCACAATGGGCGAGAGCTCGCGCACCACGAAACCCGACACGCGCAGCATGTCGTCCTCCGCGTCCTCGTCGTTGATGCCGTAGTTGCCGACCTGCACGGCCGTCATCGTGACGACCTGGCCGAAATACGACGGGTCGGTCAGGATTTCCTGGTAGCCGCTCATCGACGTGTTGAAAACGCATTCGCCGGAAATCGTGCGCGCCGCGCCAAATGCGCGTCCGCGAAACACCGAACCGTCTTCGAGTGCGAGAACCCCTTGGTTGAAAGAAGTAGACATCGAAAACGCACGAAAAACCGCCCCGCCCCGTCTGCCAAGACGAAAGCAAAAATCATAAACAACTTTCATTCCACGCCGGCCACGTAGAAGCAAAACAGCAGCGCGGCGCGCAGCGGACTCCGGGCTGTTTCGAGCCGTTTTCAAAGCCGCAGCGCCGCTTCCGAAAAAAGGCAGGGCCGCCACCCGCGTGATGCGGACGGCGGCCCTGATTATCGGTTCGTGTTGTGATCAATCATTCGACGCGACCGTGAAACGCACCGGCAGCAACACCTTGGTTGCCACAGGCACGCCGTCACGCGTCGCGGGCGTGAACTTCCAGCGTCCCACCGCCTCGATCACCGGAGCGACCAGCGCGTCATCCGAAGCGTAGGCGACGGAGATGTCGGTCGGCTCGCCCTTGGCGTCGACGACAAAGGTCACGTCGACGCTTTCGGTCCGGGCATCCTGCTTCGCAAGCACGGCCACCGGCGCCACGACCCTGACGGGCGCGGGCTGCGCGGGACTGTGCGCGCGATACGACTCGACATAGGCTTTCGGATCGGTCGCTACCGCCCCGAGGGCGGCGGACGAAACGAAAACCCCGGCAAGCGCGAGGCTGAACACAACTGCGAGTTTATTGACGTTCTTCATTTTCATAAGCTCCGCTCAAAGGCGGAGAGTTTGGATTTCTGTCTGTTGTTGTTAAGGCATCGCGACACCACCGGCATAAAGGCCGCAGACATCGCGATGTTTGGAACCGCGCCGCGCGCAAAAGCGCGGCAGGCTCCAAATCTTCAGTTTTGGGACAGACTCGGAAATCCCGGGACAAAACAGGACCGTATGGAGGCGAACGTCCCTCCGGCTTCATTTTTCCGGCGGCGCCCCACGATTTCCCGTCTTATCAAACGTCAACCCCGCCTCATGCACTCCCGGCGGGCAAAGTTTTCAAAGAACCCTTTGAGGCATCCTTGAAAGCAACGGATCGAGATCGATCACGCCCATGCAAGCACATACCATGCCGGCCACGCAAGAGCTCCACTGTTAAGAATGCGTGACAATACGCCCCGGCATCAATCGCAGCCGGTGCTCTTGTCAGCGCGCCGGGCAGCGACGGCAGCGTCGCTCCGGCGGCAAACTCCGGAAAGTCGGCCAGCGTTTTCCACTCCGTCGAATCCGCGCGCCGCGCCTTGGTCTGCAAACCCACGCTCCCGGCGCAACTGTTTTCAAACCGGAACCTTCCTTCCGCCTCTCCGCAATTCCCGCCGCTGCTTTCCGCACAATTTCTCTCGGCACTGCGCGCCGGGCCGCACACTGTCGCTTCCTTCGTCTCGCAACAATGATTGGCCTCACCGACCCGCATTCGCCGGGGGACATGCCTCCGCCACCCGCGCCGCCACCCGCGCACGCGCCGCGGCTGGCCAGGCGCATTTTTGCCGAAGGCGGCTGGCTCCAGTCCGAACTCCAGCTCGAACACCGCCCGCAGCAGGAAACCATGGCGCGCGCCATCGCCTCCGCCATGAAGCGCGACGAGCCGCTCCTCTTCGAAGCCGGCACCGGCGTCGGCAAATCGCTCGCCTACCTGATCCCCGGCATCATCCACGCCATCGACCAGTCGCGCCAGCTCGTCGTCTCCACCCACACCATCGCCCTCCAGGAGCAGCTCGAAACAAAGGACATCCCGCACTGCCGGCGCATTTTTTCGTCGCGACCCGAGCTGCAAAAATACGCGGCCTTCAAGAGCGCCGTCCTCGTCGGCAAATCCAATTACCTCTGCACCACGCGCCTCGCCACCGCGCTCAAGGACAAGCACGAACTCTTCGCCACGCCCGAGCACAGCGAGCTGCAACGCATCGCCGAATGGGCCGCGACCTCGCGCGACGGCCTCCGCCACGAGATCAATCCGCCCCCGCCGCCCGAAATCTGGGAAATGGTCAACGCCGACTCCTCCGGCTGCGCCCGCAAATACTGCGACTGCGAAAAATGCTTCTACCAGCGCGCCCGCGCCCGCATCGCCAAGGCCAGCCTCATCATCGTCAACCACGCCCTCCTCTTCGCGCTCATCAACGCCGGCGGCGCGCGCGAAAAAGGCGGCGGCCTGCGCGGCATCCTTTTCCCCGACGACTTCGTGATCCTCGACGAGGCGCACACCGTGCCCGACGTCGCGACCGACCACTTCGGCATGCGCCTTTCCAGCTACGGCGTGGACCGCATGTTGAAGTATCTTTTCAACCCGAAAAACAAACGCGGCCTCCTCGTCAAACTCCGCGCGCCCGCCCAGACGCTCCAGCTCGTCGCCGACGCCATCGAGGCCGCGCACCAGTTTTTCTCCCACCTCGCCGACCGCGTGCTCGCGCAACGCGCCATCATCCGCGTGCGCACGCCCGACATCGCCGAGCCCTGGCTCAACCCGCCTCTCCAAGCCCTCGCCAAAGCCGTGCGCGCCCACGCCGACACCTTTGACGACAAAGGCGAAGCCGCGCGCGCCCGCGAGGAACTCCTGGAGCAATACCGCAAGCTCAACACCTGCCTCGCCACGCTCCGCGATTTCCTCAGCCTCTCCGACGACAAGTCCGTTTACTGGCTCGAACGCACCGGGCGCCGGCACACCATCGTCACACTCCGCAGCGCGCCCATCGACATCGCGCCCGCCCTTCGGGAAACGCTCCTCGAACGCAACACCTGCGCCGTCTTCACCAGCGCCACGCTCGCCATGGGCGGGCGCATCGAGCCGTTTCAACAACGCATCGGCGGCCCCGATGTCCGCGCCGCCATTGAAAAATCGCCCTTCGACTTCGAGCGCCACATGCGCGTCTTCGCCGCAACCGACATCCCCCTCCCTTCGCCCAAGGACGCCCGCCTCGCGCTCGACGCGCTCATCGACTACATCCGCTTCTGCGCGCTGCGCGTCGCCGGCGGCTCGCTCGTGCTCTTCACCAGCTACGCCGACATGCGCGCCGCCGCGCAAGCACTCGCGCCCGATTTCGCCGACACCTCGCGCCCCTTCCTCATGCAAGGCGACGGGCACTCCCGCACCGAGCTCGCGCGCCGCATGAGGGAAGCCGGCAATGCCATCCTCTTCGGCACCGATTCGTTCTGGACCGGCATCGACGTGCCCGGCCCCGCGCTCTCGCAAGTCATCATCACGCGCCTCCCGTTTGAAGTGCCCACGCATCCCGTGCTCGAAGCGCGCGCCGAGTGGATACGCGACCACGGCGGCAATCCCTTCAACGACCTCACGCTACCCGACGCGCTGATAAAATTCCGCCAGGGCGCGGGACGCCTCATCCGCACCGCGACCGACCGCGGCGTGATTACGCTGCTCGACTCGCGCATCCACGCAAAAACCTACGGGCGCCTTTTTCTCGAATGCCTGCCGCAACCCCGCGTCACCCGCATGACACGCGAAACCCGCGACGACGTTTTCCAGACGTTTGACTAGCAGGGCGCGACGATTTATTCCCCCAGCCATCCAGCCATGCAAATTCGAAGCGCAGCGCTCACCGACCCGGGAAAAGTCCGCCGCAGAAACGAAGACCGTTTTGTTTGCGACGATGCGCTGCGTCTCTATGGCGTGGCCGACGGCATCGGCGGGCTGCCCTGCGGCGACAAGGCCGCCGATCTCGCCATCACCACGCTCCGCGATGCAATCGCCGCCTCGCCCGAAGGCCCGCCGCCCGATCTCGTCTGGCTCACGCGCCGCGTCAACGATGCGGTTTGCTCCCTTTCCGCAAGGATCAGCCCGCACGGCGCGGGCACGACGCTCACCTACGCGATCATTCGCGAAAATCACTTCCACCTCGCACATATCGGCGACTCGCGCTGTTACCGGCTGCGCGGCGGAAAACTCCTCGCGCTCACCATGGATCACACCGTTGAAAACGATGCGCTCCGCCGCCGCGCAGCCGGCGAGTTTGTCCTCTTCGATGAATCAAAAAGCGAATACCTCGCGCGCTGCATCGGCCAGCAAATGGATCCCGATGTGGACACGTTTGCAGGCGCGCTCCGCCCGGGCGACCGCTATCTCTTTTGCAGCGACGGCATCAGCAAGCCGCTTGGCGAATCCGAATTGCACGCAGCCCTCGCCAACGACCGCGAGCCCGGGGAGATTCTCACCTCGCTCATCGCGCTCGCCAACGCCAAGGGCGGTTCCGACAACGCGACAGGAGTGGTGGTGCTCGCAGAATGAGCCAATTTACGATTTACGAATTACGATTTACGATTGAAGAACCGGCAGAAAATACCCGCTGGCGCGGAAGCGCCCTCATTCAATCGTAAATCGTAATTCGTAATTCGTAAATCACTCCGCCCTGATTTCCTTTTCCAGCGTCACGTAATCCGGCTTGCCGCTCCCGAGCACGGGCACGGCGCGCTCAATCAGGATGCGCGGCACATACAGCTCGGCGAGGCCCATCTCCTTCGCCTTCGCGACCAGGCCGGCTCGCTGCGGATTTTTCTGGTCGGTGACGAGCACGATCTCCTCGCCCTTCTGCGGATGGCTGCGCACGATTGCCGCATGGAGCGCCTCCGGCCACGCCGCCGACGCGAGCTCCTCCACCGCGGTGAGCGAGACCATCTCGCCGGCGATTTTTGCGAAACGTTTTGCGCGCCCGATGATCGTCACGAAACCGTCGTCGTCCACGTCCACGATGTCGCCGGTGTCATACCAGCCGCCGGGCGGCGGCACGAGCACGCCCGGATTTTCGACGAGCAGATAGCCGAGCATCACGTTCGGCCCGCGCACCCACAGGCGGCCTCCCTGCTCGATGCCCGGCACGGGATCGAGCCGCCATTCCATGCCCGGCAAAAACATGCCGACCGAGCCGGGACGGTTGTGCATCGGCGTGTTCAAACAAATCGCGGGCGAGGCCTCGGTCGCGCCATACGCCTCGAAAATGCGGACGCCAAACTGCTCCGAATAAAACTGCCTCACCTCGGTTTTAAGTTTTTCCGCGCCGCTCACGATGTAGCGCACCGAAAACAGGTCATACGGATGCGCGCGCCTCGCGTAGCCGGACAGGAACGTCGTCGTGCCGAAGAAAAACGTCGCGTTCGTCTGGTAGATCATCTCCGGGATTATGCCGTAGTGCAGCGGCGTCGGGTACATGAACGTCGGCGTGCCATGCAGGATCGGCGCTATGACCCCGCCGGTCAGCCCGAAGGCGTGAAACACCGGCAGGCAGCTGAAAAACTTGTCCGAACTCGTGATGTCCACGCAGGCCGCGAGCTGGTGGTAGTTCGCGATGAGATTGCGGTGCGACAGGACCACGCCCTTCGGCGTGCCCGACGAGCCCGACGTGAACAGCACGACCGCCGGCTTGTCCGCAAGCACCGACTCGTCGTAGCGCGAGAAACGCGAAATCGTCGCGACCAGCCGCGAGCGCCCGTTCGCCAGCATGTCGTACAATCGCTGGCGGCGCGCGGCCGCGCCCGTCAGCGCGGCTTTTTCCGCCGCCTCCGGCCCGCCCGGCAGCGGCATTGGCGGCGTGGTCAATCCGGTCTTGTAAACACTTCCCGAGCCGGTCCGCGCATGCAATTCCTCCGCCGCGCGGCGCTCGCGGCTCCTCGCCACCCAGCGCGCCGCCCGCAGGTAAAACGGCAGGCGCATGTAATCGGAAAGCGTTCGCTTCGCCGCGTCCTCAAGGTAACGCACCTCGACGCCGCGCCCGAGCATCGCGTCAACCAGATGCTGCAGTTTGCCGAGCGCGACGAACTTGCGCGATGTCCACACCACGCGGATGCGCGCGCACTCGCACGCCGAGATGATGCTCGCCGGCCCCGACGAATAATTGAGCATCGCGCACACGCGCCCCATCGACTGCACGCCGAAAAACGCGCACACCGCCGCCGAACTGTTCGCGATCAGCAGCCCGATCGGATCGCCCGCCTGCGTCCCCGCGCACATCTTGCGCCCGAGAAACAGGCTCGCCGTGAGCAGTTTTCTGTAGGTGACCGGCCTGAAGTTCGGATCGTCGAGGATCGGCACCTTGTGCCCGTGGCGTAACGCCGCCGCGATCACGCTCTGGAACAGCGTCCGCCCGCAATCAGCCGTCGCCACATTGATCTGGACGAGGATGTCGTACAATTCCTTCGCCATGTGCGCGCGCCCCTCGCGCCCGTGCATGCCCTCGGGAGGATGAAATTTGCGCGGAGGCAGGATGCTGATCGTGATTTTCGGAAACCAGCGGCGGCGCACCTTGCCGCGCATCCGCGAGAAAATCGTGTGCGTCGCGCCGTCGATCTGCACCGGAATCAGGTCCGCGTTGGCCTTGTCCGCGATCAGACCCGGCCCTTCATACACCTTCATGATGCCGCCCGTCACGGTCAGCCGCCCCTCCGGGAAAATCACAATCGGCGCGCCCGTGCGCGCGAGCGCCGTGAGCGCCTTGATCGCCATCGGCTTCGTGGGATCGACGGGATGCACGTTCACGAAACGCAGCAGCGGTTTCATCCACCACTTCGCCGCCCAATCCGGACTGATCGCAAACGTGGGGCGCTCCGGCAAAAATGCCGTGAGCAGCACCGAGTCGAGAAACGACGTATGGTTGGCGATGATGACGCGCCGCTTGCCCGCCTCGCGGAAATGCTCGCGCCCGCGCACCTCCACCTTGAACAGCAGCTTGAGCACTCCGCGCACAAACGTGTGCAGCACCGCCTCCGGCACCAGCATGATGATGTAGATCGCGATGCCGGCATTGACGGTTGCGAGCAGCAAAATCAGCCAGCCGGCCGTCACGCCCGCCGCCGCCAGCCCCGCGCACACCAGCGCCACCGCCGCCATGAAAAGCGCGTTGATGACATTGTTCGCCGCGATGATGCGCGAACGGTGCGCCGGCGGCGCCCACAACTGCATCAGCGCGTAAAGCGGCACGCTGAAAATGCCCCCGCAAATCGAAATCCCCAGCAGATCGACGCACAGCCGCAAACCCGTGAACGAGAAAAACGAAAACGCCTCCTCCGCATACCGCCCGCCCAGCCCCGCCGTCAGCAGCGACGCGTCGATCATGAAAACCGAGATCGCCAGTCCCGCCAGCGGCACGAATTTCGCAGACGGCTCGCCCTTGAGCAGCCGGTTGCACAGCATCGAGCCGATGCCGATGCCGACCGCAAAAATAACCAGGATCGCCGTCGCCGTGTGACTGCCCGCGCGGAGCTGCGTCTCCACGTAGGAAGGCGTCAGTGTTATCCAGAAAACACCGATCAGCCAGAACCACGAGATGCCAAGGATGGCCAGCATGATGCGCTTCCGGCGCGCCGTGAAACGGATCAGCTCCATCGTCGCCGTGACGAGGTTCGCGTTGATCTTCAGATCCGGAACCTCGGAGCGCGCCTCCGGGATGAAAAAGCTCGCCGCCCACCCCGCCGCCGCAAACACCAGCATCGCCCCGCCCACATAGTACGCGCCGCCCGCCCACTCGATCACGATGCCGCCCGCCAGCGTGCCGCCGATGATCGCGACATAACTCGCCGCCTCGATGATCGCATTGCCGCCCACCAGTTCCTGCTCGCGCAAATGATGCGGCAGCAGGCTGTATTTCAACGGGCCGAAAAACGCCGACTGCACCCCGAGCAGGAAAATCGTGGCAAAAAGCATCCACGGGCTCCCCTGCACGAGCGCGAGCGCGCCAAAAATGACGATCAGGATCTCGGCAAATTTGTTGATGCGCACAACGCGCCCTTTTTCAAACTTGTCGGCGATCTGCCCCGCAAACGCCGAGCAGATGAAAAACGGCAGCGCAAACAGCGCGGCGATGATCTGCGTGACCACCGCGGCATTCCACCCGTGGGTGCGCGCGAAATGAAACGTCGCAAGAATGACAAAGGCGTTCTTGAAAAAATTGTCGTTAAACGCGCCGAGCAGCTGCACGACAAAAAGCGGCAAAAAACGGCGGGTGCGAAAAAGGTTAAGGCTGTTCAGCGGCTGGGACATGCGAGACGAATGAGAAAAAGCCGCCCACGGAAAGAGTCACGCCCGAAAAACACATCCGCAAGATGCGGCTGCCGCAATCCCCGCAAAACCCTTGCTCCATTGAAAATGGCAAGGATGTCACTGCCCCAATATTTTGAGCGTCTCCCTGGCCTTGGCATCCCCTTGGCCGGCTGCCATGCGAAACCACCTTGCGGCTTCAGCCGGATTTTTGGCCACACCGTTGCCGCTTAAATAGGCGGTCCCGAGCTTGTATTGGGCATCGGCAAGCCCTTGGTCCGCCGCCTTCCGATACCATCTGGCAGCTTCCGCCAAATCTTTCCTTACGCCGTTGCCGAGGGCATACGCCAATCCGAGGATGTATTGAGCGTCGGCATCCCGCTGGCCGGCCGCCTTGCGATACCACCTGACCGCTTCAGCCGGGTCTTTCGTCACACCTTTGCCGAGAACATAGGCGCCTCCGAGCAAAAGCTGGGCATCGGCATGTCCTTGGCCCGCCGCCTTGCGAAGCCACCTGGCTGCCTCAACGGGATCTTTTTCCAAGCCCTTGCCGAAATAGTATGTAACGGCGAGGTTATATTGAGCATGAACGTCTCCTTGGCCGGCGGCCTTGCGAAGCCGCTTTACGGATTCAGCCGGATTTTCGGCGGGGCTCTCGGCAGAAGAGGAGGTTCGGACATCTGCAAAAGCGGCGGAGCGCCTGCGCGGGATATTTTTGGAGGAGTTACGGTTATTTCGATGCATGGCGAAGGCACATTTTCATGCGAGCCTTGGCCGATGCCTGATGCCGTTCCGGCGTGCGGGATAATGCCAAAAAAGAGGAGCGTGTCAGTCACGCCCCCTATCTGGCATTACCACATGCCTTTGAACGAACGTTTCCAACACGCCCCAATGGGCGCGTGATGAAACGCTGTCGTTCGGATTTGTGGTAATTTCGATAAGGACAGCAGCTTTCAGCTACGCAAATGGATTGATGACTGTATTATTCGATTGTCGGTTCGATTTTGTGTTCGAGTGATGGCGGTTGGAAAAAAACTATGGAGAAGAATGTTTTTGCGAAAACAGCGTACGGAAAAATCAGCATGAGAGAAGCTCATTTTCATGCAATCGCCGGAAAGACCTGGGGCTTTCCGCTTGTGCCGTACCCGGGACTTGACCCTGCGCGGCGATTCGTGAACGTGCCCGCATGCAAAAACCGCTCGTCATCTACACCTACGCCAAATGCAGCACCTGCCGCGACGCCACACGCTGGCTGCGCGACCGCGGCATCCCTTTCGAGGAACGCCCCATTCGCGAAACCCCGCCATCCATCGCCGAACTCCGCGCCATGCTCGCAGCCTGCGACGGCGACATGCGCAAACTCTTCAACACCTCCGGCATGGATTATCGCGCCCAAAACCTCGCCGCAAAACTGCCCGGCCTCGGCGAAAAGGAGGCGTTCGACCTGCTGCGCGGAAACGGAAACCTCGTAAAACGCCCCTTCCTGCTCACCGCCGACGGCAAAGGCGTTGTCGGTTTCAAACCCGATGTCTGGGAAAAAGTGCTGAAGGCATAACCGGACGGGGAACGAAAAGCCGGAGACGCGAATAGAGCATTTCAGATTGAAGTATATCGGGTTTATTTTCACGCGGAGACACAGAGACGCGGAGAATGACAACCGATTTTCTGCGTCTCTGTGTCTCGGCGTGAGCTTAAAGCATTTTCAAAAAGAGTGTGGCCGAAAAGGTGGGGCGCGCTCGCCGAGCGCGCCGCGAGTGTCACTCGACGAATTCGGCGGTTTCGAAACCGCCCTGCCCAAAACGGCTGCGCTTCAATTTGAAATGCTCTAAAACTCATAAGAAACAGCTACAACTTTGATTAAAATACTCTAAATCTCCGACGCACGCCAAAGGCGTGCCATTCGTCAGCCCAGGGTAAGCGCGCAGCGCGCAACCCTGGGTTTCCTGTCATTTTGGAAAAAGCACCCTGTAGGGGTGCCACAAGTGTGACTCGCCGGATTGTGGCGCCCCTACAGGGCGCTTGTATCCAAACATCCAATACCCAAGGTCTCGCGCAACGCTCGACCTTGGGCTGACGAATGGCACGCCTTTGGCGTGCGTCGGAGATTACGATGCTCCTCTCATTCTCCCTTAGTTTCCACGCTCCGGACGACTCTGCTCTATAGTTCCGCGACGCTACTCACGCCGCTCACCTCATTCAAAAACATATGCAAATTTGACCCCTCACCGCGCGCTTATTGCTTCTTTTCAAAAAAACGCGCGACGGTCGCCTCCAGCGCGGCTGCGGCACCCGCGCCTGCCGCATCGGGGCCTTCGAGCGCGCGGATGTCCGCGAAGAGTTCGCGCAGGGGTTTTTCCGCGCCGACCTCGATGCAGCCTCCGAACGCGATCGCCGGTTTTCCTTCGCGACGGGCGAGCCGGGCAAGCTCCGCCGGGCCCTTGCCAAAGAGCGTCTGGCTGTCGAGCCTGCCCTCTCCGGTGATCACGAGGTCGCACTCGCGCACAGCGGCCTCGATTCCGGCGAATGCGGCGATGGTCTCGAAACCGGGTTTTAATTTCGCGCCGCAAAAAGTCATCAGTCCGTAGCCAAGTCCGCCCGCCGCGCCCGCGCCGGGGAGGTTGCGATAATCGACACCGAGGTCGCGCGCGACGATGTCCGCGATGCGCGCGAGCGCGGCATCCATCCGCTCCGGGTCGCGCAGGCCTTTTTGCGGGCCATACACATGCGACGCGCCCTCGGGGCCGAGCAGCGGATTTGCCACGTCGCACAGGGCGATGATTTGCGCGCCACGAAGCGGATTTTCCACGGGCGGAACAATGGCGGCAATCCGCGCGCAGTTTTCGGGAAGCGCGGCGATGGCGCGTCCGTGTTCGTCGAGAAAGCGGAAGCCGAGCGCCTCGCCCGCGCCAAGTCCGGCGTCGTTTGTCGCGCTGCCGCCGAGGCCGGCGTGGATGTTTTTCGCGCCGCGCTCCGCAAGCGCTTTCATCATGAAACCGACGCCGCGCGTCGTGAGCCGCCACGGGTCGCGCTCCGCTTGCGGGACGAGCTTGAGGCCGGCGGTGGCGGACATTTCGAAAAACGCATCATCGCCCGCAAGCACTGCCGCGCATTCGCAGGGCTCGCCGCGCGGGCCGGTCGAGGAAATCGCGATCATGCGCGCATGAGGAAGCACGGCGCAGATGGCGTCGGTCGTACCCTCGCCGCCGTCGGCAATGGGCAGCAGGCGCGCGGTGATCCGCGCGCCAAGCCCGACGCGCAGGCCGCGCTCAATGGCGCGCGCGGCTTCGACGGCCGTGAGCGTGCCCTTGAACTTGTCGGGAGCGATGAGGATTTTTTGAAAGCGCATGTCGCGGTGAAAATGCCGAGGGGAACTTGTGCGGAGGCCTTTAGAGCAGTTTCAGAAACTGAAACGCAAGCAATACCAAGCCAACAATCACGCACAACACGCAGATGACATCCGCGACATCATTGGCCTTTATTGGCTCCGGCTTTGGTTTGTTGTTTGCAGGCTCGTGCATAACCCCGATTGTGTGGATGATAGCGCGAATACAATAAAAAACACACGTGCGTGTGTTTTGGTCGCAGGAGCAAGCAGGACGCGGATCAAATCGCGTCGATTTGAGACGTTTATACCAGATACGAGCAGATGTATTCGCAGATGCCGCCTTCGACCTCGATGTTGAAGCCGCTTTTGCCGGGCACGTCGAAGTGTTCGCCGGCCTTGTAGATCGCGGCGGAATCTGCGGGCGCACCGTCGAGCGTGACCTTGCACGCGCCAGCCACGATTTCCATGCGCTCGGGCGCGCCGGTGCCGAAGTGAAACGCTCCCGGATAAATCAGGCCGAGCGTCTTTTTTTCACCATCGGCGAGGACAATGGCGTGGCTGACGACCTTGCCGTCGAAATAGACATTGGCCTTGGTTAGTGCGGTGACGTTTGGGAATTGCGCGGGAACGGTGGGCATAGGGCTGTGAAGAAAGCAGAAGAATCCCGCGATGGCACGGATGAAAATGCGGGGCGATTTGCAGTCACTATTGCTTGGCAGCGGGACGTTCACCCATCACAAACAACGCCTTCATGTCCTGGCTCAATCGCATAGAGCGCAAGCTCGAACCTTTCGCCATCCCGCACCTGACGCTCATCATCGTGGCGGGGCAACTGCTCATGCTGGTCGCAATCCGTTTCCTGCAAATACTGCCCTACGAAGGCTGCGCACTCGTGCCGGCGCTGGTGCTCGATGGCGAATGGTGGAGGCTGGTCACGTTTGCGTTTCTGCCGCCGACGTTCAGCCCGCTTTGGGCCGCATTTGCGCTCTACATGATGTATCTGTTCGGATCGGCGCTGGAAAATTATTGGGGCGAGCTGCGTTTCAATTTGTTTCTGTTGTGCGGCTATGTGCTCACCGTGGGGATCGCCTTCGTCACGCCGTATGGCGTCGCGTCGAATATCTTTATCAACGGCTCGCTGTTTCTCGCGTTCGCATTTCTGAATCCCAATTTCGAAATCATGCTGTTTTTCATCCTGCCGGTGAAAATCAAGTGGCTCGCGCTGTTCACATGGCTGGGCTACGGGTTCATGTTTGTGACCGGTGGGCTGGCGATAAAACTGATGATTGTGGCGGCAATCGGGAATTTCCTGATCTTTTTCTCGCGGGATCTGCTGCAAAGGGCGCGCGGCACAAGGCGGCGCGCGGCCGCGCAGGCCGCCCGTGTCTCGCTGCAAAACGACACGCCGCTGGCGCGCAACCGCTGCCATGTTTGCGGGAAGACGAGCCAGTCGCACCCGCAGGAGGATTTTCGCTACTGTTCCAAATGCGAGGGCGATTACTGCTATTGCTCCGAGCACATTCGCAATCACGAGCATGTCGTGGCCGCGCTGAAAAAAGACTGAAACACCAGGATTGCACATGGATTTTTCCGACGAACGCATCATCTCCGGACTGGTTAGTTACGCCATCGTGATCATCAGCCTTTCGTTTCACGAATGGGGCCATGCCGCCATGGCCGACAAGTTCGGCGACGACACGCCGCGCCGCATGGGCCGCGTCACATTCAATCCCATCGCGCACGTTGACCTCATCGGCACGGTGCTGCTCCCGCTGCTGGCGATTTTCAACAATTTCCCCATCATCGGCTGGGCAAAGCCGGTTTATATAAATCCGGACAACCTGCCCAGGACATCGCAGCGCGCGTGGGTGACAATCGCCGGGCCCGGCATGAACCTGCTGCTCGCGACCATCGCCGCCGTCGCGTGGGGATTGCTCGCGCGATTCAACATCACGGGATTCGAGCAGTATGTCAGATTGTTCATGCTGATTAATATAAACCTGATGATGTTCAACCTGCTGCCGGTGCCGCCGCTGGATGGATCAAAGTTCCTTATGTATTGGTTCGGCATGAGCGAGCGGACCTATGCGTCGTTTGCGCGCTTCGGCTGGATCATATTGATGGTGCTTATCAATATTCCGCTCACGCAGGGGCTGTTCATAAACATGCTCGGCTGGGCGGCGGAGCCGTTCCGTATAATCGTAAACCTTATTGCGTGAAAGCGAATCCCCGCCAAAACAAAATCGCGCCCGCGCCGCCCGCCGCGCTGCCCGTGACCTCGCAACTGGCGACGCTGCGCGACTGGCTCGCGTTTGCGGAGGAGATGTATGAAAGCGCGGGGCTCGCGCTCGGCCAGATCGCGACCTCGGCGCACGACGAGGCGCTGTATCTGCTTTTGCGCACGCTCGACTGGCCGCTCGACAGCGACGCGTCCGCGCTCGACCGGCGCATCGCGCCCGCGCAGCGGATCGCGCTCCGGGCGGTGTTGCAGCGGCGCGTGATCGCGCGCGTGCCCGCGGCGTATATCACCCGCGAGGCATTCCTGGGCGGCAATCGCTACTACGTCGATGAGCGCGTGCTGATTCCGCGCTCGTATTTTCTGGAGCTGATTCCGGAGCAACTGGATTTGTGGCTCCCCGACGGCGGAAAAAACGTGCGGCGCGTCGTCGATGTCTGCACCGGCTCGGGCTGCCTCGCGATCGAGCTGGCGCATCATTTTTCGAGGGCCCGCGTGGATGCGATCGACCTGTCAGCCGACGCGCTCGAAGTGGCGAAGATCAATGTGCGCGAGCACCGGCTCGCGAAGCGTGTGACGCTGCATCGCAGCGATGTGTTCGACGCCGTGCCCACGCCGAAATCCGAGGCGGAAAAATACGATGTGATTTTGAGCAATCCACCCTACGAGCCGTCGGCGATCTGCGACGATCTGCCGTCCGAGTTTCAGAAGGAGCCGCGTCTCGCGCTCGACGGCGGAAAGGACGGGCTGGATATCATCAGAAAATTGCTCGCGCAGGCGCGGGAGCGCATCGCGCCGCACGGGATTGTCGTGATCGAGGTGGGCGGTTTGCGCCGCGCGATGGAACGCGCCTTCGGCAGGCTCGGATTGCACTGGCTGCGCACGGAGGACGGAAGCGACTGCGTGTGTCTGATACAGGCCAAAAAAGTAAGAAGTATGAATTAGGAATTAAGAAGTGGCCGCCTCCGGCGGCATCACAGCGCGCTCCGCGCGCGCCCAATAATGGCGCGGCGGAAGCCGCGCGGACTCGGGCGCTTCGCGCCCCACTTCTTAACTCTTAATTCTTACTTCTTACTTTTTCAGCTTCCTGTTCGAGTTGCGTGACGAGTTCGTCGAGCTGATCGACTACGGCTTGCACGGCCTCGGGTTTTGTCAGGTCAACGCCCGCCTTCTTGAGCTGCTCGACCGGGTAGTCGTTGCCGCCGCTCTTGAGAAGCGTGAGATAGTTTTCCACGGCGGCCTTGCGCGAGGCTTCGGGGCCGGTGGTCATCGTCTTGAAGATTTGCGCGGAGGAGGCAAAGCAGGTCGCGTATTGATAAACGTAATAGGGCGAGTTGAAGAAATGCGGGATGCGCGCCCAGGTCATGCATTCGAGTTCGTCGGCCACCATCGCGTCGCCGTAATAATCCTGGAGGCACTGGCGGTAGATGTCGGTGAGAACCTTGGCGGTGATGGGCTGGCCTTGCTCGACGAGGCGGTGCGCGCGCAGTTCGTAGTCGGCGAAGACGATCTGGCGGTAAAAGGTGCCCATGATCGAATCGACTGCGTGCTGGAGGAGAAGGAAGCGTTCCTTCGGGTCGGTCGTGTCCTTGAGGATGCGGTCGAGGAGGAAGCGTTCGTTGGTGGTCGAGGCGACTTCGGCGACGAAGATGGTGTAATCGGACGTCGCGAAGGGCTGGTTTTCAAAGGAGAGCACGCTGTGGAGGGCGTGGCCGCCTTCGTGCGCAAAGGTGAACGCGGCGTCGAGCGTGTCGTTGTGGTTGAGGAGCACGTAGGAGCCGACGCCATAGACGCCCATGCTGTAGGCACCGGAGCGTTTGCCTTCGTTTTCATAAACGTCGATCTGTTTGCTGAAGGCGAAGTCCTTGAATTTCTTTACATACTCGGCGCCGAGCGGCTCGATGGCTTCGACGGTGAGGCGGCGCGAGTCCTCGTAGGAATAGGTTTTCTCGACCTGATAGATGGGAACGTAGTTGTCGTAGATGTGGTAGGTTTCGAGGCCGAGGAGTTTTTTGCGCAGCTTCAGGTAGCGCTGGAGCGGCTTGTTGCCGACGCGCGCGGTGGCGATGAGGTTTTCAACGACGGAAACCGGGATGTTGTTGCCTTCGAGGGCGGCTTCGAGGGTGGTCGAATAATTGCGGGCCTGCGCGACAAACCAGTCGCGTTGCATGATGCCGTTGTAGATGGAGGCGTAGGTGTTGATGTTGGCGGTAAAGGTCTTGTAGTAGGCGTCGAAGGCGAGCGCGCGGTCGGCCTGGTTGGGGTTGGTATTGAGGATGTGCATGTAGGCGCCGTGCGAGAGGGTGACTTCCTTGCCGTCGGAGAGTTTGACGGTGGGGAACTTTATGTCGGCGGTGCTCAGGTTTTGATAAACGGTGCGCGGGGTGCTGTTGGCCTGCGAGGAATAGGAGAGGAGTTTTTCGCCTTTTTCGTCGAGGACGTGTTTTTGCAGGCGGTAGGCGTCGAGGAGCGGGAAGCGGTAGGGCTGGAGCGCGGGGGTGTCGTCGATCCATTTTTTCATCGTGGCCTCGGGGATGGTGAGAAGCTCGGGCGTGAACCAGGAGGATTGCGTGCCGAATTTGGCGAAGAGTGCCTGCACGCGCTGGAGCTTGGCGTCGATCGAGTTGTCGCGCTGGTCAACGTCGCGCTGGAGGCTGGCGTAGCAATAGGTCTTGTAGCTGAGCTTGCCGATTTCGTCGGAGAGGAGCTGCGCGCGAAGCACGGCGTCGGGGCCGCTGGCGAGGGTGCCTTTGAGCGAGGCGTATTCGTCCATCTTGGCGGACATGTCCTTCAATGCGGACTCCCACGCGTCCCAGTTCGCAAAGATGGGCGTGAAATCCCATTTGTATTCGGCGGCGATTTCGGCGCGGTTGCGGGTGTCGGGTTTGGCGAGGGCGAAGTTGGACATGGCAAGGGTGAGCGCGAAGGCGGCGGCGAGGCCGGCGCGGGTTGCGATTTTGAGCGGGTGAAACGTTTGGAATTTCATATTTTTAAGGCGTTGAGAAAATAGACTCTGCGAGCAGGGTCACGCCTGAAAATCGCGTTGAAGCGGATGCGGCAACCGGAGCCGCCGGATCGTGCGAGCGGGCCGCCGGTCGCGAGCGTCCGTGTTGACACCACTTTGAGTTTCACCCGATATCGACCGCAACCCACGCCACCATCATGCGCCTCATCAAATCCATCCCGCTCATCATCACCGCGCTCCTCGCCGCATCCTGCGCCGACGCAACCAACCGGACAACGGCCGCCCCCAATACGCTCACGAAAAAAGAAGCGTCCGAAGGCTGGCAGCTGCTCTTCGACGGCGCGTCCCTGAAAGGCTGGCGCAATTTCAAGTCCGACACCGTGCGCCCCGGCTGGCAGGTGGTCGATGGCGCGCTCGTCTGTGTCGATCCGAAAAACGCCAAGGACATCGTGACCGACGGCCAATACGACTGGTTCGAGCTCCAGCTCGAATACAACATCAGCCCCGCGGGCAACAGCGGCATCATGTATCACGTCACCAACGAAGGCCGCGCCGCCTGGGCGACGGGGCCGGAAATCCAGCTCGAGGACAACGAGCTCGCCAAGGATCCGCATCGCAGCGGCTGGCTCTACGCGCTCTACCAGCCGCCCGTCGATCCCAAGACCGGCAAGCCGCTCGACGCAACAAAGCCCGCCGGCCAGTGGAATCATGTGCGCGTCCTTATCACGCCCGAAAAATGCGTCCACGAAATCAACGGCGTGAAATATTTTGAATACGTCCTGGGCAGCGACGACTTCAATGAGCGCGTGGCCAGGTCGAAATTTTCAAAAATGCCCCTCTTCGCAAAATCCAACCGCGGCTTCATCGCCCTCCAGGGCGATCACGGGCAGGTCTCGTTCCGCAACATAAAAATCCGCTCGATTCCCGCCGCGAAATAAAGCGCCGCGGCCCGCGCGCATCAGTTCAATATTTCGGCAATGATGCCGACCGTCCGCGCCACCGCGCCTTGGTTGCCGCGGTAGCACGCTTCCGACGCGGACATCATCCTGGCGCGCAATGCCGCGTCGCCCAGCACGCGCACGGCCGCCGCGCACAGCTCCCCCTCGCTTCGCACCACGATCGCCGCGCCGGCCTTCACCAAGCGCGCCGAAATCTCGCGGAAATTGGACATTCCCGGCCCGAACAAAATCGCCCGTCCCAGCGCCGCCGCCTCGACCGGCGTCTGACCCTCGGTGTTTTTTGCGCCGAGGCTTTTTCCCACGAAAACCAAATCCGCGAGCTGCGTGAACTTTCGCAATTCCCCCGTCGTGTCGCCCACCGCAACGTCAACGGCGCCCGCCGCCGCGTCACGGGAGCGGAAATGCCACGTCAGCCCCGCCGGCGCCGCCTCGCGCTCCAGCAACACCTCCACCTCGCCGCGCCGCTCCATGTGGCGCGGCACAAGCAGCAGACGCGCCGCCACGCCCGCCGCGCGCACCGCCAGCAACGCCGCCACGCACGCTTCCTCCTCGCCCGGCCATGTCGATGAACCGAGCAAAATCAGCTCCCCCGAAGCCGCGCTTCCCAATCCCGCCTCCGCGCGCAGCGCCGCCTTTTCCTCCGCGCTTAACGGCGGGACCGTCACGTCCCATTTAATGTTTCCCGTCACCGCCACCTGCCCCGCCGTGAAACCGAGCTCGCGGAAACGCTCCGCATCGAGCTCCGAGCACGCCAGCACGCGCGTGATTCCGCGCTGCACGAGCGGCACCGCCACGCGCCGCCACGCCTTCATTCGCGAGTAGCTGCGATCGGACAGCCTCGCATTGACCGCGAGCACCGGAACGCCGCGCCGCCGCGCCTGCGCGATGTGCTCCGGCCAGCGCTCGCCCTCCATCAAAATCACCAGATCGGCCTGCACGCGCCGCCACGCCCGCGCCGAAAACGCCCACCAGTCCAGCGGGAAATAACCCACGCCCGCGGTCAGCCCCGATTTTTCGCCGTAACGCTCGACCGCGATCCGCTGGCCGGTGCTTGTCGTCGTTGTCAGATAAACCTCCGTGTCGCCCCGCGCCTTCAATGCCTGCAAAAGCGGCGCGATTGCCTGCATCTCGCCCACGCTCACCGCCTGCAGCCAGACGCGCTTTTTCGGTTTTCCGTCCGCCATCACTCCCCTGTCCGGTAGCTTCACCGCGCCAAATCGCTGTGAAAATCCGCTCCCATAACCGCCGCGCCTCCACATTCGCAGCAGGTAATACGGCAGCATGAAAAACAACGCAGGGAAAAACAAAATACGGTAAACCCAGATCATTGGCGGCTTTGAAAATACCAACACTCTGTGCTCGCCCGCCGGACGCAAGCCCCCAATCATCCGGCGCGTTACTTTGCCTCCTTCCCGTGCGTCATCCCCCCATATCCGTCTGTATGAACACCACCCTTCGCGTCCCCCTCCTCATACTCATGGCCGCCCTTCCGGGGCTCGCCGCTTTCGCACAGCCCGCGCCCGGCGCCAACGCCCCCGCCGCCGCGCAGGCGGACGATGCCGCTTCAAACCCCCTCACCTTCGAACCCGCTCCCGACACGCCCGCCGATACCGCGGTATCCGGCACGCAGAAGAGCGAGATCGTCGAACTCCCCCGCTATGTCGTCACCGGCGAACGCATCCTCCCGATGCCCGAGTTCTGGCGTTACACCACGCTCCCCGGCTACGAAATCCTCTCCAACGCCTCCGACCGCGCCACCAAGAATTTCCTGAAGGATTTCCAGCAGCTCCAAACGTCCATCCAGATCATCTGGCCCACGCTCATCAACCAGAAGGCGAGCATCCCCACCCTGATCCTCCTCTGCGCGCGCGGTGATTCCTTCCAGCCCTTCATCCCGCAAAACCGCGACCCCGACATCTTCATCACCCCCACCAGCCTTTTCGTCGAGGACAAGGAACGCAGCGCCATCGTCATCGACTTCACCATACAGGAGGTCGTTGATAGCAGCGGCCTTTTCTCGGCCAACGACCCCTACCAGCAATTCTACCGCCAGTATGCGCGCTTCCTCATGCGCCGCGCCAACAACAACAAACCCATCCCGCCCTGGCTCGACGAGGGGCTCTCCCGCCTTTTCTCCACGCTCGATTTCAGAAAGAAAACAATCGAGTTCGGCAAAATCGACGAGAACTTCGGCGGAGGCGGCACCAGCGCCTTTTCCGACTACTTCGCATCCGACGAACCCGCCTTCTTGAACCCCGATGCCGATCCCACCGACCCCAACGCCCCCGTCACCGAAGACCTCGACCCGGGCAAGGCCAACAAAAACCCCGGCTTCGTCACCAAGTCCGCCGCCGGGCGCGGCGACAGCCGCTTCGGCTACCTCGCCTCAATGGAAAAAATCTTCAATCCCGACCCCGCCAAGCCGCCTCTCAATTGGAGCAAGCAATGCTATGCGTTCGTCCACATGTGCATTTACGGCAACCAGAAAAAATACCAGAAAGCCTTCCTCAAATTCGCCCGACGCGCCATGATGGGCCCCGTCGAGGAAAAGGATTTCATCGAATGCTTCGGGCGCACCTATAAACAAATGGGCGTGATCCTCCGCGGCTACGTCGAGTATCCCCAGCACGAATCCATCCTCTACCGGGCCAAACGCGGCACCGACGGCCTCGGCGAGCCCCAACCCGTCGAACTCCGCGAAGCCACCCAGGCCGAAGTCGGTCGCATCAAAGGTGAAACCCTCCGTCTCGCCGGCCACAACGACGCCTCCCGCGAGGCGTTCATCGTCCCCTATCTCCGCCACGAACGCGACGCCGGCCTTCTCGCTTCGCTCGGCCTCCTCGAAAGCCTCGAAGGCCGCAAAGACCGCGCGCGCAAATTCTTCGAAGCCGCCGCAAAGGACAACGTCGTGCGCCCCCGCGCTTACGTCGCCCTCGCCCGCCTCCGCCTCGATGAAGCCCTTGCAAACCCCGGCTCGCCCGACTTCAGGCTCAGCGCCGCCCAAACCGCCGCCGTGCTCGAACCCCTTTTCACCGCGCGCACGCAACCGCCCTCAATGGAAGACGTGTATTTGCTCATCGGGGACGCCTGGCTCAACAGCGCCGTCAAACCCACACCCTCCAACCTCGACATCATGCTCGAAGGCGCCGCGCTTTTCCCCAGAAGCACCGGCGTCCTGTATCGCGCCGCCGCGCTCTACACCCGATACGGCTCCCCCGAAACCGCCGGCCTCATAATCAAACTCGGCATAAAAATCGCCCCCGATCATGCCACGCTGCAACAATTCCAGGAGCTCCAAGCCTCGCTGCCCCCGCCCGCGTCCGCGTCAGCGACGACGCAACCATAAACCCCCGAAAAACGGCGAAGGACGCCGGGGGCGATTTGAAGTGGCGCCAGAAACCATTGGATCACCGGAGTAAAGCGGAGGCGGCATGTTACTTTTCCGCTGTCCAGTCGTCATGCTTTGAGCATAATCCGCTTTCAAGATGCGCGCTTACTACCCAACACGTTCAGCCATTCTCGCCGGCCTCGCACCCGCTGCCGCCGCCGTTCTCCTCATCCTCGCAACGCCTTTCGTCAACGCCGCTCCGCCAAAAGCAAAACCCGCGCCCAAGGCGCCCGAAATCCCCGAGAACGAAATCGTCCACCTCCCCCAATACACCGTCACCGACGTGCGCATCCTGCCGCCGCCCGAATCGTGGCTCTACGCCGAGCTCCCCGGCTTCGAAGTCCTCTCCAACGCCTCCAAGCGCTCCACGCTCCGCTTCCTGCGCGACTTCCAGCAGCTCCAAGCCGCCATGTCCGTCGTCTGGCCCGCGCTCATCAACGCCAAGCCCAACGTCCCCACGCTTCTCGTCTTCTGCTCGGCCGGCAACTCCTTCCGCCAGTTCATCCCGGACGACCCCGACCCCGACATATTCCTCACACCCACCAGCCTCTTTGTCGAAGACAAGGAGCGCGGCGCCATCGTCATCGATTTCATGATGCAAGACATGCTCGGCCCCGACGGCACCTACATGGTCAACGATCCCTACGAGCAATTTTACCGCCAATACACGCGCTTCCTCATGCGTCGCGCCAACAAAAACAAACCCTTTCCCGCATGGCTCGAGGAAGGACTCTCGCGCATGTTCGCCACCCTGGATTTTTCCAAGAAATACATCGAATTCGCCCGCGTGGACAACGGTTTCGGAAGAGGAGGCGGCACGATCAGCCCGCCGGGGTTCCCCCCTTTCGACACACCCTACGGCTTCCCGGGCAACGGCCCGTTTGACGACCCGCTCTGGCACGACAACCTCCACTCCAACCCCCTCTCCCCCATGGACGCCTCGCGCAACGGTTTCGGGTATCCAAACGGCGGATACGCGCGTCCCGCCAGCAGATTCGGCTACATCATGCCCTTTGGCGACATGTTCGGCGGCGACAGGAAAAAAATCAGCCGCGGCAACTGGAGCGGGCAGTGCTACGCCTTCGTGCACATGTGCCTCTACGGACGCGGCAAGAAATACCAGAAAGGATTTCTCGATTTCGTCAAACGCGCCATCGCCGGCCCCGTCACTGAGGACGACTTCAAACAATGTTTCGGACGCACCTACAGGCAAATGGCCATCGAATTGCGCGGCTATGTCGATTTCACCGATCATCAATACGTGCTCTTCAAAGCCCCGCGCGGCTCGCCCGGCCTCCCCGATCCGAAACCCGTCGAGATGCGCGAAGCCACGCAAGCCGAAATCGGCCGCATCAAAGGCGAAACGCTCCGCCTTTCCGGCCATCCGAAGGAATCGCGCGAAGCCCTGATCATCCCCTACCTGCGCCATGACCGCGATCCCGGTCTCCTCGCCTCGCTCGGCCTCCTCGAAAGCCTCGAAGGCCGGCCTGAACGCGCGGTGAAATTCCTCGAAGTCGCCGCCAAAATGGGCGTCGTCCGCCCCCGCGCATACGTTGAACTCGCGCAGCTGAGGCTCGACGACGCCCTCGCCTTTCCCGCCAGGCCCGGCGGCAAACTCAGCGCCGCCCAGGTCGATAGCGTCCTCCGGCCGCTCTTCACCGCGCGCTCGCAGCCGCCGCCGATGGAAGAAGTGTATTCGACCATAGGATACACATGGCTGCATAGCGCCATCCCCCCCTCGCCGGGAAACCTCGAAGTCCTTTTGGAAGGCGCCATGCGTTTTCCCCGAAACACCCGAATCGTGATGCAAGCCGCCGAACTCTACGCGCGCCATGGATCCGCCGAAACCGCCGCCGCGCTTGTCAAACTCGGCATCCGCATCGCGCGCGATTCCGACGAAAAACGCCGTTTCGAAGCCCTCCGCGCCACCCTGCCGGCTGCGCAATAAGAGCGCGCGTAAAGCGCGCCCCTGCGCCGGCAAACACAGCTGTTCTCCCGCGTTTTTTCCATTGTCGACTTCCCTCGCCAGCCCCAGATAACACCACCAAGCAAACGACAACGACATGCGCGCCCGCCGCCTCATACGCACCGGTCTCCTCCTCGGCCTCGCCGCCGCCGCCTGCTCCGCCGCCCGTGCCGCCAGCGCCCCGCCCCCGCTGGAAACCAGCGCAGCTGAATCCGCCGCTCCCATTATCGGCGGCATCATCACGTGGACACACGCCCTTTGGGAATATGCGCGCTCGCACACCGGCGCCGTCATCAGCATCGCCGTGGCGCTCGCGCAAATCGCGGGCATCATCACCGGCATTCGCGCCGTCCTCACGGCGCGCACCTCGCAAGGCGCCATCGCCTGGGTCGTCGCGCTCATCCTGATGCCCTACATCAGCGTGCCCGCCTACTGGTTTTTCGGACGCAGCAAGTTCAACGGCTACATCACGCTCCGCCGCCAGAAATCCGCCATCTCCGCGCCCACCATCCAGGCCGCGCTCATCCACATGCGCGCGAAAAATATGCTCGTCACCCCGCAATTCGGCGAACCCTTCGCCATCGAGCTCCTCGCGCACCTGCCCCTCACGCGCGGCAACGACGCCGAGCTTCTCATCGACGGCGCGGAAACCTTCCCCTCCATTTACGCCGGCATCGACCGCGCGCGCAGCTACGTGCTCGTGCAATTCTACATCATCCACGACGACGACACCGGGCGCGAATTGCTCGCCCGCCTCGCCGCCAAAGTCCGCGAAGGCGTGCCCTGCTACGTGCTCTTCGATGAAATCGGCAGCAGCGGCCTCACCCGCAAATACGTGCGCGACATGCGCGACGCCGGCATCAACGTCTCCGCCTTCAACACCCGCCGCGGCCGCTGGAACCGCTTCCAAATCAACTTCCGCAACCACCGCAAGATCGTCGTCGTTGACGGGCGCGAGGCATGGGTCGGCGGCCTGAACGTCGGCGACGAATACCGCGGCCTCGACAAAAAAGTCGGCTACTGGCGCGACACCCATGTGCGCGTTGCCGGCCCCGTCGTGCAATGCGTGCAGGCCGTCTTCATCGAGGACTGGCACTGGGCCACCGGCAACGTCCCCCGCCTCGAATGGCGGCCCGAATCCGCGTCCGGCGGCGCCTCCCGCGTCGCGCTCTGCCTGCCCTCTGCGCCGTCCGATGAACTCGAAACCGCCACGCTCTTTTTCCTCGACGCGATCAACACCGCGCGCCGCCGCATCTGGATCGCGAGCCCCTATTTCGTGCCCGACGAGCAATTCATCTCCGCCCTCCAGCTCGCCGCCCTGCGCGGCGTGGACGTGCGCATCCTCATCCCCGACAAGGCGGACAACTTCCTCGTACAACTCTCCGCGTGGTCGTATCTGGAGGAGCTCGAAACCGTTGGCGTAAAAACCTTCCGCTACACGAAAGGATTCATGCACCACAAGGTCGTCGTCGTGGACAACGGCTATTGCACGATAGGCACGGCCAATTTCGACAACCGCTCCTTCCGGCTGAACTTCGAGCTCACGATGGCCTTCGCCGACCGCGAGTTCACGGAGCAGGTTTCGCGGATGTTGGAAAACGATTTTTCGCGCTCGCGTCTTGCGACGACGGTCGAGTTCCGCGCGCACGGCTTCTGGTATCGCCTCGCCGTCCGCGCCGCCATGCTTCTCTCCCCAATACAATAATGATCGGGTGGCACGGGCTTCCAGCCCGTGGGCTTGGGCGGTTCGGGTGACATGGGCGACTCGCCCATGTCAGGAAGTGTGAGAGGTGAAGTGTGAAGTGTGAAAATCCGAACACGCCTACGGGGCGTGTGGCACCGGCGAGTCACCCGTGCCACGCAACCCGGTGCCACTCGATTCATGATTTTCGTGCGCACGCCAAAGGCGTGCCATTCGTTAGCCCAGGGTGAGCGCGCAGCGCGCAACCCTGGGTCTTCTGGAATTTGGAAAATGCACCCTGTAGGGGTGCCACAGGTATAATTCGCCGCATTGTGGTGCCTCTACAGGGCGCGTGTATCCAAACAATTCAATACCCAAGGTCTCGCGCAACGCTCGACCTTGGGCTGACGAATGGCACGCCTTTGGCGTGCGCCGGCATCCGAAAGCGCCTTTTATTCGCGGCTTTTCGCGTTCATTCGCGGTTAAAAATTGCCCAGACAGACGGGCAAGCCGCCCGTGCCACCTGACCCAGCCGACTGCGCTGCGGAGTGCTGACGCGCTATGGTATGTGTGTGTGGGGTGGGGCTTTGGGGATTTGTGGGTTGGGATTTATTTGGAATTTGGAAATTGGGATTTGGGATTTCCTCATACGGGGTGGCAGCCCGCGCCACCCGATCCGCTCACGCCCTGCCTCCATCTGGCCAGCCTCAGCGGGCAAGGCGGACCGCTGGCAGCGCAGCCATCACATTTTCAACGCTGATCGCTTTCACCCAATGGGCGCGTCTCGGCGGCATGATCACCACGGTGCCGGCCTCGTCAATGGGAGCCCATTCGGGATTTTTCCTGCGCATGAGCGCGAGCACGGGGACATGCACCGCGTTGGCAAGGTGCATGACCGAGGTTTCCACGGAAATCACGAGGTCGCAGGCGGCGAGCATCGCGGGGAGCTGAAAGAAATTGTCAGTCGCGCTAAAGACATGCGCATTGTCCAATCCGTTTTGTTTAATTATTCCGCCGACGGCCTCGAAATCCTCAGGCATGGCATTGAGCAGAAAGCAGGCGCGGGCCCACGCGGGGGTTTGCTGCATGTTTTTTATCAGTTGCACCGCCGAGGACATGGGCCAGCAGCGTTTTTCCGCCTTGGCCCTTGTATTTATAAACACAAGGGGCCGAAAACGTCCGTCACCGAGGGAGCCCCTGATATGTTTTTTGGCCCAAGCCGTCCATTCCGGCGGGATGTTCAGCTCAGGGAATCTTTGCTGCGGGGATAATTCGATGCCGAATAGGAGCGAAAACCAATGATTATAAATATCGGTGATGTGGGCGGCCTGTGTCCTGATGACCGCCTGATGCGGCAGCGTGGCATTGAGCTTTTTATAAGCGAAATAATGAAAGAGCCTGAAAAGACCGGAACGCTCCTTGATGCCGATTACCCATCCGTCAGGGGAAATGTGACGCGCAAGCCTCGCATATTTTTGCGGACGCAATGAGGCAAGCGATACCACGATGGGATAGTTTTCCGCGCGCGCTTCGGCAATCGACTCATTATAAGACTCGGAACTGTAGGTTTTATTATATACCTTTTTGAAGAAGGGGCACGCCGCGAGCCAGTCATAGAGCGAGTATTTTTTGAGGGCGTCCCATTTCGCGGGATTGTCCGTGCGGCGCAATTCATCGACCCAGATATGCAATTCAAGTTGCGGGCGGGCCTCGGAGAGCGCCTTGAAAAAATTGTGCAGGTATGTGAAATCGCCTATGGCCAGATGCGCGATGAAAAGTATTTTCCCGTTTGATTGGAGGATGGAGGGCGGCAGGAGCATATTTAACACAGGCGGCGGCATTAACGTGTGTCGGCGTATTTTATGGCACGGTCAAGTTGTCCGCAAACTTCGTCATACTTGATGAGTTGCATGGCGCGGGTGTCATGGACGCGCTGGTCCCACGGGACTTCGGTGCGGTTTTTACCCACGATGAGCTGCAGAGCCTCGTCGTATTTATCCACGCAGTATTCGATCTGGCGATACGGCCCCGTCCGGCTTGCCGGGGCGACCGCATACAAACCCACGACAGGCCGGGCCAATGCGCGGGCGATGTGCACGGCCCCTGTGTCCGCAGCGAGGAGCACCGCACAATGTCCTATTGCCGCGATAAGCCGGGCAATGTCGGTTTTGCCAGTGAGATCGAGAACGGGGATGGATGCCGGCACGGTTTGGAGAATGGCCCCGGAGATGTTTCTGTCGCGCTCACTCGCGCCGCTGAGCAGGACGGCGGGCATTCTGTGCGCATCCCATGCATGAGCGATTACTTTGGCCCAGGATTCCGGCGACCAATCCCGCTCGACTTTGCTGGAGCATGGCGCGACGGCCAGCCATGCCGTTTTCGGCAATATGTGCCCCGCCCATGACAGGGCTTCGGGTGTGATTTCGAGTCCCCACGAACCCTCGACGTCGGACTTGCTGCGCGTGCCTCCCAGCTTTTCTCCAAATTGCAGAAGCCCGTCCACAATATGCGGCGGGGCGATTGTAAGCGTTTCGCGAACGAAGAGGCCGTGCATGTCCTTAGCACGATCGCGTCCGTAGCCGATTTTTCGTCGGGCGTGAATGCAGGGGTAAATCAAGTTCGCGCGCCAGTTCGCCTGCGCGCAGAGCAGCACGTCAAATTGCCTGCCCGCCAGCCAACGACGGAGCGCCAGATAATCGTGAATGCCTCGCGGTTTTTTAATGGCGACAAACTCGACGCCTTCCTTTTCCAGAAAAGCGACCGCCGGCAAATAGGTGTCGCTGATTATCCATGTGATTTTTGCGCGCGGCCATTCGCGGCGGAGCATTTTTATCAATGGCAAGGCCATGATCACATCGCCGAGCGCGGAAAGACGAACGATGCAAATGGACGAAATATCCGGCAATCCCGGCGCGCACGACCGGTCGTGTTGCTCCCGTGCCGTCATGACTCGGAAGCAACCGCTCCCAGCGGCAACCCATCGCGATTTTTCGTGGCGATGACAAATGCATCGTGCGAATCGCGAAGCGCACAAGGCTGCCCGGAA
The DNA here is from genome assembly GCA_029974595.1 of Ereboglobus sp. Taxonomy (GTDB): domain Bacteria; phylum Verrucomicrobiota; class Verrucomicrobiia; order Opitutales; family Opitutaceae; genus Ereboglobus. The sequence goes on along the minus strand of JARKRC010000046.1, from coordinate 9,223 downwards.
TGAATCAGGGAAAAGCTGAAGGCATGAAATCGCATAGAATATCTCAATATGCGCCATGTTATGGCGTATTTGTCAATATTTATCGCCATTGGAGACGTGGAAACAAAAAAGCCACAACGCCACGATATGGCGTGCCTAAACACTCTGAATCAGAACCAAACCGCGAGCAACGGCGCATTCTTTCCCAACTCGGCGAAAACATTCGCCGCGAGCGCCGCCGCAAAGGATTGACTCAGGAGGAGCTGGCGGAGCGTGCCGGGCTTCATCCGCGCGTTTTGCAAAAGATGGAATCGGCGCAAAGCAACATCCTCGCCACGACGTTGTGCCGGATTCAAGCCGCGCTCGAATGCCCTTGGGATTTGTTGATGTCGAACTTGAACGCAACCGAATCCGTCGAGGGATGGCTCAAGCGCATGACTGAGTCCGACGATCCCGACTGGCGGGTTTTTATGCAAAAGGTGAGATCTTCATGGGAAGCGCGTGAAAAGCCGTCGCCGGGAAAAATATCATTGCGATAAGAGGAGCAGTGCGAACAAGTCTCGCGCAACGCTCGACCGTTGGGCTGACGAGTGGCACGCCTTTGGCGTGCGTTCGACATCCGGCAGGGCTATTTTTAATTCGCGATTATTGGCGTTCATTCGCAGTTAAAAAATTGGGGCAAGCCCACGGGCGAGTCGCCCGTGCCACCCGACCCGCTCGCGCCCTGCCTCTTCGTGCTCGGCGACACCGCCGGCCTTACCCGCCCTTACAAATGAAACACCTTGCCGCCTGCGATGACTTCCTGCCGTTTTGCGTCGAAGGTCACTTTCTCGCCGGTGCGCGCGGCGGCGTTGGCCATGATCGTGGCGATTGAGTGTTGATAACCCGCCTCGACCGGCGCATTCGGCTCCTTGCGCGAGCGCAGGCATTCCATCCAGTTGCGCATGTGCGCAAGCACCATGCTGTCCACGCCCGTGTTTGCATCCGTCGCCGCCGGGCCGCCGCCTTTCAACGACACCGGCTCCAGCAGGTTCGGCTCCATCCTCATCGGCGCCGCATACCGCTCGCGAAGGCCGCCGTTCGGCGAAACCTTATTTGTGTCCAGATTCAGTTCGCCGCCGTTGGAATAATAAATCTCCTTCACCCCGCCCGCGGAATTACTGAAGCGCGATGTGTAAACGACCTGGAATCCCTTCGTCGGATCCTCGAGCGGGCCGTAGTCGAACACCGATGTCATCGTGTCGAAGTTCGTGCGCCCGTCCTTCCACATGTAGATGCCGCCGCTCGCGCTCACGCTGCGCGGATGCGGCAGCCCGGTGAACCAGTGCACCGTGTCGATCTGGTGGCACATCCATTGCCCGGGAATCCCCGACGAATACGGCCAGAACAGGCGATACTCGACATATTTCCTCGGGTCCCACGCGGCCTCGGGGCGGTTGAGCAAAAAGCGTTTCCAATCCACGTCGCTTTCCTTGAGGCCGGCCACGAGATCGGGTCTGCGCCAGCGGCCCGGCTGGTTCACGTTCCAGCTCATCTCGGCAAAGACGATGTCGCCGAATTGCCCGGATTTCACGTAATCATGCGCCGCGTGGTAATTGCTTCCGCTGCGCCGCTGCGAGCCGATCTGCACGATGCGATCGCCCGAGCGCACGGCCTTGAGCGCGGCGCGCGCGTCGGCCATCGTCTCGGCAAACGGCTTTTCCACATACGCGTCGCAACCCGCCTTCACCGCCTCGACACAATGGAGCGCGTGCTGGAAATCCGCCGTGGCGATGATGACCGCGTCGAGGCGCGCCTTCTCATACATCTCCTCGTTGTTGCGATACACGGCGACAGTCCGGCCGTATTTCTCGCGGAAAAACGCCGCCGCCTCGTCGCGCCTGCGGTTCCAGATGTCGGACACGGCGACGATCTCGCAATTCAACTCCGCCGCGAGTTTTTCAAACGCCGGGATGAGCACCTGACGCGCCCGGTCGGCGAACCCGACCACCCCGACGCGAATCCGCTCATTCGCGCCCGGCGCGCGGGCAAGAATCCGGGACGACAGGCTGCCCGCCCCGACGGCGAGCCCGGCAAGTGACAGGCTTTGTATGAATGTGCGACGGTTCATGATGTTTTCATGTTTATGGCACCAAATTGAATTGGCGAGCGCGCGTTGCTGGAAAAAGCGCGTCGTGACGCGCCTCCGCTTTTTCCGCAAACCCCGCTTGCCCGCCGCTCCGCATCGCGAAAACATTCCGCGCATGTCCGTCCCCGCTCTCAAAGACACGCTTTTCGGCGCCGACCGCTTCCGCCTCGTCGCGCGCGAACTCTCGCGCATCGAAAAACGCTTCGACACAAAACGCTTCCTCGCCCTCGCGCTGCGCGACCTCGACAGCCTCACGCTCATGCAGCGCCTCCGCCGCATGACCGAGTCGCTCCACACCACGCTGCCCCTCGCCGCCGCCGATTATCGCAAAACACTCGCCACGCTGCGCGCACTCGCAGGCCGCATCGGGCGCGGCTTCCACGCTCTCGCGCTCCCCGATTACGTTGCGCTCCACGGAAGCGCGCGCGCCGGGGATTTCGACATCTCGATGGATGCGCTCAAATTCTTCACGCCTTTCTGCTCGTCCGAATTTGCCATCCGCGAATTCATACGGCGCGACCAGCCCCGCGCACTCACCATCATGGAAACCTGGACGCGCGACCCCGACGAACACGTGCGCCGCCTCGCCAGCGAAGGCTGCCGCCCGCGCCTGCCGTGGTCGGCCCGCCTCGACGCCCTCATCGCAAATCCCGACCCCGTCGCGCCGATTCTCGAAGCCCTCCGCGCCGACCCGAGCCTCTACGTGCGCAAATCCGTCGCCAATCACCTCAACGACATCACCAAGGATCATCCCGAGTGGGTGCTTGCGCGCATCGAAAACTGGCCCCTCGACAACCCCCGCTCCGCATGGATCGCACGGCACGCCCTGCGCACGCTCATCAAAAAAGGCGACCGCCGCGCGCTCGCCGTGATCGGCGCCGGCGAAAAAGCCCGCGTGCGCGTCACCGGGTTTGAAGTCACGCCGCACGTCCTGAAACTCGGCGGACGCCTCGCCTTTTCCCTCGCGCTGACATCAACCGCAAAAAAACCGCAGCTCCTCGTCGTCGATTACGCCGTGCACTACGCGAAAAAAGCGGGCCGCACGACGCGCAAGGTTTTCAAACTGAAAACCCTCGCGCTCGCCCCGCGCGAAACCGTCACGCTCACGCGCAGCCAGCATTTTCGGGACTTCAGCACGCGCACGCACCACCCGGGCCGCCACGAAATCGAAATCCTCGTCAATGGCGATGTCCTCGCCCGCGGCGATTTCATGCTGAAAATGTAAAGGCTTCCTCAAGGAGTGTCTGGCAAGTGAAGAGGGACAAAAGAAGTCAATCCAAGATATGCTGACAAAAGACACAAATCCATTAAAAATAATATATTGCATCTTCCAATATGCTCCGATACACATTGGCAGCATCCAAGCTTTTCTTTCGAAAACAGACACATGCTGCCATCCCTTTCTTCATCCCACCCGCCGCCACCATCCCTCCATGAGCAATGAAAAATCAACATATCTCGGATTGCCCCCTTTCCCCTCTCTCTTAATATATGAAAAAAATTATTAGCTATTTTTTTGTCATATTGGGTTTGTCGACAAACGTTTTAGCCGACGAAAATTTTAATACATATCCGTCTGCTGATGACGGCACTTTGAAGATTGCCGTTCAATGTTCAAAACAATATCCTCTTGGAAGCCAAGTCAGCCCTTCTGAGTTAAGGGGATTTTCTTTTAATATATACATTAAAAACATCGGCAGAAAGACTGTTTCTGTATTTACTGAAAACCCTCTGTTTGGATTTGATTTTAATCGCACAAATAGAATATCTATAATTTTTTCTTTAGAAGAAATTGAAGAAGGGATTTTTATAAAACCAAGTGCATCCAAGATGGGGCTGGTAACCTTAAAACCGGGTGAAGTTACGAAACTTCAAAGAGCTCAATGCACATTACCTATAGATAAACGCGTAGGAAATTTTTATATAACTTATGAGATCGAAAAAGATTTTGGAAAAATGATGTCGGTTTGGTTTGGGAAAATCGAAGTGGTTGTCCCGAATTTTGAGAACCGCGCAGGCCGAAGAGGTCAGGGTGAGGATGCCCCGAATTGACGCGCAGTCAGGCTCGTTTCTCTTCGCAATCCGTTTATCTCGATCATCCAGGTTTCAACGATAAATGCCTTCACCAAGCGCCATTCTGGATTGCCCTTTTTTTGGCCCCAAAGGGCGGAATTCAATGGCCGCAAAGAGGCGCAGAAGGCGCGAAGAGGTCGGAGGTTTTGAACCGCAAATGAACACAGATACACGCAGATGCCAGGGCAGTTCGGGTGGCACGCCTTTGGCGTGCTTGGGCATCCGGCGGGTATGCGTTTATTCGCGTTTTTTCGCGTCCATTCGCAGTTGAAAATCACCCAATCCACATGGGCGGGTCGCCATGGCTTTATACACAAGTTCGGGAGATAAAAGCTGGAAGGCAGAGGGGTGAAAGTGCACAGAGATGGGGGATGAGCGAATGGGTTGACGAAGAATTTGAATCGGCGGATTTTGGGGACGTGCGGCTGTCGGAAGGGCTGAAGAGGCTGGTGGAGAGGAAGTGGAGCCATCCGGAGGAGAGCCTGAGCGGGGCGGGTATGGCGGAGGCGATGGCGGCGAGCCGGTTTTTGGGGAACGCGAAGGTGAGCGCGGAGAAGATCCTTGCGGCGCACAGGGAGGGCACGTTGAGACGGGTGCATGAAAACGGGCCGGGTGTTGATGGTGCAGGACACGACGGAGTGCGACTACACCGCGCGCAGGAAGCTGAAGGGGGCCGGGCCGCTGGCCAGCCCGGAGCGGCGGGGGTTTTTCGCGCACAGCCACCTGGTGCTCACCCCGGAGCGCCTGCCGCTTGGGCTGTGGGACGCCTTGATCTATGCGCGGGACGACGCGGACCACGGCAAGTCGGCGAACTGCAAGAGCCGGCCCATTGAGCAAAAGGAAAGCCTGCGCTGGCTGGAAGGCTACCGGCACGCCTGCGAGCTGGCCGGCCATGCGCCCGCGTGCGAGGTCGTCTCGGTGAGCGACCGGGAGGGAGACATCTACGAGGTGTTCGCCGAGCGCGACCAGCGCCTCGCGCAAGGCCGGCCTGCCGCCGGACTGCTGATCCGAAGCAAGTCGGACCGTTGCCTGGAACCGATCGGGGACGAAGCCGGCGGGGCGCAGCCGGGGAAACTCCGGGCCCGGCTCGCGGCCGCCCCGGTGATCGGCACGGTGGACTTCGAGGTCTCGCAGGCGACCCGGCGCAACAAGAAGCTCAAAGGCAGCCGGCAGGCGCCGGTCGAGCGCTCGGCCCGCGCGGTCGAGCAGGAGATACGGACGGTGCGGCTGCGCCTCAAGCCGCCCCATCGCAAGACAGGCGCGGCGCTGCCCGCGGTGGAACTGGTCGCGATCGAAGCCAGGGAGATCAATCCGCCCGCCGGCGAAGAGCCTCTGGTATGGGTGTTGCTCACCACCCTGCCGGTCGAAACGCCCACGCAGGCCAGGGAGGTAATCGGACTGTATCTGTGCCGCTGGGAAATCGAGCTGTTCGACAAGGTCCTCAAAAGCGGCTGCCGCATCGAGCAGCTGCAACAACGCGGCGACACGACGCTCAAGCCCGCCATCGCGCTGTGCATGACGGTCGGCTGGCGGCTGCTGTATGTGATGAGGCTGGGCCGGGTCCGCCCCGACCTGCCCTGCGAGCTTCTGTTCGCCCCCGGCGAATGGAAGCCGCTCGTCGCGGTGTCCAGCCGCCGGGGCGAGCCCGCCCCGCCCACTGCGCCCACTCTCGGCGAAATGGTCCTCATGATCGCCAAGCTCGGCGGCTACCTCGGACGCAAAAACGATGCGCCCCCCGGCATCAAGGCCATGTGGATCGGCATGACCCGCCTCTGCGACCTCTCCCTGGCATGGGAACGCTTCGGCCCAGCTTCTCCATCTTGTGTATAAAGCTATGGCGACTCGCCCGTGTTCCGAAAACACGGGCTGGAAGCCCGTGGATAACGTCCTGAATCTTGCGCACATTTTTTAAAGCTATAGAGGCAGGGAAGATAACCCTGATGAATACAGAAAACCCGAAGAAAGGTCGCGAAGAATCGGCGACCGAAGACAAAGCGATGCCTAGCGGAGTGATCCGCGTGGACGAAAAGATGATTCAAAGCCACCTCGACAAAGTGGTGTTATCAACGGTGGAGCAGACGCTCAACGCGCTGCTCGACGCCGAAGCCCAACGATTGTGCGCCGCCGGGCGTTACGAGCATACGGACGCACGCAAAGATCAACGAGCAGGCCATTACGAACGGCAATATCACACGAAAGCGGGCGAAGTGACCCTGCGCATGCCCAAGTTGCGGAAACTGCCATTCGAGACGGCAATCATCGAACGCTACCGACGGCGCGAAAGCAGTGTCGAGGAAGCGCTCGTGGAGATGTATCTTGCAGGGGTGTCCGTGCGCCGGGTCGAAGACATAACCGAGGCGCTGTGGGGATCGCGCGTGAGCCCATCGACGCTGAGCGAACTCAACCAAAAGATCGCAGTGCAAATCGACACCTGGCGCGCCCGGCCCATCGAAGGCGAACACGCCTACGTATATCTCGACGGCATCTGGCTCAAACGCAGCTGGGGCGGGGAAGTCAAAAACGTGAGCATCCTCGTGGCGGTTGGCGTAAGCACCGAAGGCTACCGCGAAGTGCTCGCCGTGGAAGAAGGCACGAAAGAAGACAAAGCCTCGTGGCAAAACTTCCTTCGTCGAATCAAAGAGCGCGGGCTCAAAGCCGTGAAGCTGTTCATCTCGGACAAGTGCCTCGGCCTTGTGGAAAGCCTTGCCGAGTTTTATCCCGACCAAACACCAGCGCTGCGCGGTGCATTTTTACCGCAACGTCTGGTCGCTGGTGCCCGCAGGCAAAGTGCGTGATGTAGCCGCCATGCTCAAGGCAATTCACGCAAGCGAAGACCGGGCCTCGGCGCGAACCAAAGCCGCACAAGTAACCGCCAAACTGCGCGAGATGAAACTGCCCGCGGCCGCGCAACTGGTGGAGACAAGCATCGACGAAACGCTCAACTACTACGAGTTCCCCAGCCAGCACTGGCGCTCATTGCGAACGAACAACCCGCTCGAACGGCTCATGAGGGAGATACGCCGGCGAACGCGGGCGGTGGGGGCGTTTCCCGACGGCAACTCGGCGATGATCCTTGTGGCCGCCCGCCTGCGCCATGTGGCCGGAACGCAATGGGGCCAGAAACGCTACATGGACATGGCCCGGATCAACACCGCGGCGATCATGGAAAACGAAACGCAAGCGGCATGAACACTCTGATTCGGAGCTGCGCTCCGGCCCGCCAAGCCGGGCCTGCGCGCAGCCCCGAATCCTCAGCGAAAACCAACCAACAATAACAATACAACCAACACACAACCTTCCTCAGCCGAATATATGCTACTATAAAATGTGCGAAACTTGACGGACACTACCGGATTCAGCGCTCAGGACTTTGGACTCCGGCAGCAGATGCACGCAAGCGGGATTTTGCGACCGGCGTCCTGCGTCCGGAGTCCATGCGGTATTCCGGCTATTACTTTAACGCCGTCTATCTCGCCATCTCCGCTAGCAATTTTCCGAACTTTTCCGCGTCGGTTTCCATTTTCCAAACGATGTTCTTGGAAATGCTCTTGAAAAACTTCTCCTGTGCCTCGACCGCTTGTGTATCGGACAAGCGCGGGTTGTCGCTCTTTGTTTCCACAATCAAATGCAATTCCACGCCATCACCGTCCGGCTTGCGAATGGCATAGACAAAATCCGGACTTGTCGTGCCGCCTGTGTAAGTCGGCAGCTTGATGCTGCGACGCGGCAGTTTGCCATAAACAATCACTCGCGGCGGTGGATTGACGCGCAAAACCTCATGTTCTATTTCACTGTCGTATGCGGGCTTGTCATAGAGATAGCGCCGCCCGTCAATTTTGACATCGCTTGCGATTTTGTCTCCGACATCGCCTTGCATGAGCTCCGACTTAAGGTCGCCATTGGGTTCAAAGAGGCTTGTTTGTGCGTGGAAATCCAATGCCGCATAGGAAAACTTCTGAGCGAAAAGCGTCACGAATTTCTTTTCAAAACACGCAATTATGTTCTCCAGCGTTCCCGTATTAAACAATTCCGGAGGAGTTTCTTTTCCGCGCCGCGCATTAGCAAGATGCCTGTGCAATAATGAAATCGGCAGACAGGTCCGTTTCCCGATCCGTTTCAAAAATTCCCCGTAAGGCAGAACACCGAGTTTTGCTTCGAGCTGAACTTCCATGACCATGCTTGTCCCGACCGACAGACTGCCACTGCCGTCGGCGCATTTTTCCAATTGTTCCTTTCTCACGCTCGCGGACGGTCTGCTGAACAAATTGCTGTTGGCGAAAACCTCCATCAGAAGGGAGTTGATTTGCGCATCCGCGACTTTATCGAACTGCAACACATAGCGTCGCGTCACCTTCTCCCAAAGGCTTTTCAGTTTTTGGAAGTTTTCACGGTGCAGTTTTATTTTCGGACGCTCCGGCATTCCTTTTCCGGTCACTTTTCCAGTCTTCAGTTTTTCATCGTCCGGCAACAGCGCGAATAGTCTTTCGCTGTCAACAATTTCGTCCTTCTCATTGATAATTTCATCAATTAACAACTGTGCTTTCGCAATCGCTTTGCTTGGCTTGTATTTGGCAGCAATCAGACGCTCCAAAATCTCATCCGTGATTTTTCCGCCAACCACGCCCGCGCCGTCGCCGTTGATTTCGCCGACAAGTTTTTTGGCAAATTCGCGTTCCGAGAAATCAATGATATAACTCAACTGAAAATCCCCGCCGCCCGTGTCTGCGTTCATGCGGTTTCCATTTTCATCAAAGGGCAGGCGCAGGCCGCGCCCGACTTCCTGTATTTTGCTGATTTCCGAGCCTGATGTGCGCAGTTTGCAGATTACAAAGACATTCGGGTTGTCCCAGCCCTCGCGCAATGTCCATTTGGAGAAGAGGAAGCGGCGCAAGCTCCACTCTCCCTGGGATTACCCTTGTATTGAAGACAGAGAGAGCAAGTGGAGGAAGCAGATCAGTTGTTAAGGTTTTCGAAGTCAACCGGAGAGAGGTTTCCGATTGAGGAGTGACGGCGACGCAGGTTGTAGAAGGCTTCGATCCATTC
>JARKRC010000027.1 GCA_029974595.1 Ereboglobus sp. | reverse complement strand
GATGGCGTCGCCTATGACCAAACCCGTTACCTGAGCGCCCTGGCCAAACGGGCCCGCCCCCGGATCGCCCCAGCCTGAAAATCCTTCAAAAAAAGACTTGCGCGGACCACCTCAGCTTTTGGGCTGCCAGCCCGTGCCACTCAATCCGTGATTTTCCGGTAGCACGCCAAGGGCGTGCCACTCGTCAGCCCAGGGTGAGCGCGCAGCGCGTAACCCTGGGTCTTCATGCCATTCAAAAAATGCACCCTGTAAGGGTGCCACAATCTGGCCAATCACGTCTGTGGCGCCCCTTCAGGGCGCATGCATCCAAACATTCAATACCCAAGGTCTCGCGCAACGCTTGACCTTGGCCTGACGAATGGCACGCCGTTGGCGTGCGCCAGCATTCAGCCGCCGTCCCGGCAAGGGGAGGCTTTATTCGCGATTATTGGCGTCCATTCGCGGTTGAAAAGCAGACCCAAGCACACGGGCGAGTCGCCCGTGCCACCCGACCCGCCCAATCCGCTGAAAAGAAATAATGTCGCGCGGACGGAGATGACCGCGTCACTTTTTCGCAATGCTTCACTTTCATTTTGAGAACGCGCCGGCTTCGTTCGGCAGACCGCTCCGGGTCGTCGAGGCGCGTTCCGTGGATGAAGTCGTTCCGGCGTTGCGCGAGATCGAGCGCGCCACGGACGCCGGTTGCTACGCCGCCGGTTTTGTCTCCTACGAAGCCGCTGCCGCGTTTCACGCCATGCGCATCCCCGCGCATCGCAAAATGCCCCTGCTGTGGTTCGGCATCTACGCAGAAAAACTCCCGTCGCCTCCACCGGATTCAGAACGCGGCGAGACCTTCGCACTCACGGACTGGACGCCCGCCATCGACCTCCGGCATTACAAAAGCGCCCTCGCGCGCATCCGCCACGAAATCGCGCGCGGCAACACCTATCAGGTCAATTACACCTTCCCGCTGCGCGCGCGTTTCTCGGGCTCGCCGCTCGCGTTTCACAGGCGGCTCATGGCCGCGCAAAAGGCGCGTTACGGCGCGTTCATCGACACCGGACGCTTCTGCATCCTTTCCGCATCTCCCGAGCTTTTTTTCAACTGGCGCGGCTCCGACGGCCTCATCACCACGAAGCCCATGAAAGGCACCGCGCCGCGCGGGAGCACGCCAAGCGGCGACCGCGCGAACAGGGAACGCCTCGCGCGCTCGCAAAAAAACCGCGCCGAAAATCTCATGATCGTCGATCTCATGCGCAACGACCTCGGTCGGATTGCCGAGACTGGAAGCGTCGCCGCCGGGCCGCTCTTCGAGATCGAAACCTATCCCACCGTGTTCCAAATGACCTCGACCGTGAGCGCGCGCACGCGACCCGGCGCGCAACTCGCCGATGTCTTTGCGGCGCTCTTTCCATGCGGCTCGGTCACGGGCGCGCCGAAAACGAGCACGATGCGCATCATATCGGAAATCGAAACCGCGCCACGCGAGGTGTATTGCGGCGCGATGGGCTACATCACTCCGGCAAAGGATGCTGTATTCAATGTCCCAATACGCACCTGCTGGATCGACACGCAGACCGGCGAGGCCGAATACAGCGTCGGCGGCGGCATCACGTGGAGCTCGACGCCCCGCGACGAATATGCCGAGTGTTTTTCCAAGGCGCGCATGCTCCTGAATGCCGCGCCGCCGGGTTTCTATCTGCTCGAAAGCCTCCGGCTCGAAAACGGCGTTTATGCGCGTCTGGACGCCCACCTCGCGCGTCTCGCACGCGCCGCCGCGCATTTCGCGTATCCCGCCGACCGCGCAAAAATCAAGGCCGCGCTGGACCAGCACGCGCGCGAGCATGGCGCGGGATTGCGCAAGGCGCGGCTGCTTGTCGCGCAGGATGGCGAAATCACTATCGAAAGCAGCGCCATCGCTCCGATGCCATCGCCGCAAACGGCCTGCCTCGCGACCCAGCCGATCATCAGCCAGAATGATTTTCTGCGCCACAAAACCACGCACCGTCCCTTTTATCCGGAGTCGGCGCGACGGGGGCATTTCAGTTGCCTGCACTCGAACGAGCGCGGCGAGCTGACCGAGTTTTCCACGGGCAATCTCGTGCTCGAAATCGCCGGAAAAAAATTCACGCCGCCCGTCACGAGCGGCCTGCTTCCGGGCGTGATGCGCGCGCATTTGCTGCAAAGCGGCGAGGTGCGCGAACGCGTTTTGCGCATCGGGGATTTGGAGCGCGCCGGGCGCATCTGGTTTGTCAACAGCGTGCGCGGCTGGGTCGAAGTGCGGATGACGCGTGACGTGGAATAAACGCCATTCCCATGCCCGTTCACAAATGGCGCTCAAGGTAGGGCGAACCGTCCCCGGTGAGCCGCGAATGCGTAACGGCTGGGGCGGACGTAACAGCTCAGCCGGAGGCTTCGCCCTACCGTCCGAAGCGTTTCGCGAGCTCGCCTTGCGAGAGTTCGATGTAGGTCGGGCGTCCCGCGGGGCTTGTGAGCGGGGTCTGACAGGCGAGGAGTTGCGCGACGGTCGCGTGCATCTCGGTTTCGTTCACCATGGCGGGCAGGCGGATTGCCTTTGCCACGGCGAGGCGGGCCAGCTCGTCGCGGGCGAGATTGATGTTTTTTTCCTGCAAGCGTCCGTCGCGCAAAGCGCCGAGCAGATCGCGCACGAAAGGCTCGGCGTCGTTCGGCTCCATCCACACGGGCACACTTTCGACGCGGAAGAAATTGCGGCCGAATTCGGTGATCTCGAAGCCGTGATGATTGAAGAAATCGAGCCGGTCGAGAAGCAGCGCGCTCGCGATGGCGTCGAGTTCAAGCGGCACCGCGAAGAGCAGACGCTGGCCGGGCACCTCGCCGCTGCGGAACTGGGTCTGCAAGCGTTCAAACCAGATGCGCTCGTGCGCGGCACGGCGGTCGAGAAGCACGAGGCCCGCCGGTGTTTCAAAGAGCGCGTAAGCGCCGTGCGCAAGTCCGAGAAACCGCCAGGCCCGCGCCGCTGGCGCGGGCGGATTTACGATGGACGATTTACGATTTACGATTGAAGGAACCGGCGGGGCGGGCGGATTGGGTGGCACGGGCAGCTTGCCCGTGGGATTGGAGGTTTGTGCGGGTTGGGTGGCACGGGCTTCCAGCCCGTGGGATTGAGAAGAAGACGGCGATGAAGGAGCCGGAGTAATGCGCGGCACCGGCGGCACGTGAGATGTCGGACTGGCTTGTGTTTGTGACTGGAGATTTAAGCTGGGAGGCTGCGCCGCGCCCAATCCCACGGGCTGGAAGCCCGTGCCACCCAACCCGCGTAATTTTGCGAGCACGCTGCGAATCACGAAGCTGCGCACGGCGGTTTCGTTGCGGAAGCGCACTTCGCGTTTTGCGGGGTGCACGTTCACATCCACGGCGGCGGGATCGATTTCGAAAAACACAAATGCGACCGGATAACGGCCTTTCGGGAGGTGCTCGGTGTAGCTTTCGATGAGCGCGTAATTGAGCGCGCGGCTGTCCACGGGGCGTCGGTTGATATACGTGATCATCTCGTGCCGCGTGGCGCGGCCCATGCCCGCGCCGGGGCGGTCGATGAGGCCGGTGATGCGCATGCCGGATTCGGCGGCGTCGAGCGGGATGAGGTTTTCGGCGATTTGTTTTCCAAAAATGCTGGCGACGCGCCCGGCGAGCGTCTCGCTTTGCGGCGAGCGGAAAATGATGCGTCCGTCCTCGATCAGCGTGAAGGCGACGTGCGGAAACGCGAGGGCGTAGAGGCGCACGTTCTGTATGATGTGCGCGGCCTCGGTGGCGTCGGTTTTCAGGAACTTGCGGCGCGCGGGGACGGAGTTGAAAAGGTGTTTCACCTCGATGCGCGTGCCGGTGGCGCGGCCGCACTCGCGGACGTGGATGAGTTTGCCGCCGTTGATGAAAACCTCCGTGCCGGTGTCGGACGATACCTCGCGGGTTTGTAGTGAAAATTCGGATACGCTGGCGATGGATGGCAAAGCCTCGCCGCGAAAGCCGAAGCTGGCGAGGTGATCGAGATCGGCGGCAGCGGCGATCTTGCTGGTTGCGTGGCGTTCGAGCGCTAGGAGGGCGTCGTCGCGCGACATGCCGGAGCCGTTGTCTTCGATGCGCATGAGGGAGCGTCCGCCGTGGCGGAACTCGACTTCGAGGCGCGTGGCCCCGGCGTCGAGCGCGTTTTCCACGAGTTCCTTCACGACCGCCGCCGGACGTTCAATGACCTCCCCCGCGGCGATCTGATTCGCCACGCGGTCGGGAAGAACTCGGATTTTGGAAGACATTTTTTAATCGCGGAAGCGCGGAAGGGCGGAAGGCGCGGAGTTGGCTTCCAAAACAACGCGGCGGATTGCGAGGCGTGGTTCAGCGAAATTGAGGATGAGGGCGAGTTTGAGGCCCGTCGCTTTCAGGTAGGAGCGGGCGGTGGCGAGATGGATGTCCTCGATAGCTTTGCAGGCTTTGAGTTCGAGGATGATTTTATCGTCTATGAGCAGGTCGAGACGGTGCTCTCCAATGGTGATATTGTCGTAAGAAACCGAAATTGTTTTTTGGCGATCCACTTTGTGACCGCGTTTCTGGAGTTCGTGGGCGAGCGCTGTTTCGTAGATGCTTTCAAGAAAGCCCGGGCCAAGGGCGCGATGCACTTCGATGGCTGCGTTCAACAGGCGGGCACTTAACTCTTGTTCTACTAATTCCATCTACGGAAGAAATTTAATCAGGGAAGACGCGGGAAAGGCCGGGGATTTTATTTCCGTGTTTCCGCTCTTCCGCGTTTCAGCGATTGGTTTGTCTGGCTCAGGAGTTTTTTCCAGCGGGTGAATTGGGCTTTGATTTGTTTCGGGCCGGGCATTCCGGTGCCGGCGCGTTTTTGCATGGCGCGCTTGAGATCGAAGACTTGCGTCCAGTCCTTCGCATAGGCCGGGTGGATTTTCTGGATTTCGGCGTAGGGGATTTCGTTGAGCGCGACGCCGAGGTTTTCGGCGGCGCGGACGACGGCGCCGACGGCGTGGTGCGCTTCGCGGAAGGGAACGCCGCGCTCGACGAGGTAGTCGGCGAGGTCGGTCGCGAGGAGCGCGGGGTCGGCGACGGCGGCGGCGCATTTGTCGCGGTTCATTTTGAGTCCGGTGAAAGTGCCCGCGAGGACATCCGCGCAAATCGCGGCCTGATCGTGGCTGTCGAAGAGCGGCGGCTTGTCTTCCTGGAGGTCGCGGTTGTAGGTAAGCGGAAGGCCCTTCGCGAGGGTGAGGAGCGTGTGGAGATTGCCTTGGAGACGGGCGGATTTGCCGCGGAGGAGTTCGCACGAGTCGGGGTTCTTTTTCTGCGGCATGAGCGAGGAGCCGGTGCAGAAGGCGTCGGGGAGCTCCACGAACTTGAACTCGGCGCTCGTCCAGAGGATGAGGTCCTCGGCGATGCGGGAGATGTGCACGCCGAAGAGCGCGCAGGCGTGCGCGAACTCGATGAAGAAGTCGCGGTCGGCGACGGTGTCCATGCTGTTTTGCGTGACTTGCGGGCGGCCCTTGGCGTCAACAAATCCGAGTTTTTGCGCGGAGAACTCGCGGTCGATGGGCAGCGTGGTGCCTGCGATGGCGCCGGAGCCGAGCGGGCACCAGTTGGCGTGCGCGGCGGTTTCGGCGAGGCGCACGCGGTCGCGCTGGAGCATTTCGAGCCAGGCAAAAAGGTGGTGCCCGAGATAGACGGGCTGCGCGCGCTGGAGGTGCGTGTAGCCGGGGATGAGCACGTCGGCATGCTCCGCGGCGGCGGCGAGGATGGCGCGCTGCGCGGCGGCGATGCGCGCGGAAAGATCGGCGCAGGCGTGCTTGAGGTAGAGGCGCATGTCGGTCGCGACCTGGTCGTTGCGGCTGCGCGCGGTGTGGAGCTTGGCGGCGGCGGGGACGCGCTTGGTGAGTGCCTGCTCGATGTTCATGTGGACATCCTCAAGTTTCACGTCCCATGTGAATTTGCCCGCGTTGATTTCCGCGAGGATGGCGTCGAGGCCTGCGTGGATGGCGTCGCGTTCCTTGGCGGTGATGATGCCGACGTGCGCGAGCATGGCGGAGTGGGCCTTCGAGCCGGCAATGTCGAAGGGCGCGAGGCGGCGGTCAAAGGAAACGGATTCGCTGAACGTGAGCATGAGCTCGGCGGGTCCGGCGGAGAAACGGCCACCCCAGGTTTGGTGGGCGGAACGGGCGGTCTTTGTAGTTTTTGCCATGGTGAGGCGAAGTTAGGTGAGAAATCCCAAATGCCAAAATCTCAAATTCCAAAAAAATCCCAATATCCAAATTCCAAAATCTCAAAGGGCCGGACAGCTAATCACCGCTTTGGGAAATTTTTCGCGTCCGTCCCGGGCTCATCCTCGACCGGTTTGATTTCGTTGAGCGGGGGCACGGCTCTTATGGCGGGCAGGGAGAGGGCGACGCTGACCACGACCATGATTGTGCAAATGCCGCCGAAGGTCGCCGCGAACACGGGGCCAAAACGCGCCGCCATCAGGCCGCCGCGAAATTCGGAAATTTCATTGGAGCAGCCGATGAAGAGCTGGTTGACCGAGGTGACGCGCCCGCGCAGGTAGTCGGGCGTGAGCATTTGCACGAGCGTGTGCCGCACCACGACGCTGACGTTGTCACATACGCCGCTGAAAAAGAGCGCGACGAGCGAGAGGACGATGTTGCGCGAGAGCGCGAAGATGACGATGGCCGCGCCAAAGCACACGACCGACCAGAGCAGCGTGATCCCAGGGCGCTTGAAGGGGGCGGAGTGCGCGACGATGACCGCCATCGTGATCGCGCCGAGCGAGGGCGCGGCGCGCATGCAGCCCGCCCAGAACTCGTAGTTGGAAAAGTGAAACACATCCTTCGCGTAGAGCGGAAACAGCGCGGTGAGCCCGCCGAGCAGCACGGCGAACAAGTCGAGCGTGATCGCCGCAAGCACGGGTTTTTGCCTCCAGATAAACGTCGCGCCGGCCATGGCGTTGGGCACGGGGAGCGAGGGATCGCGGGGTTTGCGGGGCAGAAGCGCGATGCCAACGAGCGAGATGGCCAGCGCAGCCGAAAAAATGGCATCCGCCGCATAGATCGCGGTGTAACTCCACGCGGCCACAAGTCCGCCGATCACGGGACCGAGCACTGCGGTGAGCTCAAACGCGCTGGAGTTCCAAGTGAGGGCGTTGGTGAGGTGAGCGGGCGGGACAAGCACGGGAATGATCGCGCCGCGCGCCGGGGCTCCAATGACGCGCACGGTGGAATGGAAGAACTGGAGCAGATAAACGATGGGGAGCGCGGGATTGTCGAAGCGGATCGAATCGAGATGCGCCTCGCGCGTGAAGAAACGCGCGGCGGTTTCGAGCATGTGGTTCGCGCCTTGGAGAACACCGACATACGGGATGTAATCGTGGAAATGCGTGGCGAGGACGAGCAGCACCGAAAGCACACACGACGCCGTCATGGTGAGGGAGATGATTTTGCGACGGTCGTATTTGTCGGCGAGCACGCCGGAGGGCAGGACAAGGAAAATGAGCGGAACGACGTTGATAAAGCCGATGAAGCCGATCGCGGCGGCGGAATTCGTCCAATGCAGCACTTGAAGGGCAATGGCGACACTCAACGCCTGACGTCCGAGGTTGAAGGCAAAGTTGCTCAGCAGAAAGCGCCGGAAGCCCGCGTTTCGGAATGCGACATACGGGTCTGGCTTCGTTTCGTCTGGCTGGAGCGCGTTCATTGTGATGCGTGAGTGAAAAGTGGAAAAGCGCGAACTCTCCGAAAATCCGCCCGGCCATGCAAGCGCATGGTGATTACGACGTGTCAGGCGCCGTCATAAGCTCCAGTGCGGAAAGAAATTGCAATGCATCGTCGCGGGTGGCTCCGCACATGTTCTGCGCAGGGCGCAGGCTCGCGCAGACGGCCGGACGTTCGGGCTGGCCGAAGATCGCGCAGCGGTAATCGGGAAGAAGTTGCACGCAGGGAATCCCCGCGGGTTTGCCGTGCGGCATGCCGGGGATGGGAGAGGTGATCGAGGGCGCGATGCAACACGCGCCGCAAGCGGGACGGCAGGCGGGTGTTTCGTTTTTCATGGCGACGCGGGCGCCCCGGCCTCATTCACGGCAGGCGCGCATGCCATCAATGGCATGATCAGGGCAAACATTTCATCGCATTGTCCGCTCGCATGTCATGGACGGAATGATTTTTGCCAGTCGGTTGTCACGGGGATGTTCTTCTGGACTTTCTTGATCGTGGAGGTGGCGATTTGCTGGTTGAGAAGCTGTTCGTAGCGTTGACCGTCCAGCGGGAAAGGGACGCTTTCGCTTGTCCAGGCGGACATGAGCATGGCGTTGGCAAGCTCGACCGAATGCAGGCCTTCGGCGGCGGGCGCGATGAGGGGCGCGCCGCGCAGGATCGCATCGGCGAAGTTCTGCACGATGCCGGCGTGCTGCGGGCCGTGATCGGGAAACGTGAACGTGCTTTCGGTGGTCGCGGGCAGGGCGAAGGGTTCGGTCGCGGTGCGGCTGAAACGGGTCATGCCGACGGCGTTCTGGCGGAAGACGATCTTCCCGTCCTCGTAAACGAGGCGTCCGCGTTCGCCGACGATTTCGAGGCGGTTGGTGCCGGGCGCTTCGCCGGTGGAGGCGATGAAGACGCCGGTGGCGCCATTGGTGAACTCGATGTAGGTCGTGACGTCGTCCTCGACCTCGATTTGGTGGTAGCGTCCGAAGCCGGCGTGGGCGCGCACGCGGACGGGCAGGCCGAAGAGCCACTGGAGCATGTCGAGGTTGTGCGGGCATTGGTTGAGGAGCACGCCGCCGCCTTCGCCGGCCCAGGTGGCGCGCCAGCCGCTGGAAGCATAGTAGGCCTCGGTGCGGAACCAGTGCGTGGCGACCCAGTTGACACGCCGGATTTCGCCGAGGTCGCCGCTGCGGATGAGTTCGCGGATTTTCAGGTAATAGGGATCGGTGCGCTGGTTGAAGACGGCGCCGAAGACGAGTTTTTTGCCGGCATGGGCGGCAAGGAGGCGCTCGGCGTCGGCCTTGTGCACGGCGAGTGGTTTTTCCATGAGCACATGGAGGCCGGCCTTGAGCGCGGCGATGCCGATCGGGGTGTGAAAGTAGTGCGGAGTGGCAACGAGGATGGCGTCAATGGCTCCGGAAGCGATCATTTCATCAGCGGTGGCGAAACTGGGGATTTCGGGAAATTGGGCGCGCCTGGCGGAATCGGTGTCGGCAAGCGCGGCGAGTTCGACGTCGCGCACTTTGCCGTCGAGGATGTTACGGGCGTGAACGCCGCCCATGCCGAGTCCGACTATGCCTAGCTTTACTTTTTTCATTTTTACAGGATGCCCGGATCCTGCACGTCGCATGCCAGCGTCGCGAATAAAAAGTGGCGGGGCGGGGTCGAATATAATTTTGAAACATCGCGCTCATCCGCGAAACTCATGCCGCTGCGCCGGGCCGGGGCTGCGGCGGACGAGGCGGAGTTCGTGTTTGAACAGATCGAGCGCGCGTCCGCGGAAGACAACGAGATCGGAGCTTTCGGCGGCGGTGGCGTTCATTGTCCAGCGGTTGTCGGCGGCGAGCCACTCGTGATCGATCACGATGCCGGCGGAGATTGTCGCGACGCGGGCGGGCTCGCCGGGACGCGCGAGTGTGATCGAGCCGCTGCGCACGTAGTAGAAGGCGCGGCAGGAGTCGCCGAGCATGAAGAGCGGTTCGCCGGCTTCTAGGTGGATGGAGCGCAGGTCTTCCTCGGGCGGCGGGGCGACGACGCTGATGTCGCGGCGGAAAAAGAGGTCGAACGTCCAGTCGATGGTGACACGCAGACGCTTGAAGATGCTGGGAAGTTTCGCAAGGTAGATGCTGCGCCACATGAACCACGCGATGAAACCGCTGAAGTGGATGCCGAAAACCTCTGCGACGGCCTCGCGTTCGCCGACGGTGGCGAGCTGGCCCATGTAACGGTAGGTGAAGGGCCGGAGGGCGGGCATTGAAGCCGGAGACCCGGCGTCGTCCCCGGCGCGGAGGACGCGCGCGATATTTGCGCCGAGTTGCTTGCCCTGGCGCACGGCGAATTGCGCGGTCGGCGGGGCGAATTTTTGCTCGCCACGGTCGAACCAGGGAACCTGCGCGCAATCGCCGATGGCCCAGAGGTCCGGCTGCCCGGCGACGCGCATCGTCGGCTCGACGGGAATGCGGCCGTTCGCAGGCATGGCGAGACCGATCTGGCGGCAAAGGCTGACAACGATGGGATTGGGCGAGTTGCCGATGGAGGTTATGACGGTGTGCGCCTCGATGAATCCGCCGTCCTCGAAGATGACTTTGCCCGCGGTGACCTCGGCGACGCGGGTTTTGAGGCGGATCTCCATGCCGCGTTTTTCGAGGACGCGCTGCGCGTAGTCGCCGAGTTTTTCGCCGATCTCCTCGAGCAGATGCGCACGGCTGTGCACGAGCACGACGCGCGCGGGAGCGGTTTTCGGGGAGCGGAGGTTGACGTAGAGCGGCTGGACTTCGCGGAGGAGATCGAGGAGCTGGCCGGCGGTTTCGACCCCGGTGTAGCCGCCACCAACGACGATGAACGTGAGCAGGCGCGCGCGTTTTTCCGGGTCTTCGACGAGGTTGGCTTCCTCGAGGCGGTTGATGATCGCGGAGCGGAGGCGCAAGGCGTCCGCGACCGACTTCATGGGCCAGCCGTAATCGGCCATGCCGGGGACGCGGGAGAGGTCGGTCACGCTGCCGAGCGCGAGCACGAGGTGGCGGAATTCGACGACGTGGTCGCGCGTAAAACGTCCGCCGTCGAGATGCAGCCGGCGTCCGGCCCACTCGATGCGTTGGATGTTCCCCTGGAGCACATCGACGCGGCGGCAGAACTGGCGCAGCGGGTTGACGACATCGTAGGACGTGAGCGCGGAGCCGGCGACCTCCGCGAGCATGGGATGAAAAACGAGGACGTTGCGCTCGGCGATGAGGGCGACGCGGCGCACGCCCGCTGCTCCGAGGGCTTTGCCCAGCGTGCGCGCGCAATACGCGCCGCCAAATCCGCCGCCTGCAATCACAACGTCGTATTTCATCCGGAGAGTGTGGCGGGTTGCGGCGCGGCACGCAACGCCACGCGCTGCAAAGGTTGGTGAAATTTGGCGCGCGATGAATCGTTATTCGTAAAATAGTTTCCGCAAAAACTCGTGGACTCTTTCGCCAAATCAATCAACTTGGTCAATTTCCTATGAAGACTCCCATTCGTGTCGCTGTCACCGGTGCTGCCGGTCAAATCGGTTATTCGCTCCTCTTCCGTATCGCGTCCGGCGCGATGTTCGGCCCTGAGCAACCCGTCATCCTCCATCTCATCGAGATCGAGCCCGCGCTTCCCGCGCTCAATGGCGTGGTCATGGAACTCCAGGACTGTGCGTTTCCGCTCCTCAAGGGCATCGTCCCGACCGCCGACCTCAATGTCGGTTTCAAAGACGTCAACTGGGCGCTGCTCGTCGGCTCCGTTCCGCGCAAGCAGGGCATGGAGCGCAAGGATCTCCTGAGCATCAACGGCAAGATTTTCACCGGCCAGGGCAAGGCCATCGCCGCCAACGCCGCGAAGGATGTCCGCGTCCTCGTGGTCGGCAATCCCTGCAACACCAACTGCCTCATCGCCATGAACAATGCGAAGTCGGTGCCGTCCGACCGCTGGTTCGCGATGACCATGCTCGACCAGAACCGCGCGGTCACGCAGCTCGCCATGAAGTCGGGCGTCGACACGACCGAGGTCACGAATCTCGCCATCTGGGGCAACCACAGCTCGACGATGTATCCCGATTACTTCAACGCGAAGATCGGCGGCAAGGCCGCGACCGAGGTCATCAAGCACGAGATCTGGTTCAAGGAAACCTTCATCCCGACCGTGCAGCAGCGCGGCGCGGCCATCATCAAGGCCCGCGGCCTCAGCTCCGCGGCCTCGGCTGCGAACGCGGTTGTCGACACCGTGCGCAACCTCGTCAACCCGACGCCCGCCGGCACCTGCTTCAGCGTCGGCGTTTGCTCCGACGGCAGCTACGGCATCGAGAAAGGCCTGATCTACTCGTTCCCGATCGTCAGCGACGGCAAGAACTGGAAGATCGTCCAGGGCGTGGACATCAACGAGTTCTCGCGCGAAAAGATCACCGCGACCGAAAACGAGCTCAAGGAAGAGAAGGCGATGGTCGCCGAGCTCCTCTGAGTTTCGACAACGGAAAGCGTCTTCGTATTTTCAACGGCGTCCGCTCGCGCGGGCGCCGTTTTTGTTTTGCGCGCCCCGGAAATCGAGACGGGCGCGCGTCATGCGTTCGCGAATGCCGCCCTCGGCGACGAAGGTTTTTTCGAGGCTGGCGATCTGGCGTCCGAGCAGGTAGCGCGCCTGGTGGATAAGGCAGATCATGATATTGGCCACGGTTTCGGCGGGGCGTGTTTCGAGAAACTCGCGGTAGGCCTCGTAGTCGTCGTTGCGGGTGCGGCCGAGTTTGCGCACGTAGAGCGCTTCACGGCTGTCCTTGGCCCACGCGCGGAGATTGTGGGCGCGCAGGTAGTCGCCGTAATCCTCCAGGAGTTCGCGGAGGCTGGCGCGCGCGACATTGGTGAGCTTGATTTCGGTTTCCTTCGAGGTTCCCGAGGCATCGCTGCCTTCAACGATGTTTTGTTTTCCGGAGCGCGCAGCCTGCACCATCTGGTCGGTGGTGCGCCTGTCGTGCTTCAGAAAGCGCGAGCAGAAAAGCACCGTGCCGTCGTAGATGATGCGCGCCTTCGGGTAACTCTTGAGGTTTTCGTAGCCGCCATGCGGCGGCAGGAAGCCGGGGGTATTGGGCATGGGTGGAATAGGACGATAAGACCACTAGGACACATAAGACCGATAGGACAATGGAAAAAAACAGTCCTCGTGGTCTTATAGGTCTTAGTGGTCCTACCCAGTCCTACTTCATCCAAGGCAACACCCCGAGCACCGCATTCCCGATACCCATGAGCGCCGCGCCCGAGATCAAGCCGGCGCAGATCGATTCGCAGCCCTCGACCCACGTTTCGTGGCCCTTGGTGCCGGGGGTTTTGTGCTTGCGCGACTGCCACCAAAAAAACGCCGCGCCCACCCACATGCAGATCGAGGCATCCGGCGGAAGCACCACGCCGAGGCCGATGCTCACCGCCGACAGCGGAAACCGCCCGCGCGTGCGGATGCGCGCGACTTCGCAAACAATCGCGGCAATCGCCGCCACGATCATCGAGATCACCGCGGATGACGGCAGGCTCTTGAGGCCGTGCGAGATCAGGTCGGAAACACCCTTCCATTGAATCGCGCCGGGCATCGCGAACTCACTGCGGAAGGCCACGCCCGCCACCGTAGGATCGATGATCACCAGATAAAACACCACCATCGAAGCGAGGCCGCCGGCAAAAATGCCTATGACGTGCCCGATGGCCTGCTGGCGCGGCTTCGCGCCAAGCATGTAGCCGGGCTTGATGTCGGACAACAGATTCGCGGCGTTCGATGCGATTTCGGATGTCATGCCGCCGGTCATGAGATTGGTGGCCGGGTTGGCGCGGTCGATCGCGCCGATGGTGAATTGCGTGATCTTGCTCATCGCGCCGGTCGGTATCCACGAGGTGAGCGCCATCGAGTTCGTGCCGATGATCGTGAGGACAAAAATCAGCGGCAGCGCGGCGAGCGCGAGATGCCACGGCACGCCGAAAAAGTGATGCGTAAGCGCGATCACCACAAAGCTCATCACCGGCACGCCGATGAACGAAATCCACAACGGCAGCTCGATGTGCCTGAGCACGTCGACGCGGGTTTCACCGGCGCCGTTTTTCTTTTTTGAGAAAAGTTTTTTGATCGGGCCGGTGAACAGGTCCGGCTTCGACAGCAGGCTCACGAGCGAGCCGACGATCATCATGCTGATCGCCCACCAGAGCGACCATTGGTTGACCATTTCGGGGCGCGTGAGCGGCACCACCGTGCCGTCCGCCATGACGCGCGGCGCGATGTCGCCCGCCTTGATCATGAGCGGCACAAGGATGACGTAATTGATGAAGCCGCCTATCAGGACGCTCGTCGCCACCTTCATGCCCATGAGCCCGCCAACGCCGAACATGGCCGCATCGACCGTCAGGCGCAGTCCGTATTTGCGGATGTCCACACCCGCAAGCGTCGGGATGAAATTTTCACTCGCGATGTGGAGCTTCGCCATGAGCCAGTAGTAATAATCATCGATATGCTCGAAGAGCACATACGGCTCCGCGGACGGCTGGCCGTTTTCCGTGTAGAGAGAGGGGAAGAGTTTGTGCAGGTGGAGGATTTTTATTTGCGCGAGCTTCATCCAGCCCTCGCTGATGACAAACTGGATGCCGCCCGATATGATCGCGGAAACCGCGAGCAGCTTCGCCTTGAACATGCCCGAACTCGCGCTGCCCGTGTAGAGCGAATCAAGCACCACGCCGCACGCGCGGCCCTCGGGAAACGGGAGCTGCTCCTCGTTGATGAACCGTCGCTTCAACGGAAACGCCACCAGCACGCCGAGGATTGAGACGCACACCATCCAGATAAAAATGTGCAAGTGCGGCGGCGTCTTTTGCGCCACGAGCATGTAGGCGGCCATGCTCGAAATGAGCGGCCCGATCATGTAGCCGGCGGACGTCGCGATGGATTGCGTGCAATTGTTTTCCAGGATCGTGAAGTCCTTGCACACGCCGAGGCCGTGCAGGATGCGAAACGCCGCGAACGCCACCACGACCGACGTGAGCCCGACGCCGATGGAGATGCCCGTCTTGCCGCCGATGTAGATCGCCACCGCCGCGAGGATGCCGCCGAGCACAAATCCCGTGATGCCCGACCGCCAGGTGAGTTGCGGCATGTCGCCGCGGTAAACGTTTTCAAACCACCAGCGATCTTTTTCCTCGCGGGTCATTGTTCGGATCTGGTCGTCGGACAGGTGGGGGATGGCCATGGTGTGGTGCGTGCGGTCTTGGAAACGGTGAGCTTGTCTGGTTATGAAAGGGTTGCGTTTGCCGAAAATGCGCCGCGAGTGCGAGCACGCTTTTTATGCCGGGGCCTGAAAAGCATAAAGGCCGCCCGTTTTAAGGGTGGCCTTCATGACCTAACACCAAGCAAACCGTAAGAACTACAAACTAGTATCGTTCCTGTCCGAACGATGCTGACTACGCTGAGATAGACGCCCGCGCCGCAAATGTGCTCAAAAATTCCGCCGGGATTTTTTTCGTTTTTTCAGACATTTTGCGCGAGCTGTCCAACCCATTGCGCCGCACAAGGCAGAAGCTCTCATTTGTCCTTTTTGTCGGACGGCGGAAATTCCCTGCCAAGCCAGTCATTGATCAGGTTTTTCTCGTGGCGCAGTGTGTCGTTGGAGGGAATTCCCGGCGTGTTCATCATGAAGTTCAAATCGCGAAGCTGCCGCGTGCCTTCGGAAACGACACTGCCGGCGGCGTCGGTGAGCTTGAAACTCAAGTCGATGCGGGCCGGATAAATATCCTTGATTATGCGGATGTCCTGCACGCGCGGGCCGCGCCAGGGTTCGAAGTCGCCGGCCATGTCGATGTCGCTGATCGCGATGTCGAGCGTCTGGCCGTCGGCCATGTGCTTCGGCGCGCGTTCGACGATGTAATCCTTTATTTCAGTGAGAAGGTAATCGCGATCCTTCTCGAAGCCCATCGAGTCGGTTTTTAGGTCGGTGAATTTCTCCGGATTAACAAAGGTGACATTCACCGTTTTGTTGGAAGGGGTTGCGGACTGCGCTTTTTCGGAGGGGGTCGTGCAGGCGGCGCAAAGAAAGCCCAGAATCACAGGTATGAGGATTTTTGTTTTCATGGTAAGTCATGCCTTTCGGCTGCGGATTGAAGTTAATGCGCGCCGGTTATTTGCGCGGCGCGGTTTTTCAGGGTGCGCGGTGAGCGCACATCCTGTTTGTCGTTTTCCAAAGGTATTTGTTGCGAACTTTTTTCAACGAGCCCTCCGCCCGCGTGTCATGCGGGCGGGCTGATGATCCAGTTGCGGAAGTCGCGCAGCTCCACGATCGTGCCCACGATGAGCAGGCAGTCGCCCGCCAGCAGCGGCATGCCGCCGCTTGGGTTGACGATCTGTTCCGCGCCGCGGCGGATGCCCGCCACGCGCACGCCGGTCAGTTGCGAAATGCGCAGGTCGGCGAGTGTTTTCCCGGCGCGTTCGCACTCGGGCATGACAAAGGTCTCCAACACCGCGCCGCCAAAAACATCGCCGGCCTCCTCTTCCTCGCGCGGCGCCTCGGGGACGCCATGCGCGGATGCCGCGCGGCCAAAAAACGCGCGCGTGCTGTCGATCTGCTCCTGTTTGCCGAGCAGCAGCAGCTTGTCGCCCGGATACAGGCGCAGGCTAGAATCCGTCGCACTGATCACGTAGCCGTTGCGCTCCACTTCGAGGATCGAGCAGCCGAACTTCGCCGGGATCGCCAGTTCGGCGAGCGTCCTGCCGGTGTAGCCCGCGCCGCGCGGCACCACGCAGTTGCCCAGGCACATATCCCATTCCTCGAGGCTGCGGCCAAGCTCCACGCGCGCTTCCTCGCGCACTTGCGCGGGCGCGCGCGAATCCTCCGCCAGCACCTGCTGCACCGAGCTCTCCCATTCGCTGTGCCAGAAAATGAGTTTGTTGGAAAAGACAATCATCACCGCCGCAGCCGCCGCGCCCATGATCGCCCAGCCCCAGCCCGGCAGTGTTTTCAGCGGCAGGATCGCATACAGCCAGTACGCCACGCCGATCGCGGCGGCGGCCTTGAGCAGGCCGGTGAGGGCGCGCGCCTGCAACCGCGAGGGCGTGTCCGGGCTTCCGCCAAGGCCTTCGCCGATGATCATCGCGATGGCGGACAGGTTGCGCCACACCGCCACGAGCGGAATCAGCACCAGCACGCCCACCACGCACCAGAAGACGTATCCGAGCGTGTCCGGGTTCATTGCCGCGGCGAATTGCGTCGCCTCCAGTTCCGTCAGGATGCGCCCCGAAAAAATCAACAGCCCGCTCACGAACAGCATTTCCACCGCGAGCGTGGGCAGGCGTCCGCGAATGAGCTTGAGCATCGGCTTGCCGGGACGGCTCCGTTGCACGTCCTGCAGCCAGCGGTGATACGCCGCGATGGCGCGCGTCACGAAGCGCGGCTCCACCTTGTCGGCGAAGCGCAGGATCGGATCCGAAAAACGATTCAGGATCGGCGTCGCCAGCACCGTCAGGATCGACAGTCCCACCGCCACCGGATAAAATGACTTCGGCAAAATCGCCGCCGTGATGCCGCCCTGCGCGATGATGAACGTGAACTCGCCCAGCGGCGTCAGCAGCAACCCGCCGCGCCGCGCCTCCTTCGGGGGAATCCCCACCAGCACCAGCGCAAACCCGCACGCGATCGGGCGCACGAACAGCGAAAATCCGCCAAGCAGCAACACCGACAGCCACACCTCCTCAAGCATCCTCAGGTCGATCAGCATGCCGATCGAAACGAAAAACACGCTGCTGAAAACATACTTCAGCCCCTCGAAATGCTGCTCGACCGCGATCTTCTGCTTGATCTCCGCCACGACCGCGCCGAACAAAAACGCGCCGAGCGCCATCGAGTATCCGGCCTTTATTGTCAGGAACGTCACGATCAACAGCAGCCCCACCACGATCACCGTCTGGATTTCCGGGTCGTTTTTCTTTTCCAGTTTCCGCAGCACGCGCGGCATCAGCAGGAGCCCCGCCATGATCAGCAGCACGACAAACGCGCCCAGCACCGCGAGCACCACGCCCAGGCTCCCGCCTCCGCCTTCCGCGCCGACCGCGGTCCCGTGCACGCTCGCGCCCAGCACCGTGAGCATGATCACCGCGACCACGTCCTCGACGATTGTCATCGCGAGCGCCATCTGCGCCGCGCGGTCGTGGTTGAGGTTCAGCTCGTGCATGATCTTCGAAATCACCGCCGAGCTCGACACCATGAGCATCGCCGCGACGAACAGGCTCATCATCGGCGTCCAGTCCAGGAACCACCCCAGCAGCAACGTGAATTGCAGCATGAAAAACGCCCCCAGCGCCGTCGCCGCCAGCGTTGCGAACCCCATTCGCCCGAGCTTCGACAAACTCAACTCAAGCCCGATCGAAAACATCACGAACACCAGCCCCACCTCCGACAACTCGCGTATCCGCGCCTCGTCCTGGATCAACCCGATGGGCAGCGTATGCGGCCCGATGATGATGCCCGCGATCAGATAGCCGACGATCACCGACAGCCCGAACCGCTTGCACACGATTCCCGCGATGCCCGCCGCGAGCAAAAGAATGCCCAGATCCTGAATGAGTGTGTTTGTGTGCATGGAAAAAAGAAAATGAAAGCGGCCGTCCTGGCTGCTTTGACTGGCTTGCCGGAAGCAAAATCGGCCCGACGGCGCGCCGCCACTTTATTTTTTTATTTCAACGCATTCACCACCTGCGCGTGCAATCCCGGCGACGCCGCGATGATCGAATCCGCGCCCACCGGATCGCCCCCGCGCCAGTCCGTGATCACGCCGCCCGCGCCGCGCACCACCGGAATCAACGCCTGGATGTCCCACGGATTCATGATCGGGTCGAGCATCACATCCGCCCATCCGCCCGCGAGCAGCAGATAGCCGTAGCAATCCCCCCACGTCCTCGCGATTCGCGCCCTCGCCAGCAGCGCGTCATGCGCCGCGCCGTTTTGATACTTGTGCGGATTGGCGATCGGGTCGCTCGTCAGCACCGTGGCATCCTCGATGCGCGCGCACTCGCGCACCCGCACGGGGCGTCCGTTCAACGTCGTCGTTTCCCCGTCCCCCACCATCAACTGCCCGAGCACCGGCTGGTGAATCGTGCCGAGCACCGGCTGGCCCCGGTGTTTCAACGCGATCAACGTCCCCCACAGCGGCACGCCCGTGATGAATGCCTTCGTGCCGTCGATCGGATCGAGCACCCAGACCCACTCCGCCTCCTCGCGCTCGTTGCCAAACTCCTCGCCCACGATGCCGTGCTCCGGAAAGCGTTTCGCGATCATCGCGCGCATCAATTCCTCCGCCCCGCGATCCGCCGCCGTCACCGGCGACGCGTCGCTCTTCATCTCCACCGCGAGCCCGGCGCTCCCGAAATACGGCTTGATGAACTCGCCGCTGCGTTGCGCCAGCTCGATCATGAAATCGCGAAAACCGGAAAGATTCGAAACTGTATTCATGCGCCCGAGCAAATCTTCCGCCCCGCTTAAATCGACCTAAATCGGCTCATATCGATTTGCGTCGTCCCTCATCTCCCCGCAAAGTTTCCCGCGAAAAAATGATCCTTCCGAAAACATCGGCCCTTGTCCTCGCCGCCTTGCTGATGATCGCCGCCATGCCCGCCATCATCACAACCGTTTGCGCGCAAGGCGGCATCACCCCGCCGGTTCCCCTCCCCTCCGAGCAACCTCCGCCTCCGGCGCCCGGTCCCGGCGTCGCCACCGAACTCGCCGCCCGGCGCGCCCTCGAAACCGGCCTCCCCTCCATCGCCTCCGGAATCTACCGCCAGCTTCTCGCCGACGGCGCGATCGCGCCCGACGCGCGCAACCGCATCATCCTCGCCTGCGCCACCGCGCTCATCGAGGACGACCGCATCGACGACGCCTCCGACATCCTCCGGCAATTCACCGGAGCCCCCTCGCCCGCACTTCTTCTCCGCCAGGCAATGATCGACACCCGCGCCCGGCATTTCGACAAGGCCCGCGCCACCGCCGCCACCCTCCGCCCCGAAGACCTCCCCGCCGCCGACCGCCCCTGGCTCTTCTATCTCCGCGGCCTCCTCGCTCAGGAAGCCCGCGACGACAAGCAAGCCGGCGAGCAATACCAGCAAGCCGAAGCCGCCACCGCCACGCCCGCGCAGCACGCCTGGTTCCTCCTCGCCCGCATCCGTGCCAGCCTTTTTCTTGCCCAGGCGACCGACTCCGCCATCGCCACCCTCCGCCAAACCATCGACCGCTACCCCGGACGCCCCAACGGCTACACCGCCGCCAGTCAGCTCGCAGTCGCCCTCAACGCCACCGCCCGCCGCGGCGAAGCCATCACCCTCCTCCAGACCCAGCTTCAATACCTCGCCCCGCAGGAAACCGCCACCCGCGACGAATGGCTCCTCCTCCTCGGCCTCATCGCCGGCCCCGACGACAACGCCGGGCGCGACGCACTCCGCAAACTCCTCTCCGGCTCCTCCGACGCCGCCAAACAACGCGCCGCTCTCCGCCTCCTTGCCAACGCCTCCCGCGCCAAGGAACGCGCCGCCGAATTTCACAACTGGCTCAACCAGCTCATCGCCTCCACCCCGCCCCACCCCATCCTCGACGACCTCCTCCTCCACCGCGCCCAACTCGCCCTCGCCGACAAAAACAACAAGGACTTCATCGCCGCCGAAAACGACGCCGCGCGCCTCCTCGCCGAATTTCCCGGTTCGCCCCTCCGCGCCGCCGCCCTCGGCATCCAGACAGCCGTCGCTTGGGAACAGGCCCGCTTCCGCGCCGCCGCCGACTGGGCCACGCGCGCCCGCGCCGAACTCAAATCCGGCCCCGCCTACGAGCAACTCGGCGTCCTTATCGCCGAAGCCTATTTCCGCGCCAAGGATTACCGCAGCGCCTCCGACGCCTACGGCTCCGCCCTCGCCAACGTCCCCTCCGGCGTGACCGCCGGCGAGCTCATGTTCCAGCGCGTCCTCTCCGAAATCAAGGCCGGCCCCAACGGCGAATCGCTCGCCTCCGCCCAAAAAATCCTCGACTCCTACGCCGCCGACAAACGCTTCGACTCCACCAGCCGCTGGCGCGCCGAATGGAATCTCGCCCGCGCCCTCCAAACCGCCGGCGAAACCGCGCAGGCCTACGCCCGCATCGACAAGCTCCTCGCCTCCGCCACCGACGCCGCGCTCCCCGCCGACCTCCGCGCCCGCATGGCGTGGCTCCACATGCGCCTCGCCTACGACTCCGGCAATTACCAGCAAGCCATCGACCACGCCGAAAAACTCAAAACCTCGCTCGCCGACACCGCCCCCGACCTCCGCGACGAAATCACCAGCCTTGCCCTCCTCCTCGAAGTCGAGGCCGGTTACGCCCTCGCCCGCCCCGGCCAGCCCGCCACAATCAACACCGCAGAAATCCTCCGGAAACTCCGCGCCGACCACCCCAAAAGCTCCGCCGCCATCCGCTCCTACATGATCGAGGCCGACGAAGCCGCCCGGCACGACAAACTCGTCGAAGCCCAAGGCCTCCTCCGCAAACTCGCCGACGACTACAAGGGCACCGCCTACGCCTCCTACGCCCTCTTCCAGGCCGCCATCTACGCCGAAAGCCGCGGCCAGGATCAATATTACAACGAAGCCTACCGCCTTCTCGAAGAACTCATCCAAAACGAACGCCGGGCCAGCCCCGCCGCGCAAAGCGACCTCGTGTTCTACGCCCGCCTCAAGCAAGGCAACCTCGCCCGCAAACTCAACGACTACAGCCGCGCCATCGAAACCTACCGCGACCTCGCCAACACGTATAAATTCCCCGAATACCGCGACGGCCTCACCGCCGAACTCGCCCTCGCCGACTGCTACGCCGCCCTTGCCAGCTCCGACACCTCCCGCGCCGAAAGCGCCGCCACTATCTACGAACGCCTCCTCGACCACCCTGCCGCAAACATCGACCTTCGCGTCGAGGCCGGCTACAAGTTCGGACGCATCCTCAAGGAGCGCAAAGCCTACGCCCGCCTCGAAGTCATCTGGTGGCAGATGGTAAACGATTTCCTCCTCAACGACGCCCGCGCCGCGAAACTCGGAGCCAACGGCCCCTACTGGCTGGCCCGCACCCTCCTCGACCTCGGCGAAGCGCTCGAACAACAATCCAAAAACACGCAGGCCCGCGAAGCCTATCAATTGATCATCACCAAAAACCTTCCCGGCGCCGCCCTCGCCCAGGATCGCATCACTCGCGGGAAAGGTTGAATCAGAACCATCTTCGCGACCCGTTCGGACGGGAAATTGTTTGCCGCGAAAATTCCCGTTTCATAGAACGGGTTGATGAAAAACAATCTTACCCTGTGCGCCCTTGTTGCGGCGCTTTCATATTTGGCCTGCGCAACTGGCGCGATTGCGGATGCGCCAAAACCTCCATCCGGGCCCGCCGAAGGCAACCGCGGTGAAATCAGCGCCCCGGCGGAAGCGCCCATGACCTTCGACTCCCTCATAAACCCCGACTGGACAGGCTGGAGCGACAGGGCCGTCGCCTACGGCATGAACCCGAAAAAAGTGCCGCTGCCTTTCATGTTCAACGCCACGCTCTCGACCGATTCCACCATCGTCGTGCGCGGCGAAAACACCTTCAAAAAACGCTGGGGACTGCATGTGTTCGAAGGCTATGCCCGCGACTGCCGCTCGCGGATAACGATGATTCTCAACAAACACGTCGAGGAAGGCCTGCCCGTCGCCGAGCTTTATTATTACGCCGCCGGTTACGGCCAGGGTCTCAAGGCCTACAACTGGTTCAGGATCGGTTCCGATGTGCCTTACCACAGTTTTCTTTTTGGCCGCGACAGGGCGGTTTTTTATGGAAACATCGAAATGCGGAATCTGCTGGGCCTTGCCAGCATCGGCGCGGCGGATTTGCGCGACACCTTCCCCGACAAAGCCGAGCGCGCCGCCATTGCCGCCCAGTTCGACAAGACCCATTCGCCCGCCGACTACGAAACCAAAAAAGACTACGACCACGCCCGCAGCGGCGAATCCTACAAGGAAGAGTTGAAATGGGTGCGAAAAGAAGCCGTTAAAAACGCGGCGGACGGCTCCCTTTTTTACGACAGCGACATCGGCGCCGTTGTCGTGAAAGTGCGCGGAAAGTGGATGAAGCTCCCCGTCGAACCCCTCGGCAACGATTACCCTCACAACGCTCCCCCCGCGGCACCGTAGGCATCAGGCAAAAACCCTGGTATTGTTGCTCACGCGTAAACCTTCCACGGCCACTTCACGCACCCCTCCACATCGCGAATCAGCGCGAAATCCACCTTCCCCTTCATCACGAACGGCAGCGCCTCGACACCCTCCGGCAGAAACGCCCGCGCCGCCCGCCACGATTTCCCGCTCACCCACACATCATCCACCAAAAGTACCCGCTTCCACGTCCCCAAGTCCGGCGCGCCCCCGATCAGCACCGGCTCCGCATGGCGCGGCTCGTTTGCCTCGTCGCGATAATTCACCGCAATCACCCGCAAGCCCGTGCCCAGCCGCTGCGCCACCAACGCCGCCGGCACCACGCCCCCCGACGCAATCCCGACGACACCGTCAATCCCCTCCGGGAATTGCCAATCCCGCAAGCGCTTCAAAATTATCTCAAACGAAATCGCCGTCATAAAATATCAGGACTTGTTTTTGTAATTTGGGTTTTGGGATTTTTTTGGATTTTGGATCTTGGGTTTTGGAATTTCCGCTGCGTTACGCGGCGGTATCACGCTGCGGCTTCCGGTCCGTGTCCGCCGCCCTCGCCTCCGCCGCGATTGCCAATCCACCCCCGCGCCAGCGCAAAGTTGACCGCCGCCAAAATCGCCAGCCCCGGCGCGCCATTCGTGATCGACCGCATGAAAAACTCCGCCGCCAGTCCCAGACTCCCAAACGCCTCCGCGCCCGCCGCGCGCGCCCCGCTCGAACACAGCTTCGCCACCAGAAACGCCAGCGGCGCCAGCAGCCAGAACCCGCGCCCCTTTTCGCTGCGCAACACCACCCACGAAAACACGACAAAAACCGCCAGCTCAAACGACATTATCCCATTCAGGCGCAACTCCGGAAATTTTGTCAGAAACGTATTCAGCGTCGGCCCGAATGCGGCGACCAGCAGCCCCGCCCAAATCCCGTAAAGATAGACCGCCACAAACGCCGCCCAAAACATCGGCAGCAACAGCGCCCCCAGCGGCGTCCCTCCGCTCCAAGGCGCCATGTGCACCAGCACGGGCATCGCGAGCGCCACCGCAAACGTCACCGCATTCACGCGCGCCCCGCCGCGCACGGCCGCCCCGCCCGTCGCAAACACACGCGACGACAGCCCGGCCAAGGTTGTGCTCACATTCATCATGTTGCCGGCAAGTCTGTGTTTTCATTCCGCCGCCGCGCAAGCGTTTCCGAAAACACCCCCGCCACCCTCCGCTTTCCCCTCGCCGCCCGTGCTCTCTCGCATTCCCCGCTTCTCTGTCATTCCTCGTCTCTTTCGCATCTCCCGTTTCTTTCGCATTTCCCGCTCCCACCGCTTCACTCGCCCCCCCGCAAATTCCCGCAAATCCTCGCCGACAGAGCCCGGACATATTGTAACGTATTACGTTACAAATATAAAATCCTCACATGGCGATCATACTAAAATCATATGGAAATCATGCGGAAATGTCTCGGAATAATTTGTAACGTAATACGTGACAATATTACGATAACGAAAAATCCTCAAAAAAACCGCAGGCCATCGGTGTTGTGGCGATGATGCGGAGGCACGCGTTTGTTTTTTCCAGAATTCAGGCATTCTTCTCTACGTCTCGAACGTCCTTCCTGCGTTGTTATACTTACCATAATTTTCGTGATTCCCTCTTTTCACAGCGTGCAAACCGGACAATATTACCGACCTTTCCCACGCCGATGCCCACGCCCGCCGCCAATCCGCTCAAATCCGCCCGCTTTCCCTTTCACCTCATGACCAAGCCCATCGGCTCGGTCTGCAACCTCGACTGCACCTACTGTTTCTACCTCGAAAAAGCGCGCCTCTACGAAGGCCACGGCGGCACGCGCATGAAACCCGAGGTGCTCGCCACCTACATCCGCAGCTACATCAACGCGCAGCCGGGCCGCGACGTGAGCTTCGCGTGGCAGGGCGGCGAACCCACGCTTTGCGGCGTCGATTTTTTCCGCCAGGTCATCGAGCTGCAACAACGCTACGGCACGGGACGCAACATCACCAACGCCCTCCAGACCAACGGCACCCTTCTCGATGACGAGTGGGGCGAATTCCTCGGCAAGCACAACTTCCTCGTCGGCATCAGCGTTGACGGCCCGCGCCACATCCACGACGGCTACCGCGTTGACAAGGGCCAGAAGCCCACCTTCGACCGCGTGATGAACGGCATCGACGTGCTCAAGCGCCACAAGGTCGAGTTCAACACCCTCACCACCGTCCATCGCAAAAACTCGCACCTTCCCCTCGCCGTTTACCGCTTCCTCCGCGAGATTGGTTCCGGCTACATCCAGTTCATCCCCATCGTCGAGCGCGCCGCCGAGGCCACCGCCGCATCCGCCTCCGGACTCTGGCTCGCACCGCCACCCGATCACCCCGAGGCCGGCGAACTCGACTCCGTCGTCACCCAATGGTCCGTGCGTCCCTCCGACTACGGCAATTTCCTCTGCGCGATTTTCGACGAATGGATCAAGACCGACGTCGGCAGCATCTTCGTGCAACAATTCGACTGCGCCCTCGCCAACTGGGCCGGCGAACCCGCGGGCGTCTGTGTGTTTTCAGAAAAATGCGGACGCGCCCTCGCCATCGAGCACAACGGCGACCTGTATTCATGCGACCACTACGTTTACCCGCACTACAAACTCGGCAACGTCATGAACGACACGCTCGCCGACATGGTCGATTCCCCCGCGCAAACCGCCTTCGGCAACGCCAAGGCCGATTCGCTCCCCGAGTATTGTCGGAAGTGCTCCGTGCGCTTCGCATGCCACGGCGAATGCCCGAAGCACCGCTTCCTGACCACGCCCGACGGCGAGCCGGGACTCAACTATCTTTGCGGTGGCTACAAAAAATTCTACACCCACATCGACTCGCCCATGCGCACCATGACCGCCCTCTTCCGCCAAGGCCGCGCCCCCGCCGAAATCATGCAGATCCCCCGCGCCCAATGGCTGCGCGGCCCAAAGCTCCGCTGAAGCATTTGATACAAAAGCATGGCCGCAGACTTGGAGCTCGGAGCTCCGTGATCCCGGGCGGAAAAACGCCGCGGCCTACATCACCGCCGCGCCGTCGCCTGTCTGGCAGTGGATCACATCCGGTTTCGCGCCATATTTCTTCTCGTAGGCCGCGACCACCTGCGCGGCTTGCTCCCCGCCAAAAGCCGCGTCGGTCATCGCCATCACGGCGCCGCCGAAACCGCCGCCCGTCAGTCGCGAACCGTAAACATGCGGCGTCGCCACGAGCGCATCGACGAGCGTGTCCAGCTCCTCGACGCTGTTTTCAAACAAATACTGCGAACTGCGATGCGACGCCGTGAGCAATCTGCCCGCCGCCGCCAGGTCGCCCTTCGCGAGCGCTTTCTGTGTCTCGCCCACGCGCGCGATTTCCTCGATCACATGGCGCGCGCGCTTGAGCGCATCGCCCTTCAGCCGTCCCTCCGCCTCGGCCTTGTCGAGCAGCGTCGCGTTTGCATCGGCAAGCAGCGGCACGCCGAGCGCCTTCGCCGCCTCCATGCACTCGCGATTGCGCGCCGCATAAAACCCATCCACCAACGCGTGCTTCTTGTGCGTGTTGAAAATCCAGAAATGCGCGCCCGCCGGAATCGGCACCGTCGCGAACACCGGACCCCGGCAATCGATGAACACCAGATGATCCTTCTTCCCGAAACCCGACACCCCCTGGTCGAGAATCCCGCACGGCATGCCCACGAAATGATTCTCCGCATGCTTGCCGATTTTGACGACCGTCTCGCGATCGACCTTGTCCGCCTGCCCGGTGATTTCCAAAAACGCCAGCACCGACGCCAGCTCGATTGCCGCGCTGCTGCTCATCCCCGCCCCCGCCGGCAGGTCCGACATGTCGTAATAATCAAACCCCTCCGGCACCTTGAGCCCGAAATGCGGAAACGCCGCGATCACGCCCAGCGCGTAATTCGTCCACTTGCTCAGCCCCTCCTGCTTTTCGGGAATGCCCGACGGCATCGTGATGATCTCTCCCCCCTGCGCGCTGAAAAACCGCCGCTGCCCGTCGTCGCGCCTCGCAATGGCGACCCATATGTTGCGGTCAACCGCAGCCCCCAGGACTGTGCCGCCATTGTAATCGGTGTGGTTGCCGATGAATTCGATGCGCCCCGGCGCGCGGGTGACAAATTCGGGCGAGCGGCCAAAAACGGCCTGAAACTGGGCGATGAGTTTGTTTTTCATGAAAATCGGGTGGTGCTATTGGCTGATTACCTGATTGAGGGAGCCGGACAAATTCAACGCGCTTTGAAAAAAAGCGAGACGGTTTTGCGCGACTGTGTTCCACCGGAACGACGATGTGCCAACTTGGAAAATCCTCCATGCGCGCCGACATGCGATATCGCTGACTTTTCCGTTGACCCGGATGAGCGGGCCCGCCTTATTTCGACCCCTTCAATCGACGTTCGGCGTGTTTGATGCGCCGGGCGGACCTGTTCAGGAGAGGTGGCAGAGTGGTCGAATGCGCTCGCTTGGAAAGCGGGTGTAGGCTAAAACCTACCGAGGGTTCGAATCCCTCCCTCTCCGCCAGTTTAGCCGTTGGAAATTGAGGAATGTATCGTCCGGGCTGGTTCGAGAATAATTTCGGCAGGTTTTAGAAAATAAAGGCTTTTATTGTATCGCCGAGGCCCCAAGCGGGGCTGGTGCCCCTTGGCCTGCAAAGCCCTGTTTGGGCGTTGCAGGGGTCGTTCAGCGGTCGGTTATGACGACCTCACGGTAGGCTTCGGCCCGACCTTTCCGGTTGTCGATGCCCTTCGCCCGCGTGATCGGGCGGATCGGATATGCGCGCGAGATGGACTTGGTGCGCGACATTCTTATCTGGATCGAAAACGGCGCGAAGCATGCGGAACAGCCCTCGAAGGATGACGAGCATCGCTTCAACTACCATTGCCAGATCATGGAACAGGCGGGACTCATCAAAGCATCCATCTTCACATTTCCCGACGATAACGGCATTGATGTGCCCATGCGAGGTCGTTACCGGCCTCACTTGGAATGGGCATAATGTCCTCTCCGCGATACGGGAGAGGATGGCTTCTGGCAGAAAGTGAAGCAGAATATGAAAGTGAAAGAACATGGCCTACCGCTGCTCCTTGAGTTGATTGTCAAACTTGCGAGCGAGGCTATTTCGGACGCTTAGCTCGTAAATCACGACGCTGCCGAAACCGGCCGCTTCAATACCCAAGGTCTCGTGTGATGCCGTGATCAGTCGTGACCGATTCGCTCCAAACCCACCAGATCTTTGGCCGCGCTTCCATCGAGGGAGTGACGAATCCAGCCTCTGCTGCGTTCAGCGCGCCCGACACCGAGGCGCACGCCACGGCTTCAAAAAAACACGCTGAAAACGAATGCCCGTTTGGCGAAAATGTTGTTTTTAGCCATGCTATTTTTGTCTCGTCGGCGTTTGCGCTTGGATTCGAAAACTCACGGCGAGCGCCGCAGCCCTTCCGCGCGGATTTGCCATGTGCCATCCTTTGGGAAGCCGGGTGTATTTTCAGACCCGCCGTCCCAGCCGCCGGTCATCAACGCCACGGCTGCGAGGAACGCTCCGTTGGCCGGATAATATGTCGCGATTTCGCGTTTGCGTGCGCCTGGCGGCGGGTTCGCAGGCAGCGCTTCGTCGCTGCGCTGCGGACAGTGTCCCGTGGGCAGATAGCGGTTGTTCGGGCCGTCGCGCATCAGGATCGAAACGGCATCATCCGGGCGCCCAAGGCGCGCCGCTGTCATCGCGATCATCGGGTAATCCCATCCCCAAATTTTGGTTTCCCAATCCCATTGCGCGAGCACGGCATCGAGCGTGCGGTTCATCACGGCACGATCCACGACGCGCGTTTCCGGCAGGAAAGCGAGCGACATGAGCATCTCCGGATGGTCGTGGCGGCTTTTGATGTTGTCCCACGTATCGGGATGCGATTCGAGCGCGACATATTTTCCTTCCTTCTCCGGAAGCGGCGAAAGATGCGCAAGGACGTGATCCCATTTCTCTTCGCGCGACATGCCCAGGCGCTCGCGCCATTGCTGCGCGACCGCCAAGCCCCAATGCCAGTAGGCAAGTTCATACGAGGGATTCTGACTTGTCGCCTGATCGTGGATTTCCTGCGCTATCCAGAGAGGCGGGCCGAGCACGTATTCGCCTTTTCCTTCGGCGCGCGTCTTGCAGAAATAGAGCATCGACGCCATGCACTCCGCGCTTTCAAGCACGAGGTCGCGGTAATTCGCGAGCACCTGCGCAGCGCCGGCGTTTCCCTTGGCGGCAGCGTTGCGATAGAGTAGTTCGCAGAGATAAATCATATGCGGCTGATTCCACACAATGAGCGGATTGCCGCCGGGACTTTCGCGCATCACCGGGCCGGTCATTTTGGCCCAGCGCGCGCCGGCCAGCCCGCGACTTTTAGCGAGCTCGCGCGCGGCGGGAAGCTGCGATTGATACCAGGCAAGATTGCGCGCGAGCAGTCCGTCGTGGCCCCAGAGGGCGAAGTGTGCGGCGTGCCACCAAATCATCTCGGTGTGGTGCTTGCCGTACCATGTGTTGCAGGTGAGCCCGCTTTCTTGCGGGGGCGCGTCGCCGGCCATTTGCACGGCCATCAAGTAACGTGACAGGATGATGCGCTCCTCGATTTTTGAGGCCAGCGGATTGGTGCTGCCACTGAAATCGACCGCGGCGGATTCGAGCCAGAATTTTTCCCAGTGCCCGGCGGAGTCGCGGAAAACATCATCCGCCGGAAGGGCGGGCGCGGAGGGTTTTGCCGCGGAAAACTGAATGGTCAGCGAGAGCGGGCCGGACTGTTCTTGGAAAAGGAAATACGTGTGCGGCACATCGGCGGGTGTGGGTGTGAAAGTGGCGCTGGTGACGACATAGTAGGTCGCGTCAAGCACGCGGCGGACGATGAGTTTGGCGCCGAGCGGTTGCGAGGTGTGTGTTTCGGGGCGCGTCCAATCGAGATTGGGCGTGTTTTTCACGCGCATGTTGTGGCCTCTCGGGAATGCGATGCGCACGCGCAGGCGGCCGGATTTGGCGAGTTTTGAAGTGATGCGCACAGCCACGATGTCAGCGCCGGGCGCACATGCGGTCTCGACGCACACCGGCTCGCCGTCGAGCGTGAAGCGGCTCGTGACAATGCCGCTCCACAGGTCGAGCGTCTGCACGGGGTCGGTAATGTCGGCGGGTGTGAGGCGGGTGTTGGAACCGTCGGCACGAACGTAATCGAGCGCGATTTCGCCGAGAGGCTGGCAGCGCGGGTTTTTGCGGAGCCAATCGCCTGCGGGCGTCGAGGCGCGCGTAGGAAACGGCAGCACACGCCCGCCGGGCAGCTTGAAATCCTTGGAGGCGTCGGCGAGTGTGTAGTTGTTGGGATTCGGGTCGGAAACCCAGCACCAGCGCGAAAGTGTTTCGACCGGCACGCCTTGCTGTTGATAAAGCGCGGCGAAAGTTTGCAGGCCGGTAATGTCGCAGCCAAAGGCGAAGTTGCCGTTGCCGACGATGAGCGGTGAATCGACATCGACAGTACGCACCACAGGATTGTGTCGCGTGACGAGCGCGTGGCGGTCAATCGGGGCAGTTCCGGCAAACACGGCACAGCCCAATCCGGCAGCCAGGACGGGAGGGATCAACAGGCGGGATTTCATGCCAGTGGAACAGCGTTTCATAAACACTCACGCCGCGGCGCGTTTTGGCTTCACGGTCACAATGCCGTCATGCTCGATGCCTTGGGGCATTTCGAGCGGCATCGTCGCATCGGGCATCGGCACGTAGTCGGGGCGTTCCATGCCGGGCAGCAGGTCGGCGACGCGCACCTCGGCACGCGTTTCGATGCTGCGGTTGGCGGCAATGCCGACCATGATCGAAGCCGCGCCGGCGCGCACATCGGCGCAGCGCAGGTATTTGTCTGGCGGCGGTTGCTCGGAAAGGATGTCGACAAGCATGGCGCGGTCGCCGCCGCCGTGGTCGCCCTCTCCGTTCCATGGCGTGAGTTCGCACGGCTCGCCGCGCAACGGGATGATGCGTGTCGTCACGCCGCCTTCACGCGTGCCACCCTGCACGGCGCCGTCGCCGCTCACATAACTTTGCTCGACGATGCTGTGCTCAATGCGACCTTTGGAGCCGTTGAAGGCAACCATGTAGCCTTCCCAGGCGTTGAATGCGTTGAGCGAATACGTAAGGATCGCGCCGGTATCGTAGCGCACGGACACGCTCATCGTATCCTCGATGTCCATGTCGTCGCGAAACACGCAGCGGTCCCGAAAGTAACC
The DNA here is from genome assembly GCA_029974595.1 of Ereboglobus sp. Classification (GTDB taxonomy): domain Bacteria; phylum Verrucomicrobiota; class Verrucomicrobiia; order Opitutales; family Opitutaceae; genus Ereboglobus. The sequence goes on along the minus strand of JARKRC010000027.1, from coordinate 369,336 downwards.
GTCGTGCACCTCGGCGTTGAGGTACATTTCGCGATGCAGCGTGGTCGCGGAAAGATCGAGGCCGAAGGTGCACTTTGCGCGCTCGGTACAGGTATGGCAGCGTTCGTGCGCGCCCGCGAGTCCGAATCGGCGCGCCGTCCGCGGTGTGTAAAAAGCGCGTCTGCCATTGGCGAGCACGGAAAGCGGCATCGCGCCCAGCCACCAGTTGACGAGGTCGAAATGATGCGTGGCCTTGTGGACTGCGAGACCGCCGGAATTTTGTTTGCGACTGTGCCAGCGGCGGAAGTAGTCGGCGCCGTGGTGGGTGTTGAGCAGCCAGTGAAAATCGACCGAGAGCACATCCCCGATCTCGCCGTTCATGAGCAGGTCCTTCACCTGGCTGCGCGGCGGCGAATAGCGGTAGTTGAACGTCACACGACAGCGCCGGCCCGTGCGCCGTTGCGCTTCGAGGATCGCACGGCAATCGGCGGCATTGGTGGCCATCGGTTTTTCCGTGATCACGTCGCAACCGAGTTCCATGGCGCGGACGATATAGTCGCGATGCGTGTAATCCGGCGTCGTGACAATAACAATGTCCGGCGCGGTCGTGCGGATCATGGCTTCGAAATCGGCGGCGGGAAAAGTACGCGGGCCGCTGTTCGGCGAGCGCCGGGCGGCAAAGGCAAGGCGCTGCGGATTGGAATCGCAGAGCGCTACAAGCTCCGAGCCTTCGCGATAATCGCGCTGGATGGCATCCTGATAAAGCTGGCTTCTCGATCCGGTTCCGACGATTATATAACGACGTTTGCCAAGGAAAGGCTGTGGCGTGGACATGAGTTGGTTCAAAAGGATTTGCGTCAAGGTGTCTTTAGAAACACCGAGATTGCCAAAAATGTTTTTAATAAATGAAAAAACATCTGCACAGGCGACGGCCATATGATCGGACGGTCAGGATGAGCACGAACACGGGACTGGATTCATCGGAAGGGAAGAGGCCGCCCTAGCGGCGCGTATATAAAATTATCTCCTCGGCGGCGACGTTTTCTCCGGGAAAATCCTTCAACAGTTGCGTGAACAGAGTAGGCAGCACCAAGGACATTTCAGCCTCGCTTGACCCGAAAATCTGCGCGAGGAAAACATGACCCGTCTCCGCGCGCGGCTTGTCGCTGATGCCAATGGCCGCATAATATACTGCGATTTTTCCATAGACGTCGCCAACGGGCTGTGTCTGGTTCGAGACCATCGCCGGGGCGGATATGCGACGGAAGGAACCGGTATCGCCCGATGTGTCAAGTGCGTAGCCGTAGATGACACTGACCCAATAATCGGGCGCGCCGGTCGCATCCTGGCCAGCAGTGGGAACCTGGCTCCAGCCATAGGCGTTGAGCGCGCCGGCGACCTGCTTGCAGTAGCTTTCGTAGGCACTTGTACCCAAGGCGGTCGAGTCCGTGTCGAAGGTGTAGGTTTTTGCCTCGGCCGTGGCCGGTAGTGTTTGCTGGCGAGCGTAGCTGCATGCCACTTTCGAAGTGCGGTTGTCAGGGCCTGCCGTGTTTGCGACACAGCCGGGAAAAAGCAACAAGGCCAAAGTTCCCGCGATTACGTGAAGCAGTCTTTTCATGGCATATTGGACGTTCAGGGAAGATGTATCAGGCAGAATAAATGTCAGGCACCGCGCATAAGGCGGCAAGCGTCAACCGGAATGCTTGCAAACGGACAGTCAAGGCAACCTTGCCTCGTACGCGCTGCATTGACTGTCAGCAACCCGCAACCGCAATCGACCAATTACAAACCATTTTTATCCCAACATGAGATTTTGCACGCATGCTTGGTTTCCGACTGAAAATACGTTCCGGCGGGTATTGCGCAGGGCGAGGCTCGGGTTCCTCCAAGTCATTTGGCCTGGCGTTCCAAGGTCACGGACATCAGGCCGATGATGACTTCGTTGCTGAGCGTGCGCAGGGTGAGCGAGCGAAGTCGTTTTTGCGGGTCGAGTTTCAAGTGCAGCACCGTTGCCGCACCCCCGGGAATCGCGCGCCCCTGACCCTTGAACGCGACGGCATCAAGGATGCGCACTTTGCCGGTTTTCAAGTTCACTCGCGGCGGGGGCGGCGTGTCGCAGCGGAATTGGTAGTCGTCATAAAACAAATCCTGCTCGATGGACCACCAGTTGTCGGGGTTGCGGAGCGCAAGGCGTGCGGTCGTGCCGTCGTCGTAAGTGACCACGAGCTCGGCGTTGTCGATGCGCGATTGCATCCAGTTGGTCGAGCCGGCCATGAGAAAATACATATGGCGCGCGCAGCCTTCGAGGGGAATCACGGCCTCCGCCGGGTAGTTGTCCCAAAGCGAGGTGAAGAGAATGTTGCGCGGCGATATGGTGGCATTGCCGGGCGTGGCGAAGGTGACGCCGTTCGGCAGGCGGATCAGGCCGCCGTTTCCCACCGCGGCGGCGCGTAGGCCGGTGTCGTCGATTTCAGCAGTCGCGTTGACGTGTCCCGCCCACGCGCCGATGCCTTGCTTCGGTATCGCAAGCGATACGAACGGCGAGCGCGGCGAGCGGTATTCGTTTTTGAAAATGCGCGTGACGCTGTCGTTGAAATGCGGGGCGAGGTTCACCGGATCGAATTTGACACCTTCCACGGGCGGTGCGCGCCAGTCAACCGGCGCATCAAACGATGCCGGCGGCAATTGAAACGAATCGTCTTTCGATGCCGTCATGAACATGCCCAGCCATGTGATTTTGAGTTCCAGTTTTTCACTTGCCGGCAAACGTTCGATGATGAGGCATTCGCCGGATTTGGGCGTGAAGTGAACGATCTTGTTGCTGGACTTTCCGTCGGAACTGAAGATTTCGACTGCCGCCGTGGAGCGACGGACAGGCAGGCGGAGCGTGACATGCTTCGGATTGCTTTGCTCAATGACAATTGTCTCCAGCATCGGTTGCCCGCCAGCACCACTGCCGTAAACATTGCGGGCGTAAACAGCTTCGTCCTCCAGCGTCCTGCGTTCGTAGGTGTAGCTCACATCGGGATGCCTGATTGAAGCGCGCGTCCAGCTTTTGGGGAAACCGGGCGCAATGGTGAGTTCGTTCGCAAGCGCGTCGGGGCGAACGCCGAAAAGCCCTTCGACAATCGCGCGCGAGGTGACGCCCGCACCGTCGGCGAAGTCGCGCTGCGACTCCCGGCGGTAAACGTCGAGGTAGTTGAGCGAGCCGATGTTGCCGGGACAGATGCCCATGAACATGCTTGCGAGCAGCGAACTCTTGGTGAGTCGAAAAGCGTATTCCGTCGCGCCGGCCTGCCAGAGTGCGAGCGCAGTGTGGATGTTTTCGCCCATGACGACGTTGTTGATCGACCACGTGTAAGGCATCCAATCGGTGCTCGGGATCATGCTGTAATGCTCATCGGCGGGCATGCCGGGACCGCGCACGGGAATGGCACGCGGGAAGTAGGTGCGGGTGCAGTAGTCCACCATACCGGCAGCTTCGTCCGACGTGACGAGATTTGCGTCGAGCGTGTGGTAAAACGACCAGAGCGCAGGGCTTTCGTGGAGGCGTTGCAGACCGAGGTAATCGCGGAATTCGCCAAACATCTTTTGGTCCGGCATCCAGAGGCATTCGCGCATGGCACGGGCAATGAGCGCGGCTTCGTTGTCGTAAAACGCGGCCTTGTCGTTTTCACCGAGGGCGCGTGCGAGGCGGGCGGCCTGGGTGTTGTGATAAAAGTTATACGCGCTGCCATGGGTTGCTCCGCCGCCGTGGTATTGCAGGTCGTCGCTCGCCCAGATTTGCGCGTAGGATTCGTAGAGCGGGAGTTTTTCAGGGCCGAACTCGCGGCGGAAGAGGCGGCGCTGCCATGCGAGATGCCGTTCGATCACGGGCCACATTTTGCGCGCGAAGCCGAGGTCTCCCGTCCATAGGATGTGGCGGAAGAGCGCGTCAACATAGACGGTGTTCATATCGTAGTGCGAGTTGGCCATGTCGCCATTGGAGTGAAGCGCTTTTTCGCTGCGGGAGAGATTGGCGTTTTCGTCGGGGGGCGGGAGGTCGGCGGGGATGGGGTCGGTGTTCTGGCGCGTGGCCCAATAGGAAAGGTGGCGGCGCGCGCGGTCGTGCCAGCCGAGCGCGTCCATCGCATAGGGGCCGCGCCAGCCGAGAAGCCTGGAGCGCCATGCAATCGCGCCGTGCATGACCGCGCCTTGCGGTTCATCCCAAACGGCATCGGCCCCGACGTTGAGCGCGGCGACGGCGGCGTTGATGAACGGATCGGGCGTCTCAACGATGACTTGGTTGCGGAGTGCAGCGAAATGCGCGACGGTTTCTTCCAAAATGCGCGGGAGGTCGGCGGGGGCGAAGGCGGGAACGAGGGGAATTTCGGTCACGGCGGGTTTTGCGCCGGGGCGGCCGGGAGCGGTCACGTCCCGATAGGCGGCGAGTTCGTCGGATGTGGCACGGACTGCCGTTGTAGTTGAATCTTGGATACGCTGGAGGGAGAAGTGGAGCGGGGTGTTCGCGGCAAGGGGCGTAACGGAAATCAGGATGGGAGTATGCACCGGAGAGTCTGGCCGGGCAGACCGAAAGTCTGCTGCGCTGCTCCACGCGGAGGCGTCGGCGACAGTGAGCCGGGCGGCGGGGGGAAACTGGCCGGCGATGGTGATTTTTGCGGAAGGGGCGCGAAGCGTGAAACGGGCGCGCGCCGCGTCGATGTCGAAGTGGTTGCCGCGGCAGGCTTCGGGTTGGAGCTGGAAATACTCGCCGATTGGCACGGCCTCGGTGCCGATGTCGCCGTCGCGCTTGCCGCGCTTGCCACTGGCTCCGCCATAGGCGGCAAGAAGTTCGAGGCTGCCGACGGGCGCGAGGTTTTCGGCCTCGACTCGCACGATGAATCCGTCGGTTTGGTGCAGCGCGACGGCGTGGACGCGCAGCAAGGCGTTTTCACCGAGGAGCGGATCGCGGATTTCGTAGAGCATTTCGCCGGGGCGGTAGCGGGCGGTGATGCGCGCGGTTTCGTGGAGCCATTTTGCGCGCCCGCCGGTGGAGCGTATGCCAAGACGGAGGTTGCCACCGCGTCCAGGCAGGTAGAGAGCGAACTCAGGCATGTCGCCCCCATCGACACGGAAGGCGGTGTTGCCGCCGTAGAGGGGGCGGTTAAAAAACTCACCGCCGTTTTCGATAACGAAATCCCGTCCGTCGGGCGTGTAGCGGAGCGGGCGGTCGATATTGCCGCGAAGGTTGGGGCGCGGGCCGCCTTGCTGGAACGGTTGCGCATGGAGCACGGCGCAAAGGATGGCAGCGGGGAAAAACAGGGGGATGAGCTTCATCATGCTACGACAAATGTGAGGGAGCCTGCGCGCCGTGACAAACCCCGCTGGACATCGGACAGTTGGAACGGCGCAGTCGCGTCAGGGTTAAATCTCAATCCACCGGCACCAGGCTGTTCAGATAATTTTCGAGATTGGTATAACCGGACGCTGTGATTTTTTGCCCGTCCGAGGGATCATTCGGATTGAGACTGTGCGCGATTTCCCACGCATCGGGAATGCCGTCGCCATCCGAATCCTTCGGCGCCGGGCCACCTTTCATTTCCGGCTGCCCGCCGACATCAGACTCGCGCCGAATGATCGCGCCTTCCTTTCCCAGCGAACGCACATGGGCAATTTGTCGGGCATCGACCGCATCGCGCTTGAGCGAGGCGCCAGCCTTCGCAAGCACCTTTTCATAGGCCGCCGCGGCGTCTTCGATCTTCACAGGCACCGGGGATGTGTTCGACGGTTTCGGCACAAGCGTGGGAGACGCCGCCACCATGCCCTCGCCGGAAGGCGAGCGACTGCCGGGAGCAGGTGTTGTCTTCACGAAATCCTTGTCCGTCACAAGACGCCCGTTGAGCACGCCGTCCTTGTCCAGATCGGCATAATTTCCGCTGTGATAAACATGATCGGTCGCCGTAAACCCGGCGACGAAGTTGTTGTTGGAATTCGGGCCGGCTATGAAATAGTTGTTTATCAAATCCTGAAAATGATCCGCTGCGGAATGTCCGCCGACGAAACCGGAAACCCTCCAGTTATAAACGACATTATTGAAATATTGGAGTTTGGCCTTTCCCTTGGGATTGCGGCTCTGGTTGTTGCTCCACAGGCAGTGGTGAATGGTGATATTGTCCGGCCGCTCGATCAACGCGCCGAACATCTGCGGATCGATCCCCTCGGCAATGATGCAATGCTGCAACGTGACGTCCGACGTGCCCTTGATGTGCAAATTATCCCAGCGTCCCCAGGCAACCGACACATGGTCGAAGATGGAGTTTTTCAGATTGTCGATAATCAACGTGCATCCGCCGCGCGGCATGTCGATGCTGCCGTGAAAACGAATGTAACGGACGATATTGTTATCGGAAAACGCCACGCGCTCGCCATAAACGGTAATGCCATCGCCCGGGGCAGTCTGGCCCGCAATGGTGATATCGGAGGCCACCTGCAAACGGCTGCTTATTTTAATAACGCCGCCGACATCAAAAACGACGGTGCGTCCCGGCTTGCTGACAGCGTCGCGAAACGACCCCTGCCCGTCGTCGTTGAGATTAGTAACATGATAAACTTCCCCTCCACGCCCGCCCGATGCAAGCGCTCCAAACCCCTGCGCCCCGGGGAATGATATTGTTTGCGCCAAGGCGACGGCGCTGGAGAACAGGAAGCAAAATGCTGCAAAGATTTTCATATTGAGAATTTAATGAATAAAACCGGGAAGCTAGAAACCGCGCATAAATCGGACGGTCAGGATCGGGCGAGTGGCACCGACTGCCACAGCCTGCCCGCTTTTCGATCTGGATTGAAAAAGAGGATGTTGCAAGCAACGTCCTCATGGAGACAATCTTGAAAGATTCTCCCGCGCCTCCTGCAGGCCTGGCTGCAATCGCAATGCCTCCTTTTCTCGGGAAACAGCCTCCTGAACACGCCCGAGTTTCTCCAATGCAAAGGCATAACTATGATGGATGATTGCCTGGTGCGGCGCGAGTTTCAACGCCTCCTCGTATTGTTCCGCCGCCTCGGTATATCGCCCGCATTGGGTGAGCGCGACAGCGTGGTTGTAACGAATCTCGACACGCGCAGGCTCCGCTTTTTCAGCCTCTTGATAATGGGGCAAGCTCTCCTCGGCACGCCCCATTGCGACAAGAATATTGGCAAGCAAGACACGGGCCGCCGGAATCTCCGGCAGCGCGTCCGCCATCGCCTGCGCCAGCGGATAGGCAGCCTCGGGATTCCCCTTTGCCATCAATGCAGCCGCCTGGCCTCCGACATAACGCTGCCCCGACGGATCCTTTTGAAGAGAAATTTTATATTGTTTCGCAGCCTCTGCAAAGCGCTGCAAACGATACAAGGCATCCGCATAACCGATACGCACGCTGGCGTCATCGGGCGCGATCGCCAGCTCCGCCTCAAAATACGGCACGGCCTCCCGCCAGCGCCCGAGCTGGGAAAGAAGCCGCGCAACATTGTCCTGGATATCGGCATTCAAAGGCGCAAGCGCGGCGGCTTTTTTATAGAGATCCAACGCCTCGGCAAGCCTGCCACCGTGCAACGCGATGACGTTGCCCAGGTTATTCCATGCCTCGGCATTTTTATCGTCAATTTCCAGAGCCTTCCTGAAGCACGCCTCCGCGGCGGAAAAATTCTTTTTCGCGCTATGAGCATTCCCCATAATCACATGGCCGGCCGCGCTCTTGGGATTTATATCCAAAAAATTTCGCGCAACCGCCATCGCCTCGTCGAAGCGCCTCAGCTTCATGAGGGCTTGGCAATAATTGGTGGAAAAGATTTCGGTCTGCGAGATTTTTCGCTCGCTCGCTTGCGCGTAATATTGCGCAGCTTTCCCGTAATCGCCCATCATTGCACAGGCATATCCGAGATTATTATAATGATCGCCGTAGGTCGGTTGTAGAATGATGGCCTTCTTCAGGCAAGGCAACGCTTCATCCATGCGGCCCAGCCTCACGAACATATTGCCCACGTTTCCGTGGGCGCGCGCGTTCACCGGGTATTTTTGAACGACATCCATCCACAAGCCGTCTTCGCTGCGATACACCTCATTGCGCACGAAAGTCATGACAGCGAATACTGCCACGACAGCGAGCCCAACCGGCAAAATGCGGCGTGATATGAAGTGATACCCCAGCAACACCGCTGCTGTCACGATCGCGGCAAGCGGCAGATACATGCGATGCTCGGCGGCGACCTGGGTTGCGACCGGGATTATTGTCGTCGTCGGCGCAAGCACCGCAAGATAGAACAAGGCAAGCCATCCTGCGCGCGGACGTTTATAATACAGATAAAAACTAGCGCTCACGAACGCGATGACAAGAAGCATTTGCCACCAGACTTGAAAGAGACTTTTATACACATACATGCCGTAATCGAACACGAGCGAATGCGGAATCACGGATAGCCACAGATAGCGGACAAACGCCCAGCATTGGGTCAGCGCATAAACCCACGGTGTGATTTCGGGTTCGGCGAAAAAACCCACGGTGCCGCCGCGACCAGCGACGTGGATCATCAGCAATACAAGCGGAATCCACGTGAGCGCATAAACCGCATGCCATCGCCATCGCCAGCGCCACGTTTCCCGGAATGAACCGGACACAAAGACGGCATCGTAAAGCACAAGCATCACGGGCGCCGATACCATGACCTCCTTCGCGGCCATGCCAGCAAGGCAGCATAGCCAGGAAAGCCCCAACCAACGAATATTGCGCCCATTTTGCCCGTCCTGCCCCACCGAAACGGCGCGTATAAAACAATAAAACGTCAGCAGATAAAACAAGGCCATCAACGATTCGGCGCGTTGCACGATGTAAGTCACAGACTCGGTCGCCAATGGATGCACGAGCCAGATCGCGGCAACGAGCCAGCCAAGCATGAAGGCCGGTGGGCCGAAACGCTCGCGCAAAACAGGTAACAGCAAGGTTCGCCGCACGATGCCAAGCAGCGCAAGCCCAGACAAAAAGTGAATGAGCAAATTGGTCGCGTGATAACTCCACACATCCAAACCGCTGATTTTGTAATTGATGGCAAACGTGAGATTGAGAATCGGACGCCCGCTGGCGGTTTCGCCGGCATGCAGGTCCGATGCCAGCGCCGTGCTCCACTGACGTATACTGGCATTATCTTTGATCGACTTCACATCATCAAAAATAAAGGGAGATCGGAAGGTGCCTCCATAAGCCGCCAAAACGATCAAAAATAATGCGACAAGGAATAAAAAAAAACGAATGCCAGTTGATTTTGATCCATGCAGGAATGAATTATTCATATCCATTGAGAGGCTTTAACCTATTGACCTACCAAGGCGCAAAGCAATTTGCTCAAGCTGGCAAATAGCGTGCAGTCATAACCGCGAAAAAGGCCGGACAGCTTTGGGCCTGGTCCTTTTCCACGGCATCCTATGTTTTAAAACTCGCCTTTTATGCCAAGGCGAAGGGCTGCTCCGGTAAAGGTCTCTTCTCGAAGGAGGTCCGAATACATCGTCCAAGCATCCGTCGGTTCATTCAATATATTGTCGCCCCTGAAATATATGGTAAGCCATTTTTTTAGGCGGTAATTCATTTCGAGATTGAGTGTGAAACGCGCGCTTTGGCCTGCGCCTGTCTGCAAACTTTCGTTCCAATTGGTCCAGTAGCGGTCCCGCCAATTGCCGCTCACACGCACGAAAAAGTTGCGGTTGCTGTAACTGACGCCGCCCGAGGCGATCTTGGGGGCCGACGACGCACCCGTCTTCCGCCAATTCGGCACATTGCGAGTGAAGGAGGCGTCCACCTGCAGGCCTGGAATTGCGGGGATGCGCTGACGATAACCAAATTCAAGGGTTTGCATCATTCTGTTGTCCGAGCTCTCGGGCAGATACATGCGAATCTCATAATTATTATTTACAAAGGTCTCGATTGTGTCGCGGCCATACATGGCAATGAGTTGGGCCAGCTCAGGAGACGGATTATCTATATTGCTGGAATCAATAGGCATGGCCGCGTATGATACGCCGTCCCACTTGCGAATTGTATACGTAAAGGTGAAGCTGCCCGCCGGTTCAAAATAATACTCCACGCTTGTTGCATAGGTCTTGAAACGATCCGGGGTTAGGTTGGGATTCGGGGCATCAGCCCTCAGCGACGAGTCATTCACCTTCCAATTGCCAGCGATCTTTTCGACATCCAATCGTCCAAAACCTTCGCTATAGCCCAAGTGCGCGGTCAGGTTTGGGGTGAAATTATATTTCATGGCGGCGCTCGGCAGCCAGAAGGAATAAGTTTTTGTGATCTTTGTGCGCTCACCCCTTTTATACATTGTGTCAATAAAGAGATCCGTGGTTTCGTAAATGGAGTTTCCACCAGTGCCGAGTATGTTGTGTGTTTGCCCCTTAGTGAGCGGAATCAAGGTGAGCGATTCCTGATTAGTATATTCATAGCGATAACCCGCTTGGAAAATCAGGCGCGGGAGCGGTCTGATTTCGCCCATAAGATACCCTGCGGCCATTGTCTCAGAAAGATCGCGCTTTCCCGTATAGCCAGCAATGCGGCCATTTGCCGCATCAGCAGGATCTTGATAGAACCAGTAATTGGTACTTGGATTCTTGAAGGCGGAGTAGAGAAGCGTCTGATTGATAAGCGGGATGTTCAAATCAGTGACATTCCCGCCAAAGTGAGGATCAAAGTGATAAGCCGAACGATAGTAATCCGAGGATAACGAAGGAACGTCCGGATCTTTATCATTTCCCGATAAAGCATCATAACCGGAGTTTGTGAAGCCGCCGCCTTGCCCGACGTTCTTAACTATGTTGGATCCAACGTATTGATAATGGTTCGCAAGAGCCCCACCGCTGCTATTTGTCGGCTGCCATGCGTCAAATTTACTTTGTCTTCCATTAAATCCAGTCTTGAACCAAAGTGGCATTCTTGTCGGGGCATCCCAGCGAAGATCCATCTTGAGCGTCGGTATGGTCTGTTTGTTGCTCGTTGCCAAAGGATCGACAATCGATCTGGTTCCGTCCTGCCCATAAAATGTGTTTTGTCCCAACTGCTCCATATAAGTCGGATTGACGGCCTTTGTAAATCTGTCCCCGCGATAGAAGAACCATTCCATGCTTCTCAGGTCATCACGCTGCCCCCAGAGGATATTTCCACTGCCATTGCTATTTTTACTGCGCAGCGTAATTTGAGGAAACCATTTATTGTTCGAAGGATTTTTAGCACCTTCGGAGTAAGAAAATGTAGCGATCGCATCAAATGTGAAACGATAGCGTTTCCAGTTAAAAGTCAGAGTGGGCTGATAGGTTTGGCTGTCGCTATAAGAGGCTGATTGATTAACGCCAACGTTCGTAGCAGCTTGATCTTCCTGTGACATCCAGAAAAGATAATTACTCGTATTGCTGTCATTGCCTTTTGTCCCGGCGTTGAAAGAAACGTTGCGGTTGAAAGATGTCGTATTTCTCTTATTATAGGCAAGCTGGGCGGACATCTTGGCAAATGGGCTGATCTTCCAGTCGAAACGAATGCTGGCATTGTAACGTTCGCTTTGGGTCTGAGAGTTGCGATAAGTCACTTTGTTCACATAACTGCTGCCGAAGCTGTTGGTCGCGCGGTTGTTTTCCCTGTAATCCGTCTGACCATTTAATTGCACAAGCAACCCCATCGTATTTTCTCTAAGCGGGGTCGAGTATGACAGGATAAAGCCGGGTTGAATTTTAAGGCTCTTCCCATCATCAACGCCTGCGGTGCGGCTCGCATCCAATGCAAAAGAATTGCCCGTCAGGTAAATATCGTAAAGCAGAACCGCATTTTTTCGATCAAAAGCGCTTTTGCTGCGCATGGAAATGCCGCCGGCAGGCGCGTCCCCGTCCATATCTGCGCTTACAGTCCGGCGAATCTCGATGCTTTCAACACCATTGATCGAAACCTGGTCAAACTGGAATGTGCGAGAGCTTTCATCAAATGCGCCTTTTGCGCCACTGGCCATGCGTGCGCCGTCCATATAGACACCTGTATATTGCGGATCCATGCCGCCGATGCTGATTTCACTGGCCTCGCCGGTGACATCGTCTTCCAAGGCGCTGATACCGGGCAAATTTTTGAGGAACTCAGCGATATTGCCATTCTGCACTGTACCAAAACTATCGGCCGCCACCACGGTCGAAAGAGTCATGGCATTTTTCTGATCCATGAAGGCGCGGGCGTTGCCGGCGCGCTCTGTGGTGACTGTGATCTTGTCCAACACAATCACATCGCTTTTTTTCGCGTCTGCTGACACGTCAGATGGCGCGCCCAACGAGCTGGGCATCAGGCGCATCTCGAAATCCACGGCAATGCGGCCGCTTGCCGTCACAGTGACTGCGCGCTTTTGCGTGACATAACCAGCGTAGCTAACCACCATGGTAATTTCCCCAGCAGGAACGCTGTTGAGAACGTAAAAGCCACCTTGCTCGGAAACGGTTGTTTCCGTGCGTCCTTCAATCGTGATTTCGGCGTTCTGCATGAACCTGCCGGTGTCAGCATCAAAGATGCGCCCATAAATAGAGCCATTGCCAGCCGTGCTTTGAGCCAATGCGGCTCCAGTGCTCAGCCAGATGAAAATAAACAGGAAGGCGCCAAGCTTACATCTGGAAAGAAAACTCCCGAGGGCATTGTTGGTTGTATCCATAATATTTGATCGATTTGAGTTTTAGTAATTAAGGACGTGTCTTTTTTTTAATAAATTACCAATGATAATTCACTCCCGAAGAGAGTGTATAATTATTGCTTGGCGCGCCGTTCGTCCACCCCAGCGTGAGGTAAACTTGCCAGTTTCGCCCGATTAGCGCGCTCGCGCCACCTTGGAAGGTGTAATAGTTTCCACGCATGTCATTGCGAACGCTCTCATCGTCCACATAGATAAGATAGTCGCTGCTTATCATGCGGCCATAAGCAAGTCCGGCCCAAGGACGGACGGCGAAAGCTTCATTAATCTTGAGATGCGATCCCCAACGCAGCCCGCCTTCGGCCTGGAACGTGGTTGGCGCGGTGAAATGATAACGACGTCCGGTCGCGGAATTCGGATCGTAAATAGGGTTATAGCCTTCACCATTGGTCAAATCAACAGGCTCGGAAATCCTGGATATGCTGCCAAAGTCATGTTTCTGGCCGGTCGCCTGCGCGTAGATTTCAAGCTGGCCGAGCCCTGCCGGCGTGATAATGATGCCGAACTCTGCGGAGGCTCCAAGCCGCGAGCCTTTTACACTGCCATTGAGATCAAACGGGACGCTGCTGTCTATTTCTGCCTTATACTTCGCATCGGGGCTGTATTGGAGAAGCATATCGAGATAAAAACGCCACCAGCGGGCGGACGCGTAGCCTGTGAGTGTGTTGATATTTGCCGAGAGTGTTGATTTGTCAGCTTGGTTGAACAGATCCTGAAGATTGGCGGAGCTTTCATCACGCGTGGCCTTGGCGCTTGTATAGGCATACGCGCCGCCGAAGTTGATCGAAGGAACCAGACTGAACTTTTTGCCGTCCTTTCCGAAGGTATAATCGGCCCCCACTTGGAAGATATCCTGCTTGATCATGGTATTGGCGTAATATTCCTGGCGAAGGCGGTCTTCACTGTGGGTGTAATTGGCCCATGTGGACCAACCCTTCCGGAGATCATCGTGCCGCGCGTTGATGTGTTTATAAAACGCCCTGACGCTGCCTTGCCCGATTACGTCGGCCATGATGGGAGCAGCCCCCATCATGGGCAGGTCGGTATTCTGAAGAGCGATGCTGGCATTGCGGAAATACCAGTTGCCGTCCTTGCCCTTGACCAATTTGTAATTGTCGCGCGACTCGCTATAATCGATTTCACTCGGGCCATAAGTAGTCTGCAGCTCGGTCACAACAACGGTGCCGGTTACCACGCTGCGATTCACCACAGTGATGGTGCCACTTGCGACCGTAGTGCCGCTGCTAACGACAGTGCCTGAACCCAAAACGGTGGTCCCGCTGCTTCCAATGATGGCAATCGAACCATCCTTATTATAATAATGCGCAGTGTTTGTTCCGGAGGAAAGCGAGGTGGTTCCTGAGGTGGTTGTGCTCGTTTCCAGCGTTCCGCTCGAAGTTATAGTTATAATCTTTTCGACAGTCGAGACGACCTCGTCAGTTTTAGTGATCAGGGTCGAAAATGGCACAATGGAGTTGACCGTCGCACTGGGAAGAATGCTGTTATTCCAGTCCATGATCAATTGCAGGTCATGCTGCCCTCCAAGCGTCCTGAAGATGATCGTATCGCGTTTGCTCTGCGCCATCGTATTGACAGTGGCAGGATAGCCGGCGGGCTGAAAGAAGGTTCCTGTGCCGAGGAATCCGACATTAGTCGAAGCTGAATCCAACGAAGTGATGTTGCGGACAGCGACAAAGCTGGTGCCGCTTGAATTTCCGGTGACAACGACATTATTGACAAGCATCGCGTCCCGATAGGTGTTCAAGACAACTGTGCCGCCATCACTATGATAATTGCCCATGACATAAATGGAAGTGTCACGAACGCCAGGGTCTCTGATTTTCAAGCTGGTGTCCGGAGCTTTTTGGCCATCGGAGTCAACAGGACTCTTCATCAATGCGCCATTGTTCAACAGCGTGTCCATAATCACATAATCGCTTATCATAAGCTGCGCGCCGGAATTGATGGCAAGCGTGCCTGTAAGCGTCATGCCGCCCGTATTGATCTGCAACTTGCTGTCTTGAAGGATCCGGTAATTTTTTACCCTGACACCGCTTTCTTCATTCACAGTCAGAGTGGACGATCCTGTCTGTATGATATCGCCGGTTCCCGTCACGATGGCTTTCAGGGTTTCATTCGAAGTCTGGTTGAATATCAGGGTGCTGTTGTTCAGAACTGAATTTTCATTCAGCCTGCCTGCAGACGTGAGCAGCGTGCCGTTGCGAATCTCAACATTATTCAATTTTTTTGTCGTCGATCCTGTGGTGACATACGCTCCGTTGAACGAAATGCCACCATTGTTTGCGAGGGTAACGGTGCCGGTGAATGATTCGTCGAGCACAAACTGGCCGGTGCTGAGGTCATTGCGATCCGCGTCCCTGTAGTTGTTGGCGCCCGCGTTGGAGGCAATCACACCGCCGACAAACGTCCAGTTGCCTGTTCCCGTAACAGTCAGATCCGCCACATAAGCGGCAAGCATATCGACGTTTACAGAGCGCAGGGCCGCATCGTTGTTGTCATATGCAATTCCATTGCTGCCTGTGGCACCGAAGACAACACTGTCACCGTCGGCAAAAGTCTTATCGGAGGTCGCTTTCGGGATGTACCAATTATTGCTGGAGGTGTTCCATAATGTGCCGGATTCGCCCGTCCAATAAAGCTTCATGTTGTTGACGAACGTATTCATTACGAGCTTTGAAGCGTCGTAGAAATTGGTCTGGCTCACCACCGCCCCGACCGTACCGGTGATGGCACCTGACGTGTCAACGACGTAAAGGGAATTAATCAGATTGTACCCGACCTCGATTTCATAACGCGACGCGTCAAGATTGACGCCTCCCTTGCTTATTACAAAGTTGGTGGATGTAATAAAGTTTTCAGAGGTGGCACCGGTATGCGAAGTAACGAAAGTCGGGCCATTCCAAGCTGTGTTGGAATTGAGCAGCATGATCGCGTAACTGCTGCCCGACGATGTTACAAACGTGCCCGACAAGTGGATGCTGCCGCTTGTAACCCCGCCGGCAGTGGCCGCCCATGTGATGGCCGAGGAGCCCGAATCGATGAGCGACGCGAGTCCGGTTGAGAGCCTGTTGAAGTCGAATTTTGTGGAGCCTGAAATACTGACCGGACCGTGCGTTTGAATGAGGTCAATACTATATTCATTGCTTTTGTTGACCACGGCATTGTAGAGCAACGAGGCATTGTTCAGGCCAAAATCGCCCACGATCGTAAGCGTCTGAGCCGTCCCCCAAGAGGAACGATCAAATGCCTGCCCGCCGTCAATCGACAGCTTGCCGCCATCCACAAGAAGATTGCCGCCAATCGTGCCCCCCCCCCCCAACAGGGCGCCGTTGCGAACATTGATATGGCTTGTCAACGAGCCGAACACCGAACCTTCGCCAAGCAAGACTCTGCCTTCATTCACATTCAGGGTGCCGTGGAAGCCTGAGCTGTTGGAATTGATCGAGAGTGTGCCCGCCCCCTTCTTTTCTATCATCGAGCCGGCAGCGCCATAAATGGAATCCGCGGCACTGGTGTTAGCCGATGTGTTGAGAGTGCGGTCGCCTTGCAAGCCGAACATCACGGTTTTGTCCGAAGCCACATCAATACTGGCCGTGGAGCTGGCAGCCAAAGCGAGCGCGCCACCTTGGGCAGCCGTATTATTCAAGAACGACATGCTGCCTTGCGCGTTGAGATTGAGCCTGGAGCCCGCCTCGACATTAATCACGCCGCCGGTTCCCACAACCGTGTTGTTGATGACATACAGCGCTCCGGAGGCGGTTGTGGCGATGGTGGCGAAGTTACCCGTTGCGACATTGAGGCGCTGGGACTGGAGGCTGGAGGCTCCGTTGAGAATCATCGTATTGGTGACGAGGAGCGCCGCGCCATTGTTCGTGTTGTTTGAAAATACAATCTGACTGAGGGCCGAGCCGAGCTGGGCTTCGGTGCCTGCTGCAACGGTACCACCGGTGATTAAAATGCCGCTCATAAATTCGTTGCGCTGGCCCGCCTGGGCGTTGGCGAGTGTCAGCATCTTGCCCGTACCGCTCATGGTGAGGCGTCCATCCGCCTGCGTCGGAGCCGCGCCGCCGCCCCATGCGGAAGCCTGCGTGGTGATGCCATATTGTCCGCCAAAGGTGTAATCACCGGTCACATTCATCCCGGACGCGGCGACGTTTTCATTTACACTGACACTGCCGGAATGCGCGGCGTCAAAGACCACAGCGTCCCCGAGCACGTATTTGGTATCGCCGCCTGCCCAATTGGCAGCCACGGAAGTCCAGACGCCACTTGCCGCATTCCAAGCGAGGAGTTTGTTGGTGGTCGTATAATCCAAAAGGATGTCGTTGCCGCTAATATAGGCGTTCGCCGTAAAGCGGGGATTCACAACCATGGCGGCGAGATCCGTGCCCTTGTAATCAAGCGCAAAAACGGTGCTTCCAGCAATGGCACTGTCCGCCCTCGCCAAATTAAACGAGAGACCCTGTGCCACCGAACTCAGGCTGATTCGAGTGCTGGAGCCGAGAGTGATGGAGTCCGCGCGCAGCAGGTCGCTGCCTCCGTCGAACAAACCCACGGTCAGCTTTGCGTTGTTGGCAAACGTGATGCCAGCAAGCACCGAGACATTCTGTCCGATGGTCAGCGTTTGCGCCGCCGCGTGCCCGAAATCGCCGACGGTAACGGAGGAAACGGAAGCAAGTCCGGAAACACCGGTATTGATGCGGCCATTGCCTGCAAGATTCACCGAACCAGAATAGGTGACGCCGCCCGCGCCGGCGTTGAGCGAGAGGACGCCTGCGCCGACGCTGCTTCCGAGAACGCGAAGAGTGGCGCCGGCACCAATGAGAATCGTGTTGGCATTGATGGTAGCGTTGGCCTCGAGCGAGGCGGGGCCTTGCAGTTCGAACTTTGTGCCCGCACGCGTGGTACTCGTGCCTGTGCCCCAATGCAGATTATTCGAGGTGCCTTGGATGCGAAGTATGCCGTTGCCGATGGTGGTGACACCCTCGATATCCGCGCCGGCATTGTCAAATACCACCAAGCCAACCGGCATCGTGCCGCTATCGGCAAGAAGTCCTGTTGTTGCTGAAGTGCCACCTATGGAAGTTGTCGAGACGTAGGGGGTGGTATTGATTTTAACAACAAGGTTCTTTGTTCCGCTATGATCCATCTCAATGCCGCCATTCAAAGAAATCTTCATATCCTTGTAGGCATCCATATTGATCGTGCCGGCAATAGTGGCTGTTCCGGTGATCGCGCCTTTGCCCACATAAATATCATTTTTTCGACCCGACGTTGTGTTCACAGTCATATATCCGGCGGTTCCTGTCCCGTCCCCAGAGATGGAGGGATCGAGTATTTTACCAAAATCGACGGTTGATGTGTCCACCGCCACACCAGCACGATTGCCTTGGAAAATAATATCGCCCGTCCGAGCGCGAAGATCGAGAAGCGGTGCGTCAATCGATGAGGCGGGAATCGAAGCGCTCCCCGGAATAGCTCCCGAAGTCAGCCCCATGGCAATCGCACCGCCTTGCCCGCCAGCATAGTTCTCGAGAAATTTGGCGCCGGAACCAATATAAAGCTTGGCACCGTCATAAGAGCCGATGGCGCCACCGTTATAGACGGCCACATTATTCTGCAACAAAGCCCAGTCGCCTGCCTTGGAATAGGTCCCCGCATTTTTCCAATCCAACGGATTGAGAATCAAGGCGTAAGGCGATCCCTGCCTGCCCGCTATGAGTTGAGGCGTCGTGCCGGAGCCGATCAGGAGCGCGCCGCCGCTACCGCCCGTCTGATTATTCCTGAATGAATACAGGGATTCGACGTAAAGCCCGCCATTGGCAAAGACCGCGCCGCCGCCCATCACCGGAACTTCGTCCACTGTTGTGCCATTGGCCGTTTTGACACTTGTGCCGGTGGCAATGACAACGGAACCGCTCGCGCTTATATTCGTGCTGGTAATGAAGACAACCGGTTTGCTGTAAGAAATATTGCCATTCATCGTGAGCGTAGAACCGAGGCCGGCCTTACCAAAGTACACCGACGCCGCAGAGTTGTTGGTCGAACTGAAGGTCCATATATCAGATCTCGCCGTACCATACGTGCCCGCCATGATGGCACCGCCATTTATGACGGCTACGTTACCGGTAAACGTTGCGTTATCGAAAAACGCCGTGGCGATGCCGGTGAGATACCCGGTCGGGCCGTTGTTCGCAGTCTGATTGGCGAAAGTGAGGATTGCCCCGCCAGAGCCATTGGTGCTATTGCGCCGGAATGTCGCCTCCGCGCCTTCAGAGAAAAGCAGCCGCTCGCCCAATGTCATGATTGCACCCCCTCCTCTTACTTTGGAGCCGTAGTCTTTCTGCCCGCTTTTGTTGGTGCCAGACAAGACATTGACAACTGCTTCACCGTACCAAAAGCCATCACTGGTGATACCGGTGCCCGTAGTGATGTTGGCGGGAGGTGTGAACACGCCATTTTTTGCCTGGCCGCTCGTTGAGCTGACTACCGTGGTTGTCGTGGGATTGTAGCCGGAAATGTTATCCGTAAAAAGGGCATTTGCCGTAAAATAAAAGAAGGAATTCTGGGTGACATTGCTCGAATGGCCGCCACTCAACGCGCCGCCATATCCACCCGCCGCATTTGCGATGAAATAACTTTCCCCTGCAAAATATGCCTTGTTTCCAGTATCTCCAAAAACAATGGCCCCGCCATTGCCGCCGCCACGAGTCGCCATTTGCTGCATATAGAGGCCGGACATGTTGCCCATGAACACGGTCTTGCCGTTGAAACGAAGATTGGTGCCGTTATGGATGGATATGCTGCCTCCCATGTCGCCTGCCAGATTCGCCACGAAAATTGCGTCCTTGTTAAAGATAAGATTTTGATCGCCTCCGGAACCGGCGCGAATGGCGCCACCATTGCCAACGTAGCTGCTGCCGCCGCCCGTATTAAATACAAGCAAGCCGCCATCCGGCTGGCTGTAGTCAGCTCCGACAATGTTGCCTACAAAATAGGCGTTGCCGTCAAATTGAAGCGACTCCTGACCTTGGATTGCGCCACCAAGGTTTTTCGCCGAATTACCGACAAAGGCCACATCTCCTTTAATCTGCACCGTGGCGCGATTACCCGAGGCCAGCGAGGAGTGGCCGTCTGTGGCCCGGCGAAAATCGATCGCCCCGCCGTTGCCCTGGCTGCGCCCCCCATAAAAGATAATGTGCTCCAAGGTTATCATCGAATAGTTGCCAACAGTCCGAGTTCCGCCGGCAGGTATGGGGCCATAATCACTATAATAGTCCATCAACTGGATTCGCGAGGTTGTATCCGACGGCGTGAGAATGGCCCATGCCGCATTTTGCATATCCATGCGCGGAACAATGCCGTTGCCGCCCGCATCCAACGCATCGGAAGAATACAATGAAATTGGCCAAGTATTCATCCCGACCGAAGTCACCGCCTTGATCCAATCAGGCGTATCCTTATTATCCTGTTGAATTTTGGCTGATATGCGCACGGGATTGCCCTGAGTAAAAAACGACGGCATCAGTTCTGGAACTACCCAGCTCTTCGCCGGGTCGAGCTTCGCAAACGGCGTGAGGGCATAGGTAAGGCTCACGTCCCCATCCTTATACCCCAAGTAGGTGCTGTTTGCTCCGTTTGTCACAAGCGAACTGATCGTAAACGACGGTAAAATGGCATTCCACGGAGTAAATGCGACAACATCGGAAACCTTGCCTGCATCAAGAATAACCACATCATTTTTTATCAAACGTATGGCGCCAGACGGGTTTTCCTTGGAGCCAACGGCACCCGCGCTACCGCTCAACCAATAAACTGTTTGCGAATAGCCGGGGCTCAATGCGCCGATCCATACGGCCGCAGCCACTATCAGCCCGCGAAATGCCGAAACTTGGGCAATCGGGCGACAAACACAGAATGACGCGATGGTGGTATTCATAATAGTGTGATTTTATTTGGTTATCATTAATTGGAATAATTTTCTGGAAATTGCCGCGATGCAAACTCAGGAGGGACGGTTATAACAGATGCGACCCGGAGGCGGGGGTCATCCAGCTTCTTTAATCAAAGTGTTTGTTTAGATATTTTTTGGTGTTGTGATGCATCGCGAACCAAGAGATACGAGCATGTCATGCCGGGGTGAGTATATTTTTTGGGATCAGTAAGGATCACTAGATTTGCATTCTGAATGGAAAGGGCCGTAACAAGATGCTTCAATGAATGTGGTTCGTTTCCCGTATCGCAATAAACCGCTTGCCGGACAGTCCGATTCATGCTTTCCTTTAAAATAAACCATCCACCAACCCGCCCATGTCCGCGCCTACCCTTCGCTCACTTGCCAAAACCCTCGGTGTTTCGCGCACCACCATTTCCGAGGCGCTTCGGGGCTCGGATTGCGTAAAAGCCGAAACCGCGATCCGCATCCGAAGAGCCGCCGAGGCAGCCGGATATAGAATCAATCCTCTCGCCGGAGCGGTCATGTCGGAACTGCGCCGTTCCAGCAGCAATACCTTTCGCGGAGTCATTGCCTTGCTGACACTCGACGAGCCAGGACGGCCCGAGTATGCAAAAAAATTCTATTGCGAAATCACACGCGGCGCGATGGAAAGCGCTCAAAGCCTCGGTTTCAAAACCGAATCGTTCACCTCCTCCGGTAAAACCGGGGTGAGCATGTCCCGCCTGAATCAGATACTCGAATCGCGCGGCATCCAGGGCATCGTGATCCTGCCGGCTTGGGGCGATCCGGATTTCTCGGGACTTGACTGGACGCGCTTTGCGGGCGTTTACACCGATTATTCGATCCGCAAGCCCGCCCTGCACTCGATCTGCCCGGACCACTATCGCTCGCTCGTGAGAGGACTGCAAAAATTGCGCGAACGCGGATACAAACGGCCCGGCTTGTTCATGCACAGGCACACTGACGAGCGGTTGCTTGGTCGCTGGCAGGGCGCATTTCTGGCCTTTCAGAATTCCAACCCCGAAAAACGTCCCGTGCCACCGCTCGTGGAGGATGAAATAACAAAGGACAATTTCAAAAAATGGTTTTCCAAATATAATCCCGATGTCGTTATCGGGCATCAGAGCGAGGCTATCGAGTGGATGCGGGCGGGCGGCGCGAGCGTGCCGCGAACGCACGGTTTTTTCTGCCTCAATACACTTCGCCAGCATGTGCCCTGCGCCGGCCTCGAGCAACGAACCGCACTCATCGGCGCGCGCGCCGTTGAAAGTGTCGTGGCCATGCTCCATCGCAACGAACGCGGGGTTCCCGAAATCCCCTCGCTCATCACAATTCCAAGCCGATGGGTGGAAGGCCCGACCGTGCGGAGGGATGCCTAATAGTTAATATTAGAACATCCGGTCATTTCGGTATCCCGACTGTCAGATTCGTGGCGCTATCGCGCTGCGTTCCGGGTCGTGTCAAATTCTCGTGGCATAGTTCTTACCTCTCCAGCACATCCAACAAAGCAACGCATCATGAATCAACGTCCTTTGCTCTGCACCTTCGCATCCGCCTGCATCCTTTCTGCGCTCGCTCCCGGGCTCATCGCGCCCGCCGCCACCATAGATCGCCACGCCGTCGTCACGCGTCATAATCCCCGCATCACCACCGTCGATCCCGAGGCCTCACTCAGCGTCGGCAATGGCGACTTCGCGTTCACCGTCGACGCCACCGGCCTTCAATGCTTCGACAAACTTCACCACACCAAAGGCGTCCCCATCTATACTCTCGCCGCCTGGGCTTGGCACGATTTCCCCAACCCCGAAGGCCACAAACTCGAAGACGCCTCCAAAAACTACAACGTCCACGGACGCCAGGTCCCCTACATCGCCCTCGAAAAAAGCCCCGCCGGAAAATATTTCCGCGAAAACCCGCACCCGCTTCCCCTTGGACAATTCAGCTTTCTCTATCAAAACCGCGAACTCACCCTCGGCGACCTCACGGCCATCGACCAGACCCTCGACCTCTGGACTGGCATCGTCACCAGTCGCTACCTCCTCGACGGCCACACCGTCGAAGTCGTCACCGCCGCCCACCCCGAACGCAGCATGATGACCGCCCGCATCCGCTCGCCCCTCCTCCAAAATGGCACACTCGCGCTCCGCATTCGCTTCCCCTACGCTTACGATTTTGCAGCCAGCAAAAACAATCCCCCGCTCATCTGGAACAAACCCGACGCACACACCACCAAAATCACCGCGCAAAGCGCCCAATCCGCGCAACTCACCCGCACCATCGACGCCGCCACCTGCAACGTAAAACTCGCCTGGGACGGCCTCGCCGACCTCACGGAAGCTGCCCCGCATGACTTCCGCCTCGCCCCCCGCTCTGCCGGAGGCGGCCAGCTCGCCTTCACCTGCGAGTTCACCCCTGCCACTGCCGAACCCACGCGCCCCGTCAACGTCACGCCCGCCGCCACGCTCGCCGCCGCCGACAAACCCGCCACGGCACTACCCTCCTTCGCCGACATCACCAAAGCCAGCGTCACTTCCTGGCGCGAATTTTGGACTAAGGGCGGCATCATTGATCTTTCTGCCAGCACCAACTCACGCGCCCCCGAACTCGAACGCCGCACCATCCAGTCCCTTTACGTTGTCCGCGTAAACTACGCGAGCATCTTCCCGCCCTCCGAATGCGGCCTCGTCACCCCAACATGGTTTGGCAAGCACAACTCCGAAGTCTATTTCATCCATTCCGCCCAATTCTATCAATGGGGCCATACCGATCTTTTGGAAAAAGGCCTCTCATGGTATCAACAAGTCCTCCCCCTCGCCAAAGCCGACGCTGCCGAAAAAGGCTACAAAGGCGCCTGCTGGCCCAAAATGGCAGGTCCCGACGGACGCCCCACCCCCGGCGGCATAAACCCCTTCATCATCTGGAATCATCCCAACCCCATATACCTCTGCGAACTCGTCTATCGCGATGCTGCCACGAGATCGCCCGCCGACGCCCGCGCCGCCCTCGCCAAATACAAAGACATCGTCCTCGAAACCGGTGATTACCTCGCCAGCTACGCCTTCTACGACACCGCCACCAAACGCTACATTCTCGGCCCCCCGCTCAAAGCCTCCAGCGAAGCCTCCAAGGAAGACCAAACTCAAAACCCCACATTTGAACTTGCCCTCTGGTATTGGGGTTTGCACCTCGCGCAACAGTGGCGCGAACGCCTCGGCCTCGCCCCCGATGCGCATTGGGCCGACGTCCTCGCAAAACTTGCCACGCCCACCATTGTTGAAGGCCGGTATATCGAAATCGAAACCGAGCCCAACAACCGCGGCGCCACGTCCCAAATCTACGCCCTCGGCTGCGTGCCTCAAACGCCCCTCATCGATCCCAAAATCATGAAAACCACCTTTGATGCCATTCACCAGCGCAACCCCAAACGCTGGAACAGTTGGGCGATGGGCTTTGGAGCGATGACCGCCACGCGCCTCGGCGACCCGCAAGCCGCCGTTGACATCGTGACCAATGACGCCCCCTCTGCGCGTTTCATGCCGCAAGGCTACGTCCGCCGCCCCAAGGAACCCCGAGGCTGCCCCGCCTACATGCCCTTCAACGCCTCCTTCCTGGGCGCCGTCGCGCTTATGGCCGCCGGCTACGACACCGCCCCCGAAGGCGACGCCCCTGGCTTCCCGAAAAACGCCGGTTGGACCGTGCGTTCCGAAGGCCTCAACAAAATGCCATGATCGCGACGCCCCTGCGAACACGCCGCCATCTTCGGCCCGCTCTGCCATATTGATTTTTATCCAACCACAACCAGTCGCATGAAATCCTCGCGCAGACAGTTTCTCGGCCAGCTGGCGCTGGCCGGGGGCGCGTTTGCCATCGGCAAGTCCAGGCTCGCCGTTGCTGCCGCCGCCTCTGCCGCATATTCACTGCCATATCCGGCAGCCGACATTTCCAGATTAAGCCGCCGGCTCCGCCCGCTCCACCGTATCCTCGAAACTGAGAATTATTACGTATGGTGCAACAGCCCCATCTACGATGCGAGCGGCTCGGGCCGCGTGCATGTTTATTACTCGCGCTGGCCTGCCAAATACGGGATGGGCGGCTGGATCAATCGCTGTGAAATTGCGCACGCCACCGCCGCCTCGCCTGAGGGGCCTTTTGAGTTCGCCAGCACCATTCTCACACCTCGCGCCGGACATTTCGATGCCAGCACCTGTCACAACCCGAGCATCCATTTTTTCGACGGAAAATACCACCTTTACTACATGGGTACCTCGGACGGGCAGCTGGCCAGCAAGCGCATCGGCTACGCCGTCGCAAAAAACCCCGCGGGACCCTGGACCCGCTGCGACGAACCGCTTCTCGAGCCTGGCCCCGCCAGCGCATGGGACGACCTATGCAATACCAATCCCGCCGTTCTCAGGCATGACAACGGCCAATACTGGCTCTACTACAAGGCGCTCAAGCGCGAGGAATACTTCGGGGCGCCCCCCGGCACGCGCATCCGCGGCAACCGTCGCTACGGACTCGCCATCGCGGATAAGCCCGAAGGCCCCTTCAAGAAGCACGACGCAAACCCGATCCTCAATTTTGCGCCGCTTGGAAACAACAAGCAGGTCGAGGATGCTTTTGTTTGGAGCGAGGACGGTGTCAAAAAACTTATCTGCCGCGACATGGGTATTTACGACCATTTTGCCGGCCTTCTGCTTGAATCCAAGGACGGCATTCATTTCGGGCGCCCCCTCATCGCCTACGGCAGCGCAGCGGCCTACAACCTCAATGAGCCGCCCGCGCCCCGGCATCTGAGCCGCTACGGGCGCTTTGAGCGTCCGCAAATCCTCATGCGAGACGGCGCTCCCGAATACCTCTTTACCGCCGCCCAAGGCGGAAAACACATGACTGCCAGCGGCTTCATTTTCAAAATCACATGACGGCTGGATTTCATACGCCCCCATGAACCCCGTCCGCCACTTCTCCGCCTTCTATCGTCTGTTCCCGTGACCGCCAAGTCGGAACTGCCACCGCCGAACAACACCAAGTTCTCGAAATACAGCGGTCCGGCCGACATCTCCCAAAAGGCAACGAAGCGGACAGTCCGAACAATCAAACCTTTCGCCCTGTCCCGAATACGAAGCACCATTGTCCCGCACAACGCAACCGCATGATTCCAAGACGTCCCAAATACTCCGTTTTTTAACCTCAGCCATCACACCGATCATGAAGCCCACCCACCGCCCGCCACCATCGCTCCTCCACTCTTTGTCTTTCGTTCTCTATCCCCTGTCTTTTGCGCTCTGCCTCGCCGCTCTTGCGCAAACTCCCCTCGCTTGGTCCGTCCGCTTCGCAGACAGCCGCGTGGCCGCGCTCGCACCCGCAAAACGCTTCAACGCCGAATCTGGTGCGAGTTGGGATTACGCCAATTTCCTTTTTCTCAATTCCCTCCTCAACCTCGACACCCGTCTCGGTCAGCCCCGCTACCTCGACTTTGTGCGTCGCACCGCCGACTCCTTCATTACCGCCAACGCCGACGGCAGCGTTACCATCGCCAAATATAAGCTCGAAGACTACAATATCGACTTCATTGCCCCCGGACGCGCCATCGAAACCCTCTACAAAACCACCAAGGACGCGCGCTACCTCGCCGCCATAAAAATCCTCCGCCACCAATTCACCGTCCATCCGCGTACTAGCGAAGGCGGTTTCTGGCACAAAAAAATCTACCCGCACCAAATGTGGCTCGACGGCCTTTTTATGGGCGCGCCCTTTTACACCGATTACGCTGCCAACTTTGCCCCCGCTTCCGAAAAACGCGCCGCCTTCGACGATATCGCCTACCAAATCCTCCTCATCGACAAACACGCCTACGACGCGAAAACCGGCCTCTACTACCACGGCTGGGACTCATCCCACGCACAACCCTGGGCTGACAAAACCACCGGCCTCTCGCCCAATTTCTGGAGCCGCGCCATCGGCTGGTACGGCATGGCTCTGGTTGATGTCCTCGACAACTTCCCCGCCGACCACCCCGCCCGGCCGAAAATCACCGCCATCCTTCAAAAACTCGCTGACGGCATCGTGAAACACCAAGACCCCACCACCGGCCTCTGGTGGCAAGTCACCGATCAAGGTACCCGCGAAGGTAACTATCTCGAAGCCACCGCCTCGTGCATGTTCACCTACACACTCGCCAAGGCCATCAACAACAACTGGCTCTCCGACCGCGCCGCCTTCCACGCCGCCGCCGAAAAAGCTTGGAATGGCATTCTTAAACACTTCATCCGCGAAAATCCCGACGGCTCCCTCGTCCTCACCCAATGCTGCAAAGTCGCCGGCCTCGGCCCCGGCAACAAACGCGACGGCTCCTTCGCCTACTACATCAGCGAACCCATCGTAAACAACGACAACAAAGGCACCGGCCCCTTCGTCTTTGCCGGCATCGAGATGGACCGCCTCCTCAAAATCGACACTCCCGCTACCTCCATCCCCCCGCCTCCCGACTTCCGCTACGGCGCCAAAACCATCGACAAGTCCTCATCCATCCAAAATCCGAAATCGAAAACCAAAAGTTCCGACGACCCGTGGCTGTCGGTTTACCCCGCCATACTTGCCCGCATCAAGCCGCCGGCCTTCCCCGACCGCGTGTATCCAATAACCAATTACGGCGCGTCCGCCGATGGCAAATCCGACGCATCCGCCGCGATCCGCGCCGCCATCGATGCCTGCGCAGCCGGCGGCGGCGGCACCGTCCTCATCCCCGCCGGCACTTGGCTCACCGGCCCCATCCATCTGAAAAGCAACACCAACCTCCACCTCGAAGAAGGCGCCACCCTCCAGTTCATCCCCGACCCGCGCCTCTATCAGCCCAACGTTTTCACCCGTTGGGAAGGCGTCGAACTCATGAATTTCTCCCCTCTCATCTACGCCTACGAACAGCAAAACATCGCCATCACCGGCAAAGGCATCCTCGACGGCGCCGCCGATTACGACAACTGGTGGGGCTGGGTCCTCCTTGACCGCAAAACCAAACCCAAGGAACCATTGGCCCGCGCCAGCCGCAACCGCCTCATGCGCGAAGCCCAAATGCCCATCGAGCAGCAAGACCCACGCCAGCGCATCTACGGCCTTCACGAATACATCCGCCCCCCCTTTATCCAACCTTATCGCTGCCAGAACATTCTCATCGAAGGCGTCACCATCCTCCGCTCTCCCTTCTGGGAGATCAACCCCGTGCTCTGCCGTAATGTCACCATTCGCGGCGTCACCATCGTCTCCCACGGCGCAAACAATGACGGCTGCGACCCCGAGTCCTGCACCGACGTCCTCATTGAAAATACCAGCTTCGACACCGGCGACGACTGCATCGCGATCAAGTCCGGACGCAACAACGACGGACGCCGCGTGAATGTTCCCTCCGAAAACATCATCATCCGCAACTGCACCTTCAAGGATGGCCACGGCGGCGTGACTATCGGCAGCGAAATCTCCGGCGGCTGTCGCAACGTGTTTATCGAAAACTGCGAGATGGACAGCCCTCGCCTTGACCGTGCCCTACGATTCAAGACCAACGCCGTTCGCGGAGGCGTGATTGAGAACATCCATGCCCGCAACATTCGTGTTGGCCGCGTTGCCGACGCCGTCATCCATGCTGATTTCAACTATGAGGAAGGCGCGCGCGGCGACCACATCCCCGTTCTCCGCAACGTCGTCATCGAAAACCTGACCAGCAAATCCAGTGCCCGCGCCATCACCCTGCGGGGTCTCGAAAAAGCGCCTATCAGTGACATCACCGTGCGCAACTGCCAATTCGGCGGTGTCAAAAAGGACAATCTCATCGAACACGTCCAAAACCTGAGACAGGAAAACGTGAAAATCGAGCGCACCAGCGACGTTGGCAAGTAGGAGCGGCAACGTTTCGCGAGCGAAAGGATGCTTTGCGAGTATTGACGGGCCCTGTCCCGAGGGGCTTCGCAGGTTCTTCGGCGTTTTAAGCCGGCAAAGAGGAGTATCGAGAAAAGACAAAAGAAACAGCGAAGGCAGGAGGAACATCGGACGCGTTGTTCCAACTCAACTACCAATCATTTCGTTTTGCGGCCAAACTGCCTGCCATCAATCGTTGCACCCTGCGAATCAACCAATTGGTAAGGCTGACCTTTGGTGACGGCAAGTTTCACATTTTTAAAAGAAAGATTTTTTGTATATCTGGCAATCACACCCTGAGTGGACTTGATTTCCATGTTTTCAAATGTGATGTCGCGAATGGCGTCGGACTGCGATTCCAAGCCAGTGATGCGAATGGCGACAGGCGCGCCATCGGCGGTGATATTTTTCAAACGAATATTGCGGAAAACAGGAGGCACCGGCTTGAGCGTGGTATTGCGGTCGGCACTGTAGTCCATGTTGAGAATGACAACTTCGTATTTCATATTTCTCACACGGAGATTTTCAGTCCAGATGTTCTCGACGACACCTCCGCGGTCGATGCGCGATTTAATGCGGACAGCGCGATCAGTGCCCTCAAAGTAGCAATCATGCATGTAAACATTGCGAACACCGCCTGACATTTCACTGCCGATCACGAGGCCGCCGTGGCCGCGCTTGCTGGAACAGTGACGCATGACCACATTTTCACAGGGACGATTCACGCGCCAGCCATCTTCATTGTATCCGGATTTTAGCACCACACAGTCGTCGCCCGTATCGAAGACACAATGTTCAATAAGCAGATTGCGGCAGGAATCCGGGTCTATGCCATCGTTGTTTGGACCGTCGGTAAGCACATGGACGCGACGGATAATTATATTTTCACAATAAACGGGATGAATCGTCCAGTTGGGGCCGCTGCCGATAGTGAAGCCCTCCATCAGGATATTTTTGCAATTGTAGAAGGTGACAAAGCTCGGACGGATCGCCGCTTCGTGCGTGCCGTAGATGCGCTTTTCAGGCGGTATGCCGCGAGCCTGAAGCTGGAAGATTTCCCTTGTTTCCTTCTTTTTCCAGCCCCACCAAGCCCGTGCGTTGCCGTTGAGTTTGCCGGGGCCGGTGATGGCGATGTTTTCGCAATCCTTAGCATAAACGAGCGGCGAATAGTTGAGCAGCTCGATGCCACCAACACGGACGGGAACGACAGGCAGGTAATCTTCAATGCGGTCGCTGAAGACGACCTCAGCCCCGGCGGAAAGGTGCAGCGCCATGTTGCCATGCAGATGAATTGGTCCCGTGTGCCAGCGTCCCGCAGGGATGATGATACGCCCGCCACCGGCACTTGAACACGCAGTGATGGCGGCTTTGATGGCAGCAGAGTTTTTTGCATTGGCAGTGGCGGCAGCCAAATTCGTCGAAGACGTAATCGCATCAGGAACACCCGCCTCGGCAGCCTCAATCGCGCCGTAATCGCGTATATTAAATTCGCGAGTTGGCACGGCTGGACGTTGAAGCTGGGGCATTGGGAATGGCGCGTTGATCGGAGCGATGGGCTCAATATCAGCGGCGCTCGAAACCAAACTGAAAACCAAGAACGCAGTGAGGGAGGATAACTTCTTTGAAAACATGGCGGTGAAGAGGAGTTTCAGAATCGGAAAATTGGCGAAAAAGGCTCAACCAAAAACGTGATCTTTGTGACGAGTGAATATTTTTATAAAATGAGCGAATGCTAGTATTGATGGGCGATACCGCGAGCCGCTCCATTCAACGAGGCCAAAGGCTTGCGCTGATTGCATCCTGACGGCGTTGGAGTTCGCGATAGATAGCCGCATTTTCCGGATTGGGCTGGACGCGGCTCGCCTCCTCAACGGCGACGCTCTTGCATGCAAGTTCGGCGAGCGTCGTTTTCCGGCCTTCCCTTTTGGCAACACACCAGGCGGCCTGGATTGCGCTTCCAAGCGCCGCGCCTTCGTCCTCCTTCATCGCGACAACCGGAACGCCAAAAATATCAGCCATGATTTGACGCCATACGGATGAGCGGGCGCCGCCGCCGGTAACACGGATTTCACGGGGCCGCACGCCGAGTTTGGCAAGGCGTTGCAATCCGTAGTTCATTCCAAGCGTGACACCTTCCATCGATGCGCGCGCGAGATGGGAAGCGTTGATGGTCGTCGCGTTCAAACCGTAAAGCACACCCGTGGCGTGCGGCAGATTTGGCGTGCGCTCGCCCGCAAGATAAGGGAGCAGAACCAACCCATTCGCGCCCGGCGGAGATGATTCGACCGCACGGTCAAGAGCGCGGTGATCCTGATTGAACAGGGCGCGGATGTGCTCGGTGACCGTGGTCACATTCATCGTGCAGATGAGCGGAAGCCAGCCGCCGGTGGATGAGCAAAAGGCCGCAACCTCGCCCTGCGCATCGGCGACGGGTTTTGCGGAATATGCGTAAATGGTGCCGCTCGTCCCGAAGCTCGCTGTCACGATGCCGGGGACGACATTGCCGGTGCCGATCGCACCCATCATATTGTCGCCGCCGCCAGCACTGATTATGACGTTGTCAGGCAAACCAAATCGACGGGCCAGCTCCGGGCGCAAAATACCGGCGGCCTTGCGCGAGTCAGAAAGCGGAGGCAGATAATCGACAAGATTTCTGTCGATGGCGTCGAGCACGTCGCGCGACCACTTGCGGCGGCGAATATCCATGAGCGCGGTGCCGGATGCATCGCCGGGCTCCATGAAGTAATTTCCCGTAAGATGAAAGTTGAGATAATCGTGAGGAAGGAGGACGTGACGGAGCCGCTTGTAATTTTGCGGCTCGTGGCGCTTCAGCCAGAGAATTTTTGGCGCGGTGTAACCGGGCAAAAACGGAAGCCCGATTTTGCGTATCACAGCCTTGGCGCCGCCGAGCTTTTTTGTAAGCAATGCGCACTCCGCGATTGTGCTGGTGTCGCACCAGAGCTTTGCAGGGCGGATGATCATGCCCTCGGCATCGAGCGGCACGAATCCATGTTGCTGGCCGGACACCCCCATACCGCGAACATGCACACGATTGCCCGGGCCGATTTTCGACAGGACGGCGGCAAGCGTCGTTTCCAACGTCTGAATCCAGTCAGCCGGATTTTGCTCCATGTGACCGGTTGGAAGACCGGATATGAGCGCATGTGGAGCGCGGGCCTCGGTGATTATTTTGCCGGTTTCAATATCAAGGACGACCGCCTTCGTGCTCTGGGTGCCGGAATCAAAACCAATGTAGAGGGACATGATAAAGATGCCATTTACACGCCGTTGGAGACATATTGGGCGATCAGATTTTCCAGCAGCTCTTGCTTGCCGGAGCGGGGCTTCGGTTCGCCAAGCTGGGTGAAAACGAGTTTTTCGAGTTCTGCGAAGCCGATTTTTCGTTTCTCGATTTCCTTCCCGTAGCCGGTATCGTAGCTGGCGTAGCGATCGGCGACGAATTGGGAGAGTTTTCCATCCGCCAGAATTTTCCGGGCGATTTTGAAAGCGAGCGCATACGCGTCCATGCCGCCGATGTGGGCGAGGAAAAGGTCTTCAAGGTCGATCGAGGGACGGCGGAGCTTCGCATCGAAATTGAGCCCCCCGCGGCCAAGGCCGCCGGCGCGCAGAATCGAGATCATGGCGAGTGTGAGACCGTGGACATCGGTCGAGAACTGGTCGGTGTCCCAGCCGAGAAGCGTGTCGCCGGTGTTCGCGTCAATGGAGCCGAGCATTCCGGCTGAGGCGGCAACCTCGATTTCATGCTCGAAGGTATGCCCGGCGAGCGTGGCGTGGTTGGTCTCGATGTTAAATTTGAAATGTTTGTCGAGTTTGTAGGTGCGCAGGAAGGCGATGCCGCTGGCGACGTCGAAATCGTATTGGTGCTTGGTGGGTTCCTTCGGCTTGGGTTCGATGAGGAACTGCCCCTTGAAGCCAATTTCCTTCGCATAATCGACCGCCATGTGCATGAAGGCGGCGAGGTGGTCCTGTTCGCGTTTGAGGTTGGTGTTGAGGAGGGTTTCGTAGCCTTCGCGTCCGCCCCAGAAGACATAGTTTTCTCCGCCAAGGGCGAGAGTCGTATCCATAGCCTTTTTCACCTGCGCGGCGGCATAGGCGAAAACGTGCGCATCGGGGTTCGTGGCCGCGCCGCACATGTAGCGCGGATTGCCAAAGAGGTTGGCGGTGCCCCAGAGGAGTTTTATGCCGGTGGCTTTCTGGAGTTGCGCGGCGTGCGCGACGATGGCGTCGAGATTCCTGTTGGTCTGCGCAAGCGTGGCGCCCTCGGGCGCGATGTCGCGATCATGGTAACACCAGAACGGCGCGCGGATTTTTTGAAAGAATTCAAACGCGGCATCCATGCGAACCTTGGCGATGGATACACCATCTTTGCCCCTCTCCCAAGGGCGGTTGATTGTGCCGGAGCCGAACATATCCGCGCCCGCGCCACGAAAAGCATGCCAGTAGGCGATCGAAAAACGGAGGAGCTCTGACATGCTGCGCCCATCGATGATTTCGTCGGGGTTGTAGTGCTTGAAAGCGAGCGGGTTTTCACTGCGCGGGCCTTCGCAGGCGATGACGCCGATTTTCGGGAAGTGCGATTTAATTTTCATAATCGATAATGGTATTTTTATATCCAGCAAAACTCATGCATTGGCGACCGACGACAATTCCGGGCAAAAAGACGAATTGGATTGGCCATTCGACGGGCCTTCGGAAACAGAGAACTCCCTGAATCCGATCTTTCGGGCGCTTCCAGCATCTGCAATACTCGCGGCAAACATGCCGACCTTACTGCCAACCCATTTGCTCGATGTGGCATAAAACACCTGACCCACGGGGGTGTAAACGCGCCCATCAACACTATAGCTGAAACGACATTCGCGACCATTGATAACATCTACACGCAAGTATATGACGGCTGACTCGGGCGCTTCAATGGATACAAGCGTTTGTTCTTTGTTTTCATCCTGCGCTTTCTCACAGTTTTTCAGAACCAGACGCCGCGAGCCCCGGTTATTTTCGATGCCAAGCCATGCGTAATCATAACCAAAAACAATCAGTCCGCCATGATCGCCCGGTTTTGATTCGGCGGACGGAAATTCCATTGCGACATTAACGGTAAATTCCGTGCATGGGAATTTTTGCATGAGCAGATTTGGCGTCATCCAATGCGAGCCCGGAGCAACCATTGGCATGCAGGCAAGCTGGAGGGTATTGGAGCCGGCATCAATATCCGCCCATTCCGCGCGAGGATTGGCCTGCCACTGCCATTGGAGAGAAAGGACCGGCGTCGAAAAATCGTCCGACGTCGCGGGAGCTGTGGGTGGCTGTTTCGGCAAGTCAGGTTTACGATGTACAAGGACGGGCTCCCCACAGCCGGCATTCGCTTCTGCAACCGCAGTGCCCATCACAGGCCAGTCTTTTTCCCAACGCATGGGCTGAAGATGCACAACGCGGCCCATCGTGGGAACCTCCTGAAAATGCAAAAACCAATGCTCACCGGCGGGTGTGCTTATCCATGCCCCCTGATGAGGGCCATTGATTGGCGACATACCCTGTTCGAGAACAACACGGCTCTCATAAGGCCCGGTGATTTTGCGCGATCGGAACACAGCCTGATAACCAACCGCCACGCCGCCTGCAGGCGCAAAAATATAATACCATCCGTTGCGTTTATAAAACTTCGGGCCCTCGATTGTATTCCAACCGGGCATCTTGTGGCCGTCGATTATGACATCCCCCTGTCCTTCAATCTTGGTGCCGCCGGCATTGAGCCGGTGGAGCGTGAGGATGTTGCAAATGTCCGAACGGCTCTTGGCCCAGCCATGCACAAGCCATGCCGAACCATCGTCATCCCAAAGCGGACACGGATCGATGAATCCCCTGCCGGATTTTACGCAAACCGGCGCGCTCCACGCGCCACGTGGATCGGTTGCGGTGATGACATAGATGCCAAAATCCGGGTCCGGATAGTATATCCAGAACTTGTTATCGTGATAACGGATGGACGGAGCCCAGACACCCTGACCGTGCCGCACGGATGAAAAATAGCCATGCGGCACAAGCGCGGGAAGCGCATGATTGACGATTGTCCAGTTGACGAGATCGCGCGAATGCAAAATCGGCAGGCCGGGCACGTGACAAAAACTCGATGAAATCATCCAGTAATCGTTTCCAACGCGGATGGCATCGGGATCGGAATAATCCGCGTTGAGAATCGGATTTTTGTAAGTGCCATTGTTGAGGTCAGGTTGCCAGGGAGACATGGTGAAATGCGGAATGTGGATTGTGAAATGCAGAATAAATTGGAAATTGCAGGAGCGCTCAGGCCTCCTCGGGGCTTTGCGGGATGCGCGGGACGAGGAGTTGGATTGCCACGAGCGAGAGCACATACATGAGCGAAGCCCACACGAAGACATAGACGTAGCTGCCTGTTTCCTGCAAAATCCAGCCTGTCGCCTTGGAAACAACGCCACTGGTAAAATACGTCACGAAGCCGCCCAGCCCAACCACCGTGCTGATGGCCTTTTTCGGCATGGTGTCAGATACGAAGCTAAACAAATTCGCCGACCAGCCCTGATGCGCGGACCCGGCGATGCCGACAATAAGCACGGTAAGCCAGATGGCGGACACGTAAGGTGCGAAGAAAACGGGAACGACCGACACGGCGCAAATGAGGAGGGCGATCTTGCGGGTCGCGTTGGTTGTCCAGCCACGCTCGAAAAGTTTGCCCGCGAGCCATCCAAAAAATACACCTCCGACCGCGGCCAGCGCATAAAACACGCCCGTCCATATTCCGGTCTCTTGAAGCTGGAGATCGTAGCGTTTGTAGAGAAAATCCGGGAGAAAAAATTGGTAGAAACTCCACACGGGGCCGGCAAAAATACCAGCGATGATATACGCCCACACGGCGCGGTATCGGAGGAGCCGTCCCCAAGGCATCGTTTCCTTTTTTGCGCCGTCCAAAACCGGCGTCGCAGATTGTTCGCCCTGAATGTAAGCGCGCTCGCTTTCGGAAAGCCGTTTGCTCTTTTCCGGCGACTCATAAAGGAACCACCATGCGATGAGCCATATGAAGCCAAGGCCGCCGGTGATATAAAAAGTCGATTCCCAACCCACATGGCCAAGCAGCCATGGCACACCGATGGGGCAAATGACTGCGCCCACATTTGTACCCGCATTAAACAGCCCCGTGGCGAACGCGCGCTCCTTCTGGGGAAACCATTCGGCGACCGCCTTGATCGCCCCGGGAAAATTGCCGCCTTCCGTAAGGCCGAGCGCGATGCGTGCGCACAGGAAGCCCAGTGCTGTTGCCGGTATGGCAAAAGTACCCATACGGAAGACACTCTCGACGGGAATGAAACCGCAGAGGCCGTGAGCCATGGCCGCGAGACTCCAAAGCAACACGAAGGCGGGCAGTCCGTAGCGTATGCCAAACCGTTGGATAAGCCGCCCGCCAACCAGATATCCGAACGCGTAGGCAAAGCTGAATCCCGCTGTGATGGTGCCGTAGTCGTTTTCATCCCAGCCGAGCTTTTCGCTCAAATGCGGCTTGAGAATGCCGATTATATTCCGGTCGATGTAATTCAGCGCGACCGAAAAGAAAAGCAGCGTGCAAATAACCCAGCGAAAGTTTCCGCCGGCGCGAGCCGGCGCGGTAGCAGGATTGGCGTTTGAGGGCATTGTCATTTTGAAGATGGATAT
Source organism: Ereboglobus sp. (assembly GCA_029974595.1). Taxonomy (GTDB): domain Bacteria; phylum Verrucomicrobiota; class Verrucomicrobiia; order Opitutales; family Opitutaceae; genus Ereboglobus. Next base: position 333,053 of record JARKRC010000027.1, on the reverse strand, counting down.
AAATGGCCGGCAAGCGCCCGTTTCATTTCAGGATGAGAGGCGTGTCCTTGTGCGGCTTGCGTGTGCGCAAGCCGTCGGCGCGGGTTTCGTCCGCGTTGCGTAACGTAAGCGCGGGGTCGGATGCGGTGTCGATGATCGTCTCGAGAAAAGTCACGTCGCGCGTATTGGCGCAGAAAAAGCCTTTCGCAGCCTGGATGCGCACGTTGCTGAAGACGATATCCTCAATGGGCATTTCGCGCAGGCCGATAATTTCGCCGGCGATTTTCGCTCCGCGGGCGCTGATGTTGTTGAACATGAAATTGCGATAACGTGGCGTGCCCTCATTGACGGGATGCCAGTCCTCGACCTTGTCCTTGCCGATGTAAAATGTCCTGATCGTGAAGGGCGTAGATACGTCGTGCATGACGATGTTGCTGACATTGAGCCCCTCGACCACGCCGCCGCGTCCGCGTTGCGATTTGATGCGAATCCCATTATCCGTGCCGTGAAAAACACAATTTGCGACGGTGACATTGCGTACATCGCCGGACATTTCACTGCCAATCACGACGCCGCCGTGCCCGTGATACATGACACAGTTTGTGATGGTGACGTTTTCGGTGGGTTTTCCGACGCGGCGTCCTGCCTCATCCTTCCCTGACTTGAGTGTCACGCAGTCGTCGCCGGTGTCTATGCGACAATTCGCAATGCGCACGTTGGTGCATGATTCGGGATTGATGCCGTCAGTGTTGTGCGATGCATCGGGATCATTGGTGATGGAAATCCCCTCGATGCGGACAAAGTCGCAGAGCATCGGATGCACAGTCCACTCGGCGGAGTTTTGCAGGTTCACGTTTTCAATCAGTATATCGCGGCAGCGGAGCATGCGAATCAAATGCGGACGGCCGCGGGAAATTTTTGCCAGTTCCACCTTTTGCTCATCCGTGAGCGGTGGGAGTTTGTATTTCTTGGGGTTGGCATATTCGATGCGCAGCCACCAGATTCGCCCCTGCCCGTCGATGGTGCCGCGCCCGGTAATGGTGATGTTTTCGGAATCCTCTGCATAGATGAGCGAGGACATTGTGGAGCTGCGCCCATGCCCGCCATCACCGTCCCGCCAGACGTTCTCAGTGGGCGGATAGTCATCGGGATTTTCGCTGCCCAGAATCACGGCTCCCGCTTCCATGTGGAGCGTGATGTGGCTTTTCAGGCGGATTGCGCCCGTGTGGTAGCGTCCGGGCGGCACATACACAGTGCCGCCGCCGGCCTTGAACGCGGCATCAACAGCCAGTGCAAACGCCTTGGTGTCGAGCGTCGCCCCATCACCTGTCGCACCATAATCGCGGATATTATAAATTGAAACTGCGCCCGAAGCGCCAAACAGCATGCAGGAAAACAGACCGGCCAGAATTATGGCGATAAACCGAAGATGATGCATGTGTTTGTTCATAAGAGATTTTTTTGGATGGACTCTTCGCGGGCTGCGGGGCCCGGGATGGCAGGGTTGATGAGGATTCAGGGATTCTTGAGCGAAGGAAAATGTGAAACCCACTAACATAAATCCTCCGATATTGTGCAATCGTTCCGAAGCGCGCATTGTCGCACAAGGCAGGGTCGTCATGTCAGCGGTCGGATCGCATCACACTTTTGCCCTTCCTCCCTTGCGCCTGATTGCAGACATGTTCTCAATGCCCTTCCCGCCGGAAAACGACCGTAACAACAACCCGCAACGCGCTATAAACACAACATTGCACCATGCTCAAAGGAATCTCCCCGCTCATCAGCCCCGAACTCCTCGCCACCCTCGCCCGCATGGGACACGGCGACGAAATCGTCCTCGCCGACGCGCATTTTCCCGGCGAGAGCTTCAACGCCCGCGTGCTCCGGGCCGACGGTCTGCGCATCCCTGCGCTCCTCGATGCGATCCTGCCGCTCTTCGTGATCGACACCTACGTGCCTGATCCGCTCGTCATGATGGCCGCTGTTCCCGGTGACTCGCTCGATCCCTCGGTCGAAGCCTCCTATCTCGCACCCATTCGCAAACACGCGCCCGATGCGCCCGCCATCACGCGCATCGATCGCTTCGCTTTCTACGAACGCACACGCAAAGCCTATGCCGTCCTCATGACCGGCGAAACTGCCAAATACGGTAATATCCTCCTCAAAAAAGGCGTTACTCCCATCGTCTGAAAACCTCATCCTGAGATCGGCTTCAATCCCCGCGCTCCCGGCGTCATTGATCCCCCGATCGTGCCCCAACGCATGCTCGCCACAAGTGTGCGCGTGCTTGGCACCGGCATGGGAACCTTCGGCTCTGACCATGTCACGCCCGATGAAGTCGCCGCCGCCGAGCTCGGATACCAGCACCCTGACTGCGCAACCGTCTACGATAACGAAGCTCAGATCGTCGGTATCTTCAAACGCATCCTTTCGCCGAACACAGGCATCTGACGCTCCGGCCTCTGGGACAAAAACGGCGTAATCGCGACCATCCCCTCACTTATGCAAGCCAGCGCGACGATGCGCGCATTTGCATCGTTGCGTTTTGCAAGGCGCGCGCATTTGTTCGCAGTCCCCTTTTAACGCATCGCGTCGAAAAACCTAATCCCAACCCATGAGCCGCTCTGAAATCACCGCATCCGCGCCCGTGACCGCAAACAAATCATCCGGCCTGTTCACCGGCCCCGACGGGCGAAGTCTCCTCGTGACATTTATCCTCGTCAGCTCGCTGTTCCTGCTTTGGGGCTTCTGCAACGGCATGATCGACGTGATGGACAAACACTTTCAGGACAAACTTCACCTCACGCGCGCGCAATCGGCCTGGGTGCAATTCGCCCACTACCTCGGATACTTCCTCATCGCGCTGCCAGCCGGCTGGCTGTCGCGGACACTGGGTTACAAGGCGGGCATCGTCACGGGGCTCCTTGTCGTCGCGATAGGCGGATTCTGGTTCGTGCCCGCGACGTTCATAAACACGTTCCCGGCATTCCTCATCGGCGTGTGCATTATCGCGATGGGGCTCACGTTTCTCGAAACCATCGCCAATCCCTACACCACCGTTCTTGGCCCGTCCGAAGGCGGCGCGGCGCGCATCAATATCGCCCAATCGGCCAATGGCATCGGCTGGATCCTCGGCCCCATCGTCGGCGGAATGTTTTTCTATGGCTCGGGCGATGTCACCGCAAATCATGAACGCCTCTACATTCCCTACCTCGGCATCGGCATTGTCGTGCTCGTGCTCGCGGTTGTCTTTCGCTTTTCAAAAATCCCTGATCTCCAGACACCCGACGCGTATAAAATCGACAGCACTCCTGGAGGCGGAGGAGGAAACTCCATCTGGTCGCATCCGCATTTCAGCGCAGCCGTGCTCGCGCAATTTCTCTACGTCGCTGCGCAGGCTGGCATATTCAGCTTCTTCATAAACTACATCGTATCGGACACTCCGCCCATTCCGGCCTCGTTTGCCGATCACTGGCTGATCGGAGGCGCAAGCGGCTCGGTGTTTCAGGAAGGCAACGGCCTGCACTTCATCAGCGAAATGGGTGCCACGAAACTGCTCGGCCTTGTCGGCTTTGTGCTATTCCTGCTCGGTCGCTTCGTCGGCTCGGCCCTCGTGAAGTTCCTCCCTTCGCATATCGTTTTCGGCACCTACGCGCTCGTGAATACGGGGCTTATGATCATGATCTTCATGCAATGCGGATGGCTTTCGGTGATCGCGCTGCTGCTCAGCTTTTTCTTCATGTCGATCATGTTCCCGACAATCTTCGCGCTCGGCATTTACGGCCTCGGCAGAAAGGCAAAGGTGGCCTCGTCCTTCATCGTCATGGCCATCATGGGTGGCGCGATCATGCCGAAGCTTATGGGCTGGGTCAGCGACCATTACGGCCACGTCGAAGGCTACTATGGCCGCACAATCGCCACCGGGGACGGACACATCAATACGAATCTGATGTCGCCCGGTTTCATCGTCCCGCTTTTCTGTTTCGCATATTTGACGGCCTACGGATTCCTCTGGGCCAAGCTCGCTCGCGTCGATCAAAAGAACAAGGCCGACCTCGACAAGAATCCGTGATCCCCGGGCGTCGGGTTACCGTTCATTCCCCGCAGACGTTTGACTGAAGCCAGGAGAGAAGCTTGTCGCGCCAGTCGGGAGCATATTTTTCCCAATCCCCAATACGGTGCTGCCCGCCGGGGATTGTGATGATGTCACATATTCCACCCGCTTCGCAGAGACGATTCTGGAAGTTGAGCGATTGTTGATGCGGCACAGTTTTGTCGGCATCGCCTTGGATAATCAAAAAGCGCGGAAGCACTCCCTTGGACCTGGCGGACGCGATGGCATTGAGCGGTGAGTTTTCCCGGAGCAGTTTGAGCGTGGGTGCGGAGAGCGGATTTTTCTCGGGCGCGAGACCAAAAAGATTTTGCAAAGAAACGCTCAATCCGCCGCGCACCGGCAAATCCTGCTCGAAGTCGGTGACGGGAGCGCAGCCTACAACCGCCATCACTCGCATATCGGGTTGCGCGGTAAGCGCAGCGAGGCTGGCGAGCTGTCCGCCAGCCGAGTATCCGAAGAGAACAATGCGCGACGGGTCGCCGTTGTAGTCGGCGGCATGCGTCTTTACCCAACGGATTGCAGCCCGCACATCGTCGAGACACGCCGGCCAGCGGTGCGCGGGCGCGAGGCGGTAGTTGATCGCAAACCAGGCGAAATTCGCCTTTTCGAGCGCGCCGGCCCACAGCTTGTTTTCAGCATTTGCTTTGCTTCCGCCCATCCATCCGCCGCCATGAATCAAAATCGCGACGGGCCGGGGCCGGGACGAATCCGCGGCGGGGGCACAGGCGTCGAGCCTGAGGCTTTCATTACCGGCTTTTGTGTATTCAACATCGGAGGTCATCGCCCGCCCAAGAGTGGCAAAAAGCACAGCCGCAAACAAAACGACATATATTACGGGAAAGGCGCGAACCGCATGCATGGATTTGATCATTTTCGCTTGGTTGTGATTTCCAGCTTTATGGATGGCAAGAACCGGCGCAGGCAAACACATCATTTACGAGGATCAGTGCCATTCAAGTAGTGTTCGAGGTTGGTGTAGCCACTGGCGCTGATTTTGGGACCGTCACCAGGATCTTTGGGATTCAGGCCGTGAGCCAGTTCCCAGTCATCGGGCATGCCGTCGCCATCGGTGTCCTTCGGAATCCGACCGGATTTATAGACAGGCCAGCCGCCGACCTCTTTTTGGGAGTCAATCATTTTGCCGATGCGATTGCGGACATGGTTGACAAGACGCGCATCAACGGCATCGCGCACAGGAAGCGTCGCACCGACACTGGAGAGGACTGTTTCATAAGCCTCCATCGCAGGCTGCGTTTTCACCGGGGGCATTGCGAAAGGGGTTTTGACCGCGCGGGCTTGCACCCTGCCGTCGATAAGAGTGCGGCTGAGGAAAAGGTCATTGCTGGCGGTGAGTTTTTCGTTTTGCTCGTAGATGTTTCCACTGAGGTGGACGAATATATTGGAAGGCGTGCCGATGTGGATGGGGGAGGTGCGAGGATTGGCGGTCGAAGCACCGGGAATAATAATGTTATTAATATAATTGATGCGAAGGTTGCCCTGAGTCACGCCGGAAGCAATTTTGCCAAAATTATAAATTATGTTGTTTCGGAAGTCGAAGGAGGGAAACGGTGGCTTGCCGTAGTTGTCGCCGAAGCGGGGATTGCGGGCGTCGTTGTGAATGTAGAGATTGTGGTGGAGAGTGACGGGGCCATTGGCACGGGAAAGCGAACCGTAACCGTGCGCACCCTTGCCGTGGGTGCTGGCCCGAAGAGACTCGCCGATAATGCAATACTGGATCGTGATATTGCCATTGTTGCCGGAGAGCGAAAAGGCCTCGTCAATCGACCAGGTCGCGGAGCAATGATCAAAGATCACGTCACGGGAACCATGCCCGATATCAAGCGCATCCTCCGCTTGCGGGGTTTCGTCCCCTTTGCGGCTGCGGAGATAACGCACCACGATGTCGTGCGTCTCTGTCACAAGTGGAAAATTTTTCAGGCTTACCCCGTCACCGGGAGCGGTTTGGGCGGCGATGGTGATATAGGGATTCTTGATTTTAATCGGTTTTGTGAGCGCGATGATCCCGGAAACTTGGAAAAGCACGATGCGGGGACCCTTCGCTTCACAGGCTTCGCGAAAAGAGCCGGGACCGGAATCGTTGAGATTGGTAACATGGATGACGCGTCCGCCGCGTCCACCGGGAGTCGTGGAACCGGCGCCTTCGGCTCCCGGAAAAGCGGGGATTGCGTCAGCGGACGGAATCACGACAGGCGCCCAATCGCTTTCGGAGATCGTCTCACCAGAAACAGCGGGGGCCGGAGCGATTTCCGCAAAAGCGACAATCGCGATGACGGCAGTTCGCAGGACTGCCAAGCCTTGGAAAGGGAGCAATCTTTTCTCCCCGTGTTGGATGTGATGCCACTTTTTCATATAATCCTTATATATTGTTTAATGAAGGCGACTCGTTCTCCGTGAACAATTCTTTAATTTTGCTTTCGCATCCCGGAAGAATTACATCCCAATAAAAACGCGGATCGTAACCGGCGGTGCCATGCGCGAATAATCGTTTCTCCTGCCGGTCTTTTCCTGCATCGCCCGAAAGCACGGCATCCAGGTGAACGTATAATTGAAAAACCGCATATTATAATCGCGGTATTCCGGCTTTCCCGTGACACCCGCCAGATGATCGAACGAGGTGAGGATGACGCCTATCGGATAATCCCACCGGTTAAACGGGCCCAGGCTGGAGTCGATTATGGCGTTTGTGTTGAACTTTTCGAAATCGGGCGAGGCGATTTCCCGGCGTGTGTTCCTGTCGATGATTTTCAGGCTCGAATGCGTGACGATATAATCATGCACTCGGGCAACGGCTGCCTCGACCTGCTCAACCTCGGGCACGGCGTAGGCGATGGGATAATCGGGGATTGCCGGCGCCGCGAAAGTGATCGAGAGCCATGCGACCGAAATCAAAATAGCGAGCCCTGCTGCAATGCTGGAAGAATGCCGGTGTGCCATTGTATCAAATCCATGCCGCACGATTTTTTATTACTGTTTTGGCAATTTCAGCCAGCGGGCGCCTTTTTGGGAACTTTTCACCGCGGTTTCGATGAATGCCATACCGGTCACCCCGTCATCAACGGTTGGAAAATCGTAACCGGACTTTGGCGGTTTTCTGCCGGAAACCTCGTCGGCAATGGCTTCGGCTGCGGCAAGGTAGACATTGGCAAAGGCCTCGATGAAGGCTTCGGGATGCCCGAAGGGCGTGCGGGTGACATCACGCGCGGCAGCGCTTACATAATTGTTGCCGCGACGCCATATCTGCGAGGGGCGGTCGGCTGCCTTGACGATGAGCTCGTTGGGATGCTCTTGATGCCATTCGAGCCCGGCCTTTGTGCCGTAGACGCGGATGTTGAGGTCGTTTTCGTCCCCGTTGGAGATTTGCGAGGCATAGAGAATTCCGCGCGCGCCGCCTTTGTAGCGAATGAGGCAGTTGCCGTCATCATCGAGCGGGCTGTTGGGAATGAAGCTCGTGAGTTCGGCGCACAGTTCGTCGATTTCCAAGCCCGTGATGTAGCGGGCGAGGTTTTCAGCGTGGATGCCGATGTCGCCCATGCAGTTTGAGATGCCGGCAACCTTCGGTTGCGCGCGCCACGAGGAGATTTGCGCGCCTTGCTGTGCGCTGGCGAGGTTGGTGATTGCGTAGCCCTGCGGATATTCGACGACAACTTTCAGGATTTCTCCAAGCTCCCCGGCGCGCACCTTGGCGCGGGCCTCCTTGACCATCGGGTAGCCGGTGTAGTTATGCGTGAGGGCGAAAACCTTGCCGGTGCGGCGAACGATCCCGCGCAGTTTGCGCGCCTCGGCAAGCGTGTAGGCAACGGGTTTTTCACAGACGACATTGAAACCCGCCTTAAGGAAGGCGCTGGCGATTTCAAAGTGCGTGTTGTTGCGGGTGACGATGCTGACAAAATCGAGGCGCTTATCCTTCGGACGCGCAGCCTCGGCGGCGGCCATGTCCTTGAAGTTGGAATAGACGCGCGCGGGGTCGAGGTGGAGATCGGCGCCCGATGCGAGCGATTTTTCCGGATCGGCGGAAAAACAGCCTGCAATGAGCTCGATTTTGCCATCGAGTGCGGCGGCCATGCGGTGCACGGTACCGATAAACGCGCCGCGTCCGCCGCCGATCATGCCATAGCGTAATTTGCGATTCAGTTTCATGGGAATGAGGTGGCCGGTGTGTTGTTTCTATTTTTTGCCGAGGTAGTATCGAAGCCAGCTCCGCTGAAAAAGAGTAACGGGGTGTGACATGATATTATCGGCAAGCTCTGTATTTTAGATTTCGTCCCGGCTCGCACGTTTGCGCCGCATGGTGACAAACATGACAAGAAAGACGATCATAAGAATAGCGGGGAGAATCGCGATTTTGCCGATGGTATCCAAGCCTGCATTTGCCTGTATGGCCATCCACTGGGCGGCAAGGTCGCTGCCAGCCGGGGCGGCTGCGAGCACGGCAGCATCGGCGCCGACAGGCGTGGCCGCCACGATGGCGCCGTCGTAAATCTTGCCCATCGCCGGGAGAACAAAACTGGAACTGAGCATTCCGGCGCCACCCATGATCGCGAGCCCAAGCGCGCCAGTTTTCGGGTAGCGTTCATTCACGAAGCCGAGCATCGTCGGCCAGAAAAAGCACACGCCCAAGGCAAAGATGGTCGCCGCGCCGAACAGCATGACGCCACTCGTGCGGCTCATGATGAGGAGACCCAGAAAGCTCAGGATCGCGCTGGTCAGAAGCATGCCGAGGGGCGAAAGACGGTGGACAAACGGCCCTGCGAACTGGCGGCCAAGAGCCATCAAGCCTGTGATCCACACGAGAACCAGAATGCCCGAAACCCCGGCGTTGCTCAGGATATTTGGTATCCATTGGTTCGGCCCGAATTCAGTGGATGCGGTCATGAACATGCATACGACCATCAGAATAAACATCGGGTGCAAACACGCGGTGAACATCTGCCCGGTCGTGACGCCCTGCTGCACACGCTCGGTCTTGGGAAATGCCTGGCCAAAGAACATGATCGTATAGATCGCCAAAGGCACGAGCATGCTTGCAAATTGGATTTTCCAGCCCAGCCCCATTTTTGCGAAAAGAAACGAAAGCAGTCCGCCTATCACGATGCCGCCGGGAAACCATACGTGAAAATGATTGAGGCGCGTCGTCTTGTCGTCCGGGAAAATTGTTGCGATGAGCGGATTGCACACCGCCTCGACCGAACCGTTGGCGATGCCAAAGATCAGCGTCCCGGTGAAGAGGCTCCAGTAATCCCACGCAAGGATCGTCAGCAAAATGCCGATAAAATGACCGGCTGTGGAAATAACCATGATGCGCTTGAGACCGAGCAAATCGCACAGCGGCCCGCCGAACATCATCGCGAGCGTGAAGCCCCAGAACGCGGCGCTGTTCACCCAGCCGACTTGTTCGTGACTGAGTTGAAATTCGCCCTCCCACGCGCCGGTTGCGGCGGCACGCAAGGCAAAGCTCATGGCTGTCACAACAAGGGCGACGCAACTGGCCCGAAATAAACGGAGGGGCTTCATGGTTTTTTATCGTTTGGTGTTTTTTGAGGATGGAAAGAATTGTCTCGGATAATCCCGGTCAGGAGGTTGCGAGGCGGGCATGAAAGATGCGCAGGGGCTTACTCCGCAGGCGCAAATTCCTTCAGAAACTTGGTCGCTTCGTCGTGCCTGATGCGTTTTACCGCGGCGATGATCGCGTCCTTGTTTTCCTGCGTATCGGCAGTTTGCCAGAGCTTGCGATAAGCCGCGACCTTCTTGTCCTTGGACATCGAAAGCTGGTTGAGCGTGTCAATCGCGCCGCGCTGGGTGAGAAGGCGCTCGGAGGTGTCGGTCGCGACAGCGATATGGTCAACAAGCAGATCGTAAGCCGTCTGGGTGCGCGCGCTGCTGAGGGCACGGATGGTTTCCTTCCTCGCCTCGATGTCGGACGATGCGAGCATCGCGCTGAGCGCGGTTTTGGCGTCGCGCGAGTTCACCATCGTAAGCGCGGCAATGAAGCTGGGGAGGTCGACGGGCTTCGCGGTGTCGAGCTGCCTTTGGAGGAGTTCAACGGCGGCCTTGGCATCGGGGTGCGCGGCCGTGGCGATATACAACGCCTTTATCCATTCGCGACGCTCGACGGGGCGCTGTAGCTTCCCTGCAAGCGGCGCGACTTGCGGAAGATCTCCGGGACGGACGAGGAGCGCGATGGCTTCGTAAGCCGCGGCGCGAAGGACATTGTCGCCGGTTTCCGTGTCCGCCAAAGCCACTGAATATATCGAGCGATCCTGACGCTGGGCGAGAACCAGCATGACCTTGGGTTTCATGGCGGCATCGTCGAGCTGCCTGCGGAGCGCGGCATTTGTTTTTCCATCGCAATCGGGAAGGCGGGCGAGCGCGTTGAATGCGGCAGCGGAAACATCCTTTTCCTTGCGCGCGAGCCAGGGGAGCAGTGTTGCGACGGTGTTTTCATCGCCACAAGCGCCCGCGGCGGAGAGGGCGGCAAGGCGAAGACTCTCGTCCGCGCCGTCGAGCGCGTTGCCGATCAATGGCATGGCGGTTGCGTTTCGCGTGGACGCAAGGGCAACCATCATGCGACGGCGGGTGTCCGCCGGGATGTCGTTGAAACGGGAGGCAAGCATTGCGACGGCATCGGAATTGCCGGACACGGCCATACCCACGGCAATGACATTGCGAAGACGCGCATCGGAATCGGTTGCAGGCGGCAGGAGCGCGGGATTGGCGGGATCGAGGGCGAGGAGGGCGCGGGCGGCTTCGACGCGGGCGGTCGCATCCCTGGCGGAGGCCAGGGTTTCGGCGTGAAGCCCGATGACTTGGGCACGAATCGCGGCGGATGGATTGCGGCGGACCAGGTTGTCGAGCGCAAGAAGAGCGGCCCGGACGCGGGGAAGCTCCGGCCCGCCAGCGCGACGAAGCGAGTCGATGGCATTTTGCGTGCCGATCGCCGCAAGCGCATCGAGAGCGGCGGCGGCGACGGCGCTGTTTTTGTCGTCAGCAAATGTGGCGATGTTGGAAACGGCGGAATCCGCGCGCCGCTGGCCAAGCGCGTTGAGCGCCTCAATGCGGACAGACTCGGGACGGATAGCATCCGTGAGAGAAAGGAGGGCGGTTTCCGCACCCGAAGCGTCGATCGCGGCGAGGGCGCGCGTGGCGGCATGAGCAAGGCCGGGATTTTTTGCGGCGGTGGTGAGGGTGGAGATGGATTTTTCGGCACCGATCCAGCCGAGCCATTTGATAAAAATCCGCTTGGCGGCAATGGTAGTGGCGGGCGCGGAAATAAATGTTTCGAGCTGACCCGCAATACTTGCGCGCTCGCCGGCATCGACGGTGCGGATGTATTTTTCATATGCGAGCTGTCGGGCGAGAGGATCGCCGGATTCGTAGGTCGCGAGTTCCTGAAGGGAGGGCGCGGAAGCCTGCGCCAAGCTGGCCGCAAGCGCCTGAAGCGTGGTTTTGTCGTCGGAAGCGAAGGCGGGCACCGGCTGTGTTTTGAGCCTGGCGCTTGGCACTGCGTCGGCAGCGAGATCGCCAAGGGCATACTGGATGCCGTCGAGCAAGTGGCGGAGGATTTGCGGGACTTCAAAGATGTCTTTGTTGTGGCCAAGCGAGGTATAGAACACGCGGCCTTTGCCCTCGGTTTTGAGCCAGCTGATCGCAAAATCATTGTCGTTGCGGACGATTTTTTTTGCGGAACGTGCGTTCTCCGCACGGTTCATATCGAGGCTCAGAAGGATGCGCTGAGTCTCGCGGCTGTAAGGGCCGACAATCTGGTAGATTTCCTCGGTAATCCAGAAACCGCGTTTCTCGAATGCGGCATTGAGGATGTGATCGGGATCGTCGTTTTTGACAGCGACCGTGTCCTTTGCGCCCCAAGGATGGCTATGAAAGACGCCACCCATAAGCGCCTGACCTTCGGGCCAGGTCGGAAAATTGTCCGAGCCCGCGTGAATTCCTATCACACCCTTGCCCCTGCGGACGAAGTCGAGAAACGCCTGACGATGAGCGGGATTTTCGAATTTAAGCTGGCTGGTATTATTAAAAACGACTGCGTCGTAGGTGTTGAGCGTCTCGGGGTCGAATTGCGCCATATCATCGCTGATGACGACAGTGTAGGCGCCGGTGCGATTGCCCATAAGCTCAATGGCATGGTTTGCATTCGGGATGGATTTGTGGACAAAACCTTCCGTGCGATAGAAAAGGAGGAGTTTGCGTGGTTTCCCGGGCCTGGCACGCGCAGAGTCAGGAATTGCGGCGGCAATGGCGGCGGTTTCCTTCGCGGTGAGCGGCGGGAATTGCTGGCCGGGCTTGGCGCGGACCATGAGAGGGAGTAAACAAAGCAGTGAGAGGAGGCAGCGGAATTTCATTTTGAAAATTGGAAATTGGTTTTTGGAAATCCGCCTCACGCGGCAAGGCTCCACGGAGCGCGATAGGCGCGCCGCAGGAAAGCGGCGGCATCGGGCGCGCCAACGGCGGTTTCCGATGCCGGATTCCAGCGGAGTTCGCCACGCCCCGAGCGGAAGGCGGCGTTGGCAAGATGCGCGACGGCGGCGATGTTGTGCGCCTCGCCAATGGGGCAGCGCGGCGCGGCCCCGGTAAGGACGGCATCAATAAACTGGTCTATATGTCCTCGCGGACCATCGGCGACAATGCGCGCCTGCGCGGGGATGACCACGCGGCGAAGAGCCTCGTCACTGTGATCGCTTTTCCCGCGATCCGCGGCAGTCCAACCATCGGTGCCCTCGACCCGGATGCCGCTCGGATAAGCGGACGAAACGTCGATAACCGTTCCATTGGCGTAGTGCGCCTCGAATGAGTAATCACGGGCAGTGTTGTAAAGCGGACTGTCGTCAATAAAGGTGGCGGAGGCTTTTTTAATAGCGACAGGTTGCTGACCCGCGACATTCATCGCCAGAGCCGCGATGTCATAATGATGACCAATCCAATCGCCAACCTGCCCTCCCGCGAAGGCGTAATTCCAGCGCCAGTGAAAGTGGCAATAGTCCTTGAAATATGGCATCGCCTCGACGGGCCCGAGCCAGAGATTGTAATCGAAGTCAGCGGGAATTGTCTCAGGGCGCGGAGGCGGCGCATTTTTGGGCCGCCGCTGCGTGTCGCGAGGGAGGCCGACTTTGATGGAGGTGATTTTTCCAAGATAGCCGCCCCGGGTGAGATCAATCAGACGCTGAAACTCGGAGCCGGAGCGCTGCTGCGAACCGACCTGACAGGTGACGCCGGCTAGATTGACCGCATCAACCATGGCCCGGCCTTCGGCGATGGAACTGGCGAGCGGTTTTTCGCAATAAATATGTTTCCCTGCCCGCGCGGCGGCGATGGCGGCAAGCGCGTGCCAGTGATCGGGCGTGCCGATGAGCACCGCGTCGATGTCCGGGCGGGCGATGATCTCGCGGAAGTCACGGCAGGTGGTGATGCCGGCGGACGCTTCGGGATGATCCTTGGCAAGCCGGTCCCGAAAGCCCGACGTTCGCGAATCATCCGGATCGCAGGCGGCAAGAATACGGGCGTGTTTGTTGGAAAGCGCGTTGATCATGTCCATCATGCCCTGCCCGCCGCAGCCGATGAGGGCGAAGTTGAGGCGGTTGCTTGGCGCGACCCCGCCATTGAGCCCGAGAGTCTGCGCGCGGATGATTTGCGGAAAGACATTTGTTGCGGAGGCGGCCACGGTGCCCGCGGCGAGGGTCTTGAGGAAGGAACGTCGATTCATGGAGGAGGAACTGCGTGTTTGTTATTCCAAGCTGTCGTCTGAAGCAAAAGAGGCGCGCGTTATTGCGCGGTCTGCCGGGGATTAATTGGCATTCCCGTGAATAACTCAATCATTCCGCTGTGCGCATCGTTGCACAAAAGTGAAGTTGGTCTCATTCGTTCACCGTGTTTTAATTCTCATTCCGGCATGGCTCCCGGTGCTTTGCATTGGAAACGACAACGGGATCGACCGGCAAACGTAGAAAAGATTACTCCCCCTTTATGCGGATGCATTCCACGGACATCGCCGGTATGAGATGCTTGAATTCAGACGCGACATTGATTTCCGCTGTCATCGGTCTAACGATTTCCGGTTCTCCGATCGTATTGACCGCTTCCTTTGCACCCGAGAGCGAGATGAGTGTTCCTTTTTTCGCCACAATCTTCGCACCTGCGAGTGTGATGTTTGCATCAATGGCCTCGGGGCTCGGATTCACCAGTTTTATTATTATCTCACCGGCTGTCTTGTCGTAGGTTGATGCCACGCTGAGCGGCACGGACGGTATTTTGTATGCGTGGATCAGTTTTCCGTCGAGCGAGCATTCGATGGAGTCGGGCGTCGTGACGACTTTGACGTCGTGCCAGCCTTCGGTGATCGAGCCGGGCTCCTGCGTAACAATGATACGTCTGTCACTGTTTTCACCGAAACACTCCAGTGCGTGACGGGTGTTGTCCGCGTTACCGAGATTCCACCAATAGCCGCCCCGGCCTCTTTTATCGGCGCCGAAGCGGATTATGAATCCTCCCCTGCCGTCGGTTTTGCGAAAGCGGGTGGTGTAGGTGATGGTTTTGTCCGAGAAGTTCTCATTGGCCAGGCTCATGGCCGGTTTTTCGCGCGGGTCGGATTGCACGCAATTGCCATCCTGCATCTTGAAATTGCCGCGATCCGCCTTCCATTGCGAGAGGTCGAGTTTGCGGCCGTTCACCGTGAACTCCGAGACTTCGATGGCCGCCTGCCACGAGCCGATGCCCGGCGCGCCGGCGATGGGGCCGGGTATGAAGCCGTCTTTCAGCACGTGGGTGTTGGAGAGATAAACATCGCCTTTGTTTTGGCCGAAGAGTTGTTGCACGTAGTAGTTTGGCGTGCGCATCAACTGGCGGTTGTCGAAAAATATAAGATCGGGGCGCCAGGTTCGCACATCGATGTCGGTGCGCGCAAAGAGCGGCGCGTAGCTGGCCATCTCGACAATGTCGCCGTTGCGTTCGACACCGGTCAGGTAAGCGGCCTCGCCCAAGGCATTGATCAGCCTGTTGCCTCGCGAAGCATATTCACCGACAAAGATTTTCGGTTTGCTGCGGTCTAATGTGTCGAAACGGTTTTGGTTATGTATAAACCACTCGGGGGTTTCGTAATAATGTTCGTCGGAACTATGCACTTTCAGTTTCGCCATCATTTCATATTGGGCGGGTTTGATTCCAAAACCGGATGTGCCGATGATTTTGATTTCGGGGTGTTTCGCCCTGACAGCTTCGACAAACAGTGGAAAGCGTTCACGGAACTCCGGACTGTTGTGCTCCTCGTTGCCGAGGCAGATGTATTCCATGTTGAACGGCGCGGGATGCCCCATCTTCGCGCGCACGGCGCCCCATTCGCTGGTCGTGGGGCCGTTGGAGAATTCGATGAGATCGAGGACGTCTTGTATATGCGGCTGGAGTTGGTCCATTGGAACGGCTTCCAGTCCGCGAAATCCGCAGGAGACACCAACGGGGACGACCGGCAGCGGCGTCATTCCGAGGTCTTCGCACAAAAGGAAATATTCATAGTAGCCGAGTCCGTAGGTTTGATAATAACCCCAGAGGTTGAAGTTGGGTTTGCGCTCCTCGACCGGCCCGACGCTGTCTTTCCAGCGATACATATTCTTGATGCCAAGTCCGTGCGCGATGCAGCCGCCCGGGAATCGGAGGAACTTTGGATTCAAGTCTTTGATCGCTTGAACCATATCCTTGCGCAGACCGTTTTTCCGGCCGCCCCAAGTTTCCTGCGGGAAGAGCGAAATCATGTCGAGCGCGAGCGTGCCTTTGCCGGTTGTCGTGACGGCAAGTTTCGCCTTGTCCGCCGTTTTCAAGGCGGTGATGACGCCGGTGTGCTTTGCCCATTGGGTGCCGATGCCGTCAAGAGTGATCGAACCTGCGGATGTGCCATCGGGTAATTCGAGCGATATGACGAGCGTTGCCGCGCCGTCCCAATCTGCACTTCTACGCGCGAAGACGGAAAAATCGTATTTCGCACCGGCGTCGATGGGGATTCCCCAAAAGCCGCTGTTGCTCACGCCGGCCTCGCCGGACTGCGCGATTTTGATTTCGAGATATTTTGTATTGTTTGCATTGAGCGGCTGATCGTCCACGACGGCGATGTCGGCCCTGGCACCCTTGCGCTCGATTTTTTCCCATGCGTAAAGCGCGTCCTTTGTGGAGGCCGCGTGCGGTTTATATTCGTAGGGATGATACTCAAACGAGCGATTCTGGACGAGCTCAGCATAAAGGCCGCCGTCGGCGCCATAATTGATGTCTTCATAAAAGAGCCCGTAAAGATAAGGACTGAGCGACACCGTGGGTTTATCGACGTCCACGCGGATGTCGGCGGACGCGGCCCCGGCTGATTGCGCAAAAAGAGCGGAAGCAGCCATGGCGAGGGCGATGATTTTGGGAGTAAGGGTGCGGGTTTCTGGAAGCGTGGGTTGCAATGGCAGAGGGAGGTGCGGATCAGGGTTATGCTGGTTTTCAGCGTTGATAGCTCAAAATTAGACAAGCACCAAAATGTGCATCCGCGCCGCAGACATCAATCCCGCCGGAATGCGCATTGTCGCACTCGGCGCGGGAACCGCCTATAAAAATTTCCAAAACTTATTTATTCCGGGACATTCGAAAAACGTCTTTTTGCTTTCTCCAAAACATCACCACCGCCGCGCAAACAACTCTTCGGGACCGATGCGCTCGACGACCGGGTTGAGCATTTCGCGCCCGTCTTGCTGGCTGACGATGCAGGCGCGGCGCGCGCCGAGTTGTTTTGCAATCGCGGCAAGTTTTGCCGCCGCCTTTGCGTCCGCCCCGCCACCAAGCTTAACCTCCACAAGTGTGTCTGCCTTGCCTCCGCGCTCAATGAGCAAATCCGCCTCGTGCCCGTCGGAGGTTCGCCAGAAAAAAAACGACGCGAACGGGTCCTCCAAATGCGTGCGCCGCTGGATTTCCTCCACGATAAACGTCTTCCAGCTCGCTCCCGCAACCGGATGCGAACGCACTTCCTCCAGTGAGTTCAGATTGAGCAAATGGTGCAGCATTCCCGTATCGCGCAGATAACAGCACGGAGCCTTCACAAGCCGCTTGCCCACGTTCGCAAAGTAGGGTCGCAAGCGCCGGATCAAAAACGTCCCCTCCAGCAAATCGAGATACCGCTGGATGGTGTGCACGGAAACATCGCCGATGCGCGCCAGGTCGGAGTGATTCAACAAACCGCCCTGTTGATGCGCCAGCAATGTGAGCAAACGGCGCAGCAAAAACGGATCGGTCTGCAACCCGAACCTCGCGAGATCGCGCTCGACAAACGTATCGATATACGTGGCCCACCACTCGCGAAAATTTCCGTTGAGCGCATCAGGCATGCCTCCATGCAGCCAGAGTCGGTGCATCGCGGAAACAGGCGCATCGGGCCGGACCTCGCTTGTAACCAGAGGCTCCAATTCGACGCTTCCCACCCGCCCCGCCAGCGTTTCGGAAATGGAACGAATCAACGCAGGTTGCGCCGAGCCGAGCAGAATAAAACGTCCGTTGCGCTTGCGGTCGGCATCGATTACTCCGCGCAACGCCTCAAACAGCGGCGGCACCAGTTGCGCCTCGTCAAAAATAATCGTGCCCGCAGTATTCGCCCCCGCTTCTGAAATGGAAAAACTCGTGTCTTCCAAAAACCTCCGACGCGTCTCCGGGTTCTCCAAATCAACATACGTCGCATCGGGAAACGCCTGTCTGGCGAGCGTTGTTTTGCCGACTTGCCGCATTCCAAGCACGGTCACCGCCGGAAATTGTGTCGAAAGAGCAATTATTCGTTCAATACAAGCGCGCTGGATCATTTTTTGCAAAATTGAACTTCAACTTCAATTTTACAAGAAAAATCACAATTCATTATGGATCAATAAAAAGGGACGCACGGTGAGGTGCGCCCCTGTTACGAATTATAGAGCTTTTCAGCTTTTTCTACCCCACCGCACGAGGCGCAGGAGCGCCAGGGCCGCGAGGGCGGAAAGATACCAGTGGGTGGGTGCGCCGCCACCGCCAGCGCCGCCGCCTTCGCCGCTGCCTTCGTCGCCGGGCGTGAAGGGCGGGACCGTGCCGCTGGGCGGGAGGCTGTCGCTCACGGTGAGCACGGAGAGCGTCGAAACGGTGGCGGTGGTGCCGTTGATGACGATCTTGCGCACGGTGGCATTGCCGGTGTCGGCCACGTAGAGGTTGCTGCCGGAGATGTCGAGGGCGAGCGCGCTGGGCTGGTTGAAGAGGGCTTCCTCGCCGACGCCGTCGGCCAGGCCGCTGACCGTGGGCAGACCGGCGAGGGTGGTGACGACGCCCAAACGGGTGACGCGGCGGATGGTGTGGTTGCCCGTGTCGGCGATGTAGATGTTGGAACCGCTGGCGTCGGTGACGATGGCCTTGGGCTGGTTGAAGAGGGCATACATGCCGGCACCGTCGTCATAGCCCGAGGCTCCGGGCATGCCAGCGAGCGTGGTGACTTCGCCGAGGTAGCTACCGCTCAAGATGAATTTGCGGATCGTGTTGTTGCCGGCATCGGCAACGTAGAGGCATGTGCCCGAGTAAGCTACCGCGGCCGGGTGGTTGTAGAGTGCTGTGCCGGTCAATACCAGCGTAGAGCCCGAGAGAGTCATCGGGGCGTCGCTGTCGCCGCTCACGCCGGCCACGCCGTTGATGGTGGCGACGATGTTGCCTATGTAGACGCCGTAGGAAGCGTTCATCGGCGTGAGCTTGCGGATGGTGTGGTTGTTGGTGTCGGCCACATAGGTGGCGCCGTTGGTGCGGTCGAACGAAATGCCGTTGGGCGAGGAGAAGAGCGCGGCCGTGCCGATGCCGTCGCGATTGCCGATGCCGGAGGCGTCGCCCGCGAGCGTGGTGAGCGAGCCATCACGATTGACGCGGCGGACAACCTTGTTGCCGGTGTCTACGACGTAAAGATTGCCGGTGGCGTCGATGGCCAGCGAGTTGTAGGAGTATGGGCCAAAGTTGAGGGTGCTCACGCCGAAGGCGCCGTCCTTGAATCCGCCGCTGTTGGGTATGCCGGCGTAGAGGGTGGCGGTGGTGCCGCCCGCGGCGATCTTGCGGATCACGTTGAGCGCGGAGTCGGCCACGTAGAGATCACCATAGGAGTCGAGCGCAATGCCGGTGGGGTGCGGGAAGAGCACGGGGGCTATGGACAGGGTGTAGGGGTCTGTGGTAGCGGGGCCGCTCGGGTTGGTAACGACGAGGCGATACTGGCCGGCTTGCGCGTCGCCGATGTTTGCGATGGTGAGCGAGCCCGTGGTGGCGCCGGAGTAGGTGGAGTCATCGGTGATATTGACCCACGCACTGCCGTCGTAGCGTTGCCACTGATAGTTGAGTTCTTCGCCGTTCACGGCGGGGCTGAGGGTGACCGATTTGCCGGTTACCGCCGCGATTGCGCCGCCGGTTGCGTTGGGAAAGGAAGGAGCAGGACCGAAGACAAGCGTGGTCGGCGAGCTGACAGTGTATTTGCCGGGCGCGGTGGTCACGACGACGGTGTAGGCGCCGAGATTGGCGGATTGGAAGTTGGGGAGCGTGAGTGTTTCGGATGTCGCGCCGGCGATGTCGAAGTTGTTCAAACGCCATTGGTAGGCGGTGCCTGCGTTGCCGAGCGAAGGGACGAGGGTGACCGTGTCGCCTTGGAGGGGCGTTGTCGTTGAAGCGACGACACTCAGCGGCTGGGCCACGGCGGGTGTAACCGAGAATGCACCGTCGGTGTTACCGCCGTATTGCGGCATCAGCGCGGGGATGTCGGCTGCGTCGTCGAGTTGGTACGAATAGGACGGTGTGAAGACGGTATCAGTGCCGGGGTCGATGGAGCCGGTGGTGGCGTTGTAGATGTTGTTGATGGTGCGGATGAGGCCGGTTGTGCCGGCGCTTTTTCCGACGGGATTGTTCACACCCGTGCCATAGTAGCTGTGCTCGACGAGGAGGTGGGTGTTGTTGCGGGCGTTACTGGAGTAGAAGTTTCCAGCGCAGGTGAAGTAATTGCCATACATGTGGCCGCGCGCACTCGTGGCGGCGGGCATGCGCTCGTGGCATAGCTCGGCCCACCAGTTGTGGTGCAGGGTGGTGTAGTTCGGGGCGACGTAATTCGGGTCGTCCGGCTCGATGTTGCCGAGGATCATGGTGAAGCGGTGAATAAAGTTGTCGCTTGTGTAATAGAATTTGCACCAGGAGACAGTGACGTTGCGCGTGCCAGGGCGGGTGATGTCAATGCAGCCGTCGCCGCAGTCGTAGATGGTGCAATGGGTGATGAAGACGTTTGTGGAGTTCCACACATTGATGCCGTCGCCGCTGTCGAGGTATTTACCGCGAGTCGGAGAGGTGGGATCGGTGTCAATGGTGGTGCCGGGGTGCGTGATGGTGAGGCCGCGGACAATGACGTTGTTGGTGTCGTAGATGCCAACCTCGCCGACGATGAGCGCGTTGGCGTCGGCGCCTTGGAGGGTTTTATTGGCAGTCAGGCCAACCCGCTTCTTGTCAACGCCCGCGGCGATCAGGTTGATGGTGCCGGAGACGGTGATGATGGCGGGACCGGAGAGTTTGGCCTTTTCAAGGAGGTCGGCGGCAGTGGTGACGACGTAGGTGGGGCCGCCCGCGCCGCCGGTGGCGGTGGAGCCGAAACCGTCGGAAACGATCGCGGGACCAGTGGCGTCGCGGACGGTGAGCACGGAGTCATCGCTGGTGGTGTTGCCTGCCATGTTGGTTGCCACGACGGTGTAGGTGCCGGAATCGGCGAGCGTGACCGACGCGATGGTGTAGGTGGCGTTGGTGGCGCTGGCGATCGGGGCACCGTTGAAGTTCCACTGGTAGGTTGGCGCAGGGATGCCGGTGGCCGAGGCGACAAATCTGACTGGGATGCCGTTGACTGCGGTCAACGCAGCGACGGGCTGCGTGGTGAAGGCTGGCAGGGTCGGATACGCGAGCGTGGCGGCCTCGCTGGTGGTGGCGCCAGCGGCGTTGGTAACGGTGACGGTGTAGGCGCCGGCATCGCCAGCGGCGAAGGAGGGGATGGTGTAGCTCGCGCTGGTGGCTCCGGGGATGTCGGTGCCGTCGAGTTGCCATTGATAGGTGGGCGCGAAGGGCGCGGTGGCGAGACCAGCGTCGGCCACGACGGTGAGGGTGGCGGGCGAGCCGATTGCAATGACCGCGCTCCCGGGTTGCGTGATGATGACAGGTTTTACGATGAGGGTGATGGCGGTGCTGAGAACTCCGGCGCTATCCTGCGGGTTGGTGATTTTCACGCGGTAGTAGCCAGCGTCGGCGGTGGCGATGCCGGCGAGGACGCGCGAGGAGCTGTTGCTGTCTGCGAGGTCTGTGAAGTCGGTGCCGTTGGCGCTCTTTTGCCAGACGTAGGTGAGCGGGGGTTGTCCGCCTGCGGCGACGCTGAGAGTAACAGTGCCGTTTACAACGCCGGTTTGGTTGACCGGTTGCGTGAAGATGGTGGGGGCACCGGCACCCGCGAGTGTTTCAACCGTGCAAATGCCGCTGGTGATGCTGCCGCCGTAGTTGGTGATGACGACGTCGTAATCACCTTCGTCGGTGTCTTGCGTGTCCGTGATGACGAGCGAGGCGGTGTTGGCGGTGGGGTTGTCAGCGGTGTTGATGGCGACGCCGTCCTTGCGCCATTGGTAGCTGAGGTGGTCACCGGCATCGAAGCCGAGCGCGGTGATTGTGATGGTGGTCGTGCCGCCGGTGGGGGTGGATAGTGTCGATGGCACGTCAACGTCGATGACGGCTTTCGGATAGGGGATGAGCTGGAAGCCTTGATAATATTGTCCGGCTGCGGCAGATCTTGTCGTGGTGAAAACCAGCTTGCCAGTGGCATCGGTGATCGCATGCAAGAGTCCCCATGGTTTGTCCTCGTCGGCAACGACAGCGGTGGCTTGGGGGGAAGCTGGCTTGGGGGCAATGTTGGTGCCGTCGCTGGCGAAGATTTCCGTGTTAGCCGGACCGATTGTTTCAACCCAGGCAGCGGTGGAGACTGCGGTGTTGGCAGTATCAAGAACATAGCGACTGCCTTGGTTTGCTCCAGCCGCACCGTAAAAATAGGCGATGTAGTGGGTGTTGTGAGCAAGGCCGTTCAACGTGTAGATGGCCGAGTTGCCGCCGCGATAAATGCGCCAGCCATTTTCCATGAGGCCTTTTGGCGCGAGCGCCGTGGTGGCCCCTGTGCAGTAGTTGGGTTCCATGCGCGTGGTATTGCCATCGCGGTCGGCGATGACGATGTCGATGGAGAGCGTGGCAGCCGTTGCTGCGCCAGAAGGTGTGAACAAGCTGATGCCGTCGGCTGTTTTCACACGGAAGGTCCCGTTTACACCAGTGGAGTTGGAGTTAATCGAATCGGCGGAGTTGGGCATCAGGATTTTGTTCCAAACAGTGCCGTCGTAGCGTGCGGCGGCGCTGTAATTCCAGCCGCTGCCTTGGACGGCGATGCTCATCGTGTCCGATGTCGTCAGTGTCACGCCCGGTTGCGTCGAGCTGTCGCGCGACATTTTTATGAACACCGCCCCGGCTGGCGTGCTGCTTTCAACCGTCACGGTGACCGTGGTGCTGGTCGCCTCGCCGAGCGAGTTGGTGACGACGACGTGGTAGCTGCCGGCGTCGGCTGCCATCGGATTCGCGATAGTGAGGGTGGCACCGGTTTCGCCGCTGAGGAGCACGCCGTCCTTATACCATTGGTAGGAAAGTGCACCGCCGGTGGCGGTCACGGAAAGCGTGATGGAGTCGCCGGCATTGGTAATCGTCGAGACGGGTTGGGCGGTGATGGCGGGCTCTGAGTCGGCGGCGGCACCGCTGACCGTGAGCTGGCAGGCGTCGCTGATGACGCTGCCGCCATGGTTGGTGATGACGACGTCGTAGCTGCCGCTATCCGCGAGTTGCGCGTCGGCGATGATGAGGGCGTCGGTGTTGGCGCTGGGACTTTCGGCGGTGTTGATAGGAACGCCGCCTTTGCGCCATTGGTAGGTGATGTTGTCGCTTGCACCCGTAACGACACTGCGCGCGATGACTTCGAGCGTGGCGGTTTCGCCAACGACGGCGAAGGTTGTCGCGTCGGGTTGCGTGGTGATGGCGGCTTTCGGGTAGGGGATGACTTGGAAGCCGGTGACGTATTGTTTGTTGTTTTCGTTCAGGCCGGTGCTGACGGTGAGGTTGCCGGTGCTGTCAACGACAACGTGCACGAGGCCCCATGTTGTGCCTACGTTGGAGGCGTTCTTGGACAACACTTCCACCGGCGCGGGATTGCGGGGCGAAATGGTGTCGCCGGTTTGGACAAACACAGAGGCGTCGGCGTTGGCGGATGTCTCGAACCATGTCATGATGGAACTCGGGCTGTTGGCAGCCGGAATGTTAACACGCACGCCTTCTCCCGTGTTGTTGGTGGAACCGTAGCCATACACGAGATAGTGCGCGGCGGGGGGCAGGCCGGTGAATTCAAGGAGGGTCGCGTTACCGCCATCGTAGATGCGCCAGGTGCTGCTCATCAAATCGGAGGGACCCAGGATTGGGGTCGCTATCGTCGGATTAATGCGGCTGGGTTCAGGGCGGCTATTGGTAGCCGTGCAAACGAGCGACATGGTCATGCGCACACCGGATGCCGCGCCGCCGGACGTGGTCAGGGTGATGTTTTTGGTGGTGTTGAACTGATAGATGCCAAGCTCTGTGCCGATGGGGCGGTCGTTATCACCCGGAAGGATGATTTTGTTCCATGTCGTGCCCTCGCAAGGTGCGGCAGCACTGTAATTCCAGCCGCTTCCGGGCGCAGCAATGGACATGGTAGCGGCGGCAGTGAGCGCGGCGGCGCCGTTTGCGGCCCGGTCGGTGGTCATGTTTAGGAACACCGCCGGCGCGGCGGCACCGGTCTCGACGGTAAGCGTGACCGTGGTGCTGGCGGCGGTGCCGCTGGCGTTGGTGATTTCGACGTAATAGCTGCCGGCGTTGGCAGCGGTGGGGCTTGCGATAGTAAGCGTGGAGCCGGTTTCACCGGCGAGGAGCGCGCCATCCTTGAACCACTGGTAGGAGAGCGCGCCGCCCGTGGCGTTGACGGAGAGTGTGACGGGCGCGCCAGCGGCGGTGATTTGCGAGACAGGTTGCGAGGCGATGACGGGGGTTTCGGTCGAAGGCGTGCCGCCGTTGGTCACGGTGAGCGCGGCGATAGCGCTGGTGCCGCTGCCGGCGATGTTGCTCACGACGACGTGGTAGTTGCCGGAATCGGTTTCCTGCACACCGGTGATTGTGTAGCTGGCGTTTGTGGCGGTGGCGATTGCCTGCGTGCCTTTATACCACAGATAGCCGGGGGCGAATGGCGCGACGGTGAGGCCGGTGTCGGCTGCAACGGTGAGCGTGATGTTCGTGCCGGTGGTGTATTCGCCGCCGGTGGGTTGCGTGGTAATGACGGGTGCGATAATGAGCGGAGCGCCGTCGCTGGTGACGGCGGGCGGGGTGCCATTGGAAACGGTCACGCGGTAGTAGCCGGCATCGGCCGTGGTGACGCCGGTGAGTGTGAGCGCGTTGGTGTTGCTGCTGGCGATGGGCGCGAAGTCGGCGGCGTTGGTGCCGGTGTTGCTGAACTGCCACGAATAGACGAGCGGCGGTGTGCCGGCGGCGGCGACGGTGAAGGTGGCGTTGCCAGTGGCGAGCGCGGTTTGCTGTGCGGGTTGCGTGGTGATGCTTGGGGCGGTGTCCGTGCCGCCGCCGGTCACTGTTACGGTGACGGGGGTGGTGCGGACGCTTCCGGCGGAGTTGGTGAGGATGGCATAGTAGGAGCCGCCGTTTGCAGCTTGCGCATTCGTTAGATTCAAGGTGGCGGAAGTGGCGCCGTCGATGGCAACATCATCACGATACCACTGGATCGTGGGCGCAGGATAAACGTCCGCGACTCCGACGGTCAGGGTGAGTGTATCGCCAGCTGTGATGTTTTGCTCCACAGGCTGGGTGTCGATGCGCGGCGTGATGGATGGACGCCACGTGCCAAGGTTATAGTAGGCGTGTCCGTAGATGGCATCGAGTGTGTAATCGGCGGGATCGACGTTGGCGGGGATGCGGTTGGCTTGGCCGGCTCCGTCGATGAGCGGGTTGGTGCCTTCCATGCCGTTGGTGTAGTCGGGGTCGATGGTGTTCAGCCAGTAAGCGCCTGCGGCCTGACGCTGAGCGATGGTGGGCGCGTCGCCTCCGGCGATGAGTGTGCTGCCGTATTCACGGGCGCGGCAGGTGTTGCCGGAGCCGTTGCCCCAATCGTCCCAGCCCTTGACGGAGATGTGGTCGTCGAGCTGGCAGTTGATGACGGCGGTCATTCCGTCCTGTCGCCACGGGCGCTGGAAGCGGATGCTGGCAGCGGGGACGTCGCTGGGATGACCGGTGGAAATGCGGCCTTTGATAAAGCGGCAGTTGAGGAAGACGTAACCGTAGGGGTTGTCGTAGGCGGTGGCGGGCGCGGTGACCCAGCCGCCGCCAAGCGAAACGATATCGCATTGGTCGAAAACACTCATGGCGCTGCCGTAGATAAAGTCGGTGGTGCCCCAGATTTCGCAATCGCGGAAGTGGGCGATGCCGGCGTTGGCATAGAGGCTGTCCTGGCCGCCTTTGATGAGCACGTTTTCGTAGACGAGGCGCTTGGCGGTGTTGTGGACGGCGTTGATGGGGCCGGGATAGGCGGGGGCACCGTTTTCGGCGCGGGCGAGGTGCGCTTCGCAGTCAACGGTGAGGTTGCGGACGTTGACGTCGTCGCAATCAACACGGAGGGTGCCGACGCTGCGTTCGTTGCTCCCCATCCCGTTTGAGGCCTCGGCTGCGTATGGGTAGCTGATAACGGTGTCGATGCGGCTCGCGCCGTCACCGCGAAGGGTGACGAAGTTGCGGTTCTGGGCGATGACGACCGCGTCGTGATACACGCCGGGTTTGACGAGGATGGTGCGCGGAAGGGTGTTGCTTTGCGGTATCCAATCGGAGGCACCTTGGATGGTGGCGAAATCACCGGTGCCGTCGAGACCGACGGTGATTGTTGTCGGGCCGGTGGTGGCGGTCGGTGTCGCGGGGCCGGAGGCCTTGGTGCTGAAACTCCAGGCAGTCGTGCCGGTGATGGCGGGAACGGCGGCGCCCGTGGAGTCGAGCAGTGTGCCGGCCTCCATGTTCACGTAATACGTTTTTCCATAGGAGAGGCGTTGGGTCGGGCTGAGCGTGATCCAGATTTCGTTGCCATAAACGGCGACCGGCATGTAGGCGTAATCACGGCCTTGGACAGTGCGCGCGGCGGCGTTTTTGATCGTGGCCGACCACAAGGTGAAGGTGGTGAATTGGCTGACATCGATGGTGGCGACGACCGCGTCGCCGTCCGCATCGTGGATGGTAATTTTACCCGTCCTGCCGATCTTGGGCATGCTAGGGAAAACGAGGCGCAGTTGCTGGTCGATGGCGATGCCGGTGGATGCGGTCGCAGGCGCGCGAGTGATGCTTTGGGTGCTCGGAATGCCGAGATATACGGCAGCGGTGGTGACCGAGCCGGCGTCGTTGTAAACGGTGACGGTGTAGTAATCGGAACTGGCGGCGGCGAAGTTTGTGAACGAGAGCGTGGCGGTGGTCGCGCCACTGATGCCCGCGCCGGCGTCGTCGGTGACAACAGTGCCGTTGCGTTTCCACACGTAGGTGGGCGTGAAGGGAGCGGCGGTGATGACGCCGATGTCGGCAACAACTGTGAGCGTGGTGGCCGCGCCGGCAGAAACGATGCCTGCCACGGGCGCGGTGGTGATGACAGGTGTCACGATGAGCGGCATGGCGTCACTAATGGCGTCGGGGAGTGTGCCGTTGGAGATTTTCACACGGTAGTAGGCGGCATCGGCTGTGGTGATGCCAGCGAGGGAAAGCGTAGGTGTGGCGGCGGTGGGATTCGCCGCGCTGTCGATATTACTGAAGTCGGCGTCGGCTATCCCGGTGGTGCTCTTTTGCCATGTGTAGGTGAGCGGGCTGGTGCCGTTGGCGGACACGGTGAAGCTCGCAGAGCCTGTGGTTGTGGCGGTTTGTTGCACGGGCTGGATGATAATGACGGGGGCGATGTTGGACTCGGAAACGGTAAGCACAGTGACGCCACTGGTGGTTTTCCCGCCGCGATTGGTAATAACGACATCATAGATGCTGCCATCGTCGGCAAGGGGAACCGAATACAGGGTCAGGGCCGGGGTGGCGGCGGTGGAATTGGCGGTCGTATCGATGGCGACGCCGTCCTTGCGCCATTGGTAGATGAGCGGGTCGGATGCGTCGAAGCCGGCGGCGATGACGGTAAGGGTGATGTCGTTGTCCTTGGTGACAGTCGCAGCGGCCGGGGGCTGCGTGATGATTGTCGCATTGGGATAGGGGATGAGCTGGAAGCCGCCGACGTAGGTGTTGCCGTCAAAGCGGGCGGCGCTTATGGCGAGCTGACCGGAGGCGTCGGTTTTGACGGGGAGGAGGCCCCAAGGTTTGTTGTAGTTTTTTGTCTCATCATTGGGGATGGCGGCGGGTACGGGAGCGATGTTGCCGGTGCCCGCATCAACGGCGAATACATGCGTGCCGGCGGTATCGAGAGCCTTGAGGCCGACCCAGGTAGCTCCTGTGTCGAGGACGTTGGCCGGAGCGAGATCGAAGCGGGCGTTGCCATTGTTGAGTGCGCCGTAGAAGTAGATCAGGTAATTTCTTTGAGGGGGCAAATCGGAGAAGGTGAAAGTAAAGGTGTTGGTGCCGATTATCAGGCGCCAGAGACTGTTGACAACGGCAGCGGGCATGAGGGTTTCGTTGTAGCCGCTGATGTAGCCGGAATTGGGCTCCTGACGGTCGCCTTCGAGACCGTTGATGTGAACTTGGGCGGTGAACTTGACGCCGGAGGCGGTGCCGTCCGGCGAGAAGAGGGCGATGTTGTTGGCTGTGATAAGTGTGGATACCGCGCCAATGGTGCCGGGATAGGCGCCCGTGGGTACGCTGGCGGGAATCATATCGGCGCTGTTCGGCCTGAGAATTTTATTCCACGTGGTGCCCGGATAAGGCGCCGCGCCGCTGTAAGGCCAGCCGCTGCCTTGCTCATTGATGGTGATGGTGGAGGGCGTCGTGAGCATGACGCCGGGCGAACTGGATTGATCGTAGTGCAGTTTTACGAAGACGGCGGGAGGTGTCGCGATGGTGATGGTAACGGGATTGCTGGTGACGGGGGAGCCGATGCCGTTGTCGATGACGACCGTGTAGTCGCCGGCATCTGCGCCATCGATATTGTCAATGGTGTAGGTGGAGGAAGTAGCACCAGGAATCGCGACCCCGTCTTTGTACCATTGATAAGATGGCAATGGAAATCCGCTCGCTGTCACGGAAAGCGTGAGGGAAGCGCCGGCGAAGGCGGCTTGCGAGGACGTCAGCGCACTGATGCTCGGTGCGACGTTGCCCGCAACGACCGAGGGCGCCACCTGCGAGCTGGTGACTGAGCCGCCGTAATTCGTGACGACGACATCGTAGTTGTCGTCGTTGTCCACGAGCTGCAAAGCGGTGAGCGAAAGCGAAGCGGTGATGGCGGTGGCATTGGTGGCAGGGGCGATGTCCGTGCCGTTTTTGCGCCATTGATAAGTGAGCAGGTCGGCGGCATCGAAGCCGGTTGCCGTGACGGTGAACGTGACACCGCCGCCGATCGCGACCGGAGCGGGAGCCGCCGGTTGCGTTATGATGGTGGCTTTCGGATAGGGGACGATTTGGAAGGCGTTGATCGCTTGTTTATTTTGGGCATTGGGGCTCGTGCGCACGACAAGTTTGCCAGTGGCGTCCGTTTTGGCATGGAGCACACCCCAGGTTGTGCCGATGTTCGGAGCTGTGTTTGCTGGAACAGACAGCGGCGCGGGATCGCGCGGCGCGATGACACCGCCGATATTGACAAACACATTGGCAACGGTGCCGTCGCCTCCATGAGTATCAAACCATGCGGAGCCGCTGGTCACGGGATTATACTCTGCCGGAATAATATAGCGGGCGCCCTTGGTGTCGTGCGTGGCGCCGTAGCAATAGGCGAGGTAATGAGTGTTCTGGGCCAACCCGGTAAGCTCCCATACGGTGCGATTGCTTCCGTAATAGATGTTCCAGGCGCGGCCGGTTGCCATCAGCGCGGCAGGGCCGAGCACCGTGTCGGAAGTGACGTTGTTGTAGCCCGGCTCTCCGCGTTTGTTGTTGACCGCCGTGGAGTCCAACGAGGCGGTGAGTCTCACGGGGGAAGCCGTGCCATCGGGTGCAGTGAGCGCGATATTGTTGATCGATATATATGCGTTTACGCCAATGACGGTGCTGAAGTTTTCGCAATCGGCTGTTGCCGGCATTTTGAAGACGTTCCATGTCGTGCCGGGATATTTCGCGGCGGCACCGTAGGTCCAACCATTGCCGGGCGCGGCAATCGTGGTCGTGTCCGCCGTGGTCGGCGCGTCACCGGCAGTTCCGCCTTGCCCGCTGAGTTTCAGAAACACTGCGGGCGCATCGGCCGCGCGTGCTGTGGGAGCCGGAGCTACGGCGACGCCGAGCACGCCGGCGATGCCGAGACAGAAGAGGGCTTTAATTTTCATGAATCGTTTGCGCATACCCGGGACTCGGCTCAGCGCGAGCGCGGCGAGCGCGCCGAGGAACCAGAGCGAAGGCGCGCCGCCGCCGTCACCGTAACCGGCGGGCGGAAGGGGCGGAACGTTTGAGCCGGAGCCGCTCGAATCTGTGCCTGAATGCGTGGGTGTTGTGCCTTGAGAGAAGACCATGGTGGCGGCCGAATAAGTATATGTTGCAGTGGTGCCACTTGCGACCGAGCTAACAACCGGACTGAGTTTGCGCACGGCGGCATTGCCCGTGTCGGCCACGTAGATATTGCCTTCGCCATCAATGGAGATGTCGCGCGGCTGGTTGAACAAGTTGTTGCCCTCGGGGCCATCCTGATACCCGGAAATGGTTGGCAGTCCCGAGACCGTACCGACTTTGAGCGTGCCGGAATCATAGTAGATCACGCGGATGGCGTTGTTGCCCGTGTCGGCAACATAAAGCCTGTTTCCGTACGTTGCGATGCCGGATGGCTGGTTGAATTTCGCCGCTGTTGCCAGGCCATCCTCAAATCCGCCAACTCCACTTATGCCGGCAAATGTGCTGACTTCATTTCGCTGGATTCGCGTGCGCGTCTGCGTGTTGGTGAGGGGATCGCGGTCGAGATACCATGTGAGCAGGATGCGGCGGATCACGTTGTTGCCCGTGTCGGCAACGTAAATGGTGGTGGTCGGTCCTTCGGTGCCGGATGTCACAGTCGTTCCGCTGACGGTGAGGTTGACGGGAGACACCACGATCGCTCCGGGTGATGTGAAGCGTGCAATGGAATTCAGACTGCTTTCTGTTGTCGTGCCGCTGACAAAACCCGGATTGCCCGCCGAGCCGGCAAGCGTGGTGACGTCGTAGTTTACCGGCGAGATGCGGCGGATGGTGTGCGCCACATTGTCGGCCACATAGGCATTGCCCGCGGCATCATACGATACGCTGACGGGAGCCGTGAACGCGGCGGCGACGCCTGTCGCATCGAGGTTGCCGCTAACCGAGGGCGAACCGGCGATGGTCTTTACCTCGCCAGTAGATTGCACCGCGCGGATCGTGTGATTGAGCGTATCCGCAATATATATGGTGTTGGCCGCGCCTGCGACAGCACCCGAAAGGCCGTTGAAACTCGCCTGCGCATAATATCCGTCCGCGCTGCCAGCCACGCCGGATTGCCCCGCGAAGAGCACCGCGGTGCCGCTCGTCAGTGAGAATTGATACAGTACGTTCTTGGTGTCGTCGCTCACATAGAGACGCCCGGCCTTGTCAGCTGCGACTGAAACCGGATGCGCGACAAGCGCTTCGCCCACACGCAGCGAAAACGCATCGCTATAATTGATGCCGCCTTCCGGGCCGTAGGCCGTTGTTATGGAATTATCGACAGCGAGACGATACAGTCCCGCCTGTGCATCGGTCGCGCCAGTGATCGTCAGCGTGCCCGTGGTTGCGCCGGAATACGCGCCGCCATCGGTGACATTGGTCCACGTGACGCCATTGTCGTGCGAGACCTGCCATTGGTATGAAGTTATCGGAGAGTAACTCTCGGCATCATTGACCACATTGCCGTAAAAACTGACCGTTTTTCCCGGTACAACAGTCTGCGGGCCGGGAGGCGTAATGGCCGGCTTTGCATACTCGACGTATACGGAAACTACATCACTATAGATTGGGTTCTCCGGAGTCACCGTCTCCTGCCTCGCATCGGTGATTCTCGCCCTGTAATAACCCACGTTCAATTTGCTCATGGCCGTGAGGTTTAGCGTGTTGCTTGCCGCGTTGCCCAACGCACTGGTCTGTATTCTTTCGGAACTGGCAAAGTCGGGAGTGTCACTTTTTTCCCAAAAGAATTTGAACGGGGGCGTGCCCGCGACAGAGACCGACAGGCTGGCATTGCCGCCCGCCACAACCGTGACCGGCCCGGGTTGTTGTGTGATATAAAACGGCTCGGGCGTGTCGATGACCGTCACGATGCTGTGATTGGAATAAGTGACTCCACCGACGCCATTGGTGATCTTTGCGCGGTACCATCCCGCATCAGTGTATTGCGATTTGATTATTATGAGCGCGCTGGTGATGTCTTTGGAATCCCCGGGCGCTTCGATTTCCGTTTTATAAATACCTGTCGGATCGGGTTCCTCGATATCCGTCCAGTTTTGTCCATCGTCGCGCGAGACCTGCCACGTGAACGCGAAGGGGATCTCGCCGGCCTCGTATAGATATGTCGTGTCTTTCGCCACCACTTTGATCCGGCTCTCAAAGTCCAGCACCGCCGTTGTCGTAGGTTCCGGATGTGTCACGACGAGCGGTTTCGGATATGGAACGACTTGGAAGCCGGTGATGTAGTTATAGCCACCGCTCATCATGCCTGCGCGCACGGCCACTTTGCCGGCGGCACTCACCTTGGTGTGCATGACGCCCCATATTGTGCCAACAGCACCCGCGGCATTGGACAAAATCTCATGTCGTACGGGAATACGTGGCGCGATGACGCCGTCGATTTCGGCAAACAGATCGCAAGGGGCGTTGCCGCCTCCGCGCGTTTCCATCCAAGTCTCCACTCCATCTGGACTATATTCCGCCTGGATAATAAACTTGGAGCCCCTGTTTGCATTGTCGATGCCGCCATAGCAGTAAATCAGATAGTCGGCTCCGACGGGTAGGCCGGAAAACTCCCACTCTCCGAAATTGCCGAGGTGCCCCAGCCGCCAGGTGCCGTTCCGCTGCATGAGACCCTCGGGGCCAAGCACGGGGCTTGTTATGGTAGGCGAGCCGTAACCCGGCTCGGCGCCGGCGGTAGTGGCGGTTGTGACGATATGCGTGGCATTGAGGATGACGCCGGAGAGGGTGCCGTCGGGCCCGTAGAGCTCGCGGTTGCTTCCCGTGCTCCACACATAGGCGCCGGGAACAGTGTTGTTGAGCACGGTTTCGGCATCCGGCGTACGGGTCATGTAGTTCCATATCGTGCCGGAAACGGGCGCAGCCGCGCCGTAATTCCAACCCTTTCCCGGCACATCAATTGTTATGGTTGGAGGGTACACCCTGTTTTCACGCGTCAGTTTCAGGAAGACCGAGGGTCCGTCGGCGGCGCGCAAGCCCGGGCTGCCAAGAAGCATGGCTGCCGCAAGAAAGCAGGTGAATCGGACGCGCATTGTTTTGGTTAAGGTTTTCATGAATATTGCGCTTTCGTTGTTATTTATAATACTTGGTGATTGTTATATAAATTCATGACGCATCAGAGCTTCCCCTTGATGCCGACAAATATGACCGCCCCATACAGGTTGTCGTTTCTCATATAAGCGTCATTATAGAAATAGGTTCGCGAGCGCTCATTGGTGACGTTTTGGGCGTTCACGAATAATTCGTATTTTTTGAGGAATTTCCAAGAGGCGTCTATGTCCAGCCTGCCGACTGCATTGGTATATTGCAGCGCGTATTGGGCTCCCCTTTGGGCCATGCCACCGTTGAATTTGGTGTCCGACCAATTATACTTCACCGTAATATTGATCGGAAATTTTCTACTATTGTAGTTAAGGCTAATCATGTATTTATTGGGAACAAGATTGCCCACGGGCATCCACACCGGCAGGTTTTTGCGGTCCGCCTCCGTAGTAGTGCTGCCATACGCGCTCGATGCCTTGCCGTCCATGTAGGTATAGCTGGCGCGGAATGTGAAATCTTTCAGGGACTCGCTTATGATATTCAAACGCTGCACGAGCTGGAATTCAATGCCCCAGTGCTTGGCACCCCCGACATTTTCCGGACGGCGGATAGTGCTGCCCGGGGTGGCATAGGCGCTGAAATCGTAACCATAATCGACGCCCGGCAGCAAATCAGCGGACATATCCATGGTGTAATTTGTCACATCTTTATAGAAGTAACCCACATAAAAATTTCCGCCGCCCTTTGTGTATAAATCCACCCCAAAGTCATAATTGTCATAGTATATGGGTTTGAGCCACGGGTTATTCATCCTGATGTCGTATTCCGTGTTGGAGTTGACGTTTACGGTATAACCGGGCAGCAGCCGGTCAAAAGGCTGCCGGGTGATGGACTTGTTATAGCTGGCACGCAGCAGGATATTCGTGGTCAGGTCGTATCTGAGCTGGATGTTGGGAAAAATGTCCTCATCAGTCCTGTCCACCGTGTTTCTTACATAGCGGAGTCGTGTAAGCTCAAGCGCCTGGTCCTGGGTGACTGTATAGCCGTCCACCATGGCCCGGCCCGTCAGACCCGACATCGGGTTGACCGTGGTGTCGTTGTAGGCGGCTGTGATGTCGGCATAACCATAGCCCCGCACATAGTCCATGAACATTTCCATGGCCCGCTGGGTCGTGGCTTCATTATCAACCGTCGGCGCGTTGCCGGAGT
Organism: Ereboglobus sp.; assembly: GCA_029974595.1. Lineage (GTDB taxonomy): Bacteria > Verrucomicrobiota > Verrucomicrobiia > Opitutales > Opitutaceae > Ereboglobus. Next base: position 299,005 of record JARKRC010000027.1, on the reverse strand, counting down.
TGGCGAACTTCTCGTACCTGACGCCGAGAAGCATCGTGAAACGACTCAACTTTACATTGAGCTGGGAGTAGCCGGCGTAAGTGCGCTCGCGAATGTATTTGTTTGCGTTGGCCTCCTGCTCCGTGCGCCAGACAACATCCTCCGTGAACTTTTCGGGATGCGCATCGAAGTAGTCATTCAGTTTTGGCATGCTCACATAGGGAATCAACGGATAGTCGCCCACCGTCGTTTTCAGGCTGGTGGACTTGACGCCGTTCAGCATGGCCACGGCCTCATCCGTGGTGCCGTTAAACACCCAGCGCGCCCTCCCGGTATTGTTTGTTTTGCGGATTTGCTCGCCGAACAATCCGCCTATGTGAAATTGCATGGGGATTTTGTTGAATAACACAAAGGATCTCTTCGCATCCGCCTTTAATGTGCTTATTTGATCCGAGCCGTTTGATTGGCGCCCGTTGGACACTTGAACGGGATACCTCAGCGCGTTCGCCATTTGAACCCTGGGGTATGTCACATTGGTGCTTACGCCCGGAATCAGTATCAGGTTTTTATCCGCGTCGTATGTCGAGCGACTCGTGCCGCCCACGGTTGAAGGGTTGCTCGTATTCGCAGGGCTCACATAATTTGCCAAATCATAAATATCCGGGCCGTTGAGCTGGGTGATCGACGGGTAATTGCTGCCACGCGAATTTTGCATCCGATAATCGATGCCCCTTAGATAAGCGGTAAAGTTGTTTAGTCGCATGTCGTTTGGCGTGCCATAGCGGTTTGTGGATCGCGAAATGCCGGCGTCCGCAGTGAGCGTCCAGCCGCCCGGCTGCTTATACTCCGTGCTCAGGGAAAACAGGGTGCCGTTTGTCACCTTGTTAAGCACCTCGATGCCCGTCTCGGCACGGGTGGCGCTCTTGCTCCTTGCCGCATCATCCAGCGTGTTTGCGCGGATGTCGTTGCCACCGGTAATAAAGGTCGCATCGTAGGGCGTCCATCCCGGCAGCATGCCGCTCACCGCACCGCCCATGGCGACAGTGTCATTGTCAGTAACGGCCCCCGCGATAGTCATTCCCTGACCACCCTCCTTGATGAGGCTCGTGTTGACCTGCGCCCGGCCGGTAATCGACCAATTTCTGGTAAGGCGATAGTCCACAGTGACCGACACAGATGAACGCCGGGTAAAGCTGGTATTGGTGCCGTAGCCCACGCTGTCGAGCAACACACCGTCATTTCTGGAATTTCCCAGCGGGTGCAGGTATCCAAATATATCCGACACCTGAAACGCGGCCCTGTGGTTGGCGGTCGTGCGGTAAGAACGGCGGTACCAATCATTCATGCCTGCCGTAACCGAGATGCCGAGCCGATTGCGGAAAAACGAATCGGCATACGCAACAGACATTGTCGGCCTGACGGTATAAATGTCACCCCATGAGGTCGCTGTTTTTGGGTAATAAGGTTCGCCGGAATTAAAATTCACGCCTGCCATAAAATCGATGCGCCTGTTCTTGAGCATGAACGCGCTGCTGCTTTTCATGTTTATCAATCCGCCACCCGAACTTGCCGAATGCGCGGCAGTCGGGGTCTTGAAGATTTCGATGAACTCAACATCCCGCAGCGAAGCGACGTCGAATTCGAACTGACGGCCTGTGCCGCCACTGGCGGCACTCGCCATGCCCACTCCGTTCATCGTTACCATGCTGCTGGCGGAGTCCATGCCGCGCATGCTGACCGACCGCGGATCATCGCCGCTGTAATCAATGTCGAGTCCCGCAATATTGCGGAGAAAATCGCCTATATTGCCACTGGTAACGCCGGAATACTCATCCGTCGCTACGATAGTGACCATATAATCCGCCGCTTTTTGCTGGGCTACCGCAGCCATGCGGCCTTCGCGTTCGCCGGATACAACAAACTTTTCGAGTTTCACTATGTCCGCATCATAGTCAGCGCCCGTAAGAGCAATGTCCGTCGTGACAACCTGCCCGGTCGTCACGGTCACAGCGACTTCCTTGCTGTCGAGGCCGCCGTAATTAATGACCAGCACGCGTTCGCCTTCCGGTAAAACAAGCGCATAGGAACCAGCGTCATCGGTGTAAACGCTGCGCTTGGTCTCCTTGTCGATGACTTCAGCGCTCACCAGATATTTGCCGGTGCCGGCATTGGACACGCGGCCGGTCACGGTGCCGGTGGCGGCCGACTGCGCGAGGGCACGCGCGGGAATTAACAGGCAGGCAATGGTGAGGAGCGCCACGAGGACGAAACGGGGATGTTTCATGGGACGAGAAGTTGAGGTGGTTGTAAAAAAAGATGAGGGGGAAATGCGGGATGTGATGGTTCTAGTTTCCAAGTCCGCTGAAAAAAAACAACGCTCCCAAAGCGCGCATTGTCGCACACACTTAGACCTTGTCGAAATCACATAAAGCCGGATCAACAAAAAACGCGTTTACGAAACATTGGAGCATAATCGTCAAGTTACTAATAAACAGCTTATTAAATATAAATAACTACCAGCGGACAATGGTCGGACTCAATCGCGGCATGGCCTCCATCCGCCAAAAATATTTTTGATTGTGTATTGTTTCGATTCGTCGTCGGTCAGTTGCTTCGACCACGGCACGCGCGCCTCCGGATTCGCGCCGGGGCCGGTGCTTTTGTATTCAGAATAACGCGCGGTTTTTTCATTTTCGGGTCTGCGCCAGTTATTCCAGCCCTCGGGCTTTATGTGCTGCCCCATTTCGCATTCGATGAAGGCCACATTTGCATAAGGACGCCAAGGACGACCCAAAAAAGCCTGTGGCGGATTCTTGGGCGCGGGTTTGCCGGCATCCCACGGCGCCGGGTCGCCGGTAAGTTTGCAGCGGAGGAAAACATAACCAAAAGGCCTGTCCTGCGGCGTGCTCGCAGCCGTCACGTAACCGCCGTTTTTGCTGTGTATCACGCAATTCTCGAAAACTGCGATGGCATCGCCGAATATAAAATCAACGCGCCCCTCAATGTAACAGTCTTTATAATATTGGCGGCCTTTGTTTGCCATAAGCGTGTCCTGCCAGCCGAGCATGCGACAGTTTTCAAACACGACGCGGTCTCCATCGACCCGGAGCGCGAGCGCCTGGCCGTGATCGCCAGAGGTGTTTTCAAAGGTGATGTTCCCGGCGCGAAAATCGTCCGCATGCACGATCACTCCCGTGCCCTTGTGCTTCTCGATGGTGCCGGCATCGGTCTCCCTGACATTGAGCGCATATGTGAGGACTGTGTTTTTCGTCTCGGCAGGCTCGCCGACGAGGTGAATGAATGGCTTGTCCTTGGGAATGAGAATCTGGCCCTGATAGATGCCCGGCTTGATGAGGATGATGTGCGGCTTTGTGGCGTTCGCAGGCGCGGCGGCAATGGCGGCCTGCACAGTGGTGTGCGTTCCCGATCCATCGAAGGCGACAACGGCGTCGTAGCTCGATTCGCACGCAGCGGGCTTTGCAGCCTTTGGCTCGTCACGGATATAAGGCGCAAGAGCGGGAACGGCGCGCTTCAACTCTCCGGCAACAATGCGTCCAAAGAGCACATGGCCCCCGGCGCTAAGGTGCGTGCCATCATAACCGCCATTTTCCTTTTTCGGCGAAAATACGAGGCAGCCTTCCCTGCTGAGTTTTTCACAAAAGGCTTTGCTCAGATCGTGGAGCTCGACGAGCGGCACGTGTTTTTCCCGGGCGATTTCACGGACAACCGCGACACGCGTTTCGAGCGACGAGTTGATTTTATGCGGGTCTTTTTTATCGAACTGGCGGCGGGCAAGAGAGGTGACGAGCACGGGCGTGGCGCCGGCGGCGCACGCTTCATCAACGTAGCGAGTCATATACATGCGGTATTCGTCCATTGTGGTGGAACGTCCGGGCTTGCCCGGTTCGTCGTTGTGGCCGAATTGGACGAGGTAATAATCGGCCTTGAGCCCGAGGGCTTTCTCCCAGCGGCCTTCCTTTATGAAACTCATCGAGCTCCGGCCACCTTGCGAGGTGTTGATGCATTCGACTCCATTATCGAGAAATTGCGCGAAACCAGCGCCCCATCCCGCGTTGTCGGTGACGGTGGAATCGCCGACGAGGACGATGCGGACCTTGGCATCGTTCGAAAACGCAGGTTCGCTTTTCCGCCTGGCCAGCGCTTGGCCAAAAGCGGCGTTAAGCGCGAAGGCGACCGTCACGAAAACAAGCAGGCGGGCGAGGGCATGGGGACGCACGAAGGACATATGAGACCGTGGGATAACAAGTCGCATGACTGATGAAAAGCGTCTTGATGCGCACATCGTCGCACACCTGCATGTTTTCCCGGATGAGGGGAGCCCCGCCCTTATGCTTACAGCGTTTCCCCTTCGACCCAGCTTCCGCTCAAAAGCACTTCATGCGGATCCTTGGGAATGCCCATTTCACTGCGCACCATCAGGCCGACAAGCGTCTCGACCGCCAGCGCGCCGAGTTTTGCCGGATCGCAGTAAATGCCAGTCCACCTGTTATCGGCAGGATGTCTCACAAGCGTGGCGATCGGCAGGTTTTGGGACGGGATTTTCAGGGCCTTCAGCCAGCCGAGAAGCGGCTGCATTTCCGTGACCAGTACCGCGTCGGGTTTCCATCGTGCATGCCAGCGCGCAAACTGGGCGGCATTGTCCGCGCCGGGCCCGTTTTGAAAAAGGTAAGGCGGCAGGTGATCGCGCTCCTGAAGTTTCAGCTGCTCGCGCAGAAAACCGCCCAGCCAGCGATTCAGCACCCCGGGGCTGTCATCGCGGTCCGTGGATACAAAACCTATGCGCCTGAAACCGCGCGCGATCATTTGGCGCACCGCAAGCGCGGCGCCTGCGTAATGATCCTCTGTCACGTAATGCAAGCGCGGCGTGCGCAGCGTGCGTCCGAGCGCGACGCATGAAAAACGCTCCCATGCCATTTCCGCGGCTTCCTCACCCGGCGGAAGGCGGCCCATGAGCACGCCGCTGATGCTGCGCGTTGAAAGCACATTCGAAAAGCGTCCGGGCGTCATTCCAGGTTCGGTGAGCCAGAAGTGTTCCAGTTTGTAGCCAAGCTCGCTCGCACGGGCCTGCGCGCCGGGAAAATAATCGGGGCGATCATGATGCGGCGGACGCCAGCCATAGCGCGTCGAGTATCGTGTGACGTAGGCAATGACAGTGGCTTTGGAAATCCGTGTGCTGCGTCGCGACTGCATAAGCGCGGCCACAAGCGGATTGATCCGGTAACCCATGTCCGATGCGAGTTTCTGAACACGCTCGCGAACTTCCTTCGAGATGCGCGGATGATCACGTAACGCACGCGCCACCGTGGCGCGATGGACGCCGGCTTTGTCAGCGATGTCTTGGAGGGTAACTTTTGAGTGCACGCGTTTGTATTTGTCTGAAAAAACTATTTGCGTGAAGCGTTCAGCGCAAGCAAGGAGCGTGCGAGAAGCGTGGGGCTCCGGCTCTATGGAATATTCACCGGGCAATCAGGAGATTGGCGTTCTGCTCGCAGAGCTGGAGTCGCACGCTTCTCGTCTTACCTCCATGTATAAACTTCTCCTTTCTTCAGGGAAACCTCACGCGTCGTTTCACCGTAGCGCACGCGCAGCGGATTGCCGAGGAGCGAACGCACGATGGCACGGGTAAGTTTTCCGGCGCGCCATTCGATATCGACCTCGAAACCGCCCCGGGCGCGCAAACCGTGCACGGCGCCGTCGGCCCACGCAGACGGAAGCGCGGGAAGCAGGTCGACGCTGCCAGCGTGCGACTGGAGCAGCATTTCGGCGATGCCGGACGTGCCGCCAAAGTTGCCGTCAATCTGGAAAGGCGGATGCGCGTCGAAGAGATTCGGGAACGCGCCGCCGCCTTGCGAACCGCCCTTCGGAGGCGTGAGCAGCAACACAAGGATCCTATGCGCACGGTCGCCATCTCCCGCCCTGGCCCACAGGTTGACTTTCCACGCCATGCCCCAGCCGGTGCTGAGCTCACCCCGCCCGTCGAGCGATTTTTTTGCCGCGGCGAATAGCTTTGCATCACCGTCGCGCGTGATTTGCGCGCTTGGGAAAAGCGGATAGAGATGCGACGAGTGACGATGGGGATCCTTTTCGCGATCCACGTCTGTGAGCCACTCCTGAAGCTGTCCGTATTTGCCGATTTGATACGGAGCGAGACGGGCGAGCGAAGCGCGCACAGTATCACGCAACCCGGAGTCAACGCCGAGCGTTTCGCTCGATTGTATCAGTTGGTTGAATACATCGCGCACGATGCCGAGATCCATCGTCGGACCGGGAACCAACCCTCCGTGTTCGGGGGAGTGCGACGGATTCGTGACGAGCCACTTGTGAGTTGGCTCCTCCACGAGCGTATCGAGAAAAAACTCCGCCGCGCCCTTGAAGACCGGATATGCCCCGGCAAGAAATTCTTTGTCGCCAGTGAACAGGTAATGTTCCCAAAGGTGCGTGCTCAGCCACGCCCCGCCAGTCGGCCAAAGCCCCGTTCCGGCGGAATCAACGGGAGCGGTGGCGCGCCACAGATCGGTGTTGTGATGGCAGACCCAGCCGCGCGCGCCATACATGACTTTTGCCGTGTGCGCGCCGGTCACGGATATGTCCCGCACCAATTGAAAAAGCGGCTCGGCGCATTCGCTGAGATTGGTCGTCTCGGCGGGCCAGTAGTTCATCTCGGTGTTGATGTTGATCGTGTATTTGCCGCCCCACGCGGCAGTGAGGGCATTGTTCCACAGACCTTGCAGATTTGCGGGCTGCGTGCCGGGACGTGAACAGGAAATGAGCAGGTAACGGCCAAACTGGAAATAGAGCGCGGCGAGTGCGGGGTCGTTGGCGCCGGTGAACCGCCGCACGCGCTCATCTGTTGGCATTGCGGAATCGGAAGTCATGGCGAGGTCCAGGGATACACGGCGGAAAAGTGCCTGGTGCGATTCGAGATGCCGCGCGCGAAGGTCGGCGTAACTGCGCGTGAGGGCCGCCTGCAAATCGCGCTCGGCACGCGCTTGTGGATCGCCGCTCACATCATTGTATTTTTTGAAATTCGTGCCGCACGAAACGAGCAGTGTGACGGCATCGGCCTTCGAGATTTCGAGCGAATCGCCGCGCGCGGTGACGGAGCCGCCTTCGTTGCGAGCCTCCACCACGGACATGAAACGGATCGCACCAGGCTTGTTGTTGAATTCACCGCCCTGTCCGGTGAGGACGAGGCGATTTTTCTGCGCGGAGGCTTTCGCATCGCGGAAGGGCGTTTGCCAGCCGGCCTTGAAACTGATGCTGCCCGGCTTGTTCGCAGTGATGCGGATGGCAACAACTTGATCGGGCGCGCTCGAAAACACCTCGCGCGTATAGGTGACACCGTCGCGAGTGTAGGTCGTCGTGGCGATGGCGGTGTCGAGATCAAGCGAACGGCAGTAACCGCTCACAGGAGCAGCGTTTTTTGCAGTATCGGGAAGATCGAGCACAACACTGCCGAGCGTCTGATACGACACCTGGCGCGGTGGAAGCCCGAGCGCGTTTTTGGCTATGAGATCCTCCGCCTCTTTTTGTTTTCCGGCAAAGATAAGTTCGCGCGCTTTCTTGATCGCATCGGGCGCGGCAGGGTTGGCCGGATCGTAGGGAGCACCAGCCCAAATCGTGTCTTCGTTGAGTTGGATGCGTTCGCGTTCAATGCCGCCGTAAACCGTGCCGCCGAGCCGCCCGTTGCCGAACGCCATCGACTCCAGCCATTCGCGCGCGGGACGGGCATACCAGAGCACATACGGACTCGCGCCGGACGGACCGCGTGGGGTGGGTGTGATTTCGAGCGGCGCAACGAGCGGGAATTTTCCCGTGACGGGAGCGATGCTGCGCCCGGCGGTCGGAGTGATTTTCCATGCGCCAACTTTGTTGGAAACATCCGTCGCGCTGCTCGCATAGAGCTTCGCAACATCGTCGTCGGCCAGCGCGCGTTTATACACGGCAAAATATGCGATTTCGCCGAGAAAGCGATTTTCGCCATTCAAGTCCGCCCCGAGACGGAAAGGCACATCGCCACCAAAAGCGTCGATTCGCCTGCGAGGATCAGCCTCAAATTGTGAAACACATTTTCCATCCACATAAATCTTCGCGATTTTTTCGCGCGAATCGAATGCGACAACGACATGGGAAAGTTTATTTGTCGGTAACGCCGTGTCGTAAACGCACGGCACAGGCGTGGTCGATTCAAAGCGCAATCCACCGCGCGGCCCCATCTTCAACCGCACGCCGCGCAGCTCCGCCGGACTGAAACGGTCAACGATGAGCGCGCCCTCGGGGCAATGGCCATCAGGGCGAAGCCAAAGCTCCATCGAGAGATTGCTCGAAACGCCGAGATCGGCGGAATTCACTTCGTAAATCGGAACCGCTGCGATGGCGGCGATGCCGAATGACGAGGCCAAAAGAAATACGGACAGCAGGGCGAGGCGGAGGGATTTCATATTGGATTACGGGTATTCCAGTCTGATGTACGAAAAAATGCGCAATGTTAAGCCCGCTGAAGCGCGCATTGTCGCATTGCGGTGGGGTTTCATTCGTTATTTTTAGGAAAAATTACGGTTATGGAAATGCGACAATGCGCACCTCAGCGGGTTTGTAACACAGCGATCAAGCAAAAATAGTGTCAGTCAATCCCATGAAAATGCGCCTTAGCCTTTTGGTCCTATCGTTCGCGTTGTCCTGCCAGGCGTGCCTCGGTGCGCCGCAGTTGCCCAAGATCCCGGCAAACACCGTCTCCGTAACCGATCACGGCGCACACGGTGATGCGATCACCGACAACACCAAGGCCATCCAAAAGGCCATCGACATTGCAGCAAAAAAAGGCGGCATCGTCACGATTCCTGAAGGCGTTTATCTCTGCGGCCCGCTCACGCTCGCGAGCCGTGTTGAGTTGCGCATCGAAAAAGGCGCGACCCTAAAACTGTTGCCATATTCGGAGACATTTCCGTCCGCGAACGGGCGCTATCTCAATTTCATTTCCGCCAAGAACTGCACCGACATCAAAATCTCGGGCGAAGGAGTCATCGACGGCCAAGGCGCGCCGTGGTGGACTGCATTCACGGCAAAGGAACTGGCGCTACGCCGCCCGCAGTTGATCGCGCTCGAAAGCTGCGAACGGGTCGCCTTGGAAAACTTCACCACGCTAAACCCGCCCAACACACACTTCGCGCTACGCCTCTGCCAAAACGTGACCATGCGCGGCCTTACGCTCCGCGCCCCCGGCAATTCGCGCAACACCGATGGCATCAACATTTCCGGCAAAAATTATCTCATCGCCAACTGCGACATCAGCACCGGCGACGACAATATTGTAATCCTCACACACTCCGCCAAGGACTGGGAATCTCCCGTGTGCGAAAACTTCGAAGTGCGCGATTGCACATTTGGCGAAGGCCACGGCATGTCGATTGGCAGCCACACGGGCGGCGGCATACGCGGCCTGCTCGTGGAAAATTGCACCTTCGACCGCACAACGGCGGCAATCCGCATGAAATCCTACCGCGACAACGGCGGGCTGGTCGAAAACCTTGTATATAAAAACATCACCGTAAAGGGCGCACGTTATCCGTTGTTCATATCCAGTTATTATCCAAAAGAGCCAAAGAAACCATCGCTCGACAAAGGCACATCCGCGCCTGCTGACACCAAGCCACGCTGGAAAAACATTCTCATTGAAAACCTCACCGTCACAGACTCGCAAAACTCAATCATTCTCTGGGGACTGCCTGAAATACCGATTGCCGATGTCACTATTCGCAATGCAACGTTCCGCGCCAAAAAAGGAGCGATCATCAATAATGCGGAAAGAATTGCATTGTATAATATAAGACTGATTTGTGATACCCCTCCTGCGCTTCATACCTATAATGCAAAGATAGAAGGTCTCCCGGAGACAACAGAGACGACTATTCTTTCAACTCCGAAAGCGATCACGCATTAATTGCGTCCGATTCGTTCCTGCCGACTAATACAGGAAATAATTCCGTTAAAACGAAATAATAAATAGCATGGAGAACGCATTAGCTCCGTCCCGCAGCTAATATCAAATTGCATTCAAACATTTAATGACTTGCCGAGGGGAATGCAAGATCATGAATCTTGATGGAGCGAAAAGCGTCTCAAGCAAACCCAGCCAAACACTCTATGAACACCGTTGTCCGCCTGCCTCGTCTCATCCTTGTTTTCCTCGCGCTGCTTCTCCCTGCCGCCGCAGGCGCCGGCGCGGCGCCCGCCGTCTTCGGTTGCGATCCCGGCGTGCTGGCGAACGCACGCGCACGCGCCCAGGCAAACGATCCCGCATACCGCCCCGCGTATGACCGCGTGCTGCGTGACGCCGACAAGGCCCTCAGCCTTGCGCCGCTCTCGGTCGTGGATAAAAAAATCACGCCCGACTCCGGCGACAAACACGATTACCTCTCGCTCGCCCCCTATTATTGGCCCGACCCGGCGAAACCCGACGGCCTGCCCTACATCCGCCGTGACGGACAGACCAACCCCGAAAGCAAACGCGACAACGACGCGCTCAAGTTCCCGGCGGTTTGCAACGCCGTCAACACCCTCGGCCTCGCCTATTATTTCACCGACAGGGAAGTCTACGCGGAAAAAGCCGCTCTGCTCGCCAGCGTCTGGTTTCTCGACGAAGCCACGCGCATGAACCCCAACCTTAATTTCGCGCAAGGCATCCGGGGCAAAAACGCCGGGCGCGCCGCCGGCGTCCTCGAAGGCCGCCACATCAACGCGCTCACCGACGGACTCGCCCTCATCGCCGGCTCGCCCGCGTGGCCGGCGGAAAAACAAACCGCCATGCGCGCCTGGCTCGAAAAATATTATCTCTGGCTCACCACAAGCAAAAACGGACTCGCCGAAGCCGCCGCGGCCAACAACCACGGCACCTGGTATGCCGTGCAAGCCGCGCACCTCGAACTCACGCTCGGCAAAACCGACGCCGCCCGACGCCGCATCGAAAAAGAACTCACCCGCCGCATCGCCACGCAAATCGAGCCCGACGGACGCCAGCCGCACGAACTCGCCCGCACCAATTCCCTCCATTACTCGCTCTTCAATTTGGACCCTCTCTTCAAACTCGCGCAGCTCGGCGAACGCGCCGGCTATTCCCAAGGCTGGACGCATGCCACGGCGGACGGACGCAGCCTGCGCGCCGCGCTCGCCTATGTGGCCCCCTATGCCGATCCCGCGAAAACATGGCCGAAAAAAGACATCACCGCCGCAAAAACGGATCGCATCCTCCCTCTGCTCCGCGCCTACCTCGCGCGCCAAAACGACGCGTCATTCCGCGCGCTCTACGAAAAGTTTTCCGCCGCCTCGCCCGATCTGGCGAAAGAACGCTGGCAGCTCCTGCTGCCGCCGCTCCCGCAGGCGCGGGTTGGCGGCGGCGCCGGCAAACACTCCGATAAACGCTCTTTGACAACGGAACACCCGCCGCTATTACCCATCACATATTTTCAATGAAACGACTTGTGCTCATCTGCCTTCTGCCCGCCGCCGCGATCATTTCCGTCACGGGCTGCTCCAGCAAACCCAAGCCCACGCCCTTTATCGCGACCGAGGTTGAAGAAAACTTCAAGCAACGCTGGATCGCCAAGCGCATGGCCGATTTGCAGGCGACCAAGCAGGCCGCCGATGCGCGCGAGGCACGCCGCATCGCAACCGACGAGTTCAAGCAAAAGTTCGCCGCGACGACGGCCGCGCAACAGCCCGACGCCACCACCGGCGTGACGCGGTAAAACGGAGGCGGCGCTTCCCGCCGCACCGTCCCGGGGTTAAACACAAGCGGCCTCGCGCCGCCCGCCCTCCGTCCATCATGCACCCTTCGCAAACCGCCCGCCACTGGCGCGCCATCGGCATGCTCGTCCTCACGACGGCGTTTTGGGGGCTGAGTTTTCCGGCGGTAAAAGCCCTCGCCGCCGTCCACCAAGGCATCCAGCCCGGCTGCAGCAATTGGTTCACGACCGCCGCCACCGTCGGCCCGCGCTTTGTCATCGGCGCGCTCGTGCTCCTCGTTTTCCAACTGCTCTTCGCCCGCGGCGACGCCCGGCGCGCGACCACGCGCGCCGAATGGAAGCAGGGTATCCTGCTCGGCCTCTTCGCCTCGATCGGCATGGTGCTCCAAGGCGACGGCCTGCAATTCACCGAGGCCTCCACGTCCGCGTTTCTCACCCAGCTCACCGCCATCATCATCCCGATTTTTGTGGCCCTGCGCGCCCGGCGCAATCCCGGCTGGCTCGTCTGGCTCTGCTGCGTGCTCGTCATGGCCGGGGTCGCGATCCTCGGGCGTTTCGACTGGCGCGCGCTTCACCTTGGCCGCGGCGAAATCGAAACCCTGCTCAGCGCGTTTTTCTTCGCCGGGCAAATCCTCACGCTCGACCGCCCCGAATTCGCCGCGAACCGCGCCATGCGCATCACGCTCATCATGTTCGCGACGGAAGCGGTGATTCATGCCGGCATCGCAACCTTCACCGCGCCCTCGCCCGCCGCGCTCCTCGTGCCGTGGGCTTCGCCCGCCTTTGTCATTCTCGTGCTCCTGCTCACGGTCTTCTGCACGCTCGGCGCGTTTTTGCTGATGAACACCTGGCAGCCCAAGATCACCGCTACCGAGGCCGGCCTCGTGTATTGCTTCGAGCCGATCTTCGGCACGCTGCTCGCGCTCTTTTTGCCCGGGATCTTCTCCGCCGCGTTCGGCATAAACTATCCCAATGAAACCGCCACATGGACGCTCCTCACCGGCGGCGCCCTGATCACCGCGGCGAACATCCTGCTGCAATTGAAACCGCCCGCGAGACCGAGCTGACGCGGCGCGCTTTTCCGCGCCTCTGCCACCTTGCCAAGGCGGCGGATTCCCGCCCAACCTGAATGGCATGAAACTCCCTGCCCGTTGTCTCGCCCTCGCCGCATTCGCGCTCGCGCCTCTCCCAATCATGCACGCCCAATCCGCCTCCGCGGACGATCCCCACCAATGGCTCGAAGACGTGACCGGCGGCAGACAGCTCGCCTGGGCGCGCGAGCGCAACACCGCCAGCACCGGCGAACTCGAAGCCGCGCCCGGCTTCAAGGAAACACGCGACGCGCTCCTCGCCATCTACAACTCGCGGGAAAAAATCCCCTACGTCGCGAAGCACGGCGAATTTTATTACAACTTCTGGCAGGACGAAAAACACGTTCGCGGCATCTGGCGGCGCGCCACGTTCGCCGAATACCGGAAGGCCGCGCCCGCGTGGGAAACCGTCCTCGACCTCGACGCGCTCGGCGCCTCCGAAAACGAAAACTGGGTCTGGCACGGCGCGGACGTTCTCTATCCCGACCGCGACCGCGCGCTCGTCAGGCTCTCGCGCGGCGGAGCCGATGCCGATGTGCTCCGCGAATTCGACCTGAAAACAAAAACCTTCGTCGCCCCCGAAGCGGGCGGTTTCACGCTTCCCGAGGCCAAGAGCCGCGTGAGCTGGCGCGACTGCGACACACTCTACGTCGGCACCGACACCGGCCCCGGCTCCATGACCGACTCCGGCTACCCGCGCACCATCCGCGAATGGAAACGCGGCACGCCGCTCGCCGGCGCGCCCGTCGTTTTCGAAGCGCAACAAACCGATATGTCCGTGTCCGCCGCTCGCCTGCACGACCACGGCGCGCATTACGACCTGCTGTGGCGGCAGGTCGGCTTCTTCACCAACGAAACCTACCTCCGCGACGCAAACGCCGCGTGGGTGAAAATCGACAAGCCCGACGACGTGACCGTCGGCATCCATCGCGGACAAATCCTGCTCACGCTGCGCAAGGATTGGACTGCCGGCGGCCGCACCTACCCCTCCGGCGCGCTCCTCGCCGCCGACCTGAAAAAATACCTCGCCGGCGCGCGCGACTTCACCGTGCTCTTCGAACCGGGCCCGCGCAAAGCACTCGCCGGCGTCACCGGCACAAAAAATTATCTCGTCGTCAACGAGCTCGAAAACGTGCGCAACAAACTCTTCGCATGGAGCCTCGACAACGCCAGGGGCAAGTGGACGCGCCAGCCCGTCCCCGCGCCCGACTTCGGCGTCACCAGCATCGGCGCGATCGACGAGGATGAATCCGACGACGTGTTTCTCCAGACGCAAAGTTTCCTCACCCCGCCCAGCCTCGTGCTCGGCACAATCGGCAAAACCGAACGCGAAACGCTGAAACGCCTGCCTGCATTCTTCGACGCCACAGACATGGCGGTCTCGCAATACGAAGCCGCCTCCGCCGACGGCGTGAAGATTCCGTATTTTGTGGTCACGCCGAAAAACTTTCGCGCCGATGGCAGCGCCCCCGCCCTGCTCTACGGTTACGGCGGATTTCAGATTTCGATGCTCCCCGATTACAAACCGCATTTCGGCAAGGCGTGGATCGAGCGCGGCGGCGTCTATGTGCTCGCAAACCTGCGCGGCGGCGGCGAGTTCGGCCCTGCGTGGCATCAGGCCGCGCTCCGCGAAAAACGCCAGCGCACCTACGACGATTTCGCGGCCGTCGCGGCGGATATCATCGCGCGCAAAATCACCTCGCCCGCGCGCCTCGGCATCATGGGCGGCTCAAACGGCGGCCTGCTCGTCGGCGCGGCGTTCACGCAGCGCCCCGATCTCTACCGCGCCGTCGTCTGCCAGGTGCCGCTCCTTGACATGAAACGCTACAACAAGCTCCTCGCCGGCGCGAGCTGGATGGCCGAATACGGCAATCCCGACGTGCCCGAAGACTGGGCGTTCATCCAAAAATATTCCCCGTATCAGAACGTGAAACCCGGCATGAAATATCCGCGCGTGTTTTTCACGACCTCGACGCGCGACGACCGCGTGCACCCCGCGCACGCCCGCAAGATGGTCGCGCTCATGGAGGCGCAGGGACACGACGTGCTTTACTACGAAAATATCGAGGGCGGCCACGGCGGCGCGGCCAACGCCGAGCAGCGCGCCAACATGTGGGCGCTGTCGTTCACGTTCCTCGCAAAAGAACTCGGCCTGTGACCGGCCCGCGCGCAATTTTGCTCGGGCCTGATGCAAGTCAATGCGCGCGGGCGCGGACGGCGCTAGAATGCCGTCACCGATATGAACCAGAATCCTGAATCCACCGACCTCACGCATTTCGACGTGCGGGAAATTCCATGCAGCATAAAGCACAGCCTGATCTTCCAACGCTGGGCCGCGGTGCCCGTGGGCGGCCATTTCGTTCTCGTGAACGACCACGATCCCGTTCCGCTCTACCACCAGTTCGCCGGACAATTCCCCGGCGCCTTCAACTGGGAATATCTCATGCGCGGCCCCGAGGTGTTCCAGGTAAAAATCACCCGCACCGCGCAGTCCGGAGCCGCCGCGGCGCAGCCAACCGCGACACCGCAGGCCGTGAGCCCTGAAAAAGTCTTCGACGTGCGCCCGATTCCCGGCCGCGTAAAACACGCGCAGATTTTCCAGCGCTGGCTCGATCTTCCTACCGGCGATTATTTCGTGCTGCTCAACGACCACGACCCGGTGCCGCTTCGTTATCAATTCTCCGCCGAGTTTCCCGGCGCGTTTTCGTGGGATTACCTCGAAACGGGCCCGGAGGAATTTCGCGTGAAAATCACCAAGCTCCGCGACCTCGGCGAACCCGCGCCAAAAACGGCCGCCGCCGCGCCCGCTGCCCAAGCCATCGTCACGACGGGCGATGTGCGTGAAATCGACGCGCGCGGACTTGAGCCGCCCGAGCCGTTGATCCGCATCCTCGACGCGCTCGAATCGCTGCCCGCGGGCCTGCGCCTGCGCGCCATCACGGATCGCGAACCCTGCCACCTTTTCGGCGAGGCGACGCAGCGCGGTTTCCGCCATGACTGCAAAGAACAGCCCGACGGCAGTTGGGTCACACTCCTTGAACGCGCCTGATCCCAAGACACCGCGCCCCGCCTCCGTGCCGCCCGCGCGCCCGCCGATGTCCGGAAGCTGGCTCGCAGCGCAGGGCCGGCTTCCGCTCGCGTTCATGGGCCTCGCGCTCGTGTGGCTCGCGGCGGCGGCGCTGATGCTCGCGCTCGCGCCCGGCCTGCTCGCGCTGCCGCACACGCATCCGCACGTCGTCGCGCTCACGCACGCGTGGGTGCTCGGTTTTTTTGTGACGGTTGCCTGCGGCGCGACGTATCAACTCGCGCCCGTCGCGCTCGGCACGACGCTCGTCGGCGAGCGTTCCGGGTGGTGGCATTTCTGGCTGCACGCGATCGGCGTGCCCGGCATGGTGTATTCATTCTGGGTTTGGGACCTCGAACAGCTTGGGCACTTCGGCACCGCCGTGGCGGTTGGCGTCGTGCTCTTCAGCATAAACGTCTGGCGCACGGTGCGCCGCGCCGGACGGAGCGGCGTCGTCGCCACGTCGCTGATACTCTCCGCCGGATGGCTTCTGCTGGCGGTGCTGCTCGGATTGCTGCTCGCGGCCAATCGTTTTTGGGGCTTTATCCCGCTCGATCCCGTGGCGCTGCTCCGCGCGCACGCGCACATCGGGCTGGCGGGATTTTTCCTGACGCTGCTGCAAGGCGTAGCGTTCCAGCTCGTGCCGATGTTCACGCTCGGCGACGTGCGCGACTGGCGCCGGGCCAAGGCCGGCTTGTGGCTTGCTCAAGGCGGCTTGCTCGTGCTCGCGCCCGCGCTCGCGTGGCATCTGGCGTTCCTTGCCTTTGCGGGGGCGGCGGCGATTGTCGCGGGCGTTTTCAGCTCGGCGTGGGGCCTCGCCCGCGCGCTCGACACGCGCAAAAAGCGCAGGCTCGATCCGGGCGTACGCGTGTTTTTGCTCGGCGCAATCGTGCTGTGCATCGCGGCGGTTGCGGGTCTCGCGCTCCTCGCGCCCGGGACGCCGTGGGGCTCCGCGCCGGGAGGCTTTGGCGCGATGACCTACGCGGTGCTTGTGCTCGGCGGCGGATTGCTGCCGTGCATCGCGGGCATGCTGTGCAAGATCGTGCCGTTTCTCACCTGGATGCGCGCCTACGGGCCGAAGGTCGGACGCGGGCCGACGCCGGCGGCGGGAGCGTTGACACAGCCGCGACTCGAAGCGGCGGCCTTCGCGCTCCAGATCGCGGCGCTTGTTCCCCTGCTCATCGGCACGTGGCTGTTGCATCCCGTCTGGCTTGGCGTCGGCGCGTGGATTCTTTTTGCCGGCGTGCTCCTGTTTTTGGGCGACATGGCCGGTGTCATGCGCCATCTTTGGCGGCCTGTCACAGTCGTGGCACCCGCGAAAAAAATCCCGGTGAAAAACGCATCATGAACAAAAATGACACGCCGCCCACCGCCGCCCAAATCTGGGAGGCGCTGACCGCAATTCCCGATCCCGAGTTCGGAATCAACATCGTGGACATGGGCCTCATTTACAGCGTCACGTGCAGCGAGGACGGCGACGTTGCCGTGGTCATGACATTGACGACGCCCACCTGCCCTTCGGGCGGATGGATCTACGAGGGTGTGAACACGGCTTTGCGCCAGACGCCGGGCGTGAAAAACGCCAAGGTCGAGCTCGTCTTCGAGCCGCCGTGGAACACGGGCATGTTGAGCGCCGAAGCCCGCCGCGCCCTCCAATACGGGGAGGACGAGTCATGAGCTTTTCCTGCCCGCACTACGACATCAACCGCGACGCCTGTTACCGGCTCAAAACCGATTGCGTTCCGGGCCGGCCCGGTTGCGTTTTGAAAGGCTCCTCGTTCGCCGTGCCCGTGATGGATCGCCTGCGCGAGCGCGAGGAGGAAAAGCGTTTCGATCCCGCGCAAACGCAGACGAGAAAGCCCGGGAAAAAAAGGCCTCGCCGCTTATGAGCCCAGCGCGGCGGCCTCGCGTTTCTTCTGCACGCGCCCGCCGATGAAAATCGCCGCCTCAAACAGCGCGTAGAGCGGCAGCGCAAAGATTGTCTGCGTGAACGGATCGGGCGTCGGCGTCACGATGGCCGCGACCACAAATATCCCGACGATCGCGTGGCGGCGGTATTTGCGAAGCGTCTCCACGCGCAACATGCCGAGGTAAACCAGCAGCACGATCACCAGCGGGAACTCAAACGAAATGCCCACGCCGATCGTCAGCCACGAGAGCGTCCCGTAATAACTGCCGGGAGTCCAGAGCGTGTTGAATTCGAACATCGTGTTCAGCTCGGCGGAAATGCGCAGCGTGCTCGGCACGAGGAAAAAGAAACTGAACGCCGAGCCCGTCAGGAACAGGATCAGCGATGAAAAACACACCGGCAGCACCATGTGTTTTTCGCGCGCCGTGAGCGCGGGCGCGATGAACTGCCCGGCAAAGAAAAAGAAAAACGGCATCGCCGGCACGAACGCGCCAAGGCAGCAAAGCTGGATGACGATGGTGAACGATTCGGTGACCGCCATCGTATTGAGCGTGATGTTCTGCCCCGCCGCCTCGAGCGGCCACTTCAGCCAGTGGTTGAATTCCTTCAGGAAAATGCCGATCACGACCGCAAAGAGCACGTAAACGATGATGCATTTGAGTATGACCCAGCGCAGCTCTTCGAGGTGATCGAAGAAGCCCATGGGTTTCTCGCTCGGATCTATGGCGTCCTCCGGCAAATTGCCGTCGTCGTCATAGATGTCGTCATCGTCGTCGTTGTTATCGTCGTGCTGGCTCACAAAGGCGCAGAGGTTGATTGAAGCATGGCGCACTGGAAAGCCGATTGTTGACCGTTCAGGGGCGGCGGCCCAATTTTTACCGGCCATGAATTTTGTCGTCCGCGTTTTTTTCATCCTCGCCATGCTGCTGCCGGCTGGCGCCGCCGCGGGGACGAACGCCGTGGCGCAAACGCCGCCGAAAACCGATATAAAAAGGGTCGGTTTCGACGTGCTGGGCGGATTTCCCTTCACTCCGCCGGCTTATGATCCGGCCAAGCCCGATGATCCGGTCTCCCCGCGCGTGGACGAACAAATCCCCCAGGCAGTCCGCAAGCTCAACGGCAGCAAGGTGATCGTCACGGGCTTCATGCTGCCCATGCAAATGAACGGCGGCCAGGTGTCGGAATTTCTGCTGCTGCGCGACCAGACGATGTGCTGTTTCGGCGAGCAGCCGCAAATGAACGAGTGGATTGTCGTGCGCATGGCGAAGCCGGGGCAGTATGTGCCGGACGTGCCAAAATCGTTCGAAGGCTCCCTCAAGGTCGGCGCGATCGAGGAAAACGGTTACATGAGCGGCATCTATCTGCTCGAAAACGCACGTCCGGTGAAATAAACCGGCGCACAGCCTCAGCCTGCCGGTTCGAGTGGCACAGGCTAGCAGCCCGTGCCACTCGATCAACCCGCGCCCCGCCGCCTGCCTACTCCGCCGGATTTTGTTTCTTCGCCAGCCGCGCGAGCAACGCCCTGCCGATCTCGCGGAATTTCCCCGCCGCCTCGCTCTCCGGCTCGATCACGACAATCGGCGCGCCCGCGTCGCCGCCTTCGCAAATCTCGGGCTGGATCGGCACCTGGCCGAGCAGAGGCGCGGCGAGCGCCTCCGCCGTCTTCGCGCCTCCGCCGCGTCCGAAAAGCTCGTGCCTGATCCCCGCCGGATCGGTGAACCAGCTCATGTTTTCCGCCACGCCGAGCACCGGCACGTTGACCTTCTGGAACATGAGGCCGCCCTTGCGCGCGATTTGCGCGGCGGCGAGCTGCGGCGTCGTCACGAGCACCGCGCCGTCGAGCGGCAATGTCTGCACAAGCGAGAGCTGCGCGTCGCCCGTGCCAGGCGGCAGGTCGATCAGGAGCACGTCGAGATCGCCCCATTTCACATTTTGAACGAACTGCTGCACGGCCTTCATGATCATCGGCCCGCGCCAGACAACGGGTGTGTTTTCGTCCACGAGGAAACCCATGCTCATCACCTTCACGCCGTGATTTTCCAAGGGGATGAGAAAGTTGTCGCCCTCCACATACGGGCGTCCCGAAATCCCCATCATCAACGGCACCGACGGTCCGTAAATGTCGCAATCCATCAGGCCGACGCGGCCCTCACGGCCTTGCGCGCCGAGGATCTGCGCCAGCGCGCACGCGAGGTTGACGGAAAAAGTCGATTTGCCCACGCCGCCCTTGCCGGACGCGATGGCGACCGAGTGCCTGATGCCGGCCGGGGCCGCTCCGCCGCTCGCGAGATTTCCGCCCGCGGGCGTCTTCGCCGGCGTGATCGTGAGCTCGATGATCGTATCCACCACGCCCGGTTGCGCGCGCAAGCATTTGTCCACCTCGGTCTTGATGAACTGCGGAATCTTCGCATCCGACGTTGTCAGCGCGATCGACACCTTCGCGACACCGTCCGCAAACCCGGCGCTCTTCACCAGTCCGAACGAAACGATGTCACGGCTGAAACCGGGATATTTTACCTGTTTGAGAATTTCTTTGATGTCGTCGGAAGTCACGGCGGAAAATGTGAATAATTTTTTGTCGATTTTGACTGTTTTGACGTTGTTAAGGCCGCGCAGCCAGTAAATAGAAATGGGCTGTATCAATGCCTCGCCAAGGCAACGCATTTCTCCATGAAACAAAACTTCACATTCTTTCTACTCGCGCTCATCGCCGCCACGGCGCCCGCCGCCGCGCAGACAAACAACCAGCCGGTCACCGTTTACGACCTCGACAAGCTGCAAAAAAACACGCTCGCCATCACCATTGCCGGCGACGCCCAGCTCGCCGCGCACGCCGACCGGGCCTTCGCCTCGCACGGCGCGTTTTCGCGCGTGACGGCCGGCGGCGACTACACGCTCACCTTCACGCCCGCGTCGGCAAACCAAGTCCGCGTTGACATCGCCAAAAAAGGCGCGCCCACCGTCACCAACATCACCGCCGGCGGAGCCAGTGCGCGTGACGCCCTCTACCGCGCCGCCGACGCCGCCGTAAAACACATCACCGGCGTCCCCGGCTACTTCACCTCCAGGCTCGCCTTCGTCAGCAACACCACCAGCAAGGACGAAATCTACGTGGCCGACCTTTTCCTCGGCGAAGCCCGCGCGGTCACGAACAACCGCGCGACCGTCCTCACGCCCCGCTGGTCGCCCGATGGCCGGAAAATCATCTTCACCGGCTTCTACAAGACCCACTCCGCCGATATTTTCCAACTCGACACAAACACGCTCAACATCACCGACTACGCCCGCTATAATGGCACCAACATGGGCGGGCGCTACAGCCCTGATGGCTCCCGCGTCGCCTTCGTGATCGGCATCGCCGGAGGAAGCACAAACCTCTACATTGGCACCCCCGACGGACGCTCCAAGCCCGCGCAAATCACAAGCTCGCCCGACGCCAAGGCCTCCCCCTGCTTCTCGCCGGACGGCCAGCGCATCGTCTTCACGATGGAACCCGGCCCGCAACTCTACGTCATGCCCGCCACCGGCGGCACGCCCAAGCGTCTCAACACCGGCGGCATCTACAGCGCCGAGCCCGACTGGAGCCGCGCCAACCCGAACCTCATCGTGTTCAGCACCAACAGGACGACCATCGGAATCCACGACCTCTCCACCGGCAAGACACGTTTCATCACGCCCAAAAACGCATCCCGGCAGCCCATCGGCGGCGATTTCGTCGAACCCTCCTGGCTCCCCGACGGACGCCACATCGTCTGCACCCAGCGCACCGCCAACAAACGCTTCCTCTACATCGTGGACACCGACGAAAAATCGGACAACCGCGCCACCCAGATCAGCGGCATCTACGCCAAGCAGGCCAGTGTTCTGCCGCAGCCGTAAAACAGCCGCGACAAATCCCTGCTCCAAAAAACTCGCGCCCTCACAAAGCGCGAGTTTTTGCTTTTGCGCGCCCGTCCCCGCCGGGACAAGTTAGCGTCCCGTCATGCCAAACCTGAAAGACCTCATGCTCGAAAAGCAGCTCACGCTCGCCGTCGCGGAAAGCCTCACCTGCGGACAACTCCAGGCGCGCATCGGCGCGATCTCCGGGGCATCCGCCTTTTTTCTCGGCGGCGTCACCGCCTACACGCTCGCGCAAAAAACAAAACTCCTCGGCGTCCCCCGCGAACTCGCCGGGCCCGTCGATTGCGTCTCCGAAGCGGTCGCCCGCGCGATGGCGGACGGCGCGCGCAAACTCTTCGGTTCCGACATCGCCGTCGCCACCACCGGCTACGCCGAACCCGCCCCGAACGCCCCTATTCCCTACGCGTGGCATGCCATCGCCGCCGTGGACAGGATTGTCTCCTCGCGCATCGACTGTCCGGGTCTTTCGCGTACCGCCGTCCAGCAACGCGTGACCCAAGCCGCATTCGACGCGCTGATCGATTTTCTCCAAACCTGAATTGGACAGGATGAACGGAATTTACAGGATGAAATCTTACGCATTGTTCACGAAGCCGCAGTTCCGAATCCTGCAAATCCCATTCATCCTGTCCAAAAACATCCTGTCCAAAAAATGAAAAGCGCCTACGAACTCGCCATGGAACGCCTCGCCCAATCCGGGCCGTCCTCCACGCCGCTCACCGCGGAGCAAAAAAAACGCCTTGCCGAAATCGACAAAATCTACGCCGGCAAAATCGCCGAGCGTGAGATTTTCCTGAAACAAAGCCTCGCCGCCGCCACTGCCGCGCAAAACCTCGACGAAATCGAAAAGCTCCAAAGACAACTCGCCGCCGAGCGCTCGCGCATCGAGGAGGAACGCGAGGACGAAAAAGAGCGCGTGCGCCGCAACAAATAATTCCGCATCACGCAACGCCGCGCCACCGCATGAAACATTTTCCCAAAGCCACCGCCGCGCTCGCGCGCAAACTCGGACGCGCCCGCGTCGCCACCTCCGACACCGCGCGCTTCCGCGCCTCGTTCGACGGCAGCAAACTCTCCTTTCTCCCCGACGCCGTCGTGTTCCCGCGCAAGGGCGACGACATCTCCGCCACCCTGATTCTCGCCAACAAGCACCGCGTTCCCGTCACCGTGCGCGGCGCGGGCAGCTCGCTCACCGGCTCCGGCTCGCCCGTGCGCGGCGGCTGGGTGCTCAACCTCTCGAAGTGGAACCGCATCCGCATCGACCCCGAGGCCGGGCTCGCCCGCGTGCAAGCCGGCGCCGTCATCGCCGACATCCAGGCCGCAGCCGAGGCCGCCGGCTGGTTTTATCCGCCCGATCCCGCCTCCAAAAAATACTGCACCATCGGCGGCAACATATCCTGCAACGCCGGCGGCATGCACGGCGGACGCTATGGCGTGACGCGCGATTTCGTCCTCGCCCTCCGCGGCTACCTGCCCACCGGCGAATACGTCGAATGGGGCACGCCCACGAAGAAATTTTCCGCCGGCTTCAACCTCCGCGACCTCTGGATCGGCGCGGAGGGCATGCTCGGCGTTGTCACCGAGGCCGTCCTGAAACTCATCCCCAAACCCGCCGCGCGCTGGACGCTCCTCACCGCGTTTTCTGACGAAGTCGCCGCGTTTCGCGCCATCCGCACGCTTTTCGCCCGGCGCGTGCAACCCGCCATCTGCGAATTTCTCGACCGCCACAGTGTGCAATGCGCCGAGGCCAAAACCGGCAAAACCGTTTTTGAAGGCCAGGCCGGAAAACCCCTCATCCTCATCGAACTCGCCGGCTCCGAAAACGAGCTCGCCGACACAAAAACGACCGTGCTCGCCTGGGCCGCCGCAAACGCGCAGGCGTTTCGCGAAGCGCGCGACCGGGACGAAGCCGCGGAACTCTGGACCGTGCGCCGCAAATGCTCCGGCGCCATGTTCGCGCTCGGCGACTCCAAGCTCAACGAAGACATCGTCGTGCCGCTTGCGAACTATGAAAAGTTCGCGGTCTTCCTCGACAAGTTGCGCAAAAAATCGCGCCTTCCCATTCCCACCTTCGGACATCTCGCCGATGGCAACCTGCACGTGAACATCATGTATCACCGCGAAAACCGCGACGAGTATCTGCGGGCGGAAAAAGCCGTGGGCGAGCTCATGAAAGGCGTCGTTGCGCTCGGCGGCGCGATTTCCGGCGAGCACGGCATCGGCCTCGCCAAAACGCCCTTCCTGCGCTTGCAGCACTCGCCCGCGCAAATCAAGGCCATGCGCGCCATCAAGGACGCCCTCGACCCGAACGGCATCCTGAACCCCGGCAAAATGTTCACGCTCTTCAAAGTCTGGGAACACCCGCGCCTGAAAATCGACCTCCCCTGGGATCACAAGTGAGAGAGAGGAAGAGGCATGAGCGCTGATCGCATCGACAAATGGCTTTGGGCCGTGCGGCTTTTCAAGACCCGCGCGCTTGCCGCCGACGCATGCAAAGCCGGCAGTGTCGAGATCGGCGGCCACGCCGTAAAACCCGCGCGCGATGTCCGCGAAGGCGAAACGATCCTCGTCAGGCAGGGCCTGGTCCTGCGCACGCTGCATGTGGTCGGGATCCCGAAAAACCGCGTGGGCGCCAAACTCGTCGCCGCCTATTGCGAAGACCTCACGCCGCCCTCCGAATTCGAAAAAGTGAAGGAGCAGCGTGTGCAACAAGCCCTCGCCCGCGCCAAAGGCTCGGGCCGCCCCACAAAACGCGACCGCCGCGCGCTCGATCGCGTGTTCGGACGGCTGTAATGGTGCGCTGGCGTGCCCCTTTTTGGGTCACCCCCGATTTGTGGACGGGGAGGCAGGAAAACGAAAAAAAGGGGAAACAAATATGCCAAAAACGACGCCTGTAACCTCGGATCCGGCAGGCATATGATTATAGCCGACCAGCAGGCGAAAATGCGAGACTCGGAAAACCGAGTCTCGCAGTGTGAGTGATGACGGGGCGGTCAGAACTGATACGTCGCCTTGAATTGCATGCCGAGGCGCTCGGCGGGCAGCAGATAGCCAATGGTGTCGCCGGCATAGTTTCCCGCGGGCGTCCAGTTCTTCTCGTTGGTGACGTTCAGCACGTCCACATCGAAGCGCCAGCCCTTATAGGAGTAAAACACGCCGGTATCCACGTTGTATTGCGCGGGCACATATGTGCCTGTGCCGACCTTCCATTCAGAAGTGACCCAAGCGCTCGCCTTCAGGCCGAAACCGTTGGAGAAGGTGTAGGCCGCCCAAAGGTTGCCGCTGTTGCGCGGAATGGCCCTCGCCCACGAGCCGTCGCTTTCGGTGACCGCAATATGGCTGTAGTTGACGCCCGTCGCGAGGTTACTCGTCGGTTGATACGATGCGGACAGCTCGATGCCTTCAAAAGTCTGCTTGCTCATGCCGCCATAGGGCGTGGTGACCGTGACGGAAATCGGCGTATGACGGGTTTGGTGAAACCACGCCGCGTTTGCGAAGAGCTTGCCGGGAATGATTTCGAACTTGGCGCCAAACTCGGCCAGCTGGCTTTTGAGCTTGAAGTGGTCGCGGTTAAGGCGCTGGTCCTTTGAGTCAGTCGGGCTGGATGCCATGAAGCCCTGCGTCAAGCAGCAGCCGCAGTCGCCGGCGGCGATATCGTGGTCGAAAGCGCCGTAAACGCTCAGCCACTTCTTCGGCTGCCAAGTGAGGCTGCTGTTGATGTCGTAGTTGGTCTCGGTCACCTTGTCGTCGAAGTTGTATCCGGTCAGGACGTTGGCGGCGACTGCTTTGTAAGTCGGATCGAGCGGGCCCAGCTTGTCGCGAATGGCAGTCAGGCGGGCGCCAAAACGCCAGATGAACTGCCCCCACTGCAATTTTTGCTCCGTGAAGAAGTTGAATTGCTGGAGCTTGTTGAGGCGCACGTCGGTGCCGCTGGCGGCGCGCAAGGAGAGCTGCGCGTAGCGTCCGTCACCGCGATTATAGGCGGGCGCGATGGCGAGCCAGCCGTAGTAGGGGCTGTTGATCGCGAAATAAGGAATGTCGTTGCGGTAATAATAATCGGCGGGCGTGCCGACACCGTTGTCGCCTTGCGCGTAGATGTTGTCGATGCCCAGAAGGTTGCCCGCGCCAAGATTGCCGCCACCGGTGGCCCGATCGGAGGCGTCCTCATAGTTGACCATGCGCTCGGAGTTGCCGGCGTTGTCGCACAGGTTCCAGAGGTAGCGGTATTCGAAGCCGGAGTTGCTTTGGTGGCGCAACGTGCCGGAGCCGAGTTTGAAGGTATTATCGGTCAAAAATTCGAGACGCGTGGTGAACATCTTGTTCACCATGAAGCTGTGGTAGCCATCATAGCCAAAAACATAGCTCTTGCTGTATTGATAGAGCGTGTTGTTGCGGAACGAGTAGTTCTCGTTGAAGCGGACATTGACGATATTCTGCCCGATAACCTCGTAGGTGTCGCTGAACGAGTCGTTGGTGTGGAGCGTCTGGGTGCCGTCGATGGGAACGTCCCCGGTCTGCTCACTGGGATTGCGCCACCAGCCGGTGATGACCGCAGGATTATTCTGCGTGAACGCCGCCGCCGGCGGATTGGGAACTGCGGTGGTGGCGACAGGCGTGAAGGCACCCGTAGTGGCGGAGCCGCGGTAAACGATGGGCGCCGTCGCGGGATTGGCGTCGTGGTCCCACGAGACGACAGGCGCGATCGGGCCGGAATCGTAGAGCCAGTTGTCGATGAGGTTTTGGGTGACGCGGTTAATACCGTAGGGCATGGCGCCGCCTGAGCTCGTATAAGTGAAGTTGGTGTCAACGGTCACCTTCGAGCTGGGCTGCCAAGTCGTGGCGACATAGATATCCTCGAAGTCGCTTTCGGAGTTTCCCCAATATTGCCTGGCGTCGGTTTTCTGGAGGCTTACTCGCGCAGCCAGCTTGTCCTTGATGAGGACACGGTTGTAATCGGCCTGCACGGTGAATTGGCCGTAGGTCGTGCGGTCATCAAGGCCGATGCGTCCGAGCGTCGTCGTGAGTTGCAGATGCTCGCCGTCGAAGAGAGGCCGCTTCGTGACATAGTTGATGACGCCGGCCGTGCGGGTGGTGGAGCCTTGGATGACACTGGGCACGCCTGCGACGATGTCCACGGATTCCCATGCGTTGTTGTCGAACGGGCGCACCGCAGGATTGAGGAGCAGGATGCCGTTGCGCGTGGTATCGGCGGAGCCGCCGCGGATTTTGGCGAAGGTCGAGAAGTTCGACGCCGTTCCGCGGCCGATGCTCGGCGAGTAGCGGGCCAAGTCGGAAAAGTTGTGGAAGTTGTCATTGTCGATTTGCGCCTTCGTCACCTGAAAGATGGAGCGCGGCGTGTCCTTGATGAGTTCGTCAAAGCCGTAGAAGGCATTGTTCGGGCGAATCGGCAGGACGGATTTCTCGACGTCAACATCCTCGATGAGGACTTTGTCGAGCACGGTGACCTCTTCATTTTGAGTGGTTACGGGCGCCGCTGCGAGCGGCGGCAGATCCAGCAGCAACAAGGATGCGGCCAGGGAAGCAAAACGCGGCATTAAGCGCGGTATGGACGGATTGATCATGGTTGTCAGATTTTCGGTTGATTTGTGATATAAGAGTCACCAGCCCCGAGGAAGGACCCAGGGCTGGCCGGCCAACAGAACCTCCATGTGGCAGGCCGTGGCCGGACTGCGTTCATGCGGCATCCCTCCCGGTTGAATTGGCAGCCTAAGGCGGCCCGGATTTGGTGGTGACCGGATAATTCACCTTGGAGGAAGGTCCATAGCATTCCTCCAGAAGTCTGGTCGTATGCTTAACGGAAGTGAGTTCCTGTTAACAAGGCCAATAGTTTAGTATATAAGCAAAGATACAAATATAAATTTGGAAGAGGTTTATTTATAAATAAATATCATGATTAAAATTAAAATTTCTAATTTTAGAGAATCGAACCCGCCTGCATCCACTGTCTGCAATTTAGGGACAAGCCCGCCTAATAGAGGAAGCGCGAGAGGAAGCGTTTGGCGCGGTCGGTGTCCGGCGCCGTGAAGAATTTCACGGGTGTATTTGTCTCGCAAATACGGCCTTCGTCCATGAAGACGATGCGATCCGCCACCGCCCGGGCGAAACCCATCTCGTGGGTCACGATCACCATCGTCATCCCGTTCCTCGCCAGACCCAGAATGACGTCGAGCACTTCGCGCACCATCTCAGGATCGAGCGCGGCGGTGACTTCGTCGAAAAGCATCACTTCCGGGTTCATGGACAACGCGCGCACGATGGCGATGCGCTGTTTTTGTCCGCCGGAAAGCTGGCGGGGGAAGGAGTCGAGGCGGTCGGCCAGCCCGACGCGTTCGAGCAAACCCTCAGCCTGGCGGAGCGCTTCCGCGCGAGGCCGCTTTTGGACATGCACGGGGCCGAGCAGCAGATTATCGCGCACGGAAAGATGGGGAAACAACTCGTAGCTTTGAAACACCATCCCGATGCGCTGGCGCACCGGACGCCAGTCGGTGCCGGGCCGGGCCAAATCCCGCCCGTGAAACCGGATCGAGCCGGCCTGCACGGTTTCAAGCCCGTTCAGGCAGCGCAGGAAGGTGCTCTTCCCGCAACCCGACGGCCCGAGGATCACCACGACTTCCTTCGCGTGAATCGCGAGCGAGACATTGTCGAGCGCCTTGCGCGTGTCATAAAATTTCGTCACGCAGGCAGCGTCAATGAGCACGGGGGCGTTGGCTGTGGTCGTCATTTTTTTAATTGAATCTCTTTTCGAGCCGGCGCGAGAGACGGGAAAGCGGATGGCAGAGGGCGAAAAACAGGAGCAGCAAGAAGGCGTAGAGCACGAAAGGCTCCTTGGTGCGCTCGATGATCTGCTGGCTGCGCTTGACCACGTCCACCACACCGACGATCACGACGAGCGAGGTGGTTTTTATGATGCGGGTGACAAGGTTGATGGCCCCCGGCAGCATGCGCCGCACGGCCTGCGGAAGGATGACGCGCAAATGGAGTTGCGCGCCGGAAAGGCCGATAGCGCGCCCGGCGTCGTATTGCGCCTGCGGGATGGTCTTGAGCGCGCCGCGCACGATGTCGCTCATCTCCGACGCGCCCCAAAGCGAAAACACGGTCACCGCGGCAAGCGTGCCGGAGATGTCGAGGCTAGAGGCCGCCGGCACGGCAAAAAAGAAAACAAAGAGCCACACCAGGATCGGGATGACACGAAAAAGTTCGAGGTAGGCGCGGGCGGCGGCCTGCACAATCGCATTATTCCATGACGCGCGCATCATGCCGAGAAGGGCGCCGCCGATGATCGAAAAAAACGTGGCCGCCGCCGCGATGCCGAGCGTCGCCCAAAGCCCGTCGAGCAACAGCGGCGCGTTCTGCCAGAGTAGTTCAAGCGCGTGGAGCATTTTTGTCCAAAGAGGTTGGTCAGCCGAACTCCGCGCGGCGCACCGCCTTTTCCAACCGGGAGAAGAGCAGCGAGACGGGAACGATCAGGATCACGTAACCCGCCACCAAGAGCAGGAGTGATTCCGTGGTTTTGTAATAAAGCCCGATGAGGCCCTGGGTGAGATGCATGAGGTCGGCGACGGCGATGATGCCCACGACGGAGGTTTCCTTGAGGAGAAAAATGCAGTTGGCGGCGAGCGCGGGCACGGCGGAGGCCAGCGCCTGCGGAAGCACGACGAGACGCGCGATCTGCGGGCGGGAGAGCCCGATGCTGAGCGCGGATTCGATCTGCGGGCGGCCCACCGCTTCGATGCCGGCGCGCAGGGCCTCGATCATGTAACCGCCGCCAAGAAAGGTGAGGCCGGTCAGCGCGCAGGTGAAGCCGCTCCATTTGATGCCCACGGCGGGCAGGCCGAAATAAAGAAAGAAAAGCTGGGCGAGAAGAGGGGTGTTGCGCGAAAACTCGACATAAGCCGCGACCACGCGCCGGAGAACCGGCGCGCGAAAATGAAGAATCAAGCTGCCCGGCAATCCGACCAGCAGCGAGCCAAGGATGGCCCCGAGGCCGAGCGCCAGCGTGAGCAGCAGCGCCCTCCCGTAATGAGGGAGGTGGATCACGATAAATTCAAAGTCGATGTCGGGCATCAGGGTTGGAAAGCGTGGAGACACGCAGCAATTTTCCCAAAGCCAATTGTGCGGCCGCCCCGCCTCGGACGCGGAAAACAGCCGCCGGACGACGGCAATGGCGCGTTCGTGGTCGTCGGTGTAGTCAAGATGGGCCTCGTCCACAATGACGAGAGGGAAGAGCGTGTCGAAGTGCTTGATAAACAGGGGCTCTGCCCGACGCACAGACCCACGATTACGTTGAGCTGGAGTTTCCAGCGGTTGACCCGAAGGCTCGGGTTGCCAAAGGCTTCGTGGCCTCCCGGTCGAACCTTGAACGACTCAGGAACGCCGATGCGGTTGGCAAAGGCGATGATCTCCTCGACTCGCGTGAGACGCCCGTAATAAGTGCCCTCCACCTCGATGGCGGCGCGCGCCATGACGGCGTCAGGGCCGCCATCCTGATAACGGTCGAGCACGGTACCGGCAAGATCAGGATCGGCGGCCTCGCCCTGGCAGAAGGGCGGGAAGCGGCGGTCGCGGCTGTAGCAGTTAACGAGGCCGAAATCCGAGCAGGAAGGTAATGGGTCTTCGCCGCCGGTCATGATTTTGATGCTGTCATGCTGTTCCAAGCGAGTCAAAGAACGCGCGGCTTATTGGTAAGCCGTCCTTTCCTTTTCCTCGGTGTAGGGGCCGCGGACGATGGTGCCTTTCACCGGCTGGGAATCTTTCAGCATGTTATAAATAGGGCAGATGGACTCCACGGCACGCTGAAGCTGCTCAATGGTTTCCTTGGGCTCGGGAGAGCCGATATACACGCGGTAGGCGATGTCCTTGTAGATCGGAGGTTTTCCGACATTGCCGAGGCGGGTGCTCAGCGTGCCTTCGACCTCCAGTTCCAGGGAGTCCAGGCGCACCTGCTTTTGGGAGGCCACGATTTCATAGATGTGGGTGAGGCAGGTGATCATCGTCCCAAGGATGTGCTCTTCGGGCACCGGGCCGAGGTTATGCCCTG
Organism: Ereboglobus sp.; assembly: GCA_029974595.1. Taxonomy (GTDB): domain Bacteria; phylum Verrucomicrobiota; class Verrucomicrobiia; order Opitutales; family Opitutaceae; genus Ereboglobus. The sequence continues at coordinate 268,242 of JARKRC010000027.1, read as the reverse complement.
CGAGGTAGCGCGGATAATCGTGAATGACCTGAAAATTGCTGGTGTCGGTGCGGATGTGCCGGATGCCGGTGCCGCCTTCGACTTTGACGTGGGCGCGCAGGGGCGGTCTCCAATCATTGGGATTGCGAGCCGGACCCGATCCCTCGAGGGGAACCGCGCCTTGGGAGGCGGCGTATTTGTCAGCCAGAAATTCGCGCAAGCCGTCGAGGGTCTTGGGGTCGCGTTTGTTGGGAGTCTGGGTAAGGAACAGCTTGCCGTGTTCGATGTGCTGGGCTTCGCGGACCAGACGAATTACCGGGGAAGCACGCTCGACAGTCTGCCGCAAGTCTTCGAGTTCGGCGTCCGAGGCTGGCGAGACAATGAAGGCCGTATAGGCTAGATTGCGGGGATAGGTCACTTGGGTGCCGGTGGTCTGCGAGGGCGCGGTGCCGGGGCGGCTGGTGAAGACAACCTCCAACCCGTCGATGGGGATGCCCTTGATCGCGGCTTGGACCAGGTAATCCCCGGCCACGGCGCTGCCAAGCGCGCCAACCACGCTGGGCCAGGAACCGGCCCCCAGGTTGAATTCGGCGGTATCCCTTCCTCCGTCGCTGAGAATCTGGAAATTGCGGATGCGCAGGCGGCGGATGCCCGTGCGCCCGATCGCCGTGACACGCGCGGAAAGCTTGAGCGGCTGCTCCAGCTCTGTGTTCCCCTCAAGCAGAAAAAGCGCCGAGCGCAAACGCGCCTGATAATCCCGCAGGGAACGGCTCTCGTCGTATCCAGCCGGGGATTGCGCCCAGTCCTGCGAGGCGTGCGTCGCCTGCGCGCGGAGCGGCTGGTGGATCAGTGTCTGCAAGCCGGCCACGGAGAAGGCGGCTGCGATAAGGAATCGTATGTTTTTCATGGATTTCGAATCAAGTATTCGACCAACGAATACGGAGTTGATTTTATGTTGATGGTGTTTGTTGCTGGCACATTCCTGCCCTGCCTTCACTTCCCCTCAATGATGACATCGTCGGGGTTTCTGACCGAATCCCCAAAAAAGGGATGAAGCTCGGTCTGGAAGGCATTCAGAAAGAAGTGCTCGGCGGCGAGTCTGTCTATTTTCGCGTCGATCCAGGCGCGAAGAACCGTGTCGCCTTTTTTCACGGCAGGGGCGATGACGTCGGCATTGCCGAGGTTCGACTCGACGATCTTGAAACCCTTGTTCTCGTGCGCCCAGGCGAAGAGCAGGGTGTTGTCGTGCGCCAGGGCGTCTCCCCGGCCATCCTTGAGCGCTTGGAACGCCTCGGTGTTCTGGTCGAATTTGAGGAGCTTTATTTCGGGATAGTTCTTGGTAAAATATGCCTCGGCAGTGGTGCCTTTGTTGACGATGAGAGTCCTGCCGCCGCCGAGCCCGGCAAGCGCGCTGACGGGGCTCGCATCCGGAGCGACGATGCCGAGCGCGACTTTCATATAAGGTTTTGCAAAATCGACTTTTTCGGCGCGCTCGGGCGTCCGGGTAAAATTGGCGAGGATGATATCGACCTTGTTCGACTGGAGAAAAGCCACGCGATTGGCGGCCTCCAGCGTGATAAATTCGATTTTGTTTTCGTCGCCGAGGAGATCCGCAGCGATCCGACGCGCGAGCACGACGTCGTAACCGGCGTTGCGACCCTGCCGGTCGATATAACCAAAGGGCGGTTTGTCACCAAAAACACCGACGACGACTTTGCCGCGGTTTTTGATTTTTGCGAGGCTGTCGGCGTCGTTTCTGCGGGAGCAGCCGACATTGACCATGGCCAATAAGCCGAAGCCGAAAAGAACGGCGGCAGCCAGAAATGGAAGGAGCGGTTTCGGGTGTCTCATGGAATGGTGGGGGTCTGGTTCGGGCTGACGGCGGCGGCGTTGATGGCGGCGCGGGCCGCGACGATTTGCACGAGGCGCTGGATTTCGAGTTCGGTGTTGCGTTTTTCGACGGCCAGCAGCTCGGTGCCGCGCGCGGCGTCAAAGATCTCGCCGCCGCGGCGTTCGAGTTCGGAGCGAAGCCCGGCGAGCTGTTTTTCGAGGCCGGCGAGCTCCCGGGTGCCGGCGGCGAGCTCTGCTTGGTATTGCGCGTTTTCCGCCGCGATGCGCGCGAGGTCGGCCTCCCATTTGAGCTGGCGCTCCTCCTCCTTCTTCTGTTCCTCGGCCTCGCGGGCGGCGGCGCGCTTCTCGGCATCCTCGCGGGCCTTGCGCTCGGCCTCCTCCTTCTTCTGCCGTTCGGCCGTCTCGACGACGGCGCGCTCGGCGGCGATTTGCGCGGCCCTGGCCCCGGCGGCTTTATTATTCTGCCAGAAAACGGTCCCGAAGACGGCGAGAAGGATGAGCGGCGCTATTATATAAAAACGATTCATGAAAATTATGGTGTGAGTTTGAAATGGGACGGATGGGACGGCTCTGACGGGTGGGGCCGATCGGGCTGATGATGTTATTGTTTCTGGGCGACGGTGGCGGCGGCGGCGGCGGCGGCGGGGGTTTGGTTGAGCCGGGTTATGAGCGCTTCGAGGTCGCGGAGGTTGGCCTGGGCCCGCGCAATATAATCTTTCAGGAAAACCTGCTCGGCCAGGGTGTCCTTGTATCCGGCCTCGATCCCGGCGAGGGCTTTTTTCTCCTCGGCAATCTCCTTTTTGATCCGGTCGATCTGGCGGGCGGTTTTCTCGACATCGCGGTGAACTTTATCCCGGGCGTCGATGGCGGCCTGGCGGGCTTCCTTTTGTGATTTTTCGCGGGCGTCGCGCTCCTCGTGGGCCTTTTTGCGCCGGGCCTGAAGCTGGAGGGCTTCCTCCACGCCTTTGGTCCGGGCCTCGGCCTCGGCCTTGAGCTTGTTTTCTTTTTCGATGCGCGCCTGCTGGCGGGCCTCGGCGGCTTGCGCTTCGTAGTTGCGCTCGAAATTCCAATAAATGGCGCCAAAGACGATGACGGCGACGAGAGGAAGGAGGACGTAGGATTTCATTCGAGTTTAGGTTTAAAATTTAAGCTGATGCGCCGGCGGGGGCGTTTTTTTCGGCCAAGGCATCCTGGATGGCCTGGGCGAGGCGGGTGATATCCTCCCGGGAAACATCGGGGTGGGCGGCCGCGGTCTCGGCATAACGGGCGGCTTCCTCGAAGAGCCGGAGTTCATAGGCGATATAGGTGAGGAAAAACCAGGTCTGGCCTGGTTGGGTGAGCTGGCCGCGTTCCACCGCGGCGCGGAGGTGGGCGTAGGCCTCGGCGGTTTTGTCCTCGGCGTAGTAGAGGCGCGCGAGGGAGTATTCGATTTCTCCGTCATCGGGAAGCGCGGCCGCCGCGCGCGTGAGGGCTTCGATAGCGCGGCCGGTGGCGCGTTGTTGCTGCCATGCGCTGGATAGGAGCTCCCAATTGCGGCGGTTGCTGGCGATGGTGCCGTCGGCAAGGCCTTGTTCAAGCAGGCGCGCGGCGCAGGTGTGCTGGCCCAAGGCGCTGTGGAGCGCGATGGTGTTGAAGTAGTCCTGGGGAGTGGAAAGAAATCCGTGGGCTCGGGCGCGTTCGATCGTGAGAAGGGCGCGGAGGTGGAAACGCCGGATTTCGCTGGGCGGGCGCCCGGGTTCGATGGCGAGTCCTGAATAGGTGGCAAAAAGCTGCTGCCAGTAGATGGCGGATGTGGGTTTGCGCGCAGCGAGAGATTCCAGGATGTCGGCGGACTCCCGAAGCTGGCCCAGTTGTTGCTGGGCGGCGACGATGAGGACAAGGGCCTGTTCATCGGGCTTGTCGCGGAGGAGAAGGCTGGCTTCGGCGTCGGCCTTCGCCTGCCGGATTTTTTCGAGATCGGGATGCGCGGTGTCGAGGGTGGCGGCTGAATACAGGATTGTGGCGGCGTAAAGCTGGGCGTCGGCCGTCGGCTTCGGGGTTGTCGCAAGCCAGCGTTTGATGCGTGCGTAGGCGAGATCGTAGTAACGGCGGCGTTCGGCGGGGTCCTTGCCGTCGTAGGCTTTTTCGAAGTAGATCTGGCTGAGCGTGTGAAGCGTATTGAGGGTGGCTTCGGTATCGAAATAGGCGTGGCCGTCGCCGAGTTGGAGGGAGAGCTCGAGGGGCGCGATGGCGTCGGCGTTGCGCTTGAGGTTGAGGAGGACCTGTCCGTGGATTTGCGAGAGGAGCGCGCGGTCAAAACTCTCAGACTCGGTGCCGGGGAGGAGTTCCTCGACGAGACGGAGGACACGGGCGTAGTCGTTGGTGTCGACGAGGTCTTTCAGTGGCGCGAGCTTGGTGGAGACACGTTCGGTGAGCTGCGGTTTTGGCGGCTCGGCTCCATCAGGGCCGCCGGACGCGAGAGTCGGCAGGCCGAGGACGAGGAGGACGGCGAAGGTGGTGTTGCGGAAGAGCGGCATTGATATAAGAAGGAGGCGCGCCGGCAGTCAGGCGCCGCTGGTCAGATTAAAAGCCAAGGGGACCTGGACGTTGCGGGTGCTGACGTTGACCCCGTTTTTTTTGCCCGGACGGAATTTCCAGCGGCCGATCGCGCGGAGGGCCTCGGCCTCGAAGGCGGGGTTGGTGGAACTGATGATGTAGGGGTTGAGCACATTGCCTTCCGAATCGATAATGAACCCGACCACGACTTCGCCGTTTATGCGGGCGCGGCGCATTTCGTAAGGGTAGGTGGGCTTGGCGATAAACCGCGGCGCCGGCTTCTGATCGAGCGCGGCGAGGTCAAAAAGGCCCTTGAGCCCGGTTCCGGCGGCGGCGCTGAAATTACCCTTGGGAATGGTGATGGCGCCTGTGGGCCCGCCCAAGTTCGGCGGCGGTGGCGGCTGGAGTTTTTGCTGGAAGGCCGTGGAAGCGACGACGGCGGGTGTGTCCGCTTGCATAGGGGGAGGAGCGAGGTCGGAGAGATCGGTCGGCTCGGCCTCGGCGAGCGTGTCCACCTCGCTGGGATCGGGCGGCTCCGGCTCCAGGATGGGCATCGGGGTCACGGCGATGGTGGGAACGTCCTCGACGGCGGCGTTTTTTTTGCCAGTGCCATCTGGAATAAGATGGTGGCCAAAAACGAATCCTGCGTGGATCAGCAAGGCGATGAGGATGCCGATGAGTTGGTCGCGGTTCATTAGGAAAAGGATCGGACAATAAGGAGGCAATGTGCAGAGAGAGCCGGCGGGGTCAGCGGCCGGAAGCGCGCCAGATGGTCTCGATGGATACCTCGTTGATTCCGGCTTTGCGGACTTCGTCGAGCGCCCGGACCACGGCGCCGTAGGTGGCATGGTCGTCGCCGGTGACGAGGACGCGCGGCGTGGCATGGGCGGCCTTGAAATCAAACAGACGCGGAACGATTTCACCGAGGGAAATGGGCTCCTTGTTCCAGAAAACCGTGCTGGCATCCGAGAGCTGGAGGATAACCAGGTTCTCCTCATCGTTTTTTGCGGCGGCCGTGGCTGGCGTGGCCTGCGGTAAGTCCACCGGGATGGACTGGATTTTGTTCAGCGAAAGGGTGAACAGGACGAAGGTCGCCAGCAGGAAAAAGATGACGTCGATGAGTGGAATGATCTCGATCCGGGCTTTTTTGCGGACGGCGGATAAATGTGAAGATGAAGCCATGTGATGTCGGACGTGATGGGCGGGGCCCGCTTGGATTACGGGCGGTTATCTGGCGGTGGAACGGATGCGTGTTTCTATGTTGATTTTTGTGATGCCGGCCTTGCGGACTTCATCCACGACGTAGCGCACCTGCGAGAAGAGGGCGTTTTCGTCGCCGTTGATGAGAACACGGGGATCAGGCTCGGCCTGTCTCCACGCCTGAAGGCGCGGGATGAATTCATCGAGGGAGACGAGGGTTTTGTCCCAGGCAATCGCACCATCGGCGGTGACGGTGAGCGTGACTGCGCCATCGGCATCGCGAGGACGGCTCGTCTCGGCCGCGGGCATGAGCACGGCCAGCCCCCCCGACTGATTGAGCGAAAGGGTGAAGAGGACGAAGGTCGCCAGCAGGAAGAAGATGACGTCGATGAGCGGAATGATCTCGATGCGGGCGCGCTTTTTGGCGGCGGATTCGTCGGTGAAGGCTTTGACGGAGATGGCCATCGGAGGAATGTGGGATGTAGAATGTGGAGCAGTGCGGAATTCCCGATTTGGGCGCTATCGCGTTGGCGGTGTTGGCAAAAGTGGAAGCGCCGGCGGCGTTCGTCATTCCGCACTCCGCATTTCGCATTTGTCAGATGCCTCCGCCGGTGCTGCTGGCCGGGGTGATGTCGAGGATGCCACCGGCTTTCTGGCCGACCAGGTTGAGGGCATTGGCGGCGTTGGCGATGTCGCGGCGCACCTGCTCGATGCGGGTGTTGAGCAGATTGAAGGGGAAGAGCACGACGATGGCGATGACGAGACCTGAGGCGGTGGCGATGAGCGCCTCGCCCACGCCGCCGGTGATCGTGCCGGCGCTTGCGGCAATGTCGCCGCCGCCAAGAGCGCCGAAAGTGTTCATCATGCCCGTGACCGTGCCGAGCAATCCGAGCAGCGGAGCCGCCGTGATGCAGGTGTCCAGAATGGCAAGGCCGCGCTGGTAGCGTTCGAGCTCATTGCTGGCCGCCTGGTTGAAGGCGTCGTCGAGTGAAAACTCCCGGTGCGTGAGCGCCGATACGAGGATGCGGGCGATATAGTCGTTGCTTTTCTGCCCGATGTTGATCGCGCCCTCGATGTCGTGCTTTTCCACCCGTTCATAGATTTTGCCGGCGATTTTCGGATCGCGGGACGCCTTCTCCCGGAGAAGAAACAGGATGCGCTCCGCGACCACGGAAAGCGCGAGAAACGAAACGATGATGATCGGCCACATGATCGGCCCGCCATGCTTGAACAGCTCAAGAGGATTCTGCCCCATGAGAAATGCGAAAGTGATGTTGGTATTCATTTATTTGATGCCTGGGTTAAATTATTGCCGGCATTCCCCGCCAAGTGGCCGCCCGCAGTTTACCGGTATTGGCAGAGCAGCAGCGCCTCGACTCACATTTTGCTTAGTAGAGTCCTTGTCGGAAAAGGCCTGAAGCATCCTCCAGAGGTCTGGTCGCATGCTGCACGAAAGAGATGTTTCTCTTCGCAACATGCATACTCTACCATCTTAGTATAGATACAAATCTAATCTTTGCCTAATCTCGACTAATAAGATATAGAAATAAATGTAATTAAAAAATTTCATAATAAGACGAAACCCGCTTTTTCATGTCCGGGGCATTTCCATCAATGCCTGTTTCACATCTTTCGGAAAGCTGCCGTTGAAACGCCCCATGGCAGAGTTCGTCCCACAAAACGCGATCGCCGCGCGCTCGATCGCGTGTTCGGACGGCTCTGACGGCTCGTTCCTCTTTCACTTTTCACACTTCACCCTTCTTCTCCTACCATCCGCAGGACGCGCCGAGGCGCAGTGAATAACCGTCGAATTGGCTGCCAGCGCGGGCCGATGTCGCGGCGGTAAACGACCAGTGATTATTGACGCGCCACACGATGCCCGCGTCGATTTCCGCGCCCAAGCCGCCGAAGTCGGCTTCGATTGTGTCGCCTCCTACCGTCACGCGACTTTTGCCGTCGAGCTCGTGCAACGCGCCCAGCCGGACGCGCGGAATCAGCAAACCGCGCTTGAGTGGATACGCCCTGTCAAACGCCACGGCGACACGGACGGCTATGCCGCTGAAATCGTCCACTTTGTAGATGCGGCCAAAACTGTCGGTCGCGTCGTCAAGGGCATGGCGCTGCCAGGCGAGCGCGGCGAGCGGTTCGATGCGCCAGCCGGAGCGCGTGTCGAAAACGCGGCCAGTCTGAAGTGTCGCGCCGAAACCGGAGCCGTCCGCCGAAAAAGCGGCGGCAGACATAACGCTAATGTCGTGGCTGGTTTTGGCCCCGCGCACGATGGCGTCGATGTGCCAGCGGCGTCCGGCAGCTGTGGCGTAGAGACCCGCGCCACGAATGACAGCCTCGGTTTTGGCGCCGCGTGAAAGCTGCATGTTGGCGCCGGACATGTCGGCAAAAACACCGAACCGGAAAACGCGGCTGCCGCTTTTGCGAACGAGACCCGCGCCCGCCTGCAAACCGGTGATGTCAATGGACGCGCCGGTGTAAACCGTCCCGTTGATGCGGTCGCGCCGGTAAAACACATCAGCCCATACATCGAAAGCGCGATCGGACATGTCGTCGCGCGAGGACACACGAAGGTCATCGAAGCGCGCAAGCAGCGTGTCGAACGCGGCGCGACCTGACTGAATGGCGATGGCATCCGTGCCCGCAACGGCGGGGATCTCCGGGGAAAAGTTGTCGAGCACAAGCCGCCATTCGTGCGCAGCAACTATGCTGACGGGGAGAAGGAGATAATCGTAGGCACCGACCACGAGGCGCTGGTTTCCGGCGAGCGCGAAGGCATCGCCAGGGCTCGCAGCCGCCGTGGTGACAAGCGCGGGCATGCCGGCGGGAAGCGGCGAGCGACCGGCTGTGGCGCGTGTATCGGTTAATTGGATACTGATTGCGGTTTTTCCCGTGGCCGGGCCGCTGATTGCAAGCGTGCCGGCTTGTGGCGCGGCGGTATCGCTGAGGGCAATGGAGAGTCGAAGCGTTGCGCTCGCGGCGGTGTAATTTCCGACAATGGAGAGTCTGGCCGCGCCGAGATCGACAAGGCCGTGCGTCGTGAGAGAAGCGATGGTTTGGTTGTGTCCGGCGAGATCAAGCACACCACCGGCGCTGACGGAAAAATGCGAGTCGCTCGCAAAAGCATCCGGCGCGGCGGCGCGCAAAACACCGCTTTCGACACGCGTGTCGCCCGTGTAGGAGGCAGGAGCCGCAAAGGTGAGCGCACCGGGGCCGGTTTTTGCAAGCCCGCCGGAACCGGTCATGAAGCCGCGCAGAACAAGCGCGCTGCCGGCTGCTGTGTGGAGCGTGGCGGTTTTTGCGTGAGATATTACAATCGGCGCGGCGAGTTCGGTTTCGCCGGAATCGGCGGCGAGTGAGATCGTGGCGTTACCGGTGATGGCGATGGGCTGGCCGGCGGTGCCGAGTTGCGCGGCGCGACTGAAAGTGATCGCGCCTTCTTCGAGCGTGATGCCGCCTCGAAAAGTGTTCGCAGCGTTTTCGAAAACAAGGCTGCCGGAGCCGGTTTTATGGAGGCGTCCGATTGCGCCGGTGAGCGTGCCGCTGACAACGCTCGTCGCATCGGCAGTAATGGCCGCGCCGGTGAACGTGATCGCACCGCCACCGATGACGCTGATGTCGGAAACAGTGACGGGATTTACGATCGTGACGACGGCGGCATTTTGAAAAATGACACGGTCGCCGTCCGCAAAACGGGTCACCGTGCCGGTGTCCGTCCATTGTCCGGCGAGCGCGCCGGTCCAGATGTTGCCGGTTGCGCCAGTCCAATACAGGGCACGCGACATATCGACCTGCGTCTCGACGAGGAGCAGGCTGCCGCTGACGGACAGGGTCGCTTTACGACGGAAGTCGGAAAGTTGCTCCGCGCCATCGACGGTAAGCCTGGCGGTGGACGCGAGGGGAGCGAGATTGCCGAGGTTGTAGGTGCCGGTTTGGACGAAACCGCGGATGTCGATTGTGTTGCTGCCCGTGGCGGTGATCGCGGATGCGTAGATGCGGTCCGAGTTCAGAAAACCGCCGGATGCAGCACCAGCGTAGAGAGTGAAGGACAGCGTGGCGTTGTCGGACGCAAGAGTGCCGCCGATGGCGAGCATGTTACCGGTTTCAAAATGCGTATCCGGCGCGAGCGAAATGCCGCCGGCAAAATGGGTGGCGCTTACAACGAGCGCGCCTTGGTCAACACGAAGCGTTCCGGCAAACGCGGCGGCATCGCCGGCGATGTTGAGCGCGCCCGCGCCGGTTTTGATGAGCGTGCCCGCCGCATCGGAAACGAGCGCGCCGGTGTGCGTGAGCGTGTGGCCTTGCGTGTCGATTACCCCGGTCGAGCTTGCGGCGAGGATGATGGCGCTCGCGAGTGTTTGCGCGGCGGCATCGATGCGGAGGGTTGCCGGCGCTGCGGCGGTGGATGCGAAGCGGAGCCCGCCGGAAGCCGGGCCGAGCTGCGCAGTATTGTCGATGGCGAGCGTGCCTCCCGAGAGGGTGACGCCGCCGGTGAAAGTGCTGGCGGTGTTCGTTAGAAGAAGCAGCCCTGCATCGCGTTTTTCGAGCGCGCCGTCACCGGCAAACGCGGCGGTGACGGCGAGTGTTTCACTGGCGGCGACCGCGACGGCGATGACTCCGCTGCCGAGATTGAGCATGTTGTTTGCGCCGGTAAGCGCGAGCGTGCCGGAGCCGCCGATGACCGCGTCATCGCAGAGGGTGACGCCGGTGGTCGCAGTGGTGGTAATAGTGAGCAGCCCTGCATCAACAAAGAGTGTCGAGCTGGTAAGAAAATCGAACGTGCCGCTGAGCGTGCCTTGCCCCCCGAGCGCTCCACCGGTGAGCGTGAAAGCGGCGGCGTTGAGTTTTGCGGCGGCGTTGCCGAGGAGGAGCGCGCCGGCGGAGATATTGACCGCGCCGCGATAGGCGGAGTTGTCGGCGTTGAGGACGAGCGTGCCGTCGCCGGTTTTGATGATGGTGTGTCCGGTAGCCGCAGCGCCGGAGCCGCCGCTGGCGATGGTGTCGAGCGTGCGGTCGGCGGCGCCGGCATCGCCGATGACATAGCGCGTGGCCGAACCGGTGATGTCGAAGTTCACGGTCGCGCCGGAGCCGGTGATGTAGAGAAAACCGCCCGTGGCATTTGTGGCGCCGGAAGCTTTGTTGCCGGTGTTGGTCGCAGATGTCGTGGCGCGTATCGTGAGAATGCCGCGATTCGTATAGATCGCGCCGCCGTTGCCGGCGGAAATGTTGCCTGTAAAGATGGCATCGGTGAGAATTGTCGCCGCGGTGCCGGAATAGACTGCGCCGCCGTGCGATGAGATGGCGGCATTGCCTTCGAAGCGCGCGAGGAAGATCGAGACAGTGCCGCTGTTGGCGTAAACCGCGCCGCCCGCCGCGGCTTCGTTTTGCGAAAAGAGCACGTCGGTAAGCAGGGAGCTGGTGTTCGCGCCGGTGTTGTAAAGCGCGCCGCCGTTCGTGGCGGCGGTGTTGCCGGAAAACGTGCCGCCGGTAAAGACGAGGATGTTGCCGGCATGATGGATCGCGCCGCCTGTCGTTGTGGAGCGGTTGCCGTCAAGGCGCGTCCGGGTGATGACCGAGTTGCCGGTGTTATAGAAAGCGCCGCCAGCGGCTCCGGAGGTGTTGGAGATGAAGACGGCATTGTGGATGCGCGAGGTGCCGTTGGTGATGAGCGCGCCGCCGTTGCCGGTATCGGTGCGGTTGCCGGCAAAGGTGGCGTTGACGAGCGTGAGGAGGACTTTGTTGTTGGTGATGGCGATTGCGCCGCCTTGCTTGCCGGTGCTGTTGTTTTGGAAAACGACCGCGCCGGCGCCCGCGGGGAGATTTGTCCCGGGATCGGTCGCGCCGTCGGGCGTGAAATGAAGCGCAAGGGCCGCCGTGGTGTTATACAAAAAGACACCGCCGTCGGTGCCGGTCGCGCCGAGACCGTTGGCGAAAATGAGCGTGGCGCTGTCGGCGATGCGATACGTGCCGGAGATGTTGAGCGTGCGCGGGGCGGGATCGGAGGTTGTGCTCGTTGTTATGAAAATCGGCGCGGCGCTGAGCGGACCACGATGACAAGGAAAAATATTTGCAATAAAAACACCCGCGATGATCGCCGGTCGGATAGAGTGATTGAAACGCATATTGAGGTGAAAGCAAACAGGGTCGGTTGAGGCGGATGTGACTTGGGTATCCAGATGCAAGATACATTCAAGTCAAAGTTTTCGCGGCTTTTTCACGCTATTGCTACGGCGTGGGTTTTTCGCATATTTGCGCGTTTCAACAGTCATGAGCGAGCTCAACGATCTTTATCAATCGGTCATCCTCGACCACAACAAGCGCCCGCGCAATCGCCGCAAATTGCCGACCGCCACGCGCGTCGCCACCGGCGATAATCCGACCTGCGGCGACCAGTGCACGGTGTATCTGCGCATGGAACACGCAAACGGCGCGCCGGATCGCATCGCGGAAATCACGTTCGACGGCTCCGGCTGCGCGATTTCGCAAGCCTCCGCATCGCTCATGACCACGCAGCTCAAGGGGAAAACCCCCGAGGAAGCCGCGACGACGTTCAGCGAATTCGCCGAGATCGTAAAAACCGGAAAAGCGCCCGAAGACTTTACGGAACTCGCCGCCTTCGCCGGCGTACACGCATTTCCCGCGCGCATAAAATGCGCCACCCTCGCCTGGCACGCCGCCCTCGAAGCGCTCAAACAGCCGGACCAATCGCCCGGCGAATCCGCCGCCTGAGTTTTGCGCGCGCGCATCGCATTTCACTCTTCATCTTTCACTTTTCACACTTCTCTCAATGTCGTCTCTCGCCCGCACCCGCGCTGATTTTCCAACGCTTCACCAAAACGTCGGTCCCCATCCGCTTGTCTATCTCGACAACGCCGCCACCTCGCACAAACCGCGCGCTGTCATCGACGCGCTCGCGCGCTATTACGAATGCGACAACAGCAATGTGCACCGCGGCCTCCACGCGCTCTCCATGCGCGCGACCGACGGTTTCGACGCCGCCCGCGCCCGCGCCGCCAAGTTCATCAACGCCGCCGATCCCGCCGAGATCGTCTTCACGCGCGGCACGACCGAATCCATCAACCTCGTCGCGCAAAGCTGGGGCGCCGCCAATCTCCGCCCTGGCGACGTGATCCTCATCACGGAGATGGAGCATCACTCCAACCTCGTGCCCTGGCAGCAAATCGCGCAGCGCACCGGCGCGACGCTTCGCTACGTCCCCGTCGCCGGTGAAAACGCGCAGCACGGGCTCGACCTCGACGCGCTCGACAAACTGCTCACGCCCGAGGTGAAAATTTTCGCATTCACGCACATTTCGAACACGCTCGGCACCATCAACCCCGCCGCCGATCTTTGCGCGCGCGCCAGAAAAGCCGGCGCGCTCACGCTCCTCGACGCCGCGCAATCCATCGGGCACGAACCGCTCGACGTCCGCGCCATCGGGTGCGATTTCCTCGCTTTCTCCGGGCACAAAATGTGCGGCCCCACCGGCATCGGCGTTCTCTACGGACGCCGCGAGCTTCTCGACGCCATGACCCCGTGGCAAAGCGGCGGCGGCATGATCGCCAACGTCGAATATTTCAACACCACCTACAAACCGTCGCCCGAACGCTTCGAAGCCGGCACGCCCGACGTCTCCGGCGCCATCGGCCTGCACGCCGCGATGGATTACCTCGACGCCCTCGGACGCCCCCTCATCGCCGCGCACGACAGCGCGCTCGCCGCCCAGGCCCGCGCCGCGCTCGCCGAGCTCCCCGGCATCCGGATCCTCGGCCCGCTCCAGAACAGCAAACGCAGCGGCCTTGTGAGCTTCGCCTTCAAGGACGTGCATGCGCACGACATCGTGACCTTCGCGGATCAGGACGGCATCGCCCTCCGCGGCGGTCACCATTGCAACCAGCCGCTCATGCGCAAACTCGGCCTGCCGAGCACCACCCGCGCGAGTTTCTATGTGTATAACACGCCCGAAGAAATCGACATTCTGATAAAATCCCTCCGCAAAATCCTGAAGTTTTTCGGCAGTTAACAAATGAATTGAACAGCAAAGGCGCAAAGGCCGCTAAAAAGTCATTTCATTACCTAGCGACCTTTGCGCCTTCGCTGTTCAAAACAAAACCTTCGAATAATTACCCATGTCCGACTCCGCAAATTCCACAGACACCAGCACCGAAACAACCCTCGTCGCGCTCCTTCACGGCCACGACCGGCCCGGACTCGTCGCCAAAACCTCCGGTTGGATTTACGAAAACGGCGGCAACATCCTCCACGCCGATCAGCACCGCGACATGCAGGCGGAAGTTTTTTTCCAACGCATCGAGTGGACGGCCACCGCCAATGGTCTCGCGTCCGACGGCTCGCTCTTCCGCCGTTTCGCCGAAAGCCTCGGCATGAACGTGCAAGTGGCCGACGTCGCGCACCGGATGCGCGTCGCGATCTTTGTATCGAAATTCGACCACTGTTTCCACGACCTGGTCCTGCGCTGGAAGTCCGGCGATTACCCGTGCGACATCGCCGCCGTGGTATCAAATCACCGCGATCTCGAAACTGCGGCGAAAGGTTACGGCCTGCCCTATTATCACATTCCCGTGACAGCCGAAACCAAGGCCGCCGCCGAGGCCGGACAACTCGCGCTCTGCAAAAAACTCGGCATCGAGCTCGTGATCATGGCGCGCTACATGCAAGTGCTCTCCGCCGATTTTTTGGGCCGGGCGACGTTCCCCGTGATTAACATCCATCATTCGTTCCTGCCCGCCTTCGCCGGCGGCAAGCCCTATCATCAGGCGCACAACCGCGGCGTGAAACTCATCGGCGCCACCGCGCACTATGCGACGCCCGTGCTCGATGACGGCCCGATCATCCAGCAGGATGTCGCCCGCGTCACGCACCGGCACAGTGTGGACGACCTGGCCCGCAAAGGCCGCGACCTCGAAAAAATCGTCCTCGCCCAAGCCGTCCGCTGGCACCTCGACCACCGCGTCCTCATCTACGGCAACAAGACCGTGGTGTTTGATTGAGACGCATGGATGCCACACTGCAAACCACCGTCGAATCCGGCGATTATCTCCAGTCGCAAATCATCACCTACATCGGCAACAAGCGGGCGTTGCTGCCGTTCATCGGCAGGGGGCTCGATATCGTCAAGACGCGCCTCGGAAAAAACAAGCTGCGCTCGCTCGATTTGTTTTCCGGCACCGGCATCGTGGCGCGTTATCTGAAACAGCACTCGGAATACATAATCGCGAACGATCTCGAAAATTACAGTCGCGTCACGAACGAGTGTTATCTCACAAACAAATCGAATGTCGATCCGGGCGGGCTGCAGTCCATTGCCTCGGACATATCGGAAGCCGTGGCGCGAAATCTTTCCAGCGGCTTCATCGCCGAAATGTATGCGCCGGAGGACGACAATAACATAACGCCCCGCGACCGCTGCTTCTATACGCGCCACAATGCGCAGTTTCTCGACACCGCGCGGCAGGAAATCGCCAGGCTCCCGGCGGACATGCAGAAATTCTTTCTCGCCCCGCTGCTCGCCCGCGCGTCCGTCCACGCAAACACCTCGGGCGTCTTCAAAGGATTTTATAAAAACAAAAAACGCGTCGGCCAGTTCGGCGGACACGGCAGGAACGCCCTCTCGCGCATCCTCGGAAACATCGGGATCGACGTGCCGGTTTTTTCGCGTTTCGAGTGCGACCACACGGTGACGCAAGGCGACGCAAACACGGTCGTCGATGAGATTCCCGAGGTCGATGTCGCGTATCTCGACCCGCCGTATAACCAGCATCCCTACGGCTCGAATTATTTCATGCTCAACCTGCTGGTCGATTACAAACGCCCGGAGAAAACCAGCAAAATCTCCGGCATTCCCGCGGATTGGAACCGCTCGCGCTATAATTATAAAACCGGGGCGGAAACAGCGCTGCTCGAACTCGTGAAAAAATGCAGGGCCAGGTTCATATTGATGTCCTACAATTCCGAGGGTTTTATCGCGCGCGATACCTTTGTCGAAGGATTGAAAAAGTGCGGAAGCCTCACGGTTCTCGAAACAAAATATAATACCTTCCGCGGCAGCCGGAACCTCCGGGAGCGCGCGATCCATGTGAAGGAATTTCTCTATTTGCTGGAAAAAAAGTAACGCGGCGCATTCCTGCCGGCGCCGTCTTGCGGGTCACTTCAAATACCGGGCCACCAGCGTCAGCCCCGCGCGTGTTGCGCCGAGTTTTGCGCGCACGATGTGGCCGTTGCCGGGAGCCTCGGTTACGGATTGGCCGTCCTGGGTTTCGAGCGCGTCGAGCGTGATGTCGCGGCTGCCTTCCGGCGAAATGATTTCGAGGCGATCGCCGACCGCGAAACGGTTTTTCACGTCGAGCGTCGAGCAACCCGCGGCATCATCATATGCGATCACTTCGGCGGCAAATTCCTGCGTGTCGGGCCGCGATTCGCCGGTGGCGTAGTTTTGCGTTTCGCGCGCTTCGTGGCGGCCGAGAAAACCGTCCGTGTAGCCGCGGTTCGCGAGACCGTCGAGTTTTACGGAAAGCACCGGGTCGAAGGGGCGGCCGGCAACGGCGGCGGCGATGGCGCGGCTGTAAAGTTGCGCGGTGCGCGCGACGTAGTAATGCGATTTTGTGCGACCTTCGATTTTGAGCGAATCGATACCGATCTCGACGAGGCGGCGCACATGCGCGATGGCGCGAAGGTCGCGCGAGTTCATGATGTAAGTGCCGTTTTCGTCCTCGGAAATCTCCATGTATTCCCCGGCGCGGCGAGCGGTTTCGTCGATGAGCCAGTCCTGCGCGGCAAGCGGATGCGGGTGGTAGGCGGCATCGGGCGCGAAGGCACGCGCGAAATCGTGCCGCGCGGGCATTTTGTCCGCACCGCTCGATCCATCGGGAATAATGCCGTATTTCCAGCGACATGCATTCGTGCACGCGCCTTGGTTGGAGTCGCGATTGCTGAAATAACCCGACAGCAAGCAACGGCCCGAATGCGCGACGCAGAGCGCGCCGTGCACAAAAACCTCCAGCTCCATGTCGGGGCAGGCCTGGCGGATTCCGGCGATTTCATCGAGTGAAAGTTCGCGGGAGAGAATGATGCGCGACAGCCCGAGTTTTTGCCAGAAACGAACGCTGGCGGAGTTCATTGTGCCCGCTTGCACGGAGAGGTGCACGGGCATGCCGGGCCAGCGTTCGCGCACGAGCATGATGAGCCCGGGATCGGCCATGATGAGCGCGTCGGGTTTGTGCGCGGCTTCGAGGATGGGCGTCATGTCGTCGATGAACGTGCGCACTTTGCGATCGTGCGGGACGAGGTTGACGGCGAGGAAAAACCGTTTGCCCGCGGCGTGCGCGGCGGCAATGCCTTCGGCGAGGGCGGCGGCGTTGCGAAAATCATTCTTGCGGACGCGCAGGCTGTAGCGCGGCAGGCCGGCGTAAACGGCGTCGGCTCCGTAGGCGCACGCAAAACGCAGGCTCTTGAGCGAGCCGGCAGGGCTGAGAAGTTCGGGGCGGCGCAGGTGGCTGGCGGACATGGCGAATGCAGGATGTGTGAAATGCCGCGGACAGTAATCCGCACGCCGCGAAGGGCAATCCGTGCGTTTGGCATTTCAAAATGACGAGCGCGCTGGCAGCGTGGTTTTCCGTTCCAACTTTTTTCCAGAGTGCGACCCGCTTCCATTCCAAACACACCCGAAGACTCAAACGGCGGCATTATCGCGCCAACCTTGGTCGCGGCAGCGGCGCTGATCACGCCGGCGCTCGCGGTGTGGATCACGGGCTGGCGCTGGCTGCCCGACGACGGCGGCGCGTGGACGCGGGTCGCGTTGCTCATTACAAATACCGGCGGATTTCCGTATGCGGTCGGCACGAGTTTCGCGCTGGCGGCGATCTTGGCGTGGTTGTTGCGCAAAAGGATTTCCGGCTGGCGGCAACTCGCGGCGCTCTCCGCGCTCTGCCTCGCGGCGATCCTGCTCGGACAGGGAGCCAAATCACTGGTCAAAAATACAGTGGAGACGCCGCGTCCGTATGTTGTGTGGGCTGGCAGGGAGCACGATTTCAGCCCCGATAATTTTTACGCGCTGAGACGGAGCGAGCGCGCAGCCTGGCTGGACGCTGCCATGAGGAACGATGCGCGCGTGCCGCGGGCGCAGCTCGCGCACTGGAAGCGCGACACGGGATTTTCGTTTCCGTCGGGTCACATGTCGTTTGCGGCGGTCTGGGCCTTTTTGAGCGTCGCGCTTTTGTGGCGCAACGGAATCGCGAGCCGCGTGTTTTGCGGTGCGGCGGTCGCGTGGGCGGCATGTGTCGGGACGACGCGGCTCGCGCTCGGCATGCACTGGCCGGGGGACATCGCCGCCGGTGTGCTTTTGAGCTGGGCGATTGTTGCCGGGCTGGTTGCGATTTGGCAAAAATTTGTCATGCGCGGCGCGCTCATCGCAGCCGCTTGACCAGCGCGGCAAATGGTGTGTTTTGTTCCTCCCGTGCTACTCGTCATCGATAACTACGACTCATTCACCTACAATCTCGTCCAATACTTCGGACAGCTGGGCGTGGAGCAGCGCGTGTTTCGCAACGACGGGATCACGCCCGCCGACGCCCTCGCGCTCAAGCCCGACCGCGTGCTGATTTCGCCGGGGCCGTGTTCGCCGGGCGAGGCCGGCGTGTCGCTTGAAATCATCCGCGCATTCGCAGGCGTGCGCCCCCTGCTCGGCGTGTGCCTCGGGCATCAGTCCATCGGGCAGTTTTTTGGAGGCCGCGTCGTGCGCGCCGAACGCCTCATGCACGGCAAGACATCGCCGATCCTCCACAAAAACACCGATGTGTTTCACGGCATGCCGCAAGGATTCCACGCCACGCGCTACCACTCGCTCCTCGTCGAGCGCGCCACCCTTCCCGATTGCCTCGAAATCACCGCCGAAACCGACCAGGGCGAAATCATGGGCTTGCGCCACAAAACACTTCCGATCTGGGGCGTGCAGTTTCACCCCGAATCCATCGCCACCCAGGGCGGCATGAGAATTCTGGAAAATTTCCTGAAGCTGAATTAAGCTGCGGCACCATGGACAACGCGCGCCACCCGCCCCTGCGGTCCATGTTGTGAATAAGTTTTTTTGCGGAAGCTTGGCAGCCCGCGCCCGTTTGCACATACACAGGGTGCATGTCCACTCGCGACGAACTCCGCCGCCTCCACTTTGTCAATTCGCTCTTCGCACACGTCACCGGGCGCGATCTCTATCTGGCCGAACAAATAAAGGCCGCCATCGCCTTCAGCCTGGCCGAACTTGAAAAGCAAACCGTCGAGCATCCCGAGATGGCCTCGACCTACGATGCCGCGTTCACCGCCGCCGCGGCGCAACTGCTTGAGAAATTTTTCCACGAGCACGAGAAGCACGGTTTTTATCATTGGGACGCCGCCAAGTCGCTCGAAGCTGCCACGCCGCTTTTCGCGCGCAACGAGGTGATGGCCGGCCTCAAGCACCTCGCGCCCTACGACGAATCGACGCTTCTCATCACCAACCTCCGCCCCGCGCTCCTGCCTCGCGACAAGCGCGCCACGCCGAAGCGCGTGCGCGACTACGAGGAGCTGCTCGCCTTCATCCGCGAACTCGCCGCCGCGCGCACGCCGCGCAGCGCAAAGCTGCATTTGCTCTTCCTCTGATTTGTTTTTCCCCCAGCATCGTCAGGCGTTTCCTTATTCACCCATGAGCAAAACCATCTTCCAGCGCATCATCGACCGCGAGATTCCCGGGAAAATCGAACACGAGGACGATCAGTGCATCGTCCTCCACGACATCCAGCCGCAGGCCCCCGTGCACCTGCTCATCGTGCCAAAGCGCGTGATCGCGCGCGCCGCCGATTCCGCGCCGTCGGACGAGCAGCTCCTCGGCCACCTCATCACGACCGCCGGCGTTGTCGCAAAAAAACTCAATCTCGACCGCGGCTTCCGCCTCGTGATCAACAACGGTCCCGACGCCTGCGAGACCGTCCCGCATCTCCATGTGCACATGCTCGCCAGCCGCCAGATGGGCTGGCCGCCAGGCTGAGGCGCATGACGCTCAGAAGCGCGGCGCAAGCGCCGCGTGCAATTCGCGGACGAGCGACTCCGTCGTTTCCCAGCCGATGCAGCCGTCGGTGATCGAGACCCCGTATTTCAGGTTTTCGCGCGGTTGCGGGAAGGGCTGGTTGCCGGCGTGGAGATTGCTTTCGATCATCGCGCCTATGATCGAGGTGTTGCCGGCGTTGATCTGGCTGATCACTTCGCGCAGCACCTCGGGCTGGCGCTCGGGCTGCTTCGCGGAGTTGTCGTGGTTGCAATCGATCAGGATGGAACGCGGCAGGTTTGCCTTCGCAAGCACGCGCTCCGCCTCGGCGATGTGCTCCGGCGAATAGTTCGGACCGTGCGAGCCGCCGCGCAGGACGATGTGGCAATGCGGATTGCCCCGCGTGACAACCGTCGATGCCTGCCCGTCGAGGTTGATGCCCAGGAAAGTCTGCGGCTGCGAGGCGGCCTTGATCGCGTTGATGGCGGCGGGGAGCGAGCCGTCAGTGCCGTTTTTGAAACCGAGGGGCATGGACAAACCGGAGGCCATCTGCCGGTGGGTTTGCGATTCGGTCGTACGCGCGCCGATGGCCGACCAGCAGATCAGGTCGGAAATGTATTGCGGCGTGATGGGATCGAGGAGCTCGGTGGCGGTGGGCAGGCCGAGATCGAGTACTTCGCGCAAAAAGGCGCGCGCCATGCGGAGCCCGGCGGCGATGTCGTGCGAGCCGTCGAGCCGCGGATCCATGATGAGGCCTTTCCAGCCAACCGTCGTGCGCGGTTTTTCGAAATAGACGCGCATGACGACAAGCACCCGATCGGAGACTTCGCGTGCGAGAGATGCGAGACGGCGGGCGTATTCGGCGCTGGCGGCGGTGTCGTGGATTGAGCAGGGGCCGACGACAAGAAGAAGGCGCCTGTCGTCCCCAAAGATGATTTTCTGGATTTGCGCGCGGGCCTCCGTGATGAAGGCGGATTGCGCATCACTGCGCGGCGCGTCCGCGATGAGCTGCGCAGGCGACGGAAGGGCGCGGATTTCAAGGACGTTGATATCGGACGTTTTGTGCATGGACGGGGAGGCAACCTGAAGCCGACGGGGTTTGTCACGCAAGCCTGCGTTCGGGGAATTGCAGCACGCAGGGCGAAATCTTCGAATCGGTACAAAAAGTTGGCCGGTCGCCTACCCCTAAGCGACCGGCCATTTGCTTTCTTAGTTACCCCAAAACTCCCGCTATGCGGGAGAAGTGAAAAGTGTTGAGACGAACAGTAGAAACTATCTCCCCTCCGTCAACAAAAAATCTGAAATAATTTTCGATAAAAGTATAATTAATTGATAAAAAATAACTTGTATCGAATTTTTCCCGCGGGTTTTCCGTGCCGTTCAGAGTTTTTTTGCCGCGCAAGCCATGGCTTCGGCGATGCGGTCGAGCTGTTCGTCGGTATGCTGGGCAGAAATGGCGGTGCGAATGAGGTCTTTTCCCGGAGGGACGGCGGGGGCGATGGACATCACGGTGAAGACACCTTTTTCGAGGAGCGTCTGCCAGAAGCGGTAAACGCGCTCCTTGCTGCCGAGGACGATGGGGATGGCGGGAGTTTCGCTGCCCCAGGTGTCGAGCTTGAGCGAGTGGAGGATGTCGCGGTAGCGCTTGGTGTTTCGCCAGAGCCGTTCGAGGTGCCCGGGTTCGGTCTGGAGAACGTCGAGGGCGGCTTGCGCCGCGGCGGTTTGCGCGGGGCTGAGGGCGGCGCTGAAAATCGTCTGTTTGGAGTTGGTGCGGAGGTATTCGATGAGGTCGCGGCTGGCTGCGACGAATCCGCCGGTGCTGGAAAGCGATTTCGAGAGGCTGCCGC
Source organism: Ereboglobus sp. (assembly GCA_029974595.1). Classification (GTDB taxonomy): domain Bacteria; phylum Verrucomicrobiota; class Verrucomicrobiia; order Opitutales; family Opitutaceae; genus Ereboglobus. Next base: position 246,792 of record JARKRC010000027.1, on the reverse strand, counting down.
AGAGGACATCGACGCGGTCGTTGAGGCCGAAGTGATCGACGGTGCCGCGCCCTTCGCGCCCGAGAACACCAAAGCCGTGGGCGTCATCGATCACGTTGAAGCAATTGTATTGGTCGGCGACGTCGAGGAGCGCGGGGAGCGCGGCGATGTGGCCTTCCATGGAGTAAACGCCCTCGGCGACGAACATTTTGGGAGCATTTGCAGGAAGCGAGGCGGCGAGGTCGGCAAGGTCGGCGGTGTTGTTGTGCGAAAAGCGCTCGACTTGGGCGTGCGAAAGGCGCGCGCCGTCCCAAAGGCAGGAGTGGTTGTTTTTATCGGCGAGGATGATGTCGCCTTTTTGCGCAAAGGAGGCGACGGCGCTGACGCAGGAAAGGTAGCCGGCGGAGTGGACGTGACAGGCTTCGCGTCCGAGGAAGGCGGCGAGTTTTTCCTCAAATTCGATGTGATAGGCGCGGGAGCCGTTGGAGATGCGGGCCCCGGTGGAACTGGTGCCCCACTTGCGCAGGGCGGCGCAAGCGGCCTCGGTGACTTTGGGGTGGAAGGAGAGGCCGAGGTAGTCGTTGCTGGCGAGCATAATCGCAGGGCGTCCGCCGAGGGTGACATCGGTGCCGCATTGCGATTGCATGGCATGGTAATAGGGGGCGTATTTCAGGCGCATTTTTGTGGCCTGATCATCGTGACAACGCGCGAGGATGGGTTTTTTCGGTTTTTGGAAAAGAGAGAAGACCATCTTGATGAAACCGCGAATGGACGCGAACGAGCGCGAATAATCAAAGATAAATTTCGGCGCGTCGGAAACCCGGGGCGCAAAAAAGTCCGCCCTCTCGCGAAGGCGGACTGGTTAAACAAATGGCGGTTCTTATCAGCAATTATCCGCGTGTGAATCAGAAGCCGACGGACAGGCCCACCGTAAACCAGAGCTTGTTGTCCGAGGTGCCCGGAGGTGTGTTGTCGTTGCTGGCATAGTGAATGCCGGCGGTGACGGTGGCACGCTCATTGATGTGGTAGGGCACGCTCACGTCGAAACCGTAGTAGTTGTAGGAATATTTCCGGCCGGTCACGATCGCATCGGGATACCAGTCATGGGCGCCAACCGTGCCGACGTAAAACGCAACGTCAACGGATGTACCGAGCTTCTCGATCGGGAAGCTGTAGCCGACGGAGCCGACGAGCGTGCTGGCTTCCTTGCGGAAGTCATAGTAGTAATACGCGCTGGCGGTCAGGCGATTGTAGGCCCAAGTCGCGCCGAATCCGAGCTCGTAGGACTTGGAGGTGCTGAGGCCGGAGGCGCGTTCCGGCTGTGCGTCGGGATACCAGTAGTAGGTTGCGATGCCTTCGAGCGAAACCGTGTTGGTCACCTTTTGTTTGTAGCCGGCGTAAATATCGATCTCGTTGCCGGGTCTTTCATTGTGCCATGTGGAAATGGGCTGCATCGTCCAGACGCCAACATAGAAATCGTCAATGGCGACCTCGACCGAGGGCGTAAACGCATCGCTGGCGCCTTGGAGACCGCGGAAAACATATTGCGAAGTATAGCTGAAGTCCGCCGTAATTTGATACGAGGACGCTGTTTGTTGCGCAGATGCCGTGAGTCCGGCAAATCCCGCAAACACGCTGATAAGGATGGCAATTTTCTTCATTGTCTTGGTGTTCTGTATTTAGTGTAGCTTGTCCGCTGGAGCGGGTTTTAAGTGATAAAAAAATACGCGCTTTTAATAACACAAGATTTTAATTATCGACCAGTCCAACGCCAAGGACGAAAAATCGGACATACGCCTGCCGTAATCGTTCCGATTTTGCCCCGCGTTTTTTACCTTGGCATATTACCAGCACATTTCTGTCTGTCGTTTATGAAAAAAATACCGGCACTGCTCGGACTCACAGGCGTCATTTTGGGCGCCTTGGGCGCTCATGCGCTGAAACCGCAGCTCGTCGCCTCGGGCAAGCTCGATGTCTGGCAGACAGCCGCGCAATACCACCTCCTCCACGCCGTCGCGCTCTTCGCCGCCGCGATCGCCCTGATCACCGATGCCGCGCGCACGCGCCCCGTCTTCGCCCGCTGGCTGCAACGCGCCATGCGTGCATGGATCGCGGGCATCGTCCTGTTTTCAGGATCGCTTTACTGGGTCGCGCTCGGCGGGCCGCGCTGGTTGTGGCCGTTCGCGCCGCTCGGCGGGCTCGCGCTCATGCTCGGCTGGGCGTGCGTTTTCATGGCGGCCCTCGCAAAGGACAAACGCCCGCAAGCCTGATGATGCTCATCCCGCAAAAACTCCTCGCCGTCATGCAAGCGCTCCGCGCCATCGGACGCCCGCGCCTCGTCGGCGGCTGCGTGCGCGACTGGCTGCTCGGCCTTGAGCCAAAAGACTTCGATGTCGAGGTGCCTGGAACAACCTTCGAAGCCATGCACGCCGTCCTCGCGCCCTTCGGATCGACCAACATCGTCGGGCGCAGCTTCGGCGTGATCAAGCTCCGCATCGACAGCGTCGAATATGATTTCTCCCTGCCCCGCCGTGAATCCAAAACCGGCGCGGGCCATCGCGGTTTCGCCATCGCGCCCGAGCCCGGGCTTACCGATGCCGACGCCGCCGCACGCCGGGATTTCACTGTCAACGCCATCGCCTACGATCCCTTTGTGGAATTTTCGATTTTCGATTCTCGATTTTCGATTGGGCGCTCCCGCGCCGATATGCATTCTGGAGCGGTAGCTCCTCCAATCGTTTCGAGCGACAGCGACAGTCTGCCAAATCGAGAATCGAAAATCGAAAATTTTCCCATTCCGGGCCTCATCGACCCGCACAACGGCCTTCGCGACCTGCGCGCCCGCATCCTGCGCCACACCAGCGCCGCCTTCGCCGAGGATCCGCTGCGCGTCCTGCGCGCCTTCCAGCTCGCCGCGCGCTTCGATTTCACACTCGCGCCCGAAACCACCGCCCTCTGTCGCGCCATCGCGCCCGCCTTCAACGAACTCCCCGCCGAACGCATCTGGGGCGAATGGCAGAAATGGGCCGAAAAATCCGCGAGGCCTTCGCGCGGCCTCGAAGTCCTCGAACAAACCGGCTGGCTCGCGCACTTTCCTGAACTCGCCGCGCTCCGCGGCACGCAACAAGACCCCGGCTGGCATCCCGAAGGCGATGTGTTCGCGCACACCGCGCATTGCTGCGACGCGCTCGTCCAGCTCGACGACTGGCGCGACTCCGATCCGCTCCGTCGCCGCGTGCTCCTCCTCGCGGTGCTTGCGCACGATTTCGGCAAACCCGCCACCACACAATACGCCGAACGCCGCGGCGAGATGCGCTGGATCAGCCCCGGCCACGAAGCCGCGGGCGGCCCTCTCGCGGAAACCTTTCTCCGGCGCATCGGCGCTACCCGCGAAACAATCGCCCGCGTCGTCCCGCTCGTGCTCAACCACCTCATGCACCACAACGGTAGGGATGGAAACGACACGCATTTTTCCGACACGTCCATCCGCCGTCTGTCCCGCCGTCTCCTCCCCGCGACAATCGACGATCTCTGCCTCGTGATGCGTGCCGATCACGACGGCCGCCCGCCAAAACACTCGTCCGAAACGCTGGCGCGCATCGACGAACTTCGCGAAGCCGCGCGCCGTCTCGCCATCGCCGACGCCGCGCCGAAACCGATCCTTCAAGGCCGCCACCTGATCGCCGCGGGCATGGCGCCCGGCACTCAATTCAAGGCGATCCTCGATGCCGCTTTCGAGGCGCAGCTCGAAGGCGCTTTCACCGACGAATCCGGCGCCATCGCCTGGCTGAAACAAAAACTTTAGCGACGCGCACGCGCATCACGCGCCGGGCGCGCGCAGCACGTGGCACACATTGCTGCCGCCGAAACCGCTGCTGTTGTTCAGCACGAGCCGCGGGCGTTCGTTGACCGTCGCGCGCGGTAGGTCGAGGCCTTCGCACACCGGATCGGCATTCACGAGATGTGCGTTGCCCGGAACAAAACCCTCGTTCATAGCCAGCACGCAAAACGCCGCCTCCATCGCTCCGGACAGCGAGAGCGGATGCCCGGTCAGTCCTTTCGTGCTGCTCACGCGCGGTTGTTTTTTGCCGCCGTTCCCACCGCCGAAAATGGTTTTCAACGCCAGCGTCTCCGCGCGATCCCCGACGGGCGTCGAAGTGCCGTGCGCATTGACATAATCAATCTCCTCCGCGCTCACGCCCGCGTCGGCGAGGGCGCGCGTCATCGCGTTCGCCAGGCCGCGCCCTTCGGGATGCGACATCGCCACACTGTGGCCGTCCGCAGCCTGTCCCCAGCCCGCAACCTCGGCCAGCACCCGCGCGCCACGCGCCGCGGCCGCTTCGGATTCCTCCAAAATCAACGCCACCGCGCCGCCCGCTCCGACAAAGCCGTCGCGCGCCACGTCGAACGGACGCGACGCCACCGCCGGGTCGCTTTGCGCGGACAACGCGCGCATCGCCGCAAACGGCAGCAGCGTCTCCGCGTTCAACTCCTCGCCCGCGACCACGATCGCGCGCGCAAGCCGTCCGAGCCGGATGTCGTCGCACGCATAACCGATCGCATGACTGCCCGACGCGCACGCCGACACGAACCCGCACACCGAACCGGTGATCTTGTAGTGCGCGGCCAGGTTGAAATTGAGCGTTCCGCAAATCGAGCTCACCACGCCCATCGGGTTTCCGCGCTCGCCGCGCGTCTGGTCCATCTGCTTCAGGTGCCCGTGCAACATCATCGCGGATCCCGCGGAGGCGCAATACAGCCCCGTCGCATCATCGTCCGCCACGGCTTCGCGCGGCAGCGCGGCATGTTCGAGCGCCTGGTCGATCGCGCAGATCGCATACACGCCATGCGGCGCGAGGCCGCGCAGGGTTTCGCGCGCGATCTCGTAGCGCGCCGGCCATTTCCAGTCGCGCCAGTTCATCGACTCGACGATGAAATCCTTCACGGTTCCCGCGACTTTCACGGGCACGTTGGGATTGCCAAAAAATTCCACTCGCTCAAATCCGTGGCGCCCCTCGCGCAAACCCGCCGCCACGCCCGCCCAGTCATTGCCGATCGGCGTGATAAAACCCACGCCCGTGACGACGACACGCTTGCGAACGCTTCCGGTGTTATCAGCGCTCATAAATCACGCGCCCTGCGGCCCGAGTTTTTTTGCGATAAACGCCTTCAGGCTTCCGACCGTGCTGATCTGCATGATCTCGCTCGTCTCGATGCGCAACCCAAACGTGTCCTCGATCGCGAAGACCACCTCGGCCACGGCGAGAGAGTCGTAACCCAAATCTTCAATCAGCCTTTGCTCATCCGTGATCGGCGCGTCCGAGGGTTTTGGCAGATGGTCGCGTACCATTGCCAGGATGACGATCTGCACCGCTTCCACATCGCCCGTCGCGCGATAACGCGCGTAAGCCTCGCGCACTTCGGGCTTATGGCGCGCGAGTTTTTCCGGAAGGTTGCTGTCGGAAGATTGCGATAACATAAAGTCGCCTAGCAAAAAGATTGTAGGCCCCGCCACAAGTCCCGAGTGACGGATAATCAGGCAACTTAGCCATTGGATTTTTCCCCGGATTTGGGCTTTGATTGCCGCGACTCTTCTTTTTTGTGGCCAATTCCTCACCGACACGCTCCGCCTCCGACCCCGCCGGCAAGATCACCGGCGTGCTCGAACGCATCATCTTTCTCAACGAGGAAAATCACTACACCATCGCTGAATTCCGCCCCGACAACCCGGGCGGCAACGGCAAGGCCGCCGACAAAATCACCATCGTCGGCGCGCTCCCCGGCGTCCAATGCGGCGAAACCCTCCACCTCGCCGGCCAGTGGACGCGCCACTCGCAGCACGGCGACCAGTTCAAGGTCGAGACCTTCAAGGCCGAGCTGCCCTCCTCTGTTTACGGCATCCGCAAATACCTCGGCTCCGGTCTCGTCCCCGGCATCGGAAAGGTTTACGCCAACAAAATCGTGGACGCGCTCGGCACCGACACCTTCCGCGTCCTTTCCGAGGAATCCGCAAAACTCCGCGCCATCCCCGGCATCGGAAAAGTCCGCGCCGCCGCCATCAAAAAAGCCTGGGACGACCAGCGCGCCCTCCGCGAAATCCACATCTTCCTCCAAACCTACGGCGTCACCACCTCGCAATGCGTGAAACTCATCGACCGTTACGGCCACGAAGCCATGGCGATCCTGAAAAACGAGCCCTACCGCGTCGCCCGTGAAATCGACGGCATCGGTTTCAAAACCGCCGACCGCATCGCCATCAACCTCGGCTTTGCCAACGACGCCCCGCCGCGCCTCGACGCCGGGCTCCTCTTCGCGATGGACGAGCTTCAGGAGGAAGGCCACACCGCGCTCCGCGAAGCCGACCTCATCGACTACACCGCACAACTCCTCGAAACCAACGCCGACCTTCTCGCCGCGCGCGTCGGAAAACTCCTCGAAACCAAACAACTCGTCGCGCACGCGCCCGACCCTCAAAACACAAATCCCCTCCCCGGCTCCGCGGTCCTCCAACTTCCGCACCTCGACCGCGCCGAGCAAAAAATCGCCGCCACCATCTCGCGCCTCCTCCGCGTTCCCAGCGGACTGCCTCCGATAAAGGAGGAAATCGCCGTCGGGTGGGCCGAGAAAAAAGCCGGCCTCACCTTCGCCGAAAAACAACGCGCCGCCATCCTCTCCGCCCTCCGCTCCAAAATCTCCATCCTCACCGGCGGTCCCGGCACCGGCAAAACCGCCTCGCTCCGCGCCCTCGTTGAAATCCTCAAGGCCAAGCGCGTCCGCATCCACCTCGCCGCGCCCACCGGACGCGCCGCCCAGCGCCTCTCCGAGTCCACCGGCGGCTTCGCGAGCACCATCCACCGCCTCCTCAAATACGACCCGGCCAAGGGCGGTTTCTCCGCCAACGAGGACACGCCGCTCGCGACCGATTTTCTCGTTGTTGACGAAGCCTCGATGCTCGACACCCGCCTCGCCGCCTCGCTCCTCCAGGCGATTCCGTCGCGCGCGCATCTCCTCCTCGTCGGCGACACCGACCAGCTCCCCAGCGTCGGCGCAGGCAACGTGCTCAAGGACATCATCGCCGTTTCCGCGCCCGGCGCCGAGGCGCACGGCTCGATTCCGGTGACGAAACTCGACGTCATCCACCGCCAGAAAGGCCAGAGCCAGATCGTCACCACCGCGCACGCCATCAACAGCGGCGATCCCTCGCTCCCTCCCTCCGCGCATGAGCTCGCCTCCATCCAAGCCTGGGCCGACCTCACCTTTGTCATTGCCGACTCGCCCGACGATTGCCTCCGCAAAACCATCGCGCTCTGCACCGAGTTCATCCCGCGCCACTACGACTGGTTCGACCGCATCCGCGACGTGCAAGTCCTCGCGCCTATGCACAGGGGCGTCGCCGGCGTCGGCAATCTCAACACGCAACTCCAGGCCGCCCTCAACCCCCACGCCCGCGGCTACCGCTCGCTCTCCGGCGAATACCGCCCCGGCGACAAGGTGATCCAACTGCGCAACAACTACGACAAAAACATCTTCAACGGCGACATCGGCGCCGTCACCGCCGTCGATCCCGAAACCGCCGCGCTCACCATCGATTTCGACGGCAACACGCAAACCTTCGAACGCGGTGAAACCGGCGACCTCGCCCTCGCCTACGCCTGCAGCATCCACAAATCGCAAGGCAGCGAATACCCCGTCGTCATTGTGCCGCTCCTCAAGGCGCACTTCATGATGCTCCAGCGCAACCTCCTCTACACCGCCATCACGCGCGGAAAGAAAAAAGTCTTCATCGTCGGCGAACCCGCCGCGTATGGCATGGCCGTGCGCAACAACGAATCCAAACTCCGGGGCACCCACCTCCGCGAAAAAATCACCGCCCTCCTGCTGCAACCGTCCGGTGTTCCGCCGCGCCAATCGTAAAAAGCGACATCCCGGAAAACAAATGATTGAATTGCGTCGTGAACGATCCGTAAAATGACCGTTCTTTTCTCGTCCCGTATTTTGCAAGTTCGCAGACCGTCAATCCATTTCACTCCCGATGAAAACAAACATACCATCCAATAAAGTGCTCAGCACGAACGAAAAGCTCCTCGCCTGGGTCGATCAAATGGCCGCCCTTTGCGAGCCCGCCGCGATCCACTGGGTTGACGGCTCGCAAGCGGAAAACGACGCCCTCTGCCAGAAGCTCGTCGATGGAGGCACCTTCATCAAGCTCAACGAAAAACTCTGGCCCGGTTGCTACTACGCCCGCTCTGACGCCGGCGACGTCGCCCGCGTCGAGGAACGCACTTTCATCTGTTCGAAGTCCAAGGACGACGCCGGCCCGACCAACAACTGGTCCGACCCCGTCGAAATGCGCGCCAAGCTCACCGGCCTCTTCAAGGGTTCGATGAAGGGCCGCACCATGTATGTGCTCCCCTACAGCATGGGCCCGATCGGTTCCCCGATCGCCCAAGTCGGCGTCGAACTCACCGACTCCGCCTACGTTGTCGTGAACATGCGCATCATGGCCCGCATCGGTGAAGCCGTGTTCAAGGAAATCGACAAGGGCGAAAAACCCTTCGTCCCCTGCCTCCACTCCGTTGGCGCCCCGCTCGCCGACGGTCAGAAGGACGTCACTTGGCCCTGCAACAAGGAAAAATACATCGTCCACTTCCCCGAGACCCGTGAAATCTGGTCCTTCGGCTCCGGTTACGGCGGCAACGCCCTCCTCGGCAAAAAGTGCTTCGCCCTCCGCATCGCTTCCAACATGGCCCGCGACGAAGGCTGGATGGCCGAGCACATGCTCATCCTCGGCGTCGAAAGCCCCAAAGGCGACCGCACCTACGTCAGCGCCGCCTTCCCGTCGGCCTGCGGCAAGACCAACTTCGCCATGCTCATCCCGCCCGACGCCCTCCTCAAGAAGGGCTGGAAGGTCTGGACCGTCGGCGACGACATCGCCTGGATCAAGCCCGACGCCAACGGCGTCCTCCGCGCCATCAATCCCGAAGCCGGCTTCTTCGGCGTGGCTCCCGGCACTTCCAACAAGACCAACCCGAATGCCATGGCTTCGCTCGCGAAGAACACCATCTTCACCAACGTCGGCCTCACGCCTGAAGGCGGTGTCTGGTGGGAAGGCATGACCGACGAGCCCCCCGCCGAACTCATCGACTGGAAGGGCAACAAGTGGACGCCCGCCATCGCCAAGGAAACCGGCGCCAAGGCCGCGCACCCGAACGCCCGCTTCACCGCCCCGGCCTCGCAGTGCCCGACGATCGACGCCGCTTGGGAAGATCCCGCCGGCGTGCCGATCAGCGCCTTCATCTTCGGTGGCCGCCGCCCCGACACCATGCCCCTCGTTTACCAGGCCAAGAGCTGGGAACAGGGCGTTTACATCGCCGCCACGATGGGCTCCGAAATGACCGCCGCCGCCGCCGGCAACATCGGTCAGGTCCGTCGCGACCCGATGGCCATGCTGCCCTTCTGCGGCTACCACGTCGGCGACTACTTCCAGCACTGGCTCAACATGGCCAAGAAGGCCAAGATGCCCGCCGTGTTCCATGTCAACTGGTTCCGCAAGGATGCCAACGGCAAGTTCATGTGGCCCGGCTTCGGCGAAAACGCCCGCGTCCTCAAGTGGATCGTCGGCCGCGCCAATGGCTGCGAATGCGCCAAGGCCCAGGAAACCGCCATCGGCTTCCAGCCCTCCTACGAGGACATCGACTGGGACGGCGCCAGCTTCGACAAGGCCAAGTTCGACGAGCTCCAAGCCGTCGATGTGGCCAAGTGGAAGGCTGAAATCGAAGACCAGGCCAGCTTCTTCGAAAAAGTCGGCTCCAAGCTCCCCGCCGAGCTCAAGGCCCAGCGCGACGCCCTCAAGGCCCGCCTCGGCTAAAAAACGAGCCGCCCGCAATTCACACAAGGGGAGCCCGAATCGGGCTCCCCTTTTTTTATTCCTGCCAAAAGCGTATTAAAGCGAAAGAGTTCACAGCAAAGGCGCAAAGCCCGCAAAGAGCAGAAAAGATCAAACCCCAAAGTATCTCATCCGCCTTCTGTCTTCTGCTCTCCGTCCTCTATCTCCTAACTTTTCACCTCCATCTTTTCCGTCCTTTGCGGGCTTTGCGTCTTTGCTGTGGAAAATCCGGCCTCCCTGTCCCCTGTCCTCACCCACCCCTACGCATAAACCCCGCCGCCGAGCAGCCTCTCGCCATCGTAAAGCGCGAGCACCTGCCCCGACGCGAGCGCGCGTTGCGGCTCGCGAAACCGGATCGTCGCGCTACCGCCTTCCCTGCCGCCGCCCGCATCAGGGACAAACTTCAGATGCACGCGCGGATCGCGGTAACGCACGCGGCCCTCGATCAGGCGCGGCTCCGCAACCGGCGCGCCCGTCCAGCTCAGCGAATGCACGCGTAATTCACTCGTGAAAAGCCCCGGCGCATCCGGCCCGTCAAAGGCGACAAGCAGCGCGCGATCCTCCGCGCGCTTGCCCACGACCACGTATTTCTGAAAATCCGTGTTCGATGGGATGCCGATGCCCTTGCGCTGGCCGATTGTGTAATAATGCAGCCCGCGATGCCGCCCGAGCACGCGCCCGTCGCCGGCGCGCACGATCGGGCCGGGTTCGTCCGGCACATACTGGCGCAAAAAATCCTGCATTTTCACCTCACCGATGAAACAGATGCCCTGGCTGTCCTTCTTTGTCGCGGTGGCGAGCCCCGCCTCCATTGCGAGGCGGCGCAGCTCGGGTTTTGGCAAATGCCCGATGGGAAACCGCGCCGCGCGCAACTGCTCCTGGTTGAGCATCGCGAGGAAATACGACTGGTCCTTGTTCTTGTCCGCGCCCTCGATCAGTGAAAATGTGCCGTCGGGCCCGCCGTCCGCGCCGGTGTTTTCCACGCGCCGCGCGTAGTGGCCCGTGGCGACGGCGTCGTAACCGTGCTCGCGCGCCCACTGGAGGAACACGCCGAACTTGATCTCGCGGTTGCACATCACGTCGGGATTCGGGGTGATGCCGCGTCTGTATCCATCCAGCAAATACGCGACGACGCGCTCGCGATATTCCGTCATCAAATTGACGACGCGGAACTCGATGCCGATTTTTTCGGCGACGGCGCGCGCGTCCTCGATATCCTGCATCCACGGACAATTCCCTACGATATTGTCCTCGTTGATCCAGTTTTTCATGTAGGCGCCGGTGATGTCGAAACCCTGCTGTTTGAGCACGAGCGCGGCGACGGAGCTGTCGACTCCGCCGGACATGGCGACGAGGATCTTTTCGCGCGATTGCGACATCCCGCTAGCAGGCCCGCCCCCCCGCCCGTTTGTCAACAACGCGCAACGGAAAACCATCTGAAATCCGACGTTGCATCCTGCAGCGCAAGCGGATACAGACTGGCAAAATCAAACCCATCCCCCTCCCGAAAACCCACAAACAACGCCCACTGTCAGCTCCCATGAACAATAGAAAATCAATATATCTCGGATCGACCCTTTTTCGGCTTTTCTTCAGCGAAGAGATTAATATTGCAACAACTATAATAATATGAAAAACAAAGCCAAAAAAGCATTTTTTATTACAATCATGACCGCTTGTGTCTTTATTTTAGGAGAGATCAAGTTGTTGGCGAGTGATAAAGTGACATCCCAGTGCAGGGATCCAATTAAGATGATTGTGGATTTTAATAATGTAATAATAGATTGCGGCGATTCTCGAAAGGTTCAATTGAACAACATTGATGAGGCGATTGATTATTTAGCAAAGATTCAGAACAATGGGCGCATAGAAATTAAGGCTCTTAGAAAATTAGGCGGTGTTAAGATTGAATCGATAATAAATAAAGTCAGATCAAAATTTTACACTATAGTCTCATTCTATGTTCCTTCATCTGACATGTCTGGTTATGTAGACATAATTAGTCGTTACGAGCCAAAGAAGTGAACTGTTACGTGCCGAATTGGTGACGCAGACGACCCGAGCGAAGGTGGTGTTTTGTCAATTTTCCCATTAACTGTTACGAGTCGCAGTGTAATCATACTTTTTGCCGAACTGGCGTTGCAGGTTTTTTTAAGATAATTCCACACCGGCATCCAAATTTGTCGCCAAATAGCCGCACGCGCGTCGTTTTCCGAGTCAGCGAGCCACCCCGGGCTCGGTACGGCCGTACGGGATCAGACCTTGTTTTTTGCAATATACGTTATGCAGGAATGCAGAATATTGAATTGCTGCCAGCAGGCAGATAAAATTGACCCGGTAGAAGGCACTGGGATTTAACCCGGGGCGGGTCAATATTGTGCTTGTCTTCAGTCCGACACACCACCGCGCGTTGCGCGGGCACAACCGTGTGATATTTGCCTTGTAATTGTTGTGATGCCGGCATGTCTTCCAGCCCCTCATCACCACTCTCTCCGGGACTGAGCAGCTAGTTGAAATGAATCAAGCCCTGCAAGCTTCCCCATTCGTCGGTCGGCAGACGAATGTCGCGCACACCTGAAAAATCCACGATGTCCGCGTCGCTGTCGGCGGCTTCGATGCGGATCGGGTCGCGCGTCAAAAACACCCACAGCGCGCCCTCGATCAATTTGTCCGCGTCGTCCGGCGATTGGACGCCCGCCACATGCATGCCCAGCGCGCGCGCGGCCGCCTTGCACAGCGGCAGCAGATCCATGTGCCAGTTGCTGATGTGCACCGCCAGCACGCCGCCCGGCGCGAGCCGCTTCTCATAAAGCCGGAACGCCTCCTCCGTCGCCAGGTGCAGCGGCACCGAGTCGCCCGAATACGCATCGACAATCAACACATCATACGCCGCCCCGCCCGCGGCCTGCTCGCGTTCGAGCATCAGGCGCGCGTCCCCGATCACCGTTTGCGGCGCGCCCGCCGACTCCGCCATGCAGGTGAAGAATTTCCCGTCGCGCGCGACACGATCCACGAGCGGATTGATCTCGAAAAAACGCCATTCGTCGCCCGCCCTCGCCCAGCGCGCCATCGTGCCGACGCCAAGCCCGATCGCGCCCACGCGCATCGGCCGCGCGTTCTCCGGTTTTGCAGACGCGATTTCCCCGGCATCGTTCAAATTGAATTCCCGCGGCGCCTGACCCGTCCACTTTTCATGCAACATCACCGACAGGCCTCCCGCAAGCGGCCCGTAGTAGGTCGTGGGCAGTTTTGACAGCTCCGGATCCTGCCCGTGCGCCTGCTCGCCGTGAAGCGTGCCTCCATTCATGAGCATGTAAACGCGCGCCAGCTCGCCAGAGACGAGAAAGCTGCCCTCCCTCACCTTCAGCGCGCCGTAAAAATTGCGCGCGCGCAGCACGATTCCGCGGTTCTCCATCGCCACCGCTGTCCACGCCATCATGCACGCGCACACGGCCGCGAGCGCCGTCGCGCCGCTGAAAAGCCGCGCATGCCAGACACGCTTCCACGAAAACACCGCGAAAACGAGCGTCGCCAGCGCGCACCCAACCAGCGCGATCTGGTATTCCCAATATCCCGAAAACAACACCGGCGCCGCAAACGACACCAGCATCCCGCCCGCCGCCCCGCCCACCGCCACGCCGAGATAAAACCGCGTCAGCCGCGCGCCCTCCGGACGAATCGCGTAAAGCCACCCGTGCAAAAACGTGCCGCAGAAAAAAACCGCCGCCGTGCCCGCGCCGATGTTCGCGGCAAACGCGTCGCCTCCGCCCTCTTGCGCCGCAAAGCCGCACCCGATCAACGCCCCGGGCGCCAGCACGCGCCACACCGGGATCCACCGCTCGCCCGCGCGCGAAAAACCCGCCACGTAACTCAGCAAAAACGCGCCCAGCAAAATCGCCCACAACAGCGGCATCGGCGCCACATCCATCGACAGATGATTCGTCACCGCCACCAGCGTGAACGAGCTTAGTCCCGGCAGCACAAACCACCACGCCTCTCTCGAAAGCCCGCGCGGCAGCACCACCGGCCCCGTTTTTCTCGGCGGCTTTGCCGCCGCGAGCACCGCATCGAGATCGTCCTGCGCGACGGGGGCGGGCCTTGCTTTTTGCGGCAGCCACGCCACGCACGCAACCAGCGCGAGATACACCGCCAGCCCCGCGCACCAACCGAGCCACTGCCAGCGCAGCGGCACAAACGGCTCCATCAAAAACGGATAGGCAAACAATCCGAGAAACGACCCAAGGTTTGAAACCGCATACAGCCGGTAAACCCCGCGCCCGTTTCCTCCGGCCGCGCCCACCCACGCCTGAAGCAACGAACTTCCCGACGACAACACCAGATACGGCACGCCCGCCCCCGCGAGAACGACCAGCAAAACCTCCAGCGCCGGATGCGCTCCGGCGTGCAGATTCGCCCGCGCCCAGGCCAACCCCGCTGCCGCGACCGCCAGCGTCCACGCCACTGCCACGCCGAGCAGCACGACATGCACGCGCCGCTGCCGGCGCGCCTCCATGCCATTCAGGACGTGCGCATACGCATAACCGCCCACGAGCAACGCCTGGAACGTGGCGAGGCACACCGACCACACCGCCGCAGAGCCGCCGAACGCCGGCAGCAATGTGCGCCCGACCATCGGTTGCAGACAGAACAACAAAGCCGAACCGAGAAAAATGGCCAGGGGCGTGAGGGGATTCATGGAATTGCGTTTCAGGAAAACGAAGTCTCTTCACGCATGACGCCGAACCGCGCGAATTCAACGGAAAAAGCAGCGCGCGTGAGCCCCGTGGCCGGTGCGTGCAAAAAAACACGCGCGCGACACGGAGGGGCGACTTGTGGGATTTTATTGGGAGACTCTCCTACAGATTGATTCTCACGGGCGGCACATAATCGTCCGCCGGCTCGGGCATGTTGAATTGCTTTCGCAGTTCCTTGATCCGTGCGTTGCATCGGTTCAGCCGTTCGTCAAATTTGCTTATTTGTGCGCGCACCTGCTCTTTTTGGTCTTCCAAAAAATTCGCCGATGCCAAATCGCCCGGACGTGCTTTTAGCGACCGCTTGTAAGCGAGATCCTTCTGAAGCCGGGCCTTCTCCAGTTCGAGGCGCGCGATCTGCAATTCATATCCGAGCACAACGGTATCCTTCAGCGCCATGCCGTCTATTTTCTCGCACATTTTGCGATTTATATTGTCCTGCCCCGCCGCCTCCTTCGCGAGCATGAAGGAAACTTTTATTTCGGCGAGGCAGTCTTTTATCTCAGCGGTTTCCTCCAAGCTGAGGCGATGGGTGTTAAGCGAAAGCCACTGGTTCAACTCCTGCTGGGTCGCGGCAGAGATTTTTTGATCGTAGGGATTTTTCCGGCATCCCCCGCAAAAAATCATCGCTCCAAGCAAAATCATAAAAGCGGCCGGCACGGGTTTCATGGGGCATCGGCTGGTTGCTGCGCCGTTTTCCTACGTCGCCGTTTCCGTGAAACGCGATTCGCGGATCACGGTGATCTTGATCGTGCTCGGATACTGCAATTCGCTCTCGATCTTGCGGCGGAGTTCACGAGCGAGGTCGCGCGCCTGGTCGTCGGACACATGCTGCGGCGCGACGACGATGCGAATCTCGCGGCCCGCCTGGACCGCGTACGCCTGCTGCACGCCGTCGAGGCCGAGCGCAAGTTTTTCAAGGCGGTCAAGGCGCTGGACGTAATTGGCCATCGCCTCGGCGCGGGCGCCGGGGCGTATCGCGGAAATCGTGTCGGCCAGTATGACCAGGCCCGCATAGACGGTTTCCGGTTTCACCTCCTCGTGGTGCGCGGCGATGGCGTTGACAACAATGGGGGTTTCGCCGTGGCGTTTCACAAACTCCGCGCCGATTGCCGCGTGACTGCCTTCGTATTCGCCATCGACCGCCTTGCCGATGTCGTGAAGCAGGCCGGCGCGTTTTGCGAGGTTCGGATCGAGACCGATTTCGCTCGCGATCATCGACGCGAGGAATCCCACCTCCACGGAATGGTCGAGCACGTTCTGCGTATAGGAAAACCGGTATTTCAGCTTGCCGAGCAGTTTTATGACCTCGGGTTGCAGGCCCGTCACGCCGAGGTGTTCGACGGCGGTTTCACCGGCCTGCTCGACGTTGACGTTCACTTCCTCGGCGGCGCGATTGACGAACTCCTCGATGCTTGCCGGGTGGATGCGCCCGTCTTTCACGAGGCCGTCGAGCGCGATGCGGGCGATTTCGCGGCGCACCGGGTCGAATGACGAGATGAGCACCATCTGCGGCGTCTCGTCGATGAGAAGCGTGACGCCGGTGACGGCTTCGAAGGCCTTGATGTTGCGGCCCTCGCGTCCGATGATGCGGCCCTTCATCTCGTCGTTGGGCAGCTGGACGATGGTCGCGGTGATGTCGGCGTTGGGTTTCGAGGCCATGCGCTGCATGGTGGCGACGAGGATGCGGCGCGCCTGCATTTCGAGGTCGCGTTCGGAGCGCTCAAGTGTGTCGCGGCGGAGCTGGCGCAGCTCCTCCTGGCATTCGATTTCCACTTCCTGGCACAGGTTTTTCTTAATTTCCTCGGCATCCATCTGCGAGACGCCCTCAAGCCGCCTCCGCAAACTCTTGGACATATCGCGCATCGCGTCGCGCGCCTGCCGGATGGCGGCGTTTTCGCGGGAAAGGCGCTCCCGCTTTTGCTCAAGCTGGTGGTCGAGCAGGGCGAGGGATTCCTCGTGCGCACGGATTTCACGTAACCTGACGTCGGTTTCGATTTCGCGGCGGTCAAACTCGCGCGTTATCTCGGCGCGTTTTTCCTGCAATTCGTCCTCGACCTTTTGTCGCAGTTCATGCGCCTCGACCGCCGCTTCGCGGCGCGCCACGTCGATGAGTTGGTTTGCCTGCTGCTCGGCCATGCGGCGCGTGTAACGCGTGAGCAGCAGCGAGACCGCAAGCCCGAGCACCACGCCGGCGAGGCCCGCAACAACAAACACCCAAACCGGGCCAAATTCGTCCCAGATTGTCGTGACTGCCGCGGCGTCGGCTAGAATCGCGCTTAGTGGTTTCAAGAAGGAACAACGTAAAACGCCCCGGCCAAAGTTCAATCCTTTCTTGCGCAAACCTCTGGCCAAGCCAGCGCAATGACCTCGCCGATGCGAGCCAAGGCCGCCTCCTCGCCGTCGAACGCCGCCGACTGCGCAACCACGTAGGCCCACCGGTCAGCGCGCAAATGAAACAGCCTGTCATACGCCCCGCGCCAAAGCATCCCGGCATGGGACGCCTCGACGCCGTCGCTTCCGGCAAACCAGTAAACAAAAACCGCCGGCACAGTCGCAACCGTCGTCGCCTGCCCCTTTTTTGCAACGACTTCGCGCTCAATGTTCAACAGTGTCCCCTTGAGCATTGTGCCATCCGGAAGCCTGAACTGCGCTGCGCTGCGTTTCCTGATCGTCCAGCCCTGGCCGACGAGGCATATTTCGGGCCGGTGAATCGAGGTGCGGTCGCGTCCGCTCAGGACGATTGAAAAGAAAACCTGCGCGTCGCGCGGATTCGCAAGACGCGTGTAATTTTTGCGCGCAAACCCGGTGTCCGGCGGCAGCAATTCGCGCTCGACCGCGCTGACCTCGACGTCGCGCCCGCCCCAGCTCATCCCCAAAAACGGCGGAAGCGGCGCGGGATTCACGCCGTCAGCCGCGAGCCTCACACCCGCCAGCGCGCGCACGCTGCGCGCATCCAGGCGCACAGTCGCAAAAATCGCGGCACCGGCCCCGATGCAGACGACGACCGCGACAGGCAGAAGGGCGCGTTTTGCAGCCATGCCGTAAACGCCAGCGCCGCCGGAAGACGCCGCGCCGCTGTTTGCCGGCTCCTCCGTCTTTTCCCGCAACAACCGCGCCGCGCCCAGCACAAGCGCAAACACCACCGCAAACACGACCCAGCCCGACCAATCGTGCACACGCTCGCCCGCGGCGTGCCCGAACCATTCGCCCGCGAGCACAATCGCGCCGATGCGCGCGACATTGCCGGCAAACACAAACGGCACGCACAGCAAAACCAGCGCGGCGCGCCTCCACCACGACCGCAAGCCGAGGTAGCCGGTGAGCAGCGCCATCGCGAGCAGCGCCACAAACGATCGCACGCCCGAGCAGGCCGCCGCCACGTCGTATTGGAACGCCCCGTCCGGGGAAAACAGTTGCGTGCCGTTGCGCGCCACGTCGATGCCGCCCGCGTGCGCAAGCGCGCTCACCGTGCCGACAACTCCGAGCCGCAGATAAAATCCAAGCGTGTCGAGAAACCCGAACGGAATCGCCAGCAGCATGAACCCGAGCGGAAACACCGCCGCGCGCGACCACGAAGCACCGCCGCTTCTGCAATGATCCGCCAGCGCGATCACGCCCCACGCGAACACGAGCAGCGCCACAATGGACACGCGCGTCTGCTGCATCGCGTATCCGGCCACATGCAGAATGAGGGCCACAAGCATCGCGACCGCTGCGGCGCGCGCCGGACGAGCCTCCGCGACCGCACGCGTCCTCCGCGCATTTCGCCAGAACAACCACGCCGCCACGGCGGCGACCACCGGCCCGTGCTGCGTTTCCGACCCGGGATTAAACCACTGCCAGCCCCACCACCAGAAAACCGAGCGCGTCTCGATGTAGCCCCGCGTCGCGTTGCCGAAGAACTGGAACACGACCAGCCCCGCCGCCGCGCAAGCAAGCACGGGCAGCCACGGCAAAACGCGATTCATGCGCGTCGGTGTTTCCATTGTTCGCGCGTCATCCTCGCGACAATCCGCCGCGTTTGCAATCGCCGCGAAAGAGGACGCGAACAAACGCCCGCGCCGCTTTTAGAACTTGAAACCGGCCTGAAAGCGGCCGAAACGTCCGCACCCGCCTTTTCATGCGCAAGAAACCCGAACCCGCCGCCGATGAAGCCGCCGGAGCGCCCGACGCCTCCGATTTCATACGGCACGTCCGCCTCGCCGGATGCGTCCGCGGGCTCGTGAAAAACCTGTCCGGTTTCAGCAAAAAACACCACAGCGTTCCCGATTTCGCCAGCGCCGCCGCGACCGTGTTTCTCGGCAAACTCTGCGCCGCCGAACTCGCCGGCGACGCCGAGGCGTTTTTCCAGAAAACGCGCGCCGCCTTCGCCTACAAGCGCAAGGACATCTCGCTCGACATCGCCAGCCCGTCCGCCGTCCTCACCGCGCGCCATTTCACGCTCGAATGGGCCTATGCGCTCGACGACGACGCGCCCGCCGAATGGACGCTCACGCACACGCTGCACACGCTCGATTTTGCGCCGGACAAATCCGACGCCTTCGACGAGGTGCTCGCGGGCATGTTCGACAGCATCGTGTTTTCGCTCACCAAAGGCGCGCGTGTCGAGGATGTGGTCGATGCCGTCGAATCGCTCGACCCCGCCACGCTCGCCGTCACCTACCCCTCCGATTGCAGCGCGTGCACGCTCCGCGTCGAGGACGTGGCGGCGGAGGTCGTGTTCACCGGCGGCGAGCTTTCGATGGTGTTTCCCCGCGCCGGATCGCCGCGCGAGCTGATCGAGGCATTTGCCGCCGTGCGCCACGCCTTCGCGCTCACCCGGCTGCCCGCGCTGGCCGCGCTCTTGTAAAACGATTATTTTATCCATGCAGCCCGTTGACATGGCTGGACGGGAACCTAAGTTGCGTTTTTGCAAAACATGATGGCTTATACCGAAGACCGCGCTGCCTGGTTCGAAGGGCAAGGGCTCTGGCAGCATGTCCCGGCTTCCGATTGGAACGACTGGGTCTGGCAGCTCAAAAACCGCATCACCACACTCGACGAACTTGAAAAATACATGGTGCTCACGCCCGATGAGCGCCGCGGCATCGCCTTCGCCGGACACAAGCTCGCGCTCGCGATCACGCCCTATTTTTTCAACCTCATCGACCGCAGCAACCCCAACTGCCCCGTCCGTCTCCAGGTCATCCCGCGCGAGGGCGAATCCATCACCACCCGGGAGGAAATGCTCGATTCGCTCGGCGAGGACGAACACTCGCCCGTGCCCGGCCTCGTGCACCGCTATCCCGACCGCGTGCTGTTCCTCGTCACGGACCGCTGCGCCTCGTATTGCCGCTACTGCACGCGCAGCCGCCTCGTCAGCAACGCGCAGGACTACAACTTCCATCCCGAATACGAGCAGGGGCTGCGTTACATCGAGTCGCACCCCGAAGTCCGCGACGTGCTCCTCTCCGGCGGCGACCCGCTGTTGCTGGCCGACAAAAAACTCGAACACCTCCTCAGCCGTCTCCGCGCCATCAAGCACGTCGAGTTCATCCGCATCGGCTCGCGCATTCCGGTTTTTCTCCCGCAGCGCATCACGCCCGCCCTCTGCGACATTTTTAAGAAATACGGCCCGATCTGGATGAGCATCCACGTCAACACCCCGAAGGAATGCACCGCCGATCTTCGCGCCGCGTGCGAGCGTCTCTCCTTCGCCGGCGTCCCGCTCGGCAATCAAAGCGTCCTCCTGCGCGGCGTGAACGACGACGCCGGGGTGATGAAATCCCTCGTCCACCGTCTTCTCCAGATGCGCGTGCGCCCGTATTATCTTTACCAGATGGACCTCATCACGGGCGGCTCGCACTTCAAAGTCGATGTCCGCAAAGGCATCGAGATCATTCGCGCCCTCCGCGGCCACACCACCGGCTACGCCATTCCGCAATACGTCATCGACGCCCCCGGCGGCGGCGGTAAAGTCCCCGTCAACCCCGACTACGTCGAAAAAATCACCGACGACGAAGTGATCTTCAAAAACTACGAAGGGCGCACGTATCGCTACCCCCTGAAAAGCACGCCCGTGACAGCCTCAAAACACGACCCCTCATATTCACTGTAAGACGCGCAAAACAACGCGTGCGAAAGACGCATAAACCCAACGCATGCGACAAAGCTCATAAAATAACGCATGCGACAAGGAGGGGCGGCGTCCCGCCGCCCGACGCGACGAAGTCGCGCCCCACCCGCACCCCAAAAGCCCGCGCAGGCGGCAAAAACAGCGTGAAAAACGCATCATAAAGCGCATCATGATAATTAAGGGTATTATACAGGATGCCAATGAGTCAGATCTAAAGAATAACCGGCAGTTAGTATCTGAATATCGGCAGCGCCGTGACGAAATCAATCACCACTTTCCTTAAATTTACGCGAAGCCTGAACACCCAAGGTATCCATATCCTTTTGGGTGTTCATGTCCTTCATTTTTTCGGCACGGCTTTGAAGAGGTAAGCTTGGTCGAAATTGAGGATGCGGGTAGCAAGGGCGTTCACTTCCTCGCGGGTGATGCTTTCGTAGTCTCCGAGTCTGGTGAGCGTGTCTTCGAGGTTCTTGGGATTCGTCTGCGCATCGCCCAAGGCTGTTTTCATCCAATAGTCATTGGTGCGGAGGGCTTGGCGCATGCTTTCAATGCGCGGATTTTTGGCGCGGGCAAAATCATTTTCGCCGACACCTTCGCGGGCAAGTTTGGCGAGGCTTTCACGCACGGCGGCGATGGCTTTGTCGAGCACGGCGGGGGCAACTTCCGTCGTGGCGATAATGCAGCGGCAGTTCGGAGCCGCATCATCTCCGTAAGAAATCGCATTCACAGCGTAGGCCATGCCGAGCTGCTTGCGCAGGCTGTCTTGCAGATTGTTTTCTATGACGTCGGCTAGAATGCCAATGACTCGCTCGTCGTGTCGTGTTTTTATTTCAGTCGCGGGCGCGGGCCACACATAGGCGAAGGCGGCTTGCTTGATGGTTGCTCCTATGGTCTTTGTTATCGTGCTTCCGGGTTTTTTGATAAACTTCACTTCGTTATAAACTTTGGAGGAGGCGCATTCCGGACGGGCCGGCAGCACGCCGAATGTCTTGAGTGTCGCGTCCAGCGCGTCGTCATAAGAAATGTCCCCGACAATGCTGATTTCGATGCCGCTTTTTGCGAGCAAGGGGGCGAGCCATTGGCGGGCTTCGGTCATTGTGCGCGCCATGACATCTTTGTATGCGGGCAGGCCGAGGCGTTTGTCGCCGGTGAGGTCGCTTATGATAATCAGAGTTGAGATATTTGCCGAGGCCGACGATCGCATGGCTGTATAGATGCCTGCCATGCCATGACGGGCCTCTTGCGTGGCCTCGTCGCGGAATCCGGGGGTGGCAAGGTATCCGGCGAGTATTTCCAAAATATTCTTTAACCGTGCTGATGGAGCAATGCTGCCGTGCAGTGAGTTTCTGTTTGAGTCTACTCTTAAGCCCAGCGAGCCTTGGGCGTTAGATTGACGGAGTTGTTGCCGGATGTCGGCGTAGGAGCGGTCTTCAAGTCCACCGGAAACAAATGACCCGATGGCGAAATAAGCAAGGCCCGGCTGCCGTGGCGGCGCACCAAGATAGCCGCCGTCGATATTAATACTGACATATACTTTATCTTTTTCAAAATCGGTGCGCTTGAAATTCAGGAGCACGTTGTTGTTAAGTTTTGTCAGGGTTGCGCCGATTTCGGGAACTTGTCTGGTCGCGACAGCACGTCCGGTTGGGTGTGAGTCGGGCTTGTTTTGGGATTGGGCGTCACGGGTTTGATTTTGGGCGGCGGCTATCGGCGCGAGCGAAACTTTACGGCTGTCGGCGAGGCATTGGGTGATTTTTGTTTCTTCTTTCTTTTCCGAAAAGCGGGTTCCGGCGGAAATGAAGAGTCGCGGCGGATTGTCGCCCCACATTTCCGCGAACGCGGCGTTGCACTCTTCAAGGGTGATAGTGGCGAGCATTTCCTGCGCGGCCTTGCAATGGACTTCGGGGGCGACGAATGCGTCGCCGTTAAGAAACATCGCGGCGAGTTGTGCCGCGAGCACATCAGATGGTCGTGTTGGCGCGGCACGAAGGGCTTGCTCATGGTTTTTCGCGGCTTGTGTTTTGGCGTCGTCGAGTTCGTTTTGCGTGAAACCGTAATCACGGGCGCGGCGCAGGTTTTGCTCGATCAGGGCGAGCTCCTCGCGCCATTTTATCAAGTTAGTGGAGACCGCGACTTGCACGCTATCCAAGCCGGCCCTGAGCGAGGCGTTGGTAACTTTTGCTTTGCCGAGGTAACTCGATTTGTCCGATTGCAGCACGAGTTTGTCAAAACGGTCAGCCAACATATGGAGCGCGAGATACTGTGTTGTTTTGCGGAGGCGTGACGCGTGACCGGAGTCCTTGCCTGATTTCAGGCGGGCATTGAAAAACCGAAAGCCAACACCAGAAAGTTGCCCGTCGATAAAAACGCCGAATTCCGGCGCCGACGGCGGCGGCGTGTTGTCTGCGGGGGGCTCGGCGCGCGAGGCAGCGCGGGCGGCGAGATGGCCGAGTGTGCCAGCGATTATAGTGGCGACGGTTTCGGGATTGATGTCGCCAACGACGATGACCGCCATGCGTTCGGGGCGATACCACGCATCGTAAAATGTGCGGAGTTGTTGCGGCGTGAAATTGCGAATTTGATTTTCGAGACCGATTGGCGAGCGGAAATTTGAACGGGCGGCGGGGTGCATGAAGTTGAGATAAGCCTTGGCCAGTCGATAGCCGCCGGTGTCGCGCATGGACATTTCAGACAGGATCACGCCGCGCTCGGTGGCGATGGCCTCGGGAGCAAATTCAATATTGAAGGCAAAATCGCGGAAAACATCGAGCACGTCGCGGAGGCTTCTCTCGGAGGCATCGGGCAAGTCGATTTTATACAGTGTGCTGTCGAGAGCCGTTCTGGCATTGACGTCCGGGCCGAAAGCGTGGCCGGCGCGCTGGAGCGTGGCAACGAGGTCGCTGCGCGGATGGTTGAGCGTGTTGCGGAAGGCCATGTGCTCGATGAAGTGGGCGATGCCGCGTTCGTCGTCGTTTTCGTGGAGCGAACCGGCGGACACGAGCAGGCGGACAAAAACGCGGTTGGCAGGCGTGGCGTTTGGCAGGAGCGCATAGCGGAGGCCATTTGGGAGCGTGCCGAGAACGAGCGCAGAGTCTTGAGGCAAATCGCTGCGCACCTCGGCCCACGGCGCGGCGGTTGCGAGCGGCGCAAACAACACGAGGGCGATCATCAGCAATTTCAAGCGCAGGGTTTTCATGATCTTGATACCTGAACCATATGAACGATGGATGGCGAATGTGGAGAAGTTTTTGGCTGGAGCAAGGCGGCCCTCAAAAACACTGGCAACCCCCGACCCGTCGCAACAATGTCCGTGCGCACATGGCGACGGACACACCACAACGCATCGTAATCGCAGGCGGCGGCGCAGCTGGCTTCTTCGCCGCGATCACCTGTGCCGAGGCGTGCGCGGAAAACCGCCGTCCCGCCGAAATCACCCTTCTCGAAGCCACCGCCCGCCCCCTCGCCAAGGTCCGCATCTCCGGCGGCGGACGCTGCAATGTCACCCGCGCCTGCTTCGACCCCCGCGAACTCGTCAAAGGCTACCCCCGCGGCGCAAACGAGCTCCTCGGCGCCTTCCACCGCTGGCAGCCCCGCGACACCATCGAATGGTTCGAGTCGCGCGGTGTCCCGCTCATCACGCAGCCCGACCTACGCATGTTTCCCAAGGCCGACACTTCTCAAGCCATCATCGACTGCCTGCAGCACGCCGCCGCCCGCGCCGGTGTGAAAGTGAGATTGGAAGCCGCCCTCCACGCCGCCCGCTTCAACCCCGCCTCCGCTTTCACTCTCACCCTCGCCACCGGCGAAACCCTTTCCTGCGACCGCCTGCTCCTCGCCACCGGTGGCGGCGGAAAATCCTCCGCCGCGCTCGCCATCGCCGAATCGCTCGGCCACGCCGTCGAGCCGCCCGTCCCCTCGCTTTTCACCTTCAAAATCGACGACCCGCGCCTCCGCGACCTCGCCGGTTTTGCCGTGCCCAACGCGACCACGCACATCCCCGGCACAAGGCTCAAGGAAACCGGCCCCATGATTATCACGCATTGGGGACTCAGCGGCCCCGCCGTCCTCAAAATCTCCGCATGGGGCGCGCGCGAACTCCACGCCCGCGATTACCGCTTCCCGCTCGTCGTCAACTGGCTCGGCTCCACTTCCGCCGGACAGGCGCGCGACGCGCTCGTCTCCGCCCGCGCCGCCCACCCGCGCCGCCAGATCACGAACTGGAATCCCTTTTCGCTTTCCTCGCGCCTCTGGGAACGCCTCGCCTCCGCCGCCGGGCTCGCCCCCGCGGCCACGTGGGCCAATCTCTCCAACGGGCAACTCAACGCCCTCGCCGCGCAATGCACCGCCTGCGACTTCGCCGTCACGGGCAAAAGCGCCAACAAGGACGAATTCGTGACCTGCGGCGGCGTCCGCCTCAGCGAAGTCGATTTCAAGACGATGGAAAGCCGCATCCGCCCCGGCCTCCACTTCGCGGGCGAAGTCCTCGACATCGACGGCATCACCGGCGGCTATAATTTCCAGGCCGCCTGGACCACCGGCCGCCTCGCCGGCCTTGCCATGACAAAACCAAACCAATAGCCGCAAAAAGGCACAAAAAGCGCAAAAATCCGAGCAGCCGCCACACAGCTTTTTCTTTCTTGCGCCTTCTGCGCCTCTTTGTGGCCATTAATTTCCTATATCATGATCAAACTCGTAGTCACCGACATCGACGGCACGCTCGTCGACGACAATAAGAACCTCAGCCCCGATTTTTGGGAGACGGTCGCCGCCCTTGCGCGCAAAAACATAATATTCTCGGTCGCGAGTGGACGCCAGTATCACATCCTCGCGCGCCAGTTCTCCCCCATCGCCTCCGACACGCTCTTCCTCGCAGAAAACGGCACCTTTGTGAGCTATAAGAACCGCGAGCTCTTCACCGAGGCCCTCGACCTCGACGCCGCGCGCACTTTCATAAAAATCGGCCGCCGCATCACCGGCGCCTATCCCATCCTCTGCGGCAAAAGCTCCGCCTATGTGGAAAATGACAACGAACAATTCATCTCCGAAGCGGGACGTTATTATGAAAAAATGCAGCGCGTGAACGACCTCACGCGGGTCGAGGACACAATATTAAAAGTGACGATGTTCGATTTTGCCGACGCCGAAACGCACGCCCTGCCGCACTTCAAACAATACGAAAATCAATATAAAATCGCCGCCGCCGGCAAACGCTGGGTGGACATCACCGCGCCCACGGCGAACAAAGGCGCCGCGCTCCGCCGCGTGCAACAGCTCCTCGGCATTTCCTCCGACGAAACCCTCGTCTTCGGCGACTATCTCAACGACCTCGAAATGATGCGGGAGGCGAAATACAGCTACGCCATGAAAAACGCGCATCCCGAAATAATAAAAGCCGCGAATTTCATAACCGACCGCGACAACAACAACCACGGCGTCGTATATACAATCCGCCGGCTCTGCCTCTCATAAGCTGGGAGGGGCGCCAATTGCGTGTTGCATGACATGCGGAAGCCATCCTAACGTCAAGGCAGTTCGTTTCTTCCCATGAATCCCTCCCGCTCTCTCCGTTATCTGGCCCTGCTGTTTGGTTTAATATGCGCGCCGTTGTTCGGAAACGCCGCGCTTCGCCTTGCGTGCGAAATCAATGGAATCCTCTTGGAACCCGTGCGCATCGCACGCGGAGAAATATTCCTCAACGATAACGGCAGGGAAATCCCCGCGCAAAAAAACGCGCGCTGGCGGCTTGAGGGCGATCTGCGCGAAAATGCATCACTGCTCGCCCTTTCCCCAACCTATTCGATCTACGCAAAGCGCACACTCGAAGGCGACGACAGCAGGGATCACGCGAAGCCTTTTCTAGGCGAAATCACCCTCCGGCACTCGCTGACAACAACGGTCGCGGACAAGCCGGCCGAGAGTCAGTTTTTGGAAATCTTCTCCGATCAAGTCAAAGGCGAGTCACTGCTGCTGGCTGTATGGATGATCGGGGGCAAGCTACACTCGGTGCAGGCGCTGCCGCTTCCCGCCAGCGGCGCACAGGCGTTTTCCGTAAGCGCACAGTTTCACCTGACACGCGAGGAGGCCGCAGGGCAGCCGGTGCTTTTGCTGTGGCAACCGGCAGGGTTCGCCACGCCTGTTCCGCGCCTTGAGGGCGAGCTCGGTTCACAAGCCGTAATTGCGACGATCTTCGACGATGCGGCAGCGCTTCAGGCACTGATTGCGCGAGGGCTGGATGTCTCGAAGGCGAAGACAAAACATGGCATCACGCTGGCGCATTTCGCCGCCGAAGCCGGCTCCATGCAGGCGCTCGAAGTGCTTTTGCGTAAGGCGCCGAATCTGGCGAAGGCTGTCGGTGAAAATGAAATGGGAGCAAAAACCCCGGTTTTGCTCCGAGCGGCGTTGAATAACCGCCTGGAGATCGTAAAGCGCCTGCTGGATGCCAAGGCCGATGTCCAGTTGCCTCTACAAGCATACGAAGAACCCGAGACAAATATCCTGAAAGAGACTGTCAGCGCAGGTCATCTTGACGTCTCCGGTGTGCTCGTCGCACGCGGAGCAAAAATCTACGCTCAGGATGCTTTCTCAACCGGGCCGATTGATGTGGCGATCGCAAATGGCGATCACGAAATGGTCTCGGTTCTCCTTCGGGACCACAAGATGGATAAGAAAACGCTGCGACAGTATCAAAATGGCAATATACTCCGGTTTTTACTGAGAGGAAACCGGCGGGAGATGGTTGACTGGTTCTTGAAGCAAAACTTCAAAATCGGCACACCCGATATGTTTGCCGAGATACAAGAGGTGATGATAGGCGATTCCGAACCAGACCAGCAGATAAACGATTCCGCCGCTGCACTCGGAAAAATGGATAATACAACTATGGCCATGCAACTCGCCAGCCAAGGGATGAGCCTGCCTCAAGGC
This sequence comes from Ereboglobus sp., assembly GCA_029974595.1. Lineage (GTDB taxonomy): Bacteria > Verrucomicrobiota > Verrucomicrobiia > Opitutales > Opitutaceae > Ereboglobus. The sequence goes on along the minus strand of JARKRC010000027.1, from coordinate 219,134 downwards.
CAGCCTCTTGTTGGCAGCTCCATACAAACGCCCTCCGGGGGCTCAACAAGCACCAATTCGAGCAGCATCTCGTTCCGCCATCGTTATATGCCCCAGACAAAGCGCAATATCGTCGGCCCGGATTTATATAGCAACGCCGTGACGCCCTATGCGGTGTTTGAGGCAAGCACACAACTACGCGCAGTGCTGGCGATGATGAATCGGAAAGCGGATGAAAACTTCGCAAAGACCATTGTCGAGTCCTGCTCCATGTTAACATCTGCCGCGCTTGCCCGCCAAGGGGCGAGGGACCTGAAAGATCACGTGCTGCGCTACGATGCCTCTCCGCTAGCCGAGGCCTGCCTCGCGGACTACACGCTGCTCGCAGGCAAGTTCATCGACGCGGGATTGAAGCCCGGCGAGAAACTTTTTGGCGGACGCACCGCGCTGCACTATGCCGCCGCAGGAAACGCGAAAGATTCCGCGCAACTTCTGATCAAGCACGGCGCGGCAATCGGGGTGACGGACGACGCCGGCCTCTCGCCGCTCGATGTGGCTCTGGCATGTCACTCCCGTGAAACAGCACGCCTGCTTGCCTCCAAGGGAGCCCGCATCAATCCGCTGTCCAAGCATGTGGATACATTGGCAAACCTCGCCATCATGTTTGATATTCCGGAATTGGTGCTGCCGCTTGCGCATGCGCGTATCGCAACCAGAAAAAATCTTTTCGACACATGGCCACTGGCGCGTGTGGCCGAATTCCACGGCGCAACGGCATGCCTGAAAGCATTGGCCGGTATACCGAAACACCGAGACAACAACGAGAAATGCACGCAACCTCCGCCAATCGTAAACACCGGCGATCTGGACGAAAAGCCGGGTATCGTAAAACGCAACGTCCTGCGCGATGGCAGGAATCCGCTGACTTATTCCCGGATGCAAATCGTGGAAATCAACGCCCTCCTGGAGCCCTCAGGTGATGTCAAAATCTGCCGCCCCCTGCTGCCCGACATCTCGCCTCTATTGTGCAGAAGCGCGATTGATGCCGTTGTCAGGACGAAGTTCTCAATCCCGAAGGCCGAGGGAAAACCCGTCGCGGTCTGGATTGTCGTGCCCATTGAGTTTCCCGCGCATGAAGCACCCATGAGCGCCGCCAACTTGCCAGAACAAATTGCCTTCCTATCATGGCCCAAAGCGGAGAGCTTTTCGCCGGCGCGCAAAAAATACCTTTCTTGGAATCGTGCTTACAACCAGGAAGGCTTGGCCCATGTCGCCTTTGTGGTGGATCCGAAAGGTTACATAAAACATAACGCGGTAGACGTGCTCAGAGCGACAAGCGTGGAGTTAGCGGAGAAGACTATAAATTCCATACAAGCGACAAAATCCACCCCGGCCACGTATGACGGAAGGCCCGTCGCTTACATCATGAAACACGTGCAGCCATTCAAATGACTGAATAAGCTGCCTCGCGGCTCCGCCCTCCCATGCACGAAGCGCGCAAAGTGTTTTGCAGACTTGGCACGCTGCGCGAAACGAGCACATCCTGTCCTTCGTGCCGCTGCCGCCCATCATTTACGAAGACGACGCGCTGATCGCTTTTGACAAGCCATCAGGCCTCTTGATCGCGCCCGACCGCTGGGACAAGTCGCGCGAAAACATGATGGGGCTCGTCCACGACAAATTTGGCCACCACGTCGCCAATGTCCACCGCCTCGACGCCGACACGAGCGGCCTCGTCCTGTGCACGAAAACCAAATCCGCCCTGGATTTCGTGAGCGGGCAGTTCCAATCCAAAACCGTCCGCAAAAAATACCTTGCCCTCACCGTCCTCCTGCCGCCGGAGCGCGCGATGAAATTTCCCGTGCCCATCGTCCCGCGCATGGCCGATGGCACGCTGCCGGAAAACTTCACCGTCGAGGTCGGCATCGACAACGACGACGCGAACCCCGGACGCGTCCGCGTGTTTCGCAAGCGCGGCGGCAAGCCCAGTCTCACCGAATTCACCGCGCTCGAACGCTTCGGACGCCATGTGCTCTACGAATGCCGCCCCCTCACGGGCCGCACGCACCAGATCCGCGTACACCTCGCCGCCGCGGGCACGCCCTGCCTGAACGACCCCTTTTACGGCGACACCACCGAGCTGCTGCTGCTCTCCGGCTTGAAACGCGGCTACAAGGGCCGCGACGACGAAAAGCCCCTCATCGCCCGCCTCGCGCTGCACGCCAGCGAGCTCGCCTTCACACATCCCGAGACGCGCGAACCGGTCACAATCCGCTGCGAAATGCCCAACGATTTTGAAGTCGCGCTCAAATACCTGCGCAAATTCCCCGGCCACGAAAAACGCCCGCGCTAACCGTGCCGCCACCCGCGATGCCCCCCGAAATCCAGCTCGATCTCTTCGGCCCGTCCGCGTTCACCCCCGGCTTGCACAAACCGCCGCCATCATCGCCCTCATCCGCCGCGCTGGCTCCCGAACTCGTTTTTGTGCGCAGCCGGCAGGCACGCCACTACCGCCTCACGCTCAAACGCGACGGCACCGCGGTTGTTACGATCCCCGCCCGCGGCAGCGAACGCGAGGCGCGCCGCTTTGCCGATGAGCAGGCCGGCTGGCTCGCCCGTGCCCGCGCGCGCCAGGAAAAACGTCCCCGCGCCACCGCCATCTGGGTCGTCGGCACGCGCATCCTCTGGCGCGGCGAAATGACCGTCATCCACGTCGCACCGGAATCCACGCCCGAACGCCCCGCCGTCCTGCTGGCCTGCGAAGAACACACGTCACAAGACAAACGCGTGCGACAAGGAGCGGCGGCTTCCCAGCCGCCGGACGAGGCGCAGCCTCGCCCAAAAAACCAGTCCGCCAGCCCCAACACCTTCCGCGTCGCCAGCCTCACCGCCAACCTCCGCCCGGCGCTCGAAGCGCATTTTCTTCGCGTTGCCAAAATCGAGCTTCCGGCGCGCGCTTGGGAACTCGCCGCCGAGACGCGCGTGCCCGTCACCGAGGTCGCCGTGCGCAATCAGCGCACACGCTGGGGCTCCTGCACCGCCGGCGGCGTCATCTCACTCAACTGGCGCCTCGTCCAAGCCCCGCTTTTTGTGCGCGACTACATCATTTACCACGAGTTGATGCACCTGCGCGAAATGAACCACTCCACGCGCTTCTGGACCCGCGTCGCCGAAGTCTGCCCCTGGTGGCAGGACGCCGAACGATGGATCAAACAAAATGGCAGCTTGCTCGGACTGTAAGAAAATATTTCCGGCTACATACCGGCTTTTTGAGCGCCAAAAGCAGGCATAATCGCCTTTTGTTGAACAATCTGCAAGGTTTTCAAAAAATTGCAAAAGCCGCGCAGCCCGTGACAAAAATCACGCAGCACCCCTAGGCATCCCCTGCTATCTTATGCGATACTGGGTTCTAGTTTCTTCCACAACATATTCCAAACACACTCCCGCAGCAAACGGCAGCTCGTTTCTCTCTCCCCATGAAAACACACCTGTATTTCACGCTCGCACCAGAATCCCTCGTTGCCTCGCAACTGACCCCGTCCGAATTCGGCACCTACCTCGCGGTAGGCACACATCGCAACTCCAATGGCCAGGCGCAATTCTTCGAAATCGACCCCGAATGGCGCACCGACGCCCTCCCCATGCGCGACATCGAGCGCCGTTGCGTCGCGCATTCCGACGGCGCACCGCGCAAATCCACCTACCTCGCCATTTATCGCGTCCTTGAGCACATCCCGCTCAGCGCCATCGGAAACCTTCACCTTGCCACCCCCGATGGCCGCACCCTCTCCATCGCCCCTGCCGCGAGCATTCCGCCCGACTCCGAAGACCGCTTCCACCTTTACCAGGAATACTGCCCCGCCCAGCCCCGCGTCGTCAGCGTGCTCGGCCCCGTGCGCTTCTGCGCGCATCTCACCGATTCCGCCCAACCCGTGAGCGTTCCAAAAATCGTTTTCTCCGAGCTCAAACTCGGCAACCTCGCCAAAAATCCGGAGGCCACCGGGCTCGGCAACCTCCCCTATCCCAACATCGACCACCTCCGCGATTGCCTGCGCGAGTTCACCTTCAAGCCCTCCAAGCCCACCAAGGTCTTCATCCGCAATGTCAGCGACAGCGTGCTCTACCGCACCATCCGCGGCGGCTTCTACGTCGGCCATCAGGACAACATCAAGTTCTACCCGATGCCCTCCCCGGACGAACTCGAAATCAAGTATCACGACTGGTGGAGCTCCGCGCTCAGCACCTTCGGCAGTTGATAAATGCCATCCATGCCCGTGTGCGCGCCACCCGCATGCCCCGACGCGCACACGGACACGGACACGGACACGACGCCCCGGCCAGCCACGCGCGATAAATCACAATAACAACAAAACCTTTTGCCAGTCTCCCGGCTTCAACAACCAAACAATAAACCAACCCAAAAAACACAACCGTCTCCTCCATGAGAGCATTAATGTTCAAATACCTGCGCAACCGCAGGTTTGCCAAATTCTATCTAAGCTGCCTCGCGGCCTTTTTCGTGGTCGCGTTTTTCATGCGACCCTCCGCCGCCCACGCCGTCGGGGAAGCATCCACCGCCGCCGGGCAGGCAGTGAAGGAGACGGCTTTCAGGTTCTTCGGACTCTTCTCCGACCCGCGCTACACCACGCTTGAAATCAGCGCCCTGCTCGCCGTGCTCGGCATTGCGATCCTCGGCCTGCTTTACGCGCTCATGCTCATGCGCCAGGTCAATGCCGCCGACAAAGGCACGCCGCGCATGCAGGCCATCGCCGACGCCGTCCGCGAAGGCGCCAATGCCTACCTCTCCGCGCAGTTCCGCAAAATCGGCCCGCTCATCATCGTCATCACCATTGTCCTCTTCTTCACGACGCAAAGCCACGAGACGGCCTTCAAGTTTGGCCGAGCCGGCGCGTTCCTCGTCGGCTCGCTCTTCAGCTGGGCCGTCGGTTTCGTCGGCATGCGCCTTGCCACGACCGGCAACCTCCGCGTCGCCGCCGCCGCCCGCCGCTCCTACGGCGAGGCGATGCAGCTCGGCTATCGCACCGGCACCGTTACCGGCATGCTCACCGACGGCCTCGGCCTCCTCGGCGGCACCCTGATTTTCCTCGCTTTCGGCGAACAGGCCTACGAAGCCCTCCTCGGCTTCGGCTTCGGCGGCACGCTCCTCGCGCTGTTCATGCGCGTCGGCGGCGGCATCTACACCAAGGCCGCCGACGTCGGCGCCGACCTCGTTGGCAAAATCGAGAAAAACATCCCCGAGGACGACCCGCGCAACGCCGCCACCATCGCCGACAATGTCGGTGACAACGTCGGCGACTGCGCCGGCATGGCCGCCGATATTTTTGAGAGCTACGAAGTCACCATCGTCGCCGCCATGATCCTCGGCCTCGCGAGCTTCGGCCACAAGGGCGTCATCTTTCCGCTCCTCGTGCGCGGCATCGGCGTCCTCGGATCCATCATCTCCACCTACACCGTGAAAGCCGGTCCCAACGACACCTCGGACACCGCCCTCAAAAGCGTACACCGCGGCTTCTGGATAGGCTCCTTCATCTCCGTCGTCGGCTTCGTGCTCCTCGGCGCGTTTTATCTCAAGTTCGACGCCAAATACCTCGCGGAAAACGCCACCGCCCTCGCCGGCTTCCCCGGTTTCGACGCCGCCGCCAACAGCCTCAACCTCCCCCTCTGGGCCAGCTTCGGCATGGAAAACACCGACATGCGCCCCGTGCTCACCTGCTTCATCGGCGTCATCCTCGCCATCGCCCTCAACAAGGTCACAAGCTACTTCACGCACACCACGCACGCCCCCGTGCAGGGCCTCGCAAAAAGCTGCCAGACCGGCCACGCCACCAACATCATCCAAGGCTTCGCCGTCGGCTATGAAAGCACCGTCGCCTCCGTGATCGTCATCGCCGGCGCGTTGTTCCTCTCCTTCCTCTGCTACGCCGGCACGCCCGCGCTCTTCGTCGCCTACGGCATCGCCATGACCGGCATCGGCATGCTCACCCTCACGGGCAACACCATTTCAATGGACGTCTTCGGCCCCGTCGCCGACAACGCCAACGGCATCGGCGAAATGGGCTACGACGCCGAGGCGATGGAACGCGAGCAACCCGGCTCCTACAAACGCGCCCGCCAGATCCTCGCCGATCTCGACGCCGTCGGCAACACCACCAAGGCCGAGACCAAGGGCATCGCCATCGGCTCCGCCGTCATCGCCGCCGTGTCGCTCTTCGCCTCCTTCATCGCGATTATCGCCGTCGGCAGTGAGGACAAGATCAACCTCATGACGCAGCACCAATACGACAGCGTCCTGCCCTCGCTCGCCGTGGCGCACCCGATGGTCTTCATCGGTCTTCTTATCGGCGGCGCGGTCCCGTTCCTCTTCAGTTCGATGCTCATCCGCGCCGTCGGACGCGCCGCGTTCCTCATCGTCAAGGAGTGCCGCATCCAATTCCGCGACAAGGAAATCTGGGCCGGCACCAAAAAACCCGACTACGGCCGCGTCGTGGACATCTGCACCTCGACCGCGCAAAAGGAACTGATCGGCCCGGGCTTCCTCGCCATCCTCACACCCATCATCGTCGGCTTCCTCCTCGGCGTGCAGGCGCTTGCCGGTTTCCTCGCCGGCATGATTGTCGTCGGGCAACTCCTCGCCGTCTTCATGGCCAACGCCGGCGGCGCATGGGACAACGCGAAAAAATTTGTTGAGGACGGCAATTACGGTGGCAAGGGCTCCGAGGCGCACAAGGCCGCGGTCACCGGCGACACCGTCGGCGACCCGTTGAAAGACACCGCCGGCCCCGCCGTGAACCCGCTCATCAAGGTGATGAACATGGTCAGCCTTCTCTGCCTCGGCCTTGTGATCAAATTCAACGTTGTCGCGCCGACCGGCGAAAACGCAACGCGCACCGTCGGCGTTGTCGTCTCCCTCATCTGCGCCCTCGCGATCGGCTGGGCCATCTGGCAAAGCAAGCGCGAGACAAAGGAACTGAAGGAAATGGAAAAAGAGTTCAACTAACCGCCAGCAAACGTCTTCTGCCCATCAAGCGCCGCACCCAAAACGCGGCGCTTTTTTGTTTTCATATTGGCACCTGCCCTCTCCTTAAACATCTTTCCAAAAATCAAATATCCCATGCAAAAACCGTGTTGTCTTAACCCTGCAATCACAGTTGGAGCTGTAATTTTCCTCGCTGCCGTCACTGGCGGGCTGGAAATCCGCGCGGCATCCAGCATAACGGTAATGCCGCCCGCGCTCCTCGAAGATGCCGACGTTTCTGAAACTCCGCCCGCGTTTGGCTCTTCCATAAAGCCACGCCACGTCGAACTCGTCGCTAATTTCAAGGTTTGCGCCTACGTGATCGCACTTCATCGCATCGATGAAACCGGAATCATTAAGCAAACCTTTTTCGGGACGACCCACGACAATCTTGCCGGTCTTATTCCGGAAAACGCCAGCAAGCAGAAATTCAAGCCTGCCGCACGCAACGGCAAGCCTGTCCCCGCCTCGTGCTACTATGCCGTAATATACAACCCAAAACACATCAATACGCACGCGCCAAATGCGCCTCCGCGCATCACGGCCGTTGCCCCTGTGATTGTAAGCAAAGACCAAACCTCCCTTCTCAATCCCGACCTCAGACGACAAACCATCTGGGCATCTGCCAGAATCGACGCGTCCGGCGCGCTCATCGACTGGACGGTTGAGCAAGATTTTTCATACGCCGAAATTATAAAACCGGCAATCGACACATCGCTCAAGCACTGGCGTTTCACACCTGCCCGCATCAACAGCCAGCCCGCGGAGGGCGCCCTCCGCATCCCGCTCGTAATCATGTCCCCGCCATCCGACGCGCCCTCACTCTCGCCTAAAACAACAAATCCCATAAGTCTCGGGCCCAATGTTGCCCCGCAATACCCGCGTTCAATGAGAGACTCCGGCATCCGTGCCAACGTCACCGTGCAATTTACCGTGGATATCGACGGCAATGTAAAAGATCCCATTATAGTCCGCACCAATAATGATATTTTTAATCAATCCGCCATCAGTGCCATCCGCCGGTGGAAGTTCAAACCCGCCACCCGCGAAGACGTGCCCGTCGCCCAAACCATGCAAATTGATTTGGCTTATGATATGAACGAAGGCGATGGTCTTGGAGGGCGGGGCAAGGATATGCACCGCGTTGAATCCAGCGATCCCAAAGCCCAGGAAAAGCTGCCGGAAGGACTGCGCTTTGATATTCCTCCAAAAATAAAAAGTATCGCCAGTCCGGTTTATCCCCATGCGCTTCTCGCAAAAAACATCACCGGCAAAGCGACGGTCGGCATACTTCTCGACGATCAAGGCCGCGTGTCCAGCGTGCAGATTCTTGACGCCACACGGCCCGAGTTTGGCGAAAGCGCAATCGCCGCCGCATGCGCCCATACGTTTCAAGCCGCCATGAACAAAGGCAAACCCACGGCCTCCACTCTGAAAGTCACATTTGTTTTCAACCGTTCCCGCCAGTCCGTCCCAAAAGACACGCTTTCCATCCTCTCCCTCGAAAGCAAAAATCCCTCGCGTATCATTCCAAGCGCCAAACTTGATGCGCCCCCAAAACCCAAATACACACCCTCGCCCAGTCTCCCAAAATTAATCGCCCCCGAAGCTGCTTCCGGAGAAGCTGTCATCGAATTGCTTATCGACAAGGACGGCATGGCTCAACTACCGCGCATTGTTTCTGCAACCACGCCAATGCTTGGCTACGCCGCCGCACAAGCGCTTTCCCAGTGGCGTTTTGAAACACCTCTCGTCAAAGGAAAACCGGTGGTCACACGCGTGCGAATTCCAGTCAATTTTTAAGTCCCGGGCAACTCGCCGCCAAGCCATTCTGATTTCAAAACAGAATCAACAGAATGTCTGTTTTTCATCCTGTTAATCCTGTTTATCCTGTCCCAAAAACCACCTCACCCCCGCGCCTCGAAGGCCCCATCCGCCCGTTTCACGATAAGGCGCTTCAATTCGAGCATCATCAATGTCGCGGATAAAGTGCTCACCGGTTTTCCGGTTTGCGCGGCGATTGCGTCAATCGCGGGCATCGCGCCACCCACGAAACAGGCCATCACCGCCGCCTCGTCCGCGGATAATTTTGCGACTTCCGCGGCGCTCACGCCCGCGTTCGCCGCGCCCGCTGCGTCGCCCGGCTTCGGCGGGATCGCCTGCGGGTGCAAGCCCTCCAGATAATTCAGCTCCGCGAGCACATCGTCCACGCAGGTGACGAGCGTCGCCCCGTCGCGAATCAACTGATGACACCCCGAGCTCGACGGCTGGTCAATCCGCCCCGGCACCGCGAACACCTGCCGGCCCTGCTCGCCCGCAAATTTCGCCGTGATCATCGAGCCGCCCGATTTGTCCGACTCCACGACAATCACGCCCGCGCACATCCCGGCGACGATGCGGTTGCGCATCGCAAAACTCTGCCGGTCGGCCCGTCGCCCAAAGGGGAACTCCGACAAAATCGCGCCCTCCGCCTCGATGCGGCGGAACAGGTCAATGTTTTCCGGCGGGTAAATAATATCGATCCCGTTGCCGAGGACCGCCGCCGTTTTTCCGCCGACAAGCAGCGCGCCCTCGTGCGCCGCGGTGTCGATGCCGCGCGCCAATCCGCTCACAATGCAGAACCCGAGCCGCGCCAGCTCCGACGCGAGCTTCTTCGCCACCGCCTGCCCGTAAAGCGTCGTGCGCCGCGTGCCCACCATCGCGATGCATGGCCGGTCGAAGTTGTATTTGCCTTTTCGATACAGGCCGATCGGCGGGTCGTAAATCTCGCGCAGCAGTTTCGGATACGCCTCGCCGGACTTCATGACAAAATCGACCCCGCTCTTCGCCATGCGCTCCTCCTCGCGGGCGAGATCAAAATGGTCGCGCCAGTTCGCGATGCTCGCGCTCATCGCCGGCCCCACGCCCTTCACGCGCTCCAGCCGCTGCGCGCCCGCCGACAGGATCGCGCACGGATCGCCGCCAAACTCTGCGAGCAGCCGCGTGCACGAAACCGGCCCGATGTTCGGCAGCCCGTTCAACACGAGAAAAGCCTGCGCTTGCGTGAGGCTCATGCATTTCCTCCACGCAATGCCTCGGGCAGGTAATCCAGCAATTGCGTCGTCCGCACGGCCTGCTGGCTTTGCGCGCGCGCCAGGCAGTCCGCCGCCATGCCATGCCACACCGCGCCACGGCACGCCGCGAGCAGCGGTTCGCCCGGAGCCTGGGCAAGCAAGCCTCCGATCATCCCCGCGAGCAAATCGCCGCTGCCGCCGCGCGCGAGCGCCGGCCCGCCGAACGGCGAAACATACGCCGCCGCCTCTCCCTCGCGCCCGATGCGCGTGAGCGGCCCCTTGCGAACAACGACCGCGCCTTTCGGAATCGCCGCCGCGATGCGCTGGAGTTCGCCCGCATGAGGCGTGAGAATGCGCGGTGCGACGCCCTCCCTGACGATCTCCGGCTGCAACGCGTCCGCATCGAGCACAACGGGGGCATCCTTGACCGTGCGCAGTATTTCGCCCGCCAGCACGAGCGTTTCACGATCACGAGACAACCCCGGCCCGATCAAAAGCGCGGACGCGCGGGCCGTGCCGCCTTTTTCCCCGGCAAGCCGCTCCGCCAGCGCGGGAAAATCATTAAGCGCAAGACCTCCCGCAGGCGATTCCGCCATGCCGCGCCAGATCGCCTCCGGCGCCTGCGCCGCAAATGCGGGCGCGAGCGACTTGGGCACAAACGCCGTCACAAGCCCCGCGCCGCTGCGAAGCGCCGCCAGCACGCTCATCAAGACCGCGCCCGGATATTCGCGCGAGCCGCCGACTACAAAAAGATGCCCGAAATCGCGCTTGTCGGTGTGCGGGGAACGCAACGCGCGCAACGGGGAAAGAATGGCCGGCGTGAGGATCGAATCAGCATGGGCATCGCGCGCGCGGTTCTGAAGAAATCCCAAATCCAGATATCGCAGCCGTCCGCAATTTTTATCGTCCAGCGCCGGCGTTTTCACGGCGCCGGTGGCATAGGTGAAATCCGCGCGGAATAGCCCGCCGCTCGGCAAATCGACCGCCGCGCGAAAACGAACCGGCAGTGCGTTCACCTGCGCAATCAAAGCCGCAACACGCTCATCGACGGGCGGGCGGAATTGAAAACCGAAAATGCCGTCGATGCAGAGATCCCAGTCCGTGTCTTCCGGAAGCGCGCGCAGAATGTCGACTCGTCCGGGATTTTCCTGCGCGAGTTCGCGCCATGCGCGCATTGCCAGGGGCCGCAGCGCGCGCGCGCCAAGCACGAAACACACGCCCGCCCGCGCGCCCGGATGTTTTCCCAGGATATGCCGCGCCGCGATGAGCGCGTCGCCGCCGTTATGCCCCTTGCCGGCAAGGACGAGGATGCGCGCCCCGACGGGAAAGTTTCCGAGTTCGCAAAAATCACGCAGCACCGCCTCGCCGATTGCCCGTCCGGCGCGGCGCATCGCAGGCCATTCGCGCGTTTCATCGCCGCCGAAAAGCTCCGCCTCCAGGCGCTTCGTTTCGCCGGCCGTGAGCACGGGATGCGCACTGGCGGAATCAGGTGTGTCGCGCGGCGGGTTCATTTGCGAATGCCCGGACGATGCACGGCCCGGCGCAGCCTGCCAAGCCTGCTTGTGCGAATGATGCGCGACGCGGCGGACGGCATTTCCCTGCGGCCCGACAGGCGGCGTCACCCCGAACCGCGGTTTTTCCCGGCGGAATCCCAGGGCAAGCGGAAATGTTTTCCCGCATAAAATGCCATCGCCGTCCGCCTTTTTGATCTTCGCGAGACTCCGCAAAAAACATCGCTTCAAAATAAATTGACCAAACACCCCATCGGGACATTCGCTGTTCTTCGCATCATTCGCTACCCTTCCCTCTTTATTTATTATGAAAACGCTCCGACCCCTGGCTTTCGTCCTCCATCCGCTGGCGTTCTGCATGCTGTGTTCCTCGCTGGCGCTGGCCGCGCCCGGCACGCAGAACGCACCCAAAATCGATGCCGATTTCCCCGGCGGCAACATCGTCGTCCTCGGCATCGACGGCGACACCGTCCGCGTGAAACGCGATTTGCGCGACACAAAAGGAAATTGGTTCTACTGGTCATTCCGGGTCCGTGGCGCCCAGGGCCGCACCTTGGAATTTCAATTCGCAGAGAAGAACTGGGTCGGCTATCGCGGGCCGGCCGTCAGCACCGATGGCGCGACGACATGGCGCTGGCTCAACGACAAACCTTCCAAAGCCCTGGGCAATTCCTTCAAATACTCCTTCGGTCCGGGGGAAAATGAAGTCTTCTTCGGCTGGTCGATGAACTACACCGAAAAGGACCTGAATCTTTTCCTCGAAAAGCACAAAAAGCACCCTGCGCTAAACATCAAGACACTCTGCAAGACGGACAAGGGCAGGAGTGCCGAACTGCTTCGAATCACCGGGACCAAGCCAAGGCCCGCCTTCAAAGTTCTTCTCACTGCGCGCCACCACGCCTGCGAGATGATGGCCAGCTACGCCCTCGAAGGCATCATCGAGACTGTCCTCTCCGACACGACCGACGGAAACTGGCTGCGCGAGCACGCCGACTTCTTTATCGTGCCCTTCGTTGACAAGGATGGCGTCGAGGCCGGCGACCAAGGCAAGAACCGCGAACCCCACGACCACAACCGCGACTATGTCGAGGGGATTTATCCGACGGTTCGCGCCATCAAAAAACAAGTTCCCGAATGGCTCGAAGGCCGCCCTGTCGTCGCCTTCGACCTGCATTGCCCCAGTCACAAGGGCCAAAAGACTTATTTCTTTGAAAACTCCAAAAAAGGGCCCGACGGGAAGCTGGAAAAGGATGACGGGCCAATTGGAAAAAACACCGCGCGTTACAGCGCGATCCTTGAGGCGGAGCGCAAAAGCCCGGTTCCCTACAAGGCATCATCCAACCGCCCTAGCGTCGGACACCCAGGAATGTGCAGTAGCTGGGCCTCGAAACTTCCCAATATGCTGTTCGTCGCGACGCTCGAATTCCCCTATTCCACCGCCGACGGGGCCGCCATCACGGCGGAATCCTCCCGCCTGTTCGGCAAGGACGTGGCAAGGGCCCTGCGCGCATTCCTCGAGTCCGAACAGAAGGACTGACAGAAAAACGCGTACGACAAGGAGGGGCGGCGTCCCGCCGCCCGACGAGGCGAAGCCTCGCCAAAAGCAAGACACGAAAACCTCAAGGCAAACCAAGGCAGACAAGCGACGGGGACCGCCGCTTCTACTATTCGGAAGGGCGCGCACTTCGTGCGCGTCGGGCGGCAAGGATGCCGCCCCTCCTTGTCGCACGCGTGGCTTTATAATTTTCACAAGGCGACCATGCGTTCGTGCACGTCGGCGTCGACGGCTTTGCACGAGCGGTAGCCGTCGCCTCGCTCGGGAAGCGAGGCGAGGAACGCGGCCCGCGCGCCCGCACTTTCGAAGTCGAGGCCGATGAGCGCGCGGCCAACACGCTCTCCGGACTGCCGGTAGTTGAAGTAACAAATGCTCGCGCGTCCGCGCACATCCTTGTCGAGAAAGTCGTGCAGCGCGCCGGGGCGCTCGTAGAAATCGAGCCGCAGGAAAAGCGGGTTTTCGAGAAGATCGCCGCGCATCGGTATCGCGCCAAACGCCACATCGACCGCGCCCGAAATATCCTGCCAGATGTAGCCGCCGGCGTCGAGTTTCGCGGGCAGCGCGTCGAGCACGGCGCGGTCGTCCGCCGTAAAGGTCAAAACGGGCCACGCGTCCCGCCCGCTTTGTTTTCCATATTGGAATTCGGTGATGTTCAACCCGGCGAAACACGAATCCAGCAGCCGCAGCATCGTGCCCCGCTTTTCGGGAATGTTGATTCGCAGCGTGCGCGAGGCTCCGCTCGCGGCCCCGCCGGATTGCGCGATCAGGGCGAGCTGACGCAGATCGATGTTGGAACCGGAGACGACCACGACCACGCGCTTGCCCGCAAGCGCGGCGCGGTTTTTGAGCACGGCGGCGAGACCGAGCGCGCCGGAGGGCTCGGAGACGCAGCGCAGTGTTTCCCAGAGAATCCGGATCGCCGCGCTCACCTCGGCGTTGGTGACGGTTTCGATGCGGCTGAGCGTCCGGCTGCAAATCTCGAATGGCAGCGCGCCTGCCTTGCGCACCGCCGTGCCGTCGCAAAAAATATCCACGCGATCGAGTGTGACAGGTTTGCCCGCGTCGAGCGCGGCTTTCATGCAGGCCTGCTGCGCGCCTTCGACGCCCACGTTTTCGATGCCGGGCCAGATGGTTTGCAGCCAGCAGGAGGCCGCGGCGGCCAGTCCGCCCCCGCCGATCTGGAGATACGCGGCGTCAAACGGGCCGTGCCCCGAAAGCGCGATTTCGTCGGCGAGCGTGCCCTGCCCCGCCATCACATGCAGGTCGTCGTAGGCGTGCACAAACACCGCGCCGGTGCGCTGCTCGTCGGCACGCGCGCCGAGCACGGCCTCGTCGTAGCTGTCGCCGGAAAGCACGATCTGCACAAAGTCGCCCCCGTGCAGGCGCACGGCGTTTTGTTTCACGCGCGGCGTGGGGCGCGGCATGTAGATGCGCGCCCGGATGCCGAGCGCCTTTGCGGCAAGCGCGATGCCCTGCGCGTGGTTTCCGGCGGACGCCGTCACGACACCGCGCGCGCATTCCTCCGGCGTGAGCACGGCCATGCGGTTGCACGCGCCGCGCCATTTGTAGGCTTTCACCGGCGAGAGGTCCTCGCGCTTCACCCAGATTTCGGGACCGGGCTCGCCGTCGGCAAGCACGAGGCGTTCGAGCGGCGTGGGCTGCCCGAAACGATACACGCGCGAACGAGCCAGGAGGATTTCCTGCCTCAGACTGCCGATGAGTGACGTGTTAGCGTAAGCCATGAGCAAAGGAAAAACGGCGGCCCCCGCGGGCGCGAGCACGTTTACGGCCCGGCTTTCAGCACGAGCGTGTGCATTGCCCCGCCCGGCAAAAACGGCGACGGCCTGCCCCGCGCCCAGTCGTCGTGGCCGGCACGGTAATACGGCGAGAGCGGATGCCCGCTCTGGCCGCAGGGCATGTGAAAGATGCCGTGCTCCTCGGCGCCCGGCAAAACGATCATGCGCATCGACGCGCCGTAGGCGGGGTATTGCACGAGCGGCATGTCGTCGTCGCCGGGCAATTCCATCGCGGGCATGTCGAGGCGGAGCAGGCGGCCGGGCAGCCCCATAAAACCGCCGCTCAGCGGATGCCGTATGCGCGAAACATTAAACGCGCCCCAGCGCGCACCCGCCGGGTTTGAAAAACCGGCGTCGGAAAGCGTCCGCCGCGTGTCGTCCGCCGCGGCGAGCAGCAGGTCGTCCCACGATGCGTATTCGGGGACGAGCAGGTGCGCCGGCTTTTGCCGGAGGATGTTCCAGACGGGCTCCTCGACGTGCAGGCGGTTGTAGTTGAATTGCGGATACTGGTCGGCGCACGGTTCGAAGACCGGCGCGAGCACGCGCGCGAGGACGTGTTTGCGAAACTGGCGCACGACGGCATACGCCGCCGAATCCGTCGATGCGCGACCCGTGTTTTCATCCCATGTCTCGCCGGCGGCGGCGCGGAGCCGCGCGAATTTGGGCGAGGCCGCAAGCGTGTCGCGCAGGAGCCCGTGCCAGCGGGCCAGATGCGGCGCACGGTCGTCGAGGGCAATCGCGAGCAGGTCGCGCGGCGCGGCGTTGTTCTTATCGAGCCGCGCGAGAAGCGCCTCCATGCGCGCGCCGCGGGCGCCGGGGCGGTATCCGCCGTCGCCAAGGACGGCCAGCGTGTCGCCGCCAAAAAGCCGCTGGTTGGCCGTCGAGAGATGCCCCGACGGGCCGCGAATCACCGCCGGCGTCTTGCCGGGCGGCAGCAAGCCGCGCCAGCCCCGGTCGCCAAACGACCAGGTGGCCGGAAGGCGTCCGTCGTAGCCGAACCGGTCGGGCAGCCGCCCGCAAATCGTCCAGCCAATGCGACCCTCGACATCGGCGACGAGCATGTTTTGCGCGGGGATTCCCGCGCGGTTTGCAATTTCGATGGCGGCGGGAACGCTGCCCGCCGTTTCCAATTCGATAAGATCGTAGTTCGCGGCGGCGGGGTCATCGAAAACCCATTTGAGCGCGAGCTTCAGGCCCTTGAGATTCGTGCCGATGACCGGCCCCCAGACCGTGGTTTCAACCTCGAAGTCAACGGGCTCTTTTTTTCCGCGCACATGGATTTTTTCGACGCGGCGCTGGATGCGCTCGATGTTGCCCGGCTTGGTGTAATAGCTCTCGGGAATCGCGGGGTCGGGCGTGAGCATGATCAGATCGCTCGTATCCGCAAAGGCGTTCGTGAAACCCCATGCGATTTTCCCGTTGCTGCCCGCGACGATGGCGGGCGCGCCCGGATGCGTAATGCCCGTGATGGTGAATGTGGAATGTGGAATGCGGAGGGCGGAATGGCCGGAAACGTCGGAACTGGCAGTGGAGGACGCGGGAGCATTCCATGTCATGGAAACGCGATACCACGTGCCGGGGACGCGGAGCGAGAGGTGCATGTCGTTTTCGATGATGCCGGCGCCGTGAGCGCGGCCATACGCCATGCTGTTGGAGCCCTCGGCAAGGATGGGCGCGGCCATCGCAGCATGTCGGTAGGGCGAACCCTCCGGGTGAGCCGCAAAGCGCAACGGCTCACCCGGAGGGTTCGCCCTACCCAAGGCGAGCTTTGCGCGCAGATTGATCGACGACGGGCCGGGAATCGGCGGGAGCGGCGCACTCGTGCCGTCGAGCGCCGAATCGTCGGGCGCCATGACCGGCGCAAAATACGCCAGCACCTTGCCGTCATACCAATCGCGAATCATGCCGAGCGTGCTCTCGTAAACACCATCGGGATGCTGCATGTCCATCGCCATCGCGTGAATGACCAAAATGCTGTCCTCCGGCAGCCACGGGCGCGGCTTTTCGCCGAGGAGGAGATACTCGAAAGGCGGCTCGCGCAGCTGGGCGAGACCCGCGTTCACGCCGGCCGTGTAGGCGTCGAGCAGCGCGCGTTGCGTGTCAGGCAGGAGCGCGAGGGATTTTTGCGCGATGGCGCGGAGGCCGTGAATGCGCGCGGCCTTGTCGGCTGCAAGGGTTTTTCCCCCGAAAAGTTCGGAAAGTTCGCCGGCGGCGCGGCGGCGGGTGAGGTCCATCTGGAAAAAGCGATCCTGCGCGTGAAGAAAACCCAAGGCGCGCGCGGCATCCGCACGCGTGGCGGCGGCGATCGACGGCACGCCGAGCGCGTCGCGCGTCACCGTGGCATCGGCGGAAAGACCGGCGAGCGGCGCGGCCCCGTCGAGTTGCGGCAGGCTGGCCTTCATGCGCTGGTGAAAGCGCCAGGCAAAGGCGCATCCGGCGGCCACGATCAAACAGACGACAACGATTGCGACACGCAGATAAAGCTGCCGGCGGCGGCGCCTGACCTCCCGAAGAGTTACGACAGATGAATCGGACATCGGATAACAAATACAAACACACGGCGCCTGATTTCGAGAGGGAAATGTTCCGGCGCGAAAGCGCGCTCTGTTTTTCCCGCCCAGCCCGGGGGCCGGCCAATTGCGCTTGATAACACAATCCGCGGCCCGCAGTTAGATTGAGCGACTGGAAGCCGATGGACAAAAACCCGCCAAACATCCCCTCCCTTTTTGCATTCCTCATGAAAAAACCAACCTCTCCCGAAATGTCCGCGCGTCATTTTTTCATGCCGCGCCGTCTTTTCCTCACATGCGCGTGCCTGTTTTTGCTGGCGGGCGTCGTCCTTGGCAGGGACGCCGTCCGGTGGGCCGAGCCCGAGGGCTTTTTTGAGCGCGAGAACATCCGGCGCATGCAACTCGCGCCGGGGCTGGTCTGGATCGCGGCATCCGGCGAACGAGGCGGCATGCCGTTTGAAACGCACATACTCGCCGTCGATCTCAAGCCCGGCGCGCGCCGGTTGGAAACCTGGGTGGGAACGCAGATGGAAAAGCGGGCGCGCCCGAAGGAATATGTCGCGACTTTCACGCCGAGCCGGATGCTGCGCGAATCGGGCGCGCTCGCAGCGATCAATGCGTCGTTCTTCGACATCAAGGCGACGCAGGTCTCCTTTGGCCTGGTGGTCCGCAACGGCTGGCTGCTGCGCGAACCGGCACTGAAAGGTTATCCGACGGCGGTGCTCTCGCTTGCCGATGGCCGCGTGATGATCGGGACTCCGAAATGG
This sequence comes from Ereboglobus sp., assembly GCA_029974595.1. Lineage (GTDB taxonomy): Bacteria > Verrucomicrobiota > Verrucomicrobiia > Opitutales > Opitutaceae > Ereboglobus. Next base: position 200,927 of record JARKRC010000027.1, on the reverse strand, counting down.
AAGGGAAAAATAAAAGCGGGCAATCGCGAGCTGCCGCTGGCCGGCGTCAACCGTCCGATGCTCCAAGAGCGCGAGGCGGTTTTGTATTGCCCGCCGTGGAAACGCACACCCGATCCGGCGGCGCCGTTTTTGCGCGGGCACGGGGCGATTGAAATCGTAATGCGCCGGCTGGTCCCCGCGCCGGTCGCGCAGAATGGAAGCGCGCGCGTAACAGCAAAGGTGCTGGAGGTACGCGCGGAACCCGGTCGCGGACCACGCGAACTGGCGGACGACGAGCTGGCGATTGTGGCCGGGCCGCAGGCGGCGGGATTTTTTCGCGATCTGAAGGAGGGTTCATCGCTGGAAATCGAGTGGCAGCTGACGGATTTGCCCGGGGACATCCGGACGGACGACGTGCGTCATGCGGTGGCCGGGCATGCGCAGTTGATTGCAGCCGGAAAGTTGCAGGACGGAAACGGCGCTTTTTGGACAGTCCGGCATCCGCGCAGCGCCATCGGCGTGGATGCGGACGGGCGGCGGGCTTTGCTCGTGCTCGTGGACGGACGCTCGCCGCTGAGCGCAGGTATGGATCTGACGAGTTTGCGCGATTATCTCGCGTATTTGGGCTCGCATGACGCCGTCAATCTCGACGGCGGCGGCTCGTCCGCAATCGCGGCGTGGGTGGCAGGTCCGAAGAATGGCGAAAAAACCGTGCGTGTCCTCAACCGGCCATCCGACAGGCGCGAGCGACTGATCCCGTCGGCAATCGCTGTATATTAAGCGCATCCCGGATGAGAAAAAATCTCTTGTATACATCAGACTCAATCAGAGTCTCATTCTCTTCTCTCTCTGGCACGACGATATGAGGCTTCGATGAATCAAAGTCATAAAGGTTAAAATAATATGTAGCAGCATGACCTTTCTCGGATAATATAGTAACATTAATCTTCATAAGGGCGGGCATGGGATGTTGTGGTATTGATGTTCATAGGCTTTTGCTATAAACAACTCTCCCAATAACGAAAGTTAGATAACGCGCGTCTGTTAGATTCCGATTGGCCGTGACTTGCAAATCTGCCTTTGATATTGGCTCTATTGTTTTATATCTACGTTTTGCGAGTGTTTTCGCAACTTGAACAAAAAGTTCACGACCTTCTTGAATTACTCTATCGGGATTTGGAGCGTAACTGTAACGCATGACAACAATTTCAAGGGTGAACCCGGCTTCTGTTTCGTTTTCAATGCAATATCCCAATCCTTTTCTCATAGCTGGGTCTTGGGTAAAACGAGACGGGATAGATGTGCAACCGGCGAACAGGAGAGCAGCGGCGACGGCAACTAAGAGATGAGGCGTTTTCATGATTTTTGAAGTTTTTAAGGAGTTGAAGCCTCAAAAAAGCTATTTATCGGCATCATTTCAAGTAAAAAGCGATTTAACGGCTGTAGATTTATCGGCTGCAAAATCGATATCTTTGCATCCGAAATGCCGCGAAATGAATGCTCAGAACAACTGGCGCGATTTGGGCAAGAAATCAAAAAAGCGCGCAAGGGATTTGCCCCTAAAATGAGTCAGGAAGACTTCGCGGAGCTGTGCGGTTTTCACCGGACGTATATCGGGCAAATAGAACGCGGCGAAAAGAACATCTCCTTCGAGAACATTGTCCGGGTCGCCAGCGCGCTAAAAAAACTGCCCTCGGAGATCTTCCGGGACGCCGGGCTGTGAGAATCCGCAGCCGCCTCAATAATTCCGATCAGTGACCCGCACGGCGGGTTCGCCTCGCAGGCGGCGTTCGACGTTGTCTATGTAAATCTCGTCGGGCTTTGGCATGGAGGCATGGTATTTTTGCAACTCGGCCCTCAAGCGCCGCTCCATTTCAACCGCCTTTTCGGGATGCTTGGCGATGAGGTTGTTCGTCTCGCGCGGGTCGGTGTTCAGGTCATAGAGCTCATCAGACTCGCCGTTGAAAAGCATCTGGTATTTCCAGTTTCCCTCGTCCTTCATCGCGGCGCTTGCGTATTGGCCCCAATGCATCCGGGTGCTGGGGAAATACCACACAAAGCAGCGGGAGGGCGGCGCGGGCTGCTTTCCGGTCGCGGTGGGCAGGAGCGACATGCCGTCGCCATCGTGCCCGTCTGGAAACGCGGTGCCGGCGGCGTCGAGCATAGTGTAGGGCAGGTCATAAATGTTTATATCGGCATCGCTTTTTGAGCCGGGTTTTATTTTTGCCTCCCATACCAGCGCGGCGGGCATGCGTATGCCGCCCTCGTAGGTCGAGTTTTTCCCGCCGCGATACGGGGTTTTTATAAAACGCTGGGTCAGCGGACCGTTGTCGGAATAGAATATAAAGAGCGTGTTGTCGTATACGCCCTTGCGTTTAAGGGCGTCCACGATTCTGCCGACACTTTCGTCCACACTCTCAATCATGGCGGCGTAAACGGGGCACAGGTCGTCCATGTTTGGATTCTCGACGTGGCGCGTCCCCTTGGCGTCATAAAGATACTCCATCTTCATCGCCGCATAGCGCCCGGTTTTGGCCTTTTTCTGGTATTTTTCTATTTTCTCCGGCTTGGCCTGAATGGGCGTGTGGACGGCGAAATGCCACAGGTTGAGGAAAAATGGTTTTTCGGTGTCGTGGTTGTTTATGAGCTTGAGCGCCTCGTCGGTGAGACGGTCGGTGAGATACTCGCCCTCGCGCCCACCTTCCTCAAGGCCAGGCACGCGCGAGCGCGTCGGCACTTTTTCGATGGGGCGGTTGCGGTCTTTTTTGTAAGGCCAGAAATACGACGCGGGCGCCCAGGCCTCCCATCCGGCGATATTGACGTCGAAGCCGACATCGTGCGGCAGCGTGCGGTTGGACGGGCTTCCGCAATGCCATTTGCCGACATGCCAGGTGGCGTAGCCGGCGTCCTTGAGGCGCGCGGCGACGGTGGTCTCGCTTGCGGGGATGTGATGATAATGGTTCCACATGCCGAGTTTGAGCGGATGCTTCCCGGTCATGGCCGCGCCGCGGGCGGGGGCGCATATCGGCGCGGGCGTGTAGGCGTTTGTGAATTGCATGCCGCGGGCGACCAAGCGGTCGATGTTCGGCGTTTCATAAAAATCCGCGCCATAAGCGCCGATGTCGGAAACCCCGAGGTCGTCAACAAGGATGAAGACAATGTTCGGACGGCTTTCCTTTGCCGCGAGGAAGGGAACGGTGCAAGCGAGCAGGCCGGCGGCGAGAGGCAGTTTGTTTTTCATGTTTTGGTTTTTCGACAGAATTAACAGAATGAACAAAATGAGAGACAGGATATTCTGTTGATTCTGTTAATTCTGTCTAAAATAAAATCGTCCGGCGCGCGAAGCGCCGCGCGGTATTTATAAAAGAAGAATCCGGCATTCGCGTTTGAATGCCGGGTTCTTTGCAAACGATACTGGCGCGGATTGCGCGAGGGTTATTTCCTGGTCGGCGTGGGAAGGGCTGCGCTGCCGTCGGCGCGCTGGTAGTTGACCTTCATTTTGTCGAGGAGCTTCAGGGCGGCAGGGACGCGGCTTTGGAAACTCTGCCAGTCGCGGGCGTCCTTCGGGCTCCATGTCACCTCGGCCATCGCGAAGGCGCGAGGGAAGAGGAGGAACTCGGCCTTGTTCCAGTCATACAAATACTCGCCCCAGAGATTCGCCTGGCTTCCGAGGATTTGTTTTTCCTGCTCGGGACGGATGCCGTTGGAGATGGGCTCGAAGCTGTAGGCTTTTTCCAGCGTGATCACGCGGGGCGGTTTTTGATACGCGCTTATGAGATGATAATAGGGATCGTCCGGCAGATTGCCCGGGGTGTAATCATAATAGCAATGCATCCGCTCGGTGAGGATTATATTATTCCCCTGGTCGAGCGCGTGGCGGGCCCATTTCCAGTCGCGCCACACCATCATGACGGCGGTCGGCGAGAGGCCGCCCTCCTGGATCTCGTCCCAGCCGATCATCTGGCGTCCGCGGGAGTTCAGGTGTTTTTCGATGCGGCGCAGGAACCACGCCTGAAGCTCGTTGGCATCCTTGAGATTGTTTTTTTGCATGACCGATTTGGCGAAGGGCGAGGCATCCCATTGTTTTTTCGGAGCCTCGTCGCCGCCGGCGTGAATATACTGCGCATCCGGGAAGAGTTCGCACACTTCGTCGAGCACATCTTGCAGGAACCGGAATGTCTCCTCCTTCGGCGCGTAGGTGTAGGGTTTCACGCCCCAGGTGGTTTGCACAAACGGGGCGTAGCCGGGGATGTCGGTGTTGCCGAACTCCGGATACGCGGCGAGCGCGGCGGAACTGTGGCCGGGGACTTCGATTTCGGGAATGACGGTGATGAAACGCTGCTTCGCATAGGCGACGACTTCGCGGACCTGATCCTGCGTGTAATAGCCGCCGTGCGGCAGGCCGTCGGGTTTCGAGCGGTCGCCCCACGAGGGCGAGGACGAACGCCATGAGCCGACCTGGGTGAGCTTGGGATATTTTTTGATTTCAATGCGCCAGCCCTGATCCTCGGTCAGGTGCCAGTGCATCCGGTTGTATTTGAAGAGCGCCATCGTGTCGATCGTGCGCTTGATCGACTCGACGCCGACGAAGTAGCGGCCCGAATCCACCAGAAAACCGCGCCAGACGAAGCGCGGCGCATCGTGGATCGTGACGACGGGAAGCGAGCAGCCGCCGGTCGCGCCTTTTTCGAGCAGTTGCGCCAAAGTCTGGAGCGCGTAAAACGCGCCGGCCTTCGTGCTCGCGCGAATCGACACATCGCCGGACGCGGCGACTTCGAGGCTGTAGCCCTCGGCGTTGCGCAGCTCAGGAATGTCGGCGGCGGACGCGTAATCGACCGTGATGGTCTTCGCGTTTGCCGCGCGCGCCGTCGCGGCGTCGGGATAAATTCCCATGCGGATGTCCGACCATCTGTGGAGGGTGTCGGACACGATGTGGGCGAAATTGCCATCGGCGCAAACAACAACATGGCGGTCGGTGAGCGCGACGGATTTTGCCGCGCCCTGCGCCGGATAAGTGACTTTCGCGGGCAGGGGAATGATCGGCGGCGGGGCCGTCTGCGCGGCAATGGCGTGATTCGCGGCGAAGGCGAGGGAGGCGAGCATTATCAGGGTTCCAAGTTTCATGACGTGGTTTCGGGTTCTTTCGTTTTTGTTGTGTTTGTATTGCGCAAAAATCAAACGGCCTGGCCTCGGCACGTCAGGAGAGCTTCCTTTTGCCTTCAAAATGCTCCTCGATTTCCTCGAGCGTGCGGCCCTTGGTCTCGGGCATCACAAACGCGGCCGTGCAGAAGTAAATGACGGTAAATCCGGCCCAGACAAAGAACATCGTCGAGTAGCCGACCGCGCCCACGACCGGCAGGAAAATCGCGGCGATGGTCGCGGAGACAAACTGGTTTATCAGGAGCGCGATGGACATGCCGTTCGACCGGATGCGCGTGGGCATCAGTTCCGAAAGCGCGAGCCACACGCACACGCCGGGGCCGGAGGCGAAGGCGGCAATGAACACGATGAAGCACGCGGCAACAAGCCAGCCGGTCGTCGCGCTCGGCTGCGCGCCATAGGAGGCCTTTGTGATGACGAGCGGCGCGGTGTCCGCCCCGATGGCCTTGGCAAAAGGATTGAGATGCAGCTTGCGGAAAAACGCTCCGATCACGCTGTCCTCTAAATCCTTCGGCTTCGGCGGCGCGACACGGAGCACCTTGTCCTTAAACGCAGTGCTGACGAAGGCGACGTTTTTGTAGTTGCCGTATGAATACGAGACGAGGATCTGCGTGTCGCCGCCAAGCCCGGGTTTCAACGCCTCGCGCGTCGCAGGTGAGGCGAGGTCTATGACGAGGGTGTTGCCCGCCTTGTCCACCATTGGCACGACGGCGGATGTCACGTTCTCGCGGCTCGTCTCGATGTGGCGGAAAAGAAAACCCGCGCAGACGAGCGCAATAATGATGCCCCCAGTGCCTACTTTCAGCAGGAACTTGCGACCCTTCCGGTCAACGAGCGCAACAGCGACCACGGTCATGATGCAGTTTACCGCTTTCAGCAGTACATCAGCGTCATTGCCTATTCTCCCGACAAGTCCGCCTTGGTTGAAGATATTCACCGCATAGCCGAGAACAGAGTTTATGCCAGTGGCTTGGTTGCATGCGAGAATCACGACGGCGATCAGGAATGGTATTACGTATTTGCGACGCAGGAGACTGTCCTTGACCTTTTGCACGGAGCTGACGGTCTTCGCCTGCGCCTCGGCCTGCTCCATCTCGGCAAACGTGGCGCGTCCGGCCTGCTCACCATTGCCCTTCATGAGGGCGCGCAAGGCGGCGTCCTTTTTGTTGCGGCGGAAGAGCCAGCGCGGCGATTCGGTCACAAAAAACGCACCTGCGAAAAAGGCGATGCCGGGAATGATCGAGGCCCAGAAAATGTTACGCCACGCAGAGTCCCTCGCAGCAAAAATCAATTCCGGCGTGGATCCCGGCATGTTTTCCACGCTTTCCACGTGGCTGGCGTAATAACGCCCGAGAATCGCTGCCGCAACGATGCCCACGGTCAGCAAAAGCTGGAACAGGCCCGTACCCTTGCCGCGCGTTTTTGCGCTGAGACACTCCGCGAGATACAGGGGAATGACCACGCCGATGAGCCCGCCGCTGATGCCTTGAAGGAGACGGCCGGCGACGAGCATGCCGATCGAACTGGAAAGGCAGATGATGGGGATGCTCGCGACAAAAAGCAGCGCGCTGACGATCATGATCGACTTGCGTCCGAAGAGATCCGCGAGCGCACCGGCAAAAAGAGACGAGAGCACGGTTCCGAGGAGAACCGCAGCAACAACCATTGAGAGTTGCGCCTGAGTATAGCCGGAAGTCGCATCAAGGTGGGGCAGCGCGCCAGAGATGATGCCGACGTCGATGCCGTAGAGAAGTCCGCCGAGTCCTGCGATGAGCAGGAGGTAGCGGCCGTAGAACGTTGGTTTTTCCAGGTTTTGGACGGGAGTTGTGGAGGACATAGGGAAATTAAAAAAGGGGGGACGGGGTGGCACGGATATTCCTGACTGCGCCGGGAAAGCGCGTGTCAGCCGGCGCGGACGGCAAACGCCCGCGCCGCCTTGTCAGAGCTGCACATGGCCGAGGAATTCATCGGGGGAATAGCGCTTGAAAGCCTCGATGGCCTCGTATTCGGCGAGGCCGAGGGTGTTGTAGGTGTCGGCGATGGCGCGGCTGCGATCTTCGCTGCGCTGCCAGAACTCGCGCTGGTCGTCGCCCGCGAAAAGCGCGGTGTCCTTTTGGGAGGCATGGCGGAAAATCGCGCGGCGGCGGCGCAGGACTTCCTGCGGACTGAGCGGCACAGCCATGTCGATTTCGTCGGGCAACCAAGAGGCCCAGGCGCCGCGATAGAGCCAGAGTTCGGTTTCGGCGACCCACGGTTTCTTGTCGGCAGCGCAAAGCGCGAGCGCGTTGCGGAGCGCGTTGAGGCAGAGGCGGTGCGTGCCGTTCGGGTCGTTGAGATCGCCGGTCGCGAAGATTTGGTGCGGGCGGACTTCGTCGAGGATTCCGCGCATGATCTGCAAGTCGGCGTCGGTGAGCTGGCGATGACGGCTCGCGGAGTCCTGATAAAAGGGAAGGTCGAGGAAGTGCAAGAAATCGAGCGGGACGCCGCAGACGCGGGCCGCGGCCATCGACTCGTGGCGGCGCACGAGACCCTTCAGGCGCGCGATTTCGGGCGCGGCGGGAAACGCGCCCTTGGTTTCAAAGGCCGTGCAGAGCGCGGCAAGGGATGCGCCGGAATCCTTCACATCGGGATTCGCAAGCGCGATGCCGTCGCGCGCAAAGAGAAGCGAGCGCCAGAGCGCCTCGTCGGAAATCGCATTGGAGCCGGACACTTGATAGGCGACGTGCACCTGATGCCCGTGCTCGACGAGGCGGCAAAGCGTGCCGCCCATGCCGATCACGTCGTTGTCGGGATGCGCGGAAAAAACGAGGATGCGCTTGGGAAACACACCGGCGCTGGACGCCTGAAGCGGACGGGAGGGCGCGTCGCCCTGGCGCGTGCGCGCGGGGTCGCGTCCGCCGGGCCAGCCGGTGATCGTGTGCTGCATCTGGTAAAAACCCGCAAGGTTGGCGGTATAGGCGGAGCCGTGGATGCGGAGGAGATCTTGAAGGCCGGATTCGTTGTAATCGTCGTCAGTGAGCTTGAGGATGGCTTTTTTGCGGCTGAGCGAGAGCCAGATGATGGCGCGGCGCGTCATGCGGGCATCCCACGCGAGCCCCTGGTCTTCGAGCGGGCCGAGCAGCCACGGCGCGCGATAACGGGTGAGCTGGCTGGCAGCGGCCTGATCGGCGACAAAGACGGCGTTGTCGTGCTCCTGAAGGAAGGAGGCGGAAATCTGCGGCGTCACCTCGCCCTCGACGGCGGCCCGGACGATGGCGGCCTTGTGCTGGCCCCAGGCCAGCAGGATGATGCGGCGCGCGTCCATGATGGTGCGCACGCCCATTGAAATGGCGTGGCGCGGCGTGTGTTCCTCGCCGCCGAAATCGCTGGCGGCGTCGCGGCGCGTGAGCGGGTCGAGCGTGACAAGGCGGGTGCGCGAACGGCGGGCCGAGCCCGGCTCGTTGAAGCCGATGTGCCCCGTGCGGCCTATGCCGAGAATCTGGATGTCGATGCCGCCGGCGTCGACAATCGCCTGTTCGTAGCGGCGGCAGTATTCCTCGACACCGGCGGGAGGCGCCATTCCGTCGGGGACATGCGTGTTGGCGTCAGGAATGTCGATTTTGCCGAACAGATGCGCCTGCATGAAATAGCGATAGCTCTGCGGATGTTCGGGCGGGAGATTGCTGTATTCGTCGAGATTGAAGGTGACGACGTTTGCGAAGCTGAGCCCGTCCTCGCGGTGCATGCGCACGAGCTCGGCGTAAAGCCCGAGCGGCGTGGAGCCGGTGGCGAGACCGAGGACGGCCTGCCGGCCCTGGCGCTGGCGCTGGCGGATGAGGGCGGCGATTTCCTGCGCGACGGAACGCGAGGCCTCGGCGTTGTTTTTGAAGACGGCAAGCGCCACGTGCTCGTAGCGGTTGGGTGCAAGAGTGTGCTGGGCGATCATCGCTGGAAAGGCTCGCTGGTTTGGCAATATGGCGTTTTTTGCAGCTCGGGTGCTTTTAAGGCTTGTCAAGGATAGTCGATGCGCAGCCTTTATGAAATTGCAGGAACGATTATGTTTTTAACAAAAATAACAGCCCCTGGTGAGGCGCCTTCGCTCGAAAAGCTGCTGGCCCTGCTGCCGTCGCCGGTGCGTCCGCCGCTGGTGGGCAGGCGGGCGGCGCCATTTTCGCTGCCGGACAACATCATCTGCTTCTGCCGCCGCTCGGCGTCCGACCTGAACCGTCCGCAACGCGGGCGCGCCCTGCACCATCGCTTCGTGCTGATCCTCGCGCTGCGCACCGGCGTGACAGTGCGCGTGGACGACAACGACATCTCGCTGCGCGAGGGCCAGGGGCTGCTGGTGTTCCCATTCCAGTTCCACGATTACATGGACGCTCAACGCGACGCGCTCCAGTGGCTGTTCATCACGTTCGACATGGTCAACGATCCCTCGATCGAGACGCTGCGCTACCAGCCGTTTGACATCACCCCGCCCATGGCCCGCGCCGTGACGGATCTGGTCGCGGCCTACCTGAAGACAGGCGCGGCTACGGACGACCTGACAACCCTGCTGCTGGCCCTGCTGCTCATGCACATCAAACGCTCCCGCGCGACAAGCGGACGCAAACGCGCGGTGGCAAATGCGGCGCAGGGCGGTGTTGCAGCGGGCGGCGCGGGCCTGATGACAAAAGTCAACGAACTCGCGGAAAACCGCTCGTTGCCCCCGAGCGTGAAGGAAATGGCGTCGGCCTTGGGAATCAGCGCGAGTCACCTGCGGACGCGTTTTCGCGAATCCTGCGGCGTGAGCATCGGCAGGCACGTGCGGCGGCTGCGTCTCGAAAAGGCGCGCGGCCTCCTGCGGCTCAGTTCGCGCCGCGTGAGCGAGATTGCGGAGATGTGCGGGTTTTTGTCGATTTACACCTTCAGCCGCGCCTTCCACGCGGCCTACGGCGTCCCCCCGCTCGAATACCGCAAAGGCGCGCATATTCAGAAGGGTGAAAGGTGAAAGAAGAAGGGTGAAGAGTGAGGAGTGAAAAAAGTCGGCAATGCGGAAAAAATGAAGCGTCAGGACGGTGAAAAAATGTAAACGGAGTTTGTAACGTAATACGCACGCTACATGACAAAAAAAAGGAAAAAGAGATTTGAGTGGATGGCATGAACACCAAGAGCTTGCGTGTGAAAAAAATACAATATCAAAGCGGCCCCATGTCGCCACATTCATAAATCAAATTGCCGGCGCTCTGGCTGGCAAGTTCTCCTGGAACAAAGCCCGGCTCAATTGCTTTGCACTGTTCATCGGCTCGGTGCTCTTACAGCGCACGGTCAATCTCGTGCTCTTGAGTTTATGCTCTCATCGCAATGGCTAGGTTTCTTCGGCCTACCGGCGCTTCCAAAGATTTCGATCTGCCCGTGCTTGATGTGGGGCGGCTCATCCTCAGCCTTCTGCCCACGCCCAAGAACGGCTTTGCCCTGGCAGTGGATCGGAGCCTGTGGCAACTCGGCTCAACGCCGATCAACCTGCTTTTCATCGGCGTGGTGCTTGAGATGTGTGTTCCCATTGTTTGGTGTTCCCTGCCAAAGCGCAGCGCCGGGGGCTGCTCGAGTCCGTCCTCACGCATGCGCCTGCTCGAAAGGGCGCTTCAAGTGCTCGGCCGGCGGCGCGTGCGCGTGCTGCTCATGGATCGCGAGTTTGGCGGCAGGCGCTAGCTCGGGCATCTGGACAAGCGTGGCATCGCCTATGTGGTGGGCGTCAAATCGAACATCTGGATCGGGCCATACAAAGCGGGTTGGCTGGGCAGCCGCGCGCGCTGGAAAAAAAACACCGGCATGAGCGTTTGAAGATGTGCTCCCAGAATGCTTACTTTGGCGGCAGGTCAATAGCCCCGCGATGCGCGGGCCGTCTGCTGGTCGCAAGCAACCGTTTTTGCGGTGCGCAGGTCCTTGATCTCTACCGGTTGCGATGGGCAGTCGAGTCGTTTTTTGCACACCTCAAGAGCCCGGACTTGAGGTTTGAGAACACACATTTGAGCGAGGGCAAAAGTCTTGAGGGACTGTGCGCGGTGCTGGCCGTGGCTTTTGTCATGGCCTACCGCAATGGCCTGCGCGTGCAGGCCCCTGGCGGCGCTGCGCTCAAGAAACACGGCCATCGGGCCAAAAGCCTTTTTTTACTCCGGGCTCGAAGACATCATCCGCTCCTTCCTGCGCGAGGACTCGCGTCTGCTCGTTCGCACCTTTTCATTCCTACGCTCCTCTTACCCCTGGCCTCCTCTTTCTCATTCCCTTTTTTCTGTCATGTAGCGTGCACATTACGTTACAAACGCTGTATTGATGCACGTCCATACGCACAGGGTATTTAAATTTTGGATACAAGCGCCTTTCGAAAAACGCGTGCGACAGGGAGCGCTGGCTTTCCAGCCGCGGGACGAGGCGCAAGCCTTGCTCTTTTTTGCTTTCAAATTTTTCAAACCGGGCGGGACTTCAGTGCGTCGGGCGACAAGAATGTCTCCCCTCCTTGTCGCACGCGTTATTTTACGATTCCCGTTTGTATCAACCGGCTGTTTTATTTTGAAACGCCATCGGATTGGGTGTCGTTATCTGTTTGGTTTTTTACCGCGTCGCTTTGGTCGGCGACGCCTTTTTTGCGGAGGGCGTCGAGTTCGAGCGTGACGGACATTTTTTGGGTCAGAAGTTCGTTGGCAATCACGGTGTCGAGCTTGGCTTGGGCGTCTTTGATGCGGCGGAGCTCGCCCAAAACCTTCGCGGCGTGGATGCGGCAGACTTGTTGCTCGATGCCGGGCTTGAGCTTGGTCTCAAAGATTTCCCAAAATTGCAACGCGGCCTCCCATTCGCCTGTTTGGAGATCATAAAACGACAGGCCGTAACGATAGGCGTAACGCCAGTCGCCAGGAGCGAGCTCGGTGGCCTGCAAGAAGGCGGCCTGCATGGCTTCGTCGATTTTCTCGCGCGACCACATGCCGGGGGCGTCTTTCAGAAACGTGTCGCGCGCCTCGGCGAGCAGGGTGCCAAGTTGATAATAATAAAGCGGTTCCTTGGGGTCGAGCGCGATGGCCGCCTGATAAAAAATATAGGCTTCAAGCGGGCGGCCTTCCTCGGCGCAAAAATTGCCGAGCTGGTTTTTGACGACGGGCAGTTTGTCGTCGAGTTCGTTGGCCTTGTACATGAAGGCGGCGCCTTCGCGGCTCATGCCGATTTTGCCGAGAAGCAGTCCGTAGGCGACGTTGCCCGCCACGTAATTGGGATTTACGCGAAGCAAGCGGTCGTAGCGCTGCGTGAGCTGCTGCATTTGCGAACGAAAATTCTCGGGGTCGAATTTATCACCGGCGACCTCGGCAGCGGCAAAAGTCGCCTTTTCGTCGGCGACGATCTGGCGCAGCTCGCTGTCGGCGCGTTCGGTGTCGATTTGGGGGCGCTGTTTTGGCTTGGGCGGCAGAGGCGGCGGCGTGGCGGCGGTTTTTTGGGGCGCGGCGAGTCCCGGAGGCAGGTCGGCAAAAGCGGCGCCTTGGCAGAGGAAAACGGCAAGCAAGGCGGCGAGCGCAGGCGCGGAAAAAAGACGCGGCGGAATCATTCTGTGAGCGGAGATTGAAAATCGAAACTGTGACGGAAGTTTGAAGAAGGCTGAGACCCGCGCAAGCACGCGAAGTGCGATGCAAGCGTGGCTCCGTGCGCGAAACCGGCCTGCCGGCATTGCCCGCTGTTAATAATTTTCCCTGCAAACGGCTTTACATAAAAAAGCTGCGGGTCTTTTCTCGCGCTCATTCATCGGTCGTGAAGTTCCCTCGCATCAATGCCATTTTCCTCATGATCGCAACGGCGGTAATGCTCGTCCTTGCGGGCTACTTCATGTGGCAGTATTCCGAGCTGCGCCGCGAAAACAAGGAGCTCGTCCGAAACAGCGAGCAACTCGCCCTGCGCTATTCCGAGACGAACGAAAAACTCATCGAAAGCCAGCGCATCCTCGAACGCCTCCGCACCGATCCCGAATTTGTCGAGATGATCATTCGCCGCCGTCTTGGTTACGCAAAACCGGGCGAGTTGATCTACAATTTCGAGGTTCCCGCGACGACCGATCCCCTTTTTCCCCCGCTTCCCGCCGAAAACATCCCGACGCCGCCTCCGCAGCAACAGCAGCAGCGCCCCCGACGCTGACAGCCGCACATAAGCATTGCGTGCGCGGCCCTGCGTTTTTTTCAATACACCTTCACGCAAGCCACCACTCGATCCGATTACTGCGACATGGCCACCACTGACATTATCGAAGCTTTCAAACGCGCCGGGCAAGGACACGTCTTTGCTTTTTACGACGAACTCGACACCGCGGCCCGCGAACACCTCCTCGCCGACGCCGCCGAAATTGACCTCGATGAAACCGCGCGTCTCCACCGCACGCTCGTCGCGGGCAACGCCTCCGCAGCGCTCAACTTCGACGGCCTCACGCCCGCCCCCTACGAGCCGCTTCCCGAAAACGGCGGGGATGCCGCCGCCTGGGCCGCCGCGAAAACCGCAGGCGAGGACGCCCTTCGCGCCGGTCGCGTCGCCGCTTTTGTCGTCGCGGGAGGGCAGGGCACGCGCCTCGGCTACGATGGACCCAAGGGCACCTATCCCGTCACGCCGCTCAAAAAGAAAACCCTCTTTCAAGTCTTCGCCGAAAAAATCCGGGCCGCCGGTCTTCACTACGGAAAACCCATCCACTGGTTCATCATGACCAGCCATGTGAACCACGCCGCCACGGAGGCCTTTTTCAAGCAGCACGATTGGTTCGGCCTTTCGCCTTCGCGCGTCCACCTCTTCCGGCAGGGCCGCATGCCTGCCGTTGACCCGAACGGCAAAATCCTCCTCGAAACCAAATCCTCCATCGCCATGTCCCCCGACGGACATGGCGGCTCGCTCCGCGCGCTCCAGCGCTCCGGCGCGCTCGACATCATGGAGCGCGAGGGCATCGACACGCTCAGTTATTTTCAGGTGGACAATCCCCTCATCCGCGTCATCGACCCCGCGTTCATCGGCTGGCATCTCCTGCGCCGCTCCGAGATGTCCTCCAAAATGATCCCGAAAGCCTATGCCGAGGAAAAAATTGGGCACTTCTGCATACAGAACAACCGCCTCGTCGTCGTCGAATACTCCGATCTCCCGATGGCCCTGCAAAAAGAAACCGACCCGGCCACGGGCAGGCTCCGTTTCATCGCGGGCAGCATCGCAATCCACATTTTGGATACAAAGTTCATCCGCCGCATGGCCGCCGGCGGCGGCGACGTCGAGCTTCCGTTCCACCGCGCCGACAAAAAAATCCCCACGATCGACGCCGCGGGCAACCCCGTGAAACCCGAAAAACCCAACGGCGTGAAATTCGAGATGTTCGTCTTCGACGCCGTCCCGCACGCAAAAAATCCCGTCATCATCGAAACCCTCCGCGCCAACGATTTTTCCCCCGTGAAAAACGCCGCCGGCCTCGACTCGCCGAAAACCTGCTGCGAAGACCAGCTCCGCCAGTTCGCCCGCTGGCTCAATGCGAACAAGGCCCCGGTCGAAACCGACGCCACCGGCCTCCCGAAAATCACCGTCGAGGTGTCGCCACTTTTTGGATACGACGAGGACACCTTCGCCGAATCATGGAACCGCCTTCCCACCAAGCCCGCCGTCGCCGACGGCCTTTATCTCGAATAAAAGCCGATCACACAGAGAGCACAGAGAAAGCGCAGAGTTTGGGGAGGCCATCAAGATTGCGCGCACCTTCACGCAAAACGCCGCTTTCATTCTTTTAATTTCAAAACCGAACTTTCGCATAAAATCATCAAATCAACCGGACGGGCTTTCCGGCCTCTGCGCCTCCTCCGTGCCCTCTGTGCAATTTCCGTAATCTTCCGCATCGACATGAGCACTCTCGAAAAAATCCAAGCCGCCGAAAAAGCCGGCCACATCCTTCCCTCGACTGCCAAAAATCTCGCCGACTGGCTCGCCGCCTCGCTCCCCACATGGGCCGTCGCCAGCATTGATGAGCTCGTCGAAAAAGAAGCCTGGCCCGAGCTCAACGATCGCTTTTATCGCTACCTCGAATTTGGCACCGGCGGCATGCGCGGACGCACCATCGGCGCCGTTCCCGCCGCCGCCGAGACCGGCATGCTTTCCCCGCTCGGCACGCCCGAGCACGCCGCCATCGGCAGCAACGTCCTCAATGATTTCACGCTCATCCGCGCCGTCATCGGCCTCTACCGCTACACCGCCGGTTATCTCGCCAGCGTCCACCGCGCCGACTCGCCCAAGCTCGTTATCGCGCACGACGTCCGCCACTTCTCGCGCCATTTCTGCGAACTCGCCGCCAGCACATGGACCCGCCTCGGCGGCACCGCCTGCATTTTCGACGGACCGCGCTCCACGCCGCAACTCTCGTTCAGCGTCCGCTACCTGAAAGCCCACGCGGGCGCCGTCATCACCGCCAGCCACAACCCTCCGCACGACAACGGTTTCAAGGCCTACTTCGAGGACGGCGCGCAAGTCATCGCCCCGCACGACAAGGGCATCGTCGCGCAAGTCAACGCCGTTCCCCTCTCCGAACTCGGCGTCTATCTCGACAAAGACCTTTCCCGAGTCATCACCCTCTCCCGCACTGCCGACACCGCCTACGAAACCGTCGCCGCGCAATCCGTCATCGACAAAACCGTCTTCAAAAAAGCGAAACTCAAAATCGCCTTCACCAACATCCATGGCACCGGTGCCATCACCTCGATTCCCCTCCTCAAGGCTGCCGGCGCACTTGTCACCCACGTGCCCCAGCAAGCCGCCGAGGATCCCCGATTCCCCACTGTCAAATCGCCCAACCCCGAAAACGCCGAGGCGCTTTCCATCGCCGTCGCGCTCGCCGAGAAAAACAAACTCGACGTCGTCCTCGCCACCGACCCCGATTGCGACCGCATGGGCGTCGCCGTGCGCAACAAGGCAGGCAAGATGGAACTGCTCACCGGCAACCAGGTCGGCGTCCTCTTTGCCGACTACCGCATCGCGAAACTCAAGCAGCTCGGCATCATCCCGAAAAAAGGCGGCAAAAACATCGCCCTCATAAAAACCTTCGTCACCACGCCGCTCCAGGACGCCATTGGACACGCCCACGGCGTGAAAGTCATCAACACCCTGACCGGCTTCAAATGGATCGCCGCCAAACTTCGCGGCTACGAAGAGCAGCTCAAGGCGCGCCTCCTCGCGAAGGAAGGCATCGCGCTCGACTATGACCGCACGCCGCGCGCCACCCGCGCGAAGCTGCTCCAGAAATACAGCACCTATTACGTCTTCGGAAACGAGGAAAGCTACGGCTACCTCGGCAACGACGACATGCGCGACAAGGACGGCAACACCGCCTGCCTCATGTTCGCCGAACTCTGCGCCTACGTGAAAACGCGCAAGCTCACCGTGCCCGAATACCTCGATGAAATCTACCGCAAGCACGGCTACTACACCGAGGGCGTAATCAACATTTATTACGAAGGCGCGAGCGGCGCGGTGAAAATCAAGCGCATCCTCGAAACCTACCGCAACAGCCCTCCGAAAAAATTCGGCGACATCGCGGTGAAGAAGTTCCAGGATTTCGGACGCGCCAAAATCCTCGACGTCGACGGCGAGCGCATCCCCGCGCAAGACCTCTATTTCGTGACGCTGGCGAACGGCTTCACCTTCGCCGCGCGCGGCAGCGGCACCGAGCCGAAGATAAAATTCTACCTCTTCGCAAATGCCGGAAAGCCCGCAAAAGGCAAAAAGTTAAACCTCGCCGCAACCAAAACCGCCGTAAAAGCCGAGCTCGACCGCATAAAAACCCTCATCGAAGCCGACGCCCGAGCGCGAGCGGAGACATGACGCAGACCTGCTCTCCCATGTGAGCAAACACTAAAATCCAGCACGGCTAATAGCCTTTCAATTCCTTCCGGCAAAACCATTGATAAAGCGGAACCACGTTCGTTTTTTCAGGCATTTCAAAATCCGGCGGCGGCATGGTTTCACAAAGCAGCCAGAGCGTTGCGTCCCGCGCCTCCTCCCGCGCCTCGATCAACGCCTTGACTTCACGCTCCCATGTTTGCCGCGAGGAAATATCGGACGCCACTTGTATCAAATGCCGGCTGCCATCAAAGGCCGTGGCGATGAAATCCACCTCCCGCCCGCTCGCCGTCTTGATATAGGCGAGTTCGCGCGTTTTGCGCGCCAGTTCGCACGCGACCATGTTTTCCAACAGTCGTCCGCGATCGAGGCCGGCAGCCGGACTAAAAGCGGACGCCAGACTGTGGTCGGCGAGATACAACTTTCGCGGATTGACCTGGCGCCGGCGTTCGGAACGCGAGAAAATCGCGACCGGGGAAACCAGAAACGCATCCTCAAAATAATCAAGAAACGCCAGCAATGTTTCCTTGGACACAGCGATGCCGCGCGAGGCGAAATCGGCGGCGATTTTGCTCACGCTGAATTCGCGCGCCGGGTTGCGCAAAAGCTGCCTCGCGAATGCACGCAACGCCACTATGTTGCCGACCGCGTGCCGCTCGGCGACATCGCGAAACAGCACGCTTTCCACATAGCCTTGCAGCAAGCCGACCCTGTCCCGTTCCGCCGCGACACGCACCGCCTCGGGGAACCCGCCGAAGAGCAGATAGTCGTCCAGCGTCTTCTGGAGCAACGAACGCGCGCGCGCGGACGGCGTCTCATCGCCATTAGGCACCGCCACTTGGCGCGCCGTCGCAAATTCCCGAAAACTAAACGGTGTGATTACCGTTTCCATCGCCCGCCCGCGCATGCTCGTGGCGACCTCGCGGCTCAACATCTTCGCGGACGACCCGCTCAGGAAAATGCGAACCTTTTCGGAATCCATCAAACGTCGCGTAAAACGCTCCCATCCCGGGACAACCTGAATTTCATCAAAACAGAAAAATACCTCTTCCTTCCGCCGAAAGTCCGGGAAGCGCCGGTAATACGATTCCACGATTTGCGAAAGCTGCGCCGTCTCCGGCGTGCCGAGCCTCTCATCCTCAAAATTGAAATAAACGAGTCGCTCGCGGGCGACACCTTCCGCCAGCGCATCCCGAAGACACTGAAACAAATAAAACGTCTTGCCCGCGCGCCTCATGCCCGTGATTGCGTGAGCCTTCCCCGGCACATCGGGCAAGGTTTGCTCGCGTCGTATGCCCGCGGGAAGCTCCATCTCAACTGCGTCGGCAAGTTTTTCACTCACCACATCGGTAAATTGGTCTTTCATGAAGACCAATTTTTCTATGATTCGAGCTTTATGCAAGACCAAATTGGAAAAAGCGTGATTAGGAATGCCAAAAAACATCCGGGCAACCGGACGGATTCCCCTGCCAATTTCCGTGCTTTGCAAGTGGCACGGAAAGCGTGCATTGATGTCTGTCACACGCCATCGCACTCGCAACACACGCACGTAACATGCCAGACGATTCCACGCAGACCGTCCCGACTTCGCCCGCCATCGAGGTGCAAAACCTCGTCAAATCCTACGCGGGCTTTCTGGCTGTCAACAATGTCAGCTTCACCGTGCGGCGCGGCGAAATCCTCGGTTTTCTCGGGCCCAACGGCGCGGGAAAATCCACCACCATGCGCATCCTTACCGGCTACCTTCCCGCGACTTCGGGGGCAGCCAGGGTTTGCGATATTCCCGTCGCCACGCATCCCGAGGAGGTCAAGCGCCTCATCGGTTACATGCCCGAAAACAATCCGTTGCCCGAGGACATGCGCGTTTCCGAATACTTGCATTACCGCGGACGCCTCAAGGAGCTCCGCCGCCGCAAACTCACCTCGCGCATCGCCGAGGTGATGGAGCTTTGCGATCTCGGACGCGAGCGGCACCGCATCATCGGCAAACTTTCCAAGGGCTTTCGCCAGCGCGTGGGCATTGCCGAGGCTATCCTTTCCGAGCCGCCCGTGATCATCATGGACGAGCCGACCATCGGGCTCGACCCGCACCAAATCCAGCTCGTGCGCGACCTCATCGCGAGCCTTCGCGGGCGCATGTCGGTTATCATTTCCTCGCACATCCTTCCCGAAATCGAAGTCACCTGCGACCGCGTGCTCATCATCAACCAGGGCCGCGTCGTCACAATGGGCACGCCCGCCGAGTTGCGGCGCGACATCATCGGTCACTCGGTTTACAAACTCGAAATCTCCGGCGACCTCGACTTGCTTTCCTCCGCGCTCACTGCCGTCGAGCCCACCCTGAAAATCAGCGAGACCAACGCGCCCGACGCCGACGGCTTCCGCGCGCTTTATCTCACCACCGACCGCGACGATCCCATCGGCGAGCAACTCATGCGTTCGCTCGGCGCGGATGCGCGTTTCCGCCTGCGCGGTCTCGTGCGCGAGCATCCCACGCTTGAGGATGTCTTTCTTGTCGCGACCCGCCGCAGCCGCGACATCATTGATACACCGAAGGCGCCCAAGGGGCGAAACTCCAAATCCCAAACTCCAAATTCCAAATAAATTCCAAATCCCAAACTCCAAACTTCAAAAAACATTCATTCACACAAAACGTCCGCGCTCTAATATTCTTCCGTCACATGCCCGCGCCATTCACACGCCGACACGCTGTTTGCTCCCTTTGGGATTTGTCCATTGGACGTTGGGATTTTTTTGGGATTTGGTAGCCGGGATTTGGAATTTCTCCGCACAATGCGTCACTTTTTCACCATTCTCAGTCACGAAATCCGCATGTTGCTGGTAAATCCCGGCACCTACATCGCGGGGGTGTTTTTTCTGGCGGTCATGGGATCGATTTTTGTCGATCTGGTCACCGCCTACAGCGCCGCGCCTCAGGAAATCTCGCCTGCCACGGTTTTTTTCCGGCTTTTCTGGGTGCCCGTTCTTTTCATGGTGCCGCTGCTCACGATGAAAAGCATCTCGGAGGAACGCCGCCACGGCACGCTCGAGACGCTTCTCACCTCGCCGGTCAGCACTGCCGAGGTGGTCCTCGGCAAATATGGCGCGGCTTATTTCCTCTATATTCTTCTCTGGGGTTCGACGGCGGTTTTTTTCTATATCCTCCAAAAATACGCGGGCGACTTGCGTTTTTTTGACCGCGGGCCGCTCATCGGCGGTTATCTTTTCATCGCGGTGTCGGGCCTTTTTTTCGTGGGCATCGGCATCTTCGCGAGTTCGCTTTCGCGCAATCAGGCGGTGTCCGGTTTTCTTTGCTTCACGCTGCTTGCGCTCATCCTCGGGCTCAATTTCGTGTCCGACACCGACCTGCTCAGCAGTGAAACGCTCTCGCCCTTCAAGTCCGTCGTGCAACGCGCGCAGATTTTTCAGCACCTCGACGATTTCAGCCGCGGCATCATCGACACGCGCCAGCTTCTTTTCTATGCAAGCGGCGCGACGCTCACCCTCATCCTCAGCATACTCGGCCTGGAGGCGAAAATCCTTCACAGCTAACCGATGAAAATCTTCGAAAGTTTCCGCGCCGCCCGCTGGCTCCGCAGCACCAACCTCGTTTTGCAGGCGCTGCTCTTCGTCGCGTTTTTCGGCGGGCTCAACTACCTCGCGCTGCACTACGCGTGGCGCTTCGACATCACGCAGTTTCGCAAGCACTCGCTTTCCGCCGAGACGCGCGCCTATCTCGCGCAGCTTGGCCGCAACCAGCCCATCCAGATCCGCGTCGTCGTCACGTTTCCGAAGGACGCGGCGCTCACGGGCGACACCGCCCCCGCCGACCTCGACCAGATCAACAACGACGTCGCCGGCCTCCTCCGCGAATACACCTACGCCCTCGAAACGAACGCCAACGCCTCGCTTCGCATCGATTACATCGACGTCTATCAACGCCCCCGCGACGCCGAGCGGGATAACCTGAAACCCAACACGATCCATTTCTTCGCCGGCGACCGCCCCAGCGAGGTCACACTCGACGAACTCTACCGCCGCAAGGACAACCAGCGCGTCGCCTTCCTCGGCGAGCAGGCCTTCACCCGCGCCATCCTCACCGTCGCCAGTCCCGTGAAGAAAAAAATCTATTTCCTCACCGGCCACGGCGAAATGGATCCCCACAGCGTCGATCCGCAGCGCGGACTCTCCGAAATCCGCGACGCCCTCCGCGCCCGCAACTACGATCTCGGCGTCCTCGACCTTTCTCGCGCCCGTGAAATCCCCGCCGATGCGACGCTCATCATTTCCGCCGGCGCGCAAAATCCCTACGAGGCCTACGAGGAGGAAATCCTCCGCCGCTACATGACCGCGCGCGCCGGACGCCTCATGCTCTTCACCGCGCCCGGCACCGCGCCCACCGGCTTGGAAGACCTCTTGCGCGAGTGGGGCATCGTGGCAGACAACAACTGGATGTTGGACGTTCCCGGTTCCAGCCAACGCGACGTGAACGACGACCTCATCCTCACCACGAACAACCAGCACTACATCACCCAAACCCTCGCCGACAATCACCTCGCGCTCAAATTCGGCGCCACCCGCTCCGTGCGTCCCGCGCCCTCGCGCGCCACCGACCCCGGCCTTTCCATAACCCCGCTCGTGCTCACCTCGCCGACCTCCTGGGGCGAGGTTTCCTACCGTTCCATCCGGCGCGGCCAGCGTTTGCGTTACGACGCCGGCGCCGATCTTCCCGGCCCGCTGGCCGTCGTCACCGTTGCCGAGCGCATCACCGCGAAAAACGACCTGCCCTTCAGCATTCCCGTCGGACGCCTCGCCGCCTTTGGCTGCTCGGATTTCATCGCCAACGGCCGCCTTGGCGCGCGCGCCAACAGCACCATCTTTTTCTCCACCCTCAACTGGCTTGGCACGGGCGGCACGGAGGACAATATTCCGGCGCGTCCCATCGAAAAGTTCCAGCTCGCCCTCGGCCAGGGCCAGCTCTCGCGCCTTCGCTACATCCTCATATTCGCCGTTCCCGGAGCCTTTGCCCTCCTGGGTCTCATTGTTTACTGGACGCGCAGAAGATAAAACCCGAAACCCGCTCCGAACCACTCACGCCATGCGCACCAAAGTCACCATCGCCCTCCTTCTGCTCAACGTCGGGCTTTTCTATTACATTTTCTACGTGCGGCCGCCCAGCGTCGATCCGCTTGAGGCCACGACGATTCTCGGCGCCGAAGCTTCGAACATCCAGACCATCGCCATCGAGGATCCCGACCGCCCCGACTCCGCCATCCAGCTCGCTCGCCGCGGCGACAGCTGGATCATCACCTCGCCCGTCGAATGGCCCGCCAGCCCCTATGCCGTCCGCCCGATCATCGCCGACCTCCAGCGCCTCCATTCCGAAACCAGTTTCACCGTCAAAGACCTCGTCGCCAACGGCCAGACCCTCGACGACTACGGCCTCGAAAAACCCAGGCGCATCCTCACCTTCACCCCCGCCGCGCTCCCTGGCGTGCCTGCGCGCGCCATTACCTTGAAAATCGGCGCGCCGACCAAGGTCGGCAACCGCCTCTACATCCTCTCGCCCGACGGCCAGCGCGTCCATGTCGTCCTCCGCTCTCTCGCCGAAAGCCTCAACGTCGCGCTCGACACGCTGCGCGCCGATACGCTCTTTTCGATCGACGTCTTCGAGGCCCGCTCCCTCAACATCGAGCCCACCGGCGGTTCGCGCGTCCGGGTTCGCCGCGATAACGATCGCTGGGCGCTCGAAGCGCCCATTCAGGCCCGCGCCAACAAAACCGACACCGAACTCGCCCTCAACGACCTTCGCCGCCTGCGCGTTGGTCGCTTTCTCGACACACCCGACGCCTCCGCGCCTGCGCGCGACAGCCTTGCCGCGCCCGCCCTTCGCGTGACCATCGAGGGCAACAACCGCACCGAAACCCTCCTCATCGGCGCCCGCGTTCCCGGCGCGCCAGCCGCCGCACCGGCATCCACCGACGCCGCTTCCGATTATTATGCGCAACTCGACGGACGCAAAGCCTACTTCACCGTCCTCATCCCCGACGCCCTCGTCAAAACGCTTCGGGATGCGCAACAGGATCTCCGCGACCGTGTCATCCTCGATTTCAACCGCGCCGCCCTCACCTCCATCACCATCAACGCCGCGCAGCAAAGCGAGGTCATCCTCCAGCGATTGGAAACCACCGGAAATCCCGAAAACGCCCCCTGGCAGATCATCCGCCGCTCCGCCGATCACGGCCCGCAAATCACCGCCGCCGACCATGAGGCCGTCGTCCGCCTCATCGACACGCTCGCCAGCCTCAAAGTCCTTCAGGACAACACCGAGGAAAAAGGCTTCGTCAACGACGCGCCCTCCGATGCCGAAAAAGAAAACTACGGCTTCACCACGCGTCCCGCCCGGGAGGTCACTCTCAGCTTTGCCGCACCGGCTTCCGCGTCCGGCTCCGCGATCCCGCCGCCCGCAATCACGCTCCAGATCGGCTCCGGCACCGACCGGAAAACCTACGCCCGCGTCACCAATCAAAATTACATTTACCTCGTTTCCCCCGATGTCCTCGACGACATCCCCGCGAGTCCGCTCGCGTATCGCGACCACCTCCTCCGCGAACTCCCCGCCGGCGCACAAATCTCAGCCTTGAAGCTCACCGATCTCGGCAGTCGCAATGTGCTCCTCGATGCCGCGTTTCCGCTCGCAGCCGACGCCGCGGGGCGCGCCTCGATCGAGGCGCTCGCCGCACAACTCCGCGCGCTTCGCGTCAAACAATTCGTCTCCGACGACTTCGCGAACACCATCTACATCGGCGGCGAGGAGCGTACCTGGGCTTACCAGCTCGAAGTCACCATCGCGCTCAGCGGCGGCGCGGCGGCCCGCACCGACAAAATTGACCTCTTCATTGCCACCCGTTCCGGGGGCACCACGCAATACATCGGCTCGCCGCAATACCGCGTGATCTTCGAGGCCGAGCAGCCGTTGATCGACGCGCTCCACGCCATTACCTACGGTCCGCGCGATCCCGGCCCGCCCGCTCCGGCGAAGTAGAAATCGCAGCCGCCCGGCGGCCTCGTTTCACCTCAACGCCTCGGCCAGCGCGTCGATGATTTCCGCCGCCGGTTCGCATCCGACCGAAAGGCGCAGCACATCCGGGGGCACGCCAATCGCGTTGAGCTTCTCGCGGCCGGCGCACGTCATGACCATGTCGAAATGCGACATGTATAAAAACGGCGAGAGCAGCGATGTCTTCATGCCGAAGCTCGGTCCCTTTGCCAGTCGCGCGCGATCATAAAACCACGCCAGCGGCTTGTCTTTCAATGTGAACGAAAGCATGCTGCCCACCGCGTTCGGATGCCGTGCCAGCGCGAGATAATTATCCCGGCTGCGTCCCGGCTGCATCGACCAGAAAATGCGATCCACTGCCGGATGCGTCTGCAAAAACTCCACCACGGCCAGCGTGTTCCGGTTGATTTGCCCCATCACTGCGGAGTAGTCGCCGATCTGCGAGGCCAGCCGCGTGAGGTCGCGCGAGTAAAGCGGCTCCAGATGCCCCGGCAGGCTCGCGCGGAACATGCCCGCCCACTCCGAATGCGGATTCACCACGACCGCGCCCGCGATCACATCGCCGCAGCTTGCCGCGTATTTTGTGAGGCTGTTCACCGCCACGTCGGCGTGCGGAAATATGTCGATGTTGAGCGGCGACGCCACGGTCGGGTCCGCGATAAAAATCGCCCCGTGCGCGCGGCAAAGCGCAGCCACCGCCGCCATGTCCGGCGTTTCGATCAGCGGATTTGTGGGCGCTTCGGTGATGACGCCGGCGATCTCACCGCCGTGTTTTTCAAAATACGCGCGCAGTGACGCCAGTCCCGCGTCCGACGCCGGTTCCGCGACGAAATGATGATCGCGCTCCGGGCGGGCGGTGAACTTTCGCAAAATCGCGATTGTGTCCAGATACAGCCAGCC
This sequence comes from Ereboglobus sp., assembly GCA_029974595.1. Taxonomy (GTDB): domain Bacteria; phylum Verrucomicrobiota; class Verrucomicrobiia; order Opitutales; family Opitutaceae; genus Ereboglobus. The sequence goes on along the minus strand of JARKRC010000027.1, from coordinate 175,987 downwards.
GAGCTGCACCCAGCGCGTCCGCCCGCGCGCCTGCTGCGCCGCGTCCGCCGCGCGGAACGCCGCATACACGGCGTTCATTCCGCTGTTCGCCAGAAAGACGTCGTCGCTCCATTCGTGGCCGAACGCGCGCGCCACGGCGCCCTTCACGCGTCCCGGCGCGTAGCCGTCGAACGCCGGCTCAGGCTCCGCCGAGGCCAGCGCGCCGTTGCGCACCAGATAGTCCTCCGCCTCGCGCGACGACAGCTGCCCTCCCGTGTGTTGCAGGAATGTTTTTGCCCGGAAAAAAATCTCGTCGCCCGCCGGGAACGCCACGCCCGTCAGCCGTTCGTGCGCGACCACCTTTGCCGTCGCGGGCGCGAGCCAGCGGCGCAATTCCTCCGCCGCGCGGATCGACGACGTCGTCCATATCTGCCACCCGTCCAGCTTCAGCGCGCGCGCCATGTGCTCCGCCGCCTGCCGCAGCAACGGATGCTGCACAAACCGCGGATATCCCGAGGTGATGTGCCGCACGATCGCCGGGTCGCGCTCCTCGTATCCGATCACATCGCGCATCGTGGGCAGACTGACGGAAACGCCGTGAAGCGAATCCGGGATGCGCCGGCCGAGAGGAATGTGTGCGATAGGCATGATGCGGAAAATATTTAACTGCGAGCGGGCACGAATAAACGCGAATATTATAAAAACCCATATAAAAAACGCGCCGTCTTGCCGCGGCTTTGGCTGATTTCAATCGACTTAGCCCCGCGCACGTTGATCTTCGCCGCATGAAATTGATCTCTTGGAACGTGAACGGCATGCGCGCCGTCCTGAAAAAAGGTTTTCTCGACTACATGCAGAACTGCGATGCCGACGCAATCTGCCTCCAGGAAACCAAGGCCCACGCGGGCGACGTCCAGCACGTGGCCTGGGCCGCCGGCTACGAGCCGCACTGGTGCAGCGCGGTCAAAAAAGGCTACAGCGGCACGGTCATCTTCACCCGCGTGAAACCGCTTTCCGTGAGCTTCGGCATCGGGATGCCCGGGCACGACGCCGAGGGGCGCGTGATTACGATGGAGTTTCCGAAATACCACCTCGTGAATGTTTACCAGCCCAACTCCCAGCGCGGTCTCACGCGCCTCGAATACCGCGTCAAGGAGTGGGACCCGGCGTTTCTCTCCTACCTGAAAAAACTCGAAAAAAAGAAGCCCGTCGTCTTCTGCGGCGACCTCAACGTCGCGCACACCGAGCTCGACCTCGCCAATCCGAAGAGCAACCGCCGCAACGCGGGCTTCACCGACGAGGAGCGCGAAAACTTCACGACGCTGCTCGGTAGTGGTTTTGTGGACACATTTCGCGAATTCGAAAAAGGCTTCGGCCACTACACCTGGTGGAGCCAGATGATGAACTGCCGCGCGCGGAACATCGGGTGGCGCGTCGATTATTTTGTTGCCAGCGAAAAACTCCGCTCCTCGCTCAAGCGCGCCTGGATCAGCCCCGAGGTCATGGGCAGCGACCACTGCCCCGTGGGACTGGAGCTGGAATAATCCCGGGACGCGCGCGCCGTCACCCGGCCAGCGCGCTGCGGAAAATATCCGTTGATTTTGCGAGATCTTCCGCGCTCGCGTTGAGCGGCGGGAGGAGGCGGATGGTGTTGTTGCCCGCGCCGACGGCGAGGAGGCCGCGTTCGCGCAGCGCCGCGACGGTGGGCGCGATGTCGCCCGTCATTTGCACCCCGACGAGATAACCCGTGCCGCGCACGCCGGCGACTTTTTGCGGAAAATCGGCGGCGAGTTTTTTCAGCGAGGTAATCCACGGCGCGGACTGGCGCGTGACTTTTTCGAGGAGGTTTTCGCGCTCGATCACGTCGAGCACGGCGAGGCCGGCGGCGCAGGCGAGCGGCGTGCCGCCGAAGGTTGAGCCGTGGTGTCCGGCGTGAAAAAGATCGGCGCGATCTTCGCGCACCCACATAGCGCCCATGGGCATGCCGCCGCCGAGTCCCTTGGCCATGCCGATCGCGTCGGGGCGGATGCCCGCGTGCTCGAAGGCGTAGAATTTGCCGGTGCGCCCGATGCCGCATTGCACCTCGTCGATCATGAGGAGCAGGTTGTGCCTGTCGCAGAGCGCGCGCAGGCCGCCGAGGAATTCGCGCGTGCACTCGTTCACGCCGCTTTCGCCCTGGATGGTTTCGATAAAAATGGCGGCGGTGCTTTCGTCAACGAGGTCGGCGAAATTTTGCAGGTTGTTGAACTCGGCAAAAACGAAACCAGGGACGAGAGGCGCGAAACCTTTCTGGATTTTTTCCTGGGGCGTGGCGCTCATGCCGCCGAAGGTGCGGCCGTGGAAGGCGTTTTTGGCGCAGATGATCTTGTAGCATTTGCCCTCGATGCCGCCGGCTTTTTTCATGCCGTGGAGGCGCGAGAGTTTTATCATGGCCTCGTTGGCCTCGGTGCCGCTGTTGCAGAAGAAAACGCGTCCGGGCCCGGCGTAACCGACGAGGCGGCGCGCGAGTTCGGCCTGGTTGGAGTTGCGGAAGAGATTGCTCGTGTGGATGAGCTCCGTGACCTGGCGCTGCATGACGGCGACCCAGTGCGGGTGGCAGTGGCCGAGCGCGCTCACGGCGATGCCGGAGGTGAAGTCGAGGTAGGCGCGGCCCTCGTCGTCCCAGACTTGCGTGCCTTGTCCGCGCGCGAGCGTGATGGGCGCGCGCGCGTAGTTTTTCAAAACATACGCGTCGTAGAGGTCGGCGGTGCTGGTGCGGACGATATGGGTTCTCATGGAAATTACGATTTACGAATTACGATTTACGAATGAAGGAAAGGCCGGAGTTACAAATATGAGAAAACATTGGCGCGTGATAATTGGCGCAGGGGCTTTCAATCGTAAATCGTAATTCGTAAATCGTAATTTCAGCTCAGCCGTGCACGATTTCTGTGCCGATGCCTTTGTCGGTGAAGATTTCGAGGAGCAGGCTGTGCGGGAGGCGTCCGTCGATGAAGTGGACGCGCTGCACGCCTTCCTGGAGGGCGCGGATGGCGCTGTTCACTTTCGGGCGCATGCCTTTGTCGATCACGCCTTTCTTCTTGAGGTCGTCCACCTGGGAAATTTTCAGGGTGGAAATCAGCGATGACGGATCGGCGGGATTCGAGAGGAGGCCGGGTACGTCGCTCATGTAAACGAGGCGGCGGGCGCGCAGGGCGCTGGCAACGCGGCCCGCGGCGAGGTCGGCGTTCACGTTGTAGGGCTTGCCGTCGAGTCCTTCGGCGACCGGCGAGATGATGGGGGTGAAACCTTCGGCGATTTCCTTTTTGATGATTTTCACCTTTACCTCGGTGACGTCGCCGACGTAGCCGAGGTCGATGGGCTTGCCTTCGTCGTCGGTCGTGATTTTTGCGCATTCGAGGACGCTGTCGCCGGGGAGCCCCTTGGGTTTGCCCTTGGCGGCGGCGACGGCGGCGCACACGTCCTTGTTCACGACTTCGTCGAGCGTCTTCTTGACGATGGCCATGGTGGGCTCGTCGGTGACGCGCATGCCTTGCACGAAGCTGGCTTTGAGGCCGGATTCGGACATGGCCTTGGTGATGGCCTTGCCGCCGCCGTGCACGACGACGACGTTGATGCCGACCGCGGCAAGAAACGCGATGTCGTAGGCAACGCGGTTGCGGACGGTCGGGTCGGGATCGTCCATGAAACTGCCGCCGTATTTCACGACGAAAGTGGAACCGTGGAAATCCTGGATATAGGGGAGTGCTTCGAGGAGCACCTTTGCCTTGGCTGTGACTTCGGCGACGTTCATCGTTGGGCTGGCAGGCGGGGCCGCGTTGCTGGTGTGCGGGTTTATGTTGAGTGCGCTCACGTTGGTGGTTGAGACGTGATTGCTTAGAACACACCGCGCGGAATTTTCGATAAAATAATTTATCATACGCGCAAAAAGCCGTCCGCGGGTCGCGGAAGGACAAAAGCGGGTGCAAAAAAAGTGTCACGCATTGCGTGACACCCGGGGAAAGGCGGGACGATCCTGCATCTGGCCGTCAGTTGAAACTCGCCTTGGCTTTTGCGTATGCGTCCTCGACTTTTTGCCACGCCGCGGAGAGATCGCCCTTGGCATTGTCCCAGGCGTTTGCCGAGGCGCTGCCGAGATCCTTCGCCTTGGCTTTCGCGTCCGTGAGCGCGCTGTTGAGGTCGTCGAGCGCGTCTTGCGCCCTGGTTTTTGCATCGCCGCTGAGAGAGGAGAGCTTGGCGCCCAGATCATCGGCTTTGCTTTGGATGTTGTCCGCGGCCCTGCCTATCGAATCGGAGAGCGCTGTGCGCTGCTCGTGGGTGGCATTTTTGACGTTGGTCCAGAGGTCCGTGGCGGCATCGCTGATTTTTGCGGCGGTGTCCTTCACGGCGGCTTCAGTGTCGGCGGGCTTTTTTTCCGAGCAACCGGCGTCGAGGAGGGTTGCGATGCCTGCGGCGAGAACTGCGAGGAAATAGACGGTGCTGCGTTTGTTTGTCGGTTTCATATGTCGTGGTTCATGGTTGTGGCGCGGACGCCGTTTGTCTTTTTGTGAAAACGCGAGTGACAGACAGCATCATGTGAATTCCAGTTCACGTTTGTCTTGTAATACAAATGTTAGTTTACGAAGTAGTCTGCATCCATGCGTCCCATGAAACAGCGCCTCGATGAATTGCTCGTCGCACGCGGGCTTGCCGGCAGCCGTTCGCAAGCCAAGGCGCTCATCATGAGCGGGCGCGTGCTGCATGGCACGGAGCGCCTCGACAAGCCTGGCAAGGAATACCCCGATGACATCGCGCTCGCGGTCGAGCAGCCGCCGAGGTTTGTGAGCCGCGGCGGGGAAAAACTCGCGGGATTTCTGGAAAAGTTTCCGGTCGATTTGCGCGGCGCGCATGTGCTCGACGTGGGCGCGTCAACGGGCGGATTCACGGATTGCGCGCTTCAGGCGGGCGCGGCGGATGTGGTGTGCGTGGACGTGGGGCGGGCGCAGTTGCATGCGAAGCTGCGCGCCGATCCGCGCGTGACGAATCTCGAAAAGGTGAACGCGCGCCATCTCGCGCCGGGGGATTTGCCGCGCGGGGATTTTGACGCGGTTGTGATGGACCTGTCGTTTATCTCGCTCAAGGCGGTGCTGCCCGCGGTGTGGCCGTTTGTGCGGGCGGGCGGAGGCGTTTTGATCGCGCTCGTGAAGCCGCAATTCGAGGCGGGCAAGGCCGAGGTGGACAAGGGGCGCGGGGTGATTCGCGACCGCGCATTGCAGGAGGCGATCCTGGCGGACATCACGGATTTCGCGCTGCGCGGGCTGGCGGGCGCGGAGCTGATCGGGAGCATGGATTCGCCGATCACGGGCGCGGACGGGAATCGCGAATTTCTACTGGGGCTGCGGAGGGGGTGATTGCCTGAACAGTTCGTTCATTTTCGCCGTCACGTAGGGCGGCGGGCGGACGGGGCGGCCTTCGCGGTCGATGAAGGCGTGCGTGGTCGAGCCGGTCACGAGCAGGGTGTCGCCGCGATAGACTTCGTAGTTTATCCTGGTGCGGAGGACTGGTTTTTCCTCAAGCCTGGCAACCACGGTAAGGTCGTCGTCGTAAAGCGCGGGGCGGTGATATTTCACGGAGACTTCGAGCACGGGGAAATAGTAGCCGTCTTGCTCGATCTTTTTGTAGGAGATGTCCACGTCCTTGAACATGCGTGTGCGCGCGACTTCAAACCAGGCGAGATAATTGCCGTGGTAAGCGACTCCCATCTGGTCCGTTTCAGCGTATCGGACGTTTATTGTCACCTTGGTCTGGATCATGGAACGGCGAGTGTGGCAAAAAATCACATGCCGTCCAATGCGAGATACGCGGGGGAGAAAAGTTTTCTTGCGGAGTCCACCCAGTTGTTGCTTTGGGCGTGGCGGCGTCCGGCTTCGCCCATGCGGCGGCGGAGGGCTTCGTCGGCAAGGAGCTTTTCGAAGGCGGCTGTCAGCGGGCTTGTGTTGCTGTCACCCGAGGCGTCGGGTTCGACAAGAAGGCCGGTTTCGCCGTCGATCACGGCTTCGCTGACGCCGCCGACATGGTGGGCGATGATCGGCAGGCCATACGCGGAGGCTTCGAGATAAACGAGGCCGAAGCCCTCGATGCTCCGGCGGTAATTGATGCTCGTCATCGCGAAAATATCGGCGCGCGCATAGACGTCGCCGAGTTTGGGATCGGGCACGTCGCCGAGGAAGCGGACGACAAGGCCGGTGGCCGCGGCGGCCTCGGCTTCCCGGACAAGGGTTTTTTCATAACCGGAGCCGTTGATTTTTCCGGCGATCCAATACTCGGTGCGTTCGCGGAGCGGTTGCGGGAGGGCTTGCAGGGCGCGCAGCGTGTGGAGCTGGCCTTTGCGCGGATGGATGCGGCCAACCGTGAGCACGACCTGTTTGCCGGGCGGGCGTTCGGGAATCGGATGCCAGCCGGAAGGGGCTGCGGTGGCGGCGCCGTTTGCGAGGGCGGGCGTGGCGAGATCGCTGCGAATGGCGCCGGGCGTGATGATCGTCTTGCCCTTGGCCTCGGGAAAATGCTCGTGGAGCAGGTCGCGCGTGAACTCGGTGAGCGTACTGATGCGGGTGGCCTTGCGGATGAGGCGGCGCATGAGCATGCGACGGGCGGGGTTGGCGTGCATGCGGAGGATTTCCGAGCCGTGGAAAGTGAGAATCAGCTCTTTGGGGCGCATGCTTTTGTTGAACTGAAGAAACATGAGCGCAAGCATGGGGCCGGGCTCGGGAATATAGACGGTGGCGTTGCGCAGTTCGCGGCGCCGTTTGATGATCGCGAACATGGATTTCGCGCGGCAGGCGAGGTCGTGCGTGCCTTTTATCGGGAGGCGGTATACTTCGAACGGCCAGGGTTTTTCGTTAATGGACGCGGCGGACTGGGCCCAGACTTCGATTCTGTGTCCGAGGATGACCGCGGCGCGCGCGATTTCTTCCGCAAAGGTCGCAATGCCGCCGCGCTTGGGATAAAACTCGTGTGTGATGAGATAAATCGGCGGCTGGTCGGATGCGGTCATCATATATCAACGGAATAATGAGGATCCCCGGCTATACGGCGTTGCAAACGGTCAATGCACGAAGGCAGGACGTAGATGCGAAGATCGGCATCAAAAGAGAAAAAGGGAAACCGCAAAGGTTCCCCTTTTGTCATCGATTTGCGCGAAGTCGGCGATTATTCAGTCCGGCTTGGATGATTGGCCGGGCGCCGGTGTCAGAGCGTTGTGAGCTCCTTCTCTTTTTTGGCGAGATAGTCGCCGATGTCCTTGATTGTTTTGTCGGTGGCCGCCTGGACTTCTTTTTCGCAGCGCTTGCCTTCGTCCTCCGAAAGGCCGCCGTCCTTCTGGATTTTTTTGAGGGCATCCATCGCATCGCGGCGGACATTGCGCACCTGAACGCGGCCATCCTCGGCCATGATGCTGGCGCGTTTGACCATTTCCTGACGGCGTTCGCGGCTGAGCTCGGGCAACGGCACGCGGACGTTGGTGCCATCGACGGCGGGGTTGAGGCCGAGGTTTGCGATCTGGATGCCTTTGACGATGGACTGGGTGATGCCCTTGTCCCAAGGCTGGATCAGGATCATGCGGGCGTCGGGCGTGGAGATGGCGGCGCATTCCCTGAGGCGCATCGTGGAACCGTAGGCTTCAACCATGACGTTTTCGACCATGGCGGGGGAGGCTTTGCCGGTGTGTATCTGGCTGAATTCGTGCAGGGTGTGCTCCAAGGCTTTTTTCATCTTGGCCTGCATGTCGTTGAGAATCGGGTGGGACATGGTGTATGCGGGTGTTGAAGATTGTTGTTGGATAGAAAACTAAAGGGGCGGGAGCGGTTGGCAAATGCGGAATGCGTGAAGGTGTTCGTGTTTGCGGTTTGTCAATTCCCCATTCCGAAATCCCCATTCCGCATTCGACTCATCCGCCGTGGACGAGCGTTCCGACTTTTTCGCCGCGCACGGCCTTGAGGATGGCATGATCGGCGTTGAGGTCGAACACGAGGATGGGGACGTTGTTGTCGAGACAAAGCGAGAACGCCGTGGAATCCATGACATTGAGGCGCTGCTTGAGGGCGTCGATGTAGGTGAGCTCGTCGTATTTGACGGCGTCGGGATATTTTTTCGGATCCTTGTCGTAAATGCCGTCAACCTTGGTGGCCTTCATGATGATGTCGGCGTGCATTTCGGAGGCGCGGAGGGCGGCGGTGGTGTCGGTGGAGAAATACGGGTTGCCGGTGCCGGCGGCGAAGATGACCACGCGGCCTTTTTCGAGGTGGCGCATGGCGCGGCGCAGGATGAAGGGCTCGGCGATCTGGTTCATGGGGATGGCGCTTTGGACACGCGTGACGACACCGCATTTTTCAAGGCTGTCCATGAGCGCGAGCGAGTTGATGACGGTGGCGAGCATGCCCATGTAATCGCCGGTGGTGCGATCGACGCCGCGCTTTTCGCCTTGGAGGCCGCGGAAAATATTGCCGCCGCCGATGACGAGGCAGATTTGCACGCCGAGATTGTAGATTTCCTTAACCTGTGCGCAGATTTTGTCGAGGATCGCGCGGTCAAACGGATCGCCTGTTTTGCCGCTGCGGAGAACCTCCCCGCTCAATTTGAGGACGATGCGTTTGTATTTTACGGATGAATCAAGCGGACGAGGAGCGTCTTGCATATTGAGTGTGCAATAAACCGTCCGGAATGAAAGGGGTCAAGCCAGCGCATGGGTTTCCGGGTGGGCTTTCGCGAGGACGGCAAACCCGCGCGCTGGTGCCGCGGGCGCTTTCAGGCTTTCTTCGGCGGCGTGACGGGCGCTGCGGCAACGGGCGCTTGCGGCGCATTTGCCTCCGTGCCGAGGAAGCCGGGGAGCACGACTCCGGCGGCTTTTGCGACTTCGTGCAGCGGGAGCACGTTTTTGTAGAGATCCTGAACAAAGCCGCCTGCGGTGCCGCCGTCCTTGCCGCCGCCCATGACGACGACTTTGTCGAATTTGAGTTTTTGAATCGCGTCGGATTGCACGCGGGCGACTTCGACGACTTGCTGCGCGAGGATGAGATTGATCGCGGCGGTGGCGTCGCGGCCGCCTTGCGTGAACTTCGCCAAGCCGTCGGCTTGCGCATCGAGGAGCGCCTGGCGGCCTTTTGCCTCGGCTTCGAGGATGGCTTGTTTACCTTTCGCCTCGGCGGTGAGTTTCATCGCGATGGCCGCGGAATCGGCTTCGGCGCGTGTTTTTACGGCGGCGGCTTCGCCCTCGGCGGCAATGCGGACGGCGGCGGCCTGGCCCTCGGCAGTCACCTTGGCGCGGATCGCGGTGGCTTCGGCATCAACGCGGACTTTTTCCTTGGTGGCGTTGGCTTGGGCGACCTGGTCGGCGACGGCGCTGGCTTCGTCGCGTTTGGCGCGGGCGTCCTCGGTGGCTTTTTGCGCTTCGTAGGCGGCCTGCTCGGCGCGGGCTTTGGCGGTTTTTTACGCGACTTCGGCGCGGCGGTCGGCCTCGGCTCTCTTTTCGGCGAGCTCGGCTTGCGAGGCGACGATGTCCTGCTCGGCTTTGTTGCGGCCGATGGCGGCGGCGGCCTCGGCCTCGGCGACGCGGATGGCTTGCAGACGTTCGGCCTCGGCTTTGCCGATGGCGCCGCGCTGGTTTTCCTGCGCGACTTTGATTTGGGCGTCATTGATGGCCTTGGCGGCGGCTTCCTTGCCGAGCGCGTCGATGTAGCCGGACTCGTCGGTGATGTCGGTGATGTTGCAATTGATGAGGTGCAGGCCGATTTTGCGAAGCTCGACCTCGACGCCCTTGGTGATGAGGGAGATGAGTTTTTCGCGGTCGGAGTTGATTTCCTCGATGGTCATGGAGGCGATGACAACGCGCATCTGGCCGGTGATGATTTCGCGGGCGAGCTCGGCGATTTCGGAGGGCGCTTTGCCGAGGAGGCGCGTGGCGGCGTTGCCCATGATTTCGGAGTCGTTGGAGATGGCGACGGCGAAGTTCGCGGGGGCGTTGACGCGGATGTTCTGGCTGGAAAGCGCGCTGCGCAGGGGGATTTCAATCGTGATCGGGGTGAGGTTCAGGTAGGCGTAGCTTTGGAAAATGGGCATGACAAAGGTCGAGCCGCCGTTGTAGCAGCGGGCCGGGCCTGCGCCGACTTTGCCGTAAACGACAAGGATGCGGTCGGGCGGGCACATGCGGTAGCGGCGCGCGATGCCGATGCCCATCATGACAATGAAAATAACAAAAACGGCGAGAAGCGGTACAGTGATGTCGTTCATAGGTGAGATGCGGGTTTGGAATTTAGGATGCGGATTGCGGTGTGTGTTGGTTGGAAGTTAAGGATGAGAAAATTGATGGGGGCGAAAGGCGGCACGCGCTTGTTTGCCGGCAATCAGATCGGTTCGACGAGCACCGTGTGCGGGTCGATCAGCGCGATGACTTTGACCTTCGCGTCGGCGGGGATTGGCGCGGAACCTTTTTGCAAGGCGCCGAGTGTGATCGTGCGTCCGTCAACCGGCACAATAACCTGTCCGCCTGCCTGGCTGCCGGGCGGAATGGTTACGTAAACCGTGGCAATTGCGCCGATGGCGTTTTCTTTTTTGAGCGTGCCGTCCGCCTTGAGCCGCTGTGTCGCGCGCAGCACCCAGGCGAGGACAAGCATCACCGCAAGTCCGCAGCCAAGCGCGATGAGGCACGCGGCGAGAATGCTCAACCCGCTGCTCAGCGCCGCGCCGCCCGCCCAGCCAAACGCGAACAAAAAGCCAATGATCGGTTTCAACGAAAAGAGCGTGCCGCCGCTGTCGGCCACATCGGCATCGACCTCAACATCGTCGCTGACCCCGAACATCGAGATGACGGCGAGCACGATCACAAGCATGGCCGCGAAAATCGCGATGCCGTAGAAGATCTGTTTTGCAAGGTTCAGTGCGGTCCACCAGTCGGTGAAGATATTCGCGAGTATCGAGGGGGAGATCATGATGAAAAAAAAGGCGGGTGTGGTTTGGGTCGCTTTTGCGCAGGCAGCGCAAGGACAGGCAAATGTGAAAATATAATTAACTTGTATGCAAGCCAGATTATGCGGAGAAATGCCGGGAAACCGAACTATTCAAGCACGAAAGGAACAAAGAAAGATGTTGTGGAACGGCAACTTGAGGCTTTCAAACCTTGGTGATCTCCTGTCTTATAACTCAGGATGTTGTACGCCGCCAAAACTCCCGATCTATGGCTTCAAAGGCACGCATTGCAAAAATCAAGGCTTGGTTCCGTAACGCTTCCTCCTGCTCCGACTCCCAATCCCGCATCCATCAATCCGGAGCATCCTCAACCGGCCTCTCCACGTGCTTAATCCCCGGGAGGTTTCTCACCACTTCGGCGGCGTTCTCCTCAGAATCTCCACATATCCTATGCATACCCAAAACCTACATCTTATACGCGTCCCGGTCGCTCTTGCTATTGCGCTTTTCTTATACATTGCCGCCGCTCACGCCGCCCAGGCGCCCTCCAGATTGCAGTTTGCGCATGAGCGCAGCGATCTCAAAGCCGATCCCGCGGTAAAATTTGGCGTCCTGAAAAACGGCTTGCGCTATGCAATCTTGCCCAATCGCGAGCCGAAAAAACGAGCCTCGTTGCGTCTTGTCGTTCTCGCCGGGTCACTTCAGGAGAATGACGATCAACAAGGGCTCGCGCATTTTCTTGAGCACATGGCCTTCAATGGCAGCACGCATTACGCGCCCCACACCATGGTGGAGTATTTCCAGCGAATGGGTATGGACCTCGGCAAGGATTCCAACGCCATGACGTTACCCCACTGCACAATCTACATGCTCGAACTCCCCGATACTAGGACCGCCACCCTTAACGAAGGCCTTTTGGTTTTCGCGGACTGTGCCGGCGGGCTCCTTTTTCCCCAAGAGCAAATTGACAAGGAACGCGGCATTATTCTCAGCGAAAAACGCACGCGCGATTCCGTCGCTCAGCGCGGCTTCCTCGCCGAACAAGCCCTTGTCCTCGAAGGAAACCGCATACCCGAGCGCCGGCCGATTGGCCTCGACTCCGTTATCGAAAAAGCAAACCGCGATGATTTTGTTCGTTACTATGATACTTGGTATCGACCTGAGCGCATGGCCATCGTCGCGGTCGGTGATTTCAACGCCTCCGCTTTTAGAAAATTGATAGCCGAAAAATTCGAACGGCTCCAGCCGCGCGCGCCCGCGCAGCCGGACCCCGATCTCGGGCCAATCGGCGAATTCATCGGCATTCGCGCCCTGTATCACCACGAGCCCGAAGCTGCCGCCACCGTAGTGGGAATACAAACCATCAGTCATATGACAGACTCGGACACGGTCGTCGCGCGCGCCGCCGACATTTGCCGCAACCTTGTCGTCATCTTGCTCAACCGCCGTTTCGAAATTCTAGCAAAAAAGGCAGGCGTTCCGATTATTTCGGGCTACGCCAGCGTCAGCACGGGGCTTAATTTATACCGCACTGCGGCGATCAAATTTCACTGCGACGCCAGGGAATGGCCCCGGGCGCTCGCGTTACTCAAACAGGAACTCAAGCGCGCCATTGAACACGGCTTTACGTTCGAGGAACTGCGCGAGGCATTTTCGAACATGGGCGGCTATTTCAGAAAAAACGCGGCTCAAGCCTCCACGCGCACTTCCGACAAGCTCGCGAACATACTCGCTTACTCGCTCATTGAAGGCCGGGTTTTCACACGCCCATCGGACGAGCTCAAGCTGGCCCAATCCATAATCCCGAACATCACGTTAAACACCCTGCGCGTCACCCTGAACGATCTTTTTCCCGAATCCGGACGCTATATCACGGTCATCGGCAACGCAGTCATCGACGGCGACGCCGCGGAAATGATCACAGCGGCCTATGAAAAAAACACCGCCAAAATAGTCCCGCTCCCGGGCCGTGCGAGTAATCGATATTTCGCATATCCCCTGCCCGCCACACCCGGCAAGATCATTGGCCGCCGGCACATCGGCGATCTCGATTGCGACCTTATCACTTACGCCAACAACGTCCGCCTCAATCTCAAGAAAACCAATTTTGAAGCCGGCAAAGTCAATATACACGTGCGCATCGGATCCGGCCTGATTGCCCAGCCCGGGGACAAACCCGGCCTGGCCCAGCTTGCCGCAACAGTCTTTATCAACGGCGGCCTCGGCAAACACAGCGCCGATGACATCAAACGCATTTATGCAGGCCGCAGTGGAGATATGAAATTTGATTTCGAGCACGATGCGATCACATTCACCACCGATATCAGCCGCCAGGGACTGCTCGGGCAGCTCCAGCTTTTGACTGCCTATCTCACCGACCCCGGTTTCCGCCCCGAATCCTACCAACTGGCAAGAAAACACTTTGAAGCCTATTACAACGGACTTGCCCACAATCCCATGCGGCCGCTCCTCATGGACTTGCCCCGCGAAGCCAAAGGCGGCGACACGCGCTTCGACCTTGCCACTCGCGTCGAACTCTTTTCGCGCACCCTCGCGGAAGTCCGCGACTGGCTCAAGCCCCAGCTGTCGAGCGGGCCAATCGAAATCACCATCGTCGGTGATATTGACACCAAGGCCGCCATTGCCGCCGTCTCCAATACCTTTGGCGCGCTTCCCTCCCGCGCCTCCAAACCACCTTACAACGACTCACTCAGCGTGGCATATGTCGCTCCAACCACGGTCGTCCATGCCATCGACACTGAAATCCCCAAGGGAGTGATAGCCTTTCTCTGGCCCACAACGGACGGATATGATGCGCGCGTCAGTCGCCGTCTTTCCATGCTTGCGGCAATTTTCAACGACCGCCTCCGGTTGAAAATTCGCGAGCAACTGGGCGAGTCCTACAATCCGTACGCTTTCAGCTATTGCAGCACTGGCTGCCGCGGTTACGGCGCGCTGACCGTGCATGCGATCATCGATCCGTCCAAGATGCAGCATCTGGACCGCACGATTACCGCGATTGCATTGGACCTGTCGCAAAACGGTGTAACCGAGGATGAACTCACCCGGGCCAAAAATCCCGCGCTCACGCTCATCAGAGACGAAGCGCGCAATAACCGCTATTGGCTCACCGCCGCACTCGCAAGCGTGCAAGAGTATCCCGAGCGTTTGGATTGGCCACGCACCCGCTATGCCGACACCAAAGCGATCACCAAGGCTGAAATCGACGAACTCGCAAAAAGATACCTTGCCCCCGAACGCGCTTTCCGCGCCAACGTCGTTCCTGGAAAAAAATAAAGATCGCCAAGACAAGCGCGCGGCGGTCTGGAAATCGTTAATTCCTGCGCAAGGGGAGCAATTATTTCCGACTTTGGAGGCGGTGGGAAAAGGGAGGCATCTTGGCTGATAAAGACGGGCCAATTGGGCCGGGTTCAAAAATCTCAATACACTTTTTAATTCATCACGGGAGAACACGGTGGACGGAGGAAGAAAAACCGAAAGCCTGAAGGCCGGAGTGCTTCCTTCGGTTCTCTGTCCTCTGTATTATACCATCTTCTAATTACAATGGCACTTTACGAGATGAGGTTAGCGCGATAGCAACACGGGCATGAGAGTATTGCCGAATACTTGGACAAGAGCGCACGGCGGAGCTGGAAGCGGCATGGGCGCAAGAATATAATGAGCGAAACCGCAGGAAGCTGCAGGTTATCCGGCTGGTGACACAACATCGGCTGACGGCTGGGCAGATCGCAGAGGCGTGCGCAACACCCAGGCAAGTGCAAGCATCACGGCAAGCCCGCAGCCAAGCGCGACGAGAATGCTCAACCCGCTGCTCAGCGACGCGCCGCCGGCCCAGCCAAACGCGAACAAAAAGCCAATGATCGGTTTCAATGAAAAGAGCGTGCCGCCGCTGTCGGCCACATCGGCATCGACTTCAACATCGTCGCTGACCTCGAACATCGAGATAACGGCGAGCACGATCACAAGCATGGCTGCGAAAAATCGCGATGCCGTAGAAGATCTGTTTTGCAAGGCTCGGTGCGGTTCACCAGTCGGTGAGGATATTTACGAGTATCGATGGGGAGGCCATGATGAAAAAGAAGGCGGGTGTGTTGTGTGTGCTTCCGCTTGTGCAAGCAGCGCGGGGACAGGCAAATGTGAAAATATAATTAACTTGCATGCAAGTCAGATTGTTCGATGACGGCAAGTTTTGGTGATCGATTTATTGTATAAGCCAGGATACCCCTTCCCATCTCCGCGACTTTTTGTTTCAGAAACCCGCATTGGGAAAAAGCTGAAACTCAGACCATGATTTACGGCTGGCATCGTCGAGTCCAGTATTCGATTCGCACTTATTGCATGGATAAAACAGCGCGTCGTTTTCATGGACGACTCAGTTTTCAGAGCTTGGGCTTGGTTGAGCTTTCAGCAAAACGCGATAAATGGTTATTAAGACGGTGGTGAAAAATAATATGATGGGTGCCATGGCGACGATGTAGAAGGTTGCCCCCTCGAGGGGCGGCAGGGCAACGTGAGATATCAATACCAATGCAAGCGCCATTAGGATGGGTGTCTTTTCGCGATCTTTTATCCAAGAAAACGCGCACCAGAAAAAGACGCCAAGCAATAAAATATCTATGAGAGCGAGAATGAGAAAGATATTTGCAGGGAATCTTGGAAGGGATCCAAGGCCAATGACCCGAATTATTAACACGAATACGCTCGCTGCCGTCAACAGCCCTCTCTTTCGCTCGTTTATCCAGGAAAAAATGCACCATGAAAAAATGCCGAGCAGCAAGAAATCTATGAAAGCAACGCCCATAATACGACTTTCCTCAGAGGAGAACCAGCTTTTCGGCCCAAATAGCACAAGAAGCCACAACGCGCATAGAACGCTCGATAAAAACACTTTAGTTTTCATGAGAGTATGGGTTGAATGAGAAGCAGCGTTTCAATGCGATTATGTTTCGTATTGCCTATTATTATTCAGGAGAGCCGTTCGGCCATTTCCTCGTAAATGACTTGATAAAAAACAAGGTTGAAAGCAGCAGGAAGATTATAACAATGATTATAACGATGGGCTTAAAATAAAGCATCGGGCCATATAGTTCTCCATACGTGCCATCGGGTCTTTCCTGGCAAAGAATCTGCCATGATAAATAATAAGTCAGTCCCAGCAGCGTGCCGGAAAGCAGAAAAACAAAGCTTAATTTTTTTGCTTTCATAAAAACCAGGACAATCCTGCGAGCCAAGGCCTTGCTTTTTGCGATGGCGGATATTTTTGAGGTTGACGGCGATCGGACGACATCGGCTGGCAGAATGTGCGAGCCGGTCGGGATTTGAAAGCCTTAATGCATATTTTAATTTGCCGAGCAGAGCACGGAGGAGTGGTACACCAAGGCCCAAGGGCGGGAGCTCTGTTCTCTGATTTCCGTCTTCTGGTATTTGCCGGCGGGTGGATTCGAGAGGGAGGTGTCGTTGAGTATGACAACCACGCCCATATCGCCTCCCTAAAAAAGCACTTAGAACTCGATTCCGGCGGTGATGAGCAGGGTGCGCGGGCGCACAGGGCCGTATAGATAGGTTGGGTCGCGATCCTCGCCATTATTGAACAGGTCCTTCTGGCGGTCATCGAGGAGATTGCGCACGCCGACGCCGAGTTTCAGCTCGGTGTGCTGTGAAAGTTGGAAGGTTTTCGATATATTAAAATCGAGTTCCCAAAATCGGGGCGTTTTGCGATGGATGTCCGCTTCCTGCCCGACGGCCAGCATGCTGCCGGTATAGTTCAGCAGGGATGCGATTTGCCAGCCCGAATCGTGTTTATATGTGATGGAAAAGAGTCCGGTCCATTCGGGACGTTTTATGAATTCGCGGGTGGACAGGCCGGTGGCGCGCGCGATGGCTTCGTCAAAGCGCGCGCGGATGTAGCTGATGCTGCCCTCGACGCGCAACCCGCGGGCCGGCATCCATTGAAAGCCGTTTTCCCAGACAAAAACCCTGGCGTCGGGGCCGTTGATACGTTCCCAAATGCCTGTGCCATTGGGATCGCTGTCGTCGATGTCGAATGTGTCGTGCAGGAATGTATAGTGAAACGTCGTGCTGAACACGAGCCGCCTGCCGAGCGAGGGCACCCGCCAGTCGCCGCCGAGCGTGAGGGAATCGGAGCGCTCTTCCTTAAGGTCAGCGGCATTGCGCAGGAAAATGGCGCCGCCGGAACTCACGCCAATATGCAGGTCCTCGTTGTAGGCGCCGGGGGCGTTGAAACCGGCGGAATAGGAGGCGCGCAACGTCAGGGCGCGGGTCGGCTCGTAGAGCAGTGCGATGCGCGGGGAAAGGATCGTGCCATTGACATTGTCATGCCGGTCGACACGCATGCCGGGCACGAGTTCGAGCCCGGGCCGGAGAGTCCAGATGTCCTGAACGAAGAGGCCGCAGGTGCCAAAATCGTCGCTGGTGTTGGCCAGCGCTGGATCGTTGGGACGGCGTTCCTTCAACTTTTCGTAACGGTATTGCGCGCCATAAACGAGTTCATGCGAGCCGAGTTTGTGGGTGACTTGTCCGTCGAGAAAGAAGACATGGTTGCGCGTGTCGCTCCAGATGCGCCTGGCGACGGCATTGATTGCGGATTGGTTGGCGGGATCGGCGGCGAACCCGGCCAGCGCGGCGTTTTCGGCGGGTGTGGGATTGTCCGGATCGGCGAAGCCCGATGCCTCATCGAAGGCGATAAACTCGGCATCGGCGCGCGCGCCATAAAAGGCGTCGCGTTGCAGTCCCAGGTAGGAGCCACGCAAGGAGTAGGAGGCACTTGGCGTGGGCTGTTGGTCCCATTGCAGGTTGAGCACGTGGATGTTGTGCGCCAGCGATTCGGCCACGCGGGCCTGCTCCTCGGGGAGATCGAGCTGGTCGCCGCCACGGTGCGACTGATCGATGTATTGATAAGTGGCCTTGAGCAATTTATGCTCGTCGGGCTTGTAGAAGAGCTGGATGCCGCCGACTTTGCTTTTGAACTTGGGCAGTTCGGTAAATCCATCCGTAGTCAGGTCGAGCCCCTCTCGGTCCTGCCAGAGGCCATAGGCTGTCACGGCAAATCTTCCAGATCGACTCAAATGGCTGGTCTTGAAGGTAAACTCCCATTCGTCGGCATCGCTTTTCAGACTGGAATGCGTCAGCAGGACGCTGGCATGGTCGTGCGTGGGCATCGCAGTGATAAGATTGACGACTCCGGCGATGGCCTCCGGGCCATAAAGCACCGAGCTACTGCCTTTTACGATTTCGATGCGATCGATGAAGATCGTTGGGAAAAGATCGGCGCCATAGACCTTGGCGAGCCCGGAATAGAGCGGCGCCCCGTCAAACAAAATCGCGGTGTAGTCGGTGCCGAGGCCCAGCAGTTGGATTTCATTAAGACCACAGTTGGAGCAACTCGACTCAAATCGGGCGCTTGGCACCATCCGCAAGCTGTCGGCCAGTGTCACTCCACCGTGGGCCTTGATTTCCGAGGCGAGAAAGAATTCGGTTTTGACGGGCGCGTCCGAAGCCAGGCGTTCCGTGCGCGTGCCGGTGGAGACGGTAATGCGTTCCATATTGATAATCTCGTCTTCGGCTTGAGGCGAGCCGTCAAGCTCATGACCGGTCAATATGGCTGAAACAGCTGTAATACATAGCGCGATTTTGCATTTCATGGCATCTAAATTGAAAAAGAGTCCTTAATTTGGATTTCGAGACTCAGTATCAATATAATAGGGTTTTGATGCCTTACTTATTACAGGAACTGTCGATCTTCATAAGATCATTTTATTGGGCGATTGTGGACTTCGCTCTCTTTTCGTTCACACGGGGACATGCGGTTTAAGGCATGTAAGAGTAAAAAACGAAATTCGAAAAACTATGCAGGAAAAGGGGATGGGAATCGTGAGACAGGGATCGGACGCCGCGCGGATTTTTCATCCTCGGGCTGATCTCCTCTGATTTCTGTCCTCCGGTTGCTGCGTCGTCACACGCGGCGGGGCATTTTTACCGGGTCTTTGCTGGTGGGCATCGGAGGGTAGGAGGGTTTGGCGAGGTCTTTTATGAGGTCGGCAATTTTTACGGTTTTGCCGGTTTTGAAACTGAGGTTGGCCGCGGCGCCGATCAGGATCGACTCGGCGCCACCGCGTTCGTCGGAGTTGCGTTGATATTTGTCGGCGGGCGGATTCGGGAGGAATACGTCGTTGAGCATGACAACATCGCCGCCGCCGTGGCTGCCTTCGCCTTTCCAGGGTTTGTGGTCGATGGCGGAGTCGCGGAGCGGGATCACGCGGACGGTCGTGCCGCCGGCTTTGATCGCGCCTTGCGCGGCGTCGCTGTCGGCTGCGTTGACGTAGATTTGCTCGACGATCGAGTGTTCGAGGCGGCCCTTGGTGCCGTTGAAGGCGATCATGTAGCCTTCCCATGCGTTGAAGGCGTTGAGCGAGTAGCTCATGGTGGCGCCGGTGTCGTATTTTACGATGACGTTCATGGTGTCCTCGATGTCGATGTCGGGGCGGAAGACGCAGCGGTCGCGGTGGTAGCCGTCGTATTTTTCGTTTTCAAGATACATGGCGCGTGTTCCCGAGGCG
Organism: Ereboglobus sp.; assembly: GCA_029974595.1. Lineage (GTDB taxonomy): Bacteria > Verrucomicrobiota > Verrucomicrobiia > Opitutales > Opitutaceae > Ereboglobus. Next base: position 156,473 of record JARKRC010000027.1, on the reverse strand, counting down.
GCGGCGAGGTTCATGTAGAAGCCGCAGGTCTTGGCCTCGGTGCAGCCGGTGCAGCGGTCGCCGGGGTTTTTCAGGCCGAAGCGGCGGCCCATTTCAGGGGTGTAGAATTCGCGTTTGCCAACGGCGGTGACTTCGACGGGCGAGGCGCTGAGCCACCAGTTCACAAGGTCGAAATGGTGCGTGGCCTTGTGGATCATGAGGCCGCCGGAGTTGCGTTTGTTGCTGTGCCAGCGGCGGAAATAGTCGGCTCCGTGGCGGGTGTTGAGCAGCCAGGTGAAGTCCACCGAGAGCACGTCGCCGATGGCGCCGGACATGAGGAGGTCTTTGACTTGGGTGCGGGGCGGGGAGTAGCGGTAGTTGAAGGTGACGCGGATGTTTTTCCCGGTGCGTTTTTTGGTGTCGAGGATGCGCTGGCACTTTTCGGGGGTGATGGTCATGGGTTTTTCGGTGATGGTGTCGCAGCCGAGTTCCATGGCGCGGGTGATGTAGCGGTCGTGCGCGCAATCGGTGGTGGTGACGATGACGATGTCGGGGTTCGTCTCTTTGATCATGGTTTCGAATTCGGGGATGAGGCGGTCGAACTGGGGCGTTTTGGGATTCGCGCCGGGGGCGGGATAATAGGCTTTGATTTGTACGCCGGCTTGCGCGGCGGCGTTTTTTGAGGCTTCGGCGCGGCCCTGATTGACGTCGCACACGGCGACGATTTCGGCGACGTCCTTGTAGTCCTTGAGGATGGCATTGAGATACATGCGGTGCCGTCCGCCGCAGCCGACGATGGCGTAGCGGCGTTTGCCGCCGGCTTGTCCGGCGGCGCTGGCGATGTTGGAGCCAAGCGCGAGACCGGCGCTGGCGAGGGCGGCGGTTTTGATAAAGGTACGGCGGTCAATGGCGTTTTCGTTTTGGGCGGGTGTTTTCATGGATTATTGAGTTTTCGTTATTGATAACAAATGAGATAAGAAAACAAAAGGGTGTGTGGGCGAGGTCGGGAGAGTAGGGGATTGGGAAATTAGGACACGAGAGCTTTCTCGTGGCGCGATTTTATTGTCGAGACTCTTTTTGCTGGATTTTCAGGGGACGGTCAGATTCGGGGCGCGTCGTCGGTGCTGCGCGAAATGTGAAAAAAGAAGGGTGAAAAGTGAAACCGGAGTACGCCTTTGGCGTACGTTTCCTTTGATCTTCACATTTCAAACGGCTCTAGGAGGGCCGTTTTTGGCGAAAAGTATGTCAGTTTTGATTCGCGAGGGCTTTTTCGAAGGAATGAAGGGCGGCGCGAATGGCCGAGAGGGTGCGGCCAAGAACTTCGGTGAAGCGTTCGGGCTCGTGCATAATGAGCTCGGCCGTGCACCAGGTATCGTCGCCGAGGGTGAAGATTTTGACGACCTTGGTGGAGGCGGTGGCTTCCTGCGCGGCGACGGTGGCCCTGGCGCGGGCGGCTTCGGTTGGGAGGGGGTGGAAGTTGACGATTACGATCCGGAGGCTGTCGTGGTCTTTGGCGTCGGTTTGGAGATAGCAAATCCTGCCTTCGAAATGGAATATGATCTCGCCGTCGGCGTTGAGCGAGGGGCGGTAGCCTTCCTCGACCATGTAGTCCTTGATGGTGGCGCGAAGGCTGGCGAGTGATTCCGGTGTGTGGCTTCTCATGGGCGTGGCTTCTTTTATTTGAAATCGGGGTCGTCGTCTTGCTCGCCGGGATTGGATGCGGGCGGAGGGCGGGGTTCGCTGCGCATGTGTTCGCTGAAGGTGTTGACGGCCGCGCGGATCGCGAGGAGGCAGCGTTGGAGGATTGGGATGAAATGTTCCTGCTGCGCGAGGAAAAGTTCGACCGCGCACCACGTGTCGTTGCGCACAATAAAAACCTTGGCGACCTTGATGTCGCTGCAGGTCGTGTTGGCGGCCTCGATGATGCGGGCGCGTTCCTTGGGGGATTCGATGTCCCAGAAGTTTGGCAGGACAACGCGGAAAAACATGGGATCGTCCTCGCGCACCTCGATAAAATAGCTGCTGCCTTCGTGGCGGAAACGCACGTCGCCATCCTGATCGAGCTCGGGGCGGTAGCCTTCTTTTTCGAGGGCGTCGAGATAGAGTTTTTGAAGCTCTTCGCGGGTGCGGCGTTGTGGTGGCTGGGAGGACATGGAATTGTGCGTTTGCTGGCAGCGGGCGAGCATGGATACGCCCGTCAGCCTGTGCGGAAAACAAAAATATTCGGTCGGCGCAATATTATCGCATGTTTGAAGAAAAGATGACGTCCGGTGGCGGCGCCACTCACGGATAGAGCCACTGCTCCTTGCCCCAAGGCGCATCGGTCGAGGCACGTTCGAAGGAAAAGCGCTGGTGGTGGCGGAAGGGCTTTTGCCACCAAAACTCGATGCGGAGCGGTTTTACGCGGAAACCCGACCAGTTGGGCGGGCGCGGAACGCTCCCGATGGGAAAGCGGAGCATCGTGGCGGCGACGGCTTTTTCGAGCTCCCAATAACCCTCCATGGGCCGCGATTGTTTGGAGGCCCACGCGCCGATCTGGCTGAGGCGCGCGCGGGTGGCGAAATACGCGTCGGCCTCGGCATCGGTCACGGGCTCGACGGGGCCTTCGACGCGCACCTGCCGGTCGATTGCGTGCCAGTGAAAACAAAGGGCCGCGTGCGGCTGCGCGCGGAGCTGGGTGCTTTTGGGACTGTCGATGTTGGTGTAAAAAACGAAGCCGCGCGAATCGACGGCCTTGAGCAGCACCATGCGCACAGACGGGCGGCCCTGCGCGTCGGCGGTGGCGAGCGCCATGGCGGTGGGATCGCCGACCTTGGTCTGCGCGGCGTCGGCCTGCCATTGTTTGAAGAGCGCGATGGGATCGGTGGTGGTGGTGGTGTCGGACATATTGGATATGCAAAAGCGAATGCCTGAATTTCCCCGCGACAAGCACGGAAAACGGGAAGCTGCGGAAGCACTTGTCGCTCCGCCCCCGCGATCAACTCTTGAAACCCTGGCGGATCATGGCGATGGCGATCGCCGCGAGCAACATGGATACGATTTTTGAAATCGCCTTCATGCCCGTGATCCCGATCAGTTTTCCGAGCTTTTCGCTCCACGCCAGTGCGATCACGACCAGTAGCAAGTTCACCGCGAGCGCCACGAGCGTCATGACGAGCCCCACCTGGTCGGCGCACAGGAAAAGCGTCGCGATCACCGCCGGCCCCGCGATCAGCGGCATCCCGAGCGGCACGACCCCGAAGTCGTCGGAAAGCACCTGCGGAACGGCGTCGCTCGACGTGAGCAAATCGCGCGCCGCGAGGATCAGCAGGATGAGCCCGCCCGCGATCTGGAAATCGCCCTGCGTGATATTGAGCGCGCGAAAAATCGCCTGCCCGAGAAACAAAAACAGCAACGCCACGCCCGCGCCCGTGAGGATCGCCTGCCGCGTGATGCGCCTGCGCTTCCCGGGCGCGATGAGCGGGGTGAAACACAAATACAGCGCCGCCAGCCCGATCGGATCCATCGCGACAAAAAGCGGGATAAAAGCCTTCAGGAACTTTTCAACCAGTTCGATCATGCCTCGTATCATTTCAAACCCCGCCGGAAGGTCAAAAGAAGAGTGAAGTGTGAAAGGTGAAGAGTGAGGGGTGAAAGACAGGAAACCCGAAGGCTCGCGCAAATTTCGCGCTTTGTGCTTCGGCTCTCACTCGCCCTTTTCACACTTCACCTTTCACACTTCACTCTTCTGCTTTTGACACTTCGTCGAAAATCCACGCGCATACATGGTATCATGCGAATCTACTTCATGGGCATTTGCGGCACGGCGATGGGCAACGCCGCGCTTCTCGTGCGCGCCGCCGGGCACGAGGTCCTCGGAGCCGACTCCGGTGTGTATCCGCCCATGAGCGCCGTGCTCGCAGACGCTGGCATCGAGCTCCACGAAGGCTACGACTCCGCGCGCCTCGCGAAACTCGCTCCCGACCTCGTCGTGATCGGTAACGCCATGTCGCGCGGCAACCCCGAGGTCGAGTGGCTCCTCGCCCGCCGTGCGATCCCCTTCACCTCTCTCCCCGCGCTTCTCCACGACCGCATCCTCGCCCGCCGCGACAACATCGTCGTCTGCGGCACCCACGGCAAAACCACCACCACCGCGATGACCGCGTTTCTCCTCCGTGAAAACGGACGCGACCCCGGCTACCTCATCGGCGGCGTCCCACAGGACCCGCCGACCGGCAATCACCTCGGCTTGCCCGCGGACTCTTTCGTGATCGAGGGCGACGAATATGACAGCGCCTTCTTCGACAAGCGCAGCAAGTTCATCCACTACGCCCCGCGCATCGCCATCCTCAACAACCTCGAGTTCGACCACGCTGACATCTTCCGCGACCTTGCCGACATCAAGCGCGCCTTCACGCACCTCACCCGCATCGTCCCGGGCAACGGCGCCATCATCTTCAACGGCGACGACGCCAGCCTCCGCGAAATCGTTGAAAAAGTGACCTGGTGCAAAACCCTCGCCGTCGGCATTGGCGAAAACAATGCCGTGCGCATTGCCGATTTTTCGGAAAACGCCGCCGGCATCTCGTTCACGCTCCTTCACGACGGCGTCGAATGGACAAAAATCCGCATGGCGACCCCCGGCCTCTACAACGCCCGCAACGCCGCGATGGCCGCCGTCGCTACCGCGCTGGCCTGTCGTAGCGCAGGCTTCCAGCCTGCCTCCGGATCGAGTGGCATGGGCATCCTGCCCATGTTTTCAGAAATACCGGCGCAGCCTGCGCTACAACAAGCCGTCGCCATCGCCGGCCCGCTCGCCCGCTTTCGCGGCGTCCGCCGCCGTCAGGAAACCCTCGTCTCCACGCCCGCGCTCACCGTCGTCGAGGATTTCGGCCACCATCCGACCGCGCTTGCCGAAACGCTGAAATCCTTTCGCAACCGCTTCTCCGGCGCGACGCTCACGGCGGTCTTTGAGCCTCGCAGCAACACCGCCCGCACGCGGACCTTGCAGGATGATTTTGCCGCCGCGCTTTCGTTTGCCGACGAAGTTTATCTCGGCCCCGTCAATCGCGCCGAAAAACTCTCCGCCGAGGAGCGTTTCGACGCCGAAGCGGTCACGCGTCATCTCACGGCGCGCAACCTCCGCGCCGAAGCCTTCGCGACCAACGCCGCGCTTCTCGAAAAACTCTCCGCCTCCACGCTCCCGCCCGATGCCGCCCGTCCGCGTGCCGTCGTCTTTTTCAGCAACGGCAGCTTCGACGGCATCATCGCCACCTACGCAAAATCGGTTGGAGTCGGGCGCGAATAAGTATCTGGTGGACAGGATGCCGGTTTTGTTAAAAATAACATAACCACTCATGAGTTATTCCAAATATATCCCGAGATGCATGGTTTATATAATAATCTTCTGCTTGTGGCAGAAATTACTGCCATTGCGCGCTGAAGATGCTCCGGAAGTTGAAGTGCACAGGGATGTCGCAGCGACGCAAAAGTCGGCGCCCAAGGACAAAGACTCGGGATGGTTGCTCGCAGAATCATCTCGCGGAAATTTTTCAGTGCTTGTGCCCGTTCCATTTGAGGAAATGACGATTCATGCAAAGGGTGAAAAAGGAAACCCGTTTGCATTGAATATAATCAATGCAAAAAGCATGGAGGGGTTCACTTTCCATGTAATGGAATCCGCAGCTCCGGAGATGGATGCCGCCTCATGGCTGCAAAAAAACATACAGGCACTTTCAGAAGGCAGCGGATTGCAGAAAATTGACAGGACTTCATTTGGCGCTTATCCAGCGGTGGCCGCATTTATAAAAAAAGGGAATACAGAGGCTTTCATGCGCGCAGTGCACGGGGGCGGATTTACCGTCCTTATGGTGTTTGAATACCCCGAGTTGTATTCAAATGCGGCGAGGCCGATGGGATTGACATTTTTATCATCCCTTCGTATCAAGGCCGAAGACGAACAGCGTAAAGCATATCCTGTTGGGTTAATGCTCCCGGAAATATCCGCTACGGGCACAATCGCACCACCAACAAACAAAGTATGGATGGCCAATGACTACAGGCAGGTGGCGGAGCTTATCATACAAAGCAAGATGCCTCTTCCGACGCAGGCTGATGCTGCAAGCCGGGAGTTGTTCAGTAAAATAGTCTCACGGGATAATTTAGCGTTTGCCAGCGACAAGACCCTTCCGCCGGAGCAGCGCATGGCGGAAATGATGGAAATCTTGAATGGTATTTCTGCCATCCAGAAAATGTATGCGATGCAGGTTATTTCGGGCGATAAGATTACGAAAGATTATGCTGTTGTTCAGACATTTGTAATATATGTTTTCGAGATGATGTGGTCCGTTTCAAATGAATATTTATCAGCCTTGCCTAAGGATGAAAGAAATGCCGCGCGAATGGATGGGCTGGAGAAGCTCAGAACAGGTTTTTATCAAACATTGTTATCCGCATTGATCTTGGCGCTTGATGATACCTGCCCATCAGACTGCCGTATGATTACATTAGTAGCGATCAATGAAACAATGCCGAAGCACAGATCCCTGCTGAGTCGTGAAAATGCTGCGACGCTTCGTAGATTGGTCGAAAAAGGCATCAAAAAACCTCAAGATAAAACGGAATCGGAACTGCTGTATGATGTTTTGAAAAAAATGCAGTAGAAATCCTGCGATTGCGGTTGACGGAAAGAATCGATGCGCAGATCAAGAATCAAGGGATAATTCGTATATCAGAATCTGCACTTATTTTACTAATAATATCGGGCTTGGTCGCTTCAATCTCGTTCCGATTTCCACCGCCTTTTCAGGCTTCGTCTTGTGTTTGAGAGGAAACGGAAAAAGCGCGCGTGGGGAGTCTGCCGGTCGTCACAGGGTGAATATAGATATTTCTTCAGAAGATTTCTCGCGGACCGGGCATTGAAGTTCTCCGACCGGCGGAGTTTTACGAGGGTGTCCACCTGCTTCTCTATTTCAAAATAGTTTTCCAGGACGTGGTAGTGGCGGCGCAGGGTGTAATCGTGAACCAGAACCGCCGCTGCCGGAGCCTGCAGCGTGGCGGCGAGGCAGCAGGCGACGCGAAACCTGCCGTCCACCAGAATCAGGTCCGGCTTGGCGCTGCCGTGCAGGTAGGGGCACAGCGCGTAGTTTGGCCAGAGATGGATCGCCGTGGAATCCTTCGGGACTCCCGATTTCCGCGTCGGCCCGATGTCCGGGAGAAGAAACCGCAAACGCGAATCGGCAATCGCCTTTTGAATCTCCGGGTCGGGAAGGACGACGGCATCAAGGAACGCCGGATCCGACTCCACGGACGTCATGTTTTTGATGGACGCCTGACGGACGGCGAGTTTGGTGCTACCGCCCGAGCCGTATTCGAGATAGCTTGTGGACAAGCCGATTTCTTCGGTGAAGAAGGCGATTTCCCCGCCGGTCATTCGCATGGTTTCGACGGGCTTGGCGTTGCGGGCGTCATTCATCTTTCGATAAACAGATATGGCATTGGCGGGGCGGCGGGGCGCTTGTGGCGCGCTGGAGGTTGCGGGATTTACGGCGCCTTTTCGATCTCGGCGAGGCGCGCTTTTGCTTTTGCGAGGCGGGCTTCGAGTTTAGCGACATTGTCGTTTGCCGTCGCCAGATAATCGCGGAGCGCCTGTTTGGCCGAATCGCCGCCGGGGCCGCGCAGGGCTTCCTCGGTTTTTGCGATGTTTGCGCGCAGGAAAGCGAGCTCCTTCGTCATCTAGGCGACGGTTGCGTTGTGGCCCATGACGATCACCTCGCCCATCGTTTTCCCGTTAATGTAATCGCACAGTTTTTGCGCGATCGGCCCGTCGCCCGTCGCTCCCCTGCGCTGCATGATGCCCATGCGGATGTCGTTCACGCAGGACTCGAATTCCTCCATGGTGGTGGCGGGGATTTTTTGCGCCGCTTCACTTTTCCACGCGGCAAACTCCTCCGGCGTCTCCGCCGTGACCGGCCTCAGGCCCGCGTCCGGTTTCGCGCAGCCCGAACACCAGAGGACCGCGCCAACGCAAGCCGCCGCAGCCGCTTTTCCGAATGTTATTTTTGTTAAAAACATAATCATTCCTGCAATTTAACAAGTGCCGCATTCGGACTATTGTTGGCAAACTTTTAAAATTCCCGTGATGCCTTTCAGCACCCCGCATTTCCTGTGTATTATGATTAAAAATAAAATTGCCCCTGCTCTCGTTGCGACCGTTTTGCTCTTCAGCGGACGCAATCCGTCATTCGCGGCCCTGGACATCATGCCGTGCCCAGCCGAGGTCCGGTTTCCCGCGCCGGAGGCCCGATTGCCTCTCGATGCTGATTTTGTCGTTGCGGTCACGGGAATAACGGACGCGCGTCTTCGTTCGGCCACAAATCGTTTGTATCATTCCCTCGTCACCCGCACCGGCATCGTCTTTACGGCCGTTGCGCCGGGATTGCCGAGTCTTGGCACAGATGTGAAAAAGGCCGGGCTGCTCCTCGACGTTCGTTCGCCGGCCCCGGCCATTCCGACGCTCGATGAGGACGAGTCCTACGCGCTTGTGATCACGGATCGCCAGGCTACGCTCTCCGCCCCCACGACGACCGGCGCATTGCGCGGCCTGCAAACGTTCCTGCAGCTCGTCCGGCAGGATGCGCACGGTTACTACCTGCCGGCGGTCACCATCAGGGATATGCCGCGTTTTTCCTGGCGCGGGCTTATGATCGACGTTTCGCGTCGCTGGCAGCCGCTTGGCGAAATCAAGCGCGTTATCGATGGCATGGAGCTCGTCAAACTTAACGTCCTGCACCTGCACCTCACCGATGACCAGGGTTTCCGCATCGAAAGCAAAACGCATCCGGAGCTTCACATGCTTGGTTCCGACGGGCTCTTTTTCACGCAAGACCAGATGCGCGAGATCATCGCTTACGCCGCGGAGCGGGCCATACGCGTGGTCCCCGAGTTCGATCTTCCCGGCCACGCAACCGCGTGGGGCGTTTCGCATCCGGAGCTCCTCAGCGGCCCGCCTAGCTCCACTTATGCGATCGAGCGCGAGTGGGGCATTTTCGATCCCGCGATGGATCCGGCCAATCCCGCGGTTTATGAGCTGCTTTCGGATTTTTTCGGCGAAATGGCCGCTCTGTTCCCCGATGCCTGCGTCCATGTCGGCGGGGATGAAAACAATGGCAAGCAATGGAACGCCAACAGTCGTATTCAAAAATTCATTACAGACAACGGGCTGAAGGACAACCGGGGGCTCCATGCGCATTTCAGCATCCGCCTCTCGGAAATTCTTGCGCGCAACAACAAAGTCCTGCTCGGCTGGGATGAGATCCTGCATCCCGATTTGCCCGCGAGCGCCGTCGTGCATTCGTGGCGCGGGCCAAAAGGTGTCGCCGAAGCCGTTTCCAGCGGGCACCGCGTGATTTTGTCTCACGGCTACTATATCGACCTCAGCGAGCCCGCATCGAGCCACTATTTGAACGATCCGATCCCTCCCGGCAGCAAGCTCACGCCCGGGCAGCAAAAGCTCGTCCTGGGCGGCGAGGCCACCATGTGGAGTGAATGGACGTCCTCCGAAACCATCGACTCGCGCATCTGGCCTCGCACGGCCGCCATTGCCGAGCGTCTCTGGTCGCCGCAAGCCGTGCGTGATGTCGCCGACATGTACCGGCGCCTTGCGATTGTGAGCCTGCGCCTCGATGAAGCCGGCATGCGGCACGAGAAAAACCGCACCTCGCTGTTGCGCCGCCTCGCGGGTGATGCCTTTGCACCGACGGGTCCCGAACTCACGGCGCTCCGCACCTTTTCCGATGCCTGCGAGCCGGTGAAGCAATATGCGCGCGGGCGGCTCCAGCTTAAAAGCTGGTTCAACCCCCTTGGCGGGTTTGCAGACGCGACGGTTCCCGACAGCGCCAGCGCGCGTGATTTTAACAACGCCGTCGCCGCGCTTCTCACCGGCGACGGGCAGGCTGATCGCAAGGCGGCAATCGTCGGTCTCCGCAAACAGTTGCAAACCTGGCATGATGCCGCGCACATCGTTGCGACGGCGCTTGCGGCACAGTCGCCCCGCCTTCAGGACGCTGGAAAAATGGCGGAAGGTTTTATAAAGAGCATCCGGATTGCCGAGGAGGCGCTTGCGGCGCTTGAGACGGGAAGATCAAATCCGGCGGGCTGGAAAAAACAAAGCATCGAGACCGTTGATGCGGTCACAAAACCCAATGCGGCCGCGGTCGATCTCCCTGCGGTGAAAGGCATCATGCAGCTTGTCGAAGCAGCGCCATGAGCTTCGGGTTTCCAAGCTCCGATTGCGCGCTGGCATTTCGCATCAAATTGGAAACCCGATGTCTGCTTTACAGGAGGCTCCCGGGGCGCTATCTTGCATTTATATAAGCGCCCTCTGGCTCCAAGGGCGCGGAATCTCCCGACTTAACGTGCCCGACCTTTCACCCTATGAGCATCCGCAAAATCGCCAGCATTACGAGGCTTTCGGTGGCGACGGTCTCGCTCGCACTGCAAAACAATAGAAAAATCTCCCCGCTTACACGCGAACGGGTGCTTCGGGTCGCGCATGAGATCGGCTACAAGCCCAACGCCAAGGTCGCCGAGCTGATGAGCCAGATTCGCCAGTCTGCCAGGCCCGGCGAAGGTGCCTGCATCGGTGTCATTTCCCTGTATGAAACACCCCGCCCCTGGGAAAAATCGCTGCACCTCACGCGCATGTATGAAGGCATGTTGCATCGCGCCGACACACTTGGGTATCGCTTGGAGCCGTTTTGGCTCTCGGCTCCCGGCATGAGCCCAAAACGGCTTCGGTCAGTGCTCGATGCCCGAGGCATCAACGGCCTCCTTTGTTTCGGCAGCCCTGACATCACGGCCCAATTTCCGGCGGAGCTCGACCATTTTGCAATCGTGACTCAGGGGCTCAGCATCAAAACGCCGCTTCACCGGGTGATCAACCATGCCTATAATGACACCATGCATGCGCTGAACCGCGCCTACGCGCTTGGTTACCGCCGCCCCGGTCTGCTCCTCGGCCGCTACGAAGACGAGCGCGGCGGCATGGCGAACGCCTGCGCGTATCTCGGCTGGTGTGAGCGCAACCTCGGAGCTTCGGACGTGATGCCCATACTGCGGATGAAACGAATCGATCAAAAATCCCTGCATGCCTGGTTGAAACGCTATGCGCCCGATGTCATTGTGATCGCGCATGTGTATGAAGTGCTGGACGAGTTTTATGGGATGCTAAAGGAACTCGGCCGCAATGTGCCCGGCGACCTTGGTGTCGTCGCGCTGAGCCAGGTTTTGGAGGGCACGGTGTTTTCCGGTTTGCAGGAAAACCAGCGGCTCATGGGCGAATGGGCGGTGGAGCAGCTGATTTCGCGGATTATAAACGCCGATTTCGGCATTCCCCGCCACCCGCGCCTGGAGCTTGTGGAAAGCGAGTGGATCGAAGGCAAATCCCTCCGGTGCCGGCAATAGTTTCCCCGGCGCGGGCGCGCCCGCGCGTTTAACGTTTACCAAAATACTTTTTGTCCCACGCGCCATGCAGGTGCTTTAGTTTGCACGTTCCGATCGACCCGCGTTTCAGCCCTTTAGCAATACCCAATATCCAATGAAACAAAATACTGATTGCATCCCACACCGGCCGGCTCCTGCGATAAACAATATATCATTGGTCAGGAAGGCATTTGTATGTGTTTCGAACCGCATCCGGCCGGCCATCGCTGTCCTGGCTGCGGCGGTCCTTTTGCCAATGTCCGCTTTTGCCGCCGCCAGCTCCGCCGTCGTGCGGGGGCGCGTGCTGGACACATCAACCGGCAGGTATCTGTTGAACGCGCAGGTGCGCATCGCCGGCTCCGACTTGGTTTCATATACCGACGGCTATGGTGAGTACATAATCACCAACGCCCCCGCCGGCGAAGCCGTGATCCGGGCCACCTATGGCGACATGACCCCGAAACAATACATAATCACCATCGCCGAAGGCGCCACCATCGAGCAGGACTTCGACATGGAACGCGCCGGCGCCGGCGATGAAATCGTCAAACTCGACACATACCAGGTCCAGGCCCGCCGCGAAACCGACGCAAAAATAATCGCCCTTAACGAACAGCGCAACGCCCCCAACATCCAAAACGTCGTCTCTACCGACGAATTCGGCAACATCACCGAGGGCAACATCGGCGAATTCCTCAAATACATACCCGGCCTCACCGTTGACTACAACGCCGCCGCCGCCCGCACCGTCACCGTCCGCGGCCTCCCCCCGTCCACCGTCGATATCACGATGGACGGCTTCAAGGTTCCCTCCTCCTCATTCGCCGCCGACGGCGTTTACAGCCCGAGCCGAGCCGTCGAGTTCGAGCAAATCTCCATCAACAACGCCTCCCGCATCTCCGTCTCCAAAAGCCGCACTCCCGACCAGCCTGCCAGCGCCCTCGGCGGCTCGATCAACATGGTCAGCAAATCCGCTTTTGAGCGCTCCAGCGTCCACGCCACCGTGCGCGCCTACACCAATTTCAACAGCACCCAAACCAGTCTCAGTCGCCAGCCCATCGGCCCCGACGGCCACAAGGAAACACTTGTCAAACCCGGCTTCGATTTCACCTACATCAACCCTCTCACCAAAAACTTCGGGATCACCATCACCGGCATGTATTCCGGCCAGTACAACCCCCAAACCCTCCAGCAAACCTCCTGGATCCCCTCCTCGGCCGGTGCCAACACCGAAGTCACTCCCACCCCCGTCACCGTCACCCCCAGGAACCCCTACCTGGCCTCCTATCGCGTCCAAACTTCCCCCAGCGTCATTGAACGTTCCTCCGTCGGCATCTCCCTCGACTGGCGCGCCACCCGCCAGGATATCTTCAACCTCCGCTACCAATACAACAATTACGACAACTCCTTCTACGCCTCGGCCCTCGCCTTTGACGTCGGCGGCGGCGGCGGCCTCGAGTCCGGCCTCCCGCCCCAAAACACACAAAACTGGTATGGCCCCAACTTCACCCACGGCGGCATCTCGGACATCGACGGCATGCCCGCCAACCGCAACAACGCCGGCTCCGTCACCAACTCCACCAACTACCGCCGCAAATTCGGCAACACCTGGCTCACCAACCTCACCTACCGCCACAACGGTCCCGTCTGGACCATCGACGCCGGCATCAGCGCCTCCAAGGCCACCAACAACTACCGCGACATGGACGAAGGCTACTTCAACAACGTCGTCGCCGGCATCCGCGGTGTCATCGTCAACTTCGATGACATCACCAACGGCATCCCCAACAAAATCTCCACCTTCAGCATGACCGGCCCCGCCGGCAACCGCGTCCTCCTCCCCATAGACCCCTACATCCTCGCCCTTCAAAACGAAGCCGCCGACATCAACGCCAACGGCATCCGCCAGCAACACTCCTACAGCTACACCATGCGCTATACCCCCTACAGCAACAACGGCACCGGCTACCGCGGCTCCGTTGCCACCACACAAGGCGACTCCTACAACAAAACCGAGGAAGCCTACGCCAACGCCCACCGCCTCTTCACGGCCGGCAACATCCCCATCCGCCTCCAATTCGGTGGCAACATCCGCCGCGAAACCCGCGACATCGCCATGAGACCCAACGTCTGGGAATTCTGGGGCGGCGAACCAGGCGCCAACGGCGAAGATCCCGTCAACCGCGGCGGCGAGGCATACCGGCTCGCCTCCCACTATATCAACGACTCCTTCTCCAAAGTCCCCGCACCCTACGGCCTCGGCTACGTCCAATGGGTCGATCCCAGCAAAGTCTATAAGGATTTTCTCCTCCACTACAATCGCGACACCGACATCCCCGGGACCCCCGTCGCCAACCTCGACCCCAACAACTGGTTCTCCCAAGCCATCGTCGCCAACAACACCGAGCCATTCCTCCTTGCCAACAACTCCTTCCACATGGAGGAAACCATCAGCTCCCTCTACATCCGCGGCGACATCAAACTCTTCAACAACCGCCTCTGGCTCGTCGGCGGAGTCCGCTGGGAACACACCGAGGACAAAGCCGCCGGCCCGCGCCGCCAGCCCAATGCCATCTTCAAGACGGACCCCGTCACCGGCATGCCCGACAAAACCCAGTTCTCCGATGCCTTCATTGCCAGCATGGACCGGTTCCATCTCGCTCCCCTGGCCCCCACTCCCACCACCACCTACACCAGCCTCGCCAATCCCTACAAACATGCCGCCAATTACGTGATCAATCAAATCCGCGGCGAAAAACTCAAGCACAGCTACGACGGCTTCTACCCCAGTCTCAGCGCCACCTTCCTCCTCAAGGACGACCTTATCATCCGCGCCGGTTACGCCCGCTCCATCGCGCGCCCTGACTTCATGAGCATCGTCCCTCTCGTCGTCCTCCCCGACACGACCACCGTCTCCGGCACCAGCGTCCAGCAAACCATCACCGTCAACAACACCGAGTTGAAACCCTGGGAAGCCGACGCCTTTGACGTGTCAGTCGAATACTATTTCCAAAAATCCGCCCGCTTTAGCGCCAGCTTCTTCTACAAAAGCATAAAAAACTTCTTCGGCAGCACCACCATCCCCCTCGATCCCCTGCAAGCGGCCACCCCCGAGCTGCTTGAATCCTACAACATCGACTCCTCGCTTTTCTATTATGTAAACGGCAATGGAGACCGCGTCTTTAATGACAAAGTTCGCATTGCCACCATGACAAACGTCGACAAAATGTGCCTCCGCGGTCTTGAGCTCGATTACACCCAGCAACTCACCTTCCTCCCCGACTGGGCGCGCGGTATCTCCATATTCGGCAATGCCACATTCCAAAGCCTCACCGGCAGCCCCCTTGCCGATTTCAGCACCTTTGTCCCTCGCACCATGAACTGGGGCATCTCGATAAACCGCCCCCGCTATTCCATCATGCTCAAGTGGACAAACCGCAGCGAGCAGCGCCTCGGCAACAACCTCGGCAGGCTCATCTCCACCGACAACCCCGATACCATCGGCATCTATGAAGGCAACCGCATCGCCGCCAACACCTACCAATACCTGGCTGGCAGCACCAAACTCGACATCGACGCGGAGTATCGCATCACCAAGGGCCTCGCCGTTTACTTCACCGCCCGCAACGTCACCAACGAACCCTACGTCCTGAAACGCTACGGCGACAACACCCCCGCCTATGCCAGACTCTACAGCATCCAGCATTTCGGCGTTCAGATGATACTTGGCGTCAAATACACATTCTGATTCTATAGATTATCATGCGGCGAGCAATCACCCTCTTTTTGTATATTGCCGCCGCGATTCTCGCGCACGCAGCGGGCTTCGATACAATGATGCCCAAGCCCCTCCGCCTCGAACAAGGCGCGGGCCGCGAACTGCTCAAGCCCGGACTGCGCGTGAGCGTCCCTGCGCAGTCCCCCAGTCGCGTCCGCGAAATCGCCGAGGTCTTTGCGGAAGCGCTCAAGGAGCAGACCTCGCTTGCCTGCAAGCTGGCCGCCTCCGATGCCATCGAGCCTGGCGCGGTGACATTTATATTGCAGACCCCGTCTTCGGCGGACGTCTGCGCCCGTGAGTCTTATTCTTTGGAGGTTGGAGGGAAGGGTATTGTCGTGGCGTCGTCTTCGACCGAAGGTCTCCTTTGGGGCGCGCAGACACTTCTCCAGGGAATCGAATGCGAGAATGGGCAATATTATATCGGTCATGCGTCCATCAACGACCAGCCTGCGCGCACCTGGCGCGGGCTCATGCTCGATCCCTCGCGCTCGTTTCTCGAACTGGATTTTGTGCGGCGCACGATTCGCGTGATGTCGGCTTATAAAATGAACATGCTCCATTTGCACCTGATCGACGATCAGTCGTGGGCGTTCGAGACAAAGGCGTTTCCAAAATGCAATCGCCCCGGCGAGAAATTTTATACGCAGGATGAGTTGCGCGAGCTTGTAAAATACGCCGCGCGTTATGGCGTGGAAATTGTGCCGGAACTGGATTTTCCGGGGCATTCGCATGCCGAGATCGCGGCCTATCCGCAGCTTGATTGCGAGGGCAGGACGCGCGAGATGAACGATAGCATCCTTTGCCCGGGAAAAGCGTTTACGTGGGAGTTTATGGAGAAGGTGATTGCGGAGGTCGCGGCGATATTTCCGTCGCGCTACCTGCATTTGGGCGCCGACGAGCCTTTTGCGATCAAGCGTTGGAAAGATTGCCCGGATTGCCAGCTGCGCATGAAGGCCAAGGGCGTGGCCACGCTGGATGCATTTTATCATACCTTTGTCATGGATCTGAATGATATTGCGAAACGGAACGGCAAAAAGCTCATTGTCTGGAATGACGCCATCCACCCCGGCGTCGAGCCAATGCCTCCGCGGGAAATCACCATTCATGCATGGACAAATCATAAAAACGCCCAAGCGCTGGCTGCGGCGGGATATACCATGATCAACTCCTCTTATGCGCCGCTTTACTTGACATCGTTTGGCGTTAGGGAGGGCGTGGCGCTCTCCGCCGTAAGGGACTGGAATCCCACGCTTTTTGGCGCCGAAGACCCGAGACCCGGCGCGGCCAGGGTGAAATATGCAAAACTTCCGCCGCGCGCGTTGATCCTCGGCGGGCAGGCCTGCATGTGGGCAACGGAGCAGGGTCTTGTCGAAAAACGGTTGTATCCACGCGCGCTTTGCGTGGCCGAAACGCTCTGGTCCGAGGGCCGCGCCGGTGACTTGGCGGATTTCGAGGCGCGCTGGCCCGTGCATGAACGGCGCTTGGCGCAACTGGGCGTCTCGCCCGAGTACAGACGCCCGGCCGTGCCGTTGTTTGAAGATGCGAAAAGGGGCGCGGATCCGCTGGAGAGTGCGAAAGAATACCGTGATTTTATCCTCACCTTTGAGCTCGATACGGAAACCACACCCGGTTTTTGCGGCATCACGGTGCGCGGTGGATATCCCGTGCCGGTGACGCCGCCGCCGGGGCATGTGCTTATGCGGTCGTTGCGCGATTTGAAAGGCTGGCACAGTTACGAGCTGACCGCGCGAGGTTCTGTCATCACGCTTACCGTTGACGGCTGCATGGCGTGGTCGGTCAGTGATGCCGCCATGCAAGGCGGCCCCATACGCTTGATGCCCGCGGATCGCGTGAAACAATGCAGGAATATCATGATCAGGGAGCTGGAGTGATGAGCCTGTATTGTATATATCGGTTCCACGCCTTGTTGTTGGTGACTTTTTCGGTTTGGATCGGCGCGGCACGCGCGGCGGACGCGCGTTTTCCCGAAGGCGCCGCCGGCCTCACGCCGGCGATGTTGGAAAGAGATGCACAGTTTCGAGGCACGATCCAGACGCAGGGAGTGTTTCGCAGCGGAGTCTATGTGTATGAATCGCGTACGGTGAAAGATTACGCCGGAGCGCCCGAAAAGCTGGCCGCGCGTCTCGCGCTGCTCGGTTTCACCGATGTGTACCTGACCTGCGGTCATCGGGAGTTGGGCGCACAGGCGCTGGAGTGGAGAAAGACGTTTATCCGCCTTGCGCACTAATATTTTGGCAAAGATGCAATGACAAGAGATGCGAACCGGGTAAATATTTTATCCGCCCGCCAGGGTGCTCTCTAGTTCAGCGAGGCGCACTTCAAGTTTTGCGATATTGTCGTCTGCCGTCGCCAGATAATTGCGGAGGCCCTGCTTGACTGAGTCGTTGCCGCCGCTACGCAAGAATTTCTCGGTCTTTGTGGTTGCGACCGACGGAGAGAATGAATGCGCAGATCGCAAACAAGGGAAGCTGGCAGATAATTAATATATCATGACTTACGCTCATTTTATTAATAATACCCGGATTGCTTGCTTCAATCCTTTTTCGATTTCCATCGCCTTTTCAGACTTCGTCTCGCGTTTGAGAGGAAACGGAAAAAGCGCGCGTGGGGAGTCTGCCGGTCGTCGCAGGGTGAATATAAATATTTCTTCAGAAGATTTCTGGCGGATCGGGCATTGAAGTTCTGCAACCGGCGAAATTTTACGAGAGTGTCCACCTGCTTCTCGATTTCAAAATAGTTTTCCAGGATGTGGTAGTGGCGGCGTATAGTGTAATCGTGAACCAAGACCGTCGCCGCCGGGGCCTGTAACGCGGCGACAAGACAGCAAGCCACCCGAAACCGGCCGTCCACCAGAATCAGGTCCGGCGTGATGCTGCCGTGCAAGTATGGACACAGCGCATAGTTGGGCCAGAGATGGATCGCCGTGGAATCCTTGGGGATCCCCCATTCTCCCGTCGGTCCGATGTCGGGGACCAGAAAGCTCAAACGCGAATCTAGAATCGCCTTTTGAACCTCCGAATCGGGGAGGACGGCGGAATCAAGGAACCCGGGATCCGACTCCACAGAAGTAATTTTTCTGACGGACGCCTGACGCACCGCAAGTTTGGTGCTGCCGCCAGAACCGTATTCCAGATAGCTTGTGGATAAGCTGATTTCTTCGGTGAAGAACGCGATTTCCTGGTTGGACATTCTCATGTTTTCGGTGGTCCTGGCTTCTTGGGCGTTATTCACCTTTAGATCAACAGGTTTATTGGCGAGGTGGCGGGGCGTTTGTATCGAGGGCACAGCTTTACGGGGTCGTCGGGATCGTCCGGAGTTCCGCGAGGCGCGCTTTTGCTTTTGCGAGGCGGGCTTCGAGTTTTGCGACATTGTCATTTGCCGTCGCCAGGTAATCGCGGAGTCCCTGCTTGGCCGAGTCGCTGCCGGGGCCGCGCAAGGCTTCCTCGGTCTTTGCGATGTTCGCGCGCTGAAAGGCGATTTCCTTTGTCACCCAGGCGATGGTCGCGTTGTGGCCCATCACGATCACCTCGCGCATCGTTTTTCCGTCGATGTAGCCGCACAGTTTCTGCGCGATCGGCCCGGCGCCCGTGGCCTCCCTGCGCTGCATGATGCCCATGCGGATTTCGTTTACGCAGGATTCGAATTCGTGCATCTCGGGCCCCGTGATTTTTTGGACGGCGGTGTTTTTCCATTCGGCGAAATCCTCCGGCGTCGCCGCTGTGATCGGCATCGTGCGCGGATCGGGCTGGCTGCAACCGGCGGACAGGATGAGCGCGCAAATCGCAAACAGGCATGCGAGCGCGGCGGTCAATGAAACACTTTCGGGATTTTTCTTCATGGGATAAACCTTTCTACTCCGAAGAATAACGCCGATTTCCGTGCAAACAAGAACCAACTTGCGCGCCGCGGAGCCGGGCGCACGGCGTCCCGTGACTGTCATTTTTGCTAAAAACATAATCGTTCGGGCAATTTTCAGAAAGGGCGATTTTTGTTACAACAGCACCGAGCATCAACCACCGCATTTTCCCATGTTATCCATCGCTCCCCGATATATTCCCGCCCTCGACACCGATTATCTGCCCGCTCCGCTTTGGAACCGCGCGTATAAAAAACTCGCCGCCGCAGATCCGGCGTCGCGCCCGTTCGCGCTCGCGCTTGTGCAGGCCGATGGCACCGTGACGCGCCACGACAGTCGCGTGCTCGCCGAGGCGCATCCCGCGGCGGCGTTGAATTTCAAATACGCCGAGCGGCTCTTGAAATTCCTGCTCTGGCAAAAAGGCGGCTGCCGCGTCGTCGTGCAGGGCGCGCCGGAAATCGCCCGCGCGCTGGCCCACGCCTACGGACCGCAGGGTGAACGCGCCTTCGACGGCGAATTCATGGGCGAAAAGGTTTACGGCCGCCCGTTTGAAATCGTGGCCACCGCCTCGCCCGACGACATGCCGCAGGAGCGCGTTGCAGGCCTCCCAATGGGCCGCCATCTCGAAGGCTGCCGCATCGGCTTTGACCTTGGCGGCAGCGACCGCAAGGCCGCCGCCGTGATCGACGGCAAGGTCGTTTTCTCCGAGGAAATCCCTTGGGATCCGTATTTCCAAAAGGACCCCGCGTATCACATCGAGGGCGTGCATGATTCGCTCAAGCGCGCCGCGGCGCACCTGCCCCGTGTTGACGCGATCGGCGGCAGCTCGGCGGGCGTGTATGTGAACAACGAGGTGCGCGTCGCCTCGCTCTTCCGCGGCGTGCCGCCGGAGCTTTTCGAAAAACACATCCGCCGCATGTTTTTCACCCTGCAGGAACGCTGGGGCGGGGTGCCGTTCGAGGTCGTCAACGACGGCGAGGTCACCGCGCTCGCCGGCTCGATGTCGCTCGGCGACAACGCCGTGCTCGGCGTCTCGATGGGCACCAGCATGGCGGGCGGTTACGTGCGGCCAGACGGCGCTATCACACCGTGGCTCAACGAGCTCGCCTTCGCACCCGTCGATTACCGCGAGGGCGCGCCCCGCGACGAATGGTCGGGCGACCTGGGTTGCGGCGTGCAGTATTTTTCGCAGCAAGGCGTGGCGCGTTTTGCGGCCAAGGCCGGTTTCGATTTTGCCGACTCGATGCCGTTTGCCGACCGCCTCGTCGAAGTGCAAAAAGCCATGGCCGCGGGCGATCCGCGCGCGGCGGCCATCTATGATTCGATCGGCGTGTGCTTCGGCTACGCCGTTGCGCACTATGCCGATTTTTACGACGTGCGCCACCTGCTCGTGCTCGGCCGCGTGACATCGGGCGAGGGTGGCGAGCGCATCCTCGAACGCGCGCGCGAAGTCCTGCGCGGGGAATTTCCCGAATACGCCGAACGCATCCGCTTGGGCATGCCCGACGAAAAAGACAAACGTCACGGCCAGGCAATCGCCGCTGCGAGCCTGCCCGCGCTGAAATAAAAAAATCCCGGCCTGCTTCCGAATCACTCAAAACACGCACAGAAAAAACCACAAACCACCCGCACCCATGAAATTCACAAGATCAGACGCCGACATTTACGTTCCAGATGAAAAAACCGCGCCCGAAGCCGCCCTCGCCCGCGTCACGCATCTCTGCGTGGCCGCGCATCAGGACGACATCGAAATCATGGCGCACGCGGGCATAGTTGACTGCCTTGAGGAGCCGCAGACGCGCGCGTTCGGCGGCGTGGTCGTGACGAACGGCGCCGGTTCCTCGCGCATCGGCCCGTATGCGCACTACACCGACGAGCAAATGCAGGAAGTGCGCCGCGAGGAGCAGCGCAAGGCCGCCGCGCTCGGCCATTACGCCATCCAGCTCCAGCTCCGCCACACGAGCGCCGACGTGAAACAATCCGCGAATCCCGGCGTCGCCGCCGATTTGCGCCAGATTTTTGCCGGCTGCCGTCCGCAGGTCGTCTACTTGCACAATCCCGCCGACAAGCATGACACGCACATCGCCGTCCTCCGCCGCAGCATCGACGCGATCTGCTCGCTGCCCGCCGCGCAGCGTCCCGCGCGCGTGCTCGGCTGCGAAGTCTGGCGCGATCTCGACTGGCTGCCCGAGTCGCGCAAGGTCGCGCTCGACGCCGGACGCAGGCCCGAGCTCGCCGCCGAGTTGCTGAAGGTTTTCGATTCACAAATCAGCGGCGGCAAACGCTACGACCTCGCGACGCTTGGCCGCCGCGCCGCGCACGCTACTTATAACGCCTCGCATTCGAGCGACAAGATGGCGGGCATTACCTGGTCGATCGACATCACGCCGCTCATCCAGGACGGCGGCCCGACAATCGACGCTTTCATGGAAACCGTGCTCGCCGAATACCACGCCGACGTGATGAAGCGCCTGCGCACGTTCGCATGAGGCGCCTTCGGGCACCTTTATGTGAAGTGTGAAAGGTGAAAAAGCCCGAGTGCTCCGAGGGCGTGGCATTCAAATAAATTTCCAAACAACGCGTGCGACAAGGGGCGGCGTCCCCGCCGCCCGACGAGGCGAAGCCTCGCCCACTCCGTCACCACGCCGCCATCACGCCCGCGCACCACTGGCGGCGCGCGGCGGGGACGGAGGGGGATTCCTCGAAATCGGAGTTCCAGGCATTCGTGATTTGCGCGAAGAGACGAAGGCCGCGCCAGCCATTGATCGACGGCGTGTAATAAATCGCACCCGAAGTGAGCAGCGCTTCGTCGGAAGAACGGCGGAGGGCGTTGGGTTGTTGCAGGCGCGCTTCGTTGTCGAGACGGATTTCCCAGCCCTGCCACGGACGCAAAACGACGGCGGCGGTGAGGCGGTGTTTTGCGTAGTTGAGCGCGTAGAAACTGGCGTCAACAGAACCGGAAAGCGCGCCGTAGTCGGAATCCTTCGTGAGCGCGGTGTAGCCGAAAACCAGCTCGCCCCACTTCGCCGGATAGCGCGCGGTCAGCTCGAAGCCGAGCGTGTCCACGTCAACGGGACTCGCGGCGCGGGCGTTTGGGAGGCTGGCGCTGTAAACCCAGTCAACAAGGTTGTTGTCACGCCGGTAAAAGCCGGCGGCGTCAAACCTCCACGCGCCCCATGCGGCACGCACGCCGAGCTCGAAGTTGTTTGCGTCCTCGCGCCCGAGGTTTGGATTGCCGCGAAAAAGTCCGGCGGACGGACGTGAGTTGAGCGCGGTGTAATTGGGCACCTGCGACGAGGCGGCATAGGAAAAATAGAGCAGGTCAACATGCCTGCCGAGACCGCGAAGCTCGATGGCGGCGACGGGCGACCAGGCCGCGTCGTCGCGGTTCGTGTCGTCGAGGGACACACCGGCGCGGACGGTGAGCGTGCGCGCGTCGCCGAGCGTCCAGACGCGCTCCGGCGCGAGTGTGAGCTTGTAGTAACTGCGCGAATTGAATCGTCCGTAAACGAGCGAGGTCGATTCGAGTTCGTCGGCGACAAAGGCCGCCGAGGCGCGCCAGCGTATCCTGTTTGTGGATACGAGCGCTTCCGCGCCCGCGCTCCACGCGCGGGTGGTGTGCCAGGCGGGGCCGGTCGCGAAGGCGGGGTTGTAGGCGCCGGGGTCGGCGCGGTTGAAGACATAGTGATCCTCGTTGCGCCGCCACGCGCCGCCGACGGCGATGTAGTCGCCGTTTTCGGGGAGCTTTTCGACATGGTTCAGCGCGATGAGCGTGGTGCGCAGGTCGTCGGTTTCATACACGTTGGCGTAGGGCGTGTAGAGGTTCGGCCAGCCTATGAACTTGTCCTGGCGGCCGACAAAAAGATCGGTCTGCCCCTTGTCGCCGGCGAGCTGAAGGCGCGCGTTGTAACGCGCAAAACGCGACTCGCCCCAAGGCCGCGAGCCGTTGGAATCCGCCCACGCCGCCGCAACATCGAATGCGAGCCGGCGTCCGGCCAGACTTGCGGAATCGGGCGCGGCGTAGCCTTGGTAAAACTCGCCGCGCACGGTGTCGTGACTGCCTGCGGCGGCGCCCGCCATGCCGGAGGTCGTAATGCGCCGCCATTGGTAGGCGATGGTGCCGGCGTTCGCGTTCCAGCCGCCGAGCGCGTTGTCCGCGCCGGTGAAGATGGACGGCGCGGCGAGCATCGCCGGGGCGATGGGAATCTCGGCGGAATAATGCCCGGTCTGCGGATCATGGAGCGGCGCGGCTCCGGCGCGAAAACCGGTGTTTTCAAAAATGCCCCCGCGGATCGTGACGTCGGCCTGCGCCTCGCCGATATTGCGCGCCTGCACGTCAACGAGCGGCTCGAAGCCCAGCGCCGACACCGGCATGGCAAATGCCGCCGTGGACGGCTCCTGCAACGCCACGCGCTGCGAATAAACCGCCATTTTCGGCAGGGAAACGATGTCGGACGGCTCCGTTTGCGCCGGCAGAACGGCCGCAACCGGGACAAGCGACAGCCCAAAAGCACAGAAGGCGAAATATGCAGATGTTTTCATTATTTAAAAACACGCTTAACATCAGGGCAAAAATAGAGGCGCAAGCCTTAAGTGCAGCTTGCGCCCTTGGAGATTATTTTTTGGCCCAGTTACCTCGCGCGTCCTGTATCCAGACACCCGGCTTGCTTTGCTGCGCGATCTGGCGGGCGCGGGCTTTGCCGACCTCGACGGCGCTCACTTTTTGCTGCGCGGCGATGGCTTCGTAGGCGGCTTTGCGGTCGGCGTTTTCAGCGGTGACGACGGCGGCGGCATCGGCAGTGTTTTCGCGGACTTCGAGATAGCCCTGATTGTTTTCACCGAGCGCGCCCGCCTCCTTGAGTTTGTCGATTTGCGGGAGGCGTTGGGTCATGCGGGCCTTGATGGCGGCGTCCTGCGCGTGGAGCGTCGCGGTCGTGGAACCGGCGGCGAGGATGAGCGCGATGGCGGCGAGGAGGGAGCGGAGGAATGTTTTCATGAGCGGTGTGCGTGCGGGTTGCGGTTATCTGGCCTCGGCGGGCGGCGTTTGCATCGTCGCGGATTTCTTGTCGAGGTCGCCGAAAAAGTCGGTGAGCGCCTGGTCGAGCTTCACGTTGACGTTGACATTGGCGTTCACGTCCATCGTGACGTGCAGGCAGCCGGCAAGCGGCAGTGCGAGGAGCGAGAGAAGCAGGAAACGGCGCATGTGGAAAAAAGACGCAGACGATTGTGAGAGGGTGACACGCATTTGCAAACCCGGTTTCGCGGCGCGCTCAAAACCCGATCTGCACGCGGTCCGCCGTGCCGATTTCCAGCATCTTCGAGACGGGGCCGGTGATGTTGATATTGATGCGGAGGTTTTTCACCGCGCTTTTCGGATCGGAGGGGCGGGCGGCGATCATGACCGACGCCGAGCGGCCCGCCTCGTCGCCTTCGGGCGTGAAGTTGATCGTGATGTTTTCCACCGAGATGGGCATTTCGCCCTCCTCGATTTTTTTCAGCGTGTCATAGGCCGGGTTTTCCAGCGAAAACCAGCGCCGCAAAAACCCCGCCGACTCCGGCAGGAAATACAGGCGCGGCTCCATGTTCGACGTGAAAAAGCCCGGCGTCTTCGACATGCGGATCGAGGCGCCGGGAGCCTGCACGAGCGCGAGTTTTCCCACACCCGGCACAACGCCCGCCTGCGGCGACCAGCGAAGCGCGAGCTCGCCCGAAAAACACCCCTGCGCCTCCGCGACGCTGCCGGGCAGAAACGCCGCGAGGCTCGCCGAGTCGATATTTTCGACATGCACGCGCGTCGCGACGGCGGGCGCGGCGGGGTCCAGCGTGAACGGCTCCACCGCGATGCCGCCGCCATAGCCGGAGACCTTGGTATTTGAAAAATGAATACGCCCGTCGGCGGCGTATTCTGCGTCCGTCGCCGCGTCGCGCATCTCGACGCCCGCCGAGGGAAACGAAAAGCTGCGAAGCGCGAGCTTCCCGCCGGGCGCGGTCCGAAGCTCCGGCAGCGAGGGAAGCTCCACGCGCGCGTCCAGCCCCTCCGCCGACCAGCCGCCGAAGAAATCGCGGATGGCGGCATCGGTGATTGTGACAACAGCCGCACCGGAAAAAGCGCCGTCCGCCGCCAGCCGTCCCCCGCCCTGCGCGGTGACGGTTCCCGTCACGCTCAAATGCGCGAAATCCGGCAGGCGCAGCGGCGCGACAAGGGAAAAAATTTCCGCGAGGTCGGCCTCGGCTTTTTCGATCTCCCACTGCGTCACGCCGGTCGCGAGATCAAGCGACGCGCGCGCCACGACATGCGCGCCCTGCCCTTCCAGTTCCAAGCGTCCGCGCCGGATGCCGGGTTCGTTTTCAGGGGATTCGACCTTGAGCCGCCAGTGCAATTCGAGTCCGTTTTGCGGCATCGAGAAATCGCCGCTCACCTCGCCGTCGAAGCGCGGCAGTTTCAGAAATGACGGCGCAGCGGCGGCATTTGCGCACGGCAGCGTCAGCGACAATCCCGCTGCCGTGACAAGCGCCACGCGCCGCGCAAGGCGGCGCGGCTGGAACAGTCCGGCGATCTGGCGGGCGAGAAGGCGCACGGCAAATTCTTGTGCTCGCGAGCGCCGGGCTTGGCCACGCTATTATTATGCGCGTCGCATGAACGCTACGACCGGCATTTTCGGCTGCGCCAGATCAGGAAGCCCGTCACGGCAAGCGCGCCGGGGGCGAGGCCGGCAAGTGACCAGATGATTTTTATGAAGAGCCCGCCAAAACTGCCGAAATGCAGCGGTTGAAACATGTCCGTGATTTGCGTCCAAAGCGGTTGCTCGCGAATGTCGCGCGTGGCGGTCGGGGTGAAGGGCGCGGCGGTTTTTGCATCGTAGGTGACCGTGCTGCCGTAGGGGTTGCGAAACGGGTTTGCGCCGGGCACCGAGCCCCAAAACATGACCGCAGGCGCGGCGGGAACGCTGGGGAGCGAGATGAAATTGGGACGAAATCCTGCCATGTGTTTCGGCGCGTCGGCGAGGAGCGCGTCGAGCGCGAGCGTTTCGGGATAGAGGCGCGTCGCGAATGCGGGTTGCGCGTGCTCGTGGCCGCCCGCGTGCTCGATGACCTCGGTGATGTTCCAATATGCGCCGGTGAAGCCGAGCACGAGGTTGAACGCGGCGGAGGTGATCCCGATGAGTTTGTGAAAATCGGACAACAGCACGCGCGCCGCGTGACTCCAGCGGAGCGTGAAAAGGTTTTTCCAGATTTGCCGGTAAATAAAAATGCCGCTCACACCGAGCACGAGCAGCGCGAGCGCGAGGAGCGCGCAAAGGGCGCGGCCGATTTCGTCCGCGAAAAACTCGTAGTGGAATTTGAGCAGCCAGCCGGTGAGCGTGCGATGCTGCGAAATGGGCGAGGCGAGGATTTTGCCGGTGTAGGGGTCGAGCGTCGCGGTTTTCCACTCGGTGTCGCCGTGCCGGATCAGGTAGAGCGCGTCGGCGTTGCGGGCGCCGTTGTCGCGCGGCTGCCAGCCAGTGATCTCGTAATCGGGGAGCTGGGCATTCGCGCGCGCGAGCAGTTCGTCGAAGGAGAGGCGCCCGGTTTCAGCCGGTGTGACGCGTGTGGCCGCGGGGTTGAGCAGCCATTCCAACTCGTCGTGAAAAACGAGCAGGCTCCCGCTCAAACCGATGAGCAGGAGCCCAAACCCGGCAAAGAGGCCGAGGAACGAATGGAGCTGCCAGATGCGTTTGCGCACGAAAAGGAGAGGAAAAGTAGCGAGCAGTGAGTAGCGAGTAGCGAGCAGAAAAACCACAAACAACGGCGGCTTGGCTACCCGCTACCTCTTGCCCGCTACTTTGTGTCAGAACTTATACGTCACGCTTCCGGTCACGACGCGCGGGTTTCCATAAAAGGCCCACATGGAGCTTTGCACGGCGGAGACGTAGCGTTTGTCGAAGACGTTGGTCGCGGTGATCTGGAAACGCCATTGTGTGCCGAGATCGTAATGGACGACGGCGTCCCAGAGCGTCGCGGAATTGCCCTTGTAGGCGTTGGAGGAATCGCCGTAAACGGCGGAGTTGTAAGTGACGCCGAGGCCGAAGCCGAGATTGCGGAGCACACCGGCGGACAGTGTGTAATCGCCCCAAAGGCTGACGCGGTTGCGCGGCACGAGCGGGATTTGTTTGCCGAAGTCGGTGACGACGCTGGTTTCGCGAATCTCGCTGTCGGTGTAGGTGTAGGCGGCGATCACGCCGAGGCCCTTGAGCGGCGTGGCGCGCGCCTCGACTTCGACGCCGCGCACGCGGGTTTTGCCTTGCTGGAGCGAATAACCGAACACGGGCGCGGAGGTGTCGGTGGTCAGGATGTTTTTGAGCGACGACTGGTAGGCGGCGACGGTGAAAAGCGCGTCGATGGCGCGCGCGGCTTCGGCACGAGGCTGATATTTCAGGCCGGCTTCAAGGAGCGAGCCGGTCGTGGGCGAAAAACTGTCGCCGGAATACGACGTGCCGAGATTGGGCTGGAAGGATGTGGACCACGCGACGTAAGGGGTGAGTCCGAAATCGAAGAGGTAGCCAAGGCCGACGCGTCCGGACAGGCGCGAGTCGCTGCGTTTCTGGCTCGTGTGGGCCATGCGGTCCTCGGTTTCGAGCGAGACGAAATCCTGGCGCGCGCCGAGGGTGAGGATGGCGCCGCGCCACTTGATGCGGTCCTGTACATAAATGCCAAACTGGCTTTGCGTTTGATACGTGTGCGACGAATCCGCGGGCCTCGTGATGGCCGCGCCATACACCGGGTTGAAAATATCGAGCGGGGCGACGCCGAAGCCCATGCCGGAGACGGCATTGTTGCTGCCGTGGCGATAATCGAGACCGCCGAGCAGGTTGTTCTCGATTTCATTGAGCACGTGTTTTCCGCCGATTTGGGTATCGACGGCGATGCCGTGCGACGTTTCGTGCGGCGTCCACGAATAGCGATTGAGCGTGCGCAGATCGACATCGAGACCGAGTCCGCCGACCAGCGCCTGATCGACGCTCGCGCCGACAACGCGGAGATTCTGGCGGACATACCATTCGCGTTTCGCGCCGAAACGGTGCTCGGCCTCGTAGCCGAACGACCAGAGTTCCTTGTCGTAATAATCAAAATCCGGCTCGCCCGTGTAACGCTTGATGGAAAGCGTGCCGTTGGGATTCGGATCGATGGTGCCTTCCGCCGGGAGGAAGCCGAGCAGACCCCGGCTCGCGTCGCGCTGGTAACGCGCAAGAAACGTGATGTAGGTGTCGGGATTGATGACCCAAGTGAACGCGGGCGCGATGAACTGGCGGTTGTCCTTCGAATAATCAAGCACGCTGTCACCCGCGCGCACGGAGGCTGTCAGGCGATAGAGCAGCGATTTTCCGGCATTGAGCGGGCCGCCGGCATCGAGCGACGCCTGAAGCTGCTCGAAGCTGCCCACCCCGGCGGAGATTTCGCCGAAAGCCTGCAGCGTCGGACGTTTTGTGGAGGCGTTGACCAAACCGCCCACAGGCATCGTGCCATAAAGCGCGGACGACGCGCCTTTCAGGACTTCAACGCGCTCAAACCCGTACGGATCCCAGCGCGTCACACCCGTCCAAACGCCATCGGGCATCGCGAGCCCGTCGATGTAACGCGTCGGCGCGAACCCGCGCACATAAAGCCAGTCGGTGCGCGGATCGTAGCCGTAAGGATTGCCGATCACGCCGGAGCTGTATTTGACAGCGTCGTCCAGACCGCGCGCGCCTTGCAGCGCCATCTGGTCGGCCGTGATCACGGAAATCGACTGCGGCGCCTCGACAAGCGGCACCACACTCTTCGTGCCCACCGCGCTGCTTTTCGGCACAAAACCCTTTTCGCGCAGCCCGCTGACATTGAGCGGTTCGAGCTGCACAACTTCATCCCCCGCCGCACCCGGGGCGTTGCCTGCGCCGCCGGAAGCCGATGCTGACAGCGGCTGCGCTAGGGCCTGACCGGCGAGCCACAAGCACGCCGACAAGGAGATAATCATTTGTTTTCTGATATTGAGTCGCATAATAAAAGATCCTGAAACAATACTGCGCCTCCGTCTCACTAAAGACAAATCTGCATGATTTGCCGTTTCTGCCCTAAGTTTAGGGCATTTTTTATTTCATGCCTTTATATCGACAGTCCCCTGCACTTTTAAGACTTCAAAAATCAATGTCTTCCATCGATTTGCCCACCCTTCGGCGGCGCGGGAAGCATCAGGATCGCGGGCACCGTCATGAACAGGCCCACCAGGAGCACCAGCGACGCGGCGTGCGCGGTCGAGGGGTCGTGCAAAAGCACGCCTGCAGCCAGCGCGACAATCGTCAGATTCGGGCACAGAAGCAAAAACGCGCTCACGCGCTCGCCCTGTTTTCCGCCGACGGGCAGCACCACGCGCTGAATCACCCAGCGCAAACCCATGATGAGCGCCGCCGACCCCACGGCGATCAAACCCGTCCACGAGACGAGATATTCCGTCGGGATTTGCAGCCCGAGAGCAAAGAAGAAAATCGGTATCAGAAACCGCCGGCTTACGGGCGCGATATACGTTTCCAGCGGCTCGCCGTCATGCTCGATCCGGCTCAAAAACAAACCCAGGAAAAACGCCGTTTTGATCGCCGACAATCCGAGCCGTTCGCCGATCGCGCACACCACGAGCACGAACAGGACGATCAAATGCACGCGCCAGTGCGTCGTCTGCTTGAGCAGATGCTCGATGATGAGCTTGATGCGCCGCGAAAACATGCTGATCAAGCCGACCACGACCACGATTCCGCTAAGCTTCAAACTGACGAGCCACGTCGGCGCCTGCTCGTAGAACGTCGTTTCGACCGACATGAGCACAATCGCCAGGATTTCCAGCGCGAGCATCATGAGCAGGATTTCGCGCCGCTTCTGGTATTCCAAGCCGGGATAGTTTTTCCATCCCGCATAACCCATGCCCACCGAGCATCCCGTCAGCGCCGCGCACGCGATCAGGCAGCCGACCCACCGCAACCCCGCAAAGTGCCCCAGCGCAAAAATCACCGGATACTGCAACAGCGCCCACAAAAGCGCCTTTGCCAGCGGGCCTCGAAACTCGCGAAAGCGCGGCAAGTCGATTTCCAATCCCACCTCGAATAACAGCAGCAAAAACCCCATCTGCCCCGCCTGCACGAGCATCGTTTTCACCTCCCCGCCCGTCAGCGGTGCGATCAACAGGCCGAAAACGACAAACATCGGATACGCTAGGGCCGGACGCCGCAGCCACCGGCACAGGTCCGGCACGCTCATAAACAGCAAAAGCAAACAGACGATGATTTCTATTCCGTTCATGCAAAAGGCGCACGTTGGCCGGTCGCCCTCGCGCTGCCAAGTCCGCACTCTCGGCGCAAAAAATGCCGCGCTTGGCATCGCGCGCCTGCGGGTGTATCGCCTTTTGCTTTGTTAAGAGTCATGAAACCGTCCGCCGCCACATCCGCAAAATCCGCCATCCTTGAAGTCTCCGGCCTGCGCATCGAGCGCGGCCAGACCGTCATCCTCGATGACATCGGCTGGCGCGTCGCGCGCGGACAGCACTGGGTCATCCTCGGCCCCAACGGCTGCGGCAAGACCTCGCTCCTTCGTTCCATCACCGGCTATTTTTCGCCCACCGCGGGCGACGTCGCCGTGCTTGGCCGCCGCTACGGCGAATGCGACTGGCGCGATCTGCGCCTCCAGATCGGCATCGTGACCACCTCGCTCCAAATCTCGATTCCGCCCGCCGAGCCCGCCATCGAAACCGTCATCAGCGGCAAATACGCGCAACTCGATCTCTGGATGAAAACCACCCGCGCCGACGAGACCGCCGCGCTCAAGCTCCTCCGTTTCGCTGGCGCCGCACACCTCGCGCGCCGCGAGTGGCTGTATCTCTCGCAAGGCGAGCGCCAGCGCGTCCTCATCGCCCGCGCCCTCATGGCAAAACCGCGCCTGCTCATCCTCGACGAGCCCTGCTCCGGCCTCGACCCGGTGGCGCGCGAACACTTCCTCGCCTTCCTCGAAAAACTCGCCCGACGAAGCGCCAGTCCTGCGCTCGTGCTCGTCACGCATCACGTTGAGGAAATCACGCCCGCCTTCACGCATGCCCTCGTGCTCCGGGCCGGCAAAGTCCTCGCGCAAGGCCCGCTCGCCGCCACGCTCACCGACAAGACGCTCTCCTCCGCTTTCGACGCCCCCATCCGCCTCGCGCGCCGCGGCAAGCGCCTGGAGCTGCGCTTCACCGGACGCGGCAAAAACGGCGCTTTCTGATTTGGCGCGCGGCGACATCTCCTGAAGATTACCCACAAGTTGGCGGGAGGCAGCGAATGCCTTTCGTAGCGCAGGCTTCCAGCCTGCATTCCGGCAAGCAGGCTGGAAGCCTGCGCTACGGCGCTGACGCGGCAAACTCAACAGTTGCGTCCTTTTCCGTGCTTCCGTGTTTCCGTGATTTATAAAACACAAACGGCATTGCGTGAACCCCGTTTGGTCGGAATGCATCACGATGCGCGGAGTGAGAAACAAAACGTCGTCGCCACCCACCCCTCTTCAATCGGCTTGCCCTGCCCCTCCAACTCCGCCAGATATCCCCGTATCACCGCAATGGTCACCGTCCGCCCCTCTCCTTGCAGTATTTCAAAAGCCCGAAAACCACCCGCTCGTGCATCGCCTTCTTTCCGTCCGACCACCGCAATTTCGCTAACTACTCCCTCCACCTAAAAAACAAGATCGGCGTATCCTCTCTCCCCAGTTCCGCTTTTCAGTTCCGTTATTGTCGGCATTTATAAAGCCAAAAGGCGCATCGAAACCAGAAAAAAACAAGCTGAATTTTTTACTAAACCCTATTGAACAATGATTCCTAAAAAAACGCCATTAACAACGCAGTCGATAATTACCATCATAAAAACCGGAACTCCCAGTTCCGCTCAATCACACTGTTGGCCTAAGATGAAAAAAAACCTGCTTATATTATTTGCCTTTATATTTACAGTGCCGGCAATTGCACACAGAGACCGCCTCGGGAAAATCTCAAAGGCCGTGCTTACGTTCGAAGATGGAGGCACCATTGTTCTCACGAAGAATCGCTCGAATATTCTTTCTCTCGCACTTCAGACCGACACGGGATTTGCGGAAGTAAAGAAAGAGGATTTGTCCGGCATTGATAACCCTCAGTTTGACTCGATTAAAATGACATGGAGCACATTTAGCTCTGGAGAGTTGGCAGGGGTGGCTTACAAGGTTGTGGGATTTCAGTATGGCACCGAAGAAAAGAAAGCATTTGGTGAGCATCCAGAAGTCTCTTTTCACTTCTACGATGGCAGGTATCATCACCGTGAGTTACGCGTGAAGACTTCGCCTACTATATGGCGTATCGACAGACCCCAAAGAGACAACCGTGAGAGCATCTCTAAGAAAGAGGCTAACCAACCCTGAGAGTTGTGTTGTCGCGGAGCCGACAACACGACGCTTGTTAAACAAGCCCGATTGATACGAGCGGTGCAGCCGATTTTTATCATTGAGGCCAAAGCGGGTTCACGCAACGACGCAACGGCGCAACGAAAAACACGGCGGAGCGGCAGCTCCCGTTGCGTCGCCGCGTCGTTGCGTGAGTCTCTTTCTGCGCGATGCCGCAATCCCGCTTGTATTTTATAAATCGCGGAAACACGGAAGCTCGGAAAAGGGGGGAAAGCCTGAAAGCCGCGAAGCGGCTCAATATGAATAACCGTGGGTGAAGCCGTCAGGCGGAACCCACGGAAAAACACTAAAACGATACGTCCGCGAAGCGGGCGAACCCGGGCTTTCCTCCAGAAAAGTTCGCCCGCTTCGCGGACGCATCGTTTTGTTACCGGCCCATTACCCTCATCGCATTTCCTCGAACCCCAAACCGTGCGCGACTGTGTCGCGTCCGGCGGCGGGGACGCCGCCGCTCCTTGCGCAAGCGTCGATTTGTGCGCTACTTTGGCGTGCGGACACAGGTCTGCGCTTTCAAAGCGGCGACTGCCGCCGCACGCCAAAGCTCCGCCTCAAAACGTCCCCGCCCGCCCCGCCTTACAGCAACCCCCGGTCGATCTTGTTTTCCAGAATGCGATTCATCTCCTTGCGGAGCGCCTTCTCCTTGCCCTTCAGTCCGGGCATGAGCGCGAGCCAGGCATAAACCTCCTCGCACAAATGTTTCGGCATGCGCGGCTCCATTTCGACGACGCGGTCCAGGGCGCGCACGCAAGCCTGCGCGATCTGTTCGCACATGAGCTGCGCGTCCACCGAACTGTGCTGGCCGGCAAGCCTCACGATCTCGTCGAGCGCCGACAGGCGGCGACGCTTCATCGACGTTTTGTAAAGCCCGAGGCCGTCCACGATCACTTTCACCGTGCGCGGGAAAAAACCCGCCATCGCCGTCCACCCGCCGCCGCGCGCGTCGCTGCGCAGGACGACCGACGGAATGTCCGCAAACTTCGCCAGCATGAACGCCGCGAGCGTGCCTGCGTCCACCTCGGCGCCCTCGAAATTAAAAAGCGCGAGATCGCATTCGAGCAGCTCGCGGATGTCGCGGTCGCGAACCACGCGGCTTGAAATCCCGCGGTGCTCGGTGTTCTGCGGAAGCACGCACAGGTAGCGTCCGTGCGATTTTTCATAAATCGCCTCCGCGAGATAGGCGTTTCCGATGAGGTGTTTTTGGGAGTAAAGCTCGCCCGCGAAGTAAACCGTGTGGTGCTTCCGTTTGTGTTTCATTCAAAGATGGGATGGGACAGACGTAATGAAATCACGCCGGAATCCAATGGCGAAAATGCGCCCCTCGCCCCGCAAGCAATTTTGTGTGGCAATCAAATCCAAAAAACGATTACTTCACCGGCATTCCTTTCTTTCACATCCATCAAGTCCCATGAAACATATAAAAATCACCCTGTTATTGCTCTGCGCCATCGCCGGCTTTTGCGCCACCGTTCAAGCCGCGACTTCCATCGACTATTTCGAGACGATCAAAAACGATCCCGCCATCAAGGTGGATGGCACATATTACATGCGCCACAACTTGATGTATGAAAAAGACACTTGGGACGCCACCAACTACTGGCGCGGCATGCTCCTGCCGATCAACACAAGAGTCAAAGTCGGAAGCCTCGGCGTCAACTCGATGCGAATCGAGTGGGACGGCGGCAGCCTGCTCATCGAAAATTCCGCCCACACAAAGCGCAGCATGGCCATGGTCGCGAAGCAGATGCTCTCGCCCAGACGCGTTCCGATCGAGAAGTTCGGGGATGAAATGGCTGGCAAGATTCGCGGCGGAATCCTGGCCAAGGGCATGACGCGCGAACAGGTCATCATGACGCGCGGTTTTCCTCCCGGGCACAAGACGCCGAACATCACGTCGGACGAGGGCAAATGGACTTACTGGACGAGCCGTTTCGCCAAGCACACGCTCGCCTTCAAAGGCGGCAAGCTCGAGAAGGGCCGCAATTTGGCACATTGAGAAAACCTCCGGCTTGCGCGCGCAAGGACGCGCAAGCCATCCAGCCGCCCCAATCGCATCTCCGCGCGGCGCAGATTCTTCCCCGAGGCGCGCCCCCAGGTTTTCTTTTTGCTGGCTTGCATCGGCAGCCCGCAGGTGAATCTTTTGCAAACTCACTTTTTTCATTCATGGCCGACCCTCTCATACAACGTTTGAAACAACTCATCATCACAACCCTCAATCTCGAAGGCATGACGCCGGAGGAACTTGATGAAAATGCCCCGCTGATCGGCTCCGGCCTCGCCCTCGATTCCATCGATGCGCTCGAACTCGTCGTGAAGCTCGAAAAGGAATTCGGCATCAAGATTTCCAGCAGCGAAGAATCCCGCGCCGCGCTCGCCAGCATCACAAGCCTGGCCGAGTTCATCCAAAATCGCGCCGATCCGTCCAAATTGTCCGCCTGAGCATCCGCGCCCGAGCCTTCAATCCCCGCCAATCGCATCACACAAATCATGGAAGCAAGCCAAGCTCCCGCGCGCCTTGCAGTTTGCGAATGCCTCACGGCCTTTGGCGGCACGCGCGACACGCTCGCCGCCATGCTCCGCGGCGAGCGCGCCCTGCGCCTTGTTCCCGCGCTTGGCAATGAAGGCGGCGACGACGCGCCCATGGCGCTCCTTTCCGGACGTTCCCTCGACGAACAATCGCCGCCCGCATGGCTCGCGCCGCTGCGCCGGTTCCTGGCGCCCGTGTGCGGACCAGGCTGGGGCACCGCGCGGCATCCCGTGATTGTGACGAGCAGCAATTTCGGCGTTGGCAGCCTCCATGCCTACCGCCGCGCACACGCGCTCCCGGCCACGGCGGAAACCGCTGCCGCGCACGCACGCTACGGGCCCATACATAAATCCGTCGCGGTGCTGCACGACGCCTGCGGCTGGGGCGCAAACATCACCGTCTTTTCGCACGCTTGCGTCTCAGCGCACCTTGGCCTCGTGCACGCCGGGCGCCTCCTCGCGCTGCAAGACAATCACGGGCGCGCGCTCGTTGATGAAGTGCTGGTCGTTTCCTATGACTTTCTCAGCCCCTTCGTCGCGGGCGGTTTCAACTCGCTCAAAATCCTCAACGCCGAATTTCCCGCGCCTTATATGGATCGTCCCGCCAGCGCTATCGGCCTCGGCGACGGCGCGGCTTATGCCGTCCTCGCCCGCGACCGCGGGGAATTCCAGATCGCCGCGCAAAGTCTCCACAACGAGATGCATCACTTCACCGCCAACCAGCCCGACGGTTCCGGTTTCGTCGCCGCGTTTGCGCCCATCGTCCGCGCCGCCGCCGGCATGCGCGTCTGGGTGAAAGGCCACGGCACCGGCACGCTCGAGGCCGGACGCCTCGAATCCGCCGCGGTCGCCGCCGCGTTTCCCGGCGCGCCGCTCGTCAGTTGGAAAGGCGCGCTCGGCCACACGCTCGGCAGTTGCGGGCTTGTTGAACTCGCCATCGCGGCTGCCTCCATGCGCAAGACCGCAGCGGACTCGCCCTCGCTCACGCCCGGCACGGTTGGCTCCTCCGCGCCCGTTTTCACGCCGGAAGTCGCCACCGCGCCCTTCGACAACCGCGCCTTCGACGGCATTGTCTGCGCCAGCAACGCCTTTGGCGGCGCGCACGCCGCGCTGCTCCTCCGCCATGCTTGAACGCCTCATCCAGACTATCCGCACCGACGACGCCGGCAGCGAGGACATCGCCGCCACGCGCGAACGCCTCAAGGCCGCCTTCCCTCCCGGCGCGGCCCGGCGCATGACGCAGCTCGGAATGCTCATGAGCGCCATCATCGGCGAACTCGGCCCGCGCAGCGACGACGCGATCATTTACGCCACGCAATTCGGCGAAGGCCGCACCCTCGAAAATTATCTCGAAAGTTTCCCCACGCCCAGCCCCACCGGCTTCCAATCCTCCATTCATCCCGGCGCCGTCCAGCAAGGCATGATCCGCCGCGCCCAGCCGGTCGGGGAGTTTTTCCCGATGGCGGACGGCGGCTGCCTCGCCGGACACTCGATTCTTGCCGCCTTCCTCTCCCCCGCGCCGTGCGTGCTCCTGTGCGGCGGCGAAGAACGCGGCTCCTGGCTCACCAGCATCGACAGCGCCAGTTCCCGTGCTTATGCATACGGCATGATCCTCCTGCCAAAGGACAACGCCGCCTCCGCCCTCCAGCCGGCCGGCAGCATCGTCATGGAACCCGACGCCGCCGAAGCCACGCCTCTTCCACCGGGCGACTGGTTTGACCTGTTGCATGCACGAAAAAATTTCTCCGGCGTCATTGCGCCCGGCTGGCGCACCACGCTTTCATGGCGATAGCGCGAAGCCGCCCTCGCGCAGCCACCGCACCGCGATGCCACAAGCAGACGACACATGCCGCCGCAATCCCGGCCCAAACTGGGGCTACCGCTTCCTGCGTACCGCCGACATTATTACGCCTGAGTTCATCTATAAACCCTTCCGCGCAATCGGCACGCTCATCGCGATGGTCTTCATGCCCGGGGAGCGCCGCCATTCGCGCGAATACCTTTCGTTCGCGCTTGGCCGCCGCCCTTCGTGGCGCGATGTGTTCCGGCATTTCTTCGCCTTCGAGGAATCGCTGATGACCAAGCTGCGCGTCCTCAACGGCCGCCCGCACAAAACCATCTACGGCCCCGGCGCGGACGACTTCAGGCACTGGATGGAAACCGGCGGCGACATCCTGCTCGGCACCTTCCACGTCGGCAATTCCGACATGCAGGGCTTCCAGATTGGCGACGAAAACTACGCCGGCATCCACAAAAAAACCTACATCGTGCGCGAACGCGTGGGCAACTCGCACGACACGGAAAAGTTCGCGCAAAAATACGGCGGGCGCATTGCGTTCATCTGGGTCAACGACCCGCAGGAACTCATCTACGCGCTCAAGGACGCCGCCTCGGCGGGCGGCACC
This sequence comes from Ereboglobus sp., assembly GCA_029974595.1. GTDB lineage: Bacteria > Verrucomicrobiota > Verrucomicrobiia > Opitutales > Opitutaceae > Ereboglobus. The sequence continues at coordinate 118,993 of JARKRC010000027.1, read as the reverse complement.
ATCGCCCTCCAATGCGACCGTTGCGAATACAGCGCGCGCACCGCCGAGTTCGATTTTCTCGGCGCGAAGCGGCGCTTTCCCATCACCATCTACATCCTCGCCGCGATTTTCAAACGCCCCGTCATCCTCGCCTTCGGCACGCCGCAAAGCCCGGATGTCGCCGTTCTCCACGCCTCGCCACGCTTCGAAGTCATCCCCGGCGAAACCCGCGCCGCCACTCTCGCGCGCGGCCATCAACATTTTCAGGAATTCCTGCGCAGGCTCGAAAAAAACCTCCGCGAAAACCCCTGCCTCTGGTTCAATTTCATCCCTTGGAATTCTCCCTCACCGATTTCTCCAGCTCCGCCGCCCCGGGGCGCCGCCGCATGATCCCTTTCCTCAAAAAACTCTATTACTCCCTCGCCTACTACGCCTCGTGGGGCCTGTTCATGGGCGTCGGCTTTCTGCTCAGCGTGTGCAGCCTGCCGCTCCTGCCCTGGCGCGAACGCGAGGGTCTCCACAAAAAAATGCGCGCCGTCCAGCGCGGCCTTTTTCGCGCCTGGATCGGGTGGTTCCGCGCAAGCGGCATCCTGCGCATCACCTGGAAAAATTTCGACGAGCCCCTCGCGTCCGGAACCGTTTATATTTCCAATCACCCTGCGCTCGTCGACGCGCCGATCCTGCTCGGGCGCCTTCCCGACTCCATCTGCGTCGTGAAACCCGCGATCATGAGCAACCCCGCGCTCGGCGCCGCCGCCATCACCGCCGGCTTCGTCACCGGCTCGAACGACGTCAACATGATCCGCGCCGTGTCCGACAAAATCCGCGCCGGCTCGTCGCTGCTCATTTTTCCGGAGGGCACCCGCACGCAGCCCGGCACGACGCTGAACCCTTTCAAACCCGGCTTCGCGCTCATCGCCCTCCGCGCCGCCGCGCCCGTGCGACTCATCACCGTGCGCGCATCGGCCGGCTTCGTCACGCGCGGGCGCCCGTGGTGGAAAATTCCGGACGTCCTGCCCGCCACGATGGACTTCACGCTCGACCGCGTCTGGCCGCACGATCCGCATAAAACCGCCGCCGCCCTTTCCTCCGAGATCGAGGGCCACCTCGCCGCGCTCCTTTCCAAATGACTCCTTCGCGCACCCACATCGTTTTCATCCCAAGCTACAACACCGGCGCGCAGCTCCTCTGCCAGACCGTGCGCGACGCCCTCGCGCATTGGGCGCCCGTGTGGGTCGTGATCGATGGCAGCACGGACGACAGCGCCGCCGCCATTCAAAGCCTCGTCTCCGCGCAAGCTGGCCTTCGCGTCCTTGTCCGCAAAAAAAATTCCGGCAAAGGCGCCGCGGTGCTTCACGCCTCGCAACTCGCCCTCGCCGAAGGCTACACGCACGCCCTTGTCATGGACGCCGACGGCCAGCATCCCGCCGGCCGCATCCAGGATTTCATGGCGGCATCGCAAGCCGCGCCCGCCGCCCTCGTGCTCGGCAAGCCCGTCTTCGGCCCCGAGGCTCCGTCCGTCCGCATGAAGGGCCGCAAACTCAGCATCGGCATCGTCCGCCTCGAATGCCTCGGCGGCGGCATCGACGACCCGCTTTTCGGCTTTCGCGTTTATCCGCTCGCGCCCCTTGTTGCCGCCATGAACCGCGCATGGTTCGCGCGCCATTACGATTTCGATCCTGAACTCGCCGTGCGCCTCTTCTGGGCCGGCGTTCCCGTGGTCAACATCCCCGCCGCCTGCAAATACCTCTCGCGCGATGAAGGCGGCGTCTCGCATTTTCATTACCTGCGCGACAACATCCGCATGGTCTGGCTGCACACACGCCTCCTCATCGCGCTGCTTCTCCGCGAATGGCCCGCCGCCCGCCGCGCCCAAAAAAAACGCGCCTCCTCATCCGCATGAAAAAAATCCTCCTTCCGCTATTCCTCGCGCTGCTCGCGCCGCTTCACGCCGCCCCGCCCGCGGAGCGCGGCCCCGTCATCGAGCGCGACTCCGCCGGAGCCGACGAATGGCGCTGGCTCTTCTCCGCGCTCGCGGCAAAGGGCGCGACGTATTCCACTTTCACCGAAAACCGCCACTTCGCCGCGCGCAAAAACCCCGTCGTGCTCCAAGGCGAGATGCGCCTCATTCCCGACACCGGCCTGAGCCTCCGCTACACCGAGCCCGAAGAAACGCTCACCGTCATCGACACGCGCGGCCTGCTCCTCCGCGACGCCAAGGGCCGCGCGCGCCAGATCAAGGCCGGGACGCGCGACGCCGGCCTCGTCACCGCCCTTCTCCCTGTCATGCGCTTCGACATCGGCGAGCTTTTTAATCAGTTCACGGTCCATGCCGCGCGCGATGCCGGCGACTGGCGGTTCGATTTTGTTCCGCTCAATAAAAAACTCGCCGAAGCCCTCGGCGCGATCGTCGTCACTGGCGCGGGCACCGACATAAAAACGCTCAGCTTCAACACCTCTCCCAAACTCCGCGTCGAAGTCCTCGTCGGCGAAACCAAATCCGGCATGACCTTCACCGAAGCCGAGCTGCAAAACTACTTCCGCACGGACAAATGAATTTCCTGAGCAAAACGCCTGCCCGCCTCTTCCTGCTCGTCAGCGCGCTTGCCGGCGCGGCGTGGCTTGCCTCGCTCGATTACTCCAAAAAAATCTCCACCAGCGTCCTCGACCTTATCCCCGCCACAGAGCGCGCCCCCGAGCTCGCCGTCATCCGCGCGCTCGCCGACGAAAAGCAGGCGCGCGTCGCGCTCTTCGCCCTCCGTGTCCCCGGCGGTGACGACAACCGCGACCGCGCGACCGCCGCCTTCATCGGCTCGCTTTCCGCCAGCGGCGCGTTTTCCGAGGTCGAAGCCGCCGCCGACACCGCTTCGCGCAACGCCCTTGCCCGGCAAATCTTCGAGCAGCGCTTCGAACTCCTCCTCCCCGGATGGCTCGCAAAAAACGAATCGTCCGACCCGGCCGCGCTCGCCGAAAAAACCGCCGCCAGCCTCGAACGTTTCATGGGCAAACCCGAAGCCCTTGCCTTTGCCGACCTGCTTCCCCACGACCCGCTTCTCCTTCTCCCCTCGCTCGTGGAAAAGGTCCAGTCCCTCGACGCCGGCTCCGCTGTCGTCCCCGGCGACACCGCGCTCATCTGGACGCTCACCCGCGAAAAGCCTCTCGCCGAGGCGGGGCAGAAACCCGTTTTCGACGCCGTGGATGCCGCCCTCGAAGCCGCAAAAAAAATCGCCCCCGACGCCACGCTTCGGTGGACCGCCATCAGCCGTTTCGCCGCCGAAAGCAAACGGAGCATCATGCACGAATTGATTTTCGGCACGCTGCTCACCCTGCTCGCCGTCCTCGGCGTCGCCGCCATCTGCCTCCCGCGAATCGCCGGCACGCTCAACCTCGCCCCTGTCATCCTCGGCGCGCTTCTCGGCGCGTGCGTCGCCGTCACGCTCTGCTTCGAGCGTGTCCACGTCCTCGTTTTCGTGCTCGGCCTCATGCTCGCCGGCGTCTCGATCGACTACGGTTTTTATCTCTACCTCCAGCCGCGGAAAATACCCGGCGAACCGTATTCCGCAAAAGTCCGCCGGCTGATGAAGCCGCTCCTCGGCAGCGCGCTGACAACCGTGCTCGGCTTCTCGCTCCTGCTTTTTTCCGACCTCCCGCTCATCCGCCAGCTCGGCGTGTTCGTGAGCACCGGCCTGCTCTGCGCGCTTGTCACCGCCGTCCTCTGGTTCGCGCAAATCAAAGACCCGTTCATGCAGGCACGCGCCTTCGCCGGCATTCAGGCCCGGCCCGGCAAAACCGCCCGCCGCGCCGCCATCGCAATCCTCGCCCTCGGCGTGCTCGTCGCCCTCGCCGGCCCGTGGCGGCTGCACTGGCGCGACAGCACCCTGGATCTCCAGCCGCGCCTGCCCCAACTCACAAGGGACGCCGCCGAGCTCCGCGCGTTTTTCGGCGACACCGCATCGCGCACCATTTATCTCACGCGCGGCGAAAACATCGCCACCACCCGCGCCGCGCTCGAACAATTCAACGCATGGCACGAGGCTCAATTTCCCGGCGCCGCCACCGCCTCGCCCGGCTACGCGCTCCCGTTGCAAGCCGATTACGACGCGCTCCCCGCGCGCCTTGAAGAACTGCGGTCCTTCCCCGACGCCCTCCGCGTCGCGCTCGACCGCCACGGCTTCAATGCCTCTGAATTTGAACCGTTTTTCAACGCCTGGAAAAATTTTACCCCCGCCCGCAGCTACGACCAGGCCGTCTCCGCCCTCGCCTCCTCGCTCCGCGGCCAGGTCGCGCTTCTCATGTCCGACGCTCCCGGCGCCAGTTTCCTCATCACCGCCGCCGATCATCCCGCACCCGCCGTCGAACCTCCCGCAGGATTGTCCACCGTCAGCCTCAACCAGATCGAGTCGCTCGACAAACTTTTCGGCCGCTACCGCGTCTCCGCGCTCCGCCTCAGCGCCATCGGGCTCGGGCTTGTCGGCCTGAGCATGTGGCTCATCTATGGCGTGAAACGCGGCACCCTCATTTTCACGACGCCCGTCGGCTCCTGCCTGTTTGCCTTCGGCGTGCTCGGCCTCTGCGGCGTGACGCTCAACCTCTTTCATCTCCTCGGCGCGTTCCTCGGCGTCTGCCTCAGTCACAACTACGCCATCTTCACCGCCGAAAACGACGCGCGCAAGGAGCAGCCGCCGCCGTCCATCCGCCTCTCCGCGCTCAGCACCGCGGCATCCTTCGGCGTGCTTGCGTGCAGCAGCATCCCGGTCGTCTCCGCCCTCGGCGTCACCGTCGCGCTGATCGTGCTCTCGGCCCTCGTCGTGGTTGAACTGAAGCGGGCCGCAAAGCCATCCGCCGCCACTTGTAATTGAATCATGGATACGCAAAGCCTCCAGTCCGCCGCGCCGTGCGTCTTGCTCGTCAACCTCAACACCTACGACCAGCCCTACCCTGTTTATCCGCTCGGGCTCGCTTACATCGACGGCGCGCTGCGCGCAGCCGGCTACGAAACGTATCTTTGGGATGCGCGCGCCAGCCGCGGCCCCCTTGAGGAAACCGTCGCGCAATTCCAGCCGGACTTCATCGCCCTCTCGCTGCGCAACATCGACAACGCCCAAAGCCACAACCCGCTCTCCTTCGTCCGCAGCCTCGCCGACTGCTGCGCCACACTCCGCAAAGTCACCCGCGCCCCGATCATCGTCGGCGGCAGCGCCTTTTCCATTTTCCCGACCGAGCTCCTCGAACTCACCGGCGCCGATTACGGCGTGCGCGGCGAAGGCGAGGCGCCGCTGGTCGCGCTCCTCGCCGCGCTCCGCGAAAACCGCCCGCCTTCCTCCATCCCCGGCGTCGCATGGAAGGACGCCTCCCGCGCCGCCTGTTGCAACGAATACGCGGCCAGGCAGGCAGGCTTCACGGCCGAGCCCGCGCACACGCCCGACATCCTCGCCTCGTATGTCGGCGCCGGCTCGATCATCGGCGTGCAAACCCAGCGCGGCTGCCCGCTCAAATGTTGCTACTGCTCATATCCGCACATCGAGGGCCGCCGCAGCCGCTACCGCACCGGCGCGCAAGTCGTCGAGGAAATGGCCCGCCTCCGCGACCTCGGCGTGCGCTACACCTTCATCGTCGATTCCGTTTTCAACACCAACGAAAGACACCTCGTCGAGGTCTGCGAAGCCCTCTGCTCCGCAAACCTCGGCGTGGAATGGGAGTGTTTCCTCAGCCCGCGCGGCCTCACCCGCGACCACCTCGCGCTCATGAAGCGCGCCGGCATGCGCCACGTCGAGTTTGGCGCCGACAGTTTTTCCGATCCCGTCCTCAAAGCCTACGGCAAAGTTTTCACCTACGAGGACATCCGCCGCGTCAGCGCCTACGCCGACGAGCTCGGCATCCTATACGGGCACTTCCTCATCTTCGGCGGCCCCGGCGAAACGCCCGGCACCGTGGAGCAAACGCTCGCCCGCGCCGCCGAAATACCGCGCGCCTATTATTTCGCCACGATCGGCATGCGCATCTTCCCCGGCACGCCGCTCTGGGAAAAATCCGGCCCGGCCGCCACCGGCGAGACACGCGAGGCTTTTCTGGCCACGCCGCGTTTCCACATCGAGCCGCCCCTGACCGTGGAAAGTCTCTACGAGCGTCTGGCGGTTTTCCGCAACACGGCGCCCAACTGGGTTGTCGGCGACCCGCCCTCGGCCTTTGTCGCCACGATAAAAAAACTCCGCAGCCGCGGCCTGCGCGGCCCGTTGTGGGAATACATCGAAATTCTCCAACGCTACCAGCAGTCCGGCGAAAACCGATGACGGGCGCGGCATCAGCACGCGCCCATGCAAAACCTTCCAATGCGCAAGGACCAGCAGCCATACACCGCACACGCCGGGCCGCCGCCCGACTTTGAACTCCCGCCCGACAACCGTCCGCGCTGGTTCAAATACGTGTTCGCCTTTCTCGCTGTCGGCATCGTCGCCGCGCTTTTTCTCCAAAACCTCGGCACGCGCCAAAAAACCCTCGCCGGCGCCATTCCCGAGCGTCCCGCCGCCGCGCTCGCGTCATTCCCGCAAATCCTCGGCGCGCGCATCGCCGATGCCGAGCACCGCGCCGCCGGCGAATACAGCCACGAATCCATCACTGCGCTCGCCGAACTCGCCCGCCTCTACCACGCCAACGGCTTCCCTGCCCAAGCCTCGCAAATCTACCCCGCGCTCATCCGCCTCGATCCGAAAAACCCACGCTGGCCCTTCCTGCAGGCCGCAATCCTTGCCGACCTCGGACGCCCCGGCGAAGCGATCCCGCTCCTCCAGTCCGCCTGCGCACTCGCCCCTGACCGCACAACGCTCCGCCTCCGGCTCGCCGACCTGCTCCTGGAAACCGGCCGCCCTGCCGAGGCCGCCGCGCTCTACCGCGCCGTCATGGTTGACGACCCCGGCAGTCTCTCGGCGATACTCGGCCTCGCCCGCATCGACATCGCCTCGCAATCATGGATCTCCGCCCGTTTGCGGCTCATCCTCGCGACCGAGCTTCACCCCGATTTCACCGACCCCTGGAACCTCCTCGCCACCGTCCACGAAAAACTCAACCAGCCCGGCGACGCGCAAAAAAATCGCGACCGCGCCAAAAACACCCGCGCCTTCCATCCTCCCGACGACGAGTGGCTCGGTTTGCTCGCCGACGATTGTTACGATGCCGCCCAAGTTCGCGCCGCCGCCGTCCGCGCGCAGTCGGCGGGCGACACCCTGCGCGCCATCGCCCTGCTCAACCACGCGCTCGATTTCGCGCCCGACGACGCGGCCACGCACCGCCAGCTTGGCGAACTTCACGCCGCCCTCGGCGATGCCGCGCAGGCGCGCGCCCGCCTCGAACACGCCACCCGTCTCGCTCCGTCCGATGCCGCAGCCTGGACATCGCTCATCGCGCTCTCCAACGCCACGGGCGACACCGCCACCGCGATTGACGACGCCGTGCTCGCACTCGCGCATTGCCCGCAATCCGCCGCCGTCCGCCGCGAATACGCCCGCGCCCTCAAGGCCGCCGGCAACCTCGACGCCGCGCTCCGCCAATTCCAGGAAACCCGCCGCCTCCGCCCGGAGGAAAGCCAAAACGAGGGCATCGAAATCGCGCTCATCCATTTCCGGCAAAACCGCATCGACGACGGCGCCGCCGAACTCCGCGAAGTGCTCAAAACCGATCCGGGCCAGCCCGTCGCGCTCACCCTGATGACACGCCTCGCCATCGTCCAAAACAAAGCCGGCGAAGCCGCGCAATGGCTCGCCCTCGCCACCGCCGAACCCCGCGTGCCGCGCGCCGACGTCGACCGGCTCAACGCGCTCTACAAAAAACAGTTCGGCCCGTAGCCCCGCCAAGGCGCACGCCGGCCGGCCCAAATCAACCCTCTGCAAAATAAAGTGGAAGCGGGCGTTCCCTCCGCGCTACGTTTCGCCCATGCCTTCCAAACCCATTCCCGGCTCGACCGGCGATGTCCTCACCTGCCTGCCTTCGCCTTACATTCCACATGCGGCGACAGGGTTGCTTTACCTGCCGCGTTTCATCGCCAAATGCAAATACGTGAAGGCCCACGGCGCGCTGCCCGCCAGCTATGCGAAAAACTACAAGCGCGGACTCGACCGTTTTCTTTCGCTACACCTCGGCGTCGATCCGTCCGCCGTCGAGCAGATTGTGCGCACCTCCGACGACGACGCCGAAATCGACCGCCGCCTGCTTGAGCTTTTCCCAAAGGACATGCGCGTCGCCAAATGGAACCGCGAGCTTGTGCAAAAGGGCATGACCGAGGCCGGGCAGGATTTTTTGCGCGACGCCCTCGCCGCAATGGGCTGCGCCGACCGCGTCGGCGAAATCAAGAGCGTGCCCGACCTGATCGATTTCGACGAGGGCCGGATCGAGTAAGTCGCGCGCTCACGCCTCCCAGCGCCCGTAAATGCCGCAGGGAAGCACCTTGCCGTCGCGCTGCACGGGCAGGCCTACCTCGCCGCTCGTAATCGCGCCGCCGGAGGCGTGCATCAACTCGCCGAGCAGGTTCGCAACCACCGTCGGCGAAAGGCGCGCGGTGTAGGCGTTGATCAGGAAAAAGAGCGGCCTGTCGCAAAGCACCTCGCGGCATTCGCAGAGCAATTCCCACAGGTGATCCTCCAGTTTCCACATCTCGCCGCCGCTGCCGCGCCCGTAAGTGGGCGGATCCATGATGATGGCGTCGTAACGGCGGCCGCGTTTGATTTCGCGGCGCACGAATTTCATGCAATCGTCCGTGATGAAGCGAATGGGCGCGACGTCCAGCCCGGAGAGCGCGGCGTTTTCACGGCACCATTTCACCATCCCCTCGGCGGCGTCCACATGGCACACGCTCGCGCCCGCCGCGGCGGCGGCGCACGTCGCCGCGCCGGTGTAGCCGAAAAGGTTGAGCACAGACACCTCGCGCCCCGCGGATTTCACCGCGCGGATTTTTTCGGAAAACCAGTCCCAGTTCACCGCCTGCTCGGGAAACAGCCCCGTGTGCTTGAACGACGTGGGGCGGATCTTGAAGACAAGACCGGAGGAGGCGCCGGCATTGTATCCGATTTTCCAATACTCGGGGAGCGGCCTGCGGAACTCCCAGCGCCCGCCGCCGGTGTCGTGGCGGTGGTAATAGCCGTCCCAGTTTTTCCAGTCCGCCGGGCCGGAGCCGCCGCCGTCGCGGCGCGGCCAGATGATCTGCGGGTCCGGGCGCACGAGCGTGAACTCGCCCCAGCGCTCCTGCTTCATGCCCATCCCGCAGTCGAGCAGCTGGTAGTCGCGCCAGCGCTCCGCAACGACAAGCGCGGGGCGCGCGGGCTGCGGGGCGTCGGGACTTTGCTGTTTGGCGGCGGACATCGGATGAGGGTTCGAGGCAATCGCGATGTGCCCGCGGTGTCGAGCGCGGGGCACATATTTTGTCACAATGGATTTGCCAAAATGGAGGGCGGCGTTTTTGTGCGTCGTTGATTATTATCAATCATGACACACTTCCAGATGTTCAAAAAAACCGGCTTCGCTTTCTTCGGCGCGGCCATCCTCGCAACCGGAACGTTGCTGGCTGACACCGTAGAAACCAAGAGCGGCTCCCGCATCACGGGCAAAGTTTCCCGGATCGACGCGAGCACGATCGTCATCAGCACCGACTTCGGCGGCGACGTGAAAATCAAGCAAAGCGAGATCGCCTCGCTCACGACCGACACCCCGATCAACGTGCGCCTCGCCGACGGCCGCGTGGCCACGGGCACCATCGGCGGCAGCCCGAACGCCGTCACGATCAACAGCGCCGGCGGCCCCGTCTCGGCCAGCTTGGGCGACGTGAAGGAATCCTGGGCCATCGACGCCAAGGATCCCGAAGTCGCCGCGCGCGAACGCAAATGGAGCTTCGAAGCCGGCACGGACGTGACCGGAAAAACCGGGAATTCCGAGCAGATCGGCACCAGCTTCTCCTTCCGCGCCACGCTCGCCTCGAGCTTCGACAAGCTCCTGCTCTACACTGGCTACGACCGCCAGGTGACCGATGGACAAAAATCAGCCGACCAGTTCCGCGCCGGCGGCGATTACCAGCGCAATTTCTCCCCCCGCTTCTCATGGTATGCGCGCGACGAGGCCGGTTTTGACCGCGTGAAGGATATCGACCTCTACAACACCGCAGCCGCCGGTCTTGGCTACGACATCATCAAGAGCGCCATCGACACCCTCACGTTCCGCGCCGGTGTCGCCCACCGTTATGAAAATTACGGCACCAACTACGATCTCCTCGGTAACAAGATCATCGACGACCTCAGCGAAGTTGGTCTCGACCTCGGTCTCGTCAACCAGCTCACGATGAAGACCTGGTCGATGGTGAACCGCATCACATACACGCCCGCGTTCAGCGATTTCGGCGTTTACCGCATCTATCACGAATCCTACATTGAGCTTCCCATGGCCAGCCCGCGCTGGAAATTCCGCGTCGGCATATCCAACGACTACAACAGTCACCCCGTGCCGGGAACCGAGCGCCTCGACACCACGTACTTCGCCCGGCTGTTGCTCACTTGGAAGTAAGCGCGAAGGATTTTCGCCCCCTAAAAAAACGCAGGCCGCAAAGCCTGCGTTTTTTTGTTTCCCTAGAATTCACGTTCCGTAAAGCCGGTCTCCGAAATCCCCCAGCCCCGGCAGAATGTATTTCCTCTCATTGAGCCCGCGGTCGAGCGCCCCGGCGTAGATCGGCACGTCGGGATGCGCGCTTTCGATCATCCTCACCCCCTCGGGCGCGGCCACGACATTGAGCATGCAGATTTCGAGGCCTCCTTTTTGCTTGATCACATCGATCGCCTGCGCCGCCGAGCCGCCCGTCGCCAGCATCGGATCGACGACCAGCACGCGCGTGCCGGCCAGCGGCGGGAGCTTGCAATAATAGCTGCGCGCCAGCGCCGTCGCATGGTCGCGCTCCAGCCCGATGTAGCCTATGCTCACGTCGGGAAACAACGACACGATCGGCTCAACCATCCCCAGACCCGCGCGCAAAATCGGCACGACCACCAGCGGCCGCATCAGCTCGTGGCCGATGCACGCTTCGAGCGGCGTGTTGACGGCCACCTCGCGCATGGCCAGGTCGCGCGTCGCCTCAAGCGCGAGCATCACGGACAAGTGGTGGCAAAGCGCGCGGAACTCCGCCGGCTTGGTCGTCTTGTCGCGCAGACGGGTGACGACGTGCCGGGCAAGCGGATGGTTGATGAGGTTTAACATGCCCCCAGCAAAAACGCATTTATCCGCAAAAGAAAACCAAAAGCCCCGCCCTACTCCGGTTTCAACGCAGCCACGGCGCATTCCAGCGCCGGATCCGCGCCTGCGCGCAAGCTCGCCACGGTGGGCAGCGGCGCGTCGATGTCGGCGCGCACCCCGCGCCCTTCGAGCGGCACGCCCGCCGCGGTTTTGTAGCTGCGAAGCGGCAGCTGCAGCCTGCCGCCGCCCGGAAGCGCAAAATCAACGCTCATCAAAACCGCGCCCGCCGTGCGCCCCGTCGAGGTGCTCCCGACGATCACGCCGCGCCCGCTGTCCTGGATCGCCGCCGCAAAAACCTCCGCGCCGCTTCCGCTCATGCGCGCCACGAGCACCGCGAGCGGCCCCGCATAATGCGCGCTGCGCCTGCCTGCCCTCGCCTCGACAACAGCGGCTTTCCCGCGCCGGTCAAAAAATGCGCCGGCCCTGACCGGCCTGTCGAAAAACTCGCCCAGGATGCGGCGGCACGCGCCCACCTGCCCGCCTCCGTTGAGGCGCAGGTCGATCACGACGCCCCGCGCGGACGCGGCGTGCGTTTTCAACTGCCCGCGCACCCACGCTGCCGAGTCATTGTCGAACCGGTCGAAGCGCAGGCAGAGCACGCCGTCGGGCCGCAGCACAGCAGTTTTTCGCGCGCCCGGCCCGCGCACGGCGCGCAGCGTGAGCGTCACGGTGCGCGGCTCGTCGCGCTCGTCGAGAAATTGCTGGCGCGCCACCTCGCCTTCGGAAACAGGCGCGCCGGGCACGTCGCGCTGCAATTCGCCGACTTGCAGCCAGCCGCGCTTGATGCCGGCATCGGAGGCCGGGCTGCCGGGTTCGACTTCATACACGACGGGCGTCTCGACATCGGGCAGTTTCACCGAGATGCAGCCGAGAAATGAAACGGCCTCGTCGCGCATTTTTTTCTGGATACCCACGATTTCCGGGGCGATGGCCGCCGCGTGGCTGGAGCCAAGCTCCTTGAGCATGGCGTTGAGCGTCTCGTAAAGCGCCTTGTTGTTTTCCGCCGCCACGGCTTCGGGGCGGTATTTTTCCCGGATGGCGGGCCAGTCGCGCCCGCCGAATGTCGCGTCGTGGAAATAAAGCCCGGTCAGTTTGCACGCGTGGTCGAAGACGATGCGATTGCAGTCGGCGCGGGGCGTTTTTTCCGAAACGCGCGGCGTGAGGCGCGGCATGAGCCAGGTGCGATCCGGATTGCTCGCGCAGCCGGAAAGAAACAGCGCCAGCGCGAGCACAAGCAGGGATGCCGCCGGGAAAATCCCGCGGCGATATTTTGGACGCGCGGTTGTCGCGGGCAAATGCATCACGGCCCGCCAGACTGGAAACCCGCGTCGCAAAAGTCAGCGGCAAAAGCCGTCCCCGCAAAGGCCGCGGCGCTCTTTTTTCAGCGGCATTAATTTTATGCCGCAGGAACAATATCCATCCGGTTTCGTGAATTGATCGCGGCAACGCGGACAGTAGCTGCGGCTTTCGGCGCCGTCCGCCTCCGGCGCGGCGAGCAATTCGTCCGCTGTGATTTTCCGCAAAACCAGCAGGCGTCCGGCCTCGATCATCACGCGCCCGCGCATCCACTCCGCGATGCGCTCCGTGATTTGCCGGTCGGGATTGCGCGCAGGCGCAAGTGGCCAGCGCAGATCGCGCAATGCAAGCGACGCTCTTTTTCGAAACGCCCCGGCGCTTCCGATGGCGGCCAGCCAAACGAGCGGATGCTGGGCCGGCAGCGTCGCCGCCGCGATCTGCGCGCGCAGCCGGAAGACCTGCGGCGGCAGAAATGCCGCGCCAAACAGAATGCTCATCCGTTGCGCGCCGCGCCCGGGGGCCAGTTTGCGATGCGCGAGCCAGGCGAAAACAAGCGCCGCCACATGGATGACGGCGGCATACAGGCCGATCATGGGCAGCATTCGCACAATGTATTTTGCCCAGGCGTCACCGACGACATCGGGTCCGCCAGCCAGAAAATAAACCGACAGCGACAGCGCGATGATCGCGTTTATGGAGGCAAAAATCGCCAGCGTCACCGTGCGCGCGCCGACACGCGCGAGCGCCCGCCGCAAATGCGAAGGACGAAACCAGCCGCGCAAGACATTTTCCAAAAAAACCGCCCGCGCGTCATCTCCGAGCCGCGCGCACTTCGAGGAAAGCGCCCACAGTTCCGCCGCGTCCGCGTAGCCGGTGACCGCGCAAAAATCACGGTCATTTATCCAGAGCCGCCCGCCTTTTTTCTCGACGGATCTGATGTCCTGCCATTTCCAACTGCGCGCCACCCGCAGTTCGGGCGGGGCGGCGCCAACGGAACCGACGGTGACATTGCAGATTCCCTCGGGCGAAAACGAAAAGGGCAGATCGTCGGCAAACGCCTGCCATGCGACGGGCAGCGGCGGGGAAACCGCGACGCGCGCATGGCGTGCGCGAGCCAGCGCGCGGATTTTTTTCCGCAGCCTTGGCGTCCGCCCCCATGCGCCGGCGATGAAAACACGGCGCCAGCGCGCCGGGAAAATTTTGACGCAGTCAAACAAAAGCGCCGCCCAAAACGCGGCGATAAGCATCCACCATTCGCTCATGAATTGCCGCCGTCGCCGAAACGGTTCCCGTCGGTGCTTCGCCCGGTGGCCTTCCTGAGCATTTTCACAATCCAGGCGCCGGCGGCGGCAACGCCGAGCACGATGAATTTCAGGAATTTTGAAAAGAAGCCGGTCTTGGCCGCGACCGCCCCCGCGCCGCCGAGCACGAGCGCCGCAAGGCCATACTGCGCAATCTTGTCGCCGCTGCGGAATTCCGCGTAGGTCTGGCCCGATGCAAACTGGAAGTTTTCCAGCAGCGCATTGGCCTGCGCCTCTGTCTTGGCATAATTGGCCGTGTCGTCGCCAACGACCACCGCCGTCACATAACCGGTGCGCCCGAGAAGGCGGATGTTTTGATTGATGAAAGTGGCCTTGTAGTTGTCCTCGGAGGAGGCAAGCCGGTAGGCCCAGGTCAGATTGTTGGTTTTTTCGTCGTAGTGCGGCTTGGACGCCCAGCCGCGCAATTGGAATTGATTCCATCCCTTCTTCGCGCGCTCCTCGTTTCCAGCCGCCTGCCCTTGCTGCATGGATTTGTAGAGCGCGTCGGCATCGAGGCCGGATTTGTCCTTGTCGTCGATGTGCCCGGAATCGACGTAGGCAAAATGGATCTCCCATCCCTCGGCGGAAAGAACCACGCCGATCTCATTTCCCGAGTAATTATTCTGGGTGAGCTGGTAGTATTTTTTGATTGAGTCGTCTCCAATGAAGGCGTGCCCATCAGGGACGTTGATTTGCGCGTAGCCGCCGAGTTTCGCTTGCGCGGGGCCGCGCACGAGTTTGATGCCGTTTTTCTCAAAGACGTTTTGTTCGCCACCGGAGGCAATGTCTGCTTTTTCGGTGTTTTGTGCGATTGCCGCGCCCGAAAAGCCAAAAAGCGCAACGAGCACGGCCAGAAACATGCCAGATCGTTTGAATGGGTTCATGGTAGGGTTCATAAGGAAGTATGCACACTTACTGTAACACGCTGCCCAGGCAACCTCTTAGTTGCTGCCGCATAACGACTAGAAATTTACAGGCGGATGCCCGCAAAACCCGGAACTTTGCGAATATCGAGCGAATTGGGTTTGCCCAATCGCGTTGATTAGCGTTGAAGCCCGCGCGCGCTCCGATGAAAGTGTGCGTGTTATTCCCGTCCGAAAACGGGCCCGCGTCACTCACCATGTATCAAGTCACCTTCTCAGAACAGGCTATCGCCGAGATCAACAAGCTCGACAAACTTCAGCAGCTGGAAGTGATCCTGCCCATCAGCAGCGTCAAGCCAGCTGACATCGCCAACCCGCGCGAGCCGCTCAGCCGGTTCACCCGCGGCACGCAGACGCTCTACCGGTTGCGCGCGGAGGATTTTCGCTTCTATTTCGAGGTGAACGGCGAAAATCTCCACACCCTCTACATCCTTCACAAAAACTCGCTCGAGGATTTTCTTCTGCGCAACAAGCTCCCCGTCTCCGAGTCGCAACTCGTCGAACAACACTCGAAATTCTGGAAATATCTCGAAACCCTCACGAAAAAATAAAACCGCCCGAAGGTCCGCCTCCACCTCCCCTTCACATGCCGCAAGACCAACCGGAAAAACCAGAACCGCTCAATCCGCGCGAAGATCCCTACAACGTCACGCAAGCCAGCCGGATTTACCTCCTGCCAAACCTGATGACGGCGGGAAATCTGTTTTGCGGATTCACATCGCTCATCTTTTGCATTTTCGCGCGCCTAGCGGAATCATCCTTCGACCGCCTCTACCTCGACCATTCGCCGAATTATTATTACCGCGGAGCCGTGTTCCTGATCTTGGGCGCCGCCGTGTTTGATTCGCTCGACGGACGCCTTGCCCGCATGGGCGGTCGCGAATCCCTTTTCGGCGCGGAGTTCGATTCGCTCGCCGACGTCGTCTCGTTCGGCATCGCTCCGGCAATGATGGTGTTCTTTTTCATTCTTTCGCCAACGCAGGGCGTCGAATGGTTCAGGCATATCGGCTGGGCGGTGGGTTTCATTTACCTTTTGTGCGCAGCCATGCGACTGGCCCGCTTCAATGTCATCACGAACCCGCTCATGCATCGCGCCGTCAAGGATCCGAGCAAGGATTTCATCGGTCTGCCCGTGCCCACAGCGGCGGCAACCGTGGCGGCGACGCTTCTGTGTCTCATCCGCCTCGGCGAGATGGAGCGCACCTTGAAAAAAGGCGCTTTCGGCCTGCCGATGCTTCTGCTGCTGATTTCGTTTCTGATGATGAGCACGATCCGTTTTCCGAGCGGCAAAAACCTCAGCATGCAAACCCGCATTCGCATTCGCTACTTCGTGCTGCTCTTCATCGTGGCCGGGTTGATTTTCTATTTCCGCGAGTTCGCGTTTCTCGGCCTGTGCATGAGCTTCATCCTCTTTGGCATCATCCGTCACATCAAACGCAGGTTTTTTGGCTCAAAAGACTCCAACATAGCCGCCGACGCGCACCGGGGAACAAGTGTGTGAGCAACCTGCCCGCAACTTCCAAATAACTTTGCCCTGTGAATAACCCTCGACTTATTGGCTCCCTTCCCGGAGTTTGTTCACAGCCTTCGCCACCCTTCCGTTCAGAGACAAAATGCCGACTTGTCCCCGTTTTCACCGTCCATAATAATACGGATATTATTCTTTATTGATCTAATAAATATTTAGACTTTGTTAGTTCTTTCAAAACCACACCCTGCTCACACCTTCCCGCCGCACATGAAATTCAAAATCAACCGCGATCACTTCAGCAACGGACTCACACAGGTCCTCAACGTCGTTGGCTCCAAGGCCACAATGCCCATTTTGAGCAATGTCCTGATCGAGGCTGACAAGGACTCCATCTCGCTCACAACCACGAACCTCGATCTCGGCATCCGCTGCAAAATCAAAGCCGAGGTCTCGCAGCCCGGCACCGTCACCCTTCCTGTCAGGCGGCTCGCCACCATCGTGAAGGAACTGCCCAATCTCGACGTTTCCGTGGACGCCTCGCCCAGCCACCAAGTCAAAGTCACGTCAGGCGGCTCCAATTTCCGCATCATGGGCATCGGCAAGGAGGAGTTCCCTCCCCTTCCCGAGTTCAGCAACGAAAAATCCTTCGTCCTCGAACAAGCCGAACTTATCGGCATGCTCAAAAGCGTCGCCTACGCGCAATCGACCGACGAAACCCGCTACATTCTCAACGGCGTTTATTTCAGCTTCAAGGACGGCAAGTTTTCCGTTGTCGCCACCGATGGCCGCCGTCTCGCCCTCATGAGCAAGGAAATGGAAATTCCCGAGGGCAGCGCCGGCAATATCACCGTGCCCGCGAAGACGGTTGCCGAGCTCCTCCGCATGCTCGACAAGGGCGCGAAAGTGAAAGTCGCTTTCAATGAGCGTCGCGCCTCCTTCCAAATCAACGTGGAAAAAGACACCAGCGGTCTTCTCGACAGCATCTACCTCTACTCGAAAGTCGTCGAGGGCAACTACCCGAATTACAACCAAGTCATTCCGAAGGAAACGCACCAGCGCATCAAATTGGAGCGCGAACTTTTCCACCAATGCGTGCATCGCGCCGCGCTCGTGTGCAGCGACAAATCCAACTCCGTCAAAATCAAGCTCAGCACAAACCAGCTGGAAGTCATGGCGCAAAGCCCCGATTTCGGCGAGGCGCACGAGCACATGGCCATCGCTTACAGCGGCCCGGAGCTCCAGGTCGCCTTCAATCCGAATTTCATCCTCGACCCGCTCAAGTCGCTTGCGAAAGACGAAGTGTTTTTTGAGCTGAAGGACGAAGTCAGTCCGGGCGTTTTCAAGACACTCGACAGCTTCATCTGCGTGATCATGCCCGTGCGCATGAGTTGATGAAAAGACGGGCGCGGGCAGAAATGTCCGCGCCAAAAAACGCGGAAAATACGCATGCACAGACAGGAATGTCTGTGCTATGTTTTTTTAGGAATACCGATGACCTTCGATCCCGCCTATCTCATCTTTCTCGCCATGGCGCTTTCGCTCGTGCTCATGCGCATTAACCGCGTCGAGGCGTCGCCAGTCATCGCACTCGTCAACCGCTGGCTGCGCTGGGGCATCTTCGCTACGGGTGGCGCCTATTTGCTGAAAGGATTCGAGCTCGTCGATCATCCCTTCTGGCTTCTTGCGCTCATCTTCGCGCTCCTCTGGTTTTTGGGCGAAACACTCTACAACTGGATGGCGATCCAAGCCTACAGCCAAAGCGAACTGCCGCTCTTTCCACGCTACGAACCCAACGACTCCGGCGAAGGATGGCCCACGCAAAACCGGTTCTTGAAACTGCGCGACCAGATTCGCGCCAGCGGTTTTGCCCACCTGGCGTCGATGCGCGCGCATATCGCGGGCAGCGCGTATGTGCGCGTCTCGATCTACCAAAACCAGGACGCCACCACGCGCCTGCAAATCACCTTTCTGCCGCAAGCGCCGACCGGAGGCATCGCCGCCGTCATCGGCATTTCGACGCTCACGGCCGACGGCTGCCGCTACGTGACCGACAACACGTTTATGCCCTACGCGGGCTTTTACCCGGAAAACTGGCTCGTCGAGCGCAAGCCGTGGATGCGCTCGCTTGGCGCGCTCCTGCAATTCCACCGCAGCCGCCTCGCCACGAACAACGAAACCCCCGTGCCCGACACAGCCGACCCGATCGAGGAAATGAACACCCACCAGCGTGCCATCGAGCAACTCAACATTGAGCTGGGTTTTCTCGCGCCGTATAATGAGCGCGAGGAAACCGGCCGCATGACAAAAGCCGGCCGCTACCGCACTTGGAAGGAACTCTGGATGCTCAACTACCTCGGCCGCGCGATGCGGTATTTGTAACCTGGAGGGCTTCGCCCTCCGGAAAATCACGCCAGCTTCACATCGAGCACTTTTTGCGTCTGCGCGGCGCGGAAATCGCCCAAGGCTTTTGAGAGCGTCGCATCGTTCAGCGCCAGCATCGACACGGCGAACAGGGCTGCGTTGACCGCGCCGGCCTTGCCGATGGCGAAAGTCGCGACGGGCACGCCGCCGGGCATTTGCACCGTGGAAAGCAGGGAGTCGAGACCCTTCAGTTGCGGCGATTCCATCGGGACGCCGAGCACGGGCAGTTGCGTGAGCCCGGCCAGGACACCGGCGAGGTGCGCCGCCATGCCTGCGCCGGCGATGATGCATTTCAGGCCGCGCTTTTGCGCGGATGTCGCGTATTCAAAGGCGACATGCGGCGTGCGGTGCGCGCTGATCACGCGCGCTTCGTAGGCGATGCCGAAATCGGCGAGCGTTTTGGCGGCGTTTTCGAGCACGGGCCAGTCGGACTGGCTGCCCATGATGATGGCGACGAGCGGAGCGGCGGATTCGTTTTTCATTCGGAAATACACAGCATTGCGTAGCGATGCGCCCGCAAATGGCAACAAAGGAGCACAGTTTCGCGCTTCTGTGTCGAAAATTTCACAACCTCAAAACCCAAGACGCGGCGAACGCAAATCCATCCGCCCGCCCCTTTCCTTTTTCACCCTTCATCTTCACTCCTTTCTTCTGTTTCCATCAGCCAGTCGTTGAAGGAGCGCAATTCATCCGGCGTGCCGGTCACGAGCAATTCATCGCCGGCCATCAGCATTTCACCGCCGCCCGGATTGAGGATGCGGCGGCTGCCGCGGCGGATTCCGATGATCTGCACGCGGTGCGCCTGCGCGAGGGCGAGCGTGCGCAGATCCTTGTCTGCCGCGCGGCTTTCCGCCGGCACTTGCAACGTGTCCATGCGCACATCGTCGAACTCGGCGGCATACGCGCGGCCCGAGACGGCGAGGAGGATTTTTTTGCCCGCGTTGACCTGTTCCTCGGTGCCGATCAGCAAGACCTTGTCCCGCGGATACAGAATCTCGTCGGGATGCGGGCGCGGCAGCAACACGCCCTGGCGCTCGATGCCCGCGATCACGCAGCCGTGTTGCGCGCGCAAGTCGAGTTCACTGATGCGTTTTCCGCGGCAGTCGGCGAGGTCGGGCAGCACACAACTCGTCGCGCGGATGTTCCAGTCGTCATGCTCATTGAGCCACGACGCAGTCGTTTCCACGCTCAACCGTGCCGGACCGCTCAGCATTGATTGCAATTCCGATTCCATTTCACTGTGCCAGTATATGAGCTTGCGCCGCAGCAGGATAAGAAGAAGCACGGCAGCCAGCGCGCCGGCAGGCAGCAGCCAGCGCGTGCCGGGCACCGATGGCAGCAAGGTGGACACCCAGATGAACATCACCGTGGCCGCGATGATCCTGAACATCATCTCCATGACCGGACGCAGGCGCTGGGCCGAGTTTGCGCTGCGCGGCACGAGCGCCTGCGCGTAGAGTATGCTCAGCGCCGAAAGATTCCTCCACAACGCCACGAGCGGCGCCATCACGATGATTACCATGAGCAGCCAGAAGAGGACGGACGGGCCGTTGGGAAACAGCCAGTCCGGGCCCAGCCAGTTGGTCAGCCAGTCGAGCAGCGGACGCGAAAAAAACATCACACCCGTGACCATGAGCACCTCGACGGCGACCTGGATGATGCGCCTGCGGCTGAGCTGCCAGAGCATGTTGCGCTTGCGGCGCATTTTCATGCGGGCGAGCTGCGCGCTGTGGTAGGCATGCCAGATGCGCATCCAGTTTGGAAGGCGCGCCATGATGTTCGAGCTGATCTTTGCGGCGTTGCGCGTGAGCGCGGGGGCGCACACGGTGGTCAGCAGCGAAACGCCGACCGCAATCGGATAAAATTCCTTTGGCACGAGCAGGGCCGTCACACCGAGCTGCGCGATGATGAAGGAGAACTCGCCGATGGGCGTGACCATCAGCCCGGCCTGGAGGGCGTTGCGCATCGGCGTGCCGATCAACGACAGCGCGAACGACACCGCAAACGTGCGCACGACGATTGTGAGCGCCGCGACCGCCACGATCATTTTCCACGAGGCGGCGAGCATCAACGGGTCGATTTGCAACCCGATCGCCACGAAAAACACCGACGAAAACACATCGGTCATTCCCTCGAACGTGCGCTCGACCTGCGTGCGCTGAGGCGTTTCCGCCACGATCATGCCGAGCAAAAACGCGCCGAGCGCGAGCGAGTAGCCCGCCTGGTTTGCGAGCAGCGCCAGTCCGAGCAGGATGCCCGCCACGGCCACCGTCTGCAACTCGCCGCCCGCCGACACACTCAGCTTGCGCAGCAGCCAGGGCACAAAAAGCAGTCCGGCCACGCATGTCATCAACACGAACATCGCAAACGTGCCGAGCGTGCTGCCGATGTGCGCTTCCTGCGTGCCGCCGAATTTCGCGACCGAGTTGAGCAGCGCCACGAGCATCACCGCCACCACGTCCTCGAGCACCACGACGCCCATCGCGGTTTGCCCCGCGCGCTCGTGCCCGCCGCCCGTTTCCTCAATCACCTTGCTGATGATCGCGGACGACGACACCATCAACATGCCCGCAAGAAAAAGTCCCTCCATGTCGCCAAGCCCGAACATGCCCGTCGCGATGGTTCGCGTGGTGTAATAAATAATTCCCGCGCTCGCGAACACCGCGAGCATGAGCGACAGGCCGAGCCGTCGCAATCGTCGGAGGCTCAATCGCAGGCCGATCCCGAACATGAGAAAAATCAATCCGGCCTGTGCAAGACGTTCGATACGAGCAGGATCTTGCAACATGGCATCGGTGAACGGATGCAGCGAAATCAGCATGCCTGCCATGAGGTATCCGATCACGACGGAAAGTCCGATGCGCTGGCAAATCCACCCCGCGGCCGCGGCGACAACGAGCACCAAGGCAAGGTCTTGTATGAAAAAAATTCCTTGGTTCATGATGATGTAAATTCGATACCACGACTCGACGCTACGAAGCCCCAAGCGTCAAGCGCGACGGCTTGGCCGAGGCGAGGTGCGCGATGAGGACAGTCAGTCAGAGTTGTCCGAAACGTGAAGACGAAAAATCCCAGGCGAGCCGTGCCAAGCGCCCTATCCTGCCCTGCCGGATTCGATCAATATCATTAAGATGTTGATATCCGACGGGTTAATTCCACTTATACGGCTTGCCTGGCCCAGTGTGTAGGGTTTGAACTGCTGGAGTTTTTGGGCGCATTCCTTGCGCAGCCCGCGCACTTTCAGAAAATCCATTTCGGATGGAATTTTGATTTTCTCGATATGCGCAAACTTCTCGATCTGACGTTGCTCGCGTGCCAGATAGCCTTGGTAACTAATACGATAAAGCACTTCATCGCGCACCGCCTTTGACTGGGCAAGGAACCCGGCAGGCAAATCCACTCCAAAATTTGCGGCCGCGTTTGTCTTTTCTGCGCCCCTGCCCTGCCCCTCGGCTTCGCCCGCGCCAGCCGCCATCGTTTCGGATTTTGTGGGCGCGCCGGTCAATCTGCGCCGAATGCAGTCTCCCAAAGTCCCCTGCCCTGCGGGCGCGCGCGTTTTTTCCAAGTGCGCAATCCAGTGGTCGATTTGCGCGCGTTTTTCGTCGATGCGCGCCAAGCGGCTCGCGCTGAGCAGCCCGTGTTCGCGCGCATGGTGGACGAGGCGCAATTCCGCGCTGCCATGGTTAAAAAGCAGCCGGTGCTCGGCGCGGCTCGTGAACATGCGATACGGCTCCGTCACACCCTTAGTGACCAGATCGTCGATAAGCACGCCGATGTAGGCTTCATGGCGGTTGATCACGAGCGGGAGTTGCTGACGCAGCTTGCGCACTGCATTGACGCCGGCGACAAGCCCCTGCCCTGCCGCCTCCTCATAACCGGAAGTGCCATTGATCTGGCCTGCAAAAAACAGGTTCTCGACCTTTTTGGACTCCAGCGATGGGAAAAGCTGCATCGGCGGCGCGTAATCGTATTCCACGGCATAGGCAGGCCGGAGGATCACGGCGTTTTCCAATCCGGGCACGCTGTGCACCATGTCGAGCTGCACATCAAAAGGCAACGAGGTGGAAAGGCCGTTGATGTAATATTCATCCGTCGCGCGGCCCTCGGGTTCGAGAAAAAGCAAATGGCGCGGCTTTTCGGCGAATTTCACGACCTTGTCCTCGAAACTCGGGCAATAACGCGGCCCGATGCCCTCAATCTGCCCTGAATACATCGCCGAGCGGTGCAGATTGGCACGCACGATGGCGGCGGTCTTGTCGTT
This sequence comes from Ereboglobus sp., assembly GCA_029974595.1. Classification (GTDB taxonomy): domain Bacteria; phylum Verrucomicrobiota; class Verrucomicrobiia; order Opitutales; family Opitutaceae; genus Ereboglobus. The sequence goes on along the minus strand of JARKRC010000027.1, from coordinate 96,082 downwards.
GGTGTAAGTCATCCAGCACGCGAGCTGTCCGCTGCCGGGTGTCCAGCCAAGGCGCGTGAAAGGCCGGAGCTCCTGCCGTTCCACGTGGAACAACCCCGCCTCTCCATTATTCCGCACTCCGCATTCCGCATTCCGCATTTCTCCCTGTTCCACGTGGAACAAGTCCTCCGGATCACGCGTATCGTAAAAGCCAAACAAGGTCGGGGCCTCGTCACCGTATTGCGACTGCATCTTGGAAAAATCCAGACTCCGGCCAAGCACGCGGCACGGAGTGCCGGTTTTGAAGCGTTCGAGTTCGATGCCGGCTTCGAGAAAACTTGCCGAGAGCGTGCGCGCGCTGAAATCGCCGAGGCGGCCGCCTTCGTTTTTATTCGAGCCGATGTGCATCAGCCCGCGCAGAAATGTGCCTGTCGTGACTACAACGGTGTGCCCGAGAAAATCGACATCGAGATTGGTTTTGACGCCGGTGACGCGGTCGCGGGAGGGCAGGGTATAGGTAAGGGCGGTTACGGTGGCTTGGAAAACTTGCAGATTGGGCTGAAGCTCCAATGTTTGCTTCATACGAAACTGATAGGCTTTCTTGTCGCATTGGGCGCGAGGGGACTGGACGGCGGGGCCCTTGGATTCATTGAGAAGGCGGAACTGGATGCCACTCACATCCGTATTGACGGCCATTTCGCCGCCGAGGGCGTCGATTTCGCGAACGATTTGGCCTTTGGCCTGGCCTCCAATGGCCGGGTTGCATGACATCTGGGCGATGGTGTCGAGATTGCCGGTGAGGAGCAAGGTGCGCGCGCCCATGCGGGCGGCGGCCAGCGCGGCCTCGCAGCCCGCGTGCCCGGCGCCGCAGACGATGACGTCAAATGGATTGGATGGATTGTAGATCACGGAAAGAAATGCGGAATGTGGATTTCGGAATGTGGAAGTGGGAAAAAGCTGAAGACTGAAATTCTATCTTCTTTTTCTCTTCGTGCTCTTTGTACCTTTGTGGTGAACCAATTATTTTCCTATGCAGAAGGTCGCGAAAAGATAATCGAGCATGCGCTCGTTGTCGATGCGTCCGCCGATTTCGCCATAAGCGTCGAGCGCAGCGCGCAGATCGGCGGCGAGGAGTTCGGACGGGCCGCCGGCATCGAGGTGGGCCAGCGCCGACTCAAGGCTGGCTTGGGCGCGCGAGAGGGCATCGGCATGGCGGGCGTTGATGGCAATGATTTCATCACCTTGATCGCGACGGAACGCCTCCGCGCGGGCCACAATGGCTTTTTCAAGTAACTCAATCCCTTCACCGGTCACGCAACTTGTTTTAACAAAATCTGTTATGTCGGTTTTTGTTTTGGAATTTGAGATTTGGAATTTGGAATTTCTTTGGGATTTGGAGTTTGGGATTTGAGATTTCCCCGCCTCAACGAGGTCTATTTTGTTAAAAACAACAAGGGCGTTGTCCGACGTCAATTTACACGTAACCTCTTGCGGTAAATTGGGATGCGGTTTCGTGGCATCCAGCACGAGCAGGAACAGGTCGGCCTCGCTGGCGCGTTCGAGGGTCTTGGCCATGCCGAGTTTTTCGAGCAGGGTAGGGGAGGGATTCAGACCCGCGGTGTCGATGAGCCGCAGACAATGCGGGCCGATGTGCAGGCGTTCCTCAATAAAATCGCGAGTCGTTCCAGGTTCGGGACTTACGAGGGCGCGTTCGTGTCCGACGAGACGGTTGAGGAGCGAGCTTTTGCCCGCATTGGGCTCGCCGATGATGACCGTGCGGATGCCTTCGCGCAAAAGTTCTCCATAATGTTGCGTGGCAAGGAGTCGCGCGGTACCTGTTTGGAGGGAGTCGAGTGTGCGGCGGACGCTTACTCGGTCTTCGTCCGGAAGATCTTCGTCGGGGAAATCGATGTAGGCCTCGACATGGGCGAGAGCGGAGAGAAGCTCCTCGGTCAGGCTGGCGAGATGGCGTCCGAGTGAGCCGCGAAGCTGTTGGTTGGCAGCGATTAGTGCGCGTTCGCTGCGGGCATGGATGAGGTCCATTACGGCCTCGGCCTGGCTGAGATCGATGCGTCCATTGATGAAGGCGCGGCGGGTAAACTCGCCGGCCTCGGCGGGGCGGCAGCCGCGGGTGAGGAGGTCTTCGAGGATTTTTTGCGCGATAAAAGGGTTTCCGTGGCAGGCGATTTCCAGGATGTCGTCGCCGGTGTAGGAGTTGGGCGCGGCGTAGTAGGTGGCCACGACATCGTCGAGAAGCGCGCCGGAGCGATCGCGGTAATCGGCGTGCGTGGCGGCGCGGGCCGGGGGAGGGTGGGGGAGTTTGAGCGCGTCGCGGGCGATCGCGGCACAGTCGGGCCCGCTCGCGCGCACAATGGCAATGGCCGATGTGCCGAGAGGCGTGGCGAGCGCGGCGATGGTGTCGCGGTTGGAAATCATGAGCGCGATACTGTGAACATCACGCGCCAAAGAGTGAATGCCGAAATAGCGCGAAGGCGGCGGACGGCATGGCCGCGTTTCAGATTGACCCTCTCCGCCGCCCTCGGTCTCGAAAATCCGGTCAAAGGTGACGGTATCAATTTCCTTCCCATCATGCTCAACAAAGGCTCCGCGCCCGAGCGCAACCCCTTGGTTTGGATAAGCACCGAATACGGCGGCCAGGCGGCGGTGCGCATCGGCGACATCAAGGTCTTGCGCAGAAACCTGAAGACCCCCAAGCCCGGCGGCTGGGAAGCTTACGATTTGTCCAAGGACATCGGCGAAAAGAACAACCTCGCCTCAGCGCGCCCCGACCTTGTCGCGCAGGCTGTCGAAGTTTTCAAAAAGGCAAATCGTCCGAATCCCAATTTCCCCGTGACCATTCCGGGGATTGATTAGTTTGCGCATTAGAGAGAGATTTCGAGGAACGCGTGCGACAAGGAAGGGCGGCTGGAAAGCCGCCCCTCCTTGTCGCACGCGTTATTTTTGTGCTTGTCGCACAGGTTTTGAAAGCACGGCCAAGTCGAATATCTCCGGACTAAAATCCGCAGTTTGTAACTTAATACGTTACGATAAACCAATGGGCATTTTTCGCGGGATATTTTCCAATTCTCTTATGTGTTTTCAGCAAAAAATTTTTCTCTGGTTTCTTGTTTTTCTGATATTGTAACGTATTACGTTACAATATACCGGTTCTTGCATTCGTGATGAAATGTGATGCGTTGAGGTGCACTTTGCACACAGAAACGAGTTTTCTTCGCTGCTTTGGGGTGGATTTTTTGTTGGGAGACCGTATCCCGGTCTTGCCTCTCAATTCGAAACCCAGCTTCCCATGCCCCCGCTTTCCTCTGCGCGAATCCCAAATTGGCACGTATGCGTGTGGCTCGCGATCAGTTTGTTTCTCGTCGCGACCCTGCCCGCCCAAACCGAAACCACCGCGTCGCTTGGCGGCGTCATTTTCGCGGGCGACAGAAAGGCCGCCGTTTCCGGCGCGCACATCGGGTTGCGCCACGCCGCGACGGGCGATGCGTTCGTTGCGCGCGCCAACAGCGCGGGCCAGTATCTTTTCATCGGACTCCGGCCCGGCGAGCGTTACACGATGCGCGTGACCGCCCCCGGCCATGACCCGGAGGAGATCAGGGACATCGTGCTCGCGCTCGGCGAAGAGCGTCAGCTCGATGTCGCCCTTGCCGATCCGGCGAAGGCAACCGTCCATATGGAAACCCTCGTCGTCACCGCGCGGCGCGAGCATTCGCAACCCGGCACGACGACCGCGCTCACACAGCGCGAAATCGAGGAGCGTCCGTCGATCGACCAAACGGTAAACGACTACGCCACGTCCGATCCGCGCGTCACGATGCTCGGCGACGACTACAACGAGGGCGCCATCGCCGCCGCCGGCCAGCACCATCTTTTCAACTCCCTTCAGATCGACGGCATCCGGCTTGACGACGGTTTCGGTCTCAGCGCAAACGGCCTGCCCGCCATCGGAAATCCGTTCGCGATGGAAACCATTCAAGCGGTCAGCGTCGATCTCGCGCCCTATGATGTTTCGCGCGGCGGCTTCACCGGCGCGTCGATCAACGCCGTCACGAAGAGCGGCTCGAACCGTCTCTCCGGTTCGTTTTATTACACCTACGCCAACGAAAAATTCAAAGCCGCGCATCCCGTGACCGGCAAACGCACGCCCTACACGGACGAAACCTACGGCTTCACCCTCGGCGGCCCGATCCTTAAAAACCGGCTTTTCTTTTTTGTCTCGTGGGAGCGCACCGCGCACACCGACCCCGCGAAGGAAACCGGCTTTGAGCCTTCCGCCGATGCGCTTGAACGGATCGCGGCAATCGCCCGCGACAAATACGGTTTCGATGCAGGCGTGCTTGCCGACTCGACTGCGCGGAGCCGCAAAAACGACCGCTACATGGCCAAGCTCGACTGGCGCATCAACGCCAGCCACCGCCTTTCCGCACGCTACACGGCATCCGGCGGTGAGGAGCCCGCGTTTCCCGATTACAGCAGCGCCAGCGAAAGCTCCCTCAGCAGCCATTGGTATACCAAATCGCGCGATCTCAAGGCTTGGAGCGCGCAGGCCTCCTCGAAGTGGAGCGACGGCTTTCAAACCGAGGCCAGTTTTGCGCATCAGCGTTATGTGAACAATCGCATCCCCTACGCGCGCCTTCCGCAAATCCGCATCGGAAAAGTCCCCGCCGCCGATGACGGCGACCCGAAAGTGCTCTATCTCGGCGCCGAATACGGCAGCCAGATGAACGACCTCACGACCCAAAAAACACAGGCCAAGCTCGCCGCCACATGGCTGCTCGGCAGGCACCGCATTCAGTTCGGCGGCGAATACAGCCGTGACGATTACGACAACAAATACATGCGCTATGCGTGGGCGCATTACGCATTTGCCAGCATCGACGATTTCGAAAACGAAAAGTTCAGCGGCTACACTTACAACTACACATTCAATGGCAAACCGCCCGGCATCAAATGGGGCTACGCCGTGAACACCGCCTTCCTCCAGGACACCTGGCGTGTTTCGCGCTCGCTTACCCTCACCGCCGGCGCGCGCCTCGAATATCCCGCGATGGGCGAAAGACCCGCCTACAATCACGAGGTCGCGCAAACCTTCGGACGCCGCAACGACCACACCATCGACGGCGCGTGGACTCTTGGCCCGCGCGCCAGTTTTGCGTGGACGCCGCTTCGCGATCGCAAAATCCAAGTGCGCGGCGGACTCGGCGTTTTTCAAGGCCGCCCGCCCGGCGTGTGGCTCGCCAACGCTTTCACCTACGACGGCATCTCGCTGATAGAAACATCGGGAATTCCCGACGACCTGCATTTCTCGATCGACATCAATAATCAGATGCCGGGCAAAAACACGGGGACCAACAAAACCGTCGTCATGATGGACAAAAACCTCCGGCTGCCCGCCATCATGCGCGGCAACCTAGCCGTCGATTTCAGGCTTCCCTGGCAGGGCATGACCGCCACCGTAGAATGGCTTTTCTCGCGCGCCGAAAAAAGCCTCGTTTATCGCAACATCAATTTTGTCGAACCTTTCGATGGCCCCGACGGACGCCCGCTCTATGGCGCATGGACGATTTCGAGCGCCGGAGCCATCACGCACACCACGAGGAGCCAGTATCAACAAAACAACTACGAGGACGTTTACCTCCTCACCAACGCCGGCCACGACAATGACGACTCGCGCGCCTCGTTTCTCACCTTCGGCGTGAGCCGTCCCGTGAAAAACCACTGGGGCGCGACGCTCGCCTACACGCGCGGCCACGCCACCGAGGTGAGCTATTTCACCAACAGCACCGCGTCCGCCAATTTCCACAATCGCGTCAGCACCGACCCCAACAGCGACGAAACCGGCGTCTCCAGTTCCGAAATCCGCGACCGCGTCATCGCAAGCCTCACGACGCGGTTTGCCCTCGTGAGAAAATTCAACACCACAATCCAGCTCATTTACGACGGGTACAGCGGACGCCCCTACAGCTACACCTTTCGCAACGACGCCAACGGCGACGGCCAGTCCGGCAACGATCTCTTCTACGTGCCCGCCGGACCCAACGACCCCGCGCTCTATTGGGCGAGTCAGGCCGATAAAGATCTCTTCTTCGCCTATCTTGCCGCCGACCCGTCGCTCCAGCGCTACGCCGGGCGGATCGTGCCCCGCAATAGCGAGCGCAGCAAATTCCGCCATCGCCTCGATCTGCGCCTTTCGCAGGAAATTCCCTTCTGGCGTTCATTGCGCGGCGAGCTGTTCGCCAATTTCCTGAATTTCACCAATCTCCTCAACGCCAAGTGGGGCGCGGTGTATCAATACGGCTCCCCTTATAACAAGGGCATCGCCTACGGTTATTACGATCCCGACATGCACGCCTATCGCTACTCGATGACCAACACCAGTGGCAACCTCGTGACCCCGCCCGCCCAGACCCTACAATCCAGCGTGAGCCGCTGGCGCATCCAGGTCGGCGCAAAAGTGAAGTTCTGATCGGGCATTCCATGCTATTTTTCCACTCGCTTAAAATGGAAAAGGTTCTCCGATTTTTTTTCAGCGCCGGCGTTTCATGAAATTCGGATGGCGGAAATGCCACGGAGATTTTCTCTTCGCGGTTGCATTCTGCCGCATTGCAAATCTGCCGGCTCCCACTACATGCTGACCCTCGGAATGTCCGGATTCGATTTTAGTCTCCTCTCAAAAGGCGGCCCCATGATGCTGGTTATCCTCTTCATGGCGGCAGTCGCCATCGTCCTGTATATTGAGCGCGCCTTGTTCCTCCATCGCGGGCAGATCAAATCGAAGGTGTTTCTCGACGGCATCAAAAACGCCCTCGACCGCCGCCGTCTCGTAGAGGCCGCCACGATTTGTGAGGAAACCCCCGGTCCTGTCGCCGCCGTCGTCAAGGCCGCGCTCATGCACGCGGGGCAGTCTCCCGACAAACTCCGCTATGTTGTGCAGGAAGCTGCCATCGTCGAAATCCCCGCGCTCGAACGTCGTCTCGGCGCACTCGCTGCCATCGGGCAAATCGCTCCGCTCGTCGGACTCCTCGGCACGCTCCTCGGCATGATCACGACTTTTCATGCGTTCATGCAAGGCGCCGAATTCGCCACAGCCACCGCGCTCGCCAACGGGCTCTGGCAGGCGCTCACCGTCACCGCCGCCAGCCTCATGCTCGCGATTCCCGTGCACCTCGGACACCATTTCCTCTCGGGACGTGTCCGCGCCCTCACCCGCGACATGGAATGGGCCGCCAACGAAATAATGGAATACCTCATCAACCACTACGAAGGCGAAGGCGTAGGCGAGGAGAAAAAGCCGGAAAACTGAGCCCGGCGACAAACCGCAAACAGAGAACTTCGCGTCATTCCGATGATCACCCGCCCGCTCGATCTCAATTCCAAGCTGCGCCCGCCGCCGCGCAACTTCGACTGGGTGCACTACGTGAACCTCACGCTCATCGCGATGTTCTTCCTGTTCTTCGGCTCGCGCTTCATTCTCTCGCCGGCGATCGTCGTTGAGAGCAATGATTTTCGCACCCCGCCGCGCCCTGCCGACAGGATTTCATACGTGGCCGCCACCACGGTCATCAGCATCAAGGCCAACGGGCAGATTTTCACCGACACCGGCCTTGTCAGCTACCCGCAACTCGAAGCCTGGCTCTCGGGGAAAATAAAAAACTCGCCCGACGCCTCGCTTCTTGTCCGCGCCGACGCCGCCGTGACGATTGAGGAAATCGCCCGCATCGACAACCTCGCCCGCGACGCCGGCTTCAAACACATATCGACACTTGTAGCCCCCGAAAAGACCGGCTCCGCGCTCCATCCCGCCGGGGCTCCTGCGGATCGATGAAAATCAAGATCGGACGCTTCCAGTGGAACTCGCGCATCGAACATCGCCGCATGGCGCTCCTCTTCGGTGTCGCGTTTATCGCGCTGGTCGCGGGCATCTCGGTGCTCGTCGGCATCGTGCGCCTGCCCAGTGTGAAACCCCGCGTCCCCGCGACCGAGCCCGGCGTGCTCAGCATCGCCCATCCAGGCCACAAAGGCAGCGGCCAAATCCTCGACGAAGAAGCCCGCCTCCTTGACCCGGCCCCCCTCTTTTTGCCGACGCAGTATAATTACATCCAAACCGACTTTGCCAGCATTACCCACCGCGAGCCCGCGCAAACCTTCCAGGAATATCCGCCCAGCTACGCCTATTCCGACGAAACCTTTACGATCCCGTTTCCGGACCCCGCCGCGATCCCATCGCAACCCGTCGAAGCGCTTGGCTATGGGCATACTCAGACTCCCTACGCGACCCTTGGCCGCGCCGAACACCCCGCCGCGCCGCTCCCCGGCCGCATGGCCTACGTGGAAGTTGTGGACATAAAAACCAGGCAAACCCTCTTAACAGTGTCCATCCCGCGTCCGAATCCGCAGCCCGCCGGCCTTCCCGAAGCGCTCGCCTCGGGTGATTTGTGGACGCCTCTGGAATTTCTCGTCCCCATCGACATCACCGGCCTTGCCGCGCCTCCTGCGCTCATGAAAGGCTCCGGCGTGTCGCCCGCGTTTGGGCAATATCTCTCCAAATACCTCGACAAAACCCTGCACATCGACGCACGGCCCGAACTCACCCCGGGCCTCTACCTTTTCCGCGTCGGGCCATAAAACAGGGCGGTTCAAATTATCAAAATCCCTTCATGGCCCATGTATTAAAACCCTTTCGCGCCACGCTTCTGGTGGTTGTTTCGTTTTTTGTCACCTCTGCTGCGCAGGCTGCCCCGAACAACAAACCGGATGACGCACACAACCATCCGAAGGGAAAATCGGGCACGCCTTTGATTGCGATAAGCAATACCGCCGACAAGTCATTCGCGGTTTACGATTACAACGACACGATCTGGGACGCCTCCACGCGGTTGTGGTATTTCAAACCCACGCCGGAATTGGGCTACTCCCCGGACGCGATCAAGGCGATGGGCCACGGCGTGGGAGATCTGAAAGTCCGTGACACGAATGGATTCCCCGGCAGGGCTGTCTCGGCCTGCGTCGTGCAAGGCGGACGATGGCTGGCCGTGATTACACACGAGCCCGCGGGCAGCCACGTAAAAGGGCAGAAATTATGGGAGAAGATTTATCCGAAGGAGGACGATCCCAACAATCATGCCGTGGAACTCTTGCCCAATGGCAACATAGCCGTTGCCGGAACCGGCCAGCGCCGCCCGGAAAAAGGGCACTGGGTGCGCATCTACAACACCTCCGACCCTGCCGTGACCGATTCCTATGTGGAAACGCCGCTCTTTGCGGCCCACGCGCTGCTTTGGGATCCCGCTTATAATGTCCTGTGGGCGGGCGGCGCGATTTACATCGATGGCAAGCAATGGCACGGCATCTTTGCTTACGTGATCGGCGGCACAAGGGAGCGCCCGACGATCACCGAAGATCTTTCCAAGCGGAGCATCAGGCCGCGCGGAAAAGCCCCAGACGGTCTCAAATGGCCGCATGATATATCCCCGGATTTCGACGACATCGACACGCTGTGGTATGCCGATCACTCGGGTGTTTTTCGTTACGACAAAAAGGCGAAGACCTTCACGCTCGCGCCGGGAAAGGCGCGGCGCTTCGACGAGGTGAACATCAAGTCCGCGGGCAGGCTGGCGGGCAGGAAAGGCGAAATCGTCATCACCGAGTCATCCAACGCGCCCGGCCCGTGCCGCTACACGACGGACACCGTTTCCTTCTACGATCCCGACACCGGCGAAGCGGCCTTTACGCGCACCGCCCCCGCCTGCACGATCTACCGCGCCCGCATCTGGTCGCCGCGCTATCAATAAGGAAGCCGGGAGGCACGTGTGGTTTTCGGATCGGGTGGCACGGGCATCCTGCCCGTGTCTCCGGCCTGTTTTTCAACCGCGAATGAACGCGAAAGGAAGCTGAGCCTAACTGCTAAAATTGACAAAAGGCGACCTCGGGCGTCGCCTTTCCTTTGGAGTGTTCAGTTTGATGTAGGCGAATTTTGACTCAGAAGTTTTTAAAGTATGAGGGGTTGTAGCCGAGAAGCTGTTCATCGCGTTTATTCTTTCGCTGGCACATCAGTTGCTATGGTTGGCTTGTGTTGGTTCACTTCTGACCCTCTACGGCTTTCCCTACGGTTTCCGTCTGAATATAAAATTTAAAAGGGATATTTTCAGCACCTTTGTAACACGTAAAATTAATATTACTATAAATCCAATCAATGCCGCAAACAAAAATGGCCCCCACAAGACATTGAGGTCGAATGTTGGAGGGCTTGGATTGTCTTTGCTGTCGATTCCCAATGCGCGAACTCCGCTCACAAGGAATCCAATAAAAAGCGCATCGTATAGTGATTCTACTATGATACTCGCAAATTTTTGAGGTGTTGTTTTCTGCGACCCTCTATCCATAAATTATAAAAGGTATGCTGGAGGCTATTACTTACTACATGATGATCTAGAATTTGGGAAGGCCGAAAAGGGTTCCGAGATATGTTGATTTTCTATTGTTCATAGGAGTTGCTGGATAAGCAGCATTGTTTGTCGGTTTTTGGGAGGAGGGTTTGTTTTTTCCAAACCACATCCCGTTACGCTGCAAGATGCAACATCGGATTTTGCGTGGATTTCTGGCTGTTCCCGCAATTATTTAGACTTCTGTTTCTGTGACGCCCGACCTTGGGCTGACGAATGGCACGCCTTTGGCGTGCTTCAAATCCGACGCGCGGCTTCCATGTCCGCGCTTTCAAGGCGGCGACATCTCCCGCGTGTTGGCTTTGGCGTCTCGCCGAAGCCATTGAGCACCGAGTGGCTTGCGGGCACTCCCTAGATCGCGATAGCGCCGTAGCGCAGGCTTCCAGCCTGCGCTACGAAAGGCATTCGCACTTCTGCGTCGTGATCTGAAGTTTACCCACAAGCTGGCCGACAATCTTCAGCACATGCCCGCGTCTTGAAAGCGGCGAGGATCGCCGCACTCCAAATCACCCCAAACCCGCATCCTCACATTTCGAACACCCGCGCGCCCTCGTCCGGCGTGAGTTCGCGCCATTCGCCGGGGGCGAGCGCGAGGGCGTCGAGGCGAAGCGCGCCGAGGCGCGCGATTGCATCCTCGCCTGCCTGGGCCTGGCCCCCGGCCTTCGCTTCTTCCTGGCAAACGGACCGTCCATCCGCTCCTCCCTCCCCCGCTCCCTCTCATCATGGCCTACTATCATATGTTAGCGCTTATGGGCTGGATGCCCGTGCCACCCAACCCTCCGTCGCTCACGCCCCTCTTCCTGTTGACATTTCCCAAACGCCTGCTTTCCTGCGCGCCCTCGCTTGGGAGAACACAGCGCATCCGGGCGGACTTGCCGGGGTGCAATCTGGCGGTTTGTACGAAAAGACAAATTTTCAGTTGACGACCTCAACCCGGGTCACCACGTTCTCCACTCTTTTTCTCGTTTTTTGACCACATTCTATTGGTACGCCCAGATAGCTCAGTCGGTAGAGCACGTCCTTGGTAAGGACGAGGTCGCCGGTTCAAGTCCGGTTCTGGGCTCCATTGGAAGGCGTCCGTCGGTGACTTCTCCGACGCAAATCCAGAGGTCAAAAACAACCAACTCCAACATCAACAACTTCTCTCAAAAACATCATGGCTAAAGGTACATTCGAACGCACAAAGCCGCACGTTAACGTCGGCACCATCGGTCACGTTGACCACGGCAAAACTACGCTGACGACCGCGATCCTCGCTGTCCAAGCTCGCAAAGGTCTCGCGGAGGTCAAGTCCTACGCCGACATCGCCAAGGGCGGCACCGTCCGTGACGCCTCCAAGATCGTCACCATTGCCGTTTCCCACGTCGAATACGAAACCGAAAAACGCCACTACGCCCACGTTGACTGTCCGGGCCACGCCGACTTCGTCAAGAACATGATCACCGGCGCCGCCCAGATGGACGGCGCGATCCTCGTCGTCTCCGCGGCTGACGGCCCGATGCCCCAGACCCGCGAGCACATCCTCCTCGCCCGCCAGGTCGGCGTGCCGAAGATCGTCGTCTTCCTCAACAAGGTTGACCTCATCGACGACAAGGAACTCCTCGACCTCGTCGACATGGAGATCCGTGAGCTCCTCACCAAGTATCAATTCCCCGGTGACACCACCACGATCGTTCACGGTTCCGCCACGGCCGCCCTCGAAGGCAAGCCCGAAGGCGAAAAAGCCATCGGCGACCTCATGAACGCCATCGACACCGATATTCCGGAACCCGTCCGCGAAACCGACAAGCCCTTCCTCATGTCCGTGGAAGACGTCTTCTCGATCACCGGCCGCGGCACCGTCGCCACCGGCCGTATCGAACGCGGCGTCGTCAAGCTCAACGAGAACGTCGAAATCGTCGGCCTCCGCGACACCACGACCTCCGTCGTCACCGGCATCGAAATGTTCCGCAAACTCCTCGACAGCGGCCAGGCCGGTGACAACGTCGGCATCCTCCTCCGCGGCATTGAAAAAGACGGTATCGAGCGCGGCCAGGTCCTCGCCAAGCCCGGCTCGATCACTCCGCACAAGAAGGCCAAGGCCGAAATCTACTGCTTGTCCAAGGAAGAAGGCGGCCGCCACACTCCGTTCTTCAACGGCTACCGCCCGCAGTTTTACTTCCGCACGACGGACGTGACCGGCGTTGTGAATCTCCCGAAAGGCGTCGAGATGATCATGCCGGGTGACAACATCAGCGTGGACATCGAACTCATCGCCCCCATCGCCATGGAGAAGCTCCAGCGCTTCGCCATCCGCGAAGGCGGTCGCACCATCGGCGCCGGTCGTATTACCGAAATCACCGAGTAATCGATCGTTGCAAATAGATCAAACAACCTGCCGAGGCTCAATGAAATGGGCCTCGGCTGTGTCGTCTAAAAAACAATTTATCACAGGCGTGTAGCTCAATTGGTAGAGTAGCGGTCTCCAAAACCGTCGGTTGGGGGTTCGAGTCCCTCCGCGCCTGCCACCTTAAAAATAAAGGCCTGAAGGTCTGGAAACCTGAAGGCTGAAAAGAAAAGCAACCAAAAACAGACCACCGAAAATCTGACAATTCGAACGCGAAAAACACGACTCCCGGAAGGGGTCGGTTTCAGCCTTCAAGTTTTCAGGTTTTCAGGCCTTCCAAAATGAAGAATCCCTTTAGCAGCGTCCGCATCTTTGTCATCGAAATGGTCGATGAGCTGAAAAAGTGCACCTGGCCCACACGCGCGGAGCTCATCCAGTCCACCGGCGTCGTCATCTTTGCTTCGCTCCTCCTCGGTCTGTTCACGAGCATCAGCGACTTCTCCCTTTACCAAGTCGTCGCCCTCTTCACCAAGCTGGTCAGCGGAGGCGCGGGCTGATTCATCCTGCGCGCCAACGATACGAGCCGCCCACGCACAGCACATGTCTTCCGCTCCCACCAACGCACCCGCAGGCGCACAATGGTTCGCCCTGCACACCCTCTCCGGACAGGAGAACAAGGTCAAAGTCTACATCGAGAAGTTCAAGAAACAGGAGGAACTCGATGACTTTATCTTTGAAGTGCTGCTGCCCATGGAAGTTGTTTCCGAGGTCAAGAACAACAAGAAGCGCACGATCAACCGCAAGCTTTACCCGGGCTACGTCTTCATCCACATGCGCCTCTATGACGAGGAGCACAAGCTGATCAACAAACCCTGGTATTTCGTCAAGGAAGTCGCCGGCGTCATCGGCTTTGTGGGCGGCGACAAGCCCTCCGCGCTCCGCCAGGCTGAAATCGACGAAATCCGCGCCCGCATCGAAGCCGCCAGCGGCAAGGAAGTGCCGAAAGTCTCCTACGAAATCGGCGAGGAAGTAAAAGTCACCGACGGCGCTTTCACGAACCTCACCGGACGCATCGACGAAATCGATCCCGCGCGCGGCAAACTCAAGATCTCCGTTTCGATCTTCGGACGTTTCACGCCCGTCGAATTGGAATACTGGCAGGTGCAACGCGCGGCCGAAAGCTGAACCAAACTGCCAACCACCATCTTCTCACCAACGATATTGATTTAGGTTTTTCCCAACGCCCGCCTCTAAGCCGCGGCGAAAATCCGACAAATCAAGCAACACGAAACCAAATCAAAATCACCGTTCAACATGGCTAAGAAAATCCAAGGCTACATCCGCCTCCAACTCCCCGCCGGCGCCGCTAACCCGGCTCCTCCCGTCGGTCCCGCGCTCGGCGCCCAAGGCGTCAACATCATGGCGTTCTGCAAGGAATTCAACGCCCGCACCAAGGACCAAAACGGCATGATCCTTCCCGTGGTCATCACCGTTTACAGCGACAAGAGCTTCACCTTCATCCTCAAGTCGCCCCCGGCCTCCGTCCTCATCAAAAAAGTCGCCAACATCGCCAGCGGCTCCGCCAAGCCCAACCAGGACAAAGTCGGCAAAGTCACGCGCAAGCAACTCGCCGAAATCTGGAAGATCAAGCAGAAGGACATGAACGCCGGAACCGTCGAAGCCGGTGTCCGCACCCTCGAAGGCACCGCCCGCAACATGGGCGTGGAGGTCATCGACTAAAAGTCGATGACCCAATTAAGAAGGAAGAATTAAGAATTAAGAAAACGAACAGCCAAGCCTACGCAGACGAACACGTTTTCATAATTCCAAAACCAACCGAGTTGCCGGAGCCTCACTTCTTAATCTTAAATCTTAATTCATACTTTTCATCTAACCGCGGGAGAGTTCCCAAAGAATTCGCCAGCACCGCAAGGAGTAAAAAATGCCAGTAAAACAAAGCAAACGCTACCGCAGCGCCCAAAAAGTCGCTGACCTTACAAAAGGGTACACGTTGGCCGAGGCCGTTGATATCCTCGCCAAGTTCCCGAAAACAAAATTCGACGAAACCGTCGAACTTTCCCTTCGCCTCGGCGTTGACCCGTCGCAAGGCGACCAGATGGTCCGCGGCACCACGCCGCTCCCGAACGGCTCCGGCAAAAAAGTCCGCGTGCTCGTCTTCACCGACTCGCCCGACGCCGCCAAGGCCGCCGGCGCCGACCATGCCGGTCTCGACGACATGATGGCCAAGGTCAATGAAGGCTGGCTCGACTTCGACGTCGCCATCGCCACGACCGAAGCCATGAAGAAAGTCCGCACGCTCGCGCGCGTCCTCGGTCCCAAGGGCCTCATGCCCAACCCGAAGAGCGGCACCGTAACCGACGATATCGTCGCCGGCATCAAGGCCGTCAAGGCTGGCCGCGTCGAGTTCAAGATGGACAAGACCTGCAACATTGGCGTCGGCATTGGCAAACGCTCCTTCACGCCCGCCCAGATTGTCGAAAACGCCCAGGCCGTGATCGAAGCCATCGGCAAGGCCAAGCCCGCCTCCTTCAAGGGCCACTATATCAAAACCGTTGCCATCTCGTCCTCGATGAGCCCCGGCATCCGTCTCGCCTCCACTGAATACAACAAATACTAAAAGGAGCCCTGACCCACAATGAGAGCCGAAAAACAATATCTTATCTCCGAGGTCGAGTCGCACCTTAAGAAGTCCGACTACGTCATCCTCGCCAACTACACCAAGGTCACCGTTGCCGACGTCGCCGAGCTCCGCGCGAAACTCAAGGCCGAAAACGCCGAGTTTCACGTTGTCAAAAACAGCTCGCTCAAAGTCGCCGCCAAGGCACTCGGCCTGCCCGAGTTCGAAGCCGGCGCCTATGCCGGCCCCACTGCGATCCTCGTTGGCGGCCAAAACCCGGCAGCCGTTGCCAAAATCATCAAAGCCTTCTTCAAGGAAAAGCAGAAACTCGAGATCAAGGTGGGCGTGATGGAAAAGAAAGTCGTCACAGCCGACTTCCTCTCGCAAATCGCCGACCTGCCCTCGCTCAACGAGCTCCGCAGCTCGTTCCTCAGCCTGCTCACCAGCAACGCCGCCGCCTTTGTCCGCGTCCTCGACGCCAAGGTCAAAAAGGAACAACCCGAAGCCGCCGCCGCGCCCGCCGCCTGAGCTTCCATCACATCGACTTAAATCGACACACATCGATTTAAGTCGGTTCACCAAACCACCAACCGACCAACCAAAACCATTTCCGGCTTCACCGCCGAAAAGACCACAATCAACAGGAGCTAGGCTAGGGGATACGTCTCTTAAACGCGTTTCACCAACTTTCGAAACCGCTAGCCGCTCCAGGAGATACACATGAGCAACATCACCAAAGATCAAGTCATCGAATGGCTGTCCGCGCAGCCCGTTATCGAACTCGCCGCCCTCGTCAAGGACCTCGAAGCCAAGTGGGGCGTTTCCGCCGCCGCCGCCGTCGCGGTTGCCGCCGCTCCTGGCGCCGCAGCCCCCGCTGCCGAGGCCCAGACCGAGTTCACCGTCGTCCTTAAAGAAGCCGGCGCGAACAAGATTGGCGTCATCAAGGAAGTGCGCGCCATCACCGGACTCGGCCTCAAGGAAGCCAAAGACCTCGTCGAAGGCGCTCCGAAGCCCGTCAAGGAAAACGCTCCCAAAGCCGAAGCCGAAGAGATCAAGAAAAAGCTCGAAGCCGCCGGCGCCAAAGTCGAGCTCAAGTAAGAACTTGGTTCGCAACTGGAAGCACATTTCCGTTTTTTCAGCACAGGCCGACCCTAAAAGCGGCCTGTGCTTTGCCTTTTCTCAAAACCGTTATTCATCAGTGCCTGCTGCCGTCTCTGCCGCCACCGACGCGCGTCTCCAGACCAGCTAAATAGAGCGCCCTTTGCACACGGCGCTGTTTCGTCGTCTCTACACACATCCAACCGGGAAAAACCATGGCTGACCGCAATAACTTCGGTAAACTTCGTGAAGTAATCCAACCGCCCAATCTGATTGAAATCCAGATCGAGTCCTATCTGGACTTTTTGCAAAAAGGCGTGCCGGACAAGCAGCGCAAACCGCAGGGCCTTGAAGCCGTTTTCAGGGAAGTCTTCCCCATCCCCTCATACGACGAACGCCTCACGCTCGAATACCTCTCCTACAACCTCGGCGAGCCCAAGTATTCCGAAATCGAATGCCTTCGCGAAGGCACCACCTATTCCGTCCCCCTTTACGTGAAGCTCCGCCTTCGTGAAGCCGACTTCATCAAGGACGAGGAAATCTACATGGGCGACATCCCCATGGTCACCGAGCGCGGCTCCTTCATCATCAACGGCGCCGAACGCGTCGTCGTCTCCCAGCTTCACCGCTCGCCCGGCATCGCCTTTGAAGTGACGCCGCACCCGAACGGCAAACCGCTCCACTCCTTCCGCATCATTCCCGACCGCGGTACCTGGCTCGAAGTCCAGTTCGACAACAACGACCTGCTCTACGTCTATCTCGACCGCCGCCGCCGCCGTCGCAAATTCCTCATCACGACCCTGCTCCGCGCCATCGGCTATTCAAGCAACGTCGATCTCCTCAACCTCTTCTACGAAGTCAACGACACCAAGGTCTCCAAGGCGCTCGAGATGGAAAACGTCTCCACGCTCGTGCTCGTTGAAGACGCCATCGACGTCCAGCAGGGCGTTGTCCTTGCCCGCGCCTTCGAGCCGCTCACGAAACAAATCGTGCGCACCTTCGAGAAACACGGCATCAACACCCTTCGCGTCATCGACACCTCCGTTGACGAAGGCGCCATCATCCGCGCCCTCAAGAAAGACCCGACGCAAAACGAAGAGGAAGCCCTCAAGGAAATCTACAAGCGCCTCCGCCCCGGCGAGCCCCCCACCACGGCCAACGCCCGCGCGCTCCTGAAACGCCTCTTCTTCGACTCGAAGCGTTACGACCTCGGTCGCGTCGGCCGTTACAAGGTCAACCAGAAGCTCGGCCTCAAGGCCGATATCGAGCAGCGCACCCTCGAAAGCGCCGACATTGTCGCCGCCACCAAATACCTCGTCCGCCTCAAGCGCGGCGAAGGTGTTGTTGACGACATCGACCACCTCGGCTCCCGCCGCGTCCGCACCGTCGGCGAGCTGCTCGCCAACCAGTGCCGCATCGGCCTCAGCCGCACCGAGCGCCTCGTTCGCGAGCGCATGACGATGTATGATCAAAGCGTTGACTCGATCACGCCGCAAAAACTCATCAACCCGAAAGCCCTTACGACTGTCATCCGCGACTTCTTCGCGCGCAGCCAGCTTTCGCAGTTCATGGACCAGATCAACCCGCTCGCCGAAGTGACGCACAAACGCCGTCTCTCCGCGCTCGGGCCCGGCGGTCTCAACCGCGATCGCGCCGGCTTCGAAGTCCGCGACGTTCACCCGTCGCACTACGGCCGCATCTGCCCCATCGAAACACCTGAAGGCCCGAACATCGGCCTCATCAACTCGCTCTCCACCTACGCGCACGTCAACGAATTCGGCTTTGTCGAAACGCCTTATCGCGTCGTCAAGGATGGCCGCGTCACCGACAAGATCGAATACCTCACCGCCGACCAGGAAGAAGGCAAAATCATCGCGCAGGCCAACTCCGAGCTCGACGACAAAGGCAACTTCATCGGCAAAGTCACCGTTCGCGACGACAAGGGCGACCCGCTCGAAGTCACCGCGAAGGAAGTCCACTACATGGACGTTTCGCCGAAGCAGGTCATCTCGATCGCCGCTGGCATGATCCCCTTCCTTGAGCACGACGACGCCAACCGCGCGCTCATGGGTGCGAACATGCAACGCCAGGGCGTCCCTCTCCTCCAGACCGAGGCGCCCTTCGTGGGCACCGGCATCGAGGAACGCGTCGCCCGCGATTCGAGGATTGTCGTCGCCGCCACCGAGGCGGGCGTCGTCGCCTCCGTTGACGGCAAACGCATCGTCATCACCAAGGACGGCGAACTCCCGAAAAACTTTGACCGCAACCCGAAGACCGACGCCAAGAACGGCGTCTATGTTTACGAATTGCGCAAGTTCATGCGCTCGAACGCGAGCACCTGCTACAACCAGAAGCCCATCGTCAGGAAGGGCCAGAAAATCAAAGCGGGACAGGTCATCGCCGACGGCCCCTCGACCGACAAAGGCGAGCTGGCTCTCGGACGCAACATCCTCGTCGCGTTCATGCCTTGGAACGGCTACAACTTCGAAGACGCCATCCTGATCTCCGAAAAAGTCCTCAAGGAAGACATCTACACATCGATTCACATCCACGAATTCGAAGTCACCGCTCGCGACACCAAACTCGGGCCCGAGGAAATCACGCGCGACATCCCGAACGTCGGCGAGGAAGCGCTCAAGAACCTCGACCACAACGGCGTCATCCGCGTCGGCGCGGAAATCAAGCCCGGCGACATCCTCGTCGGCAAAATCACGCCGAAATCGGAAACCGAACTTGCCCCGGAGGAAAAACTCCTCCGCGCGATCTTCGGTGAAAAGGCCGCTGACGTTAAGGACACCTCGCTCGTCGTCCCCTCCGGCACCGCCGGCATCGTGATGGACGTCAAGGTTTCTACCCGCGTTGACTTCGAGCAGGAAAAACTCTCCCCGTCCGACCGCCGCCGCCAGACGAAACAAATCCAGGAGGAATACAAAACCCAGATCGACAAACTTCGCGAAGGTTTGACCGAAGCCCTGTCGAACATCCTCCTCGGCGAAAAAATCCCGCTCGACGTCGTCAACGGCCAGACCGGCGAAATCATCATCCCGGCCAACCGCAAAATCACCAAGACGCTCCTTCGCAAGCTCGCCGCCGTCTCCAAGCACATCGAAATCGACCCTTCCCCGGTTCGCATCAAGATCATGGAAATCATCGGCAGCTACCAGTCGAAATTCGACGAGCTCGAAGGCGATCGCGAACGCAAGATCGCCGGCATCGAAGCCGGCGACGACGACGGCACCGGCGCCATCAAGCAGGTCAAGGTTTACATCGCCACCAAGCACAAGCTCGAAGTCGGCGACAAGATGGCCGGACGCCACGGCAACAAAGGTGTTGTCGCCAAGATCGTTCCCGAGGCCGACATGCCCTTCCTTCCGGACGGCACGCCTGTCGAAATCTGCCTCAACCCGCTCGGCGTTCCCTCGCGCATGAACGTGGGACAGGTTCTCGAAACCCACCTCGGCTGGGCCTGCAAAAAGCTCGGCATGAAAGTGGCGACCCCCGTATTCGACGGCATTCCTGAAAAGAAAGTCCGCGACTACCTCAAGGAAGCGAACCTGCCCACCTCCGGCAAATCCGCCCTCTTCGACGGCCGCACCGGCGATAAAATCGACCAGCAAGTCGTGGTCGGCTACATCTACATGATGAAGCTCAACCACCTTGTCTCCCACAAGATCCACGCCCGCGCCGTCGGTCCCTATTCCCTCGTCACCCAGCAACCGCTCGGCGGCAAGGCGCAATACGGCGGCCAGCGCTTCGGCGAAATGGAAGTGTGGGCGCTCGAAGCCTACGGCGCCGCGCACACGCTTCAGGAGCTTCTCACCGTCAAGTCCGACGACGTGCAGGGCCGCACCAAGATCTACGAATCGCTCGTCAAGGGCGACAATACGCTGCAAGCCGGCACGCCGGAATCTTTCAACGTGCTGATCAAGGAAATCCAGTCGCTCGGTCTCGACATCAAGCTCAACCGCCGCGACGCCCTCGGCTTCGGTACAACAGCCAATGGCTAATCTCCATCGATTTAAGTCAATTTATATCGACTTAAATCGAAGACAAATCACCGCAACCTTTTCAAAAAACATACCACATGAGCATCCAACCCAGCGAACACGCCGCCGGCGCCATTGAGCGCAGCGAGGCCCGCACGGCTCTCGGCACCGATGAGAATCCCTTTGATTGCGTCTCCATCACCGTCGCCGCTCCTGAAACCATCCGCCAATGGTCCAAAGGCGAAGTCAAGAACCCCGAGACGATCAACTACCGCACCTTCAAGCCCGAACCCGGCGGCCTCTTCTGCCAGAAGATCTTCGGCCCCGTGCGCGACTACGAATGCGCCTGCGGAAAATACAAGCGCATCAAATACAAGGACGTCACCTGCGACCGTTGCGGCGTCCTCGTCACCATTTCCCGCGTCCGTCGCGAACGCATGGGCCACATCGAGCTCGCCGTTCCCGTCTCGCACATCTGGTTCCTCAAGTCGATGCCGTCGCGCCTCGGCCTCATGCTCGACATGACCGCCCGCGCCCTCGAACGCGTCATCTATTACGAGAACTACATGGTTATCGACCCGGGCAAAACCCCGCTCGAACCCAAACAACTCCTCACCGACGTCGAATACCGCCAGGCGCTCGACGAGTTCGGTGACGACTCCTTCGTCGCCAAGATGGGCGCGGAAGCCGTCCGCGAAGCCCTCGTGAAAATGGATCTCGACGCCACCGTCGCGGAGCTCCACGAGCAAATGCGCGCCACCCGCTCGAAGCAGATCAAGAAAAAACTCTCCAAGCGCCTCAAGGTCATCCAAGGCTTCATCCACTCGAAATCTCGTCCCGAATGGATGGTTCTCGAAGTTCTCCCGGTGATTCCGCCCGACCTTCGCCCGCTCGTCCCGCTCGAAGGCGGCCGCTTCGCCACCTCCGACCTCAACGACCTCTACCGCCGCGTCATCAACCGCAACAACCGGTTGAAAAACCTCATGCAGCTCAAGACGCCCGACGTTATCATCCATAACGAAAAGCGCATGTTGCAGGAATCCGTTGACGCCCTCTTCGACAACGGCCGCCATGGCCGCCCCGTCACCGGCGCCGGCAACCGCCCCCTCAAGTCCCTCTCGGACATGCTCAAGGGCAAGCAAGGCCGCTTCCGCCAGAACCTCCTCGGCAAACGCGTGGACTACTCCGGCCGCTCCGTCATCGTCATCGGCCCCGAGCTCAAGCTCAACCAATGCGGCCTCCCGAAGAAGATGGCCCTCGTTCTCTTCGAACCGTTCATCATCCGCCGCCTCAAGGAGCTCGGCTTCGTGCACACTGTCCGCGGCGCCCGCAAGATGATCGAGAAAAAATCCCCCGAAGTGTGGGACATTCTCGAGGAAGTCACAAAGGGTCATCCCGTGCTCCTCAACCGCGCACCGACGCTCCACCGCCTCTCCATCCAGGCCTTCGAGCCCGTGTTGATTGAAGGCGAGGCCATCCGCGTTCATCCGCTCGTCTGCACCGCCTACAACGCCGACTTCGACGGCGACCAGATGGCCGTGCATGTTCCCCTGTCGCTCGAGGCGATCATGGAGTGCAAGATGCTCATGATGGCCACGAGCAACATCTTCTCGCCCTCGTCCGGCAAGCCCATCCTCACACCCTCGCAGGACATCGTTCTCGGCGCGTATTATCTCACCCTCAAGCCGCGCAAAGACCCGGCCAAAGGCGAGCGCATTCCCGTCCTCTCCGGTTTGCAGGAAGTCCTCTTCGCCAAGCTCGAAGGCTCCCTCAAAGTCCACGACTGGATCGACATTCCAAATCCCGACCACGGCAAGGACACCGTTTACGGCAACAAGGACAAGCGCACCATCCGCACCACCGTCGGCCGCGTCATCTTCAACCAAGTCTGGCCCGAAGGCCTTGGCTTCGTTAACTTCCCTGTGCCGAAAGGCAAACTCGGCGACCTCATTCTCAACACCTACAAAGTGTCGGGCAATTACGTCACCGTCGAAACCCTCGACAAGCTCAAGGAACTCGGCTTCCAAACCGCCTTCCAGGCCGGCATCTCGATCGGTATCGACGACATGATCATCCCCGAGGCGAAGAAGGAAGTCGTCGCCGAATCCCGCAAGAAGATCAACGAAGTCGAAGCCCAGTTCAACAAGGGCATCATCACCGACGGCGAGCGCAAGAACAAGGTCATCGACATCTGGACCGGCGCGACCGACCAGATCGCCAAGGCCGTGTTTCAAAAACTCGAAGTCAACGACGGACGCCCCGAGGTCAACCCGGTTTACATCATGATGGACTCCGGCGCCCGCGGCAACAAACAGCAGGTGCGCCAGCTCTGCGGCACCCGCGGCCTCATGGCCAAGCCCTCCGGCGAAATCATCGAGCGCCCGATCCTCTCATCCTTCCGCGAAGGTCTCACGATCCTCGAATACTTCATCTCCACGCACGGCGCCCGCAAAGGCCTCGCCGACACCGCCCTCAAGACAGCCGACGCCGGCTACCTTACCCGCAAACTCTGCGACGTGGCCATGGATGTCGTCATCGCCGAGGAAGATTGCGGCTCCCGCGACGGCGTCTGGAAAAAAGCCATTTACGAAGGCGATGACGAAATCGTCCCCCTCCGTGAACGCATCATAGGCCGCTTCTCTTCCGACGACGTGGTCGATCCCGCCGATGTTCACAAAATCCTCGTCGGCTCCGGCGAACTCATCACCGAGGAAATCGCCGCCCAGATCGAGCACGCCGGCATCGAACGCGTCAAAATCATGTCCCCCCTCACCTCCACGAGCAGGACGGGCATCGACGCCAAGAGCTACGGCATCAATCCGGCCACCAACCGCGTCGCCAAACAGGGCGATTCCGTCGGCATCATCGCCGCGCAGTCCATTGGCGAGCCCGGCACACAGCTCACCATGCGCACCTTCCACATTGGCGGTGTTGCATCCGGCTCTTTCAAGCAGCCCGAAATCCGCGTGCGCGCCTCCGGCATCGTCAAATACAAAGGCCTTCGCCTCGTCGAGGCCGCCGATGGCGTCGCCATTGTCCTCAATAAAACAGGCACGGTTGAAATCGTTGACACCGACGGCCACGAAATGGAAGTCCACAACATCGTCGTAGGCTCCTTCCTCCACGTCGGCGACGGCGAAAAAATCGAGAAAGGCGCAATCCTCGCCCAGTGGGATCCGTATAACGTGCCCATTCTCTCGGAAAAAGGCGGTGTTCTCGGTTTCAAGGACATGATTCCCGGCGTCACAGTGAAACGCGAACTCGACGAATCCTCGGGCCGCATCGCCACCGTCGTCGTCGAGCACAAGGAAGACCTCAACCCCCAGGTTGAAGTCCGCGATCCCTCCGGCAAGCCGCTGGCCGCCTACGCCATTCCCGTCGGCGCGCAAATTATCGTCAACGAAGGCGATACCATCTCCCCCGGCGCCCTCCTTGCGAAGACGCCCCGCCAGGCCTCGAAGACCAAGGACATCACCGGCGGTCTTCCCCGCATCGCCGAGCTCTTCGAAGCCCGCCGCCCGAAGGAAGCCGCCGAAATGGCGCGCATCGACGGCGTCGTCTCCTTCGAAGGCTCCATCCGCGGCAAACGCAAACTCATCGTGAAAAACGACGAAACTGCACAGGAAGAAGAGCACCTCATCCCCGCCGGCAAACACATCGTCGTGCAACCCGGCGACGTCGTGCACAAAGGCCAGCACCTCACCGAAGGCGCGGCCGACCCGCACGAAATCCTCGAAATCCTCGGCCCTGCGGCCCTCTATGATTTCCTCATCTCGCAAGTCCAGGAAGTCTATCGCCTCCAAGGTGTGACGATTAACGACAAGCACATCGAAATCATCATCCGCCAGATGCTCCGCAAAATTCGCATCACCGATCCGGGCGATAGCGAATACTTCTGGGGCGAGCAAGTGGACCGCACGAACTTCCTCCTTAACAACAAACGCATTGAGGAAGCCGGTGGCAAACCCGCCGAGGCCGAGCCGATCCTTCTGGGCATCACGAAAGCCTCGCTCGAAACGGAATCCTTCATCAGCGCCGCCTCCTTCCAGGAAACGACCCGCGTCCTCACCGACGCCTCGACCCTCGGCAAGGTGGATATGCTCAAAGGCTTCAAGGAAAACGTCATCATGGGCCATCTGATTCCTGCCGGCACCGGCCTCCCGTCCTACAAGCGTCTCAAGGTCACGCTGCCCCTCGGCGGCGACATCCCGCAAGCCGCGCCGGAAGAAGCATCCGCTGCGCCCAAACCCGAAACCGTCTGACGCCGCGAACGCCGCACGCCACCTTCAACGCCGCCCGTGTTTGCGCGGGCGGCGTTTTTTGGGATGCTCCGTCCTCCATTGCTTTCCGCTTTCCTCCCTTTACACCCGCCACGGCATTTGTTCTCTTTCTCCTCTTTCCCACCACCACAGCGCCCATCTGATTTTCCGACATGTCGAACCACCCTCCGCACGCACACGACCCGAAAAAACCCGCTGACGAAACACCGCGTCCGCCCACTTCCGACGAACAACTCAAGAGCTTCTGGCTCAAGAATGAGAAAACGATCTACATCGCCTGCCTCGCCGTGATCCTCGTCGTTGCCGTCGCCGGCATTTACCGTAACATGCGGAAATCCGGGCAGGATCAGGTCGGCATCGAATATGCCGCGGCCAACACGCCCGAAAAACTTCGCGCCTTCATTGCCGCAAATCCCGGCCACGTTCTCGCCGCTGCCGCCGAACTCCGCATCGCCGACGAAGCGTATCAGGCAAAAAACTACGCTGAAGCCGCCGCCGCCTACGACAAGGCCGCCGCCACCAAAACCGCGCCCTTTCACGGACGCGCGCTCATCGGCGCCGCTATATCCAAAGCCCTTGGCGGCCAGGTCGCCGAAGGCCAGAACCGCCTCAAACAAATCTCCGGCGATGTCACTCAGGCCGCCGCTGTCCGCGGCGAAGCCACCTATCACCTCGCCACCCTGATGGCCGCAGCCGGCCAGACAGCCGAGGCCGCCCAACTCTACGCGCAAGTCAGCGCAATTGCCCCCGCTTCCATTTGGGCCGAGAAAGCCGCCTATCAGAGCGAACGCCTCGCCATCAACACCAACACCTCCGTAAGCGCCCAACCCGCCGCGCCCGCCGAAGTCCCCGCCATCCGTTTTCCATAATAATACTTCTGCAGTATTCCGCCATTTAAACGCAAGGACGGCCATGTGCCGTCCTTTTTTTATCCCGTGTTTGCACACGCGAACATGCAGAAAATGATTGGGCTGCCGGAGGTGAGCCAGAACACGCCCGTTTACAATGCGCTTGAGGATGCCTTGCGTTCGAGCGATCCAGCGGAGGTGCGGCGTGTGATGAACCGGGCGGTTGCCGATGTGCGCGACGAATCAAGCCAGGCCAAGCGGCTGCGTTTGCTGCGCATGAGCGCGTTTGCCCGCCAGCCATTGAAATCGGGCGGACGGCAGGGCCGCGACGATCAGGAGGCTTTCCGCGCGTGGATGCGTGCGGATGCTGGACGGGGTGCGACACTTCCGCCCGTCAGGCGTGAGTGAGCGCCTCGGCTACAAATTGGTTGAGGCTTTCGCCGCGCGCCATGGCTTTCAATGCGGCCTTCTGATGAAGTTCTGGCGAGAGGCGAACGACAAACTTGCCGCTATACGTCTTGCCTGCGGTCGGAGGTGGAAGCGGCTTGCGTCCCGCAAGCGTCTCGGCGACGTGTTCTTCCACAATCTGGCAAAGCTCCGCGTAAACCTTGGTTTCATCCATGCCATCGCAACCGCCGAAAAACAGCCCGGGGCAACGTCCGACAAAGCATTTATCTTCGTCGGACCACTCGACAATTTTCAAATAGCGAGCGGCGGCGGCTTTGATTGCGGCCTTGGTGAGAGGGGGGTGTTTGAGTGTGTTGTTTGTTTTCATGAATTGGTTCCCTTGCTTTTTTCAATGGCGCGGCGCACATCCTTTTCCATGTAGTGTTTCGCATCGGCCCCCGCTGCTCCAGGCAGGATGATGGTGGTGTCAGTCGGGGCGTGGTTAAACTTCCGGTGACTGCCTTTCGTGGAGACATGGGCGAAGCCTGCGGATTCCAGATCGGCGATCAACTGGCGGATTTTGCGCGGCACGCATCCAGTATCAAAGTGATACTTGTTTTTGTGTCAAGCGCTATTCCGCGTCTGCAATCGGTGCGATGCGCGTCCGACGGGCAAACACGGCAAGCGTGCATCAATTGGCGCGAACCCGCGAATTCCTGCCGCTGGCGGAAGGTAAAGAAATGGCTGTGGAATTCGCCGCATTCGGAAAGATCAAACCATGTAAACTAAAGCGGCGCATGTTGTGACTTTATTGACCACAAATCAATGCGAGTTTAAAAGAAAACCCGCTTTCCATTGGAAAAAAGCGGGTTGTAAAATTGGTGCGGCTGGACGGAATCGAACCGACGAGACCTGCTTGGAAGACAGGAGTTTTACCACTAAACTACAGCCGCATTGCTAATTCAAATCTGCATCCGATATTCCCGTGTTCGCTCCCGCGGTCAAGCCTGCGCTTCTGCGCCCATGGGTTTTCCCGCCGGACGCGTCTGTCGTGGCGGTACCTGCACCCTCACTCCGTCGCCTTGAAAGCTTTGTGGAAAGTGACTGTGCCGCGCGGATAATTTTCGTCGAACGACAGTGCGAAAAAGAACTCCTGCGGAACCCCCTCAAGCACAAGCCCCGGCGTGTTTTTGAATCCGAACTTCCTGTAATATTCCGGATGCCCCGCAAGGCAGCATCCGCGCGCATGCAGCGTTTCCAGCCGGGACAGTCCCTCCCGTATTAGCGGCCTTTCCAACACCCCGGCGCTGGTATAAGGGCAGCACGGAAACGGGGCCAAGACCATACCAGCCTTGAGTTCCATCGGAGATCGTCACCGGAGAAAAAGCAATATGCCCCGCAACGCTCCCATCAACCACCGCGACGAGCGATATGGCAAGCGCCCCGGCCGCGCGCAATGCCTCGATGATAAACTGTTCCGTGTGGCTGCTGATCTCCAAAGTCCGGAACGCGGCAACCGTCACTTCGCCAATCGTGCGCCGGTCGCCATCGGTTTCGTTTCTAATGATTATCTGTGGAGTCATCGGGCAGCATATTTATTTACCCAATACAAAAATTCCAGATGCATCTTATGGATTGTTCAACGTGCCAAGAGACTCATGTCACTTTGCTATAATTGTTTTTATAACCAATACAGCCAGATGAGCGCCCCATGGGGCGCAAAAGCTCTGGAATAGATGGCGCCATAAGATAAGAAATTGTTTATTATCGCTTATGTATTCGTATGTAAATTTGTACGATTTATCTTTTGCCGAAAGTTACAGATGATTCGCGGGTGTGGACGGTTTTGGCTGCAGGCCCGGCTGTTTTGTCATTCGCGCTTTCCCCAGGACCAGCGTGGCTTCTCGCCCTTCCAATAGGAGATTGCGACCAGCGCGAGCACGAGAGCGGAACCATAGCCGGAGTAAACCAGCACTCCTTTCTTTGCCAAAGGTATGCCGGCAATCAACAGCGCGAGAAAAACGAGCATCACAAGCCAGCCTTGCCAGCGGCTCGGAAACCCCCAGCCCCAGCCGTATGTCTTCGCGGGAAACCAGGCTTCTTCTTTTGGTAGCGGCATATTTTTCCTTTCGTGGAACAATTAAGATGCGCCACGCGGAGCAGGCAACTGTTAAATTGCCGGACAATCGGCCATGCGTCTTGTCAGGATCAGTCTTTTTTATCGATCGCTGAAGCTATGCGAATCAATGCTTTCACTGCCGCAATTGATGCGTACAGGATCAAAAACGCCAAGCATGCCAGAAAAGGCAATGCGGCCACAATGGCAATGGTGAGGAAGTAGGGCATTGATTCCATTACAACATATGCAAAGGGCTGACCACTCCCAGTTGCCTGGAAAATATACCAGAGAATATTAATCAGCCCAAATAATATGCCTGACCCAAAGTAGAATGGAACCGCAAGAAGCATGCTTTTAGCGTTGAATTCGAGAAGGCCAACCCCCTCTTCTTCCGCCTTTAATTCTTTCTTGATTTCAACATTTAACAACTCGCCTGCGTTCAGGGTGAGGATACCTATATAGAAAAGCCAGACAGACCAGGCTCCTATCTTGAAAAAATCACCCATGCCGCCAATCTTTATGGCTGCATACAAGCCAAAGCCAAGCAAAGCGAAGCTGGCGACCAGAACCAATAGGGCAATCGCTTCAATGTAGGCGTTGGATGATAAATAGCTCTTGGTGCTGCTGACGAGATGTTCGGAGATCTTTCCGAAACGACGGGACACGTAATCAATGATCAGCAAGGCCAGAAGCCAGACGATGCCAATCAAGAACATGGCGAATGAATCGCTCTCGATGGCGGCAATGATTCCAATGATTAAACCAAGCACGCCGGCAATAAGCGTGCCGGTATGGCCAATAGTCCGGAATAATGCCAGGTGCTTTCCGCAGGTGGCGGCGGTAAACGTATTGTGCAGTTTATTCAGCAGCCCGTCAATAAGGCGGCTCACAATGGCTGTTTTTTCTTCGATAATATTCATTTTGGGATATTTGTTGCAACTGTCGGTTCCCTCTCAATTTAACGATGGTCGTTCCAGGCTTGGGACTGGCGCGTCTTGGCACTCGCTTGGACGTGGCTTGATTGCCTGGCAGTTTATTATGTTGCACTGCGTGCAGGGTTGCGGGGATGTCGGGTGGAGAGCATGACGGCAGGTAGCTAATGCCTCCGAAGATTGGGAGTCAAGCTTTTATGCATTTTTAGGGCTTTTGTTTCACTTGCCTGGGCGGCTTGCCATATGCGTAGCGTCGCTGCGATGTTGAGCGAGGGCATCTTTGGGTTTCGCAAGAAGCATGCGGAACCCGCGCCTCTGGCCGCCAGGCGAGGCGAAATCTCGTTAAGAACAAACGACGGAAACCGTCATTTTACACGGAAGGCGCGACACATTGCTTTTTTATTTGCTGATGTCGCCGAGCATCTGGTCGAGGGTTGCATAGGCGGCGAGGAGCCTGGCTGCCGCGGCGCAGCGTTCCTTTGTTGCGAGGCCGGTGTTTTCGGCGAGGAAGATGATATAGGCGGCCACGTTTTTCGAATAGTTGAGGAGGCCTTCGGAGCTGATTGTATAAAAGCGGGCGCGTTGCGCGTAGCCGGCGGGCGAATGATCGCCGAGGGCGGTTTTTTCCGCTTTGCCTCCGCCGGCGAGCACGTAGAGGAAATTATACTCAAACCAGAACATGTGCTCGGGGCTCGGGGGGAGGGCTTCGATGGCGGCGCGGCAGGCGGCTTCGTCGGAAAAGACGTCAACGGGTTTTCCTGACTTGGCGAGGGCGTCGGTGATGAAGGAGCGGGCCATGCGCTGCTCGGTGGCGTCGGTGGCGTAGGCGCCTTTCACGGCGAGATCGACGGTGAAGGCATACCAGTCTTTCCAGAGCGCCTGGTCGGCGGGATTTTTCGAGGCGTAAAGGGCGCGGCCCATTTCGTAGGTGTAGCGTCCGCTGGTTTTGATTTCGAGGTGGCTGCCGGTGACGGCGCCCATGACCTGGTAGTTTTCGGCGGATTTGCCGGAGCCGGAGTGGAAGCCGATGCTGGCGCCAAAGTTTTTGCAGACATTCCACTGTTTTTCGATGAGCGCCCTGAGCGCGGTGTTGTCGGGATAGGGCATGTTTTTCTGGAAGCCGAAGGCGGGCGCGACGAAGTTGATCGGCATGTCGAGCGCTTCGCAAAGGGCGAGCATGATGGCGGTGGTCTCGGGGGTTGTGAGGCCGGGGAGTTCGTCGATGGAGAGTTCACGGAGGTAGGCGCGTCCGGCAAGGGTGGTGAAAAGTTGTTCGCGAGCGGCGCGGTATTTTTCGTCGCGGACTTTCATTTTTTTCATCGCTGGCCAGACGTAGGCGAGGAGCGTGGCGAGCGCGGTTTCGTCGAGGGCGAGGCCGGCGGCTGAAACGCGGGCGCGGACTTTGCCGACGAGTGCGGCGTCCATGTTTTCGGCAACCCAGGCGCGGGGATCGGCGGGGGGCTTGGTCTGAGCGAGCTCGGGCGAGAGGTCGAAGGTGATGTAGCTGGCGAGGACGCAGCCGCGCACGAGCTCGTCTTCGCGGATGTCGAATTTACCGCCGATGGGCTGGTGGTCGGCGTTAAAACTCCAGGCGATGCTGCGGCGGTGGAAGCCGGTTTTGAGTTTCGAGAGGATGCAACCGTGGCTCATGCCTTCGACCGACTGGCCTTGGTGCCCTTCGGGGACATTGGTGCCGATGAAGGGGAAGGGGACGGTGTCGAGTTTGCCGTCGAGCATGGCGTTGACGTCGTAAACGAGTTCGCGGGGGATGGAGTTTTGGTTGGCGGTGACGCCGAGTTCGAGGGCGCTCATGGCCCATTCGACGGCGGGCCAGTGGAGGGTGGTAAAACGCGCGCCGATACCAAGGGTGCTCTGGCCGAGGCGCTGACTGGCAGTGGGGAAAATCGTGGTGGCGGGGTTATGTTCCTGCGCGAGGTTTTTGAGGCGGAGGAGGTTCGCAAAGCTGGCCGGGAAAACAACGCCGCCGCCCGCGAGCGCGACGCCGTCGGCGAGCGTTTTTACCGCGGTATCGGGAGCGAGGCCGTCGGCGGGGACGAGACGCCACGCGCAATCGCCGGTGGCGGTGTCTTCGAGGAGCGTCCATTCGCCGGCGGCGGTCGCAAAGGCGCTTTTGGCGCAGGCGAGGACATCGGCGGCGTTTTGGGCGAGCTTGGCGGAGAGCGCGGGCCAATCGAGGCACAAGTCAGGCGAGACGCAGGGGTTGCTGGCGATGCGGAGGTTGTTTTTGAGGAGGAAGGCGTTGATCGCGGTCGTGGAGATCATGGTGTTTTTTGTGTTATTGGGCTGGGTTAAAAAAGGTGAGGTCGGGCGCGGGGAAATTAAAAAACGGACACGAGACCAAACGACATCTGCCGCCAGGGCGAGAGTAAAGATTGTTTTGTCCGAAAAACAAAAAAAGCCGCGCGTATTTTTGTGCGGGCGGCTCTTTTGCGGAACGGTTTTGGAGGCGGATTATCGCAGCTGGTTGATCTCGACGACGCGGCCTTCCTTGAAGGCAACGCGCAGATGATCGTTCACTGGCGCGGGCGCGCTCCAGCCCCAGCCGTAGTAGCCACTCCAGCCGCCATACCAGCCGCCCCAGCCATAATAGGGACGGTAATAACGGTACGGGGAGCCCCAGCCATAATAGCCGTAGAAGCCGTAATCGTAGGAATTGTCATAACTGCGATAGCGCCAGATTTCGGTCGCGCCGGTCTTGTCGATCCGGCGTGCGACGGCATCGGGCTCGCCGAGGGCGAGTTTCACCATGTCGGGCGTGAAACCGATCGCTATGCGGCCTTGCTTGATGAGTTCCTGCTCGGGCGCGGGAATCGAGGCGAAGAGCTCGGGGTTGTGTTTGATGCGTGCCGCGGGCGATGAGCAGCCCGCGACCACAAGCGCGGCGATCATGAGCGTGAATGTTATTATTTTGGTTTTCATGATGCGGTCTTCCTTTCTAAAAATATTACTGCAACATTATCCGATGTATGACGTTTTTGCGGGGAAAATGTTGCATTTTCACAAGCGCGAAAGCAGGTCGTAATGGATTATATAAGTTCCGGACGGGCCACAGGTTGTATTGCTATAAAATGACAGGCCGGATGCGGTCACTTGACTTGTTCCAAGGCGGTGACTTTGCCGCCTTCAAAAATGACCCGCATCCTGTCGTCCGAGCGATC
This sequence comes from Ereboglobus sp., assembly GCA_029974595.1. Lineage (GTDB taxonomy): Bacteria > Verrucomicrobiota > Verrucomicrobiia > Opitutales > Opitutaceae > Ereboglobus. The sequence continues at coordinate 63,850 of JARKRC010000027.1, read as the reverse complement.
GCCGCCCGTCGTGATGCCGACGCCGGTGCCGACCGCCGTGTGCCCGCCGCCTCCACCGAGGCCGAGGCCGAAGCTGAGCGCGGGGGCTTTTGACCTGTAGGCCCACACTTCGGATGCGCCGTGCTCCGTCGTGCGTGTGTAGCGGCGGTCGGGTTCGCCGAGCGCCATCATGACCATTTCGGGCGCATAGCCTATGTCGATCTTGCCAGCGCGGATGTTGGCCTGCACGGCGGCTGGATAGGTGTCAAAAAGCTGCTGGTTTTTCGAAATGCGGCTCGATGTCGTCGAGCAACCTGCAACAAGAATGATCGCGAGTCCCAAAAATGCGGCGCCAAGGCTGTTTTGGATTTTCATAAGAGTTGCCTTTTGGAAATATGTTTTACTGTGTCGGGAAAAGCTCCTCGATTAGGACAGATCAATCAACAGCAGGTTCAAATAATTTGCCAAACGCGTCCATGAAAACATTCCAGATCGCCATCGGCTCCGATCACGCGGGATTCAAATACAAGGAGGCCATCAAGGCCATGCTCCTCGCCAACGGCCACACCGTGCGCGACTTCGGAACGCATTCCGAGGAATCGTGCGATTATCCGGATTTCATCCGCCCGGTGGCCGAGGCCGTGGCGCGCGGCGAATACGAGCGCGGCATCGTGCTTGGCGGCTCGGGCAACGGCGAGGCCATCGTCGCAAACCGCGTGAAAGGCGTCCGCTGCGGCCTGTGCTGGACGGAGCAAGTCGCCATCTGGAACCGCTCGCACAACGACGGCAACGTGCTCTCCATCGGCCAGCGCACGATCAGCGAGGACGAGGCGCTGCGCATCGTGAAAGTGTGGCTCGCCACCGAGTTCGAAGGCGGCCGCCACATCGCCCGCATCAATAAGATCGACAACCCGAAGTAAAAACGGCGTTGGCTCCGCCTACATCAGGCTCACGGGGTCCACGTCGATCACCTGGATCATATCGTCGGGCCAGGCAAACTCCGCGCGCAATTTCGTGAGTTCGGCCACGACCTTCGTCACCTGCGCCGTGAAATACCAGAGTTGGTAGCGGTATTCGTCCTTTATTTTTTCAATCGGCGACGGCGCGGGGCCGCGCAGCTCGACCAGATTTCCAAGCGCCTGCTCGACTTTGCGCGCCCATTGCTCGGCGAAAAATTGCAGCTTTTCGGGATTCGGCCCGCGAAACACATGCTGGATCAAATGCCGGTAGGGCGGATAACGGAAATCCTGCCGGACCTTCAGTTCGCCCGCCGCAAACCCCGCGTAATCGGCATGGCGTGAAAACTGGATCGCGTCGGCTTGCGGCGTGAACGTCTGCACGACGACCTCGCCCGCGCGATCGCCGCGCCCGGCGCGCCCCGCCACCTGCACGAGCAGCTGGAACGTGCGCTCGTTGGCGCGAAAATCCGGCACGTGCATTGAGATGTCCGCATCCACCAGGCCGACCAGCGTGACATTTGGGAAATCGAGACCCTTGCCGATCATCTGCGTGCCCACAAGCACGTCGATCTTGCCAGCGCGGAATTGGGCGAGCACCTCGCGGAAGCGGTTTTTTTTCGTCATCGCATCCGTATCCATCCGTTCGATACGGGCGTGCGGGAGCACGCGCTTCACGGCCTCCTCGACGCGCTGCGTGCCGAGCCCGCGCCAGCGGATTTTTATCGAGCCGCATTTCGGGCAGCGCACGGGCGCGGGCCGCTCCGCGCCGCATAGGTGGCAGCGCAGCCGTTCGTCGTGCCGGTGATACGTCATGGCGATGCTGCAATGCTCGCACGATTCGACGTGCCCGCACTCCGAGCACAGCATGCTCGACGAATAGCCGCGCCGGTTGATGAACAGGATGGTCTGCTCGCGTTTCTCGTGGCGGTCGCGCATCGCGTCCACGAGCCGCCGCGAGAGCGTGGTCAGGCCGCGCGCGCGCATGATCTCGATTCGCATGTCCACGATGTCGATGTCGGGGAGTTTGCGCGAGTCGATGCGCTGCGTGAGTTGCAGGAGCCGGTAGCGTCCGTTTTGCGCGTTGAGAAACGATTCGAGCGAGGGCGTGGCCGAGCCGAGCAGACAGTGCGCCCCGGCGAGCTTGGCGCGCATCACCGCGACATCGCGCCCGTGGTAGCGCGGCGTCTCGTCCTGCTTGTAGGCGGGTTCGTGCTCCTCGTCCACGACGATGAGGCGCAGGTTTTGCACGGGCGCAAAAATGGCGGAACGCGCGCCGACCACGATGCGTTTTTCACCCGTGGCAAGCGCGAGCCAGCCGTCGAGCCGCTCGCCATCCGAAAGATGGCTGTGCCAGACGACCGCGCCGTGCTGCGGGATGAGCGCCTCGAGCCGTCCGCGCAGGCGTGCGACGGTCTGCGGCGTGAGCGCGACCTCGGGCACGAGAAAAATCACGCCGCCGCCGGCCTCCAGCGCGTCGTGGATGGCGTGCAGGTAGATTTCCGTTTTCCCGGAGCCGGTGATGCCGTGCAGGAGCGAGACGCCAAAGGTGCCCTCCTTCAATGCCGCCGCCATTGCGTCCGACGCGGCGCGCTGCTCGGTGTTGAGCGCGGGCGGAAGCGCGGCGACGATTTCGCCGGCGGCCCAGTCGTCGGCATAGGCGACGCGCTCGATGCGGCGCTCGTCCTCGCGAATGATGCCACGCTTCACAAGCGCGTTGGAAACGGCGGCGGTGATGCCCAGCCGCGAAAGCACGAGCGTCTTGCGCTGCGGCTTGAACTGCTGCGCGAGGAACGCATACAGCTTCGCCTGCTGCGGCGCGCGGCGGTTGAGCGTTTCGAGTTCCGGCACGTCGAGGCGGCGGACGAGCGAGAGCTGCCGCTCGGTCTTGAGACCCGCGCCGTTGCGCACGGACGCGGGCAGCATGGTTTCGATGATCGCATCGAGGCCGCACGCGTAATAGGCCGCCATCCAGCGGGCGAGCGAGAGCAGGTCCGGCGTCAGCGCGGGAAACGGATGCAGCAGCTCCACGACGTTTTTGAGCCTGTCCGCCGGAAAATCCGACGGCGCGCCGATCGCGCCCACGATGCCGAGGTGCATGCGGTTGACGATCGGCACGCGCACGAGCGACCCCACCTGCATGTGTGCGCGCAAGCCCTCCGGCACGCGGTAGTGCAGGAGCTTGTCAAAGCCTGCGAGTGGATGGACGCCGACAATCATCACCCGGCATGTGTAACGCCGCGCGGCGGACTGCCAAGTCTGCTTGTTCGCGCAGGGCGGCGAAGGTGACGATGCGCTGATTGGTTTACTTTTGCTTTTTCACTTCCGGCGCGCTTTCGCCGGCGAGTTGGTTGTAGAGGGCGGCGTCGTAATCAACAAGGTCGTTGATGCCGCGCAGGTGGCTGACCGTCACCCAAGGGAGCCAGGCGCGGTGGCGGCCTTTTCCGCGCGGGAGATCGAGCCAGCAGTGTTCCTGCTGCCAGCCGGGACCGCGCGTGCCGCGCAAATCGCTGGGACGGCCAACCATCGCCTTGGTGTTGTGGAGGAGAATGCGGGCGACATCCATATAGTGCGGGTCGTTGGTTTCACGGGAAAGGCGCGCGTAGCTCTCAACGTCCCAAGCCATGTAGGCGTCATCGCCGGTGTGTCCGGTGGCGACGAGCTGCATCCCGACGGTGGATTGGCCGATGGGCCAGTGGATTTTGTCCTGCGTGGCGTCGGAGGGCATGGGGATGTTCCAGATGCGCATCCACGTTTCGGCGACGGTGGCGGCGGTGCGGGCGCGTTCGAGCCACTTTTTGTCCTGAGTAATGGCGTGCAGGGCGAGATAGCCTTCGAGCGCGATGGTGGCGGCCTCCTTGTCGATCACGTCGGGATTGTCGCTGGTGCCGCCGGTGAAGCGTCCGCGGTCATGTCCGGACTTCCATGCGAACTCGCCGGCGCGAAGGGCGGCGTCCAGGTAAGGCTGGTGCTTGGTCAGCCGGTAGAGCTGCGCGTAGTAAGGAATGGCGTTGAACGTGCCGGTCGGCGAGCCGTCGAAGAGCTTGCCGGTGAGGGCGCGCCAGGAGCGCGGGAAGCCGCCGCCGGGTTGCTCCTGCAGGAGAAGCCAGTCGCCGAACTTTCGAACCCAAGCCAGCCATTCGGGGTGCTGCCTGCCGGCGCGCTGCTCGCGTTCATAGACGCGCATGAGCGATTTCATGTCGTCGCAAAAGCTGCGGAGATAAATCGAGTTTTCCTCGGTGACCGTTTTTGTGGCGGCAAGCTCGGAAACGGCATAGTCGCCGGACGAGAGGATATAGCCCTCGGCGACGGGCGGATCGACGGGAAGGCGCAGGAAGGTGGCGATGATTTTTTGGGCGGATTCGCGCAGGGTTTTCGCGCGCGGCGAGGCGGGGTCGCGGTCGGCCTCGACGAGCATCATTTCCGCCGCGCCGATGTTGTAGCCGAGGAATCCGAGGATGAGTTTTGTCTCGTCGGTCGAGGGCTTTTTGGGATTGGCCTCGGACGCGACGACAAAGCGCAGCCCGGCGCGATCGTCTTTTTCGACGTAGTTTTCCATCAATACGTCCACTAAGCAGCGACGAAGGACTTCAAGGGGCTGCGGGCTGACTTGCGGCTTGAGCGTCTGCCAGGCCCAGCGCCAGTTGGAGGCGATGAGATCGTTGGTGTCGCGCGTGGTCGTGAGACGGAATGTGACCTCGTAGTTGTGGACGAAGCCGTCTTTGAGCGGGCTGAAACGGTAGCGCCAGAGCTGGACGGCGGAGGTTGCGTGGGCCTGTCCCTTGGGGCCATAGGTGAGCGTGCCCTCGGAGCCGGGAAAGGCGTAGCCGATGCCGGAGGCGTTCGGACGCTCCTCGGCGATGATGGAGCCGAAACGGAAATCCGCGCTGGCAATCGGCTTGAGCGTGAAGCTGAGTCCGTCGGCGGAGTTGGTCGTGCCGTCGGGCGCGGAATTGAGCACGGCGACGCTGGCGCCGTTGGGCAGGCGCGTGGCAAGAAGCGGCGCGGGCAACCGGTCCTCGCGGATCCAGAGGGTGTAGTTGCCGGGCTTGTAATAATTGGCCGCGCCGAAGGAATTGTCGCGCAGATGGTCGGAGTTGCCGTAAATCGTCCCGGGGACGAACCATTCCATTTCAGGCCACGGACGCGCGCCGGCGACGCGCATCATGATCACGCTGTTAAAGCCGCCGGGGGCGCTGCCGTGAACGCGCACCTCGCGGCGGAGGCGGACGGTGTCGCCTGTGACGGTCCAGCGGTCGGTGAAGTCGAACTCGACGGCGTTGTGCGGCGGCTTGGCGCCGGTGGAGGCCTTGCTGCCCTGCACCCTGCCGGTGCCGAGCCATTCGCCGGGCGCGGTTTCGCGCAATTGCGCGTAGCCGCCACGCAAGGGCGAGAGGCCTTTTTTGGACGCGCCATTCCAAAACGACACGCGCAGCGGCTCGGGTTGAAAGAGGGCGGCATCGGCGGAGACATTGAGGGCGGAGATGCCGGAAGTGCCGTTCGAATTCTTGATGGCGGCGAGCCTGACCGACGAAGCGCCGTCTGCGGCGGCGGGCTGCGCGGACAACGCGAGCGCGAAAGCAAGAATGGCGAAAATGGCGGCTGGGAGTTTCATGGCGGATCGTGGTTTTATCGTGGTGGTTGTTTTCATGGAAAAGCCGGATGGGTCAGGGCGCGGTCGTGAAGCCGCTGATTTTTTGACGCAGCGGTATCGGATTGGCCTCGATTTTCAAGGGCGTGCCGGGCGGCAGCGGACGCCCCGCGCCAATGCTCACTCCCTTGTCATCGGCGATGTAAGGCTCGGCGAACAACTGCCGGGGAACGCCGCGCGTCTTCGTGCCGACATAGGCGTGATAGATGGCCCAGTTTGATTTGCCGGACGGGGAAGGCACATAGCAGGCGTTGCCCGTGCCGACGACCTCATCGGATGCCTTGAAGATGGGCCGGGTGGCTTTTTGCCAGTGCGCCGGATTCATCGGATCGGTGCCGGTGAGCTTCATCACGCCGATCGCGTAATGGGGCGTCCAATAGCCGCTGCCGGCGTAGAGCAGATAGAGCGTGCCATCGGCGGCGTGAACCGGCGTGCCACCCTCGACGACCTCGGGATACATGCCCCGTTTGCCCGGGCCTGCGCCGTGTTTCTCCCACGCGAGCGTCGGACGGTTAATGACCACGCCTTTTCCCTCGATGGTCCAAGGGTTGATGAGGCGGTCGATGTTGATGGTTTGGTAGCGGTCGCCGGTGTTTTTGGAAAACTCGTCGCCGACCTCGCTCACCCAAATGGCGTAGAGTTTGCCGCCGTGCTTGAGGATTTTCGCGCCGCCGCACCAATTTTTGTTGAAGGTGCTGCCTTTCGCGGCGGCGGACACCCGCGTCGCGACATGCGGCTGGTGTTTGCCGGTCGCCGAGCCGTAGGGGCCAAGCGGAGTGCCGGAGAGCGAGCGGAGGACAAACATCCGCTGTCCCTGCGAGGGACGCCCGCTGCCGTCGTTGGCGGAGAGATAGAGATACCAGCCGGCGTTTTCCGCGCCGACCTCGGACTCGGAGAAGTGATAGATTTTCGGCGACCAGAGGTTGCGCGACCACGGTTTTCCGGCGGCGGGCTTGTAAATGACCACCGTCTCGGCGCGCGGCAGGTCGGGGAGATTGGCGGCCTTGCGAATGGCGAGCTGGGTGCCGCCGGTGGCGGTGGCGTAGTAGAAACCGTCGTGGAAAAACACCCACGGATCGGCCCCCGGGATGAGGGGATTGGTGAAGGTGAGAGTGCCGGCGTTGCGCTTGTCGAGCAGGCCGGGCAACGCCGTGAGCGTCGAGGTCGCATCGCCACGCAAGTCGCGAGTGCCGCTGACATCGGTGACGCTGGTGAAGTCGCCGCCGTTTATCGCGAGCGCGTAATCGCCGGAAAATGCCGCCGAGGCGTTGCGCGCGGCGGCGATGGCGTTGAAGAAAACACCGTTGTTGATGGTCAGGGTCGCGCTGCCGCGAAATGCGGCCTTGGGGGAATTGCCGAGGATGGCGACGCCTCCGAAAAACATGCCGCCGTTGAGCGTCAGGGTCGCGTCGCCCTTGTGGAGGCCCGTGCCCGCGGCGAGAACCACGCCGTTGAAACGCCCGCCGTTGATGGTGACGCTCAGATTGCCGCTACTGCCTCCAGACGCGCCGCCCGACAGGGTGTGCCACTCGCCGCTGTCGACCGTGATTTCAGCGCCGGAACGCCGACTGTCGCGCGCCGCGCCGGTGATGGCCGGAAACCTGCCATCCTTCGCTGCGCGGCACTCGACGCCGTTGTCGAAAACGACAGGATGCCCTTCGCAAAAAATGCCCGGCGTTTTCGAATCGGCCGCAAGCGTGATGCTGGCAAACGTCGTCGGTCCGCCGAGCACAAAGGTCTCGCCGAAGCCGAGCATCGCGCCCTCGGCACGGTAGTCTTTCCCGTCGTGGACGCTGGTGATCATGACGCGCGCGGCGTGAGCGGGCGCGGCGTAGTTTTCGCCAAGCCGCACCGGTCCGCGCAAGACGATGGTGCCGCCGTCGGGAAGCTGCGCAAAGGCGGCGGAAAACGCATCGACGCCGGCGGTCCCGCCCGTTCCGCCGACGAAGGCGATGTTCGACGGCTGCGCCGACGCGAAAGCGGTTTGCCGGGCCACGAAAACCAGCGTGGGAATCAGGACGAGACGGAGGACGGTTTTCATGACCGGAGGGCGCGAGGAGTTGTCATTCGTCGCTGTTCTTCAGCGTGATTTCGCGCATGAGTTTGTAGCCGAGTATCTCGCGGATATCGACACGGGAGGAGAAGGTGGCGGTTTGCGTCTTGGCGTCGCCTTCGATCCTGCGCGCGATGGGATCGATCTTTTCACGATAGGTGTCGAGGGCGGCGTAGTTTTTGAGCTGCACCATCGACATCACATTGAAGTCGTCCTGCGACGATGCCTGTCCGTAGAGGATTTTATAGTCCATGATGACACCCTCTTTTTTCGCCTCATCCATGACCGCCTTGAAGGTTTTGGAGATGCTTTTGAAGTAGGCGTCGTGCATGCCGTGCTTAAGGCGCACGAGGATGATGTCCCAGACGGGGCCCTCGGTGTAGGGCGCGTTGCTTTGGGCCGTGGCGGGAACGGCGGCGAAGAGGGCGACGATTGTGATGAGGATGAGTTTTCTCATGGTGGTTTTGGTTTGTGTTATTGTTTCCGGCCTCCGGGCGGGAGGATCTGGCCTTGGTTGCGGGCAAAATCCTTCGGGAAAAAGCCGCGCGCGGTGACGAGCAGCGCAAGACTCCCGACAATATAAACGGTCGCGAGCAGCGAGATGCCGGTGTGGAGCGCGTAGGATTGCTTGATCATGCCCAGGAAAAGCGGCGCAAGCGAACCGACGCCGAAGGAGAATCCGGCCATCAACCCGGTGGCCGAGGAGTGATGGCGCGGCGCGACGACGTCGAAGAGCGAGGCGTAGATATTCGAGTCGTAGAGGCCGCGGAAGAATCCGAATGCCCCGAGCGTCGCATAAACAAGCCAAAGGCTGTGCGTCGCGCCCATGAGGTAGATCGTGGGCACGCAGAGGAGAAGCGCGAGGCCGGACAGCTCGATGCGGAAGGAGGGGCGATTTCCGACAATCCTGTCCGAAAGGCGTCCGCCGAGAAGCACGCCAGCGAAAGAGAAGAGCTGATAATAAAACATGCTGAAGAACCCGGCGCTTGCGGGCGCGAGATTGAACGGGGCCAGTTGCAAATAGGTCGGCATCCACGAGAGGATGCCCATGTTGACAAAGGTCGAGCAGCCCAGCGCGATCGTCAGCACCAGCGCGGTCGGCGTGCGGACCAATGCCCCGAGAACGGCGCTAATCGGTTCGCGAACAGCCGCGACGGCCGCCTTGGGCGCCTCCTTCAAACGGGGCCACATCAATGCAACGAGCACGATGCCGGCGCCGCCGAAAATCCAGAAGGAGTGCTCCCATCCAAATTTCCCCGCGACCCAGCCGCCCGCCCATCCGCAGGACACCGCGCCAAAATACTGCGCGGTCTGATAAATCGCGAGGGCCTGTCCGCGTGTCTTGACGTGATACTGGCCGATGAGCGCGGTGGCGGCGGGAACAAAAAACGCCTCGCCCACGGCGGTCGCCAGACTGCGGATGACGATGAGCGAGACCAGGCCCGTGGTGAAGCCTGTCAGCATTGTCGCCACACTCCAGCCGAGCAGGCTCCAGAGGACGATGCGGCGGCGCGAGAAACGGTCGCCGAGGAAACCCGCGATGGGCATCATCACCGCCATCGCGGCGATCAGAATCGTGTTCACCAAACCAGCCTGAATGTCAGTCAGTCCGAGCGCCTCCTGCACCTGTTTTTGGACGACGCTGTAAAGCTGGCGGTCGGCCTGATTCATGAAGTAGGCAAGCCAGAGCCAGACGATAAGCTCCCATGCGTAGGGAATTTTTTTAAGTGCGGATTTCACGGATTGTTTTTGGGAGTTATTTTTCACAGAAGGGAACGAAGGAGATGTTTTTTATTTAACCGCAAAGAACGCAGGAAAATCAAAGAGCGGATTGCTTTGTGATTTCTCTGTGATGGTATGCGTCCAATCCAAAAGGAACAAACTTGTTAACTGGGATATTCCTCATTCAACGAGTGGCAAATGGCGCTGACAATCGCGGGCATGCCTTCATTTTAACAAAGTAGAATTAAGGAAAAACGTTTTGCTCACGGCGCGCGGCGGATTTTGGCAGTGGCGATGTAGAGACCGTTGTTTTTCGGGAGGCCCTTGATGTCGGCGACGGCGACGAGGGTGTCGTGGTCAATCTGGCAAATGGAGTTCCACAGCGCGTTCGCGTCGGGCGGGAGGTCGGGAAAGGGCGTCGTGGGGTTGGCGAAGTTGCGGGCGTCGGAATCGCCGACATAGACGCGGAGGCTGGCGTAGAGGTGGTGTTTTTTGGAGTCGCGTTTGCGGTTTTCCGTGGACTGGCAGGAGAGGACGGTTTCGCCGGTGTCAAGTTGGATGAGGTAGGGGGCGCCGAGGTAGGCGTCGGGAGGTGTCGGCGGGGCGGCGAGGGCGCTCCAGCGGCGCGGGCTGTCGGCATCAACGACGCCGCGCCACTCGCCGTCGAAAAGCGGGCGGATGATGGCGGGGTTGAAGCGGTGGTGCAGGCCGCGGTTGTCCTCGATGGAGAAGACGAGGCCCTTGTTATTTTGGAGGAGGACGGGGATGGGCATTCCGTCGCGCCAGCCTTTGCGGTAGCAGGCGACGGCGGGTTTGAGCCAGGTGACGCCGTTGTCGCGGGAGCGGAGGACGGTGATGTTTTGGTCGCCGTCGGGTGTGGTGGACTCGTCGGAAAACCAGACTTGCAACTCGCCGCTGGAGAACGGGCCGCCGGCGGGGATTTCGATGGGGAACGGCTCCCAGCAGCCGGTGCGAAAGGTGTCGCCGGCGAGGTAGAGGTCGCGGCCCTCGCTCCACGTCGCGCCGCCGTCGGAGGAAAACGCGCCCATGATTTTGTAGGGGAGGTGGCCGTCGCGGATGACGGGGCGGGCGTTCCACGTGTAGAAGAGGCGTCCGTCGGCAAGCTCGGTCATCTCGGAGTTGACGTAGCGGTAGTCGGGGTTTTCGGCGGGCGAGGCGGGTTTCGGGGGCGTGGCGACGCGGACGGGTTTGCCCCAGTCGGGGTCGGCGGCGGATTTCTTTTTGCGGATATAAACGGCGGTGTCCTTGACCGGGCCGGTGGAGTAGATGAAGGCGAGTTCGCCGTTGGAGAGGCGCTTGACGCGACCGTAGCCGCCGTGGTTGACGAAGCAGGATTGGAAGGGGACGGCGTCCCAGACGAGCGCAAGCGGGGCGGCGGAGGCGGGGGACACCGTCGGCTTGCGGACAGGCTCGCGCGCCGCGGCGGTGTTTTGGGAGGGCATGGCAACCGGCTGTCCGGGCGCGACAGGCGCGCCGAAATCGGGGAAGCCGTCCGCGGTCCACGTGAACGGTTGCGCGAAGATGGCGCGCGCCCACCCGTTGGCGCGTTCGCGTTTGGCGTGATAGACATGCCAGAATTGCGTGCCGTCAGGCGATGTTGTGAACGAGCCGTGGCCGACACCGAAGGTTTTGTCAGTGGGGGAAAAAACGGGTTGCGGGTGCTTCCGCCACGCGCCGGGTTTGAGGGGATCGTCGCCGATGAGTTCGAGGAGGCCGAGTTTATAGCTGGGTTGCCAGGAGCCGCTGGCGGAATAGATGAGGAAGGTTCGGCCGCCGTGCTGAAGGACTTGCGGGCCTTCGTTGAGGCCAAGGCCGTCGCCGGTTTCACCGACGCGCTCCCAGAGATGGGCGGCGTTGCGGCAGAGACGGACGCGGTTGCCGGAAATCGTCCACGGGTTGCTCATGGGCGCGGCGTAGAGCCATTGGCTGCCGTCGCCAGAACTGGCCTCCCAGCCCGACCAGATGAAATAGCGATTGTTGCGATGCGTGAGGACGGTGCCGTCTATGGCCCAGCGATTGTTGGTTTTTTTCGCGATGTCGTCGCCGGTGTAAAGCTCGGCCTTGAACGTGTAGGCGCCGAGCGGATCGTCGGTCTCGGATTCGAGGACGATCATGCGATGGCTGGCGTTGTCGCCGTCGGAGGCGGCGGCGTAGATATACCAGCGTCCGTCGAGGAAATGGAGTTCGGGCGCCCATATTTGCCGCGAGTGCGGGCCGGTCCCAGGGGCGCGCCAGACGACGCGGCGCTCGCCGAGTGAGGCGGGCGAGTCGGACTTGCAGATGGCGACGCCGAGATCGTTTTCCGACTGGCACCAGTAATACGCGCCACCGTGCCGCGTGATGAACGGGTCCGCGCCGACGGCGATAGGGTTGGTGAACGCGCCCGACGCTGCGTTTTTTCCGATGAAAACCATGTCGGAGACTTCGGCGGTTCCGGTGGCACCGGAGACGGCGGCGGCAACAAGAATTTCGATTGAGCGCAGGGGCAGGTGCAGGCGGTCGTCCTCCGCGCCGCCCCACGACGCCTTGCCGAGGCTGGCGAGGAAGGGCACGGTGACCTCGCCGACCTCACCGCGCGGGATGGTGTGCTCCTGCTGGTGCCGCTGGCCGGTCGCGTCAACGAGGCGCACATAGAGTTTCTTCTGGTCGGTCCTGACCTTGAACGTCGCGAGCGTCGCGCCGGGAAACTTGATTGGGCAGGAGGCGGCGACGAAGCGTTTGCCGCCTTTGGAAAAATCACCGGTGAGGATGATTTTTTCGCCGTCAACGCGCAGGGAGCCGGTTGTTTTCGGGTCGGGGCCGCGGTCGTATTTCCACTCGGAAACGCTTGGGCGGCGCGAGGTGGCGGCGCCTTCGGCGGCAGGGGAAGGGGAAACCGTCGGCTTGCGAACTGGCTGGCGCGCCGCGGCGGCAATACGCTCGGCAGCGGCGGCGGTTTCGGCGGCGGTGGCGGTGGAGAGTTGTTTGTATAAGGCGGCATCGTAATCAATCAGGTCGTTGATGCCGCGCAGGTGGCTGACAGGGAGCCAGGGGAGCCAGGCGCGATGGCGGCCCTTCCCGCGCGGGAGATCGAGCCAGCAGTGCTCCTGCTGCCAGCCGGGGCCGCGCGTGCCGCGATTGTCGCCGGGACGGCCCACCATCGCCTTGGTGTTGTGCAGGAGGATGCGGGCGACGTCCATGTAGTGCGGGTTGCCGGTTTCGCGGGAGAGGCGGGCGTAGCTTTCGACGTCCCAGGCCATGTAGGTGTCGTCGCCGGTGTGACCGGTGGCGACGAGTTGCATGCCAACGGTGGACTGCCCGATGGGCCAGTGGATTTGCTCCTGCGTGGCGTCGGAAGGCATGGGGATGTTCCAGATGCGCATCCACGTTTCGGCGATGTCGGCGGCGACGCGCGCGCGGTCGAGCCATTTGTTGTCGCGGGTGGCGGCGTGGAGCGCGAGGTAGCCTTCGAGGGAAATCGTGGCGGCCTCCTTGTCGATCACGTCGGGGTTGTCAATGGTGCCCCCGGTGAAGCGGGCGCGGGCGTGGCCGCTGTTCCAGGCAAATTCGCCGGCGCGAAGGGCGGCGTCGAGGTAGGGCTGGTGCCGGGTAATTTTATGCAACTGCGCGAAGAAAGGGACGGCGTTAAAGGTGCCGGATGGGGAGCTGTCGAAGAGTTCGCCGGTGAGGGCGCGCCAGGAGCGCGGGAAACCGCCGGCAGGTTGTTGTTGAGTGAGAAGCCAGTCGCCGAATTTGCGGGTCCATGCGAGCCATTCGGGGTGGTCGCGCCCGGCTTTTTTCTGGCGTTCGTAGGCGCGCATGAGGGATTTCATGTCGTCACAGAAACTGCGGAGGTAGATGGGGGATTTTTCGGTGAGAGGCCTGGCCATGGGGTTTTGGTCGGCGGCGAGGGCGCCGTTGTTTTCGCCGCCCAGCACGAAGCCCTCGGCGACGGGCGGGGCGACGGGCAGGCGGAGGAAGGTGGTGATGATTTTTTCGGCAGCTTGCTGCATCGCTTGGGATCGCGGGGAGGCGGGGTCGCGGTCGGCCTCGGCGAGCATCATTTCGGCGGAGCCGAGGGCGTAGCCGGTGAAACCGAGGACGGATTTTGTGACGGCGGACGCCGGCTTGGGGTTGGCCTCGGAGGCGATGACTTGGCGGATGCCGGTGACGCCGTCATGCTCGACGACGTTTTCCAGAAGCACGTCGGCCATGCAGCCGCGAAGGGTTTCGACGGGCTGCGGGTTGACTTGCGGTTTGAGCGTTTCCCAGGCCCAGCGCCAGTGGTCGGCGACGAGGGCGTTGGTGTCCGCGGCGCGGTCGAGACGGAAGGAGACCTCGTAGCGGTGGATGAAGCCGTCGTGCAGCGGGCTGAAGCGGTAGCGCCAGAGCAGGGGCGCGGAGACCTTGTGGAGGTCGCCTTTCGGGCCGTAGGTGAGCGTGCCCTCGGAGCCGGGGAAGGCGTAGCCGATGCCGGAGGCGTGGGGGCGCTCCTCGGCGATGATGGAGCCAAAGCGGAAGTCCTCGCTGGCGAGCGGCTTCATGGTGAGAGTGAGGCCGTCGGCGGCGTTGGTGGCGCTGTCGGGGGCGGAGTCGAGGACGGCGACGCTGGCACCGTTGGGGAGGCGGGTTGCCAGCATGGGCGCGGGCAGGCGGTCCTCGCGAATCCAGACGGTGTAGTCGCCTTCTTTGTAATAATTGGCGGCGCCGAAGGAATTGTCGCGTAGGTGGTCGAAGTTGCCGTAAATCGTGCCGGGGACGAACCACTCCATTTCGGGCCACGGGCGCGCGCCGGGGATGCGGAAGGCGATGACGCTCATGAAGCCGCCGGGGGCGTCGCCGCTCACGCGCACCTCGCGGCGGAGGCGGAGGACGTTGCCCCGGACGGACCAACGGTCGGTGAAGGCGAAGGAGACGGCGTTGTGCGGAGCGGCGGCGCCGATGCGCTCGACATCGCTTCCGCGGATGACGCCGGTGCCGAGCCATTCGCCTGGGGAAATTTCGCGCAGTTGCGCGTAGCCGCGTGAGGTGATGCCGAGGCCCTTCGCGGGGGCGCCGTTCCAGAGCGACACGCGCATCGGGCCGGGCTGGAAGAGGGCGGCGTCGGCGGAGACGTTGAGAACGGCGAGGCCGAAGGTGCCGCTTGGATTTTTGGTGGCTTTGACGATGAGCGGGGAGGAGGAGGCAGCGGCGGCGGCTTGCGCGGCGTCAAACACGCCGACGACGACGAGCGCGAGGAAGGCGAGAAGAGCGGGAGGCGGGAATGAAAATCCGGCGCGCATGGAGAATTTGAAGGACATTTTCATAGAGATTTTGAGGGTTGTTTTCGGAACAGAAAAAAGCAGGCGCCGGTTTTAAGCCCCGAGAACACGAAGGCTTGTGTTCCGGCGTTCGTGCTTTCGCGGCGGCTGCGGCGGTAGGTCATATTGGCTCATCCATGGTCAGGACGACCTTGCCCGCGCTTTTGTTTTCGCGGAGCAGCGCATGGGCGGCGTTCGCTTCCGCGATCGGCATGATCTTGTAAATCGTCGGGCGCACTTCGCCGGACTCGATTTTCGGCCACACGTCCTTCACGAGATTCGCAAGGATCTGCGCCTTCACCGCGGGCGTTTTGCTTCGAAGCGTGCTGCCGATCAGGCGGATGTTTTTCATGAACATCGTCCGCAGGTTCACGGGGCTGATGTCGCCCGCCAGCGTCGCGATCATGATCCAGCGGCAGGCGTAGGCAACGTGCGGGAAGCACTCGCCGACCTTCTCGCTGCCAAGGCAGTCAATGGCAAGATTGAGCGGACGCCCGGCCTCCGCCTCGCGCTTGAGCACGTCCACGATGTCCTCGCGGGAGGTGTCAACAACCACGTCGGCCTTGAGGTGCCCGATCATTTTCGCCTTTTCGGCATCGGTGACGGTTGTGATGACGCGCAGGCCGAAGGCGCGTGCCATCGGAATGATGACGCTCGCGAGGCCGCTCGCGCCGGCGTGCATGAGGAAGTTCTGGCCGGGCTTCGAGTCGCCCTCGATGAAGAGGTTCAGGTAGGCCGTCGCGAATGCCTCGGGCAGTGCCGAGGCCTCCGCCAGGGAAAGCCCGCGCGGGACGGGCATGAGCATCGAGTGAGGCACCGCCGCGAACTCCGCATAGCCGCCGCCGCCGAGGAGCGCGCAGACTTTGTCGCCAACCTTCCAGCCGCCGGGCGTGCCGGCGGGGATTTCCGCGATTTCACCGGCGATCTCAAGGCCCGGCCAATCCGGTTCTCCGGGAGGCGGCGGATAGTTGCCCTCCACCTGCATCAAGTCGGCGCGGTTCACCGCGGCGGCACGCACTTTGACGAGCACCTCGCCGGCTTTGAGAACCGGGTCAGGCACTGTTTCCTGAAATAGTTTATGGTCTTTGATAACGATGGCTTTCATCGGAAATGGTTTTCACTCAACCCAGTTGAACTGGGCGTTTTGTTTTTTGACGATTTCGGTGAGGCGGACGACTTCCAGCGCGTCCGGGTTTTTCACGGGGAAAGGAATGCCTTTGCGAATGGCATCGAAGAGATGCCGGGCGAGTTCGATTTCCACATAATCCCACATGTTCACATCGGGCGTGACGGGGCGCGTTTCCTCGATCCAAGGGAGCTTGTCGGCGCCCTCGTGCCAAACCTCGGCGGCCGGCGGCGTGCCCGTGCTGGCGGTGGCTTCGCCCCATTGAAATCCCGGCGCGAGATGGCGGAGACGGATTTCCTTCTGGTCCTGCCCATACATCAACGCGCCCCTCTCGCCGTAAATCACGCAGTAAGGCGACGGCAGTGCGACGGAATTGCTGATTTCGATTTCGGCGACGGCGCCGCTTTCCGCCTTGAGCAGGATGCGCGCGTGGTCGTCGGCGTCGCCCGCCGCAAGCACGCGCCGCAAACAGCTCCACACATCGCGGACCGGCGAGCCGTCGAGCAACTGCAGCGCTTGGTCGAGCAGGTGCGGGCCCCAAACACTGAGCTGCCCGCCGCCGCAATCGAGGCGCGACTGCCAGTCCGAGCGGCGCATGAAGATGTGATGCTTGGTGAGCTTGATCGAATAAACCCTGCCCAGGACTCCCTCGCGGATGATGGCGAGGGCGTTTTGGAACGCCGGTTCAAAACGGTGGTTTTGGCCGCAATACAGTTTTCCCGCATATTCGCGGTCGAGCCTTTGCAGGATGTCGTAATCCTTTTCCGTGACCCCGATGGGTTTTTCCAGAAGAACGATTTTCCCGGCGGCCAGCGCCTGCTCGGCGTGGCGGGCGTGGTCGAGCGAACGCGTCGCGATAATCGCCAGCTCCATGTCCGGATCGGCAAGGAACTCCGCGAAATCCACATAAGGCCGCCCGTGATACTTCGCAGCGGTTTCGCGCGCGCGATCCGCATCCACATCACAAAAGGCGACAGGCTGATACCGTTCGCGATCCTCAGAGAAAAACTGACAGTGCTGGGCGCCGATGCGTCCGAGGCCGCAAACACCAAACTTGATGGGGGGCGTGGCTGTATTCATGGCTGGCAAATCCTATTTCGCGTTCGTCCAGTGCGCGCAGCCCGAGGCGGCGAGGATGACTTCCTGCACGAGGCAGTCGTGGCGGCTGTCAAGGAGAAGGTCGGCGGAAGCAGAGGCGGCGGTTTCGCCGCGGATGCTGCGCGCGAATTCGAGCAACTGGTCCTCGTAGCGATCGCGGACGGACCCGAAATCGAGCGTGTGCGCGCCGGCCTCGCGCTCCTCGTTGCCTTCGCGCAGGACAAGGCTCATTTGCAGCGGAGTCCCATCGTAGCGCTCCAGCGGACAGAGCTCGACGGAGCCCTTGGTGCCGCAGATTTTCAGGCGGCGACGCTCAAGCCCGCCCACCTCGCGGCTGCAAGCGCGGAGCGTGACCGTGGCAGCCGGATAGTCCAGGATCGCGACGCAGTTGTTGTGAATACCCGGCCTGTCGCCCGGCGCGGTTTTCAAGAACGGGAAAACGTCCGAGGGACGTCCGAGCAGCGAGACGACAAAATCCACCAGATGGCAGCCGAGGTTGAACATGAGGCCGCCGTGGAAATTGCCGATGTAATCGTCGTAGGATTCATTGCCGTAGTTGTGGCTCATGCTTGCCTGAACCTCAAAAATTTCGCCGAGCCAGCCGCGTCGGGCGGCATCGAGAATCCAGCGCATTGCGGGATTGCCGCGAAACATGTAGCCCATCTGGAAAGGCAGGCGTTGCGCCTCATAATCGCGGCGCAGTTGCACGAAAGGAGCCAGCGCATCGCCACCGGGCTTGTCCACGTGGATGGGGAGCCTGTGCGCGAGGCAGCGTTGCGCCGCCGAAACCAATTCGAGGTTGGGAACCTCCACCGCCACGGCTTCCAAACCGGGAATTGCGAACATCGCCTCCTCGGTCAGGCGCGGAAGACCTTCGTAGGCGGACTCCTCCTTGTCCCAGTGGATGTAATTCGCGGCTTTTGTCGTGGCGCGGTCGTCCACCACGCCGACGACTTCAAAGGCATCCGGACGCAGGCGCAGCGAGCGCATCTTGCCGGCGGCGTGTTCGTGGCTCACGCCGAGCTGGGCGATTCTAACCGGCCTCATTTGAGCTTCCTCCAGTCAAAGACTGCGCCGACCGGGAAATCCTGCGGGGCTTGCGCGAGCTCGGAATAAACAGAGGGAGCCCCTGCGGGCGAATAAACAGCCGAGAGAATTTTGCCCATATCGATCCGCCCGTCGGCCATGAAATCAAAAACCGCGCGCGCGTCGTCGCGCCATGTCCAGGCGTGCGGACGCGACTCCTGTTTGGGACGCGCCTCGGTGTGAGCGCCGATGATTTCCACGCCCGGGCGGTGCACTTCCTGATAAAAATCAATCGCCGCATCCGACACCCGTGTGCAGCCGAGCAATGCGATGCGCCCGAATCTCGCCGTGAATCCAAGCGCCTGTTTCAGCGCGAGGGCCTGCCCCGAAACTTCGATGACGGCGTTTACACCGCCACGCGACGCCTCGCGGACTTTTTCGATATAATCGCCGTCCGCAGGGTTGAACGCATGATGCGCGCCGAGCGACAGCGCGAGCGTGCGGCGCGCTTCGCTCAAATCCGCCGCGATGACCGGCGCGGCACCCGCGATGCGGCAGAGCGCGACACCAAACATGCCAAGGATTCCGAGGCCGACGACCGCCGCGCTTTCGCCGATTTCAAACCGCGTCTTGCGCAATCCGCCGAGCGAAAACCCCGCGATCACGCCAAACACCGCGTGCTCGGACGGCAGGGCGTCATTGCCGATTTTCACGAGATTGTTTTCGCCAATGTAATTGTAATTTGAATGGCAGCTCCCCCAATGCGTGAGCACACGATCGCCGGCCCTCACGCCGCGAATATTTTTCCCGATCTCGACGACGCGGCCCACGCCACTGTAGCCGAGCCGCTTTGGAAATTGTCCGGGAGCCGTGCCGGGGCCGCCGAGATTGGGCAGATCCATCAGGTTGGCGCGCTCCGTGCCCGCGCTGATCGCGGAAATTTCGTTTTCCACGAGCGCCTCGTCATCGGCGACATTGCGCAGCGGCTCATCGGTCAACTCCGCCTTTCCTGCGGAAACAAACTGGATGGTCTTTCGCTTCATGATATGTGGCATCTTGTTTTCTGGGGATGGAAGACGTTTGCGCCGGTTGCGCGTGTTCCAATGCCAGTCATGGTAGCAGAAACATTTTCAGCGGGGGCATTGAAAATGAAATTTGTTTTTTGAGTTTTTGGAAAATATTCCAAAAACCCTGTTTGATTTTCAGAAAATCAAGAAAGCGCGGCACCCCTGCCCTCCCGCCGGCGCAGAATGACGAGCTATCTTTTTTTCGCCGGCGCGACGTATGTCGTTTGCGCCGGGACGACGCTTTCGCGCTTGATCAAACTATACGGCAAAACCGTGCGCGCCGCCGCCTCGCCACCATCCAGACACGCCTCGATGACATCGGCCGTGGCGACCGCCATCGCATGATAATCGGGAGAAATGGTCGTCAGCGGAGGAACCGTGTAACGGGAGAAGGAAGTCTGCTCCGATGCGATGAGCGAGATGTCCTCCGGCACGCGGCGTCCGTAGAGCGAAAAGGCGTGAAACGCTATGACCCCGGCGTTCCCACCGGGGCAGAACAGGGCGTCCACGCCCCGACGCAAAAGGGTCCCGATCAACTCCACGTATTTTTCGGAACCGGTGCCCGAAAACAGAACCAGCGAATCGTCGCAGGGGAGCTTTAGCGCGTTCAACGCGCGCACGATCGCCGCGTGCCGCAAGTCGGCATTGGCCGTGCCCGGGTCGCCATGGATGATGCAGCCGATTTTGCGACAGCCGCGCTCGTGGAGATGCGAAATGGCGAGCTTCATGCCTTGGGCCTCGTCCGAGCGGACATAGAACAGGTGCGGAGGATTGGGTTTCCCGTCGCGATCGAGAATGACCAGCGGAACCGGAAAGCGCTCCGCCCAATCCTTGAAATCCGCGGGCTCGGCGCCGATGGCAATGGCCGCGCAGAACTGGATGTCTTCGATGCGGTCGCGATTGTTGAAAGGCAGCACCTCCAGGCGGAAATCGCGCTGCGGCATCTCCTGCATGAGCGCCATCAAAATCATGTCCACGCAGCTCTGCACCGGCCACACGGCGTTATAGGGCGTGATGACGATCACGTTCTTTTGCTTCAGCGAAAGCCGGGGCTGGTAGCCATGCTCGCGCGCCGCGGCAAACACGCGTTTGCGCAGGTCGGGGCGGATGTTGGGGTGGTGGTTGAAGACCCGCGAAATGGTCGCGGTTGAGACGCCGGCGAGGTGCGCAAGCTCCTGTATTTTTATCATGGGTGGTTTTTTCATGGTATGAAAACAAAAGGCCGTTTTCTAAAAATTTTTCAGGGTTTCAAAAAAAATAATCAATTTTCACTGAAAACACTGTAACAGTTTCTGCTAGAATGCGAGCATGAATTCCCACGCCCGCCCCTCGTTCCCGCGTCGGCTCCCCCGACTCCCGCTGGCAATCCTCCCCGCGCTCGCCCTGATTCTCGTCTGCGCCACGCTCTCGGCGCTGCACGCCCAAACCGCCGCCAAGCCCGGCTCGATCACCGGACGCGTTTTCAATCCCGCAGCGGACGAGTATGTGCGCGACGCGCAAATCCGCAACGCGGCCACCGGCGAGACCGTCTTCACCGCAGCCGGCGGATTCTACGAAATGTTCGGCCTCCCCGTCGGCGAGGCCACGATCGTGCTCAGCTACGCCGGCCTGCCCGATGTCGCGCGCACCGTCACCATCACCGCCGGCGCCACCGCCACGCTGAACTTCGAGCTGCCCCTTCCCACCGGCCCGACCACCGCCGCCACGACCGATGATGTTGTCCAGTTGGAAAAGTTCACCGTCACCTCCGAACGCGAAGGCCAGGCCAAGGTCATCATGCGCGAGCGCGCCTCGCTGGACATCGGCACCTCTGTCTCGTCCGACCTTTTCGGCAGCGACCCGGAGGGCAACATCGGCGAGTTCCTCCGCAACATGCCCGGCATCATCGTCAACTCCACCGCTGGCGAGGCCACCAGCGCCAGCATCGGCGGCCTCCCCTCCGAATACACCAACGTCACCGTGGACGGCGTCTCCACCACCGTCGCCAACATGGCCAACTCCACCCGCTCCGCCACCTTCGAGCTCATTTCGCTCAACAGCATGGAGTCCATCGAAATCTCCCGCACCATCAGCGCCGACGTGGACGCCAACGCCCCCGCTGGCACCATCAACCTCCGCAGCAAGTCCGCCTTCGACCGCCGCGGCGTCCACTTCGCCACCCGCATCGTCCTCAACGCTCACTCCTCCGCCCTCAACTTCGACAAAACCCTCGGCCCTGACGACGACCGCCGCTCGCTCAAAATCCGCCCCGGATTCCTCGCCAGCTTCTCCGTCGCCAGGCGCGGCAAGTTCGGCCTCCTCGTGGACCTCAGCGAAAGCAACATCTACTCCGTCACCAACGACACCGTCATCGACATCAACTTCTCCCCCAACACCAACGACCCGCGTCCCCAGGTCCCCGCCGCCATCACCTTTCGCCAGACCCCCCGCGTGAACCACCGCTTCGCCTCCACCATCCGCGCCGACTGGCGCGTCACCCCCGCCCTCTCCCTCGGCGCCTCCCTCAACTACAGCGTCTCCGACCTCTGGCACCGCCAACGCAACCTCGTCCTCGCCACCTCCGTCGGTGCCAACTACGCCGACCGCCCCGCCAACTCCCTCGCCATCGTCGCTGGCGACAACCCCATGCAGGCCTTCGAGGTCGCCGGCGGCTCCAACAGCTACGTCTCCTCCGAATCCCGCAACGTCGTCCAGTCCGGCCGCTACGTCTCCCCCGAGGTCCGCCTCGAATACAAAACCCGCAACCTCGCCATCGACGCCCGCGTCGGCTACGCCGACAGCAAATCCGCTGGCGACTCCTACGGCAAAAAAGGCGCCGCCTACATCGTTCGCGGCAGGGCCACCGGCGTCGCCTATCGCGTCACCCGCTCCCCCGGCACCGCCGCCGCCGACTACACCATCACCCAACTCGGCGGCCCCGACCTCGCCGACGGCGCCTCCTACACCGGCGACCGCGTCATCTACATGGAGGACGGCCGCAAAACCACCGCCAAAGTACTCAACGCCCAGGCCAACGTCTCCCTCATGACCCGCTGGCTCTGGCCCATCCACTGGAAAACCGGCCTCAAAAGCCGCGAGGAAAAACGCACCTTCGACGAAAACGTTTACCTTAGCCAATGGGCCTACACCGCCAACGCCTCTCACGCCGGCTTCAAAAGCCCCTACGACTTCGACTTCGGCCGCTCCGGCGCCTCCCTCGCCACCACCGGCGGCGGCACCGTCTGGACGCCCGACACCTCCGCCATCGCCGACGCCTACCGCGCCGACGCCGACCTCGACCCCTCCGACAAACTCTTCTCCAAAGTCACCACCGCCGACCAATACTACCAGGCCCGCGTCCTCTACCACCGCAACTTCCTCGAACGCATCGACGCCGGCTACCTCATGGCCACCACCACTTTTCTGAACAAGCGCATCTCCGCCCGCGCAGGCCTCCGCTACGAAAACACCACCAACCAAATCCGCGAGGCCGACTCCTACACCTCCCAGCAGGTCATCGACTACGTCACCAGCCTCCCCGCCGCCGAGCAGCTCCCCTACCGGCAGGGCGGTACACCTACCGGCGCCATCGTCAACGCCAGCGGACGCGCCATCACCATCCCCGGCATCGACTACCAATTCCTCTCCCGCCCCTGGATACGCAAGGACAGCGACTACGCCCGCCTCTTCCCCAGCGCCTCCCTCAAATACAACATCCTCTCCAACCTGAACCTCCAGCTCGGCTTCAGCACCACCATCCGCCGCCCCAACTACGGCGACCTCATCGGCGTCACCCTCGTGGACACGACCAACAGCCTCATCAACATCGCCAACAAGCGCCTCCAGCCCGAGAAAGCCCGCAACCTCGCCGCCCGCCTCGCCTGGTATCCCAAGGGCGCCGGCGCCATCTCCATCGCCCTATACCAGAACAACGTCCAAAACAAAATCCAGAGCAACCTGATCTCCGTCGCCGACTACGCCGACCCCGCCCTCGCAAACGAATACCCCGGCTACATGGTCAGCTCCCGCTTCAACAGCGCCGCCGGCGTCACCATCCGCAGCATGGAACTCGCCTGGCGCCGCAACCTCGGCTTCATCGCCCCCGCCCTCCGCCCCATCACCCTCCGCGCCAGTTGGACCCGCACCTACGCCGAAATCCTCCAGCCCGCCGCCGACGAGCGCCACGTCTCCGGCCTCGTCCCCCACACCGTCAACGCCGGCCTCTCCTACGCCCACCGCGGCGTCAGCCTCAACATCAACTGGAACTGGAACGACACCTACCCTTTCTCCACCACCGGCCTGAGCCTCAACCGCCACCGCTCCCGCACCGACCTCAGCGGCGACTACCGCATCAACCGCCACTACACCGTCTCCTTCAGCATCCGCAACCTCTTCGACGACCCCTACGTTGAACTCAAGGACATCGCTCCCGGCCCCCTCGTTATGAGCCGCTACATGCGCACCGGCTCCGTCATCAGCCTCTCCGTGAAAGGCGAATGGTAATCCGCCATCGCCCCGCATCCGCAAAAAACTCAAACGTTCCAAACGCGTCTCCGCCCATGAAAACCACCTCCCTCTTTAGCCGTGCCAGCACCGGCCCTCGCGCACTTTCCCATTTAGCCTCAAAACTTAAACTCGTCGCGCTCGGCGCAACCTTGCTTTGCGCCGTCGGCGCTCCCGCGCAAAGCACCACCACCATCACCACGACCACCAACGCCCCCGCGCGCCTCACGGTCACCGACACCACCGTTCTCGATATCGCCGACGGCGTCCTTTATACCTTCGACCACCTCGCCACCGGCACCAACAGCGCCGTCCACCTTGCCACCGCGGGCGCCGTCTTCCGCACCACCGGCGGCGGCACCACCGTCTTCATCTCCAACACCACGACCGGCGGACGCGGCGCGGCCATGAGCATCCGCGCCTCCGGCACCCTCGACCTGCAAAACGTCCGCTTTGGCGACCACGACAATCCCGCCCTCGGCAACTTCAACAACAACTACGGCGGCGCGCTCTATGCCAGCGGCGCCGGGGCCGTCATCGACCTCGCCAACGGCGAGTTTTATTACAATGCCGCTACCAGCGGCGGCGCCTTCGCCGTCGAAACCGGCGCCAGTTCCACCGTCATCGGCGGGGTCTTCCACGGCAACACGGCCACAACGCTCGGGGGAGCCATCCTCTACAACAGCACGGCGCTCCAGACGCTCACCTCGGCCACCTTCGGCGTCCAAGGCGACCCCTCTCGCGGAAACACCGCCGCCAATCGCGGCGGCGCGCTCGTCGTCTATGCCGCCGGCACCGTTGCCATGACTGATGTCGCCTTCTTCGGCAACAAAACCACCACCGCCACCGCCAACCAAGGCGGCGGCGCCATTCACATCACCGCCGCAGGTCGCGCCACCATCACCGGGGCCGTCTTCGAGCAAAACACCTCCATCAGCGGCGGCGCGCTCCAAACCTTTTCCACCGACACCACCATCATCACCAGCGCCACCTTCGGCAACGCCTCCGACGCCTCCCGCGGCAACACCGCCACCACCGGCGGCGGCGGTGCCATCTACCAATCCGGCGGCCACCTCATCCTTAACCAAACCGCCTTCTACGCCAACTCCTCCACAGGCGGCGGCGGCGGCGCCATCTACCTCGCCAGCGCCGGCACCCTTTCCATCACCGGCGCCGTCTTCGTCTCCAACTCCGTCGGCCCCACCAATGCCCGGCACGGCTCCGCCATCAGCCTCGCCACCGACGCCATCGCCACCATCACCTCCGCCACCTTCTCCGGCAACTACGCCGCTGGCCACGCCACCATCCTCATCAACAACAACACCGTCCTCAAAACCTACACGCTCTCCGACGTGCTCTTCTCCGAAAACTACGTCGGCTCGGAAGGCGGCGCCGTTTTCATCGGCAACAACACCGACATCACCTTCAACAACGCCCGCTTCACCGGCAACTCCGCCAACGCTGGTGGCGCCCTCATGACCCGCACCGCCCCCCGCGTCACGCTCAACGATGCCCTCTTCACCTCCAACACCGCCCGCACCGGCCTCGGCGGCGCCATTAACATCCGCGACGGCGGCCTCCTCGACTACAATGCCACCGTTTCCGCCACCCACTCCGGCAATCTCGCCGGGACCAGCGGTGCCTCCGGCGGCTTCCTCTATCTCGCCTCAGGCGGCACTGCCAACTTCAACATCGCATCCTCCGCCACCGTCCAGATCGGCGGCGTCTCCGCTGACCACGACACCCTCTCGACCGGCACTTTCACCAACACCGTCATCAACAAAACCGGCGACGGCACCCTCATCCTCGCCGACGGCGATTCCTCCTCGCAGCGCGGCGCCATCAATGTCGCCGCCGGACGTTTCCTCCTCGCCAATTCTGCGACGCTCGGCGGAAACATCACCGTCGCCTCCGGAGCCGTTTTTGGCGGTCAGGGCGCAATTGACTCCGCTGCGGACGGCGACCTCAACCGCGCCGTTTCCATTCAGACCGGCGGCACCCTCCAAATCGGAAGCGATGGCGCTTTCGGTGACACCCAGCATCTCATAAACACCGGCAGCATCACCCTCGCCAACAACACCTCCATCATCGGCTCCGGCCAAATAATAAACGACACCGGCTCCATCATCATCGGCTCCGCCGCTGGCGACGCCATCAACATCGTCGCCAACCGCATCGGCGCGGACGACCAATGGATTCACATCACCGGCAACATCGCCGGCAACGCCACCATCGTCAAAACCGGCGAGGGCATTCTCGGAATCTCCGGCAACAACACCTACACCGGCGGCATCCAACTCGAAGCCGGCGCCCTCCGCCTCGGCTCCGATTCCGCCATCGGCACCGGCACTCTCAACGTCACTGGCACCGGCGCCAGCATCGTCGTGCTCGGCCAAAACATCGCGAACAATATCGTCCTCAACCAAACCGCCGCGTTCTCCACCACCGCCGACTCCACCCTCTCCGGCACCCTCTTTGGCCCCGGCGGCTTCATTTACGAAAACAGCAGCAGCACGATCAACATCACCGGCACATTCTTCGGCGTCCCCTCCGTCACCATCAACTCCGGCAATCTCTCCGGCGATCTCGCCAGCGTCCCTCTCGTCTCCATCTCCAACACCGCCCGCTACACCGGCAACCTTGCCCGCGCCGCCAATCAAACCCTCTCCATCGGCCTTGGCGGCGCTGAAATCGCCGGCGACCTTTCCCTCGCCAACAACGCCTCGCTCACCTTCGACCTCGCCAACGCGGGAGCCGATGCCCTGCTCCACGCCACCGGCGCTTTCACCATCACCGGCACCACTGCGCTCGACATCGCGCATCTTGGCAACGGCACCTACAAAATCATCTCCGCGTCCTCAATCGGTGCGACCGCCGCCAACATCGCCTACACCGTCGACGGCGGCTCGCTCACCGGACGCCACTCACTCGCCTTCGTCTTCTCCGCGACCGACATCTCCGTCAACGCCTCCTACCGCAACCTCCGCGTCACCTACGCCGGCACCGGCAATACCATCTGGGACGACTCCGCCGCCAACTGGACCGACGCCTCCACATCCAACACCGGTGAAACTCGTTTCAACAACGGCGACTCCGTCCGTTTCGCCAACGCCACCGGCACGCTCACCATCGCCGCTGCCGGCATCACCGCCGGCGACATCGAAGTCAACGGCTCGGGCGCCCTCACCTTCGCCGGCTCCACCCTTGCCACCAGCGCCACCGCCGCATCTGTCGATGGCGTGACCGGCATCGTCGCCCTCGATACCTCCAGTGCTGTCCCAACCACCGCCGTCGCGACGGGCAAACTCACCAAGCTCGGCACCGGCACTCTCACCCTTCAAAACACCGCCAACAACTTTGCCGACGGCATCGATCTCAACGCCGGCGTCCTCGCATTCTCCACCGCGCAACAACTCGGCTCGAACATGGGGCCGTCCGCAAGCCCTCTTCTCCTCGCCGGCGGCACCCTCCGTCCCCAAGCAACCGCCACCCTCGCCAACACCATCACCATCTCCGCCACCTCCGCCCTCGACACCGGCGCCGCCGTCAACCTCACCCACACCGGCACCCTGCTCGGCGCCACTACTCTCGACAAACTCGGCGCCGGCACGCTCACCATCGCCGGTGACGCCGCCGCCTTCACAGGCGTAGTCAACGTTGGCCAAGGAGCCTTCCTCCTCGCGAATTCCGCCACGCTCTCCGCCTCCGTTACCGCTACCTCCTCGAACGCCACCGTCGGCGGCGCCGGCCTGTTCCTTGGCAACCTGACACTCACCAACGCCACCCTCCAAGTCGGCGCCGGCATCAACGCTCCTGCGCCCGGCACGCTCTCTTTCGCCGCCTCTTCCACCCTCACTCTCACCGGCGCCACCCGGCTCGCCTTCGCCATCACCACCGCCGGCGCCGACACCCTCTTCCTCGCCAACCCCGCGGCCCTCGTCACCGACAACAACGCCAACATCATCTCGCTCGCCTTCGGTGCCATCAGCACCGGCACCTACACCCTAGCCAACGCCCCGGCTCTCGCCAACATCCACAACCTCGAAATCAACGGCACCCCATTTGACAGCACCCTCCGCATCCGCGCCGAACTCGCCGCCAGCGGCACCTCACTCCTCTTCATCTACGACACCGACGCCTCCCGTTACATGCAATGGACCGGCGCCAGCGGCACCTCGATTTGGAACATCGGGCTCGCGAACTTCACCGGCTACAACGGCGACACTGGCAACAAGTTTAAATTCCAAAACGGCGACACCATCCGAATCGCCACCACCGCTGCCCAAACCATAACCATCGAGGCCCCCGTCACCGTCACCGACCTCGTCGTCGACAACACCGGAACCCTCACCCTCGCCGGCGCCGCCCTCACCGCCGATGCCAGTTCGCAATACGGCACACTCATCACCAATCCCACCGGAGCCCTCACCAAAACCGGCCACGGCACCCTCATCCTCAACAACGCCGCCAATACCTTCCTCGGCGGCATCACCCTCAACGCCGGCGTCACCGCCTTTTCCACCGCGCAGCAACTCGGCACCGGCGCCGGGCCATCGGCAGCCGGCCTGCTCCTCAACGGCGGCACCCTCCGCCCCGCCGCCAGCGTAACTCTCACCAACAACATCACCCTTTCCGCCCCCTCCGCGCTCGACATCCCGCAGGCCGTCAGCCTCACCCTGACCGGCTCCACCAGCGGCGCCGGCACACTCAATAAACTCGGCGCCGGCGCGCTCATCCTCTCCGGCACCGCCCCCCTCGGTCACGCCAGCACCACGATTTACGACGGCCTCGTCGTCCTTCGCGACATCCCTGCCGCCGCCGCGCCGGGCGTCACCCACACCTTCCAACTCGACGGCGGCATCCTCGACCTCTCTGCCGCCGCCGGATTCACCGGCACCGGTGCCAACGCCGGCACCAACGACTGGCAAAACCTCACCCTCACCGGCAGCGCCGGCGCGATCATAGGCTCCAACGACAAAATCACCCTTCGCACCGGAGACACCTTCCTCGCAATCGGCGGCGACACCTCGGCCAGCCAGGGCCTTTACGTCGTCATCGACGCCGCAGGCGGCGTCGCCACCCTCACGACCGCCAACACCTACGCGGGCATCACCCTCCTCCAGTCCGGCACGCTCCGCGTCGCCGCCAACGACCGTCTCGGCAACACCGCCTACAACCGCGAACTCCGTTTCACCGGCACCGGCGCCACCCTCGAAATTACCGCCGACGCCTTCTCCACCAGCCGCCCTATAACGCTCGTCGAAAACGGAGCCATCTCCATCGACACCGGCACCGCCACCATCAACTCCCCCATCACCGGCGCTGGCAAAACGCTGACCAAACTCGGCCCCGGCACGCTCGTCATCACCAGCACCACCAGCTCCGCCACGCTCGCCTACGCGCTTGATGCCGGCGTGCTCCAAGCCACTCCCGCCGTTCTCGGCGCCCGCTCGGTCACCGTCGCCGCAGACGCCACCCTCGCCCTCGAGGTTGTCACCACCGCCACCTACACCCCCGCCTTTGCCGGCGGCGGAGTTTTCGAAAAACGCGGCCCCGCCACCTTGGCCCTCGCTTCCGCGTTCGGACACACGGGTCCCATTCGCGTCGCCAGCGGCGCCCTTAAAACCACCGCCAACAACCAATTCAACTCAGCCAGCCCGCTCGCCATCGCGCCCGGTGCCGCGCTCGACCTCCGCGGCACCAGCCAAACCGCGCACTCGCTCACGCTTGACGGCGCTCTGTTGTTTAGCGCCACGGTCAATTCCAACCTCGGCGTCATCCTCGCCTCCGACCGGCTCGACCTCGCCGGCACGCTCGCAGGCAGCGGCACGATCAACCTCACCCTCGCCGAAACCACCGATGACGGCAGCTCCCCCATTCACGGCCCGGCTCCTTCCTCCATCGCGTTGATCACCTCCGCCGAAAATACATCCGGCTTCACCTACAATATCACCAACGGCCTCGCCGACGCCATCTACGGCTGGCAAATCGTTCCCGACGGGCAAAACCTCAACCTTGCCCAAAAACGCCTCGTCCCCGTCATCCCCGCCGTCGCAGGCATCAACGCCGCCCTTCAAATCGCCGCGCAATCCTCCCTGAACACCCTGCAGAACCGGCTCGACAATCTCCGCCTCCTCAATGACGGACACCGCCGTCCGGGCAGCGACTGGTTTGTCTCCGCCTCCTATCGCGACGACACTGTTACCGCACCCCTCTACAACGACGCCAAGGGCATCACCAGAACCCTCGCCGCCGGAGTAAACCTCACGCCCGCCAAGGCGCGTTCGGCCAGAACACAATCATCCCTCAGCTACGGCATCTACACCGATTTCACCGAAACCCAACTCCGCCTCACCGATGCCGAAACAAACACCAAGACCTACTCCATCGCGACCTCCTTCGCCTGGCAGCCCAATTCGGCCTTCCACGCCGAGGCCATCCTCCGCGGCGCGCAAACCCGCCATGCCGTTCAAGTCAAGGACGTGGACGAACTCCGCATCGGCGGCACCGGCCTCGGCGGAGCCTTCATCCTCGGCTACACAATCCAGACCAAATCCGGCTGGTTCGTTGACCTCCGCGAGCGTCTCTCCGCCCACATCACGAGCATCGAAAAACGCGTCACCGACTCCGCACACCGCGTGTATGACATCGACGATATCACATCCATTCGCGCCGGGGCCGACGTGCAATTCTCCCGCCATGCGCTCCTCTTTCGCAAATGGCCCTTCCGCCCCTCGCTGCGCCTCGCCTACGACTACGAAATCAAGGGCTCCGGCGACGTCACCGTCCTTCGCTACCACGACGCTGGGCGCACCCGCCTGCGCGACCGGCACACTGTGACCGACGATCTCTCCGGCGGCGCCCTTGCCGCCGGCCTCGGAGCCGCCATTCGCTTCAACGACCATCTCGAAGCGTCTGCCAACCTTTCCGCCGCCTTCACCGGCCCCCTTCAGGATTACACCATGAACCTCGCCCTCGGATTGCGCTGGTGAGAACCGCCGGCGTGCGACCGATCTGCGACTTCTGAGAAAATCTCAAATCCAGCGCATTCCCCCATTCGCAACGCCTTGACACGAGGCGCGGCGGGTTTGACAGTCATGCCGTGAGCAACGACGCCGCACGCGAAAAATTCAAAGCATACCTCTCGAAGAAAGGTCATCGGGTGACCAATCAGCGTCTCGCCATTTTCGAGGCCGCTTTTGCGCGTACCGAACATTTCACCGCCGAGGAGCTGCTCGACTACGCCCGCGAAATCGACGACTCCGTGTCACGCGCCACGGTTTACCGCGCGCTCCCGATCATGATCGAAAGCGCCTTGGTGCGCGAAGTGGACATCGGCAAAAACCTGAAATACTACCTGCCCAACACCGACAACAACACGCAGGTCGCGCAGGTGATCTGCGTGGATTGCGACCGCATCTTCGAAGTCAACGCGCCCTTCATGGAATGGTACGGCGCCACCATTTCCTCGAAACTCGGACTCACCCCGTGCTCGCAGCGTCTTCAGGTGAACGCGCAATGCGATTCGTTCCGCAAGACCGGCGCCTGCAAAAACCGGCCCGCCAAACGCTGACCGCGCCGCCCGCGCGCCGTCGTTTGCGCCCCGCAGGGAACCGCCCGCCCATGTCACGCAAAGAGGACAAGGATTACACCTTCGAGATTTCCTTTTTCGAATCCGTGCTCCGCCGCGAGCCGCAATACGACTCGGTGATCGAAATCCTCGGCGGCATGTACACAAAAGCCGGACGCATCGCCGACGGCCTCAAAATGGATCGCAAACTCGTGCGCATGCGTCCCGGCGACGCCACCGCGCACTACAACCTCGCCTGCAGCCTCGCGCTGACACACACGTTCGACGACGCGCTCCGGATGCTCGCGCTCGCAATCAGCCTCGGCTACGATGACGCCGCCTGGATGTCGCAGGACCCCGATCTGCAGTGTTTCAAAAATCACGCCGCATTTGCCGACCTGCTCGAACTCGCCAGGCAAAAACACCGCCGGGATTGAGCCGCGTCGTTCATAGTTATATTTTTGTATAAAACCGCCCCTCCACTTTTTCAGACCCCGCGCCCGCTTGCCATCTCCACCCCGCGCGGCAACATTTTTACTTTTCTACTTATCATGAAACTCACAGGACTTGGCACCAAAGCACTTCACGCCGGCCAAAAGGCCGATCCGACCACGGGCTCTTGCGCCGTGCCGATCTACCAGACCAGCAGCTACGCTTTCCGCGATACCGACCACGCCGCGAATCTTTTCGGACTCAAGGAGCTCGGCAACATCTACACGCGCATCATGAACCCGACGACCGACGTGTTCGAGCAGCGCGTCGCCGCGCTCGAAGGCGGCAGCGGCGCGCTCGCGTTTGCCTCGGGCCAAGCCGCCATCACCTCCGCCATCCTCAACATCGCCGGCGCGGGCGACCACATCGTCTCCGTCGCGCAACTCTACGGCGGCACCTACTCGCTCTTCCATTACACCTTCAAAAAAATCGGCATCGACGTGAGCTTCGTGGATGCGCTCGACGCCGAGGGTTTTCGCCGCGCCGTGCGCCCGAACACGAAGGCCTTCTACGCCGAGGGCCTCGGCAATCCCGCGCTCAACGTCGTTGATTTCGAAAAAATCGCCGCCATTGCCCGCGAAGCCGGCGTGCCCTTCATCGTGGACAACACCTGCCTCTCGCCGGTCCTGAACCGCCCCTTCGAATGGGGCGTCAACGTCGTCGTGCATTCCTCCACGAAATACATGGGTGGCCACGGCAACTCCATCGGCGGCATCGTCGTTGACGGCGGCAATTTCGACTGGGGCAAACACGCCGCGAAATTCCCCGGCCTCACGCAACCCGATCCCAGCTACCACGGCCTCGTGCACTGGGACGCCTTCAAGGCCTTTCCGCCTGCCGGCGGCGCAAACATCGCCTACATCATGAAAATGCGCCTCCAGCTCCTGCGCGACACCGGCGGCTGCATCTCGCCCTTCAACGCCTTCATGACGCTCGTCGGCCTCGAAACGCTGCACCTGCGCATGGCCCGCATTTGCGAAAACACGCTCAAGGCAGCCGAATTCCTGTCATCGCATCCGAAAATCGCCTGGACCAATTATCCCGGTCTTCCGGACAGCCCGCATCACGCCAATGCCAGAAAGTATTTGAAAGGCGGCTTCGGCGGTCTTCTCGGATTTGGCGTCAAAGGCGGCTTCGACGCGGGCAAGCGCTTCATCGAGTCGCTGCAAATGTTCTCGCATCTCGCGAACATCGGCGACGCCCGCTCGCTCGCGATTCATCCCGCCAGCACGACGCACAGCCAGCTCAACGAAGCCGAGCTCAAGGCCTCCGGTGTGACGCAGGATTTCATCCGCCTGTCGATCGGCATCGAGGATTTCGTCGATATCCAGGCCGACCTCGAACAAGCGCTCGCAAAAGTCTGAGCGGCTTTCGCGAAAAGCATCACAGGCAGGGCAAACGCAAACCGCGTTTGCCCTGTTTTGCATGTGGCACAGGCGTGCCTCGGAAATTCGCTCTTCCTTTTTCACCCTTCACTCTGCACCTCACATAAATTCCCCGCCTTGTTGCGAACCTCCCCTCTGATTTTTCGCACATCGGCACGCGGATGTCGGGGCGCGAACCAAGCCGCTGCACCCCGCGCCGCGAATGGCGTTACCAGGAAGAAGGAGCCGGGGACTTGCGACTCCGGCGGGCAGGCGGGGATGCCTTTTCATCCAGGGTCATCAGCTTTTCGAGCTCATCCAAGAACTCCGATACTGGAATTGCGAGCGCCCTGCAAAGTTGAAACACCGTCTGCAGACTCGGAGAATACAGGCCGCGCTCCAGGCTGCCAAGGGCGTTCAAGTGCATCCCGGCCTCCATCGCCAGCTTCATCTGGCTCCAATCTTTCTGCTTGCGATAGGAGCGCAGCACCCGACGAAACGCATCTGAAAGCTCAAGCGGCATTCATAGACGTTACCAAGTATAGAACTGAAAAATATACACATGTTAAGAAACACATAATAATGTGTTATTTTTCTTGCACCATTCCTCCGTCCCTGCATTTTCCAACGCACTCATCCTTTCCGCCGCAACCAGCCCAACCTCTCTTAACCACCTGCTTCTTCATGGCCGAACTCGACGTTTTTAAACGGGAATCCATTCCCGGCGATTTCGCATAGGAGTTTTCATCATCCGAACTTTCCACGAAACCCCGACTCATTGTTTTCGAGTTTAGCAACCCGGGCCAATATCACAACTTGAGAGGATTTGATTTTGGACAGGAATTAACGGGGCATCTTATTTTCCATCTTGTTCATTCTGTCCGAATCCCAGAACTGCACAAATCTGGCCGCCGTTTCCAAAAACACCCGCCTGAGCAAGCCTTGGTCAACGGCGCCGACGGTTGTTATTTCCGCAGCTCGGCGATTTCCCTGCGGATGAACAGGCGCTCGACGCAGCCGTTGAAGGGGCGGGCGTTTTCGGCGTCGAGCAGCGTGAGCGCGGTCTCGGTGTCGCGTTTGATGTGGCGGAAATAGGCGGCGGCCAGCAGGTGCATCCGCGTGCGGATGGCTTCCTTTTCGGCGGCAGAAACGCTCATGCCGTCGATTGCGGCGGTGATGTCCGCCCAGACTCCCTTGCCGAGCCAGAGTTTAAGGAGCGCGTCGGCGGGCGGCGTGGAAACGCGGAGCGTCTTGGCGAGCATCTCGGTCGCGACGTCGGCGCGCATACCGTCGCCACCGCGCATCCCCGCTGTCAGCCAGATGCGCCAGCCGGCGGCCTGATCCGTGTATTGGTCGGCATCGACAAGCGTGCTGCGCGATTCGTAGATGCTCGTAAACTGCAGGAGCGCTTGCTCTGGTTTGCCGCGGAGGGCGTTGTTGACGGCGGCGTTTGCGGTGATGGCGAGCGACACTTCGAGAATCTCCTGCTGCTGCGCGGACATCTTTGTCTTGTCGCCGGCTTTCCGCGCCTTGATGCGCTCGGCGCGCCAGTCCTGGATTTTTTCAAAAAGCCCGTCGTAAATTGCGCCGGCCTCGTCGTGCCTGCCGAGATAATCGAGAACGACGGCGGTCTGCATTTTTATGTCGGAATCGTCCGGCGCGGCCTTCGCGGCCTGTTGCAGCCGGGCGAGGGCTTCGTCGGAACGTCCGAGCAGGTTGAGCGCGATGGCCTCGTTTTTCAGCGCGGCGGCGTATTCGGGGAGATCGGCGCCGGAGGCGAGGGCTGCGGACGCTTTTTGCGCGGCTTCCAATTCCTTTTCATGTTGCTGGCGCAATGCCGATTCGCCTTGGGCGGCGGCAAGAAGGGGAAGGAGCAACGCGGCGATGATCGGCAGGAATTTCATGAGTAGTTAAGAGCGTTCCGGGGCGCAAAGGTTTCAAAGCGCGGCGATTTTTGCGGCAAAGGCGGCGCGGTCGGCGGCGGCGAAAAACGATGTGCCGGCGACAAAGGTGTCGGCCCCGGCGGCGCGGCACTCGGCGGCGGTGTCGAGGTCGATGCCGCCGTCCACTTCGAGCCGGAACGCGAGCGAGCGTTCGCGCCGCCACGTGTCGATCTGCGTGATTTTCGGGAGCACGTCGCGGCGGAAGCTTTGGCCGCCGAAGCCGGGCTGCACGGTCATCGCGAGCACGAGATCGACGCGGGCGAGGTGCGGCTCGATGGCGGCTGCGGGCGTGCCGGGGTTGAGGACGATGCCGTTTTTGCAGCCGAGCTCGCGGATGCGGGCGAGCGTGCCGGCATGGTCGTAATCGGGCTCGATGTGGATGCTGATGAGATCCGCGCCGGCCTTGGCAAAGGCCTCGATGTAGCGATGCGGCTCGTCGAGCATCAGGTGCGTGTCGAAAAAGAGGCGCGAGTTCGGACGGAGCGCGGCGACGGTTTGCGGGCCGAAGGACAGGTTGGGCACAAAATGCCCGTCCATGATGTCGAGGTGCACCCATGCCAGTTCCTGCGGGCGCGCGAGGTTTTCGACGGCGGCGGTTCCGGCGGCGAGGTTGGCGTGATCTGCAGCGAGGATGGAGGGGGCGAGGATGGGCGCGAACATGAATGCAGGGTGCTGATTGAGGAATGAAAGGGTGGCGGGGGGGGGCGGAAAAAATCAGTTGTCGCGCCCGTGGCAATGTCCCTCGCAGGCGTCGTCGTGATGGTCGTGATGATGGTGCTTGTTGTCGCAATCCTCGCAGTTGCCATCGCCGTGGCGGCCGCAGGGACGGCGGCGCTGGGCCGGAAGGCGTCCGCCGAGATCGACCGAAACGGACGCGGCCTGGCGTTTGCGGGCGTTATGCGCAGTGATCAAGATCGCCGCCGAAAAGGCCGCGAGCACCAGCACGGATATCGAAACAGCAAGAAACATGCGGGTGTTATTCGCGCTTCATTCCCGTTTGGCGAAGAGAAAATAGGGAGCGGCGCATTTTTGACGACGCGGGGCGACCGGGCGGTCAGCGTGTCGAGATCACCGTTTGCAGTTGATCGCGATACGTCGTCGGCGAGCAGCCTTCGAGCTTGCGAAACACGCGGTTGAACTGCGACAGCGACTGGAAGCCCGCCTCGAATGCCGCCTCGCTCACGCGTTTGTGCGGGTTGAGCAGGAGGTTTTTCACTTTCTCCACGCGCACGCGGGCGAGGTAGTCGGTGAATGTCATGCCGGTGGCTTTCTTGAACATCTTGCAGAAATAAAACGCGCTCGTGTTCACCGATTGCGCCACCTGCGCGAGCGTGAGGTCGTCGTCCTGGTGCTCGTGGATGAAGCTGCGCGCCTTGGCGATCACGGGCGACTCGGCATGCTCCTCCTGCACCATGAGCTGGTTGCTGATCGCGGCGAGGTGCTGCGCAAAAACCGTGAGCAGCCGCAAAATCGATTCGTATTGTTTCCTCGTGATGACGCGGCTCTGGAAATACGCCTCCTCGAGCGATTTCAGGTCGACCTCCGCGCCCCATTTCGTGATCTGCCGCGCGAGCTTGTCGAACTGCGCCGCGGTCGGTTTTTGGAAAAACACCTGCCCGGTCTGCAAAAACGCCACCAGGTTTTCGCCCACGCGAATCGGCACCGCCGAATCGCACAAGCCCGCGAAGCACTTCAGCGTCGCCGGCTCGCGCTGTGCCATCTGCTCGATCTCGCGCTGCAGTTGCAGGCACAGCGCGCACGACTGGCCCGGCTTCGCCACGAGCGCGCAAAACGCATTTTGCCTCGGATCGTCCGCGTGCTGCAAATCGAACGCCTCGACCGCCCGCAGGCTCAGCGGCAGCCCCGTCGCCTCGCGAAACGCCTGCTCGTAATCCCTGTAGATCTGCGACTGCTTGAATTGCGATACAAGGATGCGGCTGCGTCTGGCAGGATTATCGAGAGTTTCCATGGAAAAGAGATTTTGGCGTGTGTGTTTGCGGTGTTTGCGCAGACAATCGACGACCACTGCGCATAAAGTGCCATGGAAACTTAACTGGAAAGCAAAATATGCGCTATCGTATCCCGTGCCACGCAAGGTATTTGTCCCGCTTCTCGCCCCTGTTAGAGAAAGTTGCGGGCGGCGGCGTTCCGCATTTTCCCTCGCCAACCGCCGCCCGCGCTGCGCGTTATCAACGGCAACACCATGCCATTCAAACAACTCGGATTGCCCGACACTCTCGTGCGCGCCTCGCAGGCGATGGGCTATGCACAGCCCACGCCCATCCAGCTGCGCGCCATTCCCGCCGTCCTCGGCGGACGCGATCTCATCGGCTCCGCGCAAACCGGCACCGGCAAAACCGCCGCGTTCGCCATGCCCATCCTCGCCCGCCTCGGCGCTCATCGCAAGGGCCCGCCGCGCGTGCTCGTGCTCGAACCCACGCGCGAACTCGCCGCGCAAGTCGAGACCTCCTTTCGCGAACTCGGACGTTTCACCGACCTCCGCGCCGCCGTCATCCACGGCGGAGTCGGTTACGGCAGCCAGCGCGCCGCGCTCCGCAACGGCACCGACATCCTCATCGCCACCACCGGGCGCCTTCTCGATTTCCTCCAGGAAAAAGCACTCTCCCTTGCAGGCATCGAGGTGCTCGTGCTCGACGAAGTGGACCGCATGCTCGACATGGGTTTCATCAACGACGTGCGCCGCATCGTCTCGCAATGCCCGCCGCGGCGCCAGACGCTCTTCTTTTCCGCCACCGTGCCGCCGGAGATCGAGGCCGTCGCGCGTTTCGCGCTCCGCGATCCCGAGCGCATCGAAATCGGCCGCGCCCGTTCCGTCACCGAAACCGTCACACACAAACTCTGCCCCGTCCTGCACGAGCAGAAATTCGAGCTCCTCCTCGCGCTGCTCAACCGCACCGACTTCAAAAGCGTCATCATTTTCTCGCGCACCAAGCATGGCGCCGACCGCATCGCCCGCAGGCTGAAAGCCGCCGGGCATCCCGCCGCGACGCTCCACTCCAACCGCTCCCAAAACCAGCGCACCGAAGCCCTCGCGGGTTTCAAAAGCGGGCGCTACGACGTGCTTGTCGCGACCGACATCGCCGCGCGCGGCATCGATGTCTCCGGTGTTTCGCACGTCATCAATTTCGACGTTCCCGAAAAACCCGACGACTACGTGCACCGCATTGGCCGCACCGGACGCGCAGCCGCCGAGGGCGACGCCCTCATGCTCGTTACGCCCGAGGAATCCGGCGACGTGCGCGACATCGAGCGTTTCATCGGCGCGCGCATCGAACGCCTCGCGCTCGACGGTTTTCCCTATGCAAACGGCGCGCCCCCGCACATCGACACCTCGCGCCCGATGCAAAACCCGCGTCGCAAGGGCGGCGGACAACACCAGCGCGGCGGCGGCAACGGCGGCCTCGCAAAAGGCTCGCGGGGCCAGAACCAGTCGCGCTCCGCAGGCGGACGTCCTCACGGCGGCGCGCATCCCGGCCATCATCCCAAGGGCAAGCCCGGCCAGCACTGGCGGCGCGGCGGCCGGTAAGGCGCGCGGCGGTTACAGTTTTATGATTTGCACGCCGGCGTCGGCGAGCATCGGGGCGACGATCGGATCGTTGTTGTAATCGTCGCGATACCGCATCTCCGCAATCCCGGCGGCGGCGAGGATTTTCGCGCAGTTGATGCAGGGATAGTGGGTCACATAAGCCACGCAGCCTTCCACGGAGCTGCCACGGCGCGCGGCGTCGGCGATGGCGTTTTGCTCGGCATGCACGGTGGCCTGCTCGTGCCCGTCGCGAACGCGCGAGATATGCGGGACGCCGGGGAGGTAGCCGTTGTAGCCGGCGGCCACGATGCGGTTTTTGCGCGAACCGCCGCTTACGATCACACAGCCCACATGCAGGCGTTCGCACGGGGAACGCGTCGAGATCAGCAGCGCCGTCGCCATGAAATACTCGTCCCACGAAGGGCGCTGCGTGGCGGAGGTGGCGGCGCTGGCAACAATGTCCACAAGTGAAGAATCCTTTGGGTCGCAACTCATGAACGGAAGAGCTTGGAAAACGCGCGCGAAAAAGCGAGGCACCTTTTGCTTCCACAAGACACTTTGTTTCTCCTAAATGTCACCTGCATACGCCATGGATGAACTTCTCCGACTCACCCCTGACGA
Organism: Ereboglobus sp.; assembly: GCA_029974595.1. Taxonomy (GTDB): domain Bacteria; phylum Verrucomicrobiota; class Verrucomicrobiia; order Opitutales; family Opitutaceae; genus Ereboglobus. The sequence goes on along the minus strand of JARKRC010000027.1, from coordinate 24,853 downwards.
ACGCCGCAAACGCCGCATCCTGCGGTTTGCAGCGGCGGGTTTCGTGGTGGCCGCTATTCTCGCGGGCGCCGTCATTTCGATCGGGCTTCGCGCCTGGAAAAAGAAAGCCGGGCCGGTTCCGCCCGCGGCGTATCTCGTGCCTGCGGGCGACGTGTCGGGCGTCCGCGTCAACGGCAAAATCGCGCCGCTCGCAACGACGCTCGCCGTCCCCGCCGGGGCCGCGATCAGCGTGCCGGCGGGCAACAGCGTGACGATCGTGTATCCAAAAAATGGATTCACCAGGACGGTCAAGGGGCCGGAGTCGATCCGCCCGGAGACGCCGGCGCAGCCGGGCGCGAACGAAGTGGATTTTCTGGCGTCGCCGCGCGAAGCGCTCATCGGAGCGCCTTATTCGGGGCCAAGGGAGGGCACGGGTCGCGTGCTGGTGACATCGCCGTTTGGCGTCACGCGTTTTGTCAATCCGACGATCACCTGGGCGCCGCGCCCGGGCGTGCGATATGACGTGGCCGTTGTCGATCCGGACGATCGGAGCGCCCCGCCGCGCATCGCGGTAAACATGCTTCCGCCGCTGCGCATCGACCAGCTCGAAACCACGCAGGAGCGCGTGCTGCTGGCTGATCGCATTTACAACGTGATCGTCCGCGAGGCCGGCAGCGACACGCAGATCGGCGGGATGCAGTTTCTCGTTTCGCCGGATGCCACGGATGCGTCCCTCCCGCTCGCGCCCGCCGAACTCGTCATGGAGGCGGTCAATGCGCTCTGGAGCAAACCGGCCCGCATCGGCGACGGCTGGCTCGCGCTGTCGAGGCTGCCCCCGGATTGGGCGGAATCGGAACTGGTGTTGCGCCTGCGGATGCGCGCCGCCGCGGAGCTGGGGCTTTTTGATGAAATAGAAAAAGTCCAATATCACCTGCGCGCGCTGGGACAGCAGCGGTAAGGGGCGCGATTTCCTACGATTTTTTTCTCGGCGCGAGGAACCACTCGCGCGCCACTCCGTAGAGAAACACCGCGAGGATCGCAAACGGGATCAGGGAGAGAACATGAGCGTATGGCCCCGCATAAAGCGGATTGTGCGCGGCGGAGAATTTTTCGATGGCGTTGCTCAACTCGTCAAAGCCGCCCAGCAGGATCGCAATGCCTATGCCCGCAATCGCCCCGCCCGCGATGTAACCCGATGAGAGCAACACGCCCGGGCTCTTGTCGGCCTCGGCATTGAACTGTTCCTCGGTGAGCTTCGCGTATTCGGACTTTTTGCGCGTGCGCCGGTCGATCAGCCAGCGAATGATTCCGCCGACGAGAATCGGCGTCGTTGACGACAGCGGCAGATACACGCCCACCGCAAATGCCAGCGCGGGCACAAACGACAATTGCAGCGTCACCGAGATCATCACGCCGATCAGCACCAGCGCCCACGGCAGCCGCTGGTCGAGGATGCCCTTGATGATATACGACATGAGCGTGGCCTTCGGCGCGTCGAACTTGCTGCTGCTTACGTCGCTGCCGTCGGGCCGCTTTTTGAAGATGCCGTTGATGGCCGGATCGACATACCAGACGGCGTCGCCTTGCGCATTGACGAGATATTTTCCTTCGCGGCCCCCGGCATTGCCAGTCTTGTGCCAGGTGTAGTAGGCGGCCGAGTCGTCGCGCGCTTGCGGCCCCTTCAATTTTTCCTGGCGGGAAAGCGTCGATACATCGACATGCAAACCGGCCGGGGCGACATCCTTGACCGGCACATACACCGTGCCCCGATCATTCAATTTCTGGAGAATCAATCCAAGAACGAGCGCCGAGCAAAGCGCCCCGGCCAGAATGGCGTATTGCTGGTAACGCGGCGTCGCTCCGACGAGAAACCCCGTTTTCAAATCCTGCGATGTCGTGCCGCCGTTGGCTGCGGCGATGCACACGATCGCGCCGACCGAAAGCGCGGTCACGTAGTAGGTGCCGCCCGTCCATCCCACCAGAAGAAACACCAGGCAGGTGAACAGCAGCGTCGCCACGGTCATGCCCGACGTGGGATTCGATGTGGAGCCGATCTCACCCGTCAGCCGCGACGACACCGTCACAAACAAAAATCCAAAAATCACGATGAGCAGCGCGCCGAGAATGTTCATGTGAAGCGATGGCGCAAAGGTGATGATGGTCATGAGCACCACGATGCCGATGAGCACATACTTCATCGGAATGTTGCGCATCGTGCGCGGCAATTTGCCGCCCCCGGCGGCGGCGCTGTTTTTTTGCGACGGGCGCATGTCCTTGAGGCTCGCCTTGATGCCGCGCCAGATGGCCGGCGCCGCCTGGATCATGCTGATGACGCCGCCCGCCGCCACCGCGCCAGCGCCGATGTAAAGCACATACGCGCCGCGAATCATGTTGGGCACTTCCTCAAGCGGCACCTGGCTGATCGGTATTTCCCCGGGAGGAAGCGGAATCGCCGCGCCGTCCCCGAAAAACTTGATCAGCGGAATGAGCACCAGGTACGAAAGCGCGCCACCCGCGCACATGATGCCCGCGATGCGCGGGCCGATCACATAACCGACGCCCAAAAGCTCCGGCGAGCCTTCGAGCGCAACCGATGAGCCGGCGAGCGGCTTTCCAAAAATTTTCTGCGGCACCTCCGTCCAGCACCTGAACGCGGAATAAAGCGTCTTGTAAACCAGGCCGATACCGAACCCGATGAAGATCTGTTTCGCGCCGAGTGATTTCCCCAGCCCCGCGGATTCCGCGGCTTGCATTTCGGCCTTCGCGGACGGCGACGCGGCCGCGCGGTCCGCGGCGTTCGCCCCGGCCTTGAGCACGGCGGCGCACGCGGTGCCCTCCGGATATTTCAGGATGCCGTGATCCTCGACGATATGCGTGCGGCGCAGCGGAATCATCATGAGGATGCCGAGCAGGCTGCCCAGCACGGCCACGAGCATCACGCGCGTCAGCTCGAGGTCGAAGCCGAGGATAAAAATCGCCGGCATGGTGACACCCACGCCGAACGCGATCGACTCGCCCGCCGAGCCGGCGGTTTGCGTGATGTTGTTTTCCAGGATGCTGGAATCGCGCACGCCGACTTTCGACAAGGCGCGAAAAATCGCGAGCGAGATGACCGCCACCGGAATCGAGGCGCTCACCGTAAGGCCGACTTTCAGGACGAGATAAAGTGACGACGCGCCAAAGACCATGCCCAGAACCGCGCCGGTGGCGACTGCGCGCAAGGTGAACTCGGGGAGTTTCGTGTTGTCGGGGATGTAGGGTTCAAACGGCTGGGGAGCTGGATGCGGCATGGAGGGAGTTGTTGAAAATTAAAGCGCTGCATCATGCGCGCCGGGAGATGCGAGGCAATCACGCAGAAAGGGCAAAAATATCTGTGGATTCGATCTGCCGGCAGCCGGGTTGCGTGGCGCGGGCTTCCAGCCCAAGTCACCCGATCCGTGCCCTCGCTATTTTAATTTTTCCCAATGGGGCGCGAAGAGGAGGAGCGCGTCGAGCACGAGGGCATGCGAGATTTTCCCGTTGCGCGCCCACTCGTAAACGTGATCGACGGGCGCGAGGAGGATTTCGATTTCCTCGTCATCATCCCACTCAAGCGCGCTGGTTTTCTCGCACTCCTCGACAAGCACGAGGTGGCAGCGATTGCTGAGGATCGCGGGGTTCGGGCGGATGCTGCCGAGAAGGCGCGCGCGGAGGCCCTCGTAGCCGGTTTCCTCGCGCAGTTCGCGCAGGCCGGCGGCCACGGGATCCTTTTCGCCGGGGTCGATCACGCCGCCGGGGATCTCGATCGAAAAATCGTTTATGCCAAAGCGAAACTGGCGCACGAGCACGAGCCTGTGGTCGGTCGTAAGCGCGACGACATTGACCCAATCGGGCGCGTCGATGACGTAGAAATCACGCGAGGTTTTGCGCCTTGGATGCGTGTAGCGCGCGGTGAGCACGTCGAAGATGCGCGTGCGGGCGACCGACTCGCTTCCGCCTTTTTTCCAGCGTGCGGGCCCGGCGGTTTTTTTGGGTGTCTTTTGTCTGCGCGCGGGCATGGGGCGGGATTGAGTGGTTGGGTTTTGGGTAAAAAAAACCTCCCGGCTGCTGGCTCGGGAGGTTTGCAAAGGCCGGGAAATTATTTCTTCGCGGGAAGATTCAGCTTCTGGCCGATCTTGAGGCGGCGCCAGTCGACATCGGGATTGGCGGCCATCAGGTCGGCGAGGGAAACGCCGTTGGCGGCGGCGATCTTGGTGCCCGAGGTGTCGCCTGCCTTGACGATGTATTCGCCGGGACCGGCGGCGACGGCGGGCTGGGCGGTCTTGCTGCCTTGCGCGGGGGCGGGGCGGGCCGGCGCCTTGTCGAGGCGGGTGCGGAGTTCGCCGAGCTGGTCGCTGACTTGTTTGAAGGAATTGTTGGTGTCGCGCGCGACGCTCATGAGGCTGTTCCTCGTTTCGTTTGCGACTTGGGCTGCGTTGTTCGCAACCTGGACGGCGTTGGCCGTCTGGGAAACTTGTGTTTCGATGCCGCTGACGCGGTTTGAGAGGTCTTTCAGCTCTGCGACTTCGTTTTTCAGCGAACTGATTTTGACGAAGGCAAAAATTGCGAGCAGGAGTGCGGCGACCCCGGCGATAACCCCGGCCAAAGGCAGGTAGTTGGTATTTGATTCACGCGAAGAAATGGTGTCCATGGATTAAAGATTGCGGACGTATCGTTAGAGCGAATGGTTTGTCGTAGCAAGAAGAGATTGGATTAGTTATTCACAGATATGCAAGAACGTTGACAGGGCAGACGGGGCGCGTTCGTGTGTGCGGCTGCCACGGGGTGTAGCTTAGCCTGGTAGAGCGCCTGCTTTGGGAGCAGGAGGTCGAGAGTTCGAATCTCTCCGCCCCGACCATTTCAATCCAAGGGAAGAACTTGGATGAAAAATCGGTATTTATTGGAAGCGTTTTCCGGCCTCTCAGTAAACCTGCTCGTCGAGGAGCTTGAAGAGGTCGTCCTCGGTGATGCGTTTTTGCTGCATCGTGTCGCGGTCGCGGAGGGTGAAGGTGCCGTCTTTTTCGATGGTGTCGAAATCGATCGTCACGCACCAGGGCGTGCCGATTTCGTCCTGGCGGCGGTAGCGGCGGCCAATCGCGCCGGACTCGTCGTAGAAGGCGGTGTATTTGCGTTTGATTTTTTTGTAGAGTTCCTGCGCGCGGCCCACGAGGGCTTCCTTGTTTTTGAGGAGGGGGAGCACGGCGACTTTCACCGGAGCGATGCGCGGGGAGAGGCGGAGCACGATGCGCGTCTCGGTGTTGCCTTTTTCGTCGGTCACCTGCTCCTCAACATAGGCGGCGCAGAGGGCGGCGAGGAAAATGCGGTCGGTGCCGACGGCGGGCTCGATCACGTGCGGGACGAATTTTTTCTTTGTGGCTTCGTCGAAGATTTCCTGCGGCTTGCCGCTTGCCTCGGCGTGTTGCGTGAGGTCGTAGTTGCCGCGCGCGGCGATGCCCCAGAGCTCCTGCACGCCGAAGGGATACTTGAACATGATGTCGGTCGTGCCCTTCGAGTAGAACGAGAGCTTGGCCTTCGGGTGGTCGTAGAGCGAGAGGTGCGATTCGGGGAGGCCGATGGAGATGAGCCACTGGCGGCACCATTCGATCCAGTCCTTGTGGCATTTCGACCAGTCGGCGTCCTCGTGGATGAAATATTCCATTTCCATCTGCTCGAACTCGCGCGAGCGGAAGATGAAATTGCGCGGCGTGATTTCGTTGCGGAAGGATTTGCCGACCTGCGCAATGCCGAAGGGCAGTTTCACGCGGCCGGTGTCCACGACGTTTTTGAAATCGACGAACATGCCCTGCGCGGTTTCGGGGCGGAGGTAGGCGACGGCGGAGGCGTCGCGGAGCGCGCCGACGTAGGTCTCGAACATCATGTTGAACGCGCGCGGCGGGGTGAGGCTGCCGGGTTCGCCGGTGGCGGGGGAGGGGATTTGGGGGATTTCGTCGGGCTGGGCCTCGGTGAGGTCGCGGGGCTCCACGGGCGCGAGCGCGCCTTGGATGGCTTTTTTGCGTTTGAAGTTTTCGGCGGCGGCCTGCAGCTCGGTGGCGGTGCTTTCGCTTTCGAGCGCGGAGACGTAGCCGGCGGTCTTGCCGTCAATGACGACGGGGGCGAAGAAGAGCTGGTCGGCGCGGTAGCGTTGCTTCGAGACTTTGCAATCGACGAGCGGGTCGGTGAAGCCGGCGACGTGGCCCGAGGCATGCCAGACTTTCGGGTGCATGATGATCGAGGACTCGATGCCGACGATGTCGTCGCGGCGGCGCACCATGTCGTTCCACCAGCAGTCGCGGATGTTTTTCTTCATCTCGGAGCCGAGCGGGCCGTAGTCGAAGAAGCCGTTGAGACCGCCGTAGATTTCGGACGACTGGAAGATGAAACCGCGGCGCTTGCAGAGCGCGACGATGGTTTCCATGGAGACTTCGGTGGGTGCGGACGGCGTTGACATAAGTGGTGAAGGTGTCGGTTGTGTGAAAAGAAAGGTAAGAACAAAGCGCAGGCCGGGCATGGGGTCAATGGCAGGGTTGACGGAATGCCCGCGCCACGCGCGCGCATAAAGTGCTTGCTGATGCCACAGCGCGCACATTGGTTATGAAGCGCCCGCATGGCCAACTCAGATCCAGTCAAGGACAACGCGCCGCTTCCCGCGTTTCTGCAAACACTCAATTTGCGCAAGGCGCTCATCTTGCTCATCCTCGCGCTTGTCGTCGTCACGACCGTCGCGGTCACGGCGTTTCTGCCCAAGTGGTATCGCTCCACCGCGTCCATCCGCGTGCTCAAAATCGGCAACACCAATGCCGTTTTCCAGGCGCAGACCAGCGACTACTACGACCCCTATTTCGTGCAGGACCAGCTGCGCACGATCAAGTCGCCCAAGATCATCCACCCCGTCATCGAGCGCCTCCGGCTCAACGAAAAAATCGCCGCCTCGCTCGGCATTTCCACTCCATTCCCGGTGGATTTCACCTACGATTATCTCACGAAGAAAAACCTCATCTCCGTGGAGTCGCCCAAGACCTCCTCGATCCTTGAAATCACAGCCGACGCCCGCGACCCCGCGCTTGCCGCCGCCATCGCCAACGAAATCGTCGCCATCTACACCGAGGATCGCATCAACCTCGCCACCGCCGCGCAAAAAGCCGATCTCGCCGAGCTGCACAGCCAGCTCGACGCGCAGGCCAAGGTCGTCACCGCCCAGCGCGACGCCGTCGAAAAACTCCGCGCCGAGCTCAGCATATCCGGCATCGACCTCACCAATCCCCGCAACAACGACATGGAAGTCGAGCGCCTCCGCCAGATGCAAAGCACGCTCGTCGCTCTCAATGTCGATGCCAACAGCCTCAAAACCCGCTACGAAAGTTTCCGCGACATACCGCCCGAAAAACGCCTCACCCTCGTCAACGCCCAGCTCATCGAGGACCCCGGCATCCAGCGCCTCCAGCAAACCTACCTCGAGGCCGAGCAAAACGTCACCAAGCTCTCCGCCCGACTCGGCGAGGCGCATCCCGAGATGATCGTCGCCCGCGACAATCTCGCGAAAATCAAAAACCAGCTCATCGCCCAGCTCACCGGCTACGAATACACGCTCAAAAGCAAGGCCGGCGAAGCCGAGGCCCGCGTCACCGGGCTCAAAAAACAACTCGACGAAGCCCGCGCTGCCCAAATCGAAAACGCCGCCAAGCGCATGCGCCCCTTCGAGGAAGCCGTGCAAAAACTCGACGAAGCCACGCGCCTCTACACCACCTTCAAGCTCACGCTCCGCCAGCGCGAAATCGACTACAACCAGCCCAAGCGCCCCGTCGAGGTGCTCAGCAAGGCGGAGGCCAAGATCGAGCCCGCGCGCCCGAGCTGGCCCGTCAACATCAGCTTCGCGCTTCTCTTCGGCGCGGTGCTCGGCATCGGCGCCGCGCTCCTCATCGACATGTTCGACGCCAGCTTCCGCAGCGTGGCCGACACCGAGCGCCGCCTCCAGCGCCCCGTGCTCGGAGTCATTCCCGCGTCGCTCTCCGCGCGCAAGCCCGCCGAGGAACCGCTCGACCCCTCCGAGGACGAGCCCTTCCGCGTGCTCCAGACGAACATCACGCTCGCCCTTCGCAACAAACCCAAAACCGGCGCCCACACGCTCGTCATGCTCTCCGCCGGCCCGGGCGAAGGCAAATCGACCACGCTTCTCCGTCTCGCCCGCGCAATGGGCGCCGCCGGCGAGCGCGTGCTCCTCATTGACGCCGATCTCCGCCGCCCAACGCAGCATCATCTCCTCAACGTTGCCAAGACTCCCGGCCTCGCCGATCTCCTGCAAAGCAAGGTCACGCTCGACCAGTGCCGCAGCCGCAACATCGCGCCCGGCCTCGACTTTATTCCCAGCGGCTCTGTCAGCGGCTTCACGCTCAGCCTCTTTTACGCCGACCGCCTCAAGGAAATCCTCGCCGACCTGCGCGGTCAGTATGACCGCATCGTCTTCGACGCCCCGCCGATCATCGGTGTGAGCGACGCCGCCGTGATCACGAGCCTGATGGACAATGTCCTCCTGCTCATCCAGTATCGCCGCAATCCGCTCAGCATGGTGCTCCGCGCGCAGCAGACGATCACCGGCCTCGACAAGGAAATCTTGGGCGTCGTGCTCAACCGCGTCCCGAAAAACGCAGGCGCGGATTATTCCTATTACAGCAAAAACTACGCGTATTACGGCGCGAAAAAACGCGACCGCGCGGGTGAGCCTGCCGACGAGAAAATCGCATTTCCAGAGAAGAAATAACAGGAGGCGCGTCAGGAAGAACGCGTGCGACAAGGAGCGGCGGCGTCCCGCCGCCGGACGAGGCGAAGCCTCGCCAAAATTGATTTATAAATTCCCCAAACCGTGCACGACTTCGTCGTGTCCGGCGGCGGGACGCCGCCGCTCCTTGTCGCACGCGTCCTTTGACGGGTGGCACGCCCTTCGCGTGCTCAATCTTCACCCTTCACTTTTTCACCCTTCCTGCTTTTCGCCTTCTTTTTTCTCTGCCAGCACGGCTTGGATGCGCGCGTGCATGGGCACGTAGTCGCGCTTGACGTGACCGGTGTAGATCTGGCGCGGACGGTAGATTTTGCCCTTCGGGTTTGCAGCAACCTCGCGCCATTGCGCGATCCAGCCGGGCATGCGCCCGATGGCGAACATCACGGTGAACATGTCCACGGGAATGCCGATGGCGCGCATGATGAGGCCCGAGTAGAAATCGACGTTCGGGTAGAGTTTGCGCGAGATGAAATATTCGTCGTGCAGGGCGGCCTGTTCGAGTTTCATCGCGATGTTGAGGAGCGGGTCGTCCTTGATGCCGAGGCTGCTGAGCGCGTTGTAGAAACTTTGCTTGATGATTTTTGCGCGCGGGTCGTGGTTGCGATACACACGGTGACCGAAGCCCATCAGGCGGTGGCCCTTGCCGTCCTTGGCGGCGGCGATGAACTTGGTGCCGTCGTCGCCGTCGTTGTGAATTTTCTGGAGCATGTCGATGACGGCCGCGTTGGCGCCGCCGTGCAGCGGGCCCCAGAGCGCGCACACGCCCGCGGCGACCGATGCGAAGAGGTTGGCGCCGGAGGAGGCGACCATTTTCACGGTCGAGGTGGAGCAGTTCTGCTCGTGGTCGGCGTGGAGGAGGAGGAAGAGGTTGAGCGCTTGCGCGACTTCGCCCTTGGCGATGTATTCGTTGTAGGGCTCGGTGAACATCAGGTGCAGGAAGTTTTCACAGTAGCCGAAGTTCGGACGCGGGTAGTTGAACGGTTTGCCGAAATGCACGCGGTAGGTGTGCGCGGCGATGGTGCGCACTTTCGAAATGGCGATGGCGGCGGCTTCGTCGAAGTGTTCGAGGTCGCGCTGGTGGTTGTTGCTCGCGAGGTGCGGGTAGTAGGCGCCGAGGGCGTTGAGGCTTGCGGAGAGCACGGACATCGGGTGCGCGTCGCGCGGGAAGCTCTGGATGAAGCGGCCCATGCCTTCGCGCAGGGCGGCGTTGTCGGAGAGGAGGCGGCCGAATTGCGCGCGTTCGTAGGGCTTGGGGAGTTCGCCGTAGATCACGAGATAGGCGGTTTCCACAAAGCTCGACTTTTCCGCGAGCTGCTCGATGGGATAGCCGCGGTAGCGCAGGATGCCCTTTTCGCCGTCGATGAAGGTGACGCTACTCGTGCACGAGCCGGTGTTGCCGTAGCCTTCGTCGAACGTGATGGCGCCCGTGTCAGCGCGCAGGCGGCTCACGTCGATGGCGGTTTCGCCTTCGGTTCCGGTGATGACCGGCAGCGCCAGTTCCTTGTTGTCGAATTTGAGAAGGGCTACGGAGGACATGATGTTTTATGGAGATGAGATTAGGCGCTTCTGGCAAAGAAAAGTTGCTGAAGGCGGCGAGTATTCATGGCGCATTAACGAATAGCCGCCGGATTTCCCTCTGGCCGTCGTCATGTAGAAATCTTTCGGATTTTCCGTCAATCCCGCTTCGCCGGTTTTCCGAAAAACACCATGAGGAAACCCGGCAGCCGCAGCCGGGCCCGGCCATTCCGGCTGCGGCTATCTGACCACGGGGAATTGCGATATCCTCAATGTGGTGCAGCCGTAGGGAATCAGGATGATTTCCTCGTCGGGCTGTTTTTCGGGGGAGCCGGAGCTTTTGCTCGAATGGGGAATCGGGCCGGTCATTTCGTTATACAAATGCCAGTGCGGAATCCGGCGCGCCTTCGCCTTGATTTGCACGGGAGCGTTTTCGAGATTCCAAAAATAATCCGACCTTTGTTTTTCCGCATCAATCGCGACCTCGAAATGCCTTGCTGCGTCTTTCGCGTCGAAATGCACGAGGCCGTAGTTCCATGCGTCGGGCGAGGTCACCTCGTGGTATGTGTCGCCAAAGCGGCTCGCATCCTCGGGGGGAAACGCCTTTTCCGTCCATTGCTCCCTCATGCGCAACGCATACACGAGGGGGCCGCGTTCCACGGCCACGGAGTTTTCATGCCATGTGCTCGTCGTCACCTCCATCGGCAAACGCAGTTCCACAATGTCGCCGCTTTTCCATGTTCGATGGATCACGGCAATCTCCCCGGCTCCGGCGGCGCGTTCCGGTTTTCCGTTTATGGTGATGCCCGCTTTTTTGCACCAGCCGGGGATGCGCAGATGAAGGGGGAAGGTGATTTCCGCGCGCGCGTCATCCTCGATCCGCAGCGTGAACGTGATTCTGTCGTCCATCGGATAATGCGTGTCCTCGGTGATTTTCACGCGGCGTCCGTCGCCGACTTTCGCGGTGACCTCGGACGGCGAATATACAAGCGCGGCCAGCCCGTTGTCCGGCGCGGCGTGCCAGAGGTTTTGCGTGAACTTGGGCCAGCCTTGGTGCATGTTCGAGCTGCAGCACGGATAGCCGCTGAGCAGGCCGTATACAATGCCGGTTCCGTCGTGGTTGACATTGAAGTTCCGGATGTGGCGCGTGACCATCACCTGGTTGGCTTGCTGGAAATATTGCTTGTGCATGAAATCATCCGAGACCTGTGTCGGCAGCGCATTGAAGGCGATGCGCTCCAGATGATCGGCAAGCGCGGTGTCGCCGGTTATGCCGAGCATCGTTTCCAGCGAATACATCAGCTCGACCGCCGAGCACAGCTCCGAACCCTGCGTGGGATTTGCGCCGTGGAGCGCCTCGTCGCCGCCATACATGCCCTGCGCCTGCCCGTTGTGCCGGCGGATGTCGGCGAGGCCTTTTTTTGCGGCCTCTATATATTTTTTGTCGGGATGCTGCTGGTAATATACAACGGGCTCCTTTATGCCCTGTGCGAGATTGACGCAGTGAATGCTGCCGGGGCGGGCAAGATCCGCGCCCTTGAGAAACATGCCAGTGAAGTCGTGCCCCTGTTTGTGCAGGATGCCGGCCAGTTCCAGCAGGAACGCATCGCCGGTTATATTATACAACCAATATACAGCCTGAAGATTGTCACATGCGCGGAACCGGGCCCAATGCGTCCATTTTCCGAGCGGCTTTTCGGGCAGGGTTTTGAGCTGATATTGAAAATAGCGTGTCATGAAACCCACGATGCGCGGGTCGCCGGTTGCGGAATGATATTGTTGCATGATTTTCAGCACAACCATGCGGGGCCACCAATCCCCGGCGTTTTTCCGCTGCAAGCCGGGCTCGGGTCCGTAATCCGTGGCGGGCCCGAAAAAGCCGTCCTCGCGCTGGCTGCGCAGTGCCCATTCGACCCACGGGCGTGCCTTTTGCTTCAGCGCTTCATCATCCAATAGATAAGCGAGTGGCAGCAGGCCGTCTATCCAGTAGGGACCGCGCTCCCATTGGTCGCCGTCTCCGCCGAGCCAGCCGTTGCGCGGGCCCATGACCTGTGGATAGAGTGCGTCCATCTGTCCGGTGGCGCCGGTCTTTTGCCGCTTGAGCATTTCCAGAAGCCAGCCCTTGGCCTTGATGCTTCCGAGCGGCAGCTCGACAAAAGCCTTCTGCGCGAGCGGCGCGCGGTTGTTGGGATAATGATTGTTCTCATCGCCGCGAACGTCCGCAAAACAGAATCCTGCCATGAGTGCGATCGGGACGAGCAAATGTTTGGGTTTCATAATGCATCAACAAGCTGACAGCTTCTGCCGCCGCCTGCGAGCTTTAGAATCCACGCAAGTTAAGGCTTTCAAAATCAGGCGAATCCGTTCACCTTTCTGCCAAGATGCTGTCCGCCCCGATAACTCCTTCATCCGGTTTCAAACGCAGGCACGTCCTCTGCGAAAAACAAGATTTGGCTTTGGATGGATCGCCATAGATGGCGGGTGGCGGCCAAAAACAACAATCAAGAGCATTTCCACATGAGCAGAAAACAAGCAATCAAGTTGGGACTAAATCTATTGGCCACAATAGTTATTGCCTATGCTGTCATGCCCTTCGTATCAAAATTATTTAACGAGCAGCACGCACCATTCAGTTCACCAACGCTTCCTTTCTTGTTTATTTTCTCATATTGTGGAATTGTTTTTATAATATTTGTATCAATAGCTATGAAATATATTTTTGATGGTCGTTTCAAGGTTATCCGAGAGATAATGCATCTGATTGTATTCCTGTCGTCCGGCCTGTTTGGTTTCTATTTTTTAAGCGATCGGCAAGACCACACTACATTGATTGTCTTTCTGATAACGGCGACAGTGCTGGGTGGATTCCGCATCTTAAACTAAGATGCAATTCATCGCCGTTTGATAAAAGTCTCGATTTCCTTGCGCGTGGGCGCGGAGGGTTGCGCGCCGAGGCGGGTGACGGAGATGGCGGCGGCGGCGTTGGCGAAGCGGACGGCATCAGCGAGCGGCTGGTTTTCGCTGAGCGCGACGGCAAGCGCGCCGTTGAACGTGTCCCCGGCGGCGGTGGTGTCCACGGCCTTCACCTTGAAGCCGGGGATGAGCCGGGCGGTCTCGTTGTTGCACAGATACGCGCCTTTCGAGCCGAGGGTGATGATCACGTTTTGCACGCCTTGGGAGAGGAGGGCGCGGGCGGCTTTTTCGGCGGTTTCGTCGTCGGTGACTTTGATGCCAGTGAGGAGCTCGGCCTCGGTTTCGTTGGGCGTGATGATCGAGACGAGCTTCAGGAGCGAGGGCGCGAGCGGGGCGGCGGGCGCGGGGTTCAATCTGACGGGGATTTTGTGTTTTTTCGCCAGGCGCGCGGCGGCGGCGATCGTGGGGAGGGGCGTTTCGAGCTGCATGACGAGCATGCGCGCGTTTTTGAAGGCGGCCTCGGCGTTCTGAATGTCCTTGGGGAGCAGTTTTGCGTTGGAGCCGGAGGCGACGGCGATGCTGTTTTCGCCGGACTCGGCCACGAAGATGAGCGCGACACCGGAGGGGGTTTTTGTGTCGCGCTGGATGTGGCGGGTATTGATTTTGTCGGCTTTGAAGCCGGCGACGGCCTGGTCGCCAAACATGTCGCGGCCCACGCGGGCGACGAAGGTGACATCGCCGCCGGAGCGCGCGGCGGCGACGGCTTGGTTTGCGCCCTTGCCGCCGGCGGCGGTCACGAATTGTCCGCCGAGGAGCGTTTCACCGGGGCGCGGGATGCGGCCCAGTTTTATGATCATGTCGGTGTTGGAACTGCCGACGACGAGGATGCGTGGTTTTGTCATTTGGCGGAGGGATCAGAGTTTGGATGCGACGAGGAAGCCGATGCCGATGAAGAAGGAGCCAAACATGGCGACGAGCAGGGTGTTGGTGCCCTTGGGCGCGCCCTTGAACTCCTTCCAGATGAACACGCCCCAGACGGCGGCGACCATCGTGGCGCACTGGCCGAGCGCATAGGAAAGCGCGGCTCCGGCGGCGGAGGCGGCGATGAGGCTGAAGGCCATGCCGATGTTCCATATCGTGCCGCCGAGAATGCCGACCGCATGGAGTTTCAGGCTGCCTTTGGTGAAATAATCGAGCGGGTTGACTCGTTCGCCGCGCACGGGCTTGAGCGAGGCGATGGTGTTCCAGAGGAAGTTGGAAACAAAAAGGCCCGCCGCAAACACCACGAGCGCGGTGTAGGGTGTCATCAGGCCGGGCTCGGGTGCGGCGAAGTTTTGTATCATGCCTTTGGATACAAGTCCGAAGAAGCCGCCGCCCATGAGCAGGCCGGCAATGACGGAGATGATGATGCCCAGCGCGGAGCCGCCGCCTTTGCCGCCGCCGTTTTTTGCCGCCATGAGTTTTTTGTAGGCGGCGGCATTGATCAGGATGGCGACCACGACCAGAGCCACGCCGATGTAGAGCAGCGAGGATTTGCCGACCTCATCGGGGCGGAAAAAGGCGGTTTGCAGTGTGCCGACGGCAAGCGCAAGCCCCACGCCGATGGGGAAGGCCACCGCGAGGCCCGCGATGTCGATTGCGATGACGAGCAGGATGTTTGAGAGGTTGAAGAGCACGCCGCCGAGGAAAGCCAGGCCGAGCGGGGTGGCGCCGGCTTGCGAGATGTCGGCGAGGAAGCCGCGTCCCGAGCCGCCCATGCTGCCGAGGGTGAAGGCGATGACGAGCGCGCTGAGTAAAATGCCCAAGCCGTAGTCCCAGTAGAAGTTTTGGTATTTCCATTCGCGGCTGGCGAGTTTCTGGGTGTTGCCCCAGGAGCCCCAGCAGAGCATGGTGACGACGCACATCGCGACGGCGATGGGATAGGATTGTATGGTGAGCATGATTTTTTGCGGACGGAGTTGTGGGTTGCGGTCGGTGGAGGGAAGGGAGAGGGACGGCGGCTTATTTGGCGGGGGCGAATTTATCGACGGTTATTCTGGCGAATTCCGCGCGGAGGGCGGCGGCTTGCTCGGGGCTGACAAAGAGCAGGCTGTCGGGGCCGGCGGGGTCGGCGGCGAATGTGGTCCGGCCTTTTTCGCCGACGGTGACACGGCCCGCGCGGCCCGGCGTGAGTAGCGGGGTTTGCGGGTGGACGGCGAAGAAGGCGCTGGTCAGATCCCAGCAGGGGCGTTCGTGCGGGACGGGTTGGTAACGCTGGTAGCTTTCGCGGGCGATGTTGCCAGACGGCAGTTTGTCGGAGATTACTTCGGCGGGGAGGCGGACGGCGATGCCGACCTCGTAGCCGCTCCAGACGCGGGGCGTGGGCCATTGTTCGGCGACGACGAGAGCGGAGGGGGCGTCGATTTTCACGTTGAACTCGGGGTGTTCGGGGTTGCCGAAGTCGCCGGCCATGAGGGAGAGCCAGCGGACTTTTTTGGCGACAAGGGCGCGGCCGTCGAGCGGGGAAAATTCGTCGGGACCGCTGCGGAGGAGGTCGGCGAGATTGGTGAAGGAGCCGACTTGGATGATGACAACAGAGGCGTCGGGTGCGGCGGCGAGGGCGCGGCGGAGGACTTGGAGCGCGGGTGGATGGGAGGCGGCGAGCCTGGCGCCAGGCATGGTTTCGATGAATTTGAGGAAGCGTTTTTTCTCGTTCCAAACCTTGGGCGAGGCGGGATTGACGCCGACGGGGATGTCGGGGCGCCCGCAGAGGCGGTTGAGAAACCGGGTGTAGGGCGCGGAGAGTGGGTCGGGGGTGGTGAGGGTGACGGCGAGCAATTCGCAAAGACCCTTGTCCTGGGCGTCGTGGAGGATGGCGAGGGCGAAGATGTCGTCCACGTCGTTGCCCATGTCAGTGTCAAAGATGATCTTCACCGGATGGGACGCGGAGGCGGGTTCCGCCGCGCGCGTGGGGGCCGTCGCGAAAACGCAGCAGGCCGCGGCTAGCAGGACGCGCACAGCCACCGGGCGCAGATGCTTGCCCGGGAACGCGAGGCGGGGGAAAAAGCGCTTCCGGGTGTTAGCCCAGACGCCCCGGCATAGCATTGTTGCAAGACACATCGCATTGGCGATGGGGTAGGATTGTATTGTGAGCATGATGTTATTGTGTGGTGGGTTGACTGATTTTTCGGACGGATTTTCTGATAATGAGGGAAGTGGGCAGGAGGAGTCCCGAACTCATGGCGTTCGCGGGGTTGCGCATGTGATCCAGAAGCAGTTTGACGGCGGCGGCCCCCATTTCGAGGTGCGGCTGTGCGACCGTGGTGAGCGGGGGCGAGAGGTGCGCGAGATAAGGCTGGTCGTCGAAAGCGACCACGGAGATGTCGTCGGGCACGGCGCGGTTTTCCTCGCGGAGCGCGCGCAGGGCGCCGAGCGCGAGAAGGTTGCTCATCGCAAAAATGGCGGTGATGTCGGGCGCGGCGCGCAGGAGGAGCTTGGTGTCGAGGTAGCCGCTTTGCTCGCCGAAGGAGTCGCCCGCCACGAGGCGCGGATCGAAGGGGACGCCGCGGGCGTGGAGCGCGGTGGTGTAGCCACTGACGCGGGCCTTGCTCGGGGCGGTGCCGCACATGCCCTGAAGGCAGGCGATGCGGCGGTGTCCGTTGTCGAGAAGGTAGTCGGTGGCGGCTTTCGCCCCGGAGAAGTTGTCGGCGCTGACATAGGGCAGGCCGAGGTCGGGAAACACGCGGTCAACAAGGACGAGCGGACGTTTTTCGCGGGCGTAGCGGACGAGGTAATCCGCCGTCTGGCCGACGGCGCAAAGAATCATGCCATCGACCTGGCGCGCCCAAAGAAGCTCGACCGATTGCTGTTCGAGCGCGGGATTTTCCTCGCTGTCGCAAAGCACAATGGAATAGCCGTGGGTGCGCGCGACATTGACGACCTGGCTGGCAATGCCGGCGAAAAAAGGATTGGCGATGTCGGGGATGACGAGCCCGATGGTGAGTGTTTTTTTAAGGCGGAGGCCCTTGGCGATGGGATTTGGGGTGAAATTTTCCCTGATCGCGAAGTCCTTGATCGCCTTTTCCGTTTCCGGGCTGATCCGGTATTTTTTCGCCTGCCCGCTGAGCACCCGTGAAACCGTGGTCGGCGAAACGCTGAATTTTTCCGAAATCAGCTTCAGGGAGTTATAGGAGGAGGATTTCATTCTAGGGAAATGGCTTGGGAGAAACGCAAAAACAAAGCGGACTGCGAGGCTCAAAAGGATTTTGCGCAAACGTTAGAGTATTCGGCATCGCATGTGTCAACGAAAAATAATCTATTAAGAATCAATGTAATAAGAAACGACTAACTCAAATCGATCCAGCTCTATGCCATGGCACGAAAATCATTTTCAAGGAAGCCGAATGCTTAAATGCAGAAAATGATTTATAAGTGTCTTATTATTAAAGTAAAACAACTATCCTAAAAAGCACAAACGTTTGTTTTATCATCGTGATCGATCTTCTCTGCATTTTTTACGCAGTTCCGAATTTCCTCCTTCATCCTTGTTCTGATCGCATCCGCCAGAACGCTTCTTTGTTTACGAGATTCACGCTTCTGGACTGCGATAATGTTAGCCCTCAGCCACATCGCCTTCTGTGATAAGATGTCGCGCAAGAGCCATTGAGCGCGCTTGCGCAAGTGCGGGGCAGGGGACAGCGTTTCCGCTTTTCTTGTCGCATGGATCATCCGTTTTTCATCGTTCTCAATATCATCGGCACCTTCATGTTTGCGGTGTCGGGCGTGTCCGTCGCGATCAGCAAGGACTACGATCTGTTCGGCATCGCGGTGCTCGGCTTCGCGACGGCCATCGGCGGCGGGACGCTTCGCGACATGATGATCGGCGCGGGGCCGGTGGCGTGGATGTCGGACAACACCACGATCATCGCCATTTTCGCAGGTATCGTGGTGTCGTCCTTGTTTCTCGGATACATCAACAAGCTCGGCTGGTGGAACATCGTCTTTGACGGCGCGGGGCTTGGCGTCTTCACGCTCGTCGGCATGCAAAAGGGCATCGACCACGGCTTTTCTCCGCTCGTGTGCGTGCTGCTCGGCACGATCACCGGCGCGGGCGGCGGCGTGATTCGCGACGTGCTCTCGGGCGAGCGTCCGATGCTTTTCCAAAAAGAGCTCTACGCGTCGGTCTCGATTGCGGGCGGGGCATTTTATTTTCTGCTGCGCACGCTGGCCGCGGACCGGCTGACATGGCATTGGCAGGCCGTCGCATGCATCGTGTTCATCGTGGCCCTGCGCGTGGTCGCCGTGCGTTTCAACTGGTCGCTCCCGAAAATCCGCGCCCACCACAGCGGCGTAAACCGCGCGCGATGGCGGCGCGTCAGGGGGGTGTTTCGCAACGAAAAATGAAACTGAAAAAACGCATGCGTGCCGGATTGCGCAGCTTTATTGCAAAGCTGTGCCACGTTTTTGCGCCATTTTTGATTCTGGCCGCAGGATTCATGCTCCTGTATACATCCCTCAACTGGATGCTTTTCATAAAACTCGACATAGCGCCGGTTCAACAGGAGGTCCTTGAGTTTTTCCTCCCATTTTTTCTGGCGGTGGCTTGCGCTTGGATGTGGCTTGGTCCGCGGCTGACGTTGTTGCGCTTGTCGGAGAACAGCATGTTTTTTTATAAATTTGCGGCTGGTGTCGCAATTGCGATTCCAACGATACTGGCGCAAATATCCATGCACAAGGCCGCCGGAGAGATGACCTGCCTGAATAACGTATACGAAATTGCCGGGCAAAAAAATACAAGGTTTTATATCTTCCGTGACATTTATATAGATAAGCAAAATGCGGGCACTCATGTGGCATTCGACACCAGCGGACGGATCAATGAGAATCTTAATATGTATTTGTATCTCGCGCTCCCCATCTGGGCGGGAAGCGGGGATATGGCTCAGAAGTCCTGTCCCGCTTGGCTTGGCATCGAGTATTCCAAGCAAATACACAACAGTCTTTCAGAGGCTGAAAAAGAGCGGCTTTTTCAGGAGTTCATCCAAAAGAGCCGGCTGGATTTCAGCACAAAGGAGCTTTCCGGCTTCGCGTATCTCGAACGCGCGGGCCACACAGCCGCTTCACGAGGCTTGCGGGAAGCGCTGAAAACGAGCCCGAAATACAATGGCAAAAATGCGACGATATTATTGCCTGTGGGCACGCCTTTCGAACAGCGGGGCCGTGATGAATTTGTCTGGAGCCTGATATTGTTCGCCATAGGCTCCACAGTGTGGCTTGTCATGCTTCTGCCGGTCAGGATTCACAGGTCGCCTCGTCGCGCTTTGCTCGACAAGGCCCGCTTCAAGCGGGAATCCGTGTGGCGCGAGGTTCGTGTCATCATGATACCCCGGCGCGGTTTGTTTTTCACGCCCATTATATTCTACACAAATATCCTTGTGTATATGGCGATGGTTTTCTGCGGGCTCGGATTTTTATCGTTTCAGGCGCCCGACCTGATCGCATGGGGAGCCAACTCCAGGCTCCTCGTGATGCAAGGCGAGTGGTGGCGTTTATTGACGAGCATGTTTCTGCATGGCGGGCTGGTGCATGTTCTTGTGAATATGTTCACCCTTGTTATTGCGGCAATAATGTTGGAGTTCCTGATTGGCAGCACGCGTTTTATATTTTCTTACATGACGTGCGGCATTGTTGCAAGCTGTATGAGCATCTGGTGGAGCGCCGATACAGTCAGCGTTGGCGCATCAGGCGCGATTTTTGGGATCTACGGTGTATTGCTTGCCTTTGCCCTCACCAAGACATTCGCGGCGGAGCTCGGAAAATCCATGCTTGCGACGCTTTTGATCTTCCTCGGCCTGAATCTGTTGCTGGGTTTTCTAATGCCCGGCATCGATAATTTCGCTCACATCGGTGGCCTGCTTACGGGCTTTCTGATCGGGTTGATTATTTCTTTTTCGATTCGTTTGCGCTGCTCCGGAAGATCGAATCCTGATCGAGGCCAGTGAGTTTTTGCAGGCCGCCGAGCAGTTTCCACAGAACCGCCATCAGCATGACCATGCTCGGCAGCACGATCACCGGCCAGCTCCACAGGTGCATTTTGCCGAGTTGCTCGTTGAACAGCTCCGTGCGCGGTTCGGCGGTTATCAAGTAACGCGCCAGAAAAAAGTTCAGCACCGCACTCACAAAAAACGTCAGCGCGAGCCATTTGTTCGCGCCCGCGAGCAGTTTTTCGAAAGCCCCCCGCGTGCCGCGCGCGTCGAGCGCGGCATCGACACGCGGCGTGTCGATGATCGTGTCGTTGTAAACAATGGCTCGCACGAGCGGTTTTTTTGTCCGCGCCGAAACCAACACCGCCACGCCGATGATCGAGGGCACGAGCGCCTCCTTCATCGCAAACCAGAATCCGCCGAGCTTCAGCAACCCGAGCCCGCCGCTCAGCAGCACGCCGAAAAACCCGATGATCGAAATCACATTCGTGTGCTTGCGCGCAGCCATGTCCCACGCGCCGTAGCAGATCGGAAATGCCAGTGCGACGAGCAGCCCCCAGACCGGGCCGAGCCATTTCTCGGAGCTGAACTTCATCAGGATGATCGTCGGCAGCGCGATGTTGCACACGAGGTTGAGCAGCATGTTTTCCTTCTTCGGCACGGGTTTGGCAGGCGCCGCCTCGACCGCGGGAGACACGGACGCCGTAATGTTTGCCTGGCTTTCATCGGGTGTGGACATGCACCATAGTCCTTGCGCAAACGCCGCCCCGCAGAAAGGAAAATTTACCATCGCGTGCGCTTTTCATGGTTTCCTGCCGCGCGCGAAACTGCCACGCTCGCCGCATGATCCTCCTTGGTGTCAACATCGACCACTGCGCCACGATCCGCCAGGCCCGCTACAAGCAGGCTGCCTCGACCGTCGGACGCGCCATCGAACCCGATCCGGTCACCCTCGCCGTCCTCGCCGAACGCGCCGGGGCCGACGGCATCACCGTGCACCTCCGCGAAGACCGCCGCCACATCCAGGAGCGCGATGTCTGGCGTCTCCGCGAAACCATCGCCACGCGCCTCAACCTCGAAATGGCCTGCACGCCCGCCATGACCGCCTTCGCCCTGCAACTGAAACCCGAATACGTCTGCCTCGTCCCCGAAAGCCGCGAGGAGGTCACCACCGAGGGCGGTCTCGACATCACCGGCAACCGCGACCGTGTCAAAGCCACCATCGACGCCATGAATGCCGCCGGCATCAAAACCAGCCTCTTCATCGACCCCGAGCCCGCGCAGATCGAACTCGGCGCCAAGCTCGCCGCGCCCTTCGTCGAACTGCACACGGGAGCCTACGCCAACGCCTATTTCGACGACGACGCCCGCGTCGCCGAATACAAGCGCCTCGCGCACGGCGCGACGCTCGCCCACGACTGCGGCCTCGGCGTCAACGCCGGTCACGGCATCAACTACGTCAACATCGAGCAAGTCCGCGACCTCCCGCACCTGCACGAGCTCAACATCGGCCACAGCATCATCAGCCGCGCCCTCTTCACCGGCATCGACGAAGCCGTGCGCGAAATGAAAACCCGCATGAACCGCTGGAGGCGATAAAAAGTAAGAAGTAGGAAGTAGAAGTTAGAAATGAAACAAACTCCCTTCCCAATGTATCGACGCCGCGACAGCGCCACTTCTTAATTCCTAATTTCTACTTCCTACTTTTTCATGGACTCCGACATCAACGCCCTTCGTGAACGCCCGCAGCCCGGCGCGCATGTCCCTTTTCCCGACATGCCGGCCGGCGGCGTGCTCATTGGTCTCGGTGCCGACGTGATTGATATCGACCGTGTGCGCGCCGTGCATGAGCGCCAGGGCGGTCGCTTTCTCGAACGCGTTTATACGCCCGGTGAAATCTCCTACTGCATGGGCATGGGCGATCCGTATAAACATCTCGCCGCCCGCTTTGCCGCGAAGGAGGCGGTTTCCAAGGCCTTCACGACCGGCATCGGCGCGGAAATCGGCTGGCACTCCGTCTCGGTGTATCACGGCTCGCGACAGGAACCGCTCGTGCAGCTTGACGAAAAAGCCCGCGAACTCCTTGCCCGCATCGGCGGCACGCACGTCCTCATCACGCTATCGCACACCGACACCGTCGCAATGGCCGTCGCCGTCCTCATTCGCGCGCCATAAACAAACAACCGCAGATGAACACAGATAAACACAGATACAATCCTCTCACGGTTCCGGCCCACCTGCGTTCATCTGTGTCCATCCGCGACTAAAACCGATTTAGCCTTTCTCATTCCGCACTCCGCATTCCCGCCATGACTCCTGAAGACGACCTCCGCTCCCCGCGGGAAAAAGCCTCGAAAATCCCCTCGTGGATCATGGTCGGCTTCACCCTCGGCGCGCTCACCTTCTACACGGTCAGCGATTATCTGCGCCCGGCGAAAAAAGATACTCCGCCCCCGGCACTGCCGGAATCCGCCCCGGCAACGCCAGCCGCGCCCGCGCAAAACACGGACACACCCGCGCCCAAGCCCGACGACGAACAGATAAACCTCTTTTCCATGGACGCGGTTTTCCGGAAGTGGGCGGTTAACGCGCAATGGGAATACAACACCGCGCAAGTCGTCTTTTGGAGTCCCGCCGATAAAAAATACTCCGTGCCCGTCGAAGTGCTGCGTTATGGCAGCGAAGGCGATTGGGAGTATTATTATCGCCCGATCGAAAAAATCACGCGCCCGCTTGTGCGCGCGCCCGCGTATTCCGACGTTCCCGTGCTCTTCACCGAAAACGAAGCCACAACCCAGCGGCGCAAAGAGCAGGAGCGCAATACATGGTTTGGACGATGATTTCCGGCCCGCCGTTCCCCGCCCGCTCCGTTTCCCCTCAACACAGCACGCAAAAAAATGAAAACAACCCTCGCCCTTGCCGCATTGCTCCTTGCCCTGCCGGCGCTCTCCGCCGCCGCTCCCGCCCCGGAAAAAAAAGAGCCTGAAAAGATCGTCCCGCCGCCGTCAACCGAAACGCTCGCCCAGCATGACGCGCGCATGGCCTGGTGGCGCGAGGCGCGCTTTGGCATGTTCATCCACTACGGACTCTACTCGGTGCTCGAAGGCGAATGGAACGGCAGCCGCGTCAAAGGCAACGGCATGGAATGGCTGCAGCAGCGCGTCGGGGCCGACACCAAAACCTACGCCGATGCAGCCCTTCCGAAATTCCACCCGCGCTCCGATGCCGCCGAACAATGGGCCGCCCTTGCCGCGCGCGCCGGTTGCAAATACATCGTCCTGACAAGCAAGCACCACGAGGGCTACGCGCTCTTCGACTCGAAACTCACCGATTACGACATGGGATCGACGCACCACCGCGACCTCGTCAGGGAGTTTGTCGAAGCCGGCCGCGCCAAAGGCCTCAAAGTCGGCTTTTATCATTCCGTCATAGACTGGCATCACCCCGATTATGATTTCCGGCTCTCGAAACAATTGCGTTACCCGGACGGCGGCAGGAAACTTGCCGAAAAAACCGGGCCCCGCGACCACCGCAAGTATCAGGATTTCCTCCACGGGCAGGCCGCCGAACTCATGGGCAACTACGGCAAAATTGACATCATTTGGTGGGATTACAGCGCGATGGATTTCGACGGCGAGGAAGCCTGGCGCAGCATCGAACTCATGGACATGGTGCGCAAAAAACAACCCGCCATCATTTCCAACAACCGCCTCTACCGCCGTCCCGAAGGCGGCTTCTCCGGCATGGGCACCGCCAATGCCACCTCGCAAATGGACTGGCGTTACGGCGATTTTGTCACACCCGAGCAGCACATCCCCGCTGGCGGGCTTCCCGGCGCCGATTGGGAGACCTGCATGACGCTCAACAACACCTGGGGCTGGTCCAAATACGACAAAGACTGGAAAAGCACCCAGACCATCGTCCAAAACCTCTGCGACATTGTGAGCAAAGGCGGCAACTATCTGCTGAACCTCGGCCCCTTGCCCGATGGCGGCATCCCGCCGGAAACGCTCGAACGCTTCGAAGCCGTCGGCAGATGGATGGACGTCAATGGCGAGTCCATTTACGGCACGACCGCCTCGCCATTTGAAAAAGTGCCCGCGTGGGGTCGCATCACGCAAAAGGAAAAGGAGAAGATTTTGTATCTGCACATGTTTGCCTATCCGAAAGGCGGCGCGTTCGTTTTGGACATTCCCGGCAACGCGAAAAAAGCCTGTGCGCTGAAAGCGCAGGCCATCGCGCTGAAAATCGAAAAAACCGCCGCCTGCCTGAAAATCGAAGCCCCGTCCCCCGACGCCGCCGGCCTCCCGGTGGTGGTAAAAGTGGAACTGGAATAACCCCGCCGGGCGGACAAAGCGGAATCCGAGGACTGCCGCTTCCTGACAATGCCACGCAGACAATTCTTTTGCGATGGTGCATTTTTCGCCACTGGTCGGCCAATGCCATGTAGGAATATACTGCGTTTCAATCCGCACTCCGACTTGGGAGTCGGAGTGATTGGGCATCGTCTTATCACGCAGCACGCGATAGATGTTTCAATCCGCACTCCGACTTGGGAGTCGGAGTGATCGACTTGGGAGTCGGAGTGATGTCATCTGCTCAGCCCGCGGCAGCATCTCTGTCTTGGTTTCAATCCGCACTCCGACTTGGGAGTCGGAGTGATTGCACTGCGCACATCGGGCGATGCGCGGAG
>JARKRC010000053.1 GCA_029974595.1 Ereboglobus sp. | reverse complement strand
CCGCCGCCGGACACGACGAAGTCGTGCCTTTTGAATCATTCGAATATCTTTTTTGGCGAGGCTTCGCCTCGTCCGGCGGCGGGACGCCGCCGCTCCTTGTCGCACAGCCGCTCCTTTTCTCATAACCGCGCTTTTACGGTGCGGCGGTCTTGGTCGAGGCGGCGGGCGGTTTCCTCGATGTTGCCGCCGGATTGTGCGTGAATGAGGCGCGTGTAACGGCGCAATAGATCTTCGGCGCTGAGGCGTCCGCTGCCGATGAGCGTGTTCCAGTCGTCCGCATCGGTCCCGGCAGCAAGCAACGAGGCGGGATGATATTCGCCGCGCACGAGAAGGTTGCGCATGCATTGTTCGAGCTCGCGGAAATTGCCGGGCCACGCGTAGGTGTTGCCGAGGGTTTTGCGAATCCATGCGGCGGATTCGCGGGCGAAGGGCGGCGCTTCGTCGTCACCGAGAAGCTGGCGCGCGATGTGGGCGGTGAGCGTTTCGAGTTCGCCCGGCGCATCGTCGAGTTGCTCACGCAGCGACGGCGTGCGCACGATGTCCGAACAGAGACGATAATAAAAATCCTCGCGAAAACGTCCGCGGCGAATTTCGACGGGGAGATCGCGGTGCGTCGCGGCGATGATTTTTCCGGAGAATACGCGCGTTTTAGTGTCGCCGAGGCGCTGGAAGGCGCGCGATTGAAGAACGCGGAGGAGTTTCACCTGGATGGCTGTGTCAACGTCGCCGATTTCATCGAGAAACACGGCGCCGTTTGCGGGACAGATTTCGAGCCAGCCCGCGCGGTCGGCGAGCGCGCCTGTGAACGCGCCGCGGCGGTGCCCGAAGAGCTCCGATTCGATGAGGGTGGGGGAGAGGGCGGAGAGATTGAGCGGAAAAAACGCGCCGGTGTAGTCGTCGCTGAATTCGCCGCAGCGCGCGTCGAAGGGGATGTAACGCGACAGGCCGATGGCGCGCGCGACGAGTTCCTTGCCGGTGCCGGAAGGGCCGGTGATGAGCGTGGCGTAATCGTGCATGCTCGCAAAAAGGGCGCGCCGGTAACGGCCGGTATCGCGTGTGAAAATCGATTCCCATATTTGCGCGCGCAGGCGCACCATCGGCTTCGAGCCGCCGGCCAGCGCGTGGTGTATGTAGTGGAACGCGCGCCGCAGTTGGAACGCGTATGCGAAGAGGTGCGGCGCGGGCTCCGTGTCGAGAATCGTGATGCCGGGCAGGCGCAGGAGGCGTTCTAGCGTGTTGCGAAACGCGCCATAAAAATCGGGCCGGATGGTCAGTTTGCCGGGCGGCTGGCTGCCTGCGCGCGCGTTGTCCTGTTTTTGCGCGGCCGCGTCGCGCCGGCGGTTTTCGGATTCGAGAATGAGCGTGTCAAATTGGCGGGCGTAGGCGTGATATAGCCAGAAACTCGCGACGTCGACATAGGGGGTTGTTTCTTCGCGGGAGATGCCGCGCCCGTCTTTCGGCCAGCGCGCGCGCAGATTTTCCGCGAGTATTTCCGAGCGTTTGATGACGGCGGCGATGTTCGGATGCGTGAGCGGGCTTTCGTCGGTCTTAAGCACATTCCAATCGGCGCCGGATTCGACGAACTCCTTTCCCAGCGCCTCGCGCTCCAGCTGCACGCGTTCCGGCAGGAATTGATTCGAGAGACTGATGCGTCCGACGGATTGCGCGAAACGCAACTCCTCCGGGGTGAACAAACGCTTCGTATTGGGCATGCGAGGTATCAATGAGGGATGACATAAAATGTCAAATTAACTGACATAAAATGATAAACTATTTGACAGTGGCAAAATCATGTAATATCACAACTAGCTGGATAAGATGTTTTTATAATATTTCAAATCCGCTTGGCATGGCTTTGGCTAAATGAGGCGGTGTTATGAAAACCACACTAAAAGTCTCCTCCCTTCGCGCTCTTCGCTGGTTCGTTTTCGTCGCGGCTTGCGCTTCCATGCTGGCCTTCGCGGCCGCGCTTGTCGGCAAGCATCCGCAAGGCTTCACAAAGGTGCCGCCGCACGCAGGGCAATGCTACGCGGGCACGATCGATATGCACTCGCTCTTCAATATCCGGTGACGACGGCGCGCGCGAACCTCCACTCCAATTTTCTGCCATTTTTTTTCCCATGAAATCACGTTTTATATTTTTCACATTGCTGGCGGGCATGATGATGTTCGCGGGATGTGCCTCCTGGAATTATCGTCCGACGAAACGCTCAACGAGTGTCGTTGCGTTTCTCTATCCGGACAAACAGCCGTTTGTTGAGCCCTCCATTCCGACGCTGAGCCTGCCCATGCGCGTTGGTGTCGCCTTTGTGCCCACGCAGTCGGCGCCGGGAGCGGGAATTTTGCGGACGGATTATTGGAACCGACACATGCCGGAAGCGGCAAAGGACGCGTTGATGCGCACCGTGAGCGCGCAGTTCAAGGCGCTGCCTTATGTGCATTCGATTGAAATGATCCCGACCTTTTATCTGCGACCGGGAGGAAGTTTTGGGAATCTCGACCAGTTGCGCTCGCTTCTCGGCATTGATGCCATTGTGCTCCTCGCCTACGACCAGCAGCAAATCACGACGGACAGGCCGTGGCTGGCGTTGAGCTATTGGACAATCGTCGGCGCCTATACGGTCAATGCGCAGCGGAACAGCACATCGACGCTGATGGAGGCGGTGGTTTACGACATCGCGAGTCGCAAGCTGCTCTTTCGCGCCGCGGGGGCAAGTTTGGTGAACGAAAATTCGTCGCTCGTCGGAAGTTCAGACCGGTTGTTGAAGGATTCCGGGAAGGGCTTCGATGAAGCCGCGTCCAATCTTGGAAAAACGCTCCAGGCGGAACTCGAAAATTTCAAGGCGCGCCTCAAGGAATCGCCCGAAGAGATCAAAGTCGTGGCAAAACCCGGATACAATCTGGCGGCGGGCGCGTTTGGCGCGGGCGAAATGCTGTTGCTGGCTATTTTTATAGCGGCGATTTTCACGATAAGAATGAAACACGCAGGTAAAAAACCGAAGCGCGCGCTAACAGGATTGTTGTCACGTAACTCTCATCTTGTTGTAATTATCATGTTACTAGGCGTGGCGTTTGGCTCGTCGGGTTGCGTGTCTGGCGCGATTTTAATGACAAGAAAAAATGAGACGACCATTTTTAATGAAAAAGATGCCAATAAGCCACATATAGAAAAACATCTTGGCGCTCCGGTATCGTCGTTAAAATACGACTCGCACATTTCGATTTATGACATACGTAAAATCGAAAAGACATCAGGCAATGCGTCAGGTGGGTTTGGCGCATACATCATCAATGGGTGTTATGATCAAAGGGAGTATAAAGAACTTTTTTTGAATAGAGTATATATCCGGGATAATCCTGAAAACCTGTCTGCTGACACGCCGATTGTCGAATGTGCAACATATGTTTACAGGGGACGTGTCATTCCGACGGGTATGATCCATGAGCGCGGGGTCATGGGTGGTCATACATTGTTGCTCTCTGAAGTTGCGATGATTCCTGCTGCCCTTTATACGGTTACCACTGGATGGACGAGGGTAAATGTATTCAAGGTTTGGTATGATAAAAACGGGCGCGCCTGGGCTTATGTTTGGGAGCCGACAAAAAGCACCGCCAAATGAAACGAATTCCATTTGTCACCATTGCCATTGCGATCCTCACAGTATTGACTAGCGTGTCGTCCGCGACGGTCGCCGCGCTTGAGTTTACCCGCGATGCCTTTGCCCGTGGCGAAATATGGCGGTTGTTCACGGCGCATCTCACGCATTTCGACGCGGCGCATTTGCGATGGGATGTGTTTGCGCTGCTGTTGCTCGGCTCGATGGCGGAGATAAAATCACGGCGCGACTGGGTTGTCGCGATT
Source organism: Ereboglobus sp. (assembly GCA_029974595.1). Lineage (GTDB taxonomy): Bacteria > Verrucomicrobiota > Verrucomicrobiia > Opitutales > Opitutaceae > Ereboglobus. Next base: position 16,506 of record JARKRC010000053.1, on the reverse strand, counting down.
CTGGCTTCCGCGCCGCTTATCACACTGGCGGTCTGGCGGCTGCAACCGCATTTCGAAGTGTATCGCGGATTGTCGGGGCTCGATTGCGCGGCGTGTGGCGTTGTCACCGGGCATCTGCTGCGCGACGGCTGGCGCGGGCGTGATTTGCCGGTGTTTCTGCTCGGCTCTGCTGCGTGCGCGGGCGCGCTGGCGAAATGCGGCTATGAGTTTGTCACGGGCAGTCCGTTTTTTGTTGGAGAGACCGGTGCGTTCACGCCGGTGCCGCTTGCACATCTTATTGGCATCGCAAGCGGTGTGCTGGTTGTTTTTGCGCTCGATGCAATCGCGCGACTGCGCTCGCGAAGAAACATTTTCCGCGTACGGCTCACCGGAAATACGTAATAAAAAAAGCCCCGGATGCCGGGGCTTTGGAAGGGGGAATGATGCAGCGTGTGCGTGATCCGCCTGCGGATCAATTGAGCGGCTGAACCGTGACGGGAATCACGATGGGCTTCGCCGAACCGGGCATCTTGGCGTAGAGGTGGCCGGTGCCGGGGCGTCCGCCTTCGACTGTGACGCTGCCGACATTGCTGCCGGGATGCACGAAGACTTCGGGCATGATCACGCTTTGGGGAATGTCGGTCGTCACGTCGATGAGCATGGGGGCGCCGGTGACTTTTTGCGGAACCATGAACATGAGCGTGATGGTCTGGCTCTGGCGGATTTTGACTTCGGCGGGGCTGACGGTGAGATCGCCGGTTTGCGGGGTTACGGTCACAGCCGGCGTGGTGGTTGTTGTCGTGCCAAGGCTTGTCGCGATTGCGGGTCCGGCGGTGTGCATGCCGGAAGCGGCTTGCTGCGAGTCCGGGGAGGCGGGATCAATGCGGAAGGTGCCGATCACGAGCTTGCCGGGGGCATCGCCGATGGAGACGGTGTAGTTCTGGCTGTCCGGAAGCGCCGGCACCTGGAAGCTGATCGAGTTCGCGGAATCGTAGGTGGAGGGAACGAGGTTTTCGTTAAAATAAACGTTGTCCTGGCTGGTGAAGCCGCGCCCGGTGACGGCGACGCGCGCGCCCGCGGGGCCGCGGCTGGCGGAGAGGCCGAGCGTGTCGCGACCCACGATGGTGGCGACTTGCAGCGGGCTGTAATCGTTGCGCGAGCGGAGGACGCCGAGGTTGGAGACTTGATACTCGATGAGGAAATAGTAGCGCAGCTCGCTCACGCCGGCGGGCGCGTGGAATTCGTATTCATAAACATTGGCGAGCCGGGGCACCTTGGTCATCTTGTAGGCGTTGCCGTCGATGATGAGTTTGGCGACGACGCTGTCGGCGACGACGTTGGATGCCTGGGGTTTTATGCGCGCGGTGATCACGTAGATGTTCGACGCGTTCGGCGTGAGCGACGGCGCCGTCATGTTCGTGATGGACGGTGTGCTGCAACCCGCCAGCACGATGGCGGCAAGGGCGCTGATGAGAAGAAAGAATGATCTCGCGTGAAAGATACGGTTGTTTTGCATGGTCTTTTCCCGGTTAAAAAACGACGTCAACGCAACACAAACATCCATTGTTGGCAATGAGCGAAATTGATTCTCCCAAGAACAAAATCGAGGCCGCGCCCGCGGATGCGCGCGCGCTGGGAGTGTATGTGCATGTGCCTTTTTGCGCGACGCGGTGTGATTTTTGCGCGTTTTACGAAGAGGCGCCGACGGCGGAGACGGTGCGGCAATATCTGGACGGGGTGGCGCGCGAGGTGGATCTGGTGCGTGCAAAAAATGGAGCCGGGCTGCGCGTGGACACGGTTTTTTGGGGCGGCGGAACGCCGGGCGTGCTGGCGGCGAAGGATTTGCGGCGGCTTGGCGATATCGTGCGCGGGCTTTGGGCGGGCGGCGGCGGAAGCGGGCCGCGCGAATGGTCGGTCGAGCTGGCTCCGGGCTCGGTGTCGGAGGCGCGGCTGGATGCGTTGCGGGAGATCGGGGTGACCCGCATTTCGATGGGCGCGCAGAGCTTCAGGACGGAGCTGCTTGAGGCGCTTGGACGGAGGCATTCGCCGGCGCAGATTTACCGGGCCTATGAGCGGATTCGCGCGGCGGGCTTCACGAACGTGAATCTGGACCTGATGTTTGCGCTGCCCGGACAGGAGGAGGCCGCGTGGCTGGCGGATGTGCGCGAGGCCGTCGCGCTCGCGCCGGAACACCTCTCGACCTACTGCCTGACTTTCGAGGAGGACACGGCACTGTGGGTGAAACTCTCGCAGGGCAAGGTGAAGCTGGACGCGGAGCGCGAGGCGCGCCTCTACGAGCGCACATGGGCGGAGCTGGATGCGGCGGGTTTTGCGCAATATGAGATTTCCAATTTTGCGAAGCCGGGGCGCGAGTGCATCCATAATTTGAATACATGGCGCATGCAGGACTGGATCGGGCTCGGCCCGAGCGCGGCGTCGCAGCACTCCGGCTGGCGCGGCACAAACGTCCGCGATCTTGCCGCGTGGCTGGCCGGTCTCGCGAAAGGCGTGCGTGCGTGCGACGACCGCGCCGAAGCGACGCCGGCGCTGCTGGCGGAGGACGCGCTGATTTTCGGACTGCGCATGAACGCGGGCGTGGACCTGGAGGCGTTGCGCGCGAAAGCGCGGGAGTCGGGGGCGGCCGATCTGAACTGGAGCGAAGTCGGCGCGCTTGTGGAGCGGCTGGCGCGCGATGCGCTCGCGATTCGCGAAGACGGACATGTGCGGCTGACCTTGAAGGGACGGCTGGTGGCGGATGCGATCGGGAGCGAAATGCTCGGCGCGCTGACGGAGGCCGCGCCATGAGACTGGACTTTATGAAAATGCAAATACGAAGGGCCGTGGTTGTTTTTGCCGCGGCTTTGTGCGGGGGCGCATTGGACGCGCAGCCGGAGAAACTCAATCCCGCGTGGCCGACGCCGAATACCGCGTTTATGGAAGGGAAGGGGATCGAGACGTTTATCCAGCCGACGGCATCAGGCGTGCTCGAATCGGGGCTTTATGGCGGCACGCGCGAAGGCGGACGCCGGTTTCACGAGGGCATCGACCTGAAGCCGCTTCGCAGAGACAAACGCGGGGAGCCGCTGGATGCGATCTTCGCCGTGCTGCCGGGGGTCGTGCGCCACATCAATGTGATTCCCGGCAACAGCAACTACGGGCGCTATATCGTGATTGAGCATACGGACTTCGAGCCGGCGGTGTATTCGCTGTATGCGCATTTGAGCGCGGTGGAGCCGGGGCTGCGCGCGGGCAGTACCGTGGCGCGCGGGCAGCGGATCGCGACGATGGGCCGCAGTTCCGACGTGATTGCGATTCCAAAAGACCGGGCGCATTTGCACCTGGAGCTCGGCGTGCGCATGACGGATAATTTCCAGCCGTGGTATGACGCGCAGAAGTTCGGCAGCAAAAACACGCACGGGCTTTGGAACGGGATGAACCTGATGGGGTTTGATCCGCTGGATTTTTTCCAAAAATGGCGGGCGGGCGCGGTGGCGGATTTCCAGGAATATTTTGCGCGGATGAAGCCTGCCGTCCGTGTGCGTTATCTCACGCGCGACGTGCCGGATTTTGTGCGGCGATATCCGTCGCTGCTCACCAAGACGATCCCCACCGACGGCATCAGCGGCTGGGACATTTCATTTAACGAAACGGGCATTCCGTTCGCATGGACGCCGCTCGGCCTGCTGGAGATCATCGGCGGTTACAAGGGCGAGGTGCGGGTGCTCTCCAAGGACGATGCGCTTTTGAAGGCGTGGCGGTGCAAATCGCTCGTGCTGATGCAACGCGGCGTCGCCGTGCCGGGGCGGGATTTGCGCGTGGTGCTGGGGTTGCTGTTCGGGCCGCAGGGCAATCCATAGATTGCCCGTGCCGCTCGACCGGGGTCAATTGACCGGGATGATGAGAGGCTTGTTTTTGCCGATCAGCCAGTTTTCCACGGTGATTGTCTTGGCGGCTGCGCCGGCCTTGACGGTGGCCAGCGGCGCGAGCTGCACGGTTTGTTTGCCGACGGTGATCCTGGCCGGGATGCTGCTGCGGTTCACAAAGACCAGATTGCCGTCCTCCGTTTTGATTTCAACGCACGCCTCGAATAATGGACGCACGAATTTCTCCTGTCCGAAAATCATGTTCGCGGCCCAGCCGACGGTGCGTTTGGCGAAAAACGCCTCGCGAACCGAATCGAGCGTTTTTTCGCGGGCGAAGACGAGCGTGATGGGGCGCCTGGGATTGCGCACGCCATACATTTCGAACTCCGGCGGGTGGATGTCGCTGTTGGCGAAAACGGCGAGATCCTTCTCGGTGCACCAGCTTGGGACGACCGGATAAAACTGCTTGCCGTTGAAGGCCTCGATGCCGTGCATCCAGCCGTTTTTATAAATCTCCTCGTGGACGGGCGTGAATACGGTGGGCGCACCTTTTTCGATGCCGCCGCTCTTCGGGGCCTCCCAGCCGGGATGGTTCCAGAGCAGGAAGCCACCCTGCGCGACCGCCTCCTTGAACATTTCCCTGTAATCGTCCTGGACCGCCGCGATCTTGTTGACGTCCTTGATGAAGAGCGCGTTGAAGTGGCCCGGGGGCATCGTCTTTTTGGTGATTTCCGTGCCGCGGATGAGCAGGAGCTTGCGCTTGTCGGCCTCCACTTTGGCCAGTTCGTAGGAGAAATTGTGATTATCGTTTTCGTCGCGGAGGCGGATGTTCGTGAGTTTGCCGTTTTTGTCGCGCCTGTCCGGGCCGCCGAGTTTCGGGCGGTATTCGATGTGGTCGGTGATTGCGATGACATCCAGCCCGTTGCCGTCCGCCTCGATCACGCGTTCCGTGGGCCATACGCGACCGTCGGAGAAAACGGTGTGCATGTGGAAATCGCCCTTCAATACGCGGAATTCCCCGACATTGGGCACGACGATTTTGCGTTTCGCCGGCACGGCGGTGAGTTCCTTGCTGAAGCTCACCGTATAACTGATGTTTGGATCTTCGGAAGGCTTTGCGGGAGCGTTGTCCGCGTGCGCGGCAACGCAGAATGCAGCGGCGACTGCCAATAGGCCCGCCAGTTTCATGGTGTTGTTTATCGGGTTCATGGGTTCTGTGATTGAGGTGCGCCGGAATAGACCAGCTTGAAAAAAACAGGGCAAGGGTGTTTTCCGCTAATACCCCTGCGATTTGCCGCGACTCGGGATTACAAATCGGAAATCAACCGTGCCCGGTTATTTGCCGCCTTTTTGTTTTTTCGCGGAGGCTTTTTGATATTCCGGGTTGGGCACGGGCATCGGCGCGTGCAGGCCGTCGCGCCATTGGCGCAGCTTGGCCAGAAGTCCGGCGGCTATCTCCGGATGCTTTTTCGACAGGTCGGTGGTCTCGGAAAGGTCGTCGGCGAGATTGAATAACTCAACTTGGTTGCTCTCGAAGGATTCCACCAGTTTCCACGGTCCCTGGCGGATGATGCCGCCGGGAGTGGAGCGCCAGAGGTCGCCGGTGCCCTTGCCCTCAAGATAAACGGGGCAGTGCCAGTAGAGGGCGCGGTTCACGATTTCGCCGGCCGGCTGGCCGCGCATCAGGGGCACGCAGGAGAGTCCGTCGAGCACGGTGCCGGGCGCGGTTTTGTGCTGCGTGACGTCGAGCACGGTGGGCACAAAATCAATGGCCATGATCGGCGTGTCGCATATCGTGCCGGGTTTTATGACACCGGGCCAGCGGGCGATGAAGGGCACGCGGATGCCGCCTTCGTAGTGCATGCCTTTGGCGCCGCGCAGAGGCGCGTTGTCGGTGGCGTAGCCTTTCCCATTTTTGCCATCGGAGGCGATGACGCCGCCGTTGTCCGAGGTGAAGATGATGAGCGTGTTGTCGGCGATGCCGAGTTTGTCGAGTTCCTGAACGACGCGGCCGACAGTTGCGTCGAGCCTGCGAATCATCGCGGCGTAAACCGGGCTTTTGTGGCCGCCGACGGGAGGCTTGTCCTTAAAATGTGCGATGTCCTCCTCGGGCGCGCGCAATGGCTTGTGCACGGCAAAGTGCGTGATGGCGAGCATGAAGGGCTTTTTCTCCTCGCAGGCTTTGCGCATGAATGCGATGCCTTGGTCGGTGAGAAAATCGGCCAGAAACTCGCCGGGCGGATGGGGGACTTCCGGCTTCGTTTTGAAATTGAAGTGCGAGCTGCCGTCATACCGCACGACGCTGTCGAATCCGCGCGCAGCGGGACCGTGGGTGCTGTCGTTGCCGATGTGCCACTTGCCAAAGAGCCCCGTTGTGTAGCCCGAGCCGCGGAGCATTTCCGGCAGGGGCGGGATGTTCAGCGGAAGGTCGGTGACGTTTTGAGGCGCGTCGAGTTTGCGGTCGCGGGACTGGCCGCGGTTGCTCATGCCCACCGTGTAGATGCCGGTGCGCGGGCTATACTTGCCGGTCCACAGGCATGCGCGAGTCGGGGCGCAGTTTGGCATGGTATAGGCGGTGGTGAAACGCATCCCTTGGCTCGCGAGACGGTCGATGTTGGGCGATTCATAGTATTTGCTGCCCTGGCAGCCTAAATCCATCCAGCCGAGATCGTCGGCCAGAATGAAGACGATATTGGGCTGCTGCCGGGCGGAAGCCGGGGCATGTGTCGCGGGAGATGGCGCGGCGGACGCCGCGAACGGAAGCGCAGCGGCGCTGGCAGCGATTGAGGCAAGGCCCAGCGTTTTGTGAAGGTGCGGGGGGAGGAGGTGCATACGCGGTGTCATGTTTTTTATGCGGGGATATGCGAGGTTGGAATGGAGACTGCGGGCGGCTGTGATTTTGTAAACCCAATCAACCTGTTTCCGGCATGAAAGTGGGGAAGACTATCCCTGTCTCGGGCGTATAATCGCCGAGAACCTGTGTGACGTGCAGTTCGCAGTTTTTCGCCCCGATGGCATACATCGCATCCACCAGCCGGCGGGATGCGGATGGAACAAGCCAGACCGGAGAACGGCCCCGATGAAAACAGAGTTCTCCGCGCACCAATGCCGCCGCCAATTCCTCGTTCCGGGCCAGGCCGGGACCGAGCATATTGCTGCCGGGATCATTGACCGAGGCAAGAAAGCCGCCGAGTTCGCCGTCCGGGCCAATCAAGACGCTCATGTGCCAGATATTGCCGGAATTGCGCAAAAAGAAATGATAATCCTTTTCCCGCTCAATGTGGGAAAGCTCCTTTTCGAGCGCGACGATTTGCGGGATATCCGCGAGGGTCGCATCGCGCAAAGTCCAGCCTTGCGGAGCGGCGGCATCGAAACCCGTTTCGGGAACCTTGACCGTCATGTCCTGAAAAAAACGCGTCGGGACAAAGCCCGCCTTGCTGTAGAGGGAAAACGAATCGACATTCGTTGCCGCCGACACAAGCCGCACAGGCAGTTTTCGCCGCTTCGCCTCGTCGGTGATATACCGGAGCATCAGGGAGGCGACGCCGTTGCCGAAGAAATCGGGATGCGTGTTCATGATGCCGAGGCCAATGTGCGTCGATCGGGGATGGAAAAAACAGGCACCCGCAATGCGCCGCGATGTGGTTTCCTCGGCCAGCACGCAGCAGCCGGGGTCGAGCTCTTCATAGACGCGCGGAAACAGCAGCATCGTTTCCCAATTGCCATCCACGAGCCGGAATCCCCGGTTTTTTTCATACCAAACATTGAGCGATGAATGGATCAGGCCGGCAACGTCGTCCCAGTCGCCCGCTCGCATAAGTCGTGTTTCAAACGTCTTCATGGAAAGAATGTTTGTGCCCTTTTGTAGCTCACGCAACGCCGCCACGACGCAACGGAAAGGCCATCGGAGCGGCAGGTCCCGTTGCGCCGTGGCGGCGTTGCGTAAGCATCTACATCATTATTCATATCCTTGCTCGGCCTTGCGGGTCAGGGACGATGATGCTTACGCACCCGGACTGGCACGCCATGAGTGCGCAGAATAACAATACCGCCAGCGCTTGGTTCGTTTTTTTCACCGTCAGTATTTTGAACTCGTGGCGGAGCTTGCGGGGTGCGGCTGCTGTCATGCTATGCATTCAATGTGTGGCTCGATGAGCCTGTCAAGCGGGTGCAAAAAAGCCGCGGCGCGTCGGGCCGGGGCGCCGCGAGGTGTTCCATGCGCGGCGTTGTGTTTTTTACGCGGGGATATGCGAGGGATGAATGCAGAAATATCATGAAACGCGTCCGCGTGTGTTTTTCTTCTTTCGTTGGCATACGATTTGCTATCGTCGTTCTGGAAATCAGTTTGCAATATATTGCTTCGCACTAATTTGTGAATTTTTGTCAATATATCCCGGATTGGTCCGTTTTCAGCTTGCGCCCCGTTTTACTGCCTTTGCCACCTCGGGTCGTTTATCGCTTGGCATACTCGTTGCTATAGGTTGCTGCCATCTAAATTGATGGGTTCAGCCAATCCAGGAAAATCCGAAAATATGAAGGCCGGATTGTTGGATTTTCTATGCAAATAATTTTTCAACATTGAGTTATATTGCCAGATCTTGTTGGCGAGAGTTTCAGGCAAGGCTGATTTTCAAGTCCTGAGATGCGACATAAAATCTTATTATGTGTAGGTATAAAATAAGAAATACTTATATCTAGTGAAATCTCTCATTTTCGATAATGCTTTTTATTTGCATTAGCGTCTTGCGTGCGTAATTCAACACTAAATTGTTTACCAATGGTTAAAAAAACACACATCATAAAACTACTCATCCTTGTAGGTTTAGTAGCAGCTCATCAGGTAGTTACCTTTGCCAATTCATTTGAGTGGCAAGGGTCAGGCACAAATAATTGGTCGGAATCAGGCAACTGGACTCTGGCAGATGGCACGCCGGTGGATAATCCTCCCCTTGGAGGTGATTCCGTGGTGATTAAAAATAGCGGGACGGCAGTTATCGGTAACTCGGAAACGGCCCACGCCTCCGATATCACCATCAAAGATGGCGGGCTGATCCTTAATGGAGGCTCGAAGATTGAGACCAATGTCACAGTCGGCGACGGTGGCTCCGGCTCTCTTCTTGTAAATGGAGGCACTATTCATGGCATCCATTTCAACATGGGCACAAATTTCGGCGACGGGCATCTGGTCATTGATAATGGCGGAGTGGTTGCCACGACCAATCCTTGGTGGGGGTCTTCCATGAATATCGGTGATACCGGAGACGGCTCTGTCACCATCAATAATGGCGGTCAGCTCATCAGCAGCTGGTACATTAATGTAGGCAACAAGGGAACCGGCAAACTCGTGCTCAATTCCGGCACTGTCCGCCCCGGTACAAACCTTTCGGTCAGAATCGGCGCCGAGGCCGGCTCTTACGGCGAAGTCATCATCAATGGCGGCCTGTTGCACGGGAGCGTAGGCGAGGACAACTTTATCATTGGCCGCAGCGGAACCGGTTATCTGGAAATCAATAACAGCGGCACAGCGACAGCGACCTGGATCTTTGTGGGCGGCGAATACCGCGGCGGCTCGGCGCCTACATCTTCAGGCGGTGATGGCACAGTGGTGCTCAACGACAATGCCGTCCTTAACTCGACAGCCGGTATCGTCATCGGAGGGCAGGGGAGCAAGGCCAAGGTGACGATTAATGACAATGCCACGATGCAAACCACCTCCGGCAAGCATATCTACCTCGGTTACGGTGGTCCGGCCACAATCACCTTGAATGGCGGTTTGATCAAAAGCGGAGGCAGTATATATATCGGTACCCAAGCTTCCAGCCATGGCAGCACCATCATCAACGGCGGCACTTTGTTCTCAACCGGCGCGCTCGTGATCGGTTCATCAGGAACCGGGGAACTCACCCTGAATGGCGGACTCATCACCAATACCAACGCCACCTGGATCGGCAACGGGGCAGGCAGCAACGGCACAGTCCGTCTGCTCGGCGGGATTTTTGAAACCAACCAGTTTGGCGGCAACAATGGCGCCAGCACGGCTATTCTGGACGGAGGTATCCTGCGTGCGCTTTCCGATAACAGTAATTTCATCCAGAAAATCACCAACCTCACTGCAGGCAGTAATGGCGCGATCATTGATTCCAACGGCTACACCGTCGGCCTGAATAGCGCGATCTCGGGTGATGCGTCGTCTTCCATTCGCAAAACAGGTGAAGGCACGTTGATCGTAAACTCCGTCAACGACGGTTTTCTCGGAGGTGTATCCGTGCAGCAAGGTTACATGACGCTCGCGGCGGATAATGCCTTTGCCAACGCCAAGTCAATCGAGCTCTCCGGCACTGCCACCCTCAATGCGGCCGGCGCTGAACAGCATTTGAACCACCTTTCCGGCTCCGAGGACAGCAGTCTGATGGGAGTGACAACGGGAAATGTTGTTGTTAACAATGAATCCGGTCGGGACACGACGTTCTCCGGATTTATTGCCCTCCAATCTGACCTCGTCAAAGAAGGTGCGGGTGTCTTCACCATCAATGGCGCCGCAGGATCCACACAAAAGGACGTCATCGTCCGGGAGGGCACGCTGGCGTTTACCCATGACGGGCCCTTCTCCGCAGCCGGAGACTATACGACCGAAACAGGGGCAAACACTCTTGTCGGCAGTCCTGATACTGCGTTGATCGTAGGCGGCACCCTCACCCAAAAAGCCGGTTCTACTCTCACTGCCATCATCGGGGCGTCTCCCGACATCTCCGCAGGCGCCGCCGTCCTTTCCGGAACCTTGAATGTGCTCGGATTCTCCAGCAGCGGCACTATTGTCACGGCCAGTACGGTCGGTGATACAGCCTATACTTTGATTCATACGACCGACGGTATCTCAGGGGATTTCACAGATACAAATATCGGCAAATCATCCTTGGACTATCTGCTGCACCACGGCTACATCACTGCTGATGGCAAGGATTACAATCTCGGATTCCAGCTCGCCTGGACCGATGGCGCCCAGGACTTTGGCACCGGCGATTATACGCTGGCTGCAGACACCGCATTTGATGTCGACATCGTTCTGGCCGATCAAACCGGAGACTTTAATTCGGGATGGGATGGCAGAAATCTAGTCAAGAACGGCGAGGGCGCCTTGATCCTTTCCGCCCAAAATACTTATACCGGAACCACCACGATCAATGACGGCATCCTTGCCACCAATACCGCTGATGCTTTTGCCTCAAGCGAAGCCGTGTCCATCCATGGCGGCAGCCTTGTTCTTAATGACAACAATCAGACTGCAAATCGCCTGAACGGCACAGGAGGATCAATCCAACTGGGAAATGCCACGCTCACGGCTCATAATGCCACTGCTTCCGACAACACTGCCTACGCCGGAAACATCGAAGGCGCCGGCAGTCTGCGCAAAACAGGGCAGGGCGCTCTCACCTTGTCCGGCGAGACACTCTACACTGGCGACACCTTGATCGAAGGCGGCCAACTCATCCTCGACGGCTCCCAAGGCGGCGCCAAACTGACCGGCAATGTGATCGGTCAAGCCGGCACCGGGCTGCAACTGCGCAATGGCGCGCACCTGATCGGCTGGATTGATCCTACTGATCTCATTGTCGATGCCGCCAGCCGCTGGGACATGACTGCCGACTCGCAAGTCGCACACCTCCACCACGCCGGCGCCATCGCCTTTGCCAGTCCGGCTCCCTATGCGACTCTCACTGTGCAGGGTGACTATACCGGACAAAATGGCGTCCTCGAGATGCGCACCAATCTCGGCGCGGGGCAGGGCGACTTCCTCCAGATCGATGGGGACAGCTCCGGGCACACCGCCATCCGTATCAATAATGACAATACTGTAGAGCCAACCATCGACTCTGCACTGGCTCTTGTGACCACGCTTGGCGGTCATGACGCCGGAGTTTTTGCGCTGGACGGCGGTCCCCTGGAAATCGGCATCCTCGCCTTTGATCTGGATCGGGGGAATGGCAGCGCCCTCACTCCCGACCAAAACACGTGGTATCTCTCGGCCCTAAACCGCGTGAGCCACCCTGGAGATGCGATCATCCATACCGCTGCGCTATCCGGCGCCGAGTGGTACTACGAGCTCGATAGCTTGCACAAGCGCATGGGTGACGTGCGCCAGGAAATTAATAACTACAATGATCGCCTGAGCGGAAACTTCTGGGTGCGCGCCAACTCCTACAAGCTCGACGTGGACGCCACGGAAAAAACGTATGCGATGGATCAATACGTATCCACCATCTCGACCGGTGTTGATAAAGCATTGCGGAACGAATACGGTATCATTCTTCTGGGCGGATTTGTCGGCTACACCAATGTGGACCGCGATTTCGACAACTACGGCAATGGTGACACCGACGGAGTTCACTTCGGTCTCTACGGCACTTGGCTCCATGACAAGGGCTGGTACGCTGATTTCGTTGGAAAAGCCAATCGCGACCGTCACGGTTTTGACGTCCGCCCCGGCAATGATTCCGTCACCAAGGCCAAATATACATCGTACTCCCAAGGACTCAGCCTGGAGTTTGGCCGGCAGCTCAAGCGCGCCGACGGATGGTGGATGGAGCCTTCGGTACAAGCTGCCATCATGTGGCACAATACCGCCAACTACGACGCCACCAACAATGGCGGCGCAGATCCGATCAACGTCCGCCTGAATCGTGGCTCGGCTTGGCAGATTCGCAATGCGCTCCGGATGGGCCGTCAAATCACCGGCAGCCGTTGGCATCCATATGCCAAGGTCGCCGCTGTTCATACGTCTGGGCATGGTGGCAAAGTGTATGTCGATGATCACCGTCTGGATCGTGACGTAGGGGGCACCCGCTTTGAATTCGGCCTGGGCACATCTTTCAAAATCGACGACCGCAGTCAAATGTACGTTGATTATGAATACGCCAAGGCCAGCTCATATAAACGACCCTGGTCTATCAACCTCGGCTACCGCCGGCTTTGGTAAGGGCTTTTTATGGCATCTTAATCAAAACTGCAGCCATTTCCTGCGGCTTTTAAGCTCACGCGGAGCCGCAGAGATACGGAAAATCGTTCTTAATCCTCTGCGTCTCCGCAGGAAATGGTCCACTTCTCATCTTTTGTTTGGGAAATCTGATGTATGCAGATCGAGTAGCACGGGCATCCTGCCCGTGTGGATTAGGGTCGGGTGGCATGGGCGACCCGCCCATGGGCTTGGGTGTTTTGGGGACGCGCCGGTTTGCGCTCGTCATTCACACGGGCGAGCCGCCCGTGCCACTCGCCCCGCAATCTTTTATGGCTCACGCAACGCCGCAACGGGAGCTGCCGCTCCGATGGCTTCCTTTCGTTGCGGCGTTGCGTGAGGCCGTTCTGGGCGGAATGTGCACGCTGCGCGGGATGATTGACACATGCGATCACAAAGCGGATGATTGCAGCGTTCGGATGGTAAGTCGCATGGGCAAGGCGTCCCCTCTGCCATGAGAAACCCGGCATGACGTTTATCAAGAAATAGCTCCTACCCAAAATCTTGGCATACCCGTTGCTATTGGTTGCCGCTTGTATCGTTTCAGCCTTCCGCTCCTCAGTCAGGCATCACTCTTTGGCAACAGGCGCTCGGAGGAAGGGAAGCGCTCTTCAACATTGGGAATGCTGAAATCCTTGTTTGCAAACAGTGCGGCCAAACCCGAAATCTGTTTGAGCCGAAGCAACTCGTCCTTGTCCATTCCCAGGCTTTTCATAATCCACGCATCGCTCATGCCCACCTTTTTGAGTTCACCCACAATATTGGTCATTAACTCAATGTTATGAGTACCACGGGCGCGGTTATGCCTTATGGTCGATGCCATGCGGTTCGACAGGCTTTTATTTATAACACTCACAGGCAGACATCCTCCCTCCCGTTCATAGATGCGTTTGGATGTCTTCATTACCATATACCGATGAAATCCGTCCACCAGTTCATACATGTCCTCATCCGGGAGGTAATAGCATACGCATGGCATCGTGTAACCATCCTCCCATATCGATAATTCGAGCAATTCCATTTCGGGCGGAGCCACCACATTGGGATTGTAGGCATTTGCCTGTATTTTATCAATCGAGACCGCTCTCACGGCATATGCCGGGCTGGTGTATTTTTGTTCGTCACTCATGTCTTTAACATCTCATACAGGCTTATGACTTTTTTGCGCGCTTCCATCTCCTTTTTGGTCAATGCAAATCCCATGTATTTGCATTGGTGGTCATTTCTCAGGATGCACATGCATATTCGCTTGAAAGTCGGCAGATCCCTGAATTCAGGAACGTCAATATCATCAAAATAATCCATCCGAACCGGACGCTTGGAGGTATTGTAGTTCGATCTGTCCAATACTTCCATCCGAATGCCGCTCGCTCGCAGTTTCTCTATCGTTTCTTCGGACAGACATCCGCCACGGGTGCGCCAGAAATTGATGCTTACGGCCAGTTTATGCAAATAATTTTCCCGCGTTTTCTCCGGCAAAGTGGACAAGAGGAAGTGCATGTAACTCTCCCACGTATGCTCCGGCGGAAGCTTGATCTTTTTCTGCGCCACGGCATTTGTATGCCCATAGAGAGCCGTGAAATTGATGCCATTCACACGGGATACCATCTTGCCCCACATGTCCGGGTCTATGGCCCTGTAAAGCCGCAGACTTTCCTGGGCTGCCAGAAGAAAAGGACTCGCCACACGTTGCTTTTCCAAAGGCACCCCTGCCTGATAATACAGATCATACAACCGGTTGTAATCCCATCCAAAACGTCCATTCGCAGTCCATATGTCCGTCGTCAGCCAATCATATATCACATAGGCGTTATAAATGTCTTTCGACAGCCGTCTTGTCCATTTTAGTCCGTGATACATGCGATGTCTTTTATTACCGTATATCGTTCTCCAGCGATGAACGCTTTCCTGGGTGCGTATCCCCACCAGACAGCAGGTTTTATTGGCGTTTTTCAAGAAGTGGTACCATTGCGCAAATTGAATATAAAAATCATAGTCCCACATTGCCGGACTATAGAATGGGAAGTTTGCTTTTTGATAACTTTCCGCAGGCATATCCCTTACCCAAAACTCCTTGCACTCGTCATCCCAAGGACGCCAGTATATCTGGTGCATGGATGTGCAGGTGGTCACCTTGAACGGCACACATACGTGATATACCTCAAGAATGTCGGGATTTGTCTGCAATACCCTGTCAACATATTTGACCGTTTCGTCATATTGCACCTCATAGTCCATGTAAAAGACACCGATCTTTCGCTTCAAATTGTTCTCCCGTATATATTGGATGCAAAGATTGAGCATCACCCCGCTGTCCTTGCCACCGGAGAAAGATACATAGAGATTATCAAACTCGTTGAATAATATCCCTATCCTTTGCATGGCCAGCTCATGGACATTCTTATTCATCCCGCATTGCTTTCATTTTTGCATACTTCTTCCAATGGAGCACGGTAAAAAAACCATTACGTTCAAAATCAGGAATGTTCCGTGTCTGTGTGATCGACTCGATTTCAAAATCCTTTGAAAATGTCTTGATGACTTCTTTCAGCAATGCGGAAAAAACCGGACCATTATCGTCCGCTACATAATAGTTGTTTATCTTCGCCTTGCCCTTGTCCTTTTCCCGTTTTACGGGCATAAAACCGAGGGTGTTGCCGTTATCCGTGGCAATGAACCATAAATAATCGGACGATGTCTTGTAGGGGTAGTTCAGATTATAGCGCAACACTTCCTCGTTCATGACAAGATGCGCGACCAGATCATAAAGTCGCCGATCTTCTCCATTCAATTTAATGATATTCATGATGATTTCAGCAAGATAGAAAACTGGTATGCTAAATTTGGATCATTGGCCGTAACAGTGCGGTTCCCGGCTGTCAAACACGAGAGATGCATCTGCTGTGCGTTTGGCACTGTCGATCCGCTCCAGTTTCCCGCCACGTTCCACTGACCTGAAGGGGCGGACGACCCGAGGTGGAAAAGGCGGACGACCCGAGATGGAGGTGGTGTTTTGTCAATTTTCATGTAGATGGGGCAAATAGGGGACGAACCGAAAATCATCGATTTTTTCAGGTGTGTAACGTCGAGGGGGTTTACTGTGGATTGGAAGTATCAATGGCAAAAATGTGAGACATGCGAAGAGCGTATAAAGCACTGGTGTGATATTTGGGTCAAATCAGAATAATCAACAATTCTGGGTCCGCCCCCTTTTTGTTCTCACCGTTCGTTTGTTTCCCACCTCGGGTCATCTGCTTGTCCGTGTCGCACGGCCTGGCACGTGCACCCGGCTGATGAACTCGCCTCGCAAAAGCGTCGCCAGGGCGTGCGCGTCGAAGCGGTCGGTCTTGTGCATCGATTCGGCGATGATGCGGTTTTTCGAGGGGTTGCTCAGCAGCAACTCCTCGACGCCCTCGGTTTGTTCGAGCAGGTCGTAGAGCACTCCCCAGTTCCAGCACGCTTCCATGGCCACCTTGCTCGGCCCCCCGAGCGCCTTGAAGTATCCCGCAAAGCCCTCCGGCGCGTTCGCGCCTATGCGCGCCTCGCGTATCTTGCGGCCTTGCGCGTCGAGCGTGCACGCCACAGAGTAACGTTTGTGATAGTCGATTCCTGTGTAATACATGACAGTCCGAGCCTGCTCCGCTTAAACGCGGA
>JARKRC010000052.1 GCA_029974595.1 Ereboglobus sp. | reverse complement strand
GTCCGGAGCTGGTGGAATTTGCCGAGCGCGGCGAAATCGATTCTCCCGCCCTTTCCGCCTACCTTACGGAGCGCTTCGCGCGCTATCGCGGCCAGCGGGTGGATGCGATCGTTTTGGGCTGCACGCACTATGTGTTCCTGCGCGGCGCGATCCGAAGCGCCATGCCCGGCGCGGACCTCTTCGACGGCAACGAAGGCACCGCCCGCCACCTCGAGGATGTGCTGCGATCATTGGACCTCTTAAACGCCACAGGGCCCGGTTCGGTGGAGTTCCTGACCTCCGGAGACCCGGACATCTACCTCCCCGTCTTCGGGATGCTCTACGATCTGCCGACGGACGACTGAAAGGAGTACCCATGGACGAACGACTGGATGCCATCCTTTCCGAAAACCTGGATCTGTTCCGCGCCGGGAAGCTCAACTGTGCGGAAGCGGTGCTATTGACGATGAGCCGCTTCCTCGGCGAGGGCGGCGATTTTGCGCCGCGCATCGCCACCGCCTTCGGCGGGGGCGTCTGCGGACGGCAGGGACTCTGCGGCGCGCTGACGGGCGGGCTGATGGCCGTGGGCCTGCGCCACGGGCGCAGACAACCGGGCGACGACAAGGCACCCGCCAACGACGCCGGAAAGGCGCTTGTGAAATGGGCGGAGGAACGCTTTGAGGCTCTCGACTGTCGGGCGCTTACCGGCGTGGATTTTTCCGACCCCGTCCAAAGCGCGCGCTTTCGCGAGAAAGGCGGCGCGCATGAGACCGTATGCGAAAGACTGGTGTCGGAAGTCTGCCTCCATCTCTCGGAAAATCTTTGATGCGCCGCTGTCCAAAACCGACAAAACACGCGCATTACATTAAGTGAAAAAAGACGGTTTATTTGATAGAAGTTCTTGTCTTGTCTGCCCTTTTCTGTTATGATATAGGTTAGGTATTTGCGCGTATCCGTTCTGAATGACCGAGCGCGGCTAGGTCATTTCCTTTGTAGCGACGCGCGGTCATCATTTGAGCTAGGGGGAGTTACCGGATGAAGGACTACAAGGCCGAGAACATTCGCAACATTGCGGTCGTCGGGCACGGCAGCGAAGGCAAGACCACCCTGGTTGAGGCCATGCTGTTTTCCACGGGCGCCATCGACCGTCAGGGGCGCGTGGAAGACGGCTCCACCACCACCGACTATGATCCCGAAGAAGTTCGCCGTGGCATTTCCATCAGCGCCGCGATCGCGCCGCTCGAATGGAAGGAAAAAAAGATCAACCTGATCGACGTGCCCGGCTACTTTGATTTCGCCGGCGAGCTCGTCGGGCCTCTCGCGGTGTGCGAAGGCGCCATCATCACGGTGGGCGCGGTCTCCGGTTTGAGCGTCGGCGCCGAAAAGGCGTGGGCGGCCTGCGACAAGGCGCACACTTCCCGCATGATCGTCATCAATCAGATGGACCGCGAAAACGCCAATTTCAAAAAGGCGCTCGCCACCATCACCGACAAATACGGCAGCCACATCGCGCCCATCGAAGTGCCTATCATCGAGAACGGCCAGTTCGCCGGCGTCGTGTGCGTGCTTGAAAACAAGGCCTTTATCGGCGAGGGCAAAAACCTGAAGGAGATCCCGATCCCCGCTTCCGTCGCCGACGAGGTTTCCGCCGCCCGCGAGGCCAT
>JARKRC010000047.1 GCA_029974595.1 Ereboglobus sp. | reverse complement strand
CGGCGTCCCGCCGCCCGACGCGACGCAGTCGCGCACGGCTTGGAAACTTTAGCGCACATCGTGGCGAGGCTTCGCCTCGTCGGGCGGCGGGACGCCGCCCCTCCTTGTCGCACGCGTTCTTCGCACGCGCTGCCGCCCCCCCTTGCCTCCCCGAGCGTTGACACATCCGGCACAAAAAAACAGACAACCCGCATCTAGATCACACCCACATCCACCTTGCCTCCGCAGCCACGAAGTGGCTCAACATGAATAACCGTGGGTGAAGCCCGTCCCGGGCGAAACCCACGGACACCAATCACAACAATCCCGTCCCTGAAAGGGGCGAACAATCCCCCCTCATGTCCAGTTACCGCCAGATACTCTACCACATCGTCTTTCGCACAAAAGGCAGCGCGCGCACCCTCCCACTCGCCCACTCCGACGAGCTCTACAAATACATCTGGGGAATCGTGCGCGAAAAAGGCTGCGTGCTCTATCGCATCAACGGCATGGAAGAACACATCCACATGCTCACCGATCTGAACCCGAGCATCGCCCTTGCCGATTACCTTCGCGACATAAAGACGAGCACTTCGCTCTGGCTGAAAACAAATCCACACTTCCCTGACTTTGACGGATGGGCCGCCGGATACGCCGCGCTCACCTACGCATGGGGTGACAAGGACACCGTCATCGACTACATCAAGAACCAGCGCGAGCATCACAAAACGACTGCCTTCGCGGATGAATACAGAAAACTCCTGCATCAACACGGAGTCGCGATAGACGAACGATATTTTCCGTAGGCCTGTAGCGCGTGGGTGTTGTTCGCCCCTTTCAGGGACGAGATTGCTTGCATTTCTGTGCCGTGGGTTCCGCCCTCGAACGGCTTCACCCACGGTTATTCATGTTGAGCCGCTTCGCGGCTCTGGGCGCATCGCGTTTCCTTTCGCGCGCATTCTTCGCACATGTTGATCGCACATGCTCTTGGCGCACATTTTTAGCGCGCGTTGATCGCAAAGCCTCTTCGCACGCGTTTCTCGCACAGCCTGATTGCGCTCGTTACTCGCACATGCTCTTCGCGCGCATTTTTCAGACGCATTATTCTTCACATGTATTACTCGCACGCGCTGCCGTGCTCACTCGTAGCGCAGCGCCTCAATGGGGTCGAGCGAGGCCGCTTTCCAGGCGGGATACATGCCGAAGCCGACACCGATCAGGCCGCAAACCACCATGCCGACGCCCGCCCATAACACGGGAAACGACACCGAGAGATTAAACACCACACCGGCGGCAATTCCGATCAGATAGCCGATCAGCACGCCGATCACGCCGCCGCTCAGCGACAGCGTCACGGACTCGATCAGGAATTGCGCGAGGATATTCAGTTTTTTCGCGCCGATGCTTTTGCGGATGCCGATTTCCTTCGTGCGCTCCGTCACACTCACGAGCATGATGTTCATCACGCCGACGCCCGCGGTGACGAGCGCGATGCCGCTGATCACAAACGCGCCGATGCCGACGACAACCGCGATCTTGTTGAAGGCTTCGATGAGCGATTCGTTCGAAAAAACCTCAAAGTCATTTGTATCCTCGGGATTGAGCCGGCGCACGAGGCGCATGACGCCGATGGCGCGATCCTGCGTGGCCGCGAGTTCTTCCTGCGTGTGCGCCTGCACGTTGACGCTGATCGAGCGCCCGGCGCGCCCGTAAACCATGAGATAGCGCGTGATGGGAATGAGGATGAACGCGTCCTGACTCTGCCCGAGCGAGGAGCCTTTTGCGACGGTGACTCCGATGACGGTATAATTCTGACCGCCCACGCGAATCATATTTCCGATCGGGTCCTCGGCGGGGAAAAGTTTCTCGGCAATCTCGCTGCCGAGCACGCACACGGGACGCCCGAGCGCAACATCGTCAACGCCGAGGTTGCGGCCATCGGCAATGGTGTAGTTGAAGGCAGCCATGTAGTTTTCGTCGGTGCCGCGGAGCCGCATGCTGGGATTTGTCTTGCGGTCCTTGTAAACGGCGACAAGGCCGCCTCGCCCGAGCTGGAGGTTCACCTTGGCGTCGTCGCCCATGAGTTCCTTGAAACGCTCCGCCATCGTATAATCGATGTCGCGACGGTTGCCGAAACGATCCCACGGGTTGCTGAAGTTGATGGCGGGGAATTTCTGAATTTGAAAACTGTTCGAGCCGAGAAGGCTAAGGCCGGATTCGATTTCCTTGCGAACGCCGCCCATGATTGTCATGGCGCCGATGATGGAAAACACGCCGATGGCCATCGCGAAGATGGTGAGGCCGCTGCGGATTTTGTTTGCGCGGAGAGAGGCGACGGCGAGACGGAGTATTTCGAAAAAAATCATTCGTAGCGAAGGGCGACCACGGGGTCGAGTTTGCTGGCGCTGAGCGCGGGGAGAAATCCGCTGAGAACGCCGACGATGAGCGAGAGAACGAAGCCGGCGACGAGCAGCGTCACCGAAAATACGAGGGGAAACGCGGGCATGAGGAGCGAGATGGTCTTGCTCATGCCCCACGCGACGCCGAGCCCGACGAGGCCGCCGGCCACGCTGATGCTCACGGCCTCGATGAGGAATTGCAGGAGGATGGTGCTGCGGCGCGCGCCGAGCGCCTTGCGGGTGCCGATCTCCTTGGTGCGTTCCTTCACGCTCACGTAGGTGATGTTCATGATGCCGATGGCGCCGACGAAAAGCGCAAGTCCGGTGATGGCGAGGCCCGCGATGGCGATGCCGCGCTGCATGGGTTCGAGTTGTTCGCGGATGACTTTTTGCTCGTTGATGTCGAAGTCGTCCTTGCGCTCGGGCGGGAGCTGGCGAATGCGGCGCATGAGGCCGCGGAGTTCGTCGCGCGCCTCGTCCATGCGCGCGCCGTCCACCTGCACGCGGATTTCGACATTGTTGCCCACCCAGAAATTGCGGCGGAATGCATTGAGCGGCATGATGACCATCGAGTCCCAGCTGAAAATGCCCAGAAAACTGCCCTGGCGCGCGGCGACTCCGATGACGGTGTATTGCTGGTCGCGGATGCGGACGGTCTGACCGATGGCGCTTTGGCCGGGGAAAAGCGCGTCGGCGATATCGAAGCCGATGATGATGACGTTGCGGCCCGCGCGTGATTCGAGCTCGTTGAAAAAACGGCCTTCCTTCATGTCGACGCGCGAGATTTGCGCGAGGCCGGAACCGGTGCCGAGCGTAAAGATATTGGTGACGCGGTAGTCGCCTCGGATGACGATGGAATTGGTCGTGGCGGCGGGCACGGCGAGCTTGAGCGGACTGTCGGGATGATCGGCAACCCAGTCATTGATGCGTTGCGCATACTCGGTGCGGAGACGCGGGCGGTTGCGGTAATCCCACCAGTCATCGACATCGCGCCAGGGCCATTTGGTGACATAGAGCACGTCGTCGCCAAAGCCGGAGAGCGAGCTCTCGACGCTGTTGTCGATGCCGTTGATGGCGGTGCCCATGAGCGTGACGGAAACAATGCCGATGATGACGCCGAGCGCGGTGAGCAGCGAGCGCATCTTGTTCGCGCGGATCTGCGCCGCCGCGATGCGAAAGGACTCGGTGAACTCGTGGAAGAAACGGCGCATGGATGCTAATTTTCGATTTTGGATTCTCGATTTGGCAGACTGTCGCTATCGCTCGAAACGATTGGGCGCTGCCGCGCCGCAGGCTTGGACTTGCGGAGGAGCGTTTTTCGAGAGGAAACCATGATGGCGATCAGTTCGCTGGCTTCCTTGCGCAGGGGATCAAGTTTTTTGGCGGGCATGAGGCCATGCTCGGCCGTTATATCGAGCCAAAAATCGGCCTCATCAGCTTCTTCTTCGACGACGGAGAGTTTGGAAATCATTTCAGCGGCGGAACGCGAGCGGCACACGGCGCGGTAGTTTGCCCCGACCGATGTGCCGGCCCTGCCGAGTTGATTGGCGATAATGCGGCTGACATGCGAACCCGGCAACGCGTCAACGACCTTCAGGATTCGGAGGGCGAATTGTTTGGTGCGAAGTTTGAGTGCTGTTTCGGTCATGGCTTTTGGGTATTGAGGCTAAAAATCCAACGGCGCGGCAGCGCCCAATTGAAAATCGAGAATCGAAAATCGAAAATTCACACGCTTCTCTCATCGCTTTCTATGAGCCCGTCGCGGAGGCGGACGATGCGGCGGGCGTGTTGCGCGATGTCCTCCTCGTGCGTCACGACGATCAGCGTGTTGCCTTGCTTGTAGAGGTCCTCGAAGAGCGCCATGATTTCCTCGCCGGTGCGCGAGTCGAGGTTTCCGGTCGGCTCGTCGGCAAGGATGATCGAGGGTTTGTTCACGAGCGCGCGGGCGATGGCGACGCGCTGGCGCTGGCCGCCGGAAAGCTCGTTGGGCTTGTGGTTCATGCGGTCGCCCAAGCCGACGTGTTCGAGCGCGGCGCGCGCGCGGTCGAGGCGCTCATGGCGGGGCACGCCGGCGTAGATGAGCGGGAGCTCGACGTTGTGCAGCGCGGTCGAGCGGGCAAGGAGGTTGAAGGTCTGGAAAACAAAACCGATCTCCTGGTTGCGGATCGCGGCGAGCTCGTCGTCGATCATGTGCGCGACGTTTTTGCCGTTGAACTCGTAGAGGCCGGCGGTGGGCGTGTCGAGGCAGCCGAGCATGTTCATGAGCGTGGATTTGCCGCTGCCGGACGGGCCCATGATGGCGAGGTATTCGTTGCGGTGGATCTTGAGCGCGACGCCGCGCAAGGCGTGGATCGTCTCGGAGCCCATGTGGTAGAGTTTCGTGACGCCTTCGATCTCGATGACGAGCGCGCCGGGCTCGCGGTATTCCCGGGAAACGGCGGCGGGTGCGTGAGGAGCAATCATTGGGAAATGCGGATTTCGGAATGGGGAATGCGGAATGGTTGGATTTTGGTTCTGTGGTTTTTTCATTCCGCATTCCGAAATCCGCATTCCGCATTTTTTATTTTTTGTTTTTCTTGGGCTGTTCCACCTGCACCGCCATGCCGTCGGCGAGGGTGCGGGTGATGACGGCGAAGCTGCCGTTCACGACTTCGTCGCCTTCCTTGATGCCGGACTTGATTTCAATGTGCGTGGAATCGCCGATGCCGGTTTCGACGGGCACCATTTTGACCTTGCCGCCGCCTTCCACAACGAAGACGACGCGGTTGAGCGATTCGCGGTCGGCGCGCTCGTTGCGGCGCTTTTCGGCGGTGTTGATCGCAGTGGCCGCGCCTTCGCCTTTGGTCTGCGAGGTTTTTTTCTCACGGTCGGCGGCGAGCTGGTCGATGGTCTTGGCGCCTTCGCGGGAGCGGACGGTCACGGATTGGATGGGAACGGCGACCGCGTTTTCGACGGACTGTGTCTCGACGTCGGCGTTGGCGCTCATGCCGGGGCGGAGGGGAACGCTTTTGTCGAGGATGCGGATTTTCACCTGAAAGTTGGTGACCTCTTCCTGCGTGTTCTGGCCGGTGGTCTTGGCGGCGGCGCCGATTTCCTTGACGACGGCGTCGAACTTGCGCCCGGGAAAGGCGTCGATGCTGACGATGGCCTTGTCGCCGACTTTCACGTTGACGATGTCGTTTTCGTTGATGTTCACGCGCACTTCCATGTTGGAGAGATCGGCCACGCGCATCATCTCGGTGCCGGCGAACTGGCCGGTGCCGACGACGCGCTCGCCGACTTCGGAAGTGCGGGAGCTGATCGTGCCGTCGATGGGCGAATAGATGGTGGTTTTTTCGAGCTGGTCGCGGGCCTGGTTGAGGAGGCCTTCCGAGGAATTGATGGAGGCGCGCGCGGCGTCGAGACTGGCGCGGGCGCTGTCGTAGGCGGCTTTCGCGGCGGTAAAATCCGAATCGGAAATGAGGCGGGCCTTGTGGAGGC
Organism: Ereboglobus sp.; assembly: GCA_029974595.1. Taxonomy (GTDB): domain Bacteria; phylum Verrucomicrobiota; class Verrucomicrobiia; order Opitutales; family Opitutaceae; genus Ereboglobus. The sequence continues at coordinate 77,648 of JARKRC010000047.1, read as the reverse complement.
CTTCGGAGCGCCTGAAGTCTTCCTCGGCCTTGAGGACGCGCACCTCGGCGTCGGCGGCGTTGGCGCGCGCGGAGGCGAGGGCGGCTTCGCGTTGCTCGACTTGGAAGCGGTAGTTGTCGGGTTTGATCTGGGCAAGCAGGTCGCCTTTCTTCACGTCGGCACCTTCGCGGAATGGCAGGTTGGTGATTTCGCCCGCGACCTCGGGGGAGATTTTCACCTCGGTTTCGGGCTGGATTTTCCCGGTGGCGGAAACGGTTTGCGTGATGTTTTTGACGACGGCTTTTTCCGTGGTCACGCGGGTGACCTTCGCGCCGCGGCTGCGCGTGGCGAGCGCGGCGGCGACAAGCACGGCGACAAGAATCGCGCCGATTATGAGAACAAGGCCTTTGCGCGACTTGCGGCGCGGGCGCGATGCGGCCCGGCGGGCGGAAGCCTGATCAGGCGTGGTCGTTTCGGGAGATGCGGGGGATGACATGGCTTGGAAATCTGGATGCGCGGATTACGCCGCGCCGGGAATGGCTTTGCGACAGGAGAATGACATTTGAATCATGTGTTTCAAACACCGCCGCGCGAAATAAGTTACAATTATTTTTGTGCATGGGCGCGCATTGTTGCCCGTGCGCTGTGAAAGGGGATGGCGCGAAATCAGGCATTGTCCGCGCCGGCGAGCGCCGCGCCCACGATCCCCGCATTGTTGAAAAATTCCGCCGGCACGAGGCGCGCCCGCGTTTTCATGTATTTGAAAAATTTCCTGTGTTTGTCGCTCACGCCGCCGCCAATGACGATCAGCTCGGGCCAGAGGATTTTTTCAAGGATGCGCACGTAGTCGCCCAGCTCGGCGCCCCACTCTTCCCATGAGAGGTCGCGCGTCCGGCGCGCGGATGCGGCGATGAATTTTTCGGCTGATTTTCCGCGAATCGGGAGATGGCCCAATTCCGTGTTCGGCTGCAAGACGCCGCGCCAGAAAAGCGCCGAACCCACACCCGTGCCGAGCGTGAGCATGAGCACGACGCCTTTCTGTCCGCGCCCCGCGCCAAATTGCATTTCGGCCATGCCCGCCGCGTCGGCGTCGTTGATGATGCGCACGCGTCGCTTGGCCGCCTTTTCGATGATGGCGCCGAGGTCGCAGCCGACGAATTTTTTATGGAGATTTGCCGATGTGCGGATCGTCGATCCCTCGACGACACCGGGAAAACCCGCGCCGATGCGTCCCCGCCAGCGGAAATGCCCCGCTATCCCGGCGATGATTTCGCCCATGCGTTGCGGCGTGACCTTGTCGGGTGTCTCGATGCGGAAACGCTCCGCGAGAAGTTTCCCCGTGCGGGTGTCAACCGGCGCGCCCTTGACCGCCGAACCGCCGATATCAATGCCGAGAACGTTCATGGGATTGCTTAAAAATGATCTGTGTTGAGAAATGTGTCGTGAAAAAAGGAGGAAACCGGCGCGCGACGAAGCCAAAAAATGCCCGCAAACGCCAAAAGCCTCAGCGCCCGCCGCAGCCGCCTGCGTTGTCGTCGCAATCACAGCCCTCGCCGTCGTCGCGGCAGTCACAATCGCCGTCCTTGCAGCTCCCGTGTTTTTTGCCGCAACCGCAGCCATGGCGCGCATTGGCAATCGCCTCGATCTCCTCCGCGGTCGCCTCGCGCACCGCGACGATTTCGACGTGAAACATCAGATCGACGCCGGCAAGCGGATGATTCGCGTCGAGCGTCACCTCGTCGCCTTCCACCGCCGTCACGGTCACGACCGGCGCGCCCGGATCCCGGGCCGTGCGAAACTGGTCGCCCACGTTCACCTCGCCCTCGACCGGCAGCAGCAAGCGGTTTACCTTGTGCAAAAGCGATTCGTCACGCTCGCCGTATGCCTGGGCGGCAGGCACATTGACCGTCATCTTTGACCCGGCGGGCACTCCGCGCAACTGTGCCTCCAGCCCGTCGATGATCTGGCCCGCGCCCTCCATGTATGTCACCGGCTCGCCGCCGACCGACATATCAATCATCCGCCCCGAGGCATCGCGCAAAGTGTAATGAAACGTTACGATATTCTGTGACATGAAAATGAAAACGGAGCACCCTACGCCCTTCCCATCCGCCCGCAAGACCCAACCATCCGCCCTCGCCTCAAATCCCCCAAATAATCAATAAATACACACTCCAAACGCCTGTGAGCTTGAAAATGCAAATCATTTCCCCTAACAGTCCGCACTCGTGAAACGCCTGTCCGCAACCATCGCCCTTTTCGCCGCTGTCACACTGACTGCCGCCGAATACACATGGACGGGCACAAACGAGCCGCGCTCCGACGCGTCCTCCGACGCGTCGTTATCCGCCTCCGGCACTTCAAAAATCACACTCTCCGCCGCGACACAGACGGGCTACACCGAAAGCTTCGCGACCAGTTTCGCCGAATTCCTATCCGATATTGGCGCCATCGCCAATCCGGCCGCCGCTGCTGTCAACGCCGTCATTCCCGCGCCGGGCCGCCCTGTCGCAAACAATCCCGCCCCGTCGCTCATCCACACCTACGAGGGCCTCGACGCGCAGGCTCTGCGCACGGGCAGCCTCATTGCGGAGGTGGATAACATCATCCCCGCCGCTCTCCCCCGACCGACCGGCATCGCCTCGCGCGACATTTTCCTGCCCGGCCCCGAGCCTGCGCCGCCCAACCATGACCATGCGCATGACCACGATCACCCTGTTTCTGCGCCCCGCTCCGGCGCCATCGAGTCTCCGATAATCGCCGCCGCCATCGCGGAAAAATCCTCCGGTGAAAACACCATGCCCTCCGGCGGCGTGTCTAAGCTCGGCAGCGTTTTACCGATGGAAGCCTCGGGCTCCTTCTCCAGCGAACCCGTCGGCTTTTTGAGGGAATTTAATGCCCCCTTGAAATTGGCTGTAGATGGCGATATCTCCGGCAACGGGACTTTCACCAACCTCGTTACGCTCAATTCCGGCATGCACCTCATTCCCGGTTTTCTCAATAAAATTGGCGAGATGCACCTTCACGGCGGCGTCGTTTTCATGCCCGGGGCGATCTGGCATATCGACATCGCCACCGCCGCCAATGACCGGATTTGCGTTTGGGACAACCTTGCCATCCAAGGCAACCCGCTGATCCCCATCACCATCAATCTCTACTCCATCAACGCCGCCGGCAACGAAGGCGCGCTCTACAACTTCGACCCCGCCCAGCCGCGTACATGGACCATCGCCTACACTGCCGGCACCCCCCTCGTCATCACCGGCTTTGATCCCGCTTATTTCGCCATCAACACCGATGCCTTCTACAATCAAAACCCCGCTCTCCTCGGCCTCGGCGATTTCAACATAGAAAAGATCGGCAATACTCTCGCCCTCACCTTTACCCCTGTGCCCGAACCCGGCGCCTACGCCCTCATGGGATTCGGCCTCGCGACCCTCGCCCTTATCCGCTACCGTCGTCGCCGCTGACACGGCAAAGTTTGCGGCCTGTGATTTTCCAATGTGCTCCGCGCGCCCGGCAAAGCGCTTGGTCTGACAACTGTAAACTTTGCCCCCGCCCGCCTTTGTTTTTGACCTGCTCCGCCGCATATCCTACGAACGCCCCTCACTCGCATCCACACCATGTCCGCCACAACCACGCCCGCCATTATCTATACCAAGACCGACGAAGCTCCCGCGCTCGCCACGTATTCGCTCCTGCCCATCGTGCAGGCCTTCACGAAGCACGCCGGCATCGACGTCGAAACGCGCGACATCTCACTCGCAGGCCGCATCCTCGCCGCCTTCTCCGACTTCCTCCCCTCGAAACAACACACCCCCGACGCCCTCGCCGAACTCGGCGTCCTCACCCTGAAACCCGAGGCCAACATCATCAAACTCCCCAACATCTCCGCCTCTGTCCCCCAGCTCGTCGCCGCCATCGAGGAACTCCGCGCCCACGGTTACAAACTCCCCGATTATCCCGCCGACCCGAAAACTGACGCCGAGCGCGACATCCGCGCCCGCTACGACCGCGTCAAAGGCTCCGCTGTCAATCCCGTCCTCCGCGAGGGCAACTCCGACCGCCGCGCCCCCAAGGCCGTCAAGGACTACGCCCGCAAACACCCGCACTCGATGGGCGCTTGGTCGCCCGACTCCAGGACCAGCGTCGTCCACATGCACGGCGGCGATTTTTATTCCAACGAAAAATCCGTCACCCTCCCCGCCGTCACCACCGTCCGCATCGACCTCGTCGCCGCCGATGGCAAAGTCACCAAAACGCTCAAGGACAAACTCGCCCTCCAAGCCGGCGAAATCCTCGACGCCACCGTCATGCGCCGCCGCGACCTCATCGCGTTCTGCGAAGCCCAGATCGCCCGCGCCAAAACCGACGGTGTCCTCCTCTCCCTCCACCTCAAGGCCACCATGATGAAAGTCTCCGACCCCATCATCTTCGGCCACGCCGTGCGCACCTACCTGAAAGACTACCTCGCCCGCCACGCCGAAACTCTCGCCCCCCTCGGCATCGACCTCAACAACGGCCTCGGCGACCTCGGCGCCAAGCTCCAAAAACTCCCCGTCCCCCAGCGCGCCGCCCTCGAAACCGACCTCCTCGCCGCTCTCGCCGCCGGCCCCGCCCTCGCGATGGTCAATTCCGACAAGGGCATCACCAACCTCCACGTTCCCAGCGACGTCATCGTGGACGCCTCCATGCCCGCCATGATCCGCTCCTCCGGCAAAATGTATGATGCCGAAGGCAAACTCCAGGACACCCTCGCCCTCATCCCCGACGCCTCCTACGCCCCCGTTTATCAAGCCGTCATCGACGACTGCAAAAAACACGGCGCCTACGACCCGCGCACCATGGGCACCGTCCCCAACGTCGGCCTCATGGCCCAAGCCGCCGAGGAATACGGCTCGCACAACAAAACCTTCGAAATCCCCTCCGATGGCGTTGTCCGCGTCATCGACACCGCCACCGGCGTCACCCTCCTCGAACACACCGTCGAAAAAGGAGACATCTGGCGCGCCTGCCAGACAAAGGACGCCCCCGTCGCCGACTGGGTCAAGCTCGCCATCACCCGCGCCCGCGCCTCCAACACCCCGGCCATCTTCTGGCTCGACCGCAACCGCGCCCACGACGCCGAAGTCATCGCCAAAGTCCTCCCCCTCATCGCCAAGCTCGACACCGCCGGCCTCGACCTCCGCATCCTCGCCCCCGCCGACGCCTGCCGCGCCACGCTCGCGCGCCTCCGCGCCGGCCAGGACACGATCTCCGTCACCGGCAACGTCCTCCGCGACTACCTCACCGACCTCTTCCCCATCCTCGAAGTCGGCACCAGCGCCAAAATGCTCTCCATCGTTCCCCTCATGAACGGCGGCGGCCTCTTTGAAACCGGCGCGGGCGGCTCCGCCCCGAAACACGTCCAGCAATTCCTGGAGGAAAACTACCTCCGCTGGGACAGCCTCGGCGAATTCTTCGCCCTCGCCGCCTCCATCGAACACCTCGCCGCCACGACCAAAAACACCCGGGCGCAAATCCTCGCCGACACCCTCGACGCCGCCACGGGCAAGTTTTTGGAAAACAACAAATCCCCCGCGCGCAAAGTCGGCCAGATCGACAACCGCGGCAGCCACTTCTACCTCGCCCTCTACTGGGCGGAGCAACTCGCCGCGCAAACGAAGGACGCCACCCTGCAAAAAACCTTCGCTCCCATTGCGGAAAAGCTGGCCTCAGCCGAACCCGCAATTGCGGCCGAGCTGATCGCCGCCCAAGGCAAACCCGTGGACATCGGCGGCTATTACCATCCCGACGACAACAAAGCCTCAGCCGCTATGCGTCCCAGCAAAACCTTCAATAATATCCTGGCGGAGCTGTAATCCCACCGGCGGGTTTCCCCTTCGGGAATTTTTCGCGGTAATTCCATTTGACTCACCTGTCCGAAAATTACGGAATGCCATTGCCCTTTTCCAAATCCAAACCCTGAATCCAAGCACAATATGGCCAAAACATTCCTCCCTGAAAACTTCCTCCTCGACACCCCCTGGGCCCGCTCGCTCTACAAAAACCACGCCTCCACCCAACCCATCTTCGACTACCACTGCCACCTCCCGCCCGACCAGATCGCCACGAACCGCCAGTTCGAAAACCTCTTCCAAATCTGGCTCGCCGGCGACCACTACAAATGGCGCGCCATGCGCTCCAACGGCATCCCCGAGGATTACATCACCGGCAATAAAACCAGCGACTACGAAAAGTTCCTCGCTTGGTGCAAAACCGTCCCCTTCACGCTCCGCAACCCGCTTTACCACTGGTCGCACCTGGAACTGCGCCGCTACTTCGGCATCGACCTCATCATCAACGAAACCAACGCCCCGAAAATCTGGAAACTCGCGAACGAGAAACTCAAAACCAAGGCCTTTTCCACCCACGGCATCCTCACCAGAAACCGCGTCAACGTCGTCTGCACGACCGACGATCCTGTCGATTCGCTCGAACACCACATCGCGATTAAAAAATCGAAACTCCAGACGCGCGTCTATCCGACCTTCCGCCCCGACAAGGCCATGGTCGTGAACAATCCCGCCGTTTTCAACGCCTGGTGCGACCAACTCTCCGCCCGCGCCAACACCAATGTGAAGGACCTCGACTCCTTCCTCGCCGCCATCGACAACCGCCACGAATTTTTCCACTCCCTCGGCGCGCGCGTCAGCGACCACGGCCTCGAAAATCTCCCCGACGCCTCCTGCACGGAAAAAGAAGCCTCGGCCATCTTCGACGCCGCCCGTTCCGGCAAAGCCGCGAGCCCCGGGGAAACGGACAAATTCGTCTGGTTCGTGATGCTCCACCTTGGCCGCCTCGACGCGAAGCGCGGCTGGACAAAACAGCTCCACCTCGGCGCCATCCGCAGCAACAACACCCGCCTCCTCAAGCGCATCGGCGTCGATGTCGGAGCGGACTCCATCGGCGATTTCCCGCAAGCCCGCTCGCTCGCCCGCTACCTCGACACACTCGACAGCGAAAACGCGCTTCCGAAAACCATCATCTACAACCTCAACCCCGCCGACAATTACGTCTTCGCCACGATGATCGGCAACGTGCAGGACGACCTCACACCCGGTAAAATCCAGTTCGGCTCCGGCTGGTGGTTCCTCGACCAGAAGGAAGGCATGGAGTGGCAGATCAACGCCCTCTCGCAACTCGGCCTCCTCAGCCGCTTCGTGGGCATGCTCACCGATTCGCGCAGCTTCATGAGCTATGTGCGCCACGAATATTTCCGCCGCGTGCTCTGCTCGATCGTGGGCCGCGACGTCGATACGGGACTCATTCCTGCCGACAAAAAACTCGTCGGCGGCATGATCGAGGACATCTGCTACAAAAACGCCAAGCGCTATTTCGGCCTCGAAACCGGAAACCTATAACCGCTGCGCGAAAAATCCCAAAACCCAATATCCAAATCCCAAAAAAACTCCAAATAACAAACTACAAATCTCAAACCGCCATTCCACCTTCCGAAGCCGCCTCCCCGTTCCCACCTTTGGAATTTGTGATTTGAATTTTGGGATTTATTTGGGATTTGGACATTGGGTTTTGGGATTTTCCTCTCCGTCTCTTCCCTCGTCCTCCCGTCCGCGTATTTTCGTTGTTGCTTTCATCCACCCGACCCCTATCCATTCAACTCTTTTCCACTACGCCTGCCTCCGATTCCCGGAGCGACCAGGGGGAACGAAACCATGAAGCAACAACATAAACTAGCAGTCGCCACACGCGAACAGACAGGCCGCAGCGCATCCCGCCGCGTCCGCAAAACCAACCGGGTGCCCGCCATCCTCTATGGGAAGCACACCCAGCCCGAAACCCTCTCGGTCGACGGCCCCGAGTTCACCAAACTCATCAAAACCATCGCCGGTTCCGCCACTCTTATCGAGCTCACGCGCAAAGACAAGGCCGCCCTCTCCTTCATCCAGGAAGTTCAGCGCGACCCCATCACCGACAAGTATCTCCACGTCGATTTCCAAGAAGTGAAAGCCGACGAAAAGATGGAAATCCGCGTCCGTGTTGTCGCCATCAACGAAGCCTTCGGCGTCAAAAATCAAAGCGGCGTTCTCGAAATGCCCAATCCTTACCTGCGCATCCGCTGCCTTCCCAAGGATCTCCCGCCTTTCATCGAAGTCGACGTCTCCGCCCTCAAGATCGGCGAAACCCTCCACGTCGGCGCCCTCAAGCCCATCGCCGGCGTTGAGTTCCGCGACGACAAGAACCTCCCTGTGTTCTCCTGCGTCGCTCCCGTCGAGGAAGTCGCCGCCGCCACGCCGGATGCAGCCGCTGCTGCTCCCGCAGCCGCCCCCGCCGCTGGTGCCGCTCCCGCAGCCGCCGCTCCTGCCGCCACCGGTGCCAAACCCGCCGCCGCTGCTGTTGCTCCCGCAGCCGCTCCCGCCAAGAAATAAGTTTTCCCGCTCCGGGCCGCAGCTTGACCGCCGCGGCCCGGAGCGATTGTTCTTTGAGACATGTCCATTCTGCTTGTTGCCGGACTCGGCAACCCGGGCCGCGAGTATGCGAATACCCGCCACAACCTGGGCTTCATCATCCTCGATGCGCTTGCCCGAAAGCACGCGCTCTCCTGGAAAATGCAAGCCGCCCTCCAAGCCGAGATCGCCCGCTGGGACAACGCGCCCGGCGGCAACGGCATCCTGCTCGCCAAACCGCAGACCTACATGAACGACAGCGGCGCCGCCCTCCAAAGCCTCGTCCGCTATTACAAAATCCCGGTCGCCCGGATCGCCGTCATCTACGACGACATCAACATCGACCTCGGGCTCGTCAAAGTCTCGCTCACCGGCTCCGCAGGCGGCCACAACGGCATCGCCAGCATCCTCCAGCACCTCGGCGACGGCTTCGTCCGCTACCGCATCGGCATCGGCCCGAAGCAACCGCCCCGAATGGAACTCAAGGACTTCGTCCTCGGAAACCTTACCACCGACCAACAAACACTCGTCGAAAACACACTTCCACACTATCTCAACGGCCTCGACCTCCTCCTCGAACACGGAACGGACCGGGCCATGAACACACTTAACAGAAGAGACAAAGCAACATGACAACCACCAAACGCAATTACCGCGCCACATTCATCCTCGACAACCGCGGCAAAGAGGAATCCGTCGATCAACTCATTGACGACGTGAAAAAGGAAATCGCCGCCGTCCAGGGCGACGTCACCGCCATCGAAAACCTTGGCAAACGCGACTTCGTCCGCGTCACCGACAAAAAACTCACCGGCGGCGTCTATGTGCACATCAGCTTCTCGGCCCCCGCCGAAGCTCCCGCGCAACTCAAGGAACGCCTCCGCCTCAACAACACCGTCTATCGCACCTTCGTGGAAACCGTCTGACGGTTTCCACGAAATTAAGAATTAAGAAGTAAATACAGCCGGCGCACGCACCTTGTCATTTACTCTTGGCCTTCTACTTCTTAATTCTTAATTCATAACTCTTAATTCATCTCTCCCCATGGCCTCATTCAATCAAGTCATCCTCATCGGAAACCTCACGCGCGACCCGGAACTCCGCGTCACGCCCAAAGGCACCTCCATCTGCCAGTTCGGCATCGCCGTCAACCGCACCTACAAAGACGAAGCCGGCAACGCCAAGGAAGAGGTCAACTTCTTCGACATCGAAGCCTGGGGAAAACAAGGCGAAGTCATCTCCAAGTATATGAGCAAAGGGCGCCCCATCTTCGTGCAAGGCCGCCTCCGCCAGGATACTTGGGATGACAAGACCACGGGCCAGAAACGCAGCAAAGTCAAAATCGTCCTCGAAGGCTTCCAGTTCATCGGAGGCCGCGAAGGCGGCGCCACGCAAGGCGGCGGCGCTTCGGAGGAAAACTTCGACCAGGCTTCCCCTGTCGAACGCAGCTCGCCTCCTCCCCGCCAGCCCTCGCGCAGCGCTCCCCCGCCCCCGCAGGACAACATCGACGAAGACGTCCCGTTCTAAACCGCGCCCCGCACCACTCGCTCAAAAACCAATTAACACACCATCAACATGGCTCACACAGAAGTCCTCCTCCTGAAACCTCTCGAAAACCTCGGCGCCGAAGGCGACCAGGTCAAAGTTCGCGTCGGCTACGCCCGCAACTATCTCTATCCGCAAAAACTCGCCGTTCCGCTCACGCAGGCGAACCGCAAGCACGTTGACGCGCTCAAGAAACGCCGCGCCGAACGTGAAATCCAAGAGGTCAACGGCGCCAAGGAAGTCGCCGCCAAGCTCGAAAAACTCGCCCTCGCGTTCGCCGTCAAGACCGGCGAAGGCGGCAAAATGTTCGGCGCCATCACCGCCGCCGACCTCCATAAGAAATTCGAGGAATCCGGCATCCTCATCGACAAGCGCAAAATCCACCTCCACACGCCCGCCAAAACCCTCGGCAAGCACGAAGTGAAGATCAAGCTCCACCACGACATCTCCGTTGATCTCAGCTTCGACATCGTCTCGGAAAACCCGATCGAGACTCCGAAGGAAGCGGCCCCCGCCGAGGGCGAAGTCCGCAAGACCGAGAAAAAATCGGCCAAGCGCCCCGCCAGAAAAAAAGCCGAGTAAGCCTTATAAAAACACTCACCACCAAAAGCCGCGCCGCCAAAGCGCGGCTTTTTTATTTTGGCAGCCATTTCCAACGACTTTGAAGCTCACGCGGAGCCGCAAAAAATCGCTCGCTCCCTTTTCCGGTCCCGAAGTTCTACCGGGATTGCATCGCCATCCAAAACATCCTGTTAGTATGGAAACGAAACAATCTTTGAACTCATGACCGACCCGGTGCAGCTTTTATTTATTGCAAAGCAACCATGAAATTACCTGAAAAAAACGACCCTTGATTCTTTTTTACGATATAAGACCTTGAAAACCAAGAGAAACATGATTTTCTAGTCATTACGTTCTGACTAGAATCACCACACTCCCAAATTCCACTCATGCCGCACTGAGTGCAGTTCAATAATACCGTTCGGCAAAAAGGGGCAGCCTCATGCTCAAGATACCAGCGCACTCTCGCTTTTACTTCGAATGCCTTAACTTCGCCGCAGCCGCGAAGGAATACGCGTCGAGGGTTGATGAGCTTCTGAACCAGATGGCGGAAGCTCACGGGGAAGACGAATACGGACTCTACACCACGACGATTCCCGCGCTGCATTGGACAGCGGCGACCATTTATATTTACGCGAATTTGGAGCAGCGATTCACCGAGGCATGCGAGATTGTGAAAGCCGTGAAACATCTTGACCTTGGCTACTCGAAATTTCAGGGGCAGGGCATCCCCCGTGCGAAGCTTTACCTGATCGATTATGCGAAGCTGCATTTAAAGATCACAAAGGAAGCTTGGGAGCATGGGGCACTTTTGGGGAAGCTCAGAAATAGTTTGGTGCATGGTGGATTTTCGAAGCAGCACGAGAATTTTGCGCCTTTATCGGCTTACGCGGCTAAGACGTCGGCATTTTGCGTGAGTGGCGAATCCATCATAGTGACCCACAAGACGGTGGAGCATGCACTAGGCATCGTTGCTAGCGTGCTCGATCGTCTCGGCGAAGCAGTGTATGTGTTGCAGCGATGAAGAAAAAACCGAACAAGGTGCCAGAGCCAACGACCATGTCTGTCACGATCCGTGCTGTCGCACGGCTCGCGCCAGCCACGGTCGTGGCTCATCTTTGACGTTAGGCAAAATACTATGAAGCCAATCACGGGATCATGTTTATGCGGTAAGGTGGCCTTCGAGGTTACCGGAACTGCATTGAAGTTTCTCTACTGCCACTGCTGTTCGTGCCAAAAATCGAGTGGGTCTGTTCATGCCGCGAATCTGGCGTTTCCCGAAGGTTCTGTCAGATGGACTAAGGGCGAAGACCTCATCGAGATATTTGTGGATACGAATGAGAACCCAGGATTCCCGCGTTGCTTTTGCAGGAACTGCGGTTCACCCGTTCCTAAGTTGAGCCGGAATCGACAATTCTGGGTTGTGCCAAGCGGACTATTGGATTCGGATCCAGGCGTAATACCGCAAGCGAATATTTATTGGGCGGAGCATGCTCCTTGGTATGTGTCGGCAGATCAAATTGCCAAGAACGAGGGGCCATTGATCTAAAGCGGCAGTGGACGCAGGAGCTAACGCCGCGCTTCATAGAAACCAGAGAAATGAAAACGGAACCTAACAAGGCGATGCAGCCAACTCCGGTAGCTGTCACGTCTCGTGCTTACGCACGAGCCGCGCCAGCTACCTCCGTGGCTGATCTTTGACGTTCGCCTAAGAACCCCATGCGATATATATTATTAGCATCATTCCTGTTTTTGGCAGGCTGCGCGTCCATTCCCGAAGACACATCGGCAATTGCAGCTAGCATAGTTCCTATCGACCAAACGCGTCTTGAAGTGAAGACATATTTACGATTCTTGCCGTCGTTGTCCGGCTTTTCCTTTCCGGCAGGGATATATTTTCCAGTCGCTAAGGATACATTCGGCGTTTTTTACCAGTCACCCAAAGGAATCAAAGGGATTGGCGTCGGAAACGCATATTATCCGGTCGGCGGTATTTACCGTTTCCAAAAAAGTGATGGTTCATATGGTTTTAAGAGCTGGCAGGGCACACCAAAATCAAAATACTCAAACCGAGAATTATATGACATGTTGGGTGCCAAGTTTAGCACTGAGGTTGTATTTCACGAATGAATAAAGAGGCAAACCAGTCGCCAGTGCCAACGCGGATGGACGATGGTTTTGCAATTTAACGCTTGAGCCTCCGCGTGGCACATCTGTAACATTCGGCGAAAGAAGACATGAGAGCGCGCAATATACTCTTTCTGGCATTAGGCATCGGCTTCTCTGCGGTAGTAGTGCTACCCCTGCGAGCGATCAAAGAGCGGGGCTATAGCTCGAAAGAGGCTATTCTGCCTAGCGGCCGTATTTCGGCTTCGGTCGATGGCGCCTACCATCCGATGGTGGTTCCATTTTGGTATGATGGCCTGCAGACAGATGCACCCTATCGGCTCCGCTTTTTCTTCAGCCCGAGTAGTTCTGCGTCGCGCCAAGTGGCTGTTACCCGTGCGACGATCACGGTCGGAGGAGTATCACATCAGCTTCCTGTGCGAGCCGATGGAGGGAGTTGGTTCCGAGATCGTTCTGGTAGCCCCGTATTCATCGTCGGCTTCCTAGATGTCCCGCTGACCTCACCCGAAGCTGTCGCAGAAGTTGAGCTTTCGCTGGATGGCACCCCAGTTTCAGCGCGACTGAGCTTGGTGAAGTCGACATCCACGAAGATTGTCCACTCCGGCATCGAAGCTATCATGGGCATATGAAAAGAGAGCCGAACAAGCGGCCAGAGCCAATGTCGGTGCTGCGCACCGCCATGGCTCATCACTGAACGCTATCCAAACAAGCGATGCCTACCACGGTGCCAGTCCGAGAGTTTGACTTCCTGCGTTTACTTCGAGGACGATTCAACGAGCCTCTTACGAACAAGGTGTTCCTGACGATTCTCTTCCTAGTATTTGGCATCGCAGCACCTGCTCTCTTCGTTTGGGTTCTCTTACACGACGCGATTCCAATCAACGCTTGGAGTCCGGATCAGTGGACTCTCGCAGCGCTGATTCCTTGCATGATGATTCTGGGCCTGTGGATCTTCGTCTATATCGGCGGAGAGTATGAGTTCACCGGTGACCAAGTAACCTTGCGCCGCCGTGGTATCATCGTCGGCCAAATGCGATTTGATGACGTCATGAGTGTCGACTACTCGAAGGGTCACAAGGGGCACAAGTGGTTCACGCTCTACGACGGGCGGCATAAGCTGATAGTGATAGTCTTCCCGGAGCTCGACAGAGCGCTTCGAGGAACGATGCAAGAGTATACAGAAATCAAGAAAACCGTAGCTTAACCAGAAGGAACGGACGACCCGATGTCGTCTTTTGTCAATTTCAAGAGTAACGTAAACGAAAGCCGCCAGCCTTTGGAGTGCGGCGACATGTTGCCGCTTTCAAAGCGCGGACACGTCCGCGCAGTCCAAGCATCCAAGCACGCCAAATTGCTTCCCTCTTCCGGCATCTTCGCTCTTAATTTCCCGTTTCACACCACACATGGATCAATTGCCCGACATTGCGCCTTTCAAGCTCCGCCTCGACGAACTCGATGCGCAGATGTCCGCTCCTGATTTCTACCAAAACCCGCGCAAGGCCGCCGACATCTCCCGCGAGCAGCAAAAACTCAAGGCGCTCCTCGACGACCACGCCCTTTTCCTCAAAACCGAAGGCGAAATCGCCGAGGCGCAGGCACTCCTCAAGGACAACGCCGCCGCCGATCCCGACCTCAAGGAACTCGCCGCCCTCGAACTCCCCGACCTCGAACGCAAACGCGACCAACTCCGCGATACCATCCTCCACGCCATGATTCCGCCCGAGCCCTCGGACTCGCGCAACACCGTCATGGAAATCCGCGCCGGCACCGGCGGCGACGAAGCCAGCCTCTTCGCCGCCGAGCTCTTCCGCCTCTACTCGCGCTACGCCGAAAACCGTGGCTGGAAAGTCCAGCCCATGAGCAGCAGCGTCTCCGAGCGCGGCGGCTTCAAGGAGGTCATCTTCCTCATCACCGGCCAGGACGTTTACCGCCAGTTCAAATTCGAAAGCGGCGTGCACCGCGTGCAGCGCGTCCCCGTCACCGAGGCCAACGGACGCATCCACACCTCCACCGTCACCGTCGCCGTCCTGCCCGAAGCCGGCGAGGTTGACATCAAAATCGACCCGCAGGAGCTCGAAATCACCGTTTCCCGCGCCAGCGGCCCCGGCGGTCAGGGCGTGAACACCACCGACTCCGCCGTGCAGATCCTGCACAAACCCACCGGCCTCATTGTGCAGTGCGCCGACGAACGCTCGCAGCTCAAGAACAAAGCCCGTGCGATGACCGTCCTCCGCTCCCGCCTCCTCAAGCTCAAGGAGGACGAGGAGCGCGAAAAATACGCCGAGCACCGCCGCAGCCAGATCGGCACCGGAGGCCGCAGCGAGCGCATCCGCACCTACAATTTTCCCCAAAACCGCCTCACCGACCACCGCATCGGCCTGACACTCTACAGCCTCCCGCAAGTCATGGAGGGCGACATCGACGAAATCATCACCGCCCTCCAGCGCGTTGATTTCGAGGAAAAATTCGCCCGCCTCACCGGCAAAGAATATGCCGGCCCGAGCGCCATGCGCGCGACGGACGACGACGAATAACACACCTGCCGGATCGGGAGGTTTGGGTGGCACGGGCATCCTGCCCGTGTTCTGAAAACATGGGCTGGCAGCCCATGCCACACGATTCCACGGGCAGGTTGCCCGTGCCACCCAAACCGTAATTTTCGGACGCACGCCATGGGCGTGCCATTCGTCAGCCCAGGGTGAGCGCGCAGCGCACAACCCTGGGTTTTCTGTTATTTGGAAAAGGCACCCTGCAGGGGTGCCACAGAGGCAATTCGAGAAATTATGGCGCCCCTGCAGGGCGCATGCATTCAAACCTTCAATACCCAAGGTCTCGCGCAACGCTCGATCATTGGGCTGACGAGTGACACGCCTTTGGCGTGCCCGGACGTCCCAGACTCGTCTTCTATTCTCGGTTTTTCACGTTCATTCGCGGTTAAAATTAGCCCAAACACACGGGCAAGATGCCCGTGCCACCCGACCCGATCAATCACACGGGCTCGCGGTCCGTGTCACTACAACCCGTGAGCCCTCCCCGCTCCCTCTTCCTCTGCCCTCCGCCTCCGCTTGCGTTGCCCGTGGAAACGGGCATATTTCCCCGTCATGGAAAATTTCACTTATCACAATCCAACCCGCATTCACTTTGGCCGCGGCCAGATCGCCAAAATCAACCGCGAGCTTCCCGCCAACGCCCGCGTGCTCCTGCTCGCCGGCGGCGGCTCCATCAAGGCCAACGGCGTTTATGAGCAGGTCAAAAAAAACCTCGGCGCGCGCGTGACGCATGAGTTCTGGGGCGTCGAGGCCAACCCCGATTTCGACACGCTCATGCGCGCCGTCGAACTCGCGCGGAAGGAAACATGCGACTGGGTGCTCGCCGTGGGCGGAGGCTCCGTGCTCGACGGCGCGAAACTCGTCGCCGCCGCGGTGCACCACGAGGGCGACGCATGGCAGATTCTCGTCACTCATGGCGCGGCCATCAAGGGGCCGGTGCTGCCCATCGGCGCGGTGCTCACGCTGCCCGCCACCGGCTCCGAGGCCAATGGCAATTCGGTAATCTCGCGCCGCGCGACCAAGGAAAAACTGGCATTTTATCATCCGCAGGTTTTCCCGAAATTCTCCGTGCTTGATCCCGAGACGACATTTTCGCTGCCGGAGCGCCAGGTTGCGAACGGCATCGGCGACGCGTTCTGCCATGTGATCGAGCAATATCTCACGTTCCCTGCGGATGGTCAGATTCAGGATCGTTTCGCCGAGTCGGTGATGCGGGTGCTCATCGATGTCGCGCCGCGCACAATGGCAAACCCGCGCGATTACGACGCGCGCGCGAACCTCGTCTGGGCCGCGACGTGGGCTCTGAACGGTTCGCTCAGCGCCGGCGTGCCCGGCGATTGGGCGACACACACGATCGGGCACGAATTGACCGCGCTGCACGGCATCGATCATGCGCGCACGCTCGCGATCGTGCTGCCGAGTTTGATGCAGGTGCAGCGAGAAGGAAAACGTGCGAAACTGCTCCAGTATGCCGAACGCGTTTGGGATATCAAAAGTGGCGGCGAGGACGCGCGCATCGATGCGGCCATTGAGAAAACGCGCGCGTTTTACGAGAGCATCGGAATCAAGACGCGCCTGCAGGATTATCAGGTGGACGCCGGAAAGACCGCCGCGGAAGTTGCCCGGAGGCTGGAAGCGCGCGGAGAGACTGCTATTGGAGAGCGTGAGGACATCACACCCGCAAAGGTCGAGGAGATTTTGAAACTCGCGGCATGATCCGCCAGAAGCGGATCGTATCGTCGGCCACGCCTTCGAGCTCTTGAAGGGACATATTAAAATACACTTGAACTACCCATATCAAGTAGTTCATATGTTCGCGTGAATCGTTTTGGTAAAGACATCTTGGAACGCGCGCTTAACCTCCTCGGCGAAGTTTTGGCCAGTCGCGGGCATCCGCCCTGCCACTTTGTGGTTTGTGGCGGTTCGTCCTTGCTCGCGCTCGGGCTGATCAGCCGCACGGCGACTCGCGACGTAGACGTGCTTGCGCGGCTCGAAGCACGGCGTTTGGTACAAGCGAAGCCCTTGCCGCCTGAGATCATCGCGGCGGCCAACGCTGTCGGCTCCGAACTCGATCTGCCTGCCGACTGGTTCAACACCGGACCCGCCGACGACTCTTTCTTCCGGTTGGGCTTTCCGACCGGGATCGAGGATCGCCTCACGAACCGTTCCTATGGTACGGTCCTCACCATCGGTTTTGTCGGCCGCTACGACCAGATTCATTTCAAACTCTACGCCGCGGCCGATCAAGGGCCGGGACGTCATGTCGCGGACTTGCGCGACCTCAATCCAACCGCCGACGAGTTGCTTGCCGCCGCTCGTTGGACCCGCTTGCAGGACCCGTCGGAGGGGTTTCGCTTCGTGCTCTCCGATCTCCTCCGCCACTTGGGCCATGCCGACCTCGCTGCTCAACTTTAAGAACGAGGCTCGCTCAGCCATCCTCGATCTTCTCTGGTGCCAGTGGATCACGCTGGGGGTTTCCGGCCATGCCGCTTCGGCGTCTGACAAGGCCATTCTGGACCCCGAGGCGTTGCTTCTCGCGTCCACCACGCTCGCCCGGATAGATGCCCGTCTTTTCGACGAGATTCTCGACTGGCTTCAGGATCAGGCCGATTGGATCAATCTCCAGCGGCTCGCTCGCCTGCATGAGGAACATACGCTCGGTGACGCCTCAATTCTGTCCGTCATCGCCACGCGTTTGGCCCGCTTGCCCGCGCACAAAAAATGGAAGACCATTGGAAAGTCGTCTGCCGGGGTCTCCGGCTCGCCCGCACCGTTTTTTCCCGGGGAGGGGCACTTCGGCGCCGCGGATCAGGATTTTCTTGAGCGAGGCTGGCTGCGCGGTCCGGTTCACTACCGCGGCCTGTCCGTCGCGCCACGCATGGATCAGCCGGGCAACCTGCTGCTCAAGCTTCGTGCTCTGTTTGGCCGGCAATCCCGCGCCGAGGTCATGGCATGGCTGCTGGCGCACGAGGCCGGTCATCCCGCTGAGATCGCGCGCCAGACCGGCTATTTCCGCCGGTCCATTCAAATCACGCTCAACGAACTGGAACGCTCCGGCCATGTCCGATCCCTCCGCAAGGGCCGGGAAAAACATTTTTCGCTCCGTCATGACGAATGGCGCTTCCTTGCCACCTGGAAGATTTCTCAGGAGCGAGCCTTTCCCTCCTGGGTGCCTTGGGCCGGGATCTTTCGATTGCTGGAGCAACTGAACACCCTGCTCAACGACGAGCGACTCATCGCTGCATCGCCCGAGTTGCAGGCCATCGAGTGGCGGCGCCATCTCGACTATGCGTCGCTCGGAAACTCCACGCTGCCTGCGTTTTTTTCCCTGCCCGTCGAGACTCGCGGCGACGAAGCCATCATGGCGCATTGCGATCGCTTCCGCCAACTGTTCGACCATCTTGGATTTGGCCTGAATCGATAGCTGGATCCGCGGCCGGGTCAAAGGACAACGCATGTGGCGTCACAGCACGAAGCCGCGCAATCGGAAGACGGCCGACGCCGGGCTAATCATGCCATCACCAATTCGTCGCCCTTAACCTTGAACGTCACCCCGCTGCCTTCCCTTATCTCGCCGGTGATCAAGGCGCGCGCGAGCTTGGTTTCGATTTCGCGTTGCAGATAACGTTTCAAGGGGCGCGCGCCGAATACCGGGTCATACCCGCGTTCGCCTACCCATTCCTTTGTCTTCTTGTCCATCGTCACGGTGACGCGGCGGTCGGCGAGACGTTTGTTCAGGTCGGCGAGCAGCAGATCCACGATTTGCGTGATCTCGTCGACGCTGAGCGGTTTGAAGAGAATCGTTTCGTCGATGCGGTTCAAAAACTCGGGACGGAAACTTCTCCGCAGCTCGGCCATGACACTTTCGCGGACAGGCTCGGGGATCGTGTCGCCGACCACGCCTTCGAGCAAATAACGGCTGCCGAGATTGCTCGTCATGATGATGATGGTGTTCTTGAAATCGACCGTGCGGCCTTGCGAGTCGGTGACGCGTCCGTCGTCGAGCACTTGGAGGAGCACATTGAAAACGTCGGGATGCGCTTTTTCGATTTCATCGAAGAGCACGACGGCGTAAGGCTTGCGACGGACGGCCTCAGTGAGCTGGCCGCCTTCGTCGTAACCGACGTAGCCGGGAGGCGCGCCGATGAGCCGGGAGACGCTGTGCTTCTCCATGTATTCGGACATGTCGATGCGGATGACGGCGTCTTCGCTGTCGAAGAGAGTGGCGGCGAGGGTTTTTGCGAGCTCGGTTTTGCCGACGCCGGTCGGACCGAGAAACAGGAAACTGCCGACGGGGCGGCGCGGATCCTTGATGCCCGCGCGGGCGCGGAGGATGGCGTCGCTCACGAGGTCAACGGCTTCGTTCTGCCCGATGACGCGCTGGTGGAGCGTGCCGGCGAGGCGAAGGAGTTTTTCGCGTTCGCTTTCGACGAGACGCGTGACGGGGATGCCGCTCCATTTGGCGACGATCTCGGCGACTTCCTCGGCGGAAACTTCCTGTTTGAAGAGCTCGGTTTTGCTCTCGGCTTTTTCGAGTTTTTTGAGCTCGGCTTCAAGTTGCGGAATTTTGCCGTGGCGCAACTCCGCGAGTTTGCTGAGGTCGTAGGTGCGCTCGGCTTTTTCGGCGGCGAGGCGCGCGGCGTCGAGTTCCTCGCGAACTTTGCTGACGCGGGCGACGGCGGCTTTTTCCTTTTCCCATTGCGCCTTGAGCGTGGCGGTCTCGGCGCGGACTTCGGCGAGTTCCTTGCGGAGTGTTTCGAGGCGGTGTTTTGAAGCCTCGTCTTTTTCGAGCTTGAGGGCGGCCTCCTCGATTTCGAGCTGGAGGACGCGGCGCTGAAGGGCGTCGAGTTCCTGCGGCGCGCTGTCCATTTCGGTGCGGATCATGGCGCAGGCCTCGTCGATGAGGTCGATGGCCTTGTCGGGGAGGAAGCGGTCGGAAATGTAGCGGTTGGAAAGCGTCACTGCGGAGACGAGCGCGTTGTCCTGGATGCGGACGCCGTGGTGGAGCTCGAAACGTTCCTTGAGGCCGCGAAGAATGGAGATGGCGTCCTCGACGGAAGGCGGCTCGACAAGGACGGGCTGGAAGCGGCGTTCGAGCGCGGCGTCCTTCTCGATGTGCTTGCGGTATTCGTCGAGCGTGGTGGCGCCGATGCAGTGGAGTTCGCCGCGGGCGAGCATGGGCTTGAGGAGGTTGCCGGCATCCATCGCACCCTCGGTTTTGCCGGCGCCGACGATGGTGTGGAGCTCGTCGATGAAGAGAAGGATGCGGCCCTCGGATTTTTTGATTTCGTTGAGGACGGCCTTGAGGCGCTCCTCGAATTCGCCCCGGTATTTCGCGCCGGCAATGAGCGAGCCCATGTCGAGGGCGAAGATGGTTTTGTCCTTGAGTCCTTCGGGGACGTCGCCGCGGACGATGCGCTGCGCGAGGCCTTCGACGATGGCGGTTTTGCCCACGCCGGGTTCGCCGATGAGGACGGGGTTGTTTTTGGTTTTGCGGGAGAGGATGCGGATGGAGCGGCGGATTTCGTCGTCGCGCCCGATGACGGGATCCATTTTGCCCTTGCGCGCTTGGGCGACGAGGTCGATGCCGTATTTTTCGAGGGCCTGATAAGTGGCCTCGGGATTGTCGGTGGTGACGCGCTGGTTGCCGCGAAGGGCGACGAGGGTCTTGAGGACGCTGTCGCGGTCGAGGTTGAAGGACTTGAAGTATTTCGCGAGCGCGGGAGGCTTCGCGACTTCGATGAGGCCGAGAAAGAGATGCTCGACGCTGATGAATTCGTCGTAGAGTTTTTTGGCCTCCTTTTCGGCGGCGATGAAGACCTCGTTCACGGCTTGCGTGATGTAGATTTTGGAGACGTCGATGTTGCCGGTAACGCGAGGGAGGCGGTCGAGCTCGCGCTCCGCGGCAAGGGTGAGCGCGCTGGTGGTGAGCCCGAGCTTTTCAACGAGCGCGGGGACGAGGCCGTTTTCCTGCTGGAGAAGGGCGTGGAGGAGGTGCCACGTATCGACCTCGTTGTGGCTGCGGTTGCGGGCTTCGTTTTGCGCGTCAGTGACCGCCTGACGCGACATGGCGGTGAGTTTTTGAAAATCCATAATGCGAATGCTAACGCATGATGCGTGCCGCGGCAACCGGGCGTGCTTGCTTGGGAAAGCGCGGGCGCGGATGGGACAGGGTGTGTCAGGAGTGCCCGCGGGCGCGGACAGGCTGAGGCGGTTTGGCACAGGAGGTGCAAACCGCACGGATGCAAACACGGCCGCCTTCTGATTTTTGGCTTCCCTGCCCGGCCATAAGCTCATGCTATCCGCAAACGCAATCATGACTCACAACTTTGATGTCCTTGTCGTCGGCAGCGGAATCGCGGGGCTGAGCTTCGCCCTCAAAACGGCGCGCGTCGGTTTGTCGGTGGCGATCCTCACCAAGAAAAACAAGGCCGAGTCCAACACCAACCACGCGCAAGGCGGCATCGCCGTCGTCACCGCGCAAACGGACAACTTCGACGCCCACGTCAAGGACACGCTCGTGGCCGGCGACGGGCTCTGCAACGAAAAGGTCGTGCGCGAAATCGTGCACGACGGACCGGAGCGCGTGAACGAGCTCATCAACCTGGGGCTGGAATTTTCACGCGACAAAAGCGGCAATTTCGAACTCGGACGCGAAGGCGGCCACAGCGCGCGCCGCATCCTGCACGTCAAGGACATGACCGGCGCCGCGATCGAGGAAGCCCTCCTGCGCGCCATCGCGCAGGAGAAACGCATCACGCTGCTCGAACATTTTTTCGCCATCGATGTCGTCACCACAGACAAGCTCCGCATTCCCGGTCCCAACCGCGTCGCGGGGCTCTACGCGCTCGATGTGCACAAGCGGCGCGTCGACACGTTTCACGCGCCCGTCGTCATGCTCTCGACCGGCGGCGCGGGCCAGGTTTACCGCTACACGACGAACCCCGACATCGCCACGGGCGACGGCATCGCGATGGCGTATCGCGCCGGCGTCGAAGTGCGCGACATGGAGTTCATCCAGTTCCACCCCACCGCCCTCTATTCGCTCAAGGGCGAGCGTTTTCTCATCAGCGAGGCAGTGCGCGGCGAGGGCGCGATTTTGCGCAACGCAAACGGCGAGGCGTTCATGAAACGCTACCACAAAATGGCCGATCTCGCGCCGCGCGACATCGTGGCGCGCGCCATCGACGCCGAGATGAAAAAATCCGGCGCGCCGCATGTGTGGCTCGACATCACGCACCGCGACGAGGCGTTTTTGCGCGGGCATTTCCCGAAAATCTTCGAGACCTGCCTTGCCAACGGCATCAATATCGCCAGGGAACAAATCCCGGTCGTGCCCGCGGCGCACTACACCTGCGGCGGCGTCGCGACAAATCTCTCGGCGGAAACCTCGCTGGCCGGCCTCTACGCATGCGGCGAGGTTGCGTGCACGGGCCTGCACGGCGCGAACCGCCTCGCGAGCAACTCGCTGCTCGAAGCCGTCGTGCTCGCGCATCGCGGCGCGCTTTCGGTCGCAGCCTATGTCAAAAAGGCAAAACGCGAAAAGTGGAGGCGCGCGCGGATTTCCGCATGGCGCGATCTCGGCGGCGGCGATGAGGACGAACGCGTGGTCATCTCGCACAACTGGGACGAGCTGCGTAACACGATGTGGGACTACGTGAGCATCCTGCGCACGGCCAAGAGACTGGAACGCGCCCGCCGTCGCATCGCGAATCTCGCGCGCGAGATCCATGAGTATTACTGGAATTTTTCCGTCGATTCGCGCCTGCTCGAATTACGCAATCTAATCCAGGTGGCCGATCTCATCGTGAAGTGCGCCCGCCAGCGCAAGGAAAGCCGCGGCCTGCACGCCATCGTTGATTATCCCAAAAAACTGAAAGTGGCGCGCGACTCACGGGTGCGCGCGCTTTCGAAATAACCCGAACAGCCCTTCGGAAAATATCCGCGGCGGCTGACTCCGCGCCTCAAAACGCCGACTTTGGCACGTTCAGCAAATCGCCGGGCAGCAAACGCGGATCCTCGGCGGGATTTCTTTCGGCAAGCGCCGCATCGATCACGTATGAGCGGCCGTTGCGCGCGAGCGAGACCTTAGCCTGCCTCGCGTAAATCGCGAACCCGCCCGCTGCCTGCACGGCTTTCGTCACCGTGAGATCCGGCGCCCACACGACGCGTCCCGGACGCGCCACCTCGCCGCCC
Source organism: Ereboglobus sp. (assembly GCA_029974595.1). Classification (GTDB taxonomy): domain Bacteria; phylum Verrucomicrobiota; class Verrucomicrobiia; order Opitutales; family Opitutaceae; genus Ereboglobus. Next base: position 54,244 of record JARKRC010000047.1, on the reverse strand, counting down.
ACATACACATAGCGCTCGGTCGCGGTCACGGAAACATCGACCGCCGTGTAGATTTTTTTCGAAATATACTTCTCGCGAATCTGCTGCGCCAGCACCGCGGCGGTTTCGCCCGACGCCTTCAGCGCGCCGATATACGGCAGCGAGATCAATCCCTGGTCGTCGATCTGCAACTGGTTGCTGCTCGGATCGGGAATGCCTTGCAGCGTCACCACGAGATTGTCGCCGGGCCGGAACACGGCGACGTTGCCTTCATCCGGCAGGACGGGATTGTGCCGCTGCCCGGCAGGCATGCCCGCCGTCGTCGCGCCGCAACCGGCAAGGACGGCTGCCGCGGCGATGATCGCCAGTTGCGCGCAAAAAAAACAGAGGGCTTTTTGCATTGAATGAGGCCGGCTGGTCAGCGCTTGCCGCGGCTGCCGCGCTTCGGCTTGTGTTCACCGTCATCGTCTTCGTCGCCGGCATCATCATCGTCATCCAGATCATCGTCGTCTTCGTCTTCGTCGATATCTTCGTCGTCGGATTCCGATTCCTCAGTTTCATCCTCATCCCATTTGAGGGACTGGTCGTTCTTGAGTTTCTCCTCCTCCTCCTCCTCGAGTTCGGGAACATCGGCGGCGGCGGATTCGTCATCGCCCTTGGCGGGGGAACGCTCTTCGTCCGTATCCCAGCCGGCGGGAACGTATTCGAGGATGGCGATGAGTTCGTCGAAAGTATGAATCGCGCGCCCCTCGATGAATGAGGCGTTTTGCTCTTCGCGAATCTCATCCTCGACCTCATCGGCGGTGAGCTTCGATTCGAAATTGAACAGATCGTTGAGCATCTTCACGCGGCAGCGCGTGATGTGGTCGAGCAGATCCGCGTAGGGCCCGTTTTCCTCGTCGATGGTGTCGGCGAGCACGAAGAGTTTTTCGTCGGACTCAAACAGCGAACCCTTCACGCGGCGCAGGCGCACGCTGCCGTTGCCCATGTCCTTCTCGATGCGGAACGGGATGAACGCCGCCTCCATGATGTGCTGGTCGAAACCATAGTCGCGCAGCGCTTCCACAAGATCGATCAAGTGGTTGACCTGGCGCGGATCAACAATGCTCAAGCCGTCCACATCCCAGCGGATCGGGTCGCTCACTTCATCGACCCACCAATTGTGATCTTCGCCGAGACGGACGATGCACCAATCGAGACTTTTAGAGGATTTTGCCATGTTAGTTTGCGTGATAGTTTTCGGGAGGAAAAAGAGCGGGGTTCGGACGAGTCAACACAGGAATCAACCAAACCCGGTTTGCGCCGCCCGAGACACTCAAATCGACGCGCAACATGAAAGGGCGAAAGTGAAAAACAAGCCCAAAATTCGACATATTTTCACGCCCGTTCCCGCCACATGAAAAACAACGGCATTTCCGCGCGCCGAGAAGCCGCGTGCTTGATTTCTCCGCCGCAAAAATCAAGGTCATTAACAATATGGACATTACTTACGAACGCTTCCTGCGCCCGCTCTTTTTCAAACTCGATTGCGAACACGCGCACGATCTCGCCGCCACGGCCATGACCGTCCTCGGCAAAATGTCCCCCGTCTGCCGCGTCATGGAGCGCCTCGCCCGGCTGCCCGCCGCCGCGCGCCCGCTGGAAGCATTCGGCCTGCAATTTCCCAACGCCGTCGGCCTCGCCGCCGGCTTCGACAAACACGGCACCGGCTGGCCCGCCGCCGCCGCGCTCGGCTTCGGCCATGTGGAAATCGGCACCATCACCGCGCTCGCCCAGCCCGGCAACCCCAAGCCCCGCGCCTTCCGCTACCCCGCCGAGGAAGCCGTCATCAACCGCATGGGTTTTAATAACGAGGGCGCCGAGGCCATCGCCAGACGCCTCGCCAGAATGCCCGGGCCCGGCAAACGCCGCATTCCGCTCGGGATCAACATCGGCAAATCCAAGGTCACGCCCCTCGACAAAGCCGTCGAGGACTACCTGATCAGCTTCGGACTGCTCGCCGACCACGCCGACTACCTCGTCCTCAACGTCTCCAGTCCCAACACCCCCGACCTCCGAAAACTCCAGGACGAGCAGCGCCTCTCCGAACTCCTCGCCGCACTCGATTCGGCCAACCGCGACCGCGCCTCCAAGCCCGGCAAAACACGCGTCCCGCTGCTCCTGAAAATCGCGCCCGATCTCACGTTCCCCCAAATCGACGCCGTGCTCGAACAACTCACGGCAAACCACTTCGACGGCATCATCGCCACCAACACCACCCTCGCCCGCCCCGGCCCTTTCGCGATCATCGACCAGGCCGGCGGCCTGAGCGGAAAACCCATCCGCCAAAAATCGACCGACATCATCCGCTACATCGCCCGCGCCACGAACGGAAAGCTCCCCATCATCGGCGTCGGCGGAATCCACTCCTCGTCCGACGCCGCCGAAAAACTCGATGCCGGCGCCACGCTCGTGCAAATCTACACCGGTATGATTTATCGCGGCCCCTTCTTTGCCCGCGAGCTCGCCCGCAACCTCAGCGCCAGGCAAATGCGCATGGGCGGACGCGGATGGTGAGAGAAGAAGTGTGAAGGGTGAAAAGTGAAGAGTGAAACCCGAGCACGCACAAGGGCGTGCCGCCCGTCATCACACTCTACCTTGATGCAGCCAGCCGCACCGACGGATCGCTCGCGGGAAACGCCGCGAGTTTTTCCGCGAGCCATGCATCGCGCGAATCCGCCACCTCGCGCAGCGGAATCAGGACAAACGCCCGCTCCCACATGCGCGGATGCGGCAACGTGAGAAACGCGGTCGCGCGCGTCTCCTCGCCAAACAACAGCAAATCCAAATCCAGCGTACGCGGTCCCCAGCGGATTTCGTGCGCGCGGTCGCGACCGAAAGCGCGCTCGATGCGCTGCATTTCCGTGAGCAATGCCTCCGGCGAAAGCGTGGTGGCGACTTCGAGCCGCGCGGCAAGATTTAGATAGGCCGCCTGAGCCACGCCGCCAACCGGATCGGTTTCGTAGATTGAGGAAACTGCCTCCACGCTCACGCCGGGCACGTCGTGGAGCACGCGAAGCGCTCCGAGCAATGTGCCCGCGCGATCACCGATATTTGAGCCGGCGCAAATGTAAGCGTTTGGGTTCATGGCGTGAAGATACGCTTGCGCATGAAAATACGCGCGAGCAAGTAGATGCGCTTGCGCAAGGAGCGGAGGCGTCCCGCCGCCGGACGAATCGCAACGCGATTCGCCATTTGCGAAAAAACACTCGAAATAATTTGAATACGCACATGCGAAACGGGCGCGTGCGATGCACGCGTCGGGCGACGAGACGTCGCCCCTCCTTGCGCAAGCGTGCTTTTTAAGAAAACCATGCTCTTGTTTACCTTTCCTTCCGCACGCGCACTTTCAAGCCGTCGAATTCAAAATCCACCGGCGGCTTGCATTTGCACACTTCCACGTCGACGGCGTGCGCGGGAAACGCGCGCAGCAAATCGTCAGCGATGCGCCACGCCAGCGCCTCCGCGAGGTTCACCGACGGCCCTTCCATAACACTGCGCACCGCTTCGTAAATCCGGCGGTAGTCGATTGTCTGCGTGAGATCGTCGGACCGGCCCGGCTTGTCGAGCGGCAGCTCAAGCGTGACCGTCACGGCCCACGGCTGCGGCTGCGTTTTTTCCGCGGGCAGCGCGCCGTGGCAGGCCGTGAAACGCAGCCCGGAAAGGGTGATGGCGCCGGTCGTGGTATTCATAGAGGTTCGTCGTCCTTCCAGGCCGCGCCCGCGCGAATCGCGTCGGCCATTTGCACGAAGGGGCGCATCGCGGCGGCGTCATGCACGCGCGCCATGCGCGCGCCCTGCTGGATGCCCCACACGAGGGTGGCGGCGGTGCCGTCCCCGCGCTCCGCCGGTATTTGTTTTTTCAATACACGGCCGATCGTGGACTTGCGCGAGGTGCCGAGCAGCACCGGATGACCAAGCGCGGCGATGCGCGAAAGATTTTTCAGCACTTCGAGATTTTGCGCGGCGTCCTTTGCAAAGCCGAAACCCGGGTCGAGCCAGATTTGCCCCGCCTCGATACCCGCCCCGCGCGCCGCCGCGATGGATGCGCGCAAATCAGCGAGCACGTCCGTCCAGAAATCCGTGTAGTCCGGCGCGGCGCGATTGTGCATGAGGATGACCGGACAGTGCAATTCCGCCACGGCGCGCGCCATCTCCCCCGCCCCGCCGCGCACGCCCCAGATGTCGTTGACGATGTCGGCCCCGGCGCGGACAGCGGCGCGCGCGACGGCGGCCTTGCAGGTATCGACCGAAATGGGCGCGTCGGGAAACGCCGCGCGCACCGCCTCGATCACCGGCAGCACGCGCGCGAGCTCCTCCGCTTCGCCCACGGACGCGTGGCCGGGTCGGGTCGATTCGCCGCCGATGTCGAGCACGTCCGCGCCGCCGGAAAGCAGCTCCCCGGCGCGGGCGACGGCGGCCTGCGGCGATGCGATTTCCCCGCCATCGGAAAACGAATCGGGCGTGATGTTGAGTATGCCCATGATGAGCGTGCGCGAGCCCTCCGGCAAAACGCGCCCGTGCGGGCTGCGCCATTGGAGTTTCGGAAACGGGTCGGCGGCATTCATCGGTGTCTGGATGTCGGATATCAACCGGCTTTTCTCAAATGTGCAACAAGCGCCGCCGTCCCCTCGGCCATGCTGATGCGCGGCGCGTAGCCGAGATCGCGCGACGCCGCAGCGGTGTTAAACCAGTGGTCTTTTGCAAGCTCGGCGGCGACGAAGCGCGTCATGGGCGGCTCGCCGCGCAAAGGAAACACGCGCCACGCTGCCTCGCAGCACGCGCCGATTGCCGACGCGGCGCGCAGGGAAATGCAGCGCGTGACCGGCTTCTCTCCGAGCGCGGTAAGCAGGTTGTTGATCCAATCCCAGAGGACGACCGGCTCGTTGTTGCTGATAAAATAGGCGCGGCCCGCGCATCGGGCGATGTTTTGCTCCGCAAGCAGGTGCGCGTCGGTGACGTTTTCGACATGCGCCATGTCAACGCGGTTGTGTCCATCGCCGACGATGCGCAAGCGTCCGCTGCGCGCCTGCGCGAGCACGCGCGGGATGAGGTGCGGGTCGTCGTTGCCCCAGACGAGGTGCGGACGCAGCGCGACCGTGCGCAGGCCGGGCGAATTTGCGGCGAGCACTTCGCGCTCGGCGATGGCCTTTGTGAGCGGGTAATGGCTCGGACAGCGCGTGGTGAGCGGAAGCAACTCGTCCGCGCCGGCGAGGTCGCGCCCGTTGTAAACGACGCTCGGCGTGCTCGTGTGGACGAAAGTGCGCACGCCGTGCGCGCGGGCGCTGGCAAGGAGCGCGCGGGTGCCGAGCACATTGGCCCGAAAAAAATCGTCATGGCGGCCCCACACACCGACTTTTGCGGCGACGTGAAACACGGTTTGAACGCCCGCGCACGCGTCGCGGAGCGCATCCGCATCGTCGAGCGGCGCGATGATAAAACGCACGCCGCGCGCGACGAGATCAGGCGCGGCACGGCGCGCGAGCACGGTGACGGCGCGGTTTTGCGCGAGGAGGCGCCCGACGATGTGGCGTCCGAGAAAACCGGTGCCTCCGGTGACGAGCGTGGAAAAAGAATCTGATGAAGATGACGTCATGTCTGACAAGAACCCCGTGGGACAATAAGAACGCGTGCGACAAGGAGGGGCGGCGTCCCGCCGCCCGACGAGGCGCAAGCCTCGCCAAAAACAAGACGCGAAAACTTCAAATCAAACAAGCGACGGTCCCCGTCGCTTCTACCCGGAAGGGCGCGCACGTTGTGCGCGTCGGGCGGCGGGACGCCGCCCCTCCTTGTCGCACGCGTATATTCCAAGAATCGCATCATCTTTGGCGCGCGGCCCATTTGGCGAGCGTGAGGCGGTGGATTTTGGCGTTGTGGCGCACGTCCACGGGAAAGTTTGGATGAAAGAAAAACCGCGTGATGCCCGCCGTGCGCGGATGCGCGGCGGCAAGGGCACGGAGTTCGGCGGCGAGCCTGGCGCGGTCGTAATTTTTATCGACCGGCTGGATGACGATCGCGGGCGTTTGCGAACCGCGCGCGCCGAGCCCGATGAGCGCGCAGCGGGCGACTTGCGGATGCGGGCGGAAGACTTGCTCGCAAGGCTCGGTGTAGAGCGGACCCGCGGCGGTTTCGACTCGCTCGACTTTGCGACCGCAGAAAAAAAGGCGCCCGCCGGCGTCGAGATAACCGGTGTCGCCCATGCGGTGCCAGATCGTGGAGCCGTCGCGGATTTTGGCGGCGGCGGTCGCTTCCGGGAGATTGTCGTATTCGCGCGTGACGGCGGGGCCGGTCACGATGATTTCGCCTGTTTCGCCGGGAGGGAGTTCGCGGGCGTCGGCAAGCGTGGCAATCGGCATATCGGCGATGGCGATGATTTTGATTTGGATTTCGCTCGTCGCGCGCCCCACGCAGGCGCCGGAAGCTAGGGCTTTGTTTTCAATCATTTCGTCGCTGCTGATCGAGCTCACGGGCAGGCACTCGGTGGCGCCGTAGGGGCTGTGGAGTTTTCCGTTGGGGAGAATTGCGCGCGCCTTTTCCCAAAGCGCGGCGGGCACGGGCGCGCCGGCGCAGAGCACGCGCTTCATGCCCGGAAGCGTGATGCCGCGCGCGATGCAGTAGTCGGCGATTTTGTTCCAAAGCGCGGGCGAACCGAAGGAGTTGGTGACGTTTTCCTGCCGGATGGCGCGCACGATTTTTGCCGGGTCGAGGGTGGCGGGGCGGCTCGGGTCGATTTCGGGAACGACCGTCGTCATGCCGAGCGCGGGCGCAAAAAGCGCGAACACGGGAAGCATGGAGAGATCGACTTCGCCGGGAGCGATGTCGTAGGCGGCGCGGATTGAGCGGACTTGCGCCTCGAACATGGCATGCGTGTAGCAAACGCCCTTGGGCGCGCCAGTGGAGCCGGAGGTGAAGAGGATGGCGGCGAGGCCGTCGTTTGGCTGAATTTCGGAATGCGGAATGGGAAATGCGGAATTGCCTATCCGCGCAAGCGGCGAACTGCTGGCGGGCACGCGCACTTCGATGCTGCGAAACGCGCGAAAGCAAACGCGGCTGAGAAAACGCGCGAGCGGAATTCCGAGGAGCGCGCGGGGGCGCGAGTGCGCGACGCAGCGCAGGAAACTTTTCATGCCCATGCCCGGGTCGATAATCACGGGCACGGCGCCCATTCGGAAAAGCGCAAACACCGCCGCGATGAGCGGCAGCCCCTGGCGCACCATCACGAGCACGCGGTCGCCGGGGCGGACGCCGCGCGCGGCGAGGTTTTGTTCCCATGCGAGGACTTCGGTGTCGAGTTCCGCAAACGTGAGCGCGAGATAGTCGATCCCGCCGTCGCTGGAACGGCCGCGCGGGATTTTTATTGCAACGGCATCCGGCTGCGCTGCGGCCATGATGCTGAGATGGCGCGCGATGTTCGTCGATTGCGGCATCGGTCGGAAGCGGGCGGCTCAGTCCGGCCGGCCGGATGTGTCGGTGGCGGCTTCGCGGGCGTGCTTGTCCGCCTCGCGTTTTTCCTTTTTGCCGCGCGCGAGAAGCTCGACCTGCCAGGGCATGAGCACGTCGCCGGGCTTGCCGGCTGCGCGCGCGATCATGGCAAGCTGGGCGCGGTTCGCGATGAGCGTCGGGTCGATCTGGAGCTTTTGCGCGATGAAATCGCGCTCGACCTTCATCGTGTCCTGCGTGGCAAGCTCGGCGGCTGTGAGCGGGACGATGTTGGGATCGCGCCCGCGGCGGCGCGGGAGCGTGTGCGGGTCGCGCGAGAGGCCGGCGTCGAGCGCCTTGCGGAGGCTCGGCGCGAGGCGGTCGTGCCGGCGTCCGAGCTTGATCGTCTCCATGAGCGCGCGGGCCGAAAGACCGTGATCGGCTTCCTCGGCGATTTTGAGCAGCAGGTCGTTGCCGGTGACCTTGAAGGGAGGCACATCGAGCTTGCGCGCCCAGTCCTCGCGCCAATACCAGAGCGCGTGAAGCACGGCGAGGCCGCAGGAGCGCAGGCGTTCGGAGCGGCCGATGCGCCAGTCGTTTTCGTCCCCGGGAGGAAAGCCCGTCACGCCGGATTCAATCTGGCGGTCGCATTGCTGGCGGAGCCAGTCGAGGCGCCCGAGCGCATCCAGCTCCGACGCAAGCCGGTCGCGCAGGGCGGGCAGGTAATGCACGTCGAGCGCGGCGTAATCGAGCAGGCGCGGCGTGAGCGGACGCTGCGACCAGTTGGCGGTCTGCGAATCCTTGTCGAGCGCGACGCCGTAGTGTTCCTCAAGAAGCGCCGCGAGGCCGATGCGCGAACGCCCGAGGAGCTGCGCGGCAAGCATCGTGTCGAAGAGGCTGCGCGCGCGAAAGCCGCACAGGTCGGCAAGCAGCCGCAAATCAAAATCGCTGCCGTGCATGACGAGGTGGCTGCCGGCGAGCCGCTGCCAGAGCGCGAGAAAATCAAGCGGGGCCAGCGCATCGACGAGAAAGATTTTCCCCGCCACGTTGAATTGCAGCAAACAAAGGCGCGTGCGGTAGTGGTAAAGATTGTCCGCCTCGGTATCGAGGAAGACCTCGTCCACGCGGTCGAGCGCCTCAAGCAAAGGCGCGAGCTGGTCGTTTTTATCAATAAGCTGGTATTCGGGCGTGTCTGGCATCGAGCTGAAGTGCCATCCAAAAAGGCACAAACGCACGCGGACTGAAAGGCAGAAAGACGGCGCGCAACGCAAACCTTGCGCGTCCCAATCTCGCGAACGGGTGTAAAACCGCTTGCATTCCCCGGTCTCACGTCTCGGAATGCGTGCTTCTATCGCCTGACGGCAGCACTCGAAAACCCATCATATCGTTTCATACATGCACTCCGAAAAAATCAGCGCCATCGGCGCTTCCGCGATGCCTCGCGGTCACGCCCTTCTCACAAATCCGGCCCTTAACAAAGGCACCGCATACACGGAGCGCGAACGCGACGCGCTCGGGCTGCGAGGACTCCTGCCCCCGCGCGTGTTCACGCTCGAAGAACAAAAGCAGCGCGCCCTCGGCAACCTGCGCCGCAAGCCCAATCCCCTCGAAAAATACATCTTCCTCACCACCCTTCAGGCGCGCAACGAAACGCTCTTCTACCGCCTCGTGCAGGATAACATCGAGGAAACCATGCCCCTTGTTTACACGCCCACCGTCGGCCAGGCGTGCATCGAATACGGCTCCATTTTCCGCCGCCCGCGCGGCCTCTTCATCAGCCTCCGCGAAAAAGGCCGCATCGCCGAAATCCTCCGCCACTGGCCGGTCGCCGACGTGCGCATGATCGTCGTCACCGACGGTGAACGCATCCTCGGACTCGGCGACCTCGGCGCGCTCGGCATGGGCATCCCCGTCGGCAAACTCTCGCTCTATACCGCCTGCGCCGGCGTGCACCCGAGTTACTGCCTGCCCATCACGCTCGACGTGGGCACGGACAACGAAACCCTTCTCAAGGACCCGTTCTACATCGGCCTCCGGCAAAAACGCGCCCGCAGCGCCGAATACGACGAGTTCCTGCGCGAGTTCGTCGAAGCCGTTAAGACCGTTTACCCGAAGGCTCTCCTCCAATGGGAGGATTTCGGCAACACAAACGCCTTCCGCCTCCTCGAGGAAAACCGCAAAAAACTCCTTTCTTTCAACGACGACATCCAAGGCACCGCCGCCGTCGCCATCGCCGGGCTCATCGGCTCGCTGCGGCTCACCGGACAAAAACTCGCCGACCAACGCATCCTCTTCCTCGGCGCCGGCGAAGCCGGCACCGGCATCGCCGACCTCTTCGTCGCCGCCGCGCAAAAAGCCGGCCTCTCCGAAGCCGACGCGCGCGCCCGCTGCTGCTTCGTCGACTCGCAAGGCCTCGTCGTCAAAAACCGCCCCGGACGCCCCCTCGCTCACCACAAGATTCCCTACGCGCACGACCGCGCCTTCGTCGCCACGCTCGCAGAGGCCGTCGATGCGCTCAAACCCACCGCGCTCATCGGCGTGTCGGGCACGCCGCGCACCTTCACCGAACAGATCGTCCGCCGCATGGCCGAGTTCAATGCGAATCCGGTCATCTTCGCGCTCTCCAACCCGACCTCCAAGGCCGAGTGCACCGCCGAGGAAGCCTACAAGTGGACTGATGGCCGCGCGATCTTCGCAAGCGGCAGCCCGTTCGATCCCGTCACGCTCAACGGCAAAACCTACACGCCCGGCCAGGGCAACAACGTGTATATCTTCCCCGGCGTCGGACTCGGCGCCCTTGCCTGCGGCGCCCGCGAAGTCACGGACCGCATGTTCCTCGCCGCCGCGGAAACGCTCGCCGGACAAGTGGCGAAAGCCGACCTCGACCTTGGCCGCGTCTATCCCGCGCTCACGAAGATTCGCGAAGTCTCGCTTAAAATCGCGGTCGCCGTTGCCGAGGAAGCCTACCGCGAAAACCTCGCGACCGCGCCCCGACCCGCCGACCTCGAAGCCGACATTGCAGCCAAGATGTACGAACCCGTCTATCACGATCTCGTGTGAGGATCGGATAACCGAACAACTCCTTCGCAACGCGCGCGCCCCTCGTCAATGGGAGGCGCGCGTTTTTTTTGTGAATGAAACCCGGAATGATCATCCGTCGGTCCGGGCGCGGGACAAAAAAACGCCCCGCGTCTGGCGCGGGGCGTTTTGCCGGTTTGAAGTTTTTTTTGCGCCCGATGGATCAGGCGCCGAGCTGGTAGCGGACGAAACGGCGGATGCTCATGTTTTCGCCGATGGTCGCGATTTTCTCGGTGAGGATTTCCTTGATGGTCTTCTCCGGGAGCTTGACGAAGGGCTGGTCGAGAAGGCAGACGGTCGAATAATATTTTTCGAGTTTGCCCTCGACGATTTTCTGGATCGCGGCAGGGGGCTTGCCCTGCACTTGGGCGACGGCGATTTCGCGTTCGCCGGCAATGGCGGCCTCGGGAACCTCGTCGCGACTGACGTAGAGCGGGCTGGAAGCGGCGATCTGGAGGCAGAGGTCGTTGCAGAAGGCCTTGAAATCGTCGTTGCGGGCGACGAAGTCGGTCTCGCAATTCACTTCGATCAGGACGCCGACTTTGTTATTGCTGTGGATGTAGCTCCAGATGAGGCCTTCCTTGGTGGCGCGGCCGGCTTTTTTGTCGGCGGTGGCGGCGCCTTTCTTGCGGAGGAGGGTGATGGCTTCCTCGATGTTGCCGCCGGTTTCGGCGAGGGCTTTCTGGCAGTCAAGCAGGCCGGCGCCGGTTTTTTCGCGGAGTTCCTTAACGGTTTGTGCGGAAACGGGTGTACTCATGTGTGTGTATTGTTTATGTGTGCGTATGTTGGAGGTTTTGTCGCGCGAGGCTTACTCCTCGTTCTTGGGCGCGGCGATTTTCTTGCGGGCGGCGGCCTTTTTCTTGGACGCGGCTTCGTCTTCGACCTCGGCTTCAACTCCGGCGGGGAGGATGGCGGCAGGGGCTTCGGCTTCGACGGTGGCGGTGGCGGTGGCGCCGGAGGCTTCGGCGACAGCGGCGGTGGCGGCGCGAAGATCGGCCTGGCCGCGGGCGGTGCGGCGGCTTTCGCGCTGGCTGATGCCGCTTTGCACGGCGGCAACGATGGTGTCCACAATGATGCGGATGGATTTCACGGCGTCGTCGTTGCCGGGGATCGGGTGAGAGAGGGCGGTGGGATCGGAGTTGGTATCAACAAGCCCGATGCAGGGGATGCCGCAGCGGGAAGCCTCGGCAACGGCGATTTTTTCGTGGTTGCCGTCAACGACGAACATGATCGAGGGGAGGCCGGCCATATCAACGATGCCCGAGAAGTTGCGTTGCATGCGGGCCATTTCGCGCTTGATGGAGGCGCTTTCCTTGCCGCCGAGCTTGGCGAGTTCGCCGCTGGTTTCCATCTGTTGGAATTTCTTGTACTTCGCGATGGATTTCTTGACGGTTGCGAAATTGGTGAGGGTGCCGCCGAGCCAGCGGTCGACACAATAGGGCATGTTGGTGGCGGCGGCGGCTTCCTTGATGATTTCCTTCGCCTGGCGCTTGGTGCCGACGAAGAGGATGGTCCCGCCGTTGCCGACGGTGTCCTCGACCGCGGTATAGGCTTTTTGGAGCAGTTCGTGGGTTTTGCCGAGGTCGATGATGGTGATGCCCTGGCGGTGGTCGTAAACGTAGGGCTTGGAGCGCGGGTTCCAGCGCTTGGTTTGGTGTCCGAAGTGGACGCCTGCGTCGAGTAGGTCTTTTGGCGTGACGTTCATGTGATCTATGTATCTTTGGCGACTACACAGGCCGGCCAAATGGGCCGCCTTGCGATCGTTTTGGATGTGTTGGTGTTGTTGTGTTGTTTGTTGATTTTTTCCGCCGCGTTGTGCGAAGGAAAGCTGTCGAAAACATAGGGGGAGCGGGAGTGTGGCAAGGGAAAAAAGAGATGTGTGAAGGGTGAAATGTGAAGAGTGAAAAAACGGAGGGCGGAAAACAAAAAGCGGCGTGCACGATTCCGGCACGCTGCCTTGTTTTTCACGCTTCACATTTCACTTTTCACACTTCTGCTTTTTGCAGCTGCCGGGTGGATTCCACGACGTGGTCAACGAGGCCGTAGGCCTTGGCCTCGTGCGCGGTCATGTAGTAATCGCGATCGGAGTCTTTTTCGACTTGCGCAGGCGTTTTGCCGGTGTGCTTGGCGATGATTTCGTTGATGACGGTGCGCCAGCGGATGATTTCGCGCGCGGCGATGGCGATGTCGGCGGCCTGGCCGCCCGCGCCGCCGGAGGGCTGGTGAATCATCACGCGGCTGTTCGGGAGAGCGTAGCGTTTGCCTTTGGTGCCGGCGGCGAGGAGCACGGTGGACATACTGGCGACCATGCCGATGCAGTAGGTGACGACGTCGCACTGAAGGAAGTTGATGGTGTCGTAGATCGCCATGCCGCCGGTTATGTAGCCGCCCGGGGAGTTGATGTAGAGATGGATGTCTTTTTTCGGGTCTTCCATCTGGAGAAAGAGCAGTTGCGCGATGACGTGATTGGAAACGGTATCGTCGATAGGGACGCCGATGAAGATGATGCGGTCCTTGAGGAGGCGGCTGTAGATGTCCCAACTGATGCGTTCGCGTCCGGTGTTTTCGATTACGTAGGGAAGGATGTATTGGCTCACGGTGCGTTGCCTTTGTTTATGTGTGTGTTTGTTGGCGTTTCGATGTGAAAACGGCCCGCTTCGTGGCGCGGGCCGTCTCGTTTTAGTTGTGATTCGTGATGGCGATTGTGCCAGAGGCGTCAAGCGCCCGGCGCGATGACGCTTACCTTGGCCTTGGAGACGACCAAATCAAGCGCCTTGTCCATAATAATCGCCTGCTGGACGGCGCGGAGACGGTCCTGGTTTTTGGTGAGATCTTTCACCAGTTTGTCGGGCGACTGGCGTGTCATCATGGCTTCGCGGTAGATGAAGGCGTCGATGTCTTTTTCATCGACCTTGATTTCTTCCTTCTCGGCGATTTTGGCGAGGATGAGACGGGTCTTGGCGCGGACGTGCGCGGCTTTTTTCGCGCTTTCGTAGAGTTCTTTTTTGTTTTTCTCGAGGTCTTCCTCGGTAACGCCCCGGCGCATGTTGTCCTCGATTACGCTGCGAAGGACGCCCTGGGTTTCGTCCTCGATGAGGGAGGCCGGAATTTCAAAATCGACCTTGCCGATGAGGACATCGGTGATCTGGCGACGCTGGGACTGGCGGTTTTCGTATTCCTTGCGGCTCTTGAGGCCTTCGCGGACGCGGGTCTTGAGGGCGTCGAGGTTTTCGACGTTCTGCGTCTTGAAAAAGGCTTCGTCGAGGGCGGGAAGCTCGCGGGTGCGGATTTCCTGCACTTCGATGGCGTAGGAGACGGTCTTGCCGGCCAGGGCGGGGACGGTGTCGAACTTCTCGGGATAGGTGGCGGAGACGGTTTTCTTGTCGCCGGGTTTGACGTCGGCGAGATGTTTGCCGAGGCCGGGGATGACGCCTTCGTTTTCTCCTTCGACTTCCTCCCAGGTGGTGGGGGCCTTGGCGTAGATTTGTTTGTCGCCGACGATGTCTGCGAGCGGCTGGCCGTCGAGGGCGCCTTCGTAGGAGAGTTTGATGTAGTCGCCTTTTTTGGCGGGGCCCTGGCTGACTTCAAACTTGGCGCTTTCGGAGCGAAGGGCGTCGATGGCGGCGTCAACGTCGGCATCGGTCGGATCGGTGGGGGCGACGCCGGTGGGGAGTTCGTTGTAGTCCGGGAGTTCGAAGGCGGGGCGGATGTCCACGGTCACGGTGATGGCGGCGGCGGCGGCGGGCTTGATCTCGCCGGTCTGGACGTCGGTGACGGTGAGGACTTCGAGTTTGGATTCCTTGATGCCGTCGCGGTAGGCCTTCGAGGTGAGGCGTTGTTTGAATTCATCGTCGATTTGCTTGCCAAACTGGCGCTGGACCATGGCGGCGGGAGCTTTGCCGGGGCGAAAGCCGGGGAGACGGGCGTGCTTCATGTATTCGGCGAGCACGGCTTTGTGTTCGGCGGCAGCTTCGTCCTGGGTGAACGAGACGACCATGTTTTTGCGTGTGGCGGAGACGTCTTGGATTTCGATTTTCACGTTGAAAAGTGGATGCTGTGGATGGGCTTTTTGCCGGATTGTTTTAAATTTTGAAACCGGGCACGTTGAAGGCGGGCGCAAGCGCGGTCAATGTTTGATTACGGGAGCCATGAGGTCGGAAAAGGATGGCGCGGCTTCGTTGCGCGCCCATTGAATTGCGCTTGTGGAATTTTGCGCCTCTTTGTTGCCTTCGTTTCCTTCTGTGCCAATTCTGTTTTCATCTTGAAAAAACTCATCCTCGCCACCCGCAAAAGCCCGCTCGCGCTCGCGCAAACGGAAATGGCCGCCGCGCATCTCCGCTCGCGTCTCGGCGTGGAAACCGACCTGCTCAAAATCGTGACCACCGGCGACCAGCGCGCCGAATGGTCGCTTGAGGAGCGCGGCGGCAAGGGTCTTTTCACGAAGGAACTCGAACACGCGCTCCTCAACAACGAGGCCGACGTGGCCGTGCACAGCGCCAAGGACCTTCCCGGCGACATGCCCAGGGGCCTCGCCATCGCGGGCTATCTGCCGCGTGCCGATCCGCGCGATGTCCTCGTGCTCCGCGCCGGCGTCGCCAGGCCGGAAAAAATCGCCACCGGCAGCCCGCGCCGACGCCAGCAAATCGCGATGCTTTTCCCCGGCGCGCATTTCACCCAGATCCGCGGCAACGTGGAGACGCGCCTCCGCAAAATCGCCGAAAATGCCGCGGACGGCGCCGACTCCTCGCTCCTCGCCGCGGCCGGGCTCGCGCGCCTGCGCATCGGCAACTGGCCCGGCGTCGAGTTTCACGCGCTCGGTTTCGAGAGCATGGTGCCCGCCGTCGGTCAGGCGGCCATCGCCATCCAATGCCGCGCCGCCGACGCTACCAGATACGCCCCGCACCTCGACGCCGAAACCGCGCGCCACGTCGCGCTCGAACGCGCCTTCCAAACCGCGCTCGGCGGCGGCTGCCACACCGCGCTCGGCGTCCATGCAAACGACAACACCCTGTGGTTTTTCCACGAGCAAACCGGACTGCGCAGCTTGCCGCTCTCGCCCGACGATTTTGCAAACCCCGACGAAACCGCCCGCCGCGTGCTGGCGCATTTCGGGTTCAAGGCATAAGCAAGGCATTGTCTCGGCGTCGGAAGCTGGCATGACACGTGGAGTGTTTCTTGTGCTTCCGTTTCTAACTGTCAGGCTACACCTCCCTCTTGGCAACGGCGGATTTTCTGCAATGCTGCGCCACCATGCGCACCCGATTCGTCCCCCTTGTCTTTGCATTTGCGACCACGGCTTTTTTCATTGCCCCTCCGGCGTTCGCCGACGCCTCGCAGCCCACCTGGCCCGAAATCACCCGCGAAGCCAAGCCGTGGACGCGATGGTGGTGGCCCGGCAGCGCGGTCGATGAGAAAAACCTCTCCCGCGAATTGAAACTGTTTGCCGATGCCGGACTCGGCGGCGTCGAAATCACGCCGATCTACGGGGCGAAGGGCTACGAGGATCGTTTCATCCCGTTCCTTTCGGCGCGCTACATCGAGGTGCTCGGTCACACCATCAACGAGGCCTCCAAGCTCGGCCTTTCCGTTGACATGGCGACCGGCACCGGCTGGCCCTTCGGCGGCCCGCAGGTCGGCCCCGACGACGTCGAACTCAAAATCGCCTTCGACGCCGAGGGCAAATTCGCCCCCGTGCCCACCAAGTTCCGGGTCAAACGCTCCGCTCCCGGCGGTGAGGGTTTTGTGGTCAATCCCTACTCGACCGCCACGCTTGAGCGCTACCTCGCGCCCATCACCGCCGCGCTCGCGAAACTCCCTTTCGGCGCCGTCGTCCACGGCCATTTCCACGACTCCTTCGAGTATCAGGCCAATTGGACCAATGAGCTTCCCGCCGCTTTCGAAAAAAGACACGGCTACAATCTCGCCGATCACGCCGCGCTCCTCGCCACGCCCGATTCCGGCATCCCGAACCTCCCGCCCGAAGACGCCGACAAGCTCGCGCGCATAAAATCCGATTACCGCGAAACCCTCGCCGCGCTGCACATGGATTTCGTGCGCGAATGGGTAAAATGGACGCACGCCAACGGCGGCATCGCCCGCGAACAGGCCCACGGCGCGCCCGCGAATCTCATCGACCTCTATGCCCTCGCCGACATCCCCGAGACGGAAATCTTCGGCTCCTCCGATTTTCCCATTCCCCTCTACCGCAACACCGCCGAAGACAGCCGCGGCGAAACCCCGCAGCCGCTCGTCAGCCGCCTCGCTTCCTCCGCCGCGCACCTCACCGGGAAAAACCTCGTCTCCTCGGAAACCTTTACCTGGGCGCGCGAGCATTTCCACGAAGCTCCCTCCGAACTGAAACCCGAGCTCGACCAGCTCTACCTCGCCGGCATCAACCACATTTTCTACCACGGCACCGCCTACAGCCCCGAGGACGCCCCGTGGCCCGGCTGGCTCTTCTACGCCTCCACGCAATACAATCCCCGCAATCCCCTCTGGCCCGCCTTCACCGCCTTCAACACCTATATCGCTCGCGTGCAATCCTTCCTCCAAATGGGCCGGGCCGACAACGACATGCTC
Source organism: Ereboglobus sp. (assembly GCA_029974595.1). Taxonomy (GTDB): domain Bacteria; phylum Verrucomicrobiota; class Verrucomicrobiia; order Opitutales; family Opitutaceae; genus Ereboglobus. Next base: position 37,151 of record JARKRC010000047.1, on the reverse strand, counting down.
GTCTACTGGCCCGTCCACGACCTCTGGTATCGGGCCACGGGCTGGAATCGCAACTTCAGCATGCACGGCAAGGACTGGATGCGCGACACCACCACGGGCAAAGTTGCGCGCACGCTCGTCGCGCAAGGCCGGCAGTTCGATTTTGTCTCCGACGAATTGCTGCAACAAGCCACCGCCGACAAGACCACGCGCTCCATCACCACCCGGGCCGGCGCGGTTTACAAACAACTCCTCGTGCCGCCCGTGAAACACATGCCGACCGAAACCTTCGCCGCCATCAAAAACTTCGCCGACCACGGCGTGCCCGTCATCTTCATCGACGACCTCCCGCGCGACGTGCCCGGTTTCTCCCGTCTCGCCGAACGCCGCGCCGCGCTCCAGAATCTCCAGTTCGGCCTCCCCCGCAACTTCGATCGCGCGCCCTCCATGATGCCCGTGAGCACCGGACGCGGTAGCTTTCTCGTCGCGAAATACGAAGCCTTCGCCGCCATGCCCGCCCCGCTCGCCAACGAAGGCCTCGGCATCGTCCGCCGCAAATACGACAACGGCGAAATCTATTTCATCGCCAATCTCACCGCCAAACCCTTCGACGGCATGGTCGCCCTCAAAATCGGCGCCGTTCCCGCCCCCGGTGAAACCGACTCCGAAACCGCCGCCATCCATGACCCGCTCACCGGCGCCATCGGCATGACGGAGCTTCACCGCGTGCCCGATTCCCAGTATCCGCGCACCGAGGTGCGCCTCCAGCTCGAACCCGGCCAGAGCCTCATCGTCAAAACCACCCGCAACGGCAAACGCTCCGCACCGTGGAAATACGCCACTCCCGCAGGCGCGCCGACACCCCTCGCCGGCGAATGGCGCGTCACCTTCACCGACGGCGCCCCGGAAATCCCGCCCGCTTACACCGCGCGCGAACTCAAATCCTGGACGGAGCAGGGCGGCGAAGCCGGACGTTACGCTGGCACAGCCCGTTATGAAACAACCTTCACGCTCCCCGCCGGCGCGCAAGCCGGCGACTGGCAGCTCGACCTCGGCGACGTGCGCGAAGCCGCCCGCGTTTTTGTCAATGGCCGCGAAGTCGATTACCTCTGGTGCCTGCCCTTCCGCACGCGCATCGGCAAATACGTGAAACCCGGTGAAAACACGCTCGCCATCGAAGTCACGAACCTCGCCGCCAACCGCATCCGCGACATGGACATCCGCGGCGAAAAGTGGAAGAATTTTCACGAAATCAATTTCGTGAACATACACTACAAACCGCTCGACGCCTCCACATGGCCCCTGCAGCCCTCGGGTCTCCTCGGGCCGGTGACACTCACGCCGTTGAAACTGGAATAAAAAAAGCCGGAAGCAGGAACCAACCCCGCAACCCGGAGTCCAATGTTCCGGTTGAAGCAAAAGGCATCAAAAAGCGCGACGACCGATTGCCGATGGAAAGTCAGAAGCAGGAAGGTTAGCTGGTTGGAAAGCAAAAGCTGGCTGGAGGAAAAAAGGTTGGTTACGCAACCGGCCAGGACAGACAGGAATAATGAAGCAGGGACAGAAATAGGCAGCCGAGCCTCGCGAATTCAAAACGTGCGAAATCGCATTCACTGCCCTCTTCAACCCGCCCCTCCGGCGCAAACCGGAGGGGTTGTAATTTGCAGCGGGGATTTCTGCGTGAAAATTGCAAAAAGCTTCACAAAGGGCGCGTGCGACAGGGAGCGGCGGCGTCCCGCCGCCGGACGAGGCGCAAGCCTCGCCAAAAAAAACAAGCCGCAAAACAAACAAATGATGGAGCCCCTCCCTGTCGCACGCGTTATTCGAAAATGCTTAAATTTGCTCCCCTGTTGACAAACCGCCTCCCAACCCGCTTTAGTCACACCTTTTTCCAATGAGCACTCTCCTCACCATCGGCGTCCTTATCCTGATTTTCGTTTCCACGATCGTGGTCCTCCTCGTCCTCATGCAACGCGCCAAGAACGACGGAGGCGTCGGCGCCGCCATGGGCGGCGGCATGGCCGAGGCCACCTTCGGCGCCGAAACCACCAATGTGCTCAGCAAGGCCACCATCCGCGGCTCGATCATCTTCTTCGTCCTGGGCTTCCTCCTTTACCTCGGCTACATCTATAACCACCACCACGGCACTTCCAACGGCGCCGCCCCGGAAATCTCCGCGCCCGCCGCGATTCCGGCAACCCCCGGCGCTCCGGCGGCCACGCCCGCCCCGGCTCCTGCCTCCGCCACACCCGCGCGGTAACGCGGCACATTCGCCACCAGCCATTGTCCCTCTGACACAATGACCAGCGGCGGCAAAATCATCCTTCGGCAGGCAATCACCGTTGCCTGCCTTTTCTGTGTCCTCGGCGCGGCAAACGCCCGCGCCCAATCGCGCAGCATCACGCCATCACCCCACCAGCATAACCAGACCGCCCCCGCCGACCAAGCCAAGGGCCGCGCGCTCCTCGACGCCATCCGCACCAGCGCGGTGGACGGTGATTTTTATTTCGATTTCCAACTCGTCCTGCGCCCGAAAGGCACCAGCGCCAGAACCGCCATCCCTGGACGCCTCTGGAGCAGCCGCAACGACCGCGGCCCCATCACACGCATCACGCTCTGGCCCGGCTCAAAAACCGACGGACGCGACCTCATCGTCCAAAGCGGCCCCCACAGCGCCGTCTGGACATCGTCGCGCGGCGACGACACGGCGGCCCGCCTCGATCCCGCCGCGCTGTTTGAACCGCTTGCCGGCATGGATCTCTCCGCCTTCGAACTCCAGATGCCCTTCATCTACTGGAACGATTTTACCTACGAGGGATTGAAATCGGGCAATTCCCGCGTCACTCACGCCTTCCTCATGCGCCCGCCGCCCGAAATCGCCGCCGTGCAACCCGGCCTCGCCGGCGTGCGCATCTACTACGACGAAGGCTACCGTGCCATCACCGTCTTTGAAATCCTTGGCCCCGGCAATACCGTCACAAAAACGATGCGCCTGAAAGATTTTCACGTTGTTTCCGGGATGTTTTTCCTGCGCAAAGCCGAGCTCCGCAACGAAACCACGCGCAACGGCACCGACTTCAACGTCCTCATGACCGGCGTAAACCTCGCCCTGCCCCGCGACATTTTTTCGCCCGAAAAAATCGCCATCCCCGCCGAGCCCCCCCCGCTCGAATCCCTCTGGAAATCGCGATAAGGCGTGAAAGCCCCGGCGAATCGCGGCCGCCCGCGTAAAACACCCGCAAGTCAGTTGGCAGCGATTGTTCCGGGGAGCGCACGCGTCTCGCGTGCTGCGTTGGGCGTCCCGCCCAACGCTTCCGATGCCCGTGCCAGGCTTTGGCGGGACGCCAAAGCCCACACGCGGAACGCGTGTGCTCCCCGGAGATCCCAATCCATCGAATTACGTTTGTGGCGCCCCTGCAGGGCGCGTTGCAAAAACAACAGAAAACCCAAGGTCTCGCGCAACGCTCGACCTTGGGCTGACGAATGGCACGCCGTTGGCGTGCTCCGGCCCTGCGGCGTCACATCCTGAAGATTACCCACAAGTTGGCGCGAGACAGCGAATGCCTTTCGTAGCGCAGGCTTCCAGCCTGCTTGCCGGAAGCAGGCTGGAAGCCTGCGCTACGGCGCTGACGCGACAAACTCAACCGCTGCGTCCTTTGCGTCCTTTTCCGTGATTCCGTGTTTCCGTGATTTATGAAACACAAGCGGCATTGCGCGAACCCCGTTTGGTCGGAATGCATCACGATGCGCGGGGTGAGAAACAAAACATCGTCGCCCCCGCACCTCTTCAATCGGCTTGCCCTGTCCCTGCAACTCCGCCAGATATCCCCGTATCACCGCGATGCTCACCGCCCGCCCCCTCTCCTTGCAGTATTTCAAAAGCCCGAAACCCACCCGCTCGTGCATCGCCTTCCCTCCGTCCGACCACCGCAATTTCGCTAACTACTCCCTCCACCTAAAAAACAAGATCGGCCTATCCTCTCCCGCCAGTTCCGCTTTTTCAGTTCCGTTATTGTCCGCATTCATAAGGTCAAAATGGCGCAACGAAACCAGAAAAATTCAAGCTGAAATTTTCATTATACTCTTTCAAACAATCATTTCTAAAAACTCACCATTGAGAACCCAGTCAATAATCACAACCATCAAAACCGGAACTCCCAGTTCCTCTCAATAATACTGTTGGCCGAAAAGATGAACCTGCGAACCCTAAGCTATCAGGAGGCGGCCACGCTGCTCGCCGACAAATCGGACGAAGAGCTCGTTGATGTCCTTGCCGGATCGAGCAGAAAACTTGGCGACACCGCTTGGGAGGCGTTGGGCCGGCACGGACGATATGATTTGGTGATTCGTGCGCTCCAAGAGAAGAAGATCACGACGCGCGATGGAAAGGTTCGGGCTCTAAACCTGCTATTAAGCCAAGGCAGAAGATTACCCGAAGCGTTCCCGATTTATTGCCAGTATGCATCGGATCGTTCCGTCGACACGGCAGGCTGCGCCTTGTTCGGCCTCGCCTTTTGGCAGGATGCCAGTGTCTTGCCGCTCCTCGAAAGTCTTCTCGGTTCGAAGCATTCTGCCGAAGTGACGAAGACCATAGATGCTATCAAGGCCGGCGATCCCAAGAAGCACTCGCCGTATTTTCACTATTCACAGGGCGTCTGGAAGAAAGAGGCCAACCAGGCGGCACAGACAACTCCGGGGAGCTGCGCTCCCCTCCGTGTCTGACCGCAAACGTTCGGCAGAATATGAAGCGCATCGGAGAAGACCTCTTGAGATCCGTCGCGACCTTCGGGATTACCGCAACGGCTACGACAGTCGCTTACATGCTGTGGAGCGGCGCGCGGATCACCTCAGATGATTCGTATATCATGGGTATGTGCGTGGAAGAAGAAAGTAGCGCTTTGGGTCTGCGCGGCGCTCTACGCTCTCCTAGCAGCCTATGCAGCATTCGTGATGCTTACCGCGGAGCTACACGGGCCCGGCATCGCCGCGCTAATCCTTGGCGGCTCACTTCTCTTTGGCGCGCTCGAGCTAAGATTATTGCGACGCATGCGATCGCTCTACTTCAATGCCGCTGGCGTGCCTCTCGCCGTAGCGTTCGTTGCGTTATTTACTGCCGTTTACCCATGAAAGAGCCGAACCAGGCGCTACAGCCAACGCGGTTGCTGCTCCGTCCTTTTCCGGGAACGCTCCAACGGGCGTTGCTCGCTGGTCGCGTGGCTGATCTTTGACGTTCGGCAAAAAAATGAAAATCTGGCACGGAGAAAATGAAATCGTGATGCCCAGCTATTCGATTGTGGAGAGCTTGGTATACGACATCATCGCCATGACGCCAGACCACGAATTGAATCCATTTGAGAGACTTTATATTGCACTAGGGAGTGAGCAGAAGTGTCATGCTGGCTACCTCACCGATACTTACATGGCATGCGGATGCTTCGAGAAGGCTCAAGAATACTACGAGTCGAACCGTCACCATCGAAAACTTGGAGATTTGGCATGGATTTTGGGGGATTTAGCCGCCGCCGAGAACCACTACAAGACCACAGCCAACGGAACGCAATCGTATCGAACTGAGCCCGACTATGATCGGTTGATTCGGCTGGCATTCGTTCAGGAGGACTGGGCCACCGTGATCGACCGATTCATCGAGACAGGATTTGCTTCTGGTTTTTCAAATGGTCAGGTCTGCTGTGGTCGAAGCTGCGTATCCGGAAAGCCCTTTCTGGAGATGTTGGCGGTAGCTCAGATTGCCTTAGGCACCGAACCGTCGGCGAACGTTCTTCGCGATCTGAAAGAAGCGTTTGGTCTTTCCGCGCAGGATTGGGGAGATTTCGTTTCAGATGGCGACTATGGACAGAAGAAGATGATCGAGAGAATCAAGCGGCGCTGCCCGCCGCGCTTTGGCGAGCGACCACCCACAACGGTCGAACGTGCTCGCTCTAGCGGCGCAACTCCGCGAGCCGAGCACGTGCTCAACTACCTTAAGCGAGGTGATGAGGTTGTGGATGCTGCCCAAGAGCATCTTGTGAGCTTTGGGCATAAGGGCGAGGAGCGAAACTTGATTGACTTTATCGACCTTGTGACTGGTTCAGGCGTTACTTCTGTAAGCCATTCAATGCTATTCGCAGCAATGGGCCATGACAGCTTCTCCCCGGCGTCTGCGCCTCCGGATCGACTGATTCGCCTCTACAGTTCCCATCCAATCATGAATAAGCGACACTTTGGACGCCTCTTGCAACTGAAGTTTGAGCACGGCTTCGATTTGACCGGCAGCGATATTGTCACGGGACTTTTTCAGAAAATGGCTTCGATCAAAGAGGTGCTCAGACCATCCACCAGTCGGGACGATTTCGATTTCAAGAAGCTCGCCCAATTCCGCGATTGGGCTGAACTCCGTCTCGATGACTGGATTCGGAGTGCGTCCGTCGTGTCTGCGAAGCAGGTAGCGAATACATGGAGAGATGGAGCCGCAGTTGGCATTAGTCATCCCTTTGGCAGCACTTCGACTCAGCGGCCACAGACACCTCGGGACATGACCGAGTGGAAAGAGCTTTTAGATCAGGCAGCTCACTGGTTGCGTCGAATTTGGGACAAGGAGATCGGAAGGACTCAGTGGGTCTCCGAGAATCAGCTTTTTCAGCTTCTGCGCAGGCATTTGAAGCCGTTTACGGTCGAACAGCACGCCAGACCAGTTTGGATCGAGCCTCAGCATCTGGACATCTATATCCCCGACGTCTCAATAGCAGTTGAGTTCATGGGCGAGCAACATTATCGTCCAATCGACTTCTTCGGCGGGAAGGCTGGGTTCGATGATGTGCAGGTCCGAGATCGACGGAAGCAACACCTTTGTAGCAGTAACGGCGTTGAGCTAGTTTACGTGCGATTTGATGAACACATCCCCACGCGCGCACTTGAGATTGCCGAGCACGCCAAGCGAAAAACCAAGAAGGAGCCGAACCAAGCGATGCAGGCAACTCCGGTAGCTGGCGCGACTCGTGCTTGGCGATTCGCACCAGCACGCGCCGCGCCAGCTACCTCCGTGCCTGATCTTTGACGTTCTACGACGAAACATGAAACCGCAAGATGCGCGAACGGTTGAAGAGTTGGCCCGGTTAGTGGCGAGCGGATTGCGTCCCAAGTATCAATTTTTCTGGGGACACCGCTCTCGCGTTCCCGATCGAATTGACCAGAGCTGTCTCAGCAATTGGTTTTCTTCCAAGTTTGTCGTTGATGGGGTCCAGTATCCAACGACAGAGCACTTTATGATGGCAGAAAAGGCCCGTTTATTTGGGGATTCAAGTATTCATAATCAGATTCTTTCCGCAGGAAGCCCCGGAGCAGCAAAAGCCCTTGGACGAAAAGTGACCGGTTTTGACGAAGCCATATGGGTCGGCAAGAGGTTCGATATTGTCGTTCGCGGCAACGTGGCCAAGTTCTCTCAGCACGAACCAATGAAAAGGTTTCTCATAGCCACAGGTTCCAAGGTTCTTGTAGAGGCCAGCCCTCACGATAGAATCTGGGGTATTGGAATGGCCTTGGATGATGATCGCGCAACAAAACCAAATCTATGGAACGGATCAAATCTTCTGGGATTCGCTCTGATGGAGGTTCGGCATCGCCTATCCCAATAAACATAGAACAAGCGGGGGCAGGCAACCGGTGTTCCGCCGATGCCTGACCCTTGACGTTAGCTAAAAAACAGCAACGACTCGAGGTAACATGAGCAGCAGAGTCGCAATCCACGGGCAAACGCAGTAGGCTCGGACTGTCATGTTGCGCATTGCGATCAAACCGGGTTCACGCAACGATGCCACGGCGCAACGAAAAACACAGCGGAGCGGCAGCTCCCGTTGCGTCGCCGCCTCGTTGCGTGAGCCTCTTTCCGCGCAATGCCGCAATCCCGCTTGTGTTTTTATAAATCACGGAAACACGGAAGCACGGAAAAGGACGCAACCGTCGCAGCCGTCGAGTTTGTCGCGACAGCGCCGTAGCGCAGGCTTCCAGCCTGCTTCCGGAATGCAGGCTGGAAGCCTGCGCTACGAAAGGCATTCGCTGTCTCGCGCCAACTTGCGGGTAATCTTCAGGTCACATCCCCTGAATCATCCCTTCGCCCAGCCGGTGTTTTCGCGACGCGCGATGTGCCGGCATTTCCCCCGCATCTCACCCGGCCCGGATGTTCAGCGCCTTCACCTTTGCGCAGCCGGGGAGTTTTTGGATTTTTGCGAGCAACTGCTTGCGATGCAGAAAAAGCTCGTTGCGCACCACCGCGTGCGAGGCGAGGACCGTCAGGCAGCCGCGCTGGTCGATGTTTTGCGCGTGCGAATAATGCGCGTTCGCCGCGCCCACAATTTCCACCCAGTGGTTTCGGATGACCGACTCCTCCGACTCGATGCCGATCTTGTATTTCACCAGCAAATCCTGCACCAGCCCATCCATGCCTCGTGTCGGACGCTTGCGCATCTTCGCGGGCGTCTCGTCGGGGATTCTTCTAAAATCCCCGATCAACTCCTCCGCGATGCGGCTGAACTGGTGCGGCTCATCAGGCATGTGACACCGTCATTTCACGCACATTAAAACCCCGGAAGCAAATCCTCGCTTGCCGCGTCCGGCACGCGCCAGTCGATTTCGCCGCGCCCCGCCTCCACGAGATGGCGGTTTACCGCCGAGAAACAGCGGCAGCCGAAAAACAGCCGCGCCGACAGCGGCGAGGGATGCGCCGTTTCCACGATGCGGTGCTGCGCGCCCGTGACGAGTTTGCGCTTCGCGCGCGCCTGGTTTCCCCAGAGCACAAACACCACCGTCTCCGGCAGCGCATCAACCGCCGCAATCACGCGGTCCGTGAAAACCTCCCAGCCGCGCCGCTGGTGCGAGTTTGCCTCGCCCGCGCGCACCGTCATCACCGTGTTCAGCATCAGCACGCCCTGCCGCGCCCAGCTCTCCAGACAGCCATGCGCGGGCATCGGAAACGCCGCCCCGCCCAAGTCCGCGCGCAATTCCTTGTAGATATTGTTCAGCGAGCGCGGCAGCGGGCGCACGTCCGGCCTCACCGAAAAGCAAAGCCCGTGCGCATGGCCCGGCGTCGGATACGGATCCTGGCCGAGCAGCACGACCCTCACGGCTGCGGGCGGCGTGAAGCGCAGCGCGTTGAACACATTTTCGCGCACGGGCAAAATCCGGTGTCCCGCGGCGACCTCGCCGTCGAGAAACGCATCCAGCGCCCGATACCACCGCTCCCGCGAAACATCGCCGAGCGCGCCGCGCCAGTTCGTTGGAATTTCAGGAAGCATGGGGCAAGAGTAGCGGGTAGCGAGTAGTGAGTAGCGAGTAGAAAAATCTGCGCATGCCCGATCACGTCACCCTGCCTTCCTACTCGCTACCCGCTACTCACTACTCGCTACTCGCTACTTCTTATCCGCTGCTTTTCCTAAAACACCCATCGCGCGCGCAGGCCGGTGCGCACCCGCTCCAGATTGCGCCCCGGATCGTCGGATTTCACGTAATCGTAATCGCACGTCAGCGACACGGACCACTTGTCCGCGATTGTGCAGGTCAGCGCGGTTCCGAGCTTGAGATTCCATTCGTTGATGGCGCGCGCGACGCCTCTCCGTCCGTTCAACCGCGACGGCGTCCAGTCCGCGATGCCCGACAGCATGAACTGCGGGTTCAGCGCATGCTGCACATTCGCAAAAAACCGGTGCGAATACATGCCCGTGTAAGCATACGCATCCGACGTCTCCTCCGTCGAAAACGTGTAGCCCGCCGATACAAAACTCCGATCGCGGTAATCGTGCTTCACGCCTAGTTCCACGTAAGGCAGCGCCGAGTCGCTCGCGCCGCGCCGCAGCAGCGCCTCCACGCCCAGCCGCGCCGTGTAGGCCGTGTTTTTTGTGACCGCGTAATCCGCGCCCGCAAACAGGCAATGCGAGTCCTTATCCTTGATCGCCCCGCCGTGATCGTAGCGAATCGTGTGATAACGGTATTCGGCGGACACTTGCAAATTTGCCCGCGACATGCGCACCGCCTCGATGCCCGCGATGTATTCGGCGCGATCCAGTCCGTCGCTCAGGTAGGGATTGTCGTAGGCGAAATCAATCGCGCGCGCCTTGCCCCGCAACCCCACGCGATTGCTCACGCTGTAAAACAATTTTCCGTCAAACTGGTTGTAGTTGTAAGACTGGTCGGGATTCACCACGCCCCCGATGCCCGGCAGCAGCGACTCGGGATTCTTCACGATCTGGTAGGAATCGCTGATTTCCATTTCGAACCGCGACGAAAACGTGTGCGCCAGCCGCGCGCTCAGCGAATGGCTCATCAAAAAATGATCCCCCGGCCTGTTGTCGAAATAATCCGCCGAGAGCTGGTAGCTCGCCGCCACGAGCGTCTGGTCGGCCGCCGAGATATTCGCGACGATCGTCGGCTGCGCCTGGAACACCATGCTCTCGATTCCGCCTCGCGCCGCGCCGAAGATGTTCGTGTCGTAATACTGGCCCGCTGCCAGGTAAACCGTCAGCAGCCTCCCCTGCTCCACCTCGGGAATCGGCGCGTAAACCGCGCGCGCCGCATTCATGCCGGCCAGCGCGCAGACGCAGAATGCGAATGGAAGCGGGAGCTTTTTCATCAGGTCAAAAGAGAGCGGCGAAGATAAGGACGGCCCGCATTTCCAATCAACGCCTTAATTTTCCGCGGCCTCCGTCACGGCCCTCTCCGCGCCGTCCCCGAATCGATGAGCACATAAAAATCCAGCGCGATCCGCACCGGCACGTTCAATGGAAAACCCTGCGGCAAACGCCCCTCCGCCAGCCCGCGATAAACGGCGGCCCACTCATCGTCCGCACCTTTCGCATCCGGCGTTTTTGCCAGCTCCCCGAAAAACGGCCTCGCCAGCGTCTCCGGCGTCAGCACCAACGCGCGCACCGGCTGCCAGCGCGACACCTGCCTGAAGCCTTCCATCGTCGCGGGCCGCGCCCACACACGCTGTCCGGCATACCACGCCGCGCCCGCCGGCACATCGGCCATCCATGAAACCGGCTCCGCGCGCCCCTCCGACAGTTTTTGCCCGATGCCCGAAAACAACGCCGGCAAATACGGCGGATAATTGTAGGCGCGCGCGCCGCGCGGCTCCATCACATCGCGCGCCAGCGGAATCGCCTGCGCCGCGAGCAGCGCCAACGCCGCCGGGAGCACGCGCGTCTCAAGCGCGGCGTTGCTCCTCGCCAGCACGAGGAAAAATCCCGCGCCAAAAACAATCACCAGCGGGGCAAGGCACAGCCACGCCGCGCGCTCGCCCTCGCCCGAATCAAAAAACGCCTGCGACAGCGCCACGCACGCGAGCAGCCCCGCCGCCAGCCAGCGCAGGCGGTTCGCCCGCGCGTCGCGAAACCGGTATGCGAAGCCCGCGACAAAAAACGCCGTGAAAAAAATTCCGCCTCCCGACCACAGCCATTCGCCGGTGCCGCGTTGCAAACTCGTCAGCGCCTTGTTCGCGATTTTCCTCGCGTCAAACGCAGGCGCATCCGTCGAAAACAGCGCGCGCTGCACGGAAGGCTCCGCCGTCGGGTCTCCCGCCTTCAATGCGAGCCCCTGCCAGGCAAACGCGACCGGATTGCCCGTCAGCGCGACGTTGCGCATCATCCACGGCCCGGCCACCAGCACAAAAGCCGACGCCGCGAGCACCACCGCTTTTCCGTTTCGCACGCGCCTCCACATGACCGCGCACAAAAGCGGCAGCGCGACAAACGTCGCGTAATCGCTCAAAAACAACAGCCCGCACACGCCGCCCGCCGCAGCCGCCCAAGCAAAAACGCGACGCCCAGGAACACGCCGCGCCGGCCCGTCATTTTCTTCGGGCCGCGCCTCGGTCCGCAGCACACATTGAAACAACGCCAGCCACAGCACCATCGTCAGCGCCGCGCCGTTCACCGCCACGGTCGCCGCCCAGATCGGAGCCGACAGCAAGACGCCCGCCAGCGCGATCACGCCGCCGAGTCCGCCGAAAAAAGCACGCGCCAGAAAAAACGCCTGCATCGCCGCGCACCACAGCAGCGCGACATTCAGCGCGAGCAGCACATTGTCCGCGCCCAGCCTGCGCGCCGGCAGCGCCCAATGCGCCGCCGCGACCGCCGCCGCATACAGGGGCGGCTGGTGCAGCTCCGGCAGGGGCCGCGTCACATCGACGGGTTTTCCGCGCGCGGCCCTTTCCTGCGCCCACGCAAACGACTGCGGATAATTCACGAGCGTCGTGAAGCCCGCGCCCTCCGCGACCTGCCGGCCCGTGACGGCCTGCGCCATCGTCACCTCCGTCAGCGGCCCGCGAAACAGTTTGTATCCAAAAAAGCATGACACCAGCAGCGCCGCCGCCGCCAGCGCCGCGACGCCCAGCCGTCGCGAACCGTCGCCAACCTCGAACCAATGCACCCATTCCTGGAGCGAACGTTTTGGATGCGTGCTCATTGTTTTATCGGGAAAGTTTCGGCGTTCGGAGGGCGAGTTTTTTCCGCTCCTCACTTGTCGAGCACGTCGAGATCGGGCCACTGGAGCAGCTTGCGGTGGAGCGTGCGCCTGCTGATGCCCATCAACTCGGCCGCGCGCGTGCGGTTTCCGCGCGCCTTTATCAACGCTTCGCGCAGGAGCCGCTTTTCGTTTTCCTCCACGGAATACATGCTCGGCGCGGCGGCTCGCGGCGCGACCGGCGGGAGCGCGCCGCCGCCATCGTGGGAAGCCGCGTCTGCCATCGCCTCGGAATGCGCGCCGGAAGGCAGCGCGGGCAGCGCCGTCTTCAACTCTCCGCGAAAACGCGGCTCGAGGTCGAACTCGGTGAGTTTTCCACCGCGCCGGAGCACGACGGCGTTCTCGCAGAAATTGCGCAGCTCGCGAATGTTTCCCGGCCACGGATACGCCTGCAAATACCGCATCGCGCCCGGCTCCACGGTGAGCGGCGGCGTCTTGTTTTCCTTGCTGAATTGTTTGATGTAGTGGGCCAGCAACTGCGGGATGTCCTCCGTGCGCGCGCGCAGCGGCGGCATGGTGATACGGACGACATTGAGGCGGAAAAACAAATCCTCGCGGAATTTTCCCTCGATCACGAGCTTCTCCAGCGAGCGGTTCGTCGCGGCGACGAGGCGCACGTCGAGCGGAATCGGTTTCGTGCCGCCGACGCGCTCGATGGTTTTTGTTTCGAGAAACCGCAGGAGCTTCACTTGCGTGCTTTGCGAAATCTCGCCGATCTCGTCGAGGAAAAGCGTGCCGCCGTCCGCCGCCTCGAAGCGTCCCACGCGCCGCTCGGTCGCGCCGGTGAACGCGCCGCGCTCGTGGCCGAAGATTTCGCTTTCGAGCAGGTTTTCCGAGAGCGCCGCGCAATGCACCGCCACGAACGGCCCGCGCACACGAGGGCTCGCCTGATGAATCGCCTGCGCCACGAGCTCCTTGCCCGTGCCCGACTCGCCTTCGATCAAAATAGTCGCCTTCGAGGGCGCGACGAGCCGCACGCGGCCCAGCACGTCGCGAAGCGCCTGCGAGTTTCCGATGATGCCGTCGAAATTGAATTTGTCGTCCAGCCGCTCGTGCAATTGCCGCACCTCGACTTCGAGCGTCTTTGTTTTCAGCGCGCGCTGGATGAGCATTTCGAGCCGCTCGATGTTGACGGGTTTTGTAAGGAAATCCACCGCGCCGCGCTTCATCGCCTCGACCGCCGTCTCGATGCTCCCGTATGCCGTCATCATGATGACCGCCGGCTTGTTCGGCAGCGCGAGCGCGCGGTCGATCACGCGCAGGCCGTTTCTCCCGCCGGGCATCCGCAGGTCGGTGAGCACCACCTCGAACTCCTGCGCATCCATGAGGTTGAACGCCTCGTCGGCATTGCTCGCGATGGACACGTCGTAGCTGTCCTCCAGCGCCTGCTGGAGACCTTCGCGAGTGTTTTTCTCGTCATCGACAATGAGCACGCTTGGCATCATGCGCCGCCATTCACGCCGTGGGACGCGGAACCGTCAAGGGTTCTCCGCCGCGCGCCGGGCCATTTCGCAGACTCGACAAGCCGCTCCCGCATTCCCTACCGTGCATCCCCTGAGCCTTTACCATGAAAATCTATCTCGACGGACAATTCGTAGAAAAAGCAGACGCCAAAATCTCCGTGTTCGACCACGGCCTCCTTTATGGCGACGGCATCTTTGAGGGCATCCGCCTCTACTCGGGAAACGTGTTCCGTCTCGAAGAGCACCTTGAGCGCCTCGAATACTCCGCCAAGGCGCTCCTCCTCAAGATGCCCTGGAGCCGCAAGGAAATCTCCGACGCCACCTGCGAAACCTGCCGCCAAAACAATCTCAAGGACGGCTACATCCGCCTCGTCGTCACGCGCGGCGTCGGTGACCTCGGCCTCTCGCCCTGGCTCTGCCCCGTGCCGTCCATCTTCATCATCGCCGACAAGATCAACCTGTATCCGCCGGAATACTACACCAAGGGGCTCGACATCGTCACCGTGCCCACCCGCCGCGTGAACGCCGCCGCGTTCAGCCCCGCGATCAAGTCGCTCAACTACCTCAACAACATCCTCGCCAAGATCGAGGCCCGCCAGTCCGGCGTGCAGGAGGCCATCATGCTCAACGATCAGGGCTACGTGGCCGAGTGCACCGGCGACAATATCTTCATCGTCCACAAGGGCGTCCTCCTCACGCCCGCCGCCTCGCAGGGCGCGCTCAAGGGCATCACCCGCGGCGCGATTTTCGACGTCGCCAAATCCATCGGCGTGCCCATCCGCGAGGAAAACCTCACCCGCTACGACATTTGGAACGCCGACGAAGCCTTCCTCACCGGCACCGCCGCCGAGACCGTCCCCGTGGTGAAGCTCGACGGCCGCGAAGTCGGCAGCGGCAAACCCGGCCCGATCTTCCAGAAAGTGCTCGAGGATTTCCGCCGCCGCGTCGTCACCGAAGGCACGAAAATCTAGGCGCCTGCATCGGACATCGCCTCGTAACCCTCGCGAAAATTCGCAAAGCGCGGACGCCATCCCGTCCGCGTTTTTATTTTTGCATTGCTGATCGCGCGATCGAGCGTCCCGCGCGCTCCCTCGCCCGAAAACACCGGCGCCGCCACGCCGGTTTTTTCCGCCAGCCATCGCACCACCTGGCCGCGCGAAGCCGCGCCATCGTCGCACACGTTGAAAACCTCCCCGCCCGCGCCGCCACATTCCAGCACCGCCCAAATCGCCGCCACCGCATCGTCGCGATGGATGAGATTGAGCCTCCCTCCGCCATGTCCCGGCAGCACACGCGCCCCCGCGCGCAACTGGTCGAGCAGCGCATGACGCCCCGGCCCGTAAATCCCCGCAAGCCGCAGCACGCACGCCCCGCCCGTCAGCGCCAGCCGCTCCGCCTCGACGAGCGCGCCCGTCCGCTCGTCCACCGGCGCAGCTGCATTCCCCATTTCCTCCGTCACCACCACGCCGCCCGACTGCGGATACACCGACGTGCTGCTCGTATAAACAAAACCCTCCGCGCCGCCGCGTTCGCGCAGCCACGCCGTCACCGATTGCATCCCGTCGACATAACTGCGCCGATACCCCTCCAGCCCGCGCCCTCCCGCGCTCACGCAATTCACGACAAAATCCGCGCCGCCGATTTCGCGCCACCACGCATCCGACGCCAGTTCCGCCACGACAACCCGCACGCCCGCAGCCTCCAGTTCGCGCGCCTTGTCCGCATTCCGTGTCAATGCCGCCACGTGCATCCCCCGCGCCACACCCTCGCACGCAATCGCGCCGCCCACATAGCCGGCCCCGAAAACCACGAGCGATTTCCCCTCAAACTTTCCAAGTGCAACCTTCTCCATTTCCATTATGTTTTCCCGCATCATGCCAACAGTCCTCACACTATTGCCAGAAGGATTCGAGGAACTCGAAGCCATCGCCCCGATCGACATGCTCCGCCGCGCCGGCATCACGGTCATCACCGCCTCGCTCTCCGAAGGCACGCGCGTCACCGGACGCAACGCCATCAGCATCCACGCCGACACCACGCTCGCCGCGCACCTCGCCACCTCGCACGCCCCCGCCGACATGCTGTTTCTCCCCGGCGGCCCCGGCGTGAAACATCTCCGCGCCGATCTCCGCGCCGCCGCGCTTGTCCGCGCCTACTCGGACGCAGGCCGCTGGCTCGCGGCCATCTGCGCCGCGCCCACCGTCCTCAACGACGCCGGCCTCCTCGCCGGACGCCGCCACACCTGCCACACCTCTGTGCTCGCCGAGCTGCCCCGCGCGCTCATGCACGAGCGCGTCGTCGTTGACGGAAACATCATCACATCGCGAGGCGCAGGCACCGCGCTCGACTTCGCCCTCACGCTCGTCGAAAAACTCCACTCCCCCGAAAAAGCCCGCGAAATACACACTGCCATTTGCGCGTGACCGCGCAAATGGAAATCCCAAATCCCAATTTTCTACCGAGCGAAGCGAGATTCCGCCAATCCCAAAAAAATTCCAAATCCCAACATACAAACTACAAAAAAACACCCGACGAAGCGCGAAGCGCCGTAGCGCAGGCTTCCAGCCTGCCGGATCGAGTGGCACGGGCTTCCAGCCCGTGTGACGAGGCAAAGCCTCGCCCTTTTGTAATTTGGAATTTGTCCTTTGTGATTTTTTTGGGATTTGGAAATTGGGATTTGGGATTTCAACCTCTCCGCCATACTCTCATCTCACCCATTCAAACACAACTCCCGCACTCGCACCCACCACCGCACCCACGCCATGTCCATGCCCACCACCTCTTACGACTTCCTCATCATCGGCGGCGGCTCCGCCGGCTTCAACGCCGCCCGCGTCGCGCATCACGAATTCAACAAACGCGTCGCCATCGTTGACGGCGCGCGCGAACTCGGCGGCCTCTGCATCCTGCGCGGCTGCATGCCCTCGAAAACCCTTCTCTGGATGACCGAGGTCCTGCACCTCGCGCAAAAAGGCAAAACCTTCGGCCTACGCATCCCCGCCGCGCGTCCCGACATCCGCGCCATGCAGGCGCGAAAGAAAAAAATCATCGCCGAGTTCGCCGACTACCGCGCCCGAGCCATGAACTCCGGCAAATACGACCTCTACCGCGCAAACGCCCGCTTCATCGACGCGCACACCGTCGAGCTCGACGACGCCAAGCGCACCCGGCTTTCCGCAAAAAAAATCCTCGTCGCCACCGGCTCGCGTGTATCCAGACCGCCACTACACGGCCTCGCCGAAACCCCGCATTGGACGAGCGACGACGTGCTCGACCTCGACCGCATCCCGAAAAGCGTGATCGTCCTCGGCGGCGGCATCGTGGCCGTCGAACTCACCCAATACCTCCGCCGCCTCGGCTCCCGCGTCACCCTCATCCAGCGCAGCCCGAACATTCTCCGCGACCACTCGCCGGAAGCCAGCGCCGTCATCCAGCAAGCCTTGCGCGACGAAGGCGTCGAACTTTTCACCGACACCAAAATCGAAAAGGTCTCGAAGACAAAAACCGGTGTCCGCGTCGAGTTTATCCTCAACAAAAGCAAACGCGTCACCCGCGCCGCCGCGCACCTCTTCAACGCCCTCGGACGCGCGCCCAACACCGCCGGCCTCGACCTCGCCGCCGCCGGCGTCCGCGTCACTCCCGCCGGTCGCATTCAGGCCAATCGTTACCAGCAAACCACCGCCCCGCACATCTACGCGGGCGGCGATGTCTGCGGCCCGAACGACATCGTGCATCTCGCCGTCGCCCAGGGCGAACTCGCCGCGCGCCACGCCTTCGGACGCGCCGCGCCAAAGCCCGTCCCCGCGCTCTCGCCCGCGCACCTCCTCAACATCGTCTTCACCGACCCGCCGCTCGCCACCATCGGCTGGCTGGAAAATCAGTTGCGCGAGAAAAAAATCCCCTACATCGCGGCCAGCTACCCGTTCAACGACCACGGCAAAACCATCCTCATGGATGCCAATTACGGCTACGTAAAAGTCCTCGCCGACCCGCGCACCGGACGCCTTCTCGGCGCCGAAATCGTCGGTCGCGACGCCGGCGAGCTCATCCACATTTTCAGCACGCCGCTCGTCATGCGCGCAACCGTCCGCGACATGCTCCGCGCGCCGTGGTATCATCCCACCATCGCCGAAATCATCACCTACCCGCTCGAAGAGATCGCCGAGAAAATCCCCCGCACATAAAAACACCGTCCGCAAAGCAGGCACAAGAGGCGCAAAGAGAACGCGGTTTCATCTCTTTGCGCCTCTTCTGCCTGCTTGCGGCTGTTTTTATCTTTATTCGTGTATATTCGCGTCATTCGTGATTAATAAAACCCCAGCGTTTACGTTTTTTTATCCATATGAAACTCCGCCATCTTCCCCTCGCCGCCCTCTGTCTCCTTTCACTCTTCACCCTTCCCACTTCACTCTTCGCCGCCGACAGGACGGCAGACTGGAAGGCCGTCGCGGACGCGAATGAACACCGCCAACCCAAAACCGCCTCCGCCGCGCTCGACCGCATCATAACCTCCGCCCTCGCCGACGACGCGCACGCCGAGGCCGTCAAGGCCATTCTCGAAAAAGCCCAAAGCGACGTCTCCGTTGAAAAACACAACGAACAATCCGCCCGCTTCATCCGCGAGCTCGACGCATGGCTCGCCGGCACGCCGCCCGCCGACATCTCCGGCGCGCCCCGCCCCGCACTCCCTCCCCAAATGCGCCCCCTCCTCGAAACCGCCCTCGCAAAAACATGGTGGGCCTACTATCAAACCAACCGCTGGCAGCTCCTTCAGCGCACCCAAACCGCCGAATCCCCATCCGACGATTTTCTCACATGGGACGCCCGCCGCGTCCTCGCCGAAACCGCGCGCCACTTTGAAGCCGCCCTCGCCGACCCCGCCGCGCTCCAGCGCACACCCATTGCCACGCTCGAACCGCTCCTCGCCAAAGGCGAGCTCCCCGACGCCTATCGCCCCACGCTCTACGATTTCCTCGTCCACGAGGCCATCGCCTTCTACAGTGCCGGCGAGCAAGGCGTCGCCAAATCCGAAAACGCCTTCGAACCCGACGCCAATTCCCCCATCCTCGGCCCCCTCGAAGCCTTCCTCGCCTGGCAGCCCTCCGAACCGAGTGGCACAGGATCGGGTGGCACGGGCGACTCGCCCGTGGTATCGGGTGGCGGGGCCGACCCGACCGCGCTTTCGGAACACGGGCGTGTCGCCCGTGCCACGCAACCCGCCCAACCCGCATCCCCCATCCTCCGCGCCATCCAGCTCTACCAGCAACTCCTCCGCTTCCACCTCTCCGACCCGGCCCCGCAACTCGCCCTCGCCGACGCCGAACTCGCCCGCATCAACTGGGCCGCCGGCCTCCTGGGCAACACCGACGACACCCGCGAACGTCACCACGCCGCACTACGCGCCTTTATAAAACGCTGGCAAAAAAACCCGATTGCCACCGAAGCATGCCTCAATTTGGCCACCTCGCTTGAAGACAAAAATCCAGTTGATGCTCGCGCCGCCGCCATTGAAGGCATCAAGCTCAATCCAAACGCTCCCGCCGCCAACGCCTGCCGCAATATCATCAGCGAAATCGAAGCTCCCGCGCTTGAACGCATCTTGACTGAACACACATGGAGCGAGCCTAGGCCACACATCATGGTGCACTATCGCAACCTCAAAGAAGTCTATTTTCGAGCCATACCTTTGGATTGGGAAAAAATGGTCACGGGAAAACTGCCTGAGCCCGACGAGCCGGAATTCAAGCTGAACAGCCGTCGCTATGCAAAAGCCTGGGCTGCCTCATTACCTGCCACCACAAACTTCCGGTTACGCGATGAAAAACTTCTGGCGCCTCGCGGACTTAAACCAGGATTCTACCTGATAGCCGCCAGCCTCGATAAAAAATTTTCCATGGAAAAAAATCTGCTTGCCGCCACCACCGTCTGGGTAGGCGACTTGGCAATTATAGATAACAATTCCGGCAACGGGCACATCACTGGATTTGTTGTTGCAGCAAGCACAGGCGAACCTGTCCACAATGCTACAGTGACCGCAATACGTGGAAACGAGCCTTTCATAAAACTCACAGCTACTACGAATGCAAATGGCGCCTTTCATATTGATCTCCCCAAAGACGAAACCGGCTACGCAGGTTACAACCTGCACGCCCGCGCTCGCAATGGACATGTAATCGCGACCAGAAGCCCATTTCGCATCAGTCTCTACGCAACCCCATCCGCTTCGAAGCCTCATACAAACGACTATGTTTATTTCTTCACCGACCGCTCCATATATCGCCCCGGCCAAACCATCCAATTCAAGGTTGTCGCATTGCGCACGGACGGCACACCTGAAAACCAAACACTTCTCACGGACTACGAAGTCGCGCTCATCCTCAAAGACCCCAATGGCAAAACCGCTGGCGACCTGAAACTTCGCACCAATGCCTTCGGTTCGGCCAGCGGCTCATTCACCGTGCCCGCCGGATTGCTCACAGGCGAATACAATATAGCATCCATTGGCGTCGCTTTAGGAAATGCGACCATACGCATTGAGGAATACAAGCGCCCAAAGTTCGAAGTCACACTCGCCGTTCCCGAAATCGCGCCAAAACTCTCCGAAACCGTCACACTCACCGGCACGGCTACCTCATACACAAACGCGCCTATTGACGGCGCAAAAGTTTCGTGGCGAGTGCGTCGCGTCATTCGCTGGCCCCGCTGGTGCTGGTGGTTCATTCCCATCAAAACCAACAATCAGGAAATCGCACACGGCCTCGCCACAACCGACTCAACAGGCAAATTCACCATCGCCTTCACAGCCATTCCCGATCAATCGGCAGACCCGAAAAACGAACCCATATTCAACTACGCCATCACCGTCGAAGTCACTGACACAGCAGGCGAAACACGCGATGCCAGCCGCACCATCTCTGTTGGTTACACCGCGCTCGCTGCAAATATCTCCGCCGATGCATGGCAAACTGCCGACAAACCCGTGGCGTTTACTCTTTCAACAACCACACTCGACGGCGCCGCTCAATCCGCCAAAGGCACCCTCGCCATCCATCCGCTGCAACAGCCCGAAACCGTTCCCCAGCCAGACCTTCCCGGAATCCCCTATTACACGGCAGCGATTCATGCCGATAATAAAATTCTACCGCCTGCAGATGTGCGCGGATGGTCCGAAGACAGCGCCATTGAACAAAAACGATTCACCACCGACCTCAAAACCGGTATTGCCAGAATCTCGCTCAATCTTCCGCCAGGCATCTACCGAGCGATACTAACAACAAAAGACCGTTTTGGAAAAACTGTTATAGCCCGCACTGAAATTCGCGTTCTCGATACAGCAGCCTCCACCCATAACATCAAAGAAGCGTTCTCTCTCGCAGCGCCAAATTGGAAAGCCAAGCCCGGCGAAACCTTCACCGCTCTATGGGGATCCGGTTACGACACTGCACGTGCATACATCAGTATTGAACAAAACGATAAAGTGCTCGGAAGCTTCTGGACAGATGAAGGCGCGACCCGCCAAAAAATCTCCATACCCATAACCGAATCCATGCGCGGTGGAGTGACGCTTCGCGTGTTTCAAGTCCGCGACAACCGGTTCATCTCACGCACGGAACACATCTCGATCCCATTGGAAGACCAATCGCTTAAAATCACATGGGGACATTTTAATTCCAAACTGGTCCCCGGCGGTCGCGAAACATGGACAATCCGCATCACCGGCCAAGACAATCTTCCCGCCGCAGCCGAGTTGGTCACCGCGCTTTACGACGCTTCACTCGACCAATTCTATAATCACCAATGGCCGCAACTTTACCGCAATTCCCGCACAAATTACAGCTATGCGAGATTCAGATTATCAACCAACGCCGCAGCCAGATTTGATGAAATAGAAGATTCTAGAGAAGATATACTCAAACTCACTACAACCCCGTTCACTTACTGGAAATGGGCGGAGCTTCCGGAAATCAGAAACGACGAAATTAGATACAGGGAAATGCCCGCGGCCGCACCGAGGATGGCCTCAAGAAACGCCGGTAATGCAAATGAGGAAGTCGTTGTGTTGGAACGATTCAGCGTAATGGCAGCCTCTGATGTCGGTTATGCGGCGTCAGTCTCGACTGATACATTCGGCGCCAAACTTGAACGTCCAACACCAGACCAAACAATATTAGGCGCATCTGAACCTCCACCCCCCACCCCCGACCTCTCCACCATGACCGCGCGCAAAAACCTCAACGAAACCGCGTTCTTCCTCCCGCAACTCCTCACCGACGCCGACGGCTCGGTGCGCATCGAGTTCACCGTGCCCGAGGCGCTCACGCGCTGGAAGTTCCTCGGCTTCGCGCACGACAAACAGCTCCGCTCCGGGTTCCTCACCGACACCGCCGTCACCGCCAAAGACCTCATGGTGCAGCCCAACCCGCCTCGCTTCCTCCGCGAAGGCGACACCGTCGAGTTCACCGTAAAAGTCACGAACATGACCGACCAGCCGCAAACCGGCACAGCCCGGCTCACCTTCGCCGACGCCAGCTCCCTCGAACCCGTTGATCTCGCCGCCGGATCGGGTGACATGGGCTTCCAGCCCATGCCTTCAACACACGGGCAGGATGCCCGTGCCACCCAACCCCAAACCACGCAGCCCTTCACACTGCCCGCCCGCGCCTCGACCACGCTTTCATGGCGCATCACCATCCCCGACGGACAGGGTTTTCTCACCTACAAAGCCGTCGCCGCCTCGCAAACCGCCAGCGACGGCGAGGAAGGTTATCTCCCCGTCCTCAGCCGCCGCCAGCTCGTCACCGAATCTATCGCGCTCCCCATCCGCGACGCCGGCACGCGCACGTTCACCTTCGATAAACTCGCCGCCTCCGGCACCGACACCACACTCCGCAACGAGTCTTTGACCGTTCAAATGACCAGCAACCCCGCTTGGTATGCCGTCCTCGCGCTGCCCGCGCTCATGGAGTTCCCGCACGAGTGCAGCGAGCAACTTTTCAACCGCTACTACGCCAACGCCCTCGCCGCGCACATCGCCAATTCCAACCCAAAAATCGCCCGCACCTTCGAGCAATGGCGCAGTGGTTCGGGCGGATCGGGTGGCATGGGCGACTCGCCCATGGGATCGGATCGCGCAGCCGGCCCGGCCGCGCATTCAAGCGCCACTCCATCCCCCCTCGACAGCCCCCTCCTCCAAAACGAAGACCTCAAATCCCTCCTCATCGAGGAAACCCCGTGGCTGCGCAACGCCACCCGCGAAAGCGAACAACGCCGCGCCATTGGCACGCTCTTCGAACCCAGCCGCGCCACGGTGGAAGCCGACGCCATCCTCCGCACGCTCGCCGAGCGCCAGCGCCCCGACGGCCTCTGGTCATGGTTCCCCGGCGGAGACGGCAGCGAATACATCACCCGCTACCTCGTCGCCGGCTTCGCCCGTCTCCGCCACTCCGGCATCACGCTCGACCCGCGCGCCGACGCCATGCTCAAACGCGCCATCCCCGCGCTCGACGCCGCCCTCGCCAGACGCCACGGCGAACTCCTCGCGCAAAAAGACTTCAAGCCCGGCGACAACCACCTCACCCCCGCCGACGTGCATCAACTCTACGCCCGCAGCTTCTTCGCCAAGGAAATCCCCCTCGCTGCCGACGCTCGCACGGCCCACGCTTACTTCCTCGAACAAATAACAAAACACTGGCCCGCGCTCCCCCGTCACTCGCAGGGCCACGCCGCCATCGTCCTCGACCGCGCCGGCCTCCTCGAACACGCCCGCCGCATCATCACCTCGCTCAGGGAACGCGCCAAAAACTCCGACGAACTCGGCATGTATTGGACGGACGCCGACCGCGGCTGGTTCTGGTGGCAGGCTCCCGTCGAAACGCAGGCCCTCATGATCGAAGTTTTCGACGAAGTCGCGCGCGACCGCGACGCCGTCGCCGATCTGCAGCTCTGGCTTCTCAAGCAAAAACAAACCCGCGCATGGCGCAGCACCAAGGCCACCGCAGACGCCGTCCACGCGCTCCTCCTGCGCGGCGCTGACAAACTCGCCTCCGACGCCCTCGTCACCGTCACCCTCGGCGACGGATCGAGTGGCACGGGCTTCCAGCCCGTGGGATCGGATGGATCGGGTAACATGGGCAGCTTGCCCATGTCTTCAGAACACGGGCAAGCTGCCCGTGCCACCGCCCAACCCGGCACCGGTTACTACAGCCGCCGCATTCCTGGCGCCTCCGTCACTCCAAGCATGGGCGAAAAAATCACCGTCACCAAAACCGACGCCGGTCCCGCATGGGGCAGCGTGACGTGGCAGTATTTCCAATCCCTCGACAAGATCACTGCTCACGAAGGCACGCCCCTCACGCTCAAGAAAACGCTCTACAAACAAATCAACACCGCCAGCGGCCCGACGCTCGTCGCGCTCGACAAAACGAAGCTCGAACCCGGCGACACCCTCATCGTGCGCATCGAACTCCGCACCGACCGCGACATGGAGTTTGTGCACCTGAAAGACCAGCGCGGCAGCGGCACGGAACCCGTCAACGTGCTCAGCGGCTACCGTTGGAAAAACGGCCTCGGTTATTACGAAAGCACGCGCGACACCGCCACGCACTTCTTCATCGACTGGCTGCGCGCGGGCACGCACGTATTCGAATATCCGATACGCGTGCAGCTGCGCGGCCGCTACGAAAGCGGCATCGCCGAAATCCAGTGCATGTATGCCCCCGAATACAACAGCCACAGCGCCAGCACCACGCTCCTCGTCGAATAAAAAACCAACCGTGAGCCGTGATCTCTTTCAGCTCGCCCCGGTGGCCGTCTGCAGGCGGCCGCTTGGGCAGGTGTCGAGCGTCCAGAGCAGCAGCTCGCGCTTTTTTTCAAAATCCTCCCTCGCGTCCGGGCCGAGGCACTGCCCCCACTTGCCGCAACGGGCGATGATCAGGCTGTCGCCGGCCTCGTCCAAGTGGGCGAGGATTGCATCCACGTTTTCGATCTCCTCCCGAATAAGCCGTTGATGCTCGGCGGTGAGGACATCGCGCTCCGGCAGGCAGTGGAAGGCAAACAGGTTCTTGTAGGTGGTGAAAAACAGGCGCATCCACCGGGTCGGAGGAATTTGCACCGCGATCCATTCCTTGCACTCCGCTCCGGCGCGTTCGACCGCGAGGGTGAACAATTCCTCGGCGCGGGCGAGCAGCTCGATCATGTCCGAATAACAGCGCGAAACTTCGCGCGCCTGCGCGGGCGTGACCTCCATGAAATCCTGGAACGGCGTGGGCGAATCGATGCGGTAAAGCTGATGGTCGAGATAGTAGTTTTTCCTTTCCTCCGCGACCGGCGTGCATTCGAGCAGAAACGGCTTCACCAGCCAGCGCAGGCGCAGGCCGGAATCCTCGAAACGCAGCCCCCAGAACTGGGGCCAGGCCTGGAGCGCGAGATCCACCTTGCGCCACGCGTCATACACCCATCCGCCTGCTTCCGCCCCGAGGCCGGCAGGCATGAGCGCCGGCAGCAGTTCCGGAATGCACGCGGCGCCGGCTCCCCACGACATCTCGCGGATGACATCCTGGTTCACCCGGCACTTCGAGACATCCGGCGAGAGGATGCCCCAGTTGGTCGAGGAGGTCTCGTGCGCGCAGGCGTTGAGCGTGAGAAATTTCCTGAAGGTCATGAGCGGATGGGGAGCGCCCATGATCGGATCGAGGTCTTCACTGAAGTCCAGATACTGGCCGATGCAAACCGGACGCCCGCTCTCCTTCGCCAGTCTTTGTATCTCGCGCGGCACCTCGCCGATGTCGGCGCAGATGACATTGAGGTCTTTCAGCCGCATTCGCGTGGTGCCGCAATAATGATATATGCCCGCCGTCTCCTTCACAGCGTAGCCCACGGAGGGAGGCAGGCCGCGGCTCAGTGTCTCCATGGACACGTCGTCCATGTGCCACGGATTGATCCATACCTGCGCCCGCACTCCCGCACGGTCGAGCACCCCTTGAAATTCATGATGGAATTCGATGATAAGCTCGGCGCGGGTGCGCTTGCTCGGCCCCTCGCCGTCGCCCCAAAAACGGGTTCCGAGGTCGGAATGCCAGAAGAAAAAATGCCGGATCTCGGGATTCGCTTTCAATAATTCCGTGTAAACCGAATTATAAAACGCCAGCCCTTCGGGATGATCGGTGTTCACGCAATGTTTTCCCGGATGATTGCCGCGCTCCAAAAAGGGATTCCTCGAATAAAAACCCTTGAGATGGGGATGCGCCTCGAAAAAGGCATCGGGATACGGGCGGGGCAGGAAGGTGGTCACGGACGGCTCGAGATCGTATTCCAAGGCAATCTCCACGCACGCGCGCAACTCGGCGGCGTTGGCCTCCACGATGTCCCGGTGCCAGACCCCCTCATGCCATTTTGTCCAGACAAAGGGCGCGATCGAGGGATTGGCGAACAGATAATTTCCCCAATACGGCTGCAACGGTTCGCGCTTGGAAAAGCGGTTGCACTCCATCGACGTGTAGCCGAGCGCCACCAGGTTTTCCGCGTAAGCGCGCGGATCGAAATCAAACCCGGTCGGGGCGTAGCAGTGGAACGGAAAATCCTCCAGGATCAGGCGCTCGCGATAGGGGCTCGTCCTCCTGAACGGCAACGCCGGCGCCGTGCCGCGCGCGGTGTGGTGCAGCCAATACAAGGCTCCGGCAAGCACGGTGCGCGGCCGGTCTCCGGTTATGTGCAAACGGCCGCCTTCCCCGGCGATGTCGAAGGTGCGCTCCGGCAGGGCCGCGCCCTTCACCGCGCCCGCGATTCCGACCGCGATGTCCGCGCCCTCCATGCCTTCCGTTGTCACCCGGCCGTCCGCCCCGGCAAGGAGCGCAGCCGCGCGGCGCACCGCGGAGTGCGAATTCGGGGGACAAAATACAGTGGGAGCAGGCAGGCAGGTTTTCATATTCATCAAATCAGAAAGAAAGTATGATGGGAGACGGGATGCGCCTGGGCCGTATGATGGGCGACCAAGCGGCGGCAGGCGTGAAACCAAGCCACGCCAGCCGTGCGCGACACCATCACCCAATGCCCCGCGCGTCCCAATCTTTTTGTTGCGGCCCACAAGAGGGGCCAGTCGCGAATGACACTTGGATAAGAGAGCGACGCTTGCGCGAGGAGCGGCGGCGTCCCGCCGCCGGACGAGGCGAAAGCCTCGCCCGTTTGCGCGTGGTTTATCGAGACATGACGGACACGCGCAAGCGTGCTTCTTTAACGACAAAAGCCCTTAGCCAAGCGCCATTCGGGCCAGTCGCGATGCGGGCCGCGGCTCAATAAAAAAACACCGCCCATGAGGAGAGGATGATGCGCGCGCCCTTGTTTATTTTTTTCTGCATGATGACGGCCTCGCCCTCGGCGCCTTCGCCATACACGCGCACCGCCGGGTGTTTCACCACCTCAAAGCCGCGCTCCTGCATGTTCGAGACCATGATTTCGCGGCGCGGGCCGTCCGCGCAGGGCACGAGCACGTAGAGCATGCCGTCCGACGCGCCCACCACATAACGCGCCTCCTCGGGGCTGAGCACGTAGCTGCGATTTTTCATGATCTCCGGCAGCGGGCCGAATCGATAGGGACGGTTGTTGAACACCGGCGCGCCTTCCTCCAATTTTTCGACCGAACCGAATGGCGGAGGGACATCGACGGTCGCGCACGGCGCGGACGGATCGAACTTCGCGGTGGCGTTGTCCACATAATACTGAAGCGGCTTGTCGTTGAAGGGCTCCACCGTCGGCGCGCCCCAATAATACATGTCGCCGTCATCCACGCCGGCGATCGCGCCGGGCTGGTTGTCCGGCCCGAAGCATGCCGGTTCCAGCATGCGGTAGTGCGAGAAGCGCGATTTGCTCACATGCCCTTCGCGCGCCACCTGGCGCCAGCGCAGCTCAAACAGCAGGCGCCCATCATGGAAACCCAGGTTTCTAAAGAAGGGGATAAACTCCGTGCGCGCCGAGAAAAACGGGCTCATGAGCAGGTCGGGCGGTCTGCCCGCATCAAAACGCGCCACGGAAAAAATGCTCCGTCCGCCGCTGTGCGAGGTGGTGGCGACGAGGAAGGGGAAGCCCTTGGCGTCGTAAAGCGTCTCGGGTTCGGAGAAGAGCGGCGCGCCTTCGCTTTTCCGGCCCCACCAGACCGTGAGGTGCCCGCTCGGCGCCTGGCCGATGATATCGGGCACGCCGTCATCATTAAAATCGGCGATGGCCGGGCGCGTGCGCCACGCCGTCTCGATGGGTTTTCCGTTGGTCATCATCAGCGGCCCGCGCGCGGTGAGCTTCGGTTCGGCGCGGGCGCCGATGTTTTCGAAATAGAAAAAGTTTTCGCTGGAGTTGCCGCAGACGATGTCGAGATCGCCATCGCCGTCGAAGTCGATCGCGACGGGCGCGGCATAACCCCAGAGCCGCTCGGACGGACCTTGTTTCGAGTGCGGATTTTGCAGGTGTTTCAGCAGCGGCTTGCCGTCGGCCTCCAGATCGACGGGCGGCGCCCAGCGCCCGGGGCCGCCGTCCTTGCTGAGGTTGCGGAAGAAGTGCACGGCGCCGTCCTGATAGCCGACGAGCAGGTCGGGTTTCCCGTCGCCGTCCCAATCGGCGGCGTTCGGCACGGGGAACGAGTCGAGGAACATCGGCGGATTTTTGAACAGCACGGGCTCGGCCGCCGTGAACTCGAAGGGCCGGTCCGCGCTGATCTGCCGCGCTTCCAGCAAGATCGACCAGCTCGAAAAACGGATGCGCATCACACCGTCCTTGTCGCGGTAGGGCGTGGCGTTTTTCATGAGGCTGATGCGCGGGTTGCCGTCAAAGGTGAGCTCGCGGCCGTTGTCGAGGACGGGCTCGCCCTCGGCGGAGGTGTTGAGATAGAGGATCACCCGGTTGTCCGCCGAAACGAGCAGGTCGGCGTGCCCGTCGTTGTTCCAGTCGATGGGCGTGGCGACCGCGTGCAGATAGCGGGTGAACAGGAGCGGCCGGCTCGGAGTTCCCGCCGAAATCAGGCTGGCGTCGGCAAACAGCGGCTCGCCCTTCTTCCCGACGTTTTTATACCACCATACTGTCTGGCGGGTTGGTCCAAACACCCAATGATCGCCGATCCAGCCGCGCCCCTCGCCGGTGAACTCCGCCGGCATGTAACGCGTGATCCCGCCGGGGCCGCCGTTCCAAGGATTGATGCCCAGGAAAACCGACACGACGATCAAGTCGGTCAGCCCGTCGCCATCCCAGTCGCCCAAGGCAATGCGCACCGAGTGCGTGTGCTGGTGCTCGTGGCCGGGAAACACGTCGGGCAGCATCAGATCCTTTCCGTATACAAATTTCAAATACGAGCCCGACGCCTCGGGAAAACGGCGGCGCCCGGTGGCGGAGGCTTCCTTCAGGCACCAGAAGCGGTTGTCCTTTGCCACCACCAGCTCCATGCGGCCGTCGCCATCGAGATCCCCCATCGCGCCATCGACCGGCGCGCCCTTGTCGGCGATCATGATGTCGCGGCCCGCAGTGGTTTGCCCTGACGGCGCCCAATAATTCCTGCCCCAACGCGCGCCGCGCTCGCCTTTGCGATTCCAGTCAATGGCGGTGTCCGCGACCTTCAACGGGGCAACGGTGTCAGGATCGCCGTAAACGAATTTGTGCGCCGGAGCGAAACGGATGACGGCGTTGTCAAGATCGCTTCCCGACTGGGCGGCGACCAGGACGGAAAAAAGCAGCATGAAGGCGCCCGGAAAAGTAATCGATTTTCGCATATCGTGGCAGGGAATGGGATTGGTGGTTATGTTTATTGCGGAATAAAAACACGCGGCGCGCGGCATCGCTGGCACGAATGCCCATGAAAGGGAGGGCCGGATCGATGCCAGACAACACGCAACCTCCCCGCAACGACAACCTGGAATATCTGGCCCACCGGATGAGCCAGCCCCGGTTTTCCATCATGCCGCCCTGCATCCGGCTCCCCCTGTGAGCCAGTTCGCGCCCATTGACCCGTCATCTCCACCTCCCACCATTGCGGGCATCTTTCATTCCCTCCCCTCACATGCGCACATGGTGACGCCATATCATTGTTTTTTATTCATATGAACACCCAATATAATCCCTTCATCTCCCCGCGCCGCATCAGCATGCTCTGGATGTTGGTCATGGCCTCGGCCCTCGGCGCATCCGCCCTGCTCTGCTTCGCCGCGCCGATGGATTCCACCACGCTCGCGGATTTCGATTTCAGCACGGCGCAGCAGACGCGGACGCAGGCCCTGATTGACAACGGCACGCTCGAACTCCAGCGCGTGCTCACCGCGCCCGGGACCGGTTACCGCCACATCGGCTGGCCCGTCGCCACCCGCCTGCCCGACGGGCGCGCCGTCGTGCTCATCCGGCACCTGTTGGACCATTCCGCCTACGCCAGTTATCCCGACAACGCCCGCCGCGTCATCTGGTCCGACAACAACATGAGCACATGGCTGCCCGCCGACGTCCTGACCGCGCCGCCGCCCTTTGGCCGCAACCTCGACGACACCCCGACCAAGTATGATTACCAAGGCATGCAAGCCATTTCCTGGGCCTACGCATCCGGCACCGCCAATCCCCGGCTCGTCGCCGTCACCGCCCAGCAAGACGAAAATGACAAGACCCCCCGCAGCCGCGTTTATCTCTCCGATGACCGGGGTGTTACCTGGCGCGAGCAAGCCGGCGCCCTCGCCGCCATGCCGGCTGGCGCGGTTCATTCCGGCCCGAACATGGTGCGCCACCCCGAGTTTGGCCTCGTCGTGCCCTTCGGCCAGCAAACCGGCAGCGGCGCCAACAGGCAGAACTACATCGCCAGCAGCACAAACGCCGGCGAGACCTGGCAGATCAGAACCTGGACCAACTCCGCCGCATCCCGCAGCATCGAGCCCGCCCTCGCCACATGGGGCTCCGGACACATGGTGTTGATCGGGCGCGAACGCGAAAACGCATACGGCTACGACTCGGCCTCCGGAAAACACTATTACACGCAGCACGTTTATAAACATACGCCCGGCGCGGCGTTTTCCAGCGTCACCTTCACCACCGCGCGAACAAATATCGCAGGCAATGGCAAAACTCCCACCGAAAAAGGCAAAAACGCCTATGAGGCACACGACACCGCCGATGTCATATACAATCCCGTCACCGGCCGCATCGAGACCATCCAAAGCTCCCGCTGGGGCAACGGCGCCGAAAACCCGCTCCCTGCCGATCCGACCGACGTGGATACGGTCAACAACTCCCTCAACATCTGGAGCATTGACCCCGTTGACCTCCTCAACGGCGGCGCCACATGGCGGTTCGACGGCAATATAGTCGAACGCCAGGGGATCATCCTTGGCGGCGCTGCCGGCACCTTTGGAAGCAAGGGCAACAAGGACGGCTACCATCCCGGCAGCTCCATCGTGGACGAGGCCGCCGGCAAGCAGCACATCTTTGTGTATGTCGGGATTTATACACAATACGCCAGCACCTACCGCATCAGCCGGCCTCTCGACACCTACGCATTCCGCGCCGCCTGCGGCCTGCCCGCGCTGCCCAAGCCCGCGATCACCGGCGTCACTGTCTCCGGCAGCACGGCTACCATTGCCGGCATCAATTTCACCACGCTCAAGGAAGTGCTCGTCGCCGGCAAGTCCGCCGCCATCGTTTCCTCCGGCATCACCGAAATCAAAGTCACGCTTCCCAATGGCGTGACTGCCACCACCGGCAGCGATGTCACCGTGCGCACCGACCACGGCATCACCACCGGCATCTCAAATGCCTCGAACCTTCCTCCCTCCGTCAGCGCCATCACTTACGATGTCATCTGGCCGGGCAAATCCGTCACTATCACCGGCGTCAACCTCGACGGCGTGGCCAAGGTTTTCTTCGGCGCCACCGCAGTCACCTCCTTCGTCTCAAAAAGCGCCACGCAAATCGTCGTGGCCGTGCCCGAAGGCGTCATCGACGGCGAAATCTCCATCCAGACCGCTGCCGGTGCGACTGTGCCGCTTCCCATCAGCGGCGCCTACACCGTCGCCGTGAAACCCTACAACCTCGCCCCGCTCATCACCACGCAGCCTGTCGTTG
The DNA here is from genome assembly GCA_029974595.1 of Ereboglobus sp. Lineage (GTDB taxonomy): Bacteria > Verrucomicrobiota > Verrucomicrobiia > Opitutales > Opitutaceae > Ereboglobus. The sequence goes on along the minus strand of JARKRC010000047.1, from coordinate 5,133 downwards.
CCGGCTATCATCCCCTCGACCTCATCGCCTCCGCCACCGGCGCGCCCGCGCCCGCCTACAAATGGCAATACCGCCGCGGCGACTCCGGCGACTGGGCCGACATCGACGGCTCGTCCGATTACCAGGGCGCGAGCACCGCGCACCTCTCCCTCATCAACACCACCGGTAAAAACGGCTGGCAATACCGCTACGCCGCCACAAACAACACCGAGGACGTTTACAGCAACGCCGTGACGCTCCAACTCCTCCCCGACATCCTGCCCGTCCCCGCCGGCATCACCGCCGCCTCCGGCACCGCCACGCCCGATCTCTATGTCGCCGACGCCCAAACCCATGCCATCCGCAAAATCACGCAGACCGACGGCAAGGCCGTTGTGTTTGCCGGGCAACCCGACGAGTCCGGCGCCGCCGACGGCGCCGCATCGGTCGCGCGCTTCAACGCGCCCCGCGGCCTTGCCATCAACGCCGACGGCGCGCTCATCATCGCCGACACCGGCAACTCCAACATCCGCGCCATTGTCAGCCGCGCCGTTGCCACCATCGCCACCGGTTTCAGCAAACCCCGCGCAATCGCGGCGCACGATGCCAGCGCGGACATCTATGTGGCCGACACCGGCAACCATCTGATCAAAAAAATCGCCCCCGACGGCAAGGTGAGCATTATCGCCGGCGCGGGCGTCGCCGGTTTTGCCAACGGCATCGGCCCCGCCGCGCAATTCCGTTCTCCTTCCGGCATCGCTGTGGACATCGCCGGAAATCTCTACATCGCCGACACCGGCAATCACGTCATCCGCTACATCAACATGACCACCGGCAGCGTCTCGACCTTTGCCGGCGGCACCACATCCGGGAATGCCAACGGCACAGTCGCCGCCGCCAGGTTCAAATCGCCCGAAGGCGTGGCGGTTGACGCCGATGGCGACGTGTTTGTCGCCGACACCGGCAACTCGCTCATCCGCGAAATCCACTCCGGCACCGTGGCCACGATTGCCGGCCAGACTCCGGGCATTGCCGGCTTCAAGGACGGCACGGGAACCAACGCATGGTTCGACAGCCCGCGCGCCCTCGTTGTGGCCGAGGACGGCAGCCTCTACGTGGCTGACACTGGCAACGCCGTCATCCGCCGTATCACCGCTGGCGACGAAGTCACGACGCTCCCGGTCGAAGTCCTCACAGGCAATTCCGGCTCGTCCGGCAACGGTGGGAGTAACAGCAGCGGCGGCGGTGGCGCGTCGAGTTTGTGGTTCGCCGCCGCCCTCGCCGCGCTCCTCGCCTCCCGCGCGTTCGCGGGCCGCCGGCGCCGATCTTTCAATCGGGAGCACAAACCATCGTTCTGAAGCGGCGGATTTCGATCCGCCGCCGGTGTCGCTTATCGCAAGGCAACGGCACGCCCGCCGGTTTGCCGTCCGCGATGCCCAATTCCGGATGGAGAAGTGTGATCGCCGGATCTGCCGCTCCCCGCACGACATCCGCCAGGCCATGCGGACCCGCTTTGGTTTACATAACAAAGCGGGGCACTCATCGCCGCGCTCCCGGCCAGTGGCGACAAACTCAAAGAAAGCAAAATAATACAATGTGCCTTTCTCCTCTATACAACTGCCTCACTTGACATCGTTACTCAGAGAAGGTTCTCTCATAGCCCAAGTTTTTTTTGTATTCGTAATTTTTTTCTCTCTATCATTCGACTGATAAATTTTTCGAAACCTTCGCTTGGATAATTTGGATTGGGACTTGTGGTAATTGCTCCCTGGAGAAATTTAGCTATATTTACAGCGAAAGTTGGGGACGAGTAGCTGGCGGGGATAAACTCAAACAATGTTTTAAGCTGACCTATCTCTTCCTTTAAATCGAGTTGCTGGGTAGTGGATTGACCTGTTTCCAATCTTTTATTTATTAATTTTTGTAATTCATCATTGGATGCCTCGTCTGAACTTCCGTCCCTCCTGATATAAATGGCATTCGCCCGTATGCTCACTCCGGCTTTGGCAGTGACGTAGGGAAGATCGGTGTCCTCATAACCAATAAAAATAGTCTGGAATTTTTTACCTGCCAATTTGGCAAAATCGCTTGAATCATATCTGAAATCGACCAAATCGATTTTACCTAAAAGCGATTCAGGCAAAAAACCCTTGATTCCATTTGTAATGACAGCTTTATCTTCGATTTTATCTACTCCTTTCGGTTCTAGACTCCCATCGTCTTGTTCTGAGACACCCACAATAATTGCACCCCCACCTGAGTTTGCCATGGCTAGAATATGCTTCGCTAACGATGACCATTCTGGAAGTTGAGCTTTGAAGTCGCACTGGCGAAATTCTCCAACATTGTTCTTAAGCAGCTCGCGAAGGCTTTCCCGTGTGGGCTGCTCGAAGAAACGAGCGAAGTGTTCGTGATAGGATTTAGGGGTGTTTTTCATTGGCTAGACATTATAGCTGCGGATGAGCGCAGGCAGTGAAAGAAGGCGCTTGTCCCCTGGACGTGGGTTGCCTGTGAGGAGCGGGCCGAGCCACAAGGCTGAAGGACAAACCGTAACAACCTGAAAATGAGGACAAGCGCATGAAAAAGACGCAACACTATGTGGGGCTGGATGTCCACAAGGATACGATCATGATCGCGGTGGCCGACGGCGGGGAGCTGCACGTGGACTACGAGGCGAGGCCGATCGGCTACGTGCTCTACCGGCGGCTGCGGCAGTTGGGCATCGACTGCGTGGTGGTGGCACCGTCGAGGACTCCGTGGATAACTGCTGGGCTTGCAGGTGCCGTTGTGGCGACTGCATCCGGCGGTGGAGGCGCTCATGACGAGGGCGCAGCCCCGAAGGGGTGAGCCGAGCGGGAGCCCGCAACGCGGGCGGCAATGCAAACAAATGGCGGGCTTTGCCTGGGCAATGTTGCAGACGGCGGATTGCCAGGCGATGGCCTGAGAGCAGGCGCGGGCGACAGGATGTTTTTTGAGAACCGCCGTTTGGCGGCACCAGCCAGGGACCGGGCGGCCAGCCCATGCATGTTGACGGTGCAGCGGGCACGGAGCGATCCGCCCGCCACGCACGAGCCTAGAGCATGCGGGCAAGACGCACCAATGCACTGTCGGTAATCAACCCGCAAAGATCAGCACGATCACGGTTCAACCGGGATCACGCCCAACCCACGCACGCGTTTATCCTATAATCGCCCGGTCCCTGTCTCGTGCCTCCAAACGACGTCAGTTTATATAAACATAACCCCCAAGCGAAAAATTGAGGACGGGCTTTGCTTTTTTGAGCTTGTATATTCGTAGCTAGATCAACGTTTGAACGTCAGCGACGCGTGAAACGCGTTTGCCGTAACGATTTGCCACCCTTCTTCTTGGTGGCCCGGAGTAGTGCGGATCTAGCAATGCAGGGTAGCGGACCATTGCTGAGTGCGCTCGAAAGCGCCGCGAGTCCCTCTTGAAAAGCAGATTCCGAAATGAGGTGCAGACATGAAAATGCCTTCTCTCTGAAAGGGTCAGCGGTCTCAAGGTCGTAAGGCAACTCAACAAGCTCATCCTCCACATACGAAAACCCCGAATCCACGATCAATTCCTTTAATCGGTCAAGAGGTAGATACCGCTTCAATTCCTCTTCAACCGTCGCGGGAAAATAGAGAGACAGGGGAGTTCGATTCCGGATCGTCCACTCTGAATCCGTCACGATGCAAAGACAGCCATCAGCCTGTAATACCCGAAACGCCTCGTCCAAAAATCGGTCTGGCTTTGGAATATGGTGCATAACGTCCACGCAAAACAAGAAATCAAACATCTTGTCGGGATAGGGAAGCGCTTGAGCGTCCCCCTGAGCCCAGGCCACCGCGTCGGTTCGCTCCCGTGCTTTCGCGAGCATGCCTTCTGACTTTTCCAGCCCGTGGCACTTGCATCCGGTCAGTTCAGTGAGCGCGATGGCATAATTGCCGGAGCCGCTGCCAACCTCCAAGATACGGCTTCTTTCGTCGATCCGACCAATCTGAATCAGCCGCTCGAGGATCCTTGGATTTGCCTGGCGGAACCGGGCATATGCGCTGGCTGCGGTGTCGTAGTCGATCTTCATTGGCTAATGTTAAGATCAGCCACGGAGGTAGATGGCGCGGCTCGTGCGTCAGCACGAGGCGTGACAAGCACAGCCGTTGGCTCTGGCGTCTGATTGGGCTCTCCTTCGATTGAGTTCACGGTGATCAAAAACGGCGTCCGGTGATGCCCCGTGTGTGCTGCCCAAACCATCCCATCGACATGAACCCTCTTTCCAACGCAGCGACGCAGAGTCGCAAACTTCTTTTCTTGGTCGTCGAGCACCACGAGATGGAAGCGCTCCTTCTTCGACGCGGTCAAAATCCACGCTTCTTCTCGTGCGTCGCCGTCCTGGATGCTTTCGTAATTCGGTGGACCTGCAAAAACCTCCAAGCTGACAATCCCGCTGGCGGATATCGGCTTTTCGTCCGAACTCGCAAACGCGATGGAGGCGAGAAGAACGACCGACGTAATTGTCGTAAACAGTTTCATTTTTTGCCCAACGATCAAGAAGAGCCACGGCTACGGCTGCCGCGGCTCCTGCGCAGCAGGAGGCGTGACAGGCATGGCCGTTGGCTCCGGCGGCTGGTTCGGCTCTTTTCTTTCTTTCGCTGGCACATACTCAAGTTCCAGCGGCCAGAAATATCCGAAGGTGCGAATGCCGATGTAAGCACCGACCCATGCGAATAAAGAAAAGAAGAGAGTGAATAACGGAGCCATGATGAGCGCAGAGATCAAACCTTTCACTCCGGTCACATGCTCACCGGAAAAGGTAACAGTCTTCGCGCCGAAGAACGCGAGCACTCCGGAGAAAACCATCATCGGAACGAAAATCGCCGAACTGGAAAGCATTACCAGTTTGAAAAGCGAGCCAGCTTTTATCCGGCGCAGCCGGATTTTTCTTATATCGGAGGTAAACGATGAAGTATCATTCATGAGGATGCCCCGAATTGACGGACAGGGGGGAAGGGATAAAAACAGAAGGAAACGCGAATGAAAACGCAGATAAGCAAACCCGTCAGAGAAAAGAGAAAGTTCACCAAAGAGTATAAGGAGGAGGCGCTGGAGCATTGGAAGAGCAGTGGCCGCAGTGCGAACACTGTGGCGGAGGAA
>JARKRC010000045.1:97500-107436 GCA_029974595.1 Ereboglobus sp. | reverse complement strand
GTCGTTTCCAAGCCGGCCTCAATCCACCTGCGCTTCGCTTCGGGGCGGGCAGGGGCGTTCGCCCCTCCCCTGCGCCCCTCCCCGAAACTTATGGTTTCCTTCAGCGGAATACCGATACAGCGGAATACCGATACGTGGGTTTAGCTGAGGCTCGCGCGCACGCCAAGGGCGTGCCACTCGTCAGCCCAACGGTCGAGCGTTGCGCGAGACCTTGGGTTTCTTGTTCTTTTTGCGACGCGCCCTGCAGGGGCGCCACAGATACGATTCGCCAGAGTGTGGCACCCCGACGGGGTGCCTTTTTGAATGACAGAAAACCCAGGGTTGCGCGCTACGCGCTCACCCTAGGCTGACGAGTAGCACGCCTTTGGCGTGCCCGGACATCCGCGAGCACGAGTCTTTTAAAGAATTTCAAATGGAAGCATGGCCGGTTTATTTTCACGCGGAGACGCAGAGACGCGGAGAATGACAGTCAATTTTCTGCGTCTCTGCGTCTCCGCGTGAGCTTAAAACTCATGAAAAACGACCACAACTTTAGTGAAGATGTTCTAACGCGCCGGGCGGTTTACAAACGCATCCAGCACATGCGACATGAGGGATTCGCTTTCGGCGGCAAAAAGACCGCTGTGCGCGAGGAGATCGGCCTCGCTTTGTATCCAGCGACCGGAGCGTGCGAGGTCGTCGCGGCAGTCGGCGATCTGGCCGCTGATGTCGCCGGGGCCGATTTCGAGGTGGAATTGCAACGCGAGGACTTGCCCGCCGTTGAAAGTGAAGGCCTGGTGCGGCGTGGCGGCGCTTGAGGCGAGGAGTCTCGCGCCGCGCGGAAGGTCGAAATTGTCGCCATGCCAGTGCAGGACGTGCTGGCCGTTTTGAAATGCGGAGAGCGGCGAATCCGCCGCGGCGGCCGTAAGCGTGATCGGGAACCAGCCGATTTCGCGCTCGGGATTTTGATGGACGCGCCCGCCGAGGACATCGGCAAGGATTTGCGCGCCCAGACAAATGCCAAGCGCCTTGCCGCCGCGTGCGAGGTGCTGCTCGACAAGTTTCCGCTCGGGCACAAGCCACGGATGGTCGCGGTATTGGTAGATATTCATCGCGCCACCCATGATTACGAGCACATCGGTCTCGCGCGGGATGGAGGGCGGCTCGTTGCGATCAAAGTGCGTGCGCGTGACGGCATGGCCGTTGCGACGAATCCAGCGTTCGATATTGCCGCAGGTTTCGTTCGGGAGGTGCTGAAAAACGTGGAAGTTTGCCATGCTGCAACACGTGCCAGCATGATGCAGGCCAGCATCGAGCGCGGCGGGATATTTCCGTCCGCGCCGGTTTCCTCACACCAGCAGCAGCGCGGGCGCTTCGAGCAGTTGCTTGAGCGCGGCGAGGTATTGCGCGCCGAGGGCGCCGTCCACCACGCGGTGATCGCAACTGAGGCTGAGCGTCATGGTCTGGCCGATGACGATCTGGCCATTTTTCACGATGGGTTTCGTCACCGTGGTGCCGACGCCGAGAATGGCGGAATTGGGCGGATTGACGATGGGATTGAACTTCGTGATGCCCATCATGCCAAGATTGCTCACGCAGAAGGTGCCGCCGGTGAATTCGGCGGGCGCGAGTTTTTTGTCCTTCGCACGCTTGCCGAGCGACTTGGCTTCGGTGCTGATTTGGAAAACGGATTTTGCGTGCGCGTCGCGGATCACGGGCGTGATGAGTCCGTCCTCGATCGCAACGGCAAATGAGACGTGCGCGGCCCCGAAGTAGCGGACTTGCGTGCCTTCCCACGAGGCGTTCACGGAGGGAACGCGGCGGAGCGCCTCGGCGCTGGCCTTGAGGATAAAGTCGTTGACCGAGAGTTTGACGCCTTCTTGTTCGAGGCCGGTGTTGAGCTGCTGGCGCAGGACGAGGAGCGGCTCGGCATCGACTTCGATGTCCAGGTAGAAATGCGGGATTTGCGTTTTCGATTCGAGAAGGCGGCGCGCGATGGTGCCGCGCATGTTGCCGACGGCGACGGCGCGCTCCTCCTGGATCGGGCCGGTGCGGAAACCGCTCGCAGGGATGTTCGCCACCTGGGATTTGGAGCTTGGGACTCCGCCGCCCGCGGGCGCGAGGGCGGACGGATTTGCGGCGGCGGCGACGATGTCGGCGCGCACGATGCGGCCTCCGCGTCCGCTGCCTTGGAGGCGCGTGTAGTCGATGCCTTTTTCGCGGGCAAATTTGCGGGCGAGCGGCGAGATGCGGATGCGTTCGTTGGGGATGCGGGGGGCTTCGGTCTTCGGCTTGGGCGGTTCAGGCGCGGGGACGGGCGCGGCTTCAATTTTCGGAGCAGGCGCGACGGGAGCAGGGGCGGGTGCTGCTGGAGCAGGGGAAGCAGGCGCGGCAACGGGAGCGGGGGCTGCGGTTTTCGGAACTTCAACGGTTTCGCCGGGTTTGCCGACGGCGCAGAGGGGCGCGCCAATGGGAACCTGCGAGCCTGCGGGGGAAAAAATTTTGAGGAGCGTGCCGTCGAAAAAACTTTCGAGTTCCATCGTGGCTTTGTCGGTCTCGACTTCGGCAAGTATGTCGCCTGTTTTCACGGCGTCGCCTTCCTTTTTGAGCCATTTGACCAGCGTGCCCACCGTCATGGTGTCGCTGAGTTTGGGCATGTCGATGATTTGTGCCATGATGTTACTGTAGTTGGAAGAATGGTGAAGTGCGCATGATAAACGCGAGTTTGTTTTGACGTCAGGCGTCCATCGTGGCGAGCGCGGCTTTGAGGATGCGCTGCGAGTTCGGAAGCTGCTCGATTTCCACCGGCGGGCTATAGATCGCGGGAGCGTCAACGGTGCCGATGCGCTGAACGGGAGCGTCGAGTTCGTCGAAGGCTTCGTTCTGGATCATGTAGGCGAGTTGCGCGCCGACGCCGCAGAAGGGGCGTTGCTCCTCGGCAATGAGGACGCGGTGCGTTTTGCGAACGGAGGCGAGCACGGTGTCGATGTCGAGCGGGCGGATGGTGCGCAGATCCACGATTTCGGCGGAAATGTTGTGTTCCTGCTGGAGTTGCTGCGCGGCGGCGAGGGTCTGGATCACGGGGCGTCCGTAGGTGACAATGGTGAGATCGGTGCCCGCGCGTTTCACATCGGCCACGCCAAGGGGGATGGTGTATTCCTCGGCGGGGACTTCGCCTTCGAGTCCGTAGAGGATGGTGTTTTCGAGGATAAAGACGGGGTCGTTGTCGCGAATGGCTGACTTGAGAAGTCCCTTCGCATCGTAGGGCGTGGCGGGCACGACGACTTTCACGCCGGGGTGGTGGGCGAGGATGTTTTCGGGTGTGTGCGAGTGGGTCGCGCCGACGTTGGTGCCGCCGTTCGCGGGGCCGCGGATGACGATGGGACAGTTGATCTGCCCGCCGCTCATGTAGCGGATGTTGGCGGCGTTGTTGAGGATTTGGTCGAAGGCGACGGAGTAAAACGACCAGAACATGAGTTCCATGACGGGGCGAACGCCGAGCATCGACGCGCCGATGCCGATGCCGATGAAACCGGCTTCGGAGATGGGTGTGTCGACGATGCGTTTGGGGCCGAATTTTTCGAGGAGGCCTTCGGTGACTTTGTAGGCGCCGTGGAACTGGCCGACTTCTTCGCCGAGGATGACGACGTTTTCGTCGCGTGTGAGTTCCTCGGACATGGCGTGGCGCAATGCTTCGCGGTAGGTGATTAAAGGCATGGATGGAAATTAAAAATTAAGATTTAAGAATTAAGAAGTGAAACAGCGAATTTCAGAACCAAGGGCTAAGAATCAGGAAGAGCATTCGATGGCGTGGGCCTTACTTCTTAATTCTTAACTCTTAATTCTTAATTAAAAAAAAGGCGGCCGCCGGAGGTGCGCTGCGACGGGTTGTCGGCTTCCCAGTAAACGTCCTTTTGGATTTCCTCGGGTGTTGGAAACGGGCTCGCCTCGGCAAAGTCGGCGGCGAAATCGGCCTCGGCGCGGGCCTCGGTGTCGATTTGCTCGATGAGTTTGTCGTCGAGGACGCCCTCGGCGAGGAGGACGGCGCGGAAGAGGTTGATGGGGTCTTTCGTGCGCTGGTAATCCTCGATTTCGGATTTGCTGCGATAGGTTTTGTCGGGATCGGCGACGGAGTGTCCGCGATAGCGGTAGGTCATGATCTCGACGACGGCGGGTTTCGATTCCTCGCGGGCGCGGCGGAGAAGCGGATCCATTTTTGCGCGGACCTCGTAGAGGTCATGGCCGTTGATGACTTCCCATTTCATATCGTAACCGGCGGCGCGGGTGGCGAGATCGCCGGCGGAGGAGCGGGCTTGGGAGGTGCCCATCGAGTAGCCGTTGTTTTCAATGACGAAGATGACGGGCAGGTCCCAAAGCGAGGCGAGGTTGTAGGCTTCGTGCACGGCACCCTGATTCACCGCGCCGTCGCCCATGAATGCCATCGCGGCGCCTTTGATGCCCTTGTATTTGAGCGCGTAGGCGAGGCCGGCGCCGAGGGGAACCTGGCCGCCAACGATGCCGTGACCGCCCCAGAAATTGCGCGCGGGGTCGAAGTAGTGCATCGAGCCGCCCTTGCCTTTCGAGCAACCGGTGAGTTTCCCGTAGAGCTCGGCCATGAGGGCTTTCGTGTCCATGCCGACGGCGATGGCGTGGCCGTGGTCGCGATAGGCGGTGATGACGTGGTCGTCCTTGCCCATGAGCGAGCAGCAGCCGACGGCGACCGCTTCCTGTCCGATGTAGAGGTGGAGGAAGCCGCCGATTTTTTTCGCCTGATAAGCGCGGAGGGAGCGTTCCTCGAAGCGGCGGATGCGGACGAGCTTGCGGTAAAGTTCGATGCGTTCGTCGCGGGTCAGCGCCTTGTTGACAGGCGCGGCGTGGGCCGGGTTCGGGCCGGACACAACAGGCGAGGCTGGCGCTGCGGTTGCCGGTGCGGTGACGGCTGATTTGTCGGTGGTTTTTTTGCTCACGGTTTGAAAGGCAGGGATTTTTAGCAGGGGGGGTGTGGACTCAAGGGAAATGTCCCACAAGAGATGTGCCAAGTAGCTGGAAACAGGGTTTTTTAAGATTTTTTGGCGAGAGATGTGAAGTGCGAATAATTTCTTGTCACAGGATGCGGTCAATCATGCCTTCGCCATTGTTGTTGAGCCAGGCGGCGAGGTTTTGGAGGAAGTGGCGGACGATGGCCTCGTCCTGGTCGCGGCGTCCGCCGGCGGTGTGCGGGGTGATGAAACAATTGCGCGCAGTCCAGAGCGGATGATCGGGCGGCAGGGGCTCGGTTTCAAAGACGTCGAGGTAGGCGGCGGCGAGGCGTCCGGTTTCGAGCGCTTCGATGAGCGCCCGGTGGTCAACGGTGGAGCCGCGCCCGATGTTGTAGAGCTTCGCACTGGGTTTCAGGCAGGAGAGGCGGCGTGCGTTGACGTAATTGCGCGTAGTTTCGTTGTCCGAGAGGATGTTGATGACGTGGTCGGCCTCGGCCAAGGCGGCGCTGAGGCGATCTTCGGGAATGATGTGCACGCCGGGTTCGCTGCGCGCGCGGCGGCGCACGGCGAGGATGCGCATGTCGAAAGGCGCGAGAAGTTCGGCGAGACGGCGGCCTATCACGCCGTAGCCGAGCATGAGGACTGTTTCGCCGTTGAGGAGGCGCGAATCATAACGGCGTTGAAAATATTGCCACGAGCGATCGGTGATCTGGTCGGTGTGCGACTGGAGGAGCTGGCGTCCGAAGGCGAGCATCATGGCGAGGACGTGCTGCGCGCACGGCTCGGCGAAAACATGCGAGGCGTTCGTGAATGCGCCGCCCCGGGCGCGGAGGATATTTTGAAAATCCTCCCGGTCGTAGCGCGTGTACCCGGCGGTGGAAACCTCGATCCAGCAGAGCGTGGGAAGGGTCATGCACTGGGCGACATCGGGCTGGCCGAGAGCGATGCCGGCGCCGGCAAGCAGCGGGTCGGGCTTGCCGGCATCGAGAACGGAAGCGGACAGCGACTCCGAAAACACGACGCGGCAGCCCCGTGCGCGCGCGCCCTCCTCAAGCAGCCGCGCGGCGTCGGCGGAAAACTTGGTGTTGCACCAGATGACGGACGTTTTCGACGATGACATGCCCGGCACGCTGGCGGAACCGCGCGCAAAAGAAAAGTCCGCTCCGCATCCGACGCGCGCGCAAAACAGCCGATGAGAACGCGAGCGATCTGGCTGGAGTGGCGGGCTGCATGTTGCGAGAATGAGCGCCTTCCCGCAAAATCTCTCAAAACATCGTGAAACCCGGCTTCCCTCGCACGCTCGCACTGCTATCCGCCATCATCATCGGCGCGCTTTGCCCATTCGCCCATGCGCTCTCATGGCTGATCCAGTGGCTGATACTCGGAATGCTGTTTGTCGTCTTTCTGGGCACCCGTTTTTCGCGCGAGTCATTTCAACGGTCGCATTTCTGGCTGCTCGCGGCGAATGTGGCGATGGGCGGCGCCGGCTATGCGATTGGATGGACGGTCGGCGGTCATGATATTGCAGTGGCGGGTTTTTTCGCGGGAATCGCGCCGACTGCGACGGCGGCGGCGGTGATCACGGGATTCCTCGGAAGGCGCGTGGATTATGTGGTGACGGCGTTCATGCTGACGAATCCGGCCATATCGGCGTTGTTGCCTCTGCTGATGCCGCTTGCGCTCGGTCATGCAACGCCCGCGGCGGCGCGAGAGATCGCAATGAGCGTGGGGCTCCTGGTGTTTTTGCCATTGCTGGTGGCGCTGGTTTTGCGGCGCGTCCATCCACCGGTCATGATGTGGCCGGCAAAAATGAAAAATGTGTCGTTCTACGCATGGGTGCTCGCCCTGTTTTTGATCATGGCAAAAACAAGCCATTTTCTGGGCCATGAAGGCGGCGGCACGCCGGGTACGGTGCTCTTGAAAATAGGCTTGGTCTCGGTGCTGGTGTGCGCGGCTAATTTCGCGATTGGCCGGCTGCTGGGCGGGGAAAAATTCTCACGCGAGGCGAGCCAGGCGCTCGGACAAAAAAACACGACGCTCACGATTTACCTGGCGCTCACGTATGCGAGCCCGCTCATCGCGCTCGGGCCGACGTTTTATGTGATCTGGCACAATATCTGGAACTCCTGGCAGCTCCACCGGCACGGAAAAAAGCAGGCATGAAAAACCCGGCGCGCGTGACGGCGGGCCGGGCTTGGAAAAAGCGGTGGCTTCGGGAAAAACTTATTTGATTTCCTTGTGGACGGTGCGGCGCTTGAGGAAGGGATTGTATTTCTTCTTCTCAATGCGCTCGGTGACCGTCTTCTTGTTGCGCTTCGTGAGATAGCGCGAGACGGGCTTTCCTTCTTTGCGGGCTTCGGTGCACTCGAGTATGACGACTTCTTGCATGATGTTTTGAAAATTGTTGAACGGGCGAGCAAACCAGCCCCGAGCCGCAGCGCAATCACAATCTTCCGTCTAAAAAATCCCGCCGGGACTTGATTTTCGGATTAGGAAGCTCATGCATTTATTTTGCAAAACCCGCTTGCGCTGCATACGATTCGTGTCATCCTGCCAGACGATTCCGTTACACGCGCCCTTCTCATCACGCCATGCCGCTGCCCCCTGTTTTATCCGCCGAGATTTATGTCATCCCCTTGGAAGCGGGCCGGTATCTTGTCTATGCGCCGCTGCGGAAAGCCGCCTTCATCGGCAACGCCCGCGTCGTCAATTTCCTCGCCGCGCTAAAAGACGGGAATTACGACGGCGCATCCGATTACGATGGCTCCATGACCGGGTTTTTGCGCCGGCTGGAAATGCTCGACGCGGGCCCGGAGCAACCGCCCCAAGCTTTCTTTCCGGACGCGCATGAGCCTGTTTCCGTAACGCTTTTCCTCACCACCGCCTGCAACCTTCGCTGCACCTATTGCTACGCCGCCGCGGGAGACGCGCCCGCGCGCTTCATGTCACTGGAAACCGCCAGGCGCGGGATCGATTTCGTCGTCCAGAATGCCGTAAAACGGCGGACGGGATTCATCGATATCAACTTTCACGGCGGCGGCGAACCGACCCAAAACTGGAACGTGCTCACCGGCGCGCATGACCACGCCCGGCGTCTCGCCGAAGAACACGGCCTGCAACTCACCTGCTACACGGCGACCAACGCCGTTTTTTCCGACAAGCAACTCGACTGGATCACCGCCAACCTGCAAGGCGCCAGCGTCTCCTTCGATGGACTGCCCGATGCACACGACATGCACCGTGTCACCCGCAATGGCAAAGGCTCCAGCGAAAGTGTCATGCGCACCCTGCGCCGCTTCGACGAAGCCGGCTTCCCGTACGGAATCCGCATGACCGTCACCGCCGATATGATCGCGCGACTCCCGGATTCCATCGAGTTCATCTGCTCCCGTTTTCATCCCGGGCAGATCCAAGCCGAGCCGGCCTACCAGATCGGACGCTGGGCCGGCGCGCCCTCGGCGGAAACCCACGCCTTTGTCGCCGCCTTTCGCGAGGCGCAGAGCCGCGCCAGGCAGCACGGTTGCGAAGTCACTTTTTCCGCCGCCCGCACCGGCACGCTGATAAACCATTTTTGCGGAGCCACGCAGGATCTCTTTGCCATCACCCCCGACGGTTCCGTCTCCGCCTGCTACGAGGTTTTCGACGAAACCAATCCGCGGGCAAAAATCTTCATCTACGGCGCGGCCGCCAACGACGGCGCGTGGCAGTTCGACATGGAAAAGCTGGCATTTTTGCGCAGGCACTCCGTGGACAAGCGCGAGTATTGCACGGGATGCTTCGCGCGCTGGACATGCGGCGGCGACTGCCTGCACAAGGCGCTCACCGTATGCGGTGATGGCGACTTTTCGGGCACCGATCGTTGCAATATCATTCGCGAACTGACCAAGGACCAAATCCTCGCGCGCATCGCCGACGCCGGCGGCGTGTGCTGGCACGGGCTGCCCGGATCGGATGAAGACGAGGATTCCAGCACGTGCGCCAAATGTGGAGAAAAAGAGGACAACACGCCCGCCGTCCAAACATCATACGGGAAAGAATAATTTTATATTAAAACAAAGTATAAAAAACGAACATCATGAATCCAGCCAAAGACAATAAACCCTCGTTTCAACTCACCCGCATCAGCGAAGGCGAAGAATTATATAAACAAACGGAAATCGTAATGCTGAATGATGCGCCGCCCGGAGGCACAATGAGCCGGCGCGATTTTTTGGGCGCGGGCATCACCGCCGCGGCAGCGCTGGCATTCTTGAACGGCTGCGGCAAACAGGGAGAAATAATTCTAGCCAAAAACGAAAATCGCACCGGCACTGCGGAGGCATTGCCGCTCGCGCACAGCGGCCGCATTCACTCCGTTTTCATAAGCCCCGACGGAAAACTGCTGGCTTCGGGTAGCGCGGATAAAACCATCAAGTTATGGAACCTGCCTGAGCGCACTCTGCTCAAGAAGCTGGAGGGGCACAAACAGGCTGTTCGATGCGTTTTTATAAGTCCCGCCTCTATCGCGCTGGTTTCGGGCAGCGCGGACAACACCATAAAATTATGGAGTCTTCCCGAAGGCGCGTTGATGGGAACCCTGGAAGGGCACAAAAACACCGTTCGCTCGGTTTGCATAAGCCCCGACGGCGAGCTGCTGGTTTCAGGAGGCGCTGACGGAGGCATTAAATTCTGGAAGGGATCCGAGGCCAGAACATTGGAGGGTTATCAATCGCGCATTTCCTCTATTTGCATCAGCCTTGACGGAAAATTTCTCGCGTCAGGAAGCGACCATGGAACCATCAAACTATGGAGCCTGCCCAGTGGCACTTTGATAAAAACGCTGAAGGGCCATGAAGGTGGCGCCAATTCCATTTGCATGAGCCCTGACGGAAAACTGTTGGTTTCGGCAGGCGAGGACAAAAGCATCCGGTTGTGGAGCGTGCCCGACGGCCGTTTGCTCAAGACGCTAAAAATGGTGAACCGCTTCGAAAGTTTTGCC
>JARKRC010000045.1:0-90000 GCA_029974595.1 Ereboglobus sp. | reverse complement strand
CCTCTTTTGCCCGCTTCTGGGCCGCGCCGGCGACCTTCGCGCCCGTGTCGGCGCGCACCACGTCGAACCGCTCGGAACGTTCGAAGCACACCGTCGGGCCGCCGTCCGCCTCCGCGTCCGGCTCCTTTTTCAAAACAACCTGTTCCCCGAGCGCGATCATCGCATCCGCGATGCACGCATGCACGACGCGATACGATTCCGGCGCGGGCACTTCGGTGAGCGTGTGTTCGCGCGGAATCACCAGCGCGTAAGTCCAGTCGTCGCGATGATCGACAACGCCGCCGCCCGTCGGACGCCGGCAGAGATCGAACGGCCCCTCCTCCGCCGCCGGGAGTTGCGAGCGCACGTATTCCATTTTCTGGCTGTATCCAAAAGTGAACGCCGGCTGCTGCCAGCCGTAGTGCCTGAAGCGCGCGTGCCCGCGCTCCGGATAGCGTTTGAGAAGGAGAAAATCCGCGGCCATGTTTTCAGCCGCCCCGCCCGTGCGCATGGGAAGGATGTCCAAGGGAATCGTCATGCGGAAATCATGAAAGAGGTTTTTCGCGGCGTGAAGGGTTAAAGTTGCCGCCCTGCCCGCGCAAAAACGCATTGCCGAACGCAGTCGGTTCGGGTCACGGTTGCGAGCGTATGCCACAATATTTTGCCGTCATCATCGCGGGAGGCAAAGGCGAGCGTTTCTGGCCCCAGAGCCGCGAGCGCCGCCCGAAACACCTGCTCCCCATCGTCGGGAAAAAACCGATGCTCGCTCAGACGCTCGACCGCATCCGCCCGGTCGTGCCCGCGAAAAACATCTTTGTCATCACCAGCGCCGCGCAGGAAAAAGCCGTGCGCCAAGTGTGCCCGAAACTGCCCCGATCAAACATCATCGCCGAGCCGTTTGGCCGTGACACCGCGCCCGCCGTCGCGCTCGCCGCCGCGCTCATCGGCACGCGCGATCCGCAGGGCGTTTTTGCCGTGCTGCCCGCCGACCATGTGATTCCCGACGCAAAGGCGTATCAGCGCGACCTGCGCGCGGCGTTTGCCGCGGCGTCCGCGGAGCCGGTCATTGTGACAATCGGCATAAAAGCCACCGCGCCCGCAACGGGTTTCGGTTATGTTCACATGGGCGAAGCATGGAGGGAATTCGACGGCGTGAAAGTGTCCCGTGTAAAACAATTCAAGGAAAAGCCAACGCTCGAAGTCGCCCGCCACTATGTCGCATCGGGCGAATACGCATGGAACGCCGGCATGTTCGTGTGGAGCGTGCCTGTCGTTCAAACGGCGTTTGAAAAGCACGCGCCCGCCTATGCCGCCGCCTTCGATCCGGTGCGCAAGGCGCTCGCAAAACGCAAGCCCATCGGCGCGGCATTGAAAAAGGTGTATGCGAAACTCGACAAACTCTCCGTCGATTACGCCCTGCTCGAAAAAGCGTCCAACGTCGTCGTGCTGCCCGCGTCGTTCGCGTGGGATGACGTCGGCTCGTGGTCTGCGGTGCAGGGGCATTGCGCGGCGGATGACGGTGGGAACGCGCTGCGCGGCGACGCGCTTGTCGAGGAGGGTCGCGGCAACATCGTGTTTTCCGAAGGCGGACATTTGACCGCCGTGCTTGGCCTGGACGATCTGATCGTCATTCATACAAAAGACGCGACCCTCGTCGCGCCGAAGGCCAGGGCCCAGGACATCAAAAAATTGCTGGCTCGCATCGGCTCGCTGAAAAATGGCAAAAGGTGGCTGTGAAATGCCTCGGCATAGACTACGGTGAGAGACGGATCGGCTTGAGCTACGGCGACGAGATCGGCGTGGCCACGCCCCTGCCCGCGCTCACGGATGCCGACGCCGAAAAACGCTGGAGCGCGCTGGCAGCCCTCGCGCGGCAACGGCGCATCACCGACATCGTCCTCGGCTGGCCGCTCAACATGGACGACTCCGAGGGGTTCAAGGCAAAGGAAGTCGAAAAGTTCGCGCGCAGGCTGGAAAGCGAGCTTGGACTGCCGATCCATTTGGTGGACGAACGCCTCACTTCGTACGAAGCCGAGTCGTCGATTCCCAAGGCGAAACGGCGCGACGTGCGCGCAAGCGGCCTGATCGATTCGCGCGCGGCGACGATTATCTTGCAGGATTTCTTGGAGCAGAACTTGAAGCTCTCGCCACCCGAAGGCTTCCAAGCGGAGGACGACATGTGAAAGCGCCGCGTGCGACAAGGAGCGGCGGCGTCCCCGCCGCCGGACACGACGCAGTCGTGCATGGTTTGAGGGAATCTATGAATCAATTTTGGCGAGGCTTCGCCTCGTCAGGCGGCGGGACGCCGCCCCTCCTTGTCGCACGCGTTCTTCAAGAGGTGCATCGTGAATCCTGAAACTCCTAATATCACCCGCTGGAAATGCCTCTGCGCCTATGACGGCGCGCCTTTCGACGGCTGGCAGTCGCAACGCGGCGGACGCGCGATCCAGGATGTGATCGAGGCCCGGCTGAAGGAGATTTTCGGCCGGCTCATCCGCATCCACGCAAGCGGGCGGACCGATGCCGGCGTGCATGCGCGCGGGCAGGTTTTTCATTTCGACGCGGCGTGGAAACACGGGCCGGAAAAATTGCGCGCGGCCTTGCGCGGCGGGCTGCCGTGGCAAATCCAGATCAAGTCCGTGCGCGCGGTGACTGCGGATTTCCATTCGCGGTTTTCGGCAAAGGGAAAACTTTACCTTTATTATCTTCATCTCGGCGACGCCGACCCGTTCACGCGGCCTTACGCATGGGTGATCGAACGCGTGCAGCCGCTCGATATTGAAGCGATGAAAAAGGGCGCGGCGATTCTTCGCGGCAAGCATGATTTCCGCGCGTTCTCGGCGCTGAACGGCCCGCCGAGGGAGGACACCGTGCGCGATTTGCGACGGCTCGAAATCACGCGCAGAGGCGCGCGCGTGCGCATCGCCGCCGAGGCGGACGGGTTCATGTATAAAATGGTGCGCAGCCTCGTGGGCGCGCTCGTGACCGTCGGCGAGGGGAAGCTCGCCCCCGACGGATTGCGCGAGCTGCTGGAAACCGGAAAGCGCACAATTTCCGTCCAGACTGCGCCGCCGCAGGGACTTTTTCTGGAAAAAGTGTTTTATTGAGGCAGTCTTGTCCCGAACAACATGAATCACGAAAACATCAAGCGCGCCCTGCTCGCATCCTATCAGAACGACGGCGGCATCAATCATCTCGACGGCAGCAACCTGCCCGCGGAGGAATCCATCAACCAGCTCGCGCGCGATTTCATGTATATTTTATTCCCCGGCTTTTTCGGCGAGGAAGCGCTTGAAAAAAAGAGCGTGCCCGCATTCGTCGAACGTCTGTTGCCGCGCATCGAGAAACGACTTTCGAAGGATATTGAAAAGAGCCTCGTTTTCGCAGGCGTCGCCGACGCGGCAAAGATTGCGAAGGAAAAAACAGAGGCGCTGCTCGGCCGCCTGCCGGATTTGCGCCGCGTGATCCAGACCGACGTGACCGCGGCATACGAAGGCGACCCCGCGGCGCGCAGCCTGGAGGAAATCATCCTGGCTTATCCGTGCGTGCTGGTGATTTCGCTGCAACGCATCGCGCATGAGCTTTATTTGCTGAATGTGCCCCTCGTCCCGCGCATGTTGACCGAGTTTGCGCACGAACGCACAGGCACGGACATCCATCCGGGCGCGACCATTGGCACGCATTTCTTCATCGACCACTGCACGGGCGTGGTCATCGGCGAGACGGCGCGCATCGGAAATCACGTGAAGATTTATCAGGGCGTGACGCTCGGCGCGAAGTCGTTCGTGATGGACGACAAGGGCAATCCGGTGAAAGGCGTGAAACGCCACCCGGAGTTGCACGACAATGTGATTGTTTATCCCGGCGCCACGATTCTCGGCGGCGACACGGTCATCGGCGAAAACTCAATCGTGGGGTCGAATGTGTGGATCATGCAATCGATGCCCCCAAACAGCATCGCATATTATCAAGGCGATGCGGCGTCGGTCATCCGCCCGCGCAAGACCAAGGAAGCGATCCTGGAAGAGTTTCAGGACTGGATGATTTGAAGTCGGGGAACACCGCGGCAGGTGGATTGAGCGGCACGGCCGGATCAACCTTTCTGCAAAATGTGGTAGTTCGCCATCGAGATGCCGCTGAGCATGGCGCCGATGATGCCGAGAAATCCTTGGTCGGCGCCGCACAGATAGACGTTTTCAAGCGCGGTGCGGCCCTGGCGATTCTTCACCGGGGAACCGTAAATCGCACCGGCGGCGCGGCCCGTGAATTTCGTGATCGTAAGCGGCGTGAACATATCTGTCGCCACGGTGGCGCGTTCGAGCGCATCAGGCGGAGCGAGCGGCGGCAGAAACCGTTTTGCGCTGGCGGCGATATCGTCGAACCAGCGTTGTTTTGCGGCGCGGTATTCACCGGGATTTGCGGCGGCGTTTTTCCAGAGGTCGTAATTCGCGAGGCAGGTGCAGCGGAAGAGGCCTTCGGGAAGCTGCCGGTTGCCGGGGTAGGAAAAGTTGTTCGGGAAACAAATCACGCCGCTGCGGACATCCACCTGTTCATTTTCCGGACGCGCATAAGTGAAGCGCGGCGAATCATTGAAAAAAATGATCGTGTCGTCGCCCCAGCCGATATCGGCGGGCTGGCGGTTGAGGACGGTGATGGTTTCGACGTAGCTGAGCCGGCCCGGCGGCGCGGCGAATGCGGAATCATCGGACGCAAGCGGCGCGGCGGCGGCTTGTCGGTTTTCCATTCCGCATTCCGCATTCCCAATTCCGCATTCAAAGAGCGCAGCTGTTTCCGGCGCGCCGATGCTGCTGAGGATGTGCGTGGCGGTGATTTCCTCGCCGTTGTCGAGGAGGAGCGCAGCGGCCCGGTTCCTGCGGGCGATGATTTTTTGCACGCCACATTTCATGCGGCGCTCGCCTCCGGCGGCGCGGTATTTTTCGAGAAGCACGCGAATGATCACCCGCACGCCGTCGAAGGGACGCGCAAAGCCTTCAAAGAAGAGCGCCTTGAACATGATCGCGAACTGGCTCCACTCCATGTCGTGCTCCTGCGCGCTGCCGTAATACATGACCGGGCAAAAGAGCATGTCCTCAAGGAGCGGATCGGCGATGTGGCGGCGCACGATTTCGCGGGCGGAAACCGGTTTCGCATCGAGCGCAACTTCGTCGTGCCCGCGGATGGCGGCGACGAGCGCGCGAAATCCGTCGATTTGAGCGGGGAAGTTTTGCGCGACTTCGGATTCGAAAGCGGAGAAATCGTTCGTGAAGCGGAGCGAGATCGAGCCGGGGGCGTTGCGCGGGCCGAAGGCGATGCGCGATTGTTTTTGCTCGCAGAGCGCGAATTCATCGCGGTCGATGCGAAGCTGGCGGAGGAGTTTGGTGAGCGGCGTGCCCTTGACGCCGGGGCGCACGTAGTTTGTCACGGCGTGCAGCCCGACATCGTATTTGCGCCCCGCGATGGAATAAAAACCGTTGAGCCCGCCGGGGGCGTTGTGGCGTTCGAAGATGCACACGCGTTTGCCGAAATGCGCGAGGCGGATGCCGGCGGCGATGCCAGACATACCCGCGCCGATGATGGCAACGTCGTAATGTGCAGTGGTGTTCAATGGATGAAAAAAACAGTACAGGCGCTCCTGCCTGCGCCGCATGAAGGAACTGCCAGAAAAAATAGGGTCAAGCGCGATTAAGTGGCCGCCTCTACGAATACTTGCATGTTGACATTTTCTATCACTCAAAGATCTTCATTTTGAAACCTCCTATATTGCATGAATATACCAAACAAAACCCTCCTGTCTGCATGTACCTTGACCGCGATCCTGTTTCTCACCGGATGCGCGACCCAAATCAAAACATCCGTGACGACCAACCCGCCGCCAAGCGAGCCACTGTCAAATTTCACCACGTTTGAAATGAAGCCGATCACGCTGGCTCCGGCTTACGCAGACAACGACACAAACAAAAAAGCCCTCGCTAAAATACAGGAATATCTCACCGCCGGCACCAGTCCGGTTTTCATTAGCTGGAATCAAGTGGGCGCGACCAAGGCAGGCGACAAACGCACGCTGATGATCGAACCCGTTGTGACTGAAATAAAGTTTATCGGCGGCGCGGCCCGGTTTTGGGTCGGAGCCATGGCCGGCAGCTCGGCTGTCGTAATGCGAGCAACCCTTACAGACAAAGAAACGGGCAAGATAATCGCCACGCCCGAGTTTTATGCCGATGCGAAGGCGATGAGCGGCGCTTGGTCGATGGGCGGGGCTGACAATTACATGCTGGAGCGAATCGCCGGAAAATTGAGGGATTATCTCTCGGCGAACTATGCAGCCACAGTGGGCGGATCAAGTGGCATGGGCGAAAGATAATGAGGGGGATTCCCGTCTCAAACGCAAGAACCAGCAGGGGTTTGTCGTTGTTCTCGTTTCGAACCTGACGGAAGAGGAAAAGGCAAAAATGGTTCGGATTCTGTAACGCCCTGATCCTAGCGTCTGCTTTGAATTGAATAAAAAAGCGGCGGATTTTTATCCGTCGCTTTTCTGTGTGATGAAGCGTCGCGCGTTTTCGCGTTTCAGATCGCCACCGTCTTGAAGGAGGCAAGGTCCCAGAGGGGTTGCTTCGCTTCGGTCGCGGCTTCGTTGAAGGCCTCAACCTCGGCTTTGCTGAAAAGGAGACCGCCGGCGGCAGCGGTTTTCTTCGCGAACTCGGCTTCGATCTGGCCGGGGAGCATGCATTTCTCATTACCGTGGCCGAGGATGTCCTCGATGACGGCTTTCACGTTTTGAGATTGCGTGCGGCCTTTGGCGAAGGCGCCGCCGTTAATCGCGTCGGGATGGATGACTTGGAAGTAGAAACAGCAGGTGCCTTTGTCGCCGGCGGACACTTGATCCCAGCGGTTGCGAATGGTGGGGAGCGAGCCACCGATCATGCCGCCGACGAGTTCGTTGATGAGCGAGAGACCGTAGCCTTTGTGCGCGCCGAAGGGCACGAGCGATTTGGCCTTGGCGGGATCGGTGGTGATGTTGCCATCGGCGTCGACGGCAGCGTTCGGCGGCAGTTGCTTGCCTTCGCGGAGGAGTTGTTGCACGCGGCCCATGGCGACGACGGAAGTGGCCCAGTCGATCACGATCGGGTAGCCGATGGCGTCGGTGGTCGGAAAACCCCAAGAGTGCGGATTGGTGCCCAGCGTGGGATATTTGCCGCCAAAGGGAACGACCTCGGCGAGCGCGGCGGTGCAGTTTGTGTAGGCGTAATAACCGCGGCGCGCGGCGTCCATCACGTAGCCGCCGCCCCAGAGGTAGTGAAAGGCGTTGTCAACGACGACGGTGCCGGTGCCGTATTGGTCGGCGAGCTTGATGGCGGCATCCATCGCGCGGTAGGCGGTGGCTTGGCCGAGTTTTTTATTGGCGTTCCAGATTTTCGTGGCGGCGAAGCGCGAGGGCTTTTCCTCGATTTGCGCGCCGGGCACGCAGCCTTTCGAGCCGGAGCCGAAGAGGTGGTCAAGGTGGAGGGCCTTGATGCCGTTATGCGTGCGGATGCCGTGACGCGTGGCCTCGGCGCAGAAGCGCGCGGCTTCGGCGGACTCGTCGGCGTGGTAACCGCGGTGCATGTAGGCTGCGGCGACGAGGTCGTTGTGTTGTTTTTCAGGAACGATGTAGAAGGTTTCGGGCATGGCGTGATGGGCGGTGATTGGAAATCGACTTAAATCGATTTGGATCGATTTAAGTCGGGCGAATAATGGGCGATCTTAGAATTTGTTGGCTTGGTTGACGATTTTGCCTTCGAGGAAAGCTTTGTAATTTTCGACGCAGCGGGTGGCCTGCCGAACGACGCTTTCCCGGGTGCGCGAGCCGATGTGCGGCGTGACGACGCAGTTGGGCGCGCTGAGGAGCGGATGATCGGCGGGAGGCGGCTCCTGGTCGAGCACGTCGGTGCCGTAGCCGCCGAGTTGGCCGGACTTGAGCGCGGCCGCCACGTCGGCGGTGTGCACGATTTCACCGCGGGCGCAGTTGAGGATGATGGCGCCTTTTTTCATCGTGGCGATGCTGGCGGCGTTGATCATGTCGCGCGTCTCTGGCGTGAGGTTCGTGTGGAGCGAGATGTAATCGGCGGTCTTGAAGACGTCCTCCTTGGTGGCGAGGCGCTTGACGTCGTATTGTTTGGCGAAGGCTTCGTCCCAGTAGATGTCGTAGGCGACGACGTCCATGCCGAAGGCGCGGGCGCGGATCGCGACTTCCTTGCCGATGCGCCCGAGACCGACGATGCCGATGGTCTTGGCAAGAAGTTCGCGGCCGGTTTTGCGTTTCCAACCGCCGGAACGGGTGGAGTCGGTGTGGAAGAGGAAATTCTTCTCGATGGCGAGGAGGAGCAGGAATGTGTGCTCGGCGACGGTGGTGTGGTTGACGCCGGGAGTGAAGAGGACTGGGATTTTTTTCGCGCTGGCGTGGACGACGTCGATCTTGTCAAGGCCGATGCCGTATTTGCTGATGACTTTGAGGCGCGGGAGCGCCTTGTCGATAACGGCGGCGGTGATGGCGTCGTCGCCACAGAGGAAGGCGTCGAACTCGCCGGCGAGTTCGAGCATGCGCGATTCGGGAAGCGGGCCGCGTTCGCGGACGACTTCGACGCCGAGCGAGGCCAGCATGTCGTGATGCGGGCCTGGCGTGTCTTGGAATGAGGTGGTGGTGAGGAGGACGCGTGTCATGATGAATGTGCGTTGAAAATTAAGGGGAAGAGCTTTCAGTAGAAAACAAAGACAGGTGTATTTGGAAGCTTAAACGATAAGCATCGGAACGCCTTTCCGGATGGCCGGGGCGCGCCGGATGACATGCGGGCGCAAAAAAGACGAAGCCCTGGGGGACTTCGTCTTTTTGTTTTGGAAAATCGAATGCTTGTGAGCGGTCGTTTTTCCGATTGGTCGGGTTGTCAGTGTCGATCAGTCGCGGCGTTCACGGGGACCGCCGAAACCGCCACGGCGTTCACGACCGCCGAAGCCGCCGCGTCCACCGCCGCCGCCACCGAAGGAACGGCCTGCGCCTTCTTCCTTGGGACGAGCTTCATTGACTGTGAGGGCACGGCCGCCGAGATCGGCGCCGTTCATCTTTTCCGCCGCGAGTTTTGCTTCCTCGGGGGTGCCCATGGTGACGAACGCGAAACCGCGGGGGCGGCCGGTCATCTTGTCCATGGCGACGTAAACATCGGCGACTGAACCGTATTGGCCGAAAGCGGCGCGGAGTTCGTCTTCAGTTGTCTTGAAGGACATATTGCCGACGTAGAGTTTGGAATTACCTGTCATGTTTTCTGAATTCGTAGAGCGAGCGTGGCTGCCAGTCCGTTCCCGACCATCGGGTTTCGAAATCATCACTCGAACAACTGCGCTCTCCTGACGACTCACCAGTTTCTGTTGACCTAACGTAACTCTCTAACGAAGGCAGGGCAGCACATAGAGCTCGGGCGCAAAGGCAAGGGTATTTTGTTTTGGCATCGGCGGCGGCCCCATTATGGTGGGCGGTTTTAGTTTCGAAAATCTTACGCAGTCACACGCATGCACTGGATCGTCGCGAGCCTTGTTTCAGCATTTTTCCTGGGGTGTTACGACTTGTACACCAAGGCTTCCGTGCGCGAAAATGCCGTGCTGCCGGTGCTGTTTTTCGCCAATGTGTGCAGCGCCGCCGTCTGGCTCGTGCTCATGGGCGTGCAGGCGGCAAACCCCGCCGCGCTGCCCGGGATTTTGCATGTGGAGCCAGCGCTCAGCGCGCACCAGCACCTGCTGTTATTTGCAAAGTCGGCCATCGTCGCGGCGGCGTGGATGTGCGCGTATTTTGCGGTGAAACATCTGTCGGTTTCGCTCGCCGCGCCGATCCGCGCGTCGGGGCCGGTGTGGACGCTGTTCGGCGCGCTGCTCGTGCTTGGCGAACGCCCCTCATGGCTGCAAATCCTCGGCGTGCTCACGACTCTCGCGGCATTTGTCGGACTGTCAGTCGTGGGGCGCGGCGAGGGAGTGCATTTCTCGAAAAACAAATTCGTCTGGCTGCTGGTCGGCAGCACGCTTTTGGGCGCAGTCAGCTCGCTTTATGATAAATACCTGCTCGGCACAGTGGGCTTCAAGGCATCGACGGTGCAGGCCTGGTTTGCGATTTATCTGGTGATCATCTTCGCGCCGCTCACGCTCGCGTGGAAAATGCGCCTGTGGAAACGCAATGAATTCCAGTGGCGCTGGAGCGTGCCATTGATGGCGTTTGCGTTGCTGGCGGCGGATTTTGTGTATTTCGAAGCGCTGCGCGACCCCGACGCGCTCATTTCGCTCGTGTCGAGCTTCCGCCGCGGCAGCACACTAGTGGCGTTTGCGGGCGGCCTGCTCATCTTCCACGAGCCCAACGGACGCAAAAAACTCCCCGCCGTCGCCGGCGTGCTGATCGGCATCATACTGACCATCATGGGATGAGTCGCCGGACAAAACCCCGCCCGGAAGCTGCGCGGATTTTTTCAATCAGTAGTTGACAGCTTCCCGCCACCCGCTAGCAATCAGCCCCTTTTCCTTTCATGAAAACGTTCCTCGCCAAGAAAGAGACAGTGCAGCCCAAGTGGTATCTGATCGATGCCGACGGGCTCGTGCTTGGCCGTCTCGCAGTCAAAGTCGCCAACATCATCCGCGGCCGCCACAAAGCCACCTACACTCCGCACGTCGATACCGGCGATTACGTTGTCGTCATCAACGCCGAAAAAGTCGCGCTCACCGGCAAAAAGGACGAGCAAAACGAATACATGTTCTTCTCCGGCTACGTCGGCGGCGAACGCTACCGCCCGCTCGCCAAAATGCGCGAGGAGAAACCCGAGTTCATCATCACGCACGCCGTCAAGGGCATGCTCCCGAAAAACCGCCTCGCCGACAAGATGCTCACCAAGCTGCGCGTCTTCAAGGGCCCGGCGCACACGCATGAGGCGCAGAACCCCGAAAAAATCACTCTCAAATAATCAGCCCACATGAGCGAAAAAGTCATTCACCTCGGCACCGGCCGTCGCAAAACATCCACAGCCCGCGTGCGCCTCAGCGAAGGCACGGGCAAACTCATCGTCAACGACCGTGAGTTCGAAAAATATTTCTCGCACGAGACCTTCACCAAAGCCGCCTGCGCCCCCCTCCTCGCCGCCGAGATGCGCGACAAGGTGGACGTCACCGCGCTTGTTGACGGCGGCGGCGTCGCCGGCCAGGCCGGAGCGGTTGCCCACGGCATCGCCCGCGCGCTCCAGAAGCTCAATCCCGAGCTCCGCTCCGCGCTCAAGAAAGCAGGCCACATCCGCCGCGATCCGCGCGAAAAAGAGCGCAAGAAAGCCGGCCAGCCCGGCGCCCGCAAGCGCTACCAGTTCTCGAAGCGCTAAGCGGGTCGGAACTCGATTTCCTCCCACAAAACAAAAAACCGCCTTCGTTTCCGAAGGCGGTTTTTTTGCGCCTCATGACAAAATCTCGCGGCTCACGAAGCATGATGCGCGGCTTGCAATCCTGATAAAAAAGCCCGCGCAAAATGCGCACACTCGCCCCTTAAATATAATACATCGCCTCCGACCCGCGCATCAGTTTGTCGAACGTGATCGACCTCGCCCGCGCCTCCAGCGCCATGCGCACATCCTTCCAGGCCTGATTCACGCGCCGCCCCGACTGCCCGCCGGCCAGCAGCGGCAACTCCAGCATTTCGCCCTCGATCACCTCCACGACATCCAGCAGCGAAACCGTCTCCGGCGCCCGCGCCAGCGCATAGCCGCCTTGCTTGCCGCGCCGGCTCACGATCAAGCCGCCATTGCGCAACTCGCTTAAAATCTGCACCAGATAATTCGCCGGCACCTTTTCCAATCGCGCCATATCCTCGATATGCGCCAGCTCCCCGCCTTGATAAATTTTCGCCAGGTGCACCAGCACCCGGCAGGCATAATCGACTTTAACGGATAACTTCACGCCCCGGAACAAAGCAGGCACCCTCCCCGTCGGCAAGCCCGCATTGTCCCATCGCGCGCATTGGCTCAAAATCATGCCCTGACGGCGCCCCCGGGCCCTTGCGCCCCGGCGTCGTCGCATGGGCTCGAAGCCACACCGGAAGCCCGCCGTTTGCTCCTTGCTTCCGCCCTCAAAAATAATCGCATTTCCCGCCAGAAACCCATTGCACCCGACCCCGAATTTCGATGCAATTTTCCATTTGATTTTCACGCATCAACCACACGCAAAACGCACCCGTTTTCCCGCCTGATTTCCATCGCTGACATGTCCGACCAACCCGACCCGCAAGCCACGCCCAAAAACCTCGCCGCCACCACTTCCGCCGGCGATTACGACGCCTCCAAAATCGAAAAGCTCGAAGGCCTTGAAGGCGTCCGCAAACGCCCTGACATGTATATCGGCGACACCAATGAACGCGGCCTCCACCACTGCGTCTTCGAAGTCGTCGACAATTCCATCGACGAATGCCTCGCCGGCTACGCTTCCGCCGTGCGCGTCAGCATCCACCTCGACGGCTCCTGCTCCGTCGAGGACGACGGCCGCGGCATCCCCGTGGACATCCACCCCAAATACAACATCCCCGCCCTCGAACTCGTTCTCACGAACCTCCACGCCGGCGGCAAATTCGGCAAAGGCGCCTATCAGGTTTCCGGCGGCCTCCACGGCGTCGGCGCCAAGTGCGTCAACGCCGTCTCCGAGTGGTTCGAGGCCGAAGTCCGCCGCAACGGCAAAGTTTACCAGATGCGTTTCGCCCAAGGTCTCACCACCCAAAAAATGACCATCGTCGGCGACACCAAAAAAACCGGCACCAAAATCACCTTCAAACCCGACCCCGAAATCTTCAAGACCACGCGCGAGTTCCAATACGAAATCCTCGCCAAGCGCCTCCGCGAACTCGCCTTCCTCAACCCCGGCATCCGCATCGAACTCGAAGACGAACGCTCCCAAAAATCCGATATCTTCTACTTCAAGGAAGGCATCGTCGAATTCGTCCGCTACCTCAACACCAACAAAAACCTCGTCCACAGCGCCACCATCTCCTTCTCCGACACCGTCGCCAACGAAACCGACCCGACCAAGCCTCCCGTCTCGGTCGACGTCGCCATGCAGTATAACGACTCCTACAACGAGCAAATCTTCGCCTACGCCAACTCCATCTACAACATCGAAGGCGGCACCCACCTCTCCGGCTTCCGCACCGCCCTCACCCGCGTCATCAACAATTTCGCCAAGCAGAACAACCTCCTCAAGGAAAAGGATCCCGCCATCAACGGCGACGACTGCCGCGAAGGCCTCACCGCCGTCATCTCCGTAAAAGTCCCCGAACCCCGCTTCGAAGGCCAGACCAAGACCAAACTCTCCAACGGCGAAGTCGACGGCATCGTGCAAAAAATCGTCGGCGAAAAACTCAAGTTTTTCTTCGAGGCCAACATCCCCGTCGCCAAGCGCATCATCGACAAAATCGTCAACGCCGCCCGCGCCCGCGAAGCCGCCCGCAAAGCTCGCGAAACCGTCCGCAAAGGCGCCCTCTCCGGCGGCGGCCTCCCCGGAAAACTCGCCGACTGCTCCGAACGCGATCCCTCCCTCTGCGAAATCTACATCGTCGAAGGCGACTCCGCCGGCGGCTCCGCCAAGCAAGGCCGCGACCGCCGCACCCAAGCCATTCTCCCCCTCCGCGGCAAAGTCCTCAACGTCGAAAAAGCCCGTCTCGACAAAGTCCTTTCCAACGAGGAAATCCGCACCCTCATCACCGCCTTTGGCACCGGCATCGGCCAAACCTTCGACGTTGACGGCGCGCCCACCGAAGGCGGTTTCAACCCCGACAAGGCCCGCTACCACAAAATCATCATCATGACCGACGCCGACGTTGACGGCGCCCACATTCGCACGCTCCTCCTCACCTTCTTCTACCGCCAGATGCCCGGCCTCTTCGACCGCGGCTACATTTACATCGCCCAGCCTCCGCTCTACAAAATCAAACGCAAAAAACGCGAGCAATACATCGACAACGACGAGCAGCTCAACCGCATCCTCCTCGAACTCGGCTCCGAGGACGTCATCCTCACCCGCCTCCGCGACAACCGCGTCCTCGCCCCCGCCGAAATCGACAAGATCGTCGAAAACTTTTCCGCCCTCGAAAAACTCGGCGCAGGCGTCACCCGCTACGGCGTTTCCCTGGCCAGCTACCTCGACTGCCACAACAAGGAAACCCACGCCCTGCCCCGTTACATCGCGCGCATCCGCGAAGGCAACAAAGAGACCCACGAGTTCCTCATGGACGAACACGCCCGCGCCGCCTTCGTGCAAGCCAACGGACTCGATGCCGACCTCTTCGAACAACCTGCCAACGCCACTCCCGAAGCCGGCGCCGCCTCGAAAAAAGCCGCGCCCGCCGGCCCGATGAAACGCATCACGGTGCATGAAATCTTCGAGTCCACCGAAATGTCGAAACTCCTCCGCGCCATCTCCGTCAACGCCGGTTTCGACATCGCCCGTTTCGGCAAAACCGAGGAACCCCGCTATGTCATCACCGAAAATCCCGGACAAAAATCGGAAATCAAAACCGAGCTTCACACCCCGCTCGACATCGTCAGCCACATCCGCGCCCTCGGGCGCAAAGGCCTGAGCATCCAGCGCTACAAAGGCCTTGGCGAAATGAACCCCGACCAGCTCTTCGAGACAACGATGAATCCCGAGACCCGCCGCCTGTTGCGCGTGAGCGTGGCCGACGCCGCCAAAGCCGACGCCCTCTTCACGCTCCTCATGGGCGACGAAGTCCCCCCCCGCCGCCAGTTCATAGAAGACAACGCGTTGAACGTGCAGTATCTCGATGTCTAAACCGCGTTCGCACAGTTTTATTTTGAACAGCAAAGACGCAAAGAGCGCAAAGGAATGAAACAAGTAGAAGTTCCAGTCGAAATCGAGCGACTCGCTGCCGCAGCAGTTAATGCTGCGCTCGCGGTCCATCGCACGCTCGGCCCAGGACTCCTTGAAGATGCTTATAGGCAATGCCTCGCGCTCGAACTCAATCAAGTTGGCATCAAAACCGAATCAGAGAAAACACTCTCCCTCAAATATCGCGGCCACAGCATCGCCAACGCCTACCGTGTTGACCTCCTCCTTGAAGGAAAATTGCTCATCGAACTCAAAGCCGTTGAAAGCATCCACCCGGTGCACCAAGCCCAGCTCATTACCTACCTGAAGCTCCTCCACCTGCCGCTCGGCCTCCTCGTCAATTTTAATGTTCCACTCACAAAAAACGGAATCACCCGCATCCTGAATCACGATTTCCAAACAGAAACCTGACCTGAACAGCTGGAACCGCAAAAAATACCGCCTATCACAACACGCCAGCCTTCCCACTTCTTTCCGACCTTTGCGCCCTTCGCGCCTTTGCTGTTCAAGCCAAACCCACCGAATTTCTAAATGCAACCAACCACGCCCGCCGAAAAACTCTCCACGGCCAACATCACCGACATCATGCAGACGGCCTACATCGACTATTCGATGTCGGTCATTATCTCGCGCGCCCTCCCCGATGCCCGCGACGGCCTCAAACCCGTGCAACGCCGCATCCTCTACGCGATGTATCGCCTCGGCCTCCTGCGCAACCGCCCCTTCAACAAATGCGCCAAAGTCGTCGGCGAAGTTCTCGGCAACTACCACCCCCACGGCGACGCCTCCGTCTATGACACCCTCGTGCGTCTCGCCCAGCACTGGGTGATGCGCTACCCCCTCATCAACCCCCAAGGCAACTTCGGCTCGATTGACGGCGACTCCGCCGCCGCCTACCGCTACACCGAATCCCGCCTCGAACACACCGCCGAAACCCTCCTCGCCGACCTCGACGAAGACACCGTGGACTTCGTCCCCAATTACAACGAGGAAACCACCGAGCCCTCCGTCCTCCCCTCCGGCCTCCCCAGCCTCCTCATGAACGGCTCTACCGGCATCGCCGTCGGCATGGCCACCAACATCCCGCCGCACAACCTCAACGAACTCATCGCCGCCTCCTGCGCCCTTCTCGACAACCCTCACACCACCGTCGATGAACTCTGCTCCATCATCCAAGGCCCCGACTTCCCCACCGGCGGCGTCATCGCCGGACGCGAAGGCATCCTCTCCTACCTCAAAACCGGCCGCGGCATCGTCCGCGTCCGCGGCAAAGCCCACACCGAGGAAAACAAAACCGGCGAGCAAATCGTCATCACCGAAATCCCCTACAACGTAAACCGCGCCACCCTCGTCACCCGCATCGCCGAACTCGTCACCGAAAAGGAAATCGAAGGCATCCGCGACGTCCGCGACGAATCCGACGCCAACACCCGCATCGTCATCGAGCTCAAACGCGGCGAACAAGCCTCGCCCATCATCAACCAGCTTTTCAAGAAAACCGCCCTCGAATCCTCCTTCGGCGTCATCCTCCTCGCCCTCGACAAGAAGCGGCCGAAACAAATGAACATCAAGGAACTCCTTGAATGCTTTATCGACCATCGTCGCGATGTCATCACCCGCCGCACCCAGTTCCGGCTCAACCAGGCCGAGGCCCGCGCCCACATCCTCGAAGGCTACAAAATCGCCCTCGACAACCTCGACGACTTCGTCCGCATCATCCGCTCCTCCGCCTCGCGCCAGGAAGCGAAGGAAAAGTTGATGGCGAAATATCCCCTCAGCGAACGCCAGACCGACGCCATCCTCGAACTTCGCCTCTACCAGCTCACCGGACTCGAACGCGACAAGATCGAAGCCGAGTATCTCGAACTCCTCCGCCTCATCGAAGAGCTCCGCTCCATCCTCGAAAACGAGCACAAACTCCGCGACGTCATCAAAGGGGAGCTCCTCGCGCAGAAGGAAAAATACGGCGACGATCGCAAAACCGAAATCATCGGCGCCCTCGGCGAATTCCGCATGGAAGACGTCATCCCCAACGAAGGCTGCGTCATCACCGTCTCCCACCTCGGCTTCATCAAACGCACCCCCGTTGCCGAATACCGTTCGCAAAAACGCGGCGGCAAAGGCATCATCGGCACCGAAACCTATGAGGACGATTTCGTCGAGCGCCTCTTCACCGCCGAGACGCACGATTACATCCTCTTCATCACGACCACCGGCCAGTGTTACGCGAAGAAAGTTTACGACATCCCCGAGGCCGCCCGCGCTGCGAAAGGCAAATCCGTAAACTCCTTCCTCATGCTCAAGGACGGCGAAAAAATCGCGGCCATGCTCTGCACCCCCGACTTCGCCAGCGAAAACGCCGCCACCCGCTACCTCGTCATGGCCACGAAACGCGGTACCATCAAAAAAAGCGCCCTCTCCGACTACGCCAACGCCACCCGCGAATCCGGCCTCATCGGCATCAACCTCGCCGAGGGCGACAACGTCATCGGCTGCGTGCTCACCACCGGCAGGGACGAGATCATCCTCGTCTCGCACCAAGGCCTCGCCGTCCGCTTCCGCGAAGCCGATCCCGAAACCGGCGAAACCCTCTTCCGCCCCACCGGACGCGCCACTGCCGGCGTCACCGGCATGCGCTTCAAACTCAAAAGCGATTACCTCGAAGTCATCGAAGTCGTTGATCACACCGCCAAGTTCCTCGTCGCCAGCGAAGCGGGCCTCGGCGTGCGCACCCGCTTCGAGGACTACCGCCTCATCAACCGCGGTGGCACCGGCGTCTGGGCGATCGACCTCCCCGAGGACAACACCATCAACCTCGCCGGCGCGCTCAGCGTTCACGACACCGACGAAATCATGCTCCTCACGGCGAAAGGCCAGAGCGTCCGCTGCCCGGTCAACACGATCCGCGAAACGAACCGCGGCGCCAAAGGCGTGAAACTCCTCACCCTCGCCGAAGGCGACAAACTCCTCAGCGTCGCCAAGGTCGTCGAGTCCGAGGAGGAGCAGGAAGCCGCCGGCGACGCCGAATAAAATCCGCAATTACGGGGCGCGCCGCAACGCGCGCCCTCCCGAAAATCCTGCATGTCATCAACCGGCGCCAATCACCTCACCTGCACATTCTCGGGCGCGGGCACGCCCTTGCACGACGATACGCCCGCCTGCTCGCTCTCGCTCGTCTCCGCCGGCAGCAACCTCCACATCCCCGCGCGCTGGCTCGCCGGCAAAAGCTCCGAACGCATCTTCGCCGACTTCGCCCCCGTCGGCACGCACGGCGCATTCGATCTCTACGAACACGCCAACATCCGCATCGGCTGCGCGCGCATCCCCGTGACCGATGCCACGCTCGCGCAAACCACTCGCAAGCTTTACCGCGATCTCCTCGACACCACCCGGCGCCATCACCTTTACCGCATCTGGAATTATGTCCCGCACATCAACCGCTGGACTGGTGAAAAGGAAAACTACCGCGAGTTTTGCCGCGGGCGCGCCGGCGCCTTTGAAGACGCCTACCACGCAGACGCCAGCCGCCACATGCCCGCCGCGTCCGCCGTCGGTTGCGAAAGCGACTCGCTCTGCGTGATGTATGTCGCCGGGCGCGCCGCGCCGCGCCATCATGAAAACCCGCGTCAAATCCCCGCATACCTTTACCCGCCCGAACACGGCCCCCGCCCGCCCAGTTTCGCGCGCGCCACCTCCGTCAACGAAAACAACCGCGCCCTCGTTTTCATCTCCGGCACCGCATCCATCACAGGCCACGCCACGCAACACGCCGGCGATCTCGACGGACAAATCGCCTGCACCCTCGACAACCTCCGCCTCATCACCGAAACCTGCGGCGCGAGCCCGGCCATCGAATCCCGCGACGACTGCGACTGGCAGCGCCACATCAAGATTTATCTCCGCAACGCCGCCGATCTTCCCCGCGCCCAGGCCCTCCTCGCGCCCGCGGACGGCACCGGTTTTCTGCGCGCAAACGACCACGTCATCTGGCTTCGCAGCGACATCTGCCGCGCCAGTCTCGACATCGAAATCGAAGCCACCCTCATCCGCGCGCTGTAAACGCTACAACCGCTTCAACGCCGCCAGGGCGCGATGCGTGTGCACTGCGGCCTGCAACACCGAATCCGTCAGCGGTTTCGCCGGCGCGTCCTTTTGTTCAGTCTCGCCGCGGCTTTCAACCTCGTCCTCCGGCACGGCCAGCCCTTGATGTTCCCGCACCAGCACAACCTCGTCATAACGCTTCTTGTCCGGCTGGTGATCGATCAGCGTCGTGGGCGCCGCGCCCTTCGCAATCGCCTCGCACGCCGCCTTGTCGTCATCATTTGAACCCGGTGTCTTCACGTCCGCAGGCACGCCCGCCGCGGCGGGCGCAATCACGATCACGCCCGGCACCGAGCCGTCCGGCAACCCGGCGTTGAGCGTGAACGGAATCGCCGCGGCCGTCTCGCGATTGATCAAAACAAAACGCGCGACACGCGCCTTCGCATCCGCCGGCGTCAGCGCGGAACGCAACGCGCGCAAATCGGCCATGCCTGCTTCAACCCCGCGCAAATCGACCACGAGCGCGGCATGTTTTGCGAGCGCCGCACGCGCATCGGCGAGCTGCCCGGAAAGATTCGTCACACGAAAATAAAACAGCCCCCCGCCCAAGTCCGCGGCCTTCCCGCCTTCATCCGCCGCGCGCAGAAAACCATGCGATGCGCAGAACGCAAACAGCAGGAAAGAGAAAATCGGCCAGGTGCAAAAACGGCGGTTGTTCATGAATCGGGAGGGAGTGTCTGCGCATCCCCGGGATTTTTCAAGGGAGCAGCAATCGCTCCACGAAAACCTCGCTGAAACCATAAAAGAACGCGTGCGACACGGAGGGGCGACTTTCCAGTCGCCCGACGCGACGAAGTCGCGCCCTTCCAAATAGCGGACGTTCCCGGCCGCTGGTTTCAAGCGAAGCGGCGAGACGCGCTGCGCCCCGCCGCTTGTGATTTGGATTCCAGATTTTTTCTACGCCTGATGCGTCATGCGCTCGATCTGCGTCATGCGCTCCACCTTCGGCAGCGAGCGGCCTCCCTCGAACTCCGACTCCAGAAAGCTCCGCACGATTGCCTTGGCCAGTTCGGGGCCGACCACGCGCGCGCCGATCGTGACGATCTGCGCGTCGTTGCTCTTGCTGGCCCTTTCCGCCGAATACGTGTCGTGGGCCTGCGCGGCGCGCACACCCGGAACCTTGTTTGCGGTCATCGCCATGCCGATGCCCGTGCCGCACAGCAATACGCCGCGCGCATGACGTCCGCTGCGGACCGCCTCCGCAGCCGCGAGCGCCACGTCGGGATACAGCACCGACACGCCCTGTCCCGGCCCCACGTCTTCCACGGCATGGCCCAGGCTCTCGATATATTTCTTGAGCGTTTCCTTCAACTCCCAGGCCGCTTCATCGCAGCCGATCACAACGGATGGTTTTGCAGTCATTGTTTTCCTTTCATTTCTTGGTTTTCCCAGAAGAAGTCCTGCCCGCGCCGCGCGCCGGCTTGAGCGCGAGCAGGGCGCGCGCCCCGGTCTCGTCGGTCACAAGCGTTTTGATCAGACGCCCGCGGATTGCCGCGGCCACCGCGTGAGCCCGCTCGGCGCCGGGCACGATCGCGACCACCTGCGGAATCTGCCGCAATCCGGCCAGCCCGATGCTGATCACGCGCTCCCGCCACGGCGTGTCGCATTCGCTGCCGTTTTTGTCGAAAAAGCGCCCGCAAATCTCGCCGACCGCGCCGTGTTTTTTGAGATCCTCGATGTCTTGCGTCGTGAGGACGCCGCGCGCGACAAAGGCCGAGGCCTCCATCGCCCCGATGCCCACGAGCGCCGCGCCCGCCTGCGTAAAACGATCCCATACGGCGTGGATCTGCTTAAAACCGAGAAACGAATCGCGCGTGCGCTTGTTCGGCACGAAGGCTGGCGTGCTCAGCGTCATGAAGAACCCGCCCCAGCGCTGCACCAGCGAGCGCCCCAGCTCGATCGCATCCTCGGAGTTGACCCCCGAATCAATGCCGCCCATCGCCTGCACGATCGTCAGGCGGCGGCCATCGCGCTCGGGCAGGCGCTCGCAGAGCTCGCGCACCGCTCGCCCGCCGGCAATGGCCAGCACGCCGGAATCGGGAATCAGCGCCGCCACGTATTGCGCGCCGATGTGCCCCACCGTCGCGCGCAGCACGTCGCCGGACGCGCCGGGAGCGGTTTTCACCACGATAGCATTGCCGAGGCCGAAGACGTCGCGGATTTCCTTTTCGAGTTCGTCATCGCGCGGCTCGTAAGCATCGACGGTTATGCGCACGATTCCGCGCTCGCGCGCAGCCGCCAGCAGGCGCGAGACCTTGGCCTGCGAAACCTGCACGAGCCGCGCCACCTCGGTCTGGCTGACGCCGTCCACGTAATACAATTTCGCCGCGAAGCGCACCTGCTGGTCTGTGTATCTTGAGTTCATGCCGCCGCGCCGGATTTATGATGAGGCGTCTTTCTGCGCCTCCTCTTCGTAGCCGTGCGCCTTGGCCGGCCACGCGATGGCAAACAAAATCGTCCCCGCAATCGCCGCGATGCCCAGCCCGGCCAGCCCCGCATTCCAGCCGTGCGCCTGCACGAGCGCGCCGAGCCCCCAGCCCGAGAGCACGGTGCTCGCGTAGCCGAAGAGTCCCGTCAGCCCGATTGCCGTGGCCGCCGCATGTTTTGTCGCCAGGTTGGCCGCCGCCGTGCCCACGAGGCTCTGCGGTCCGTAAATCAGAAAGCCAATGCTGCCGAGCAGAATCGTGTTCAGTACCTTGGAG
The DNA here is from genome assembly GCA_029974595.1 of Ereboglobus sp. Taxonomy (GTDB): domain Bacteria; phylum Verrucomicrobiota; class Verrucomicrobiia; order Opitutales; family Opitutaceae; genus Ereboglobus. The sequence continues at coordinate 68,341 of JARKRC010000045.1, read as the reverse complement.
TCTCCGGCTACACGCCAGAACAGAAGCACCGCCACGATCGTCAGCACCATGTAAATGGCGCACACGCGGATGCAGCGCCCGCCAAAAAAACGCGCAGTCACCCACCCCGCAAGCAGCGTCCCCACCAGGCCGGAAAGCTCAAACGCCGCGGTCATCCAGCCCGCATGCTGTATCGGAATCCCCTTCGCCTGGTTAAGCAGGCTCGGCCCCCAATCAAGCACCGCGTAGCGGATCGTATAGACAAAGAAATTCGCGAACGCGAGCAGCCAGATGTATTTGTTTTTGAATACATTTTCCTTGAGCACCCTGCTGAAGCCCGGCGCTTTTTTCGGGTCGGCATCCTTGGGCTGCGCGACGTGGCTGACCTCGGGCAGGCCGACCGACGCGGGCGTGTCGGGCAGCGTTTTCCAAAGATATACGGAGCAGATGATCGCCAGCCCCGCCGGCACGAAAAAGCACAGCCGCCAATCCCACAGGACGAGATAGCCGCACAGGATGAGAATCAGACCGCCGCCGATCGTGTGCGAAATATTCCACACGGCCATACGCGTGACGAGCTTCTCCGGCGTGAACCAATGCGTAAGCAGACGCGCGCACGGCGGGAAACCCATCCCCTGCACCCAACCGTTCAGCAGCCAGAAAATCCCGAGCGCAACCGCCACCGAACTCAGCCCGAACATGATGTTGAAACCCGCCGATGCCAGCAGGCCCGAAACCATGAACACGCGCGCGTTGCACCGGTCGCCCAGAAAGCCGTTTGCGAATTTCGACACGCCGTAGAGCACGCCGTGCAGGGTGAGAAACAACCCGAGCTGCGCCTTGCCGATCCCAAGCTCCTGCTCCATCACGGGCATTGCGACGCTGAGGTTCTTCCGCACGAAGTAATACACCGCGTATCCGATGATCGTGCTCACCAAAACCCGCTGTTGCCAGAACCGGGTCCCTTCGCGCACACGCTCCTCGCCGGTGACCGGCGCGATCGCGGGCGCGGGGCCGAAGAAATGTGCCGTGGCGGCAAATGCGCTTTGAAGGAAATTCTTTTTATCGGGGGCGCTCATGGCAAATGTCCCTTCAGTTTCGGCCAGGGACGATGCCGGGATCAAATTAATATAACTGAATTATTATTCAATTTCAGCCGCTTCCTCGCCTCCCTCCCCGCAAGCCTGTTTCACGCACGATCCGCCCCGCCGCACAAAACCCTCGCCCGCCCCGGCGCCTCATGCTCAACTCCCCGCCACACACTCCATGAAGCCCAACCGCTTTTACACCGATTTCGACACGCAAACCCTCGGCGAACCCCGGAAAAAAGACTACCGCAGCGCGTTCCAGGTTGACCGTGACCGCCTCATCCACTCGCACGCCTTCCGCAAACTCCAGTCCAAAACCCAGGTCTTCCTCTCCGGGGAATACGATTTCTACCGCACCCGCCTCACGCACTCGATGGAGGTCGCGCAAATCGGCCGCTCCATCTGCCACTACCTCGCCTCCGCCGAATGCCCCAGCCACGCGCTCCTCGCGCCCGATTTCTACATCGACGACGACCTCGTTGAAGCCATCTGCCTCGCGCACGACCTCGGACACCCGCCCTTCGGCCACTCCGGCGAACGCACCTTGCAGGAACTCATGCGCGATCACGGCGGCTTTGAAGGCAACGCCCAAACCCTTCGCCTCCTCGGCGAAACCATTTTTGAATCCGAAACCGATGTGCGCGGCATGCAACCCACCCGCGCCCTCACCGACGGCGTCCTCAAATATAAAAAACTCTACCGCGAATTCCCCGGCCCCGAAAAACCCGCGAATCACTTCCTCTACGATTACCAGGCAAAGCAACGCTCCTTCGTCTTCGCCAATCGCAAAATTCCCGCCGAACTCCACGCCGGCCTCGCCCTCAACGCCTTCAAATCCGTCGAATGCCAGATCATGGACTGGGCCGACGATGCCGCCTACTCGCTAAACGACGTCGTTGACGGTGTGAAAGCCGGCTTCCTCACCATCGAGCGCATCGAAGCCTGGGCCGAAAAAACCGAACCCTACTGGAACTCCAAGGCCGCCTCCGCCGCGCCCAACGCCAAGACCCGCGACGACTACCTTCGCAAACTCATCAACGGCATCCGCGCCGACAAACTCGAACGCATGTTCGCCATCAAGACCGGCGACTTTGTCCGCGCCACGAGCCTTCACGAACGCCGCAATTTCATGTCGTCGCTCACCAACCGCTATCGCTACGAGATCCACGTCGCCCCCGCCGCCATTGCCGAAGCCGAGTTTTATAAGAAAATGGCCAACGACATCATCTTCGAAAGTTCGCAGCTCCAGCAAATTGAGTTCAAGGCCCGCCGTGTGCTGCATACCCTCTGGGAGGCTGCTTGGGAAAATTACGTGGAGCCGCCCCAAAACCGCCGTCCCATCAAAGTCATCCCCCTCCGCGCTGCGCGCCAAATCAACGAAGCCAAAACCCGCGAAGGCAAAGCCCGCTGCATCTGCGACTGGCTCGCGAACCTCACCGACGGCATGATCGTCCGCACCTACCGCCGCCTCATTGACCCCGAGTTCGGCAGCATCCGCGACTTGAGCTGAAACGGAAGAAACTACGAATTACGATTGAAGAAAGAGCTTCCGCTCTAGTGATGGCCTGAACAGCCGGAGCGTCTTTCCCGTTTTCTACCTTCAGCCTTCAAGTCATTAATACCACAAATAAGCCTGCGTAATAGCATCGGCAAACCCGGTCAACCTGCACCCTCGAAGGCCGATACGCTCTTTACTTTCAAACGCTTACGCCCAACTTGCCATTTTTCTTACAGACACATGACCAAAAGATTACTCGTCACAGGCTCGTCAGGACTTATCGGGTCGGAAGTCTGCACCTACTTCGCCCGTGAATTCGGCTGCGCCGTGCACGGCGTGGACAACAATCAGCGCGCCGTGTTTTTTGGTCCCCAAGGCGACACGCGTTGGAACCAGCAACGCCTCGCCCGTGAACTCCCCGGTTTCCAGCACCACGAACTCGACATCCGCGACCGCTCCGGCGTGCTTGCCCTCGTCAGGCAAATCCGCCCCGACATCATCGTTCACACCGCCGCTCAACCCTCGCACGATCGCGCCGCCGCCATCCCCTTCGACGATTTCGACACCAACGCCACAGGCACCCTCAATCTTCTCGAAGCCGCGCGCCAAGCCTGCCCCGAATCGCCCTTCATCCACATGTCGACCAACAAGGTCTACGGCGACGCGCCCAACCGCATCGCCCTCGCCGAACTCGACACTCGCTGGGATTACGCCGACCCCGCCTACGCGCACGGCATTGCCGAAACCTTCACCATCGACCAGTCGAAGCACTCACTCTTCGGCGCCTCGAAAGTCGCCGGCGACATCATGGTTCAGGAATACGGACGCTATTTCAACATGCCCACCTGCTGCCTGCGCGGCGGCTGCCTCACCGGGCCGAACCACTCCGGCGTCGAGCTGCACGGCTTCCTCTCCTACCTCGTCAAATGCAACCTCGAGGGCCGCGAATACAAAATCTTCGGTTATAAAGGCAAACAAGTGCGCGACAACATTCACTCGCTCGATGTCGCCCGCTTCATGGCAGCCTTCGCCCAAGCGCCCCGCGTTGGCGAAGTCTACAATCTCGGCGGCGGCAAAAACAATTCCTGCTCAATCCTGGAAGCGTTCGCCATCACCGAAAAATTCAGCGGCAAAAAACAAATTTACACCTACATCGATCAAAACCGCATGGGCGACCACATCTGTTATTACAGCGACCTCCGCAAAATGCGCGCTCACTACCCCTCTTGGGACATCACCCAGTCCCTCGAAGAAACGATCCGCCAGATCGTCGAAACCTGGCGTCAACGTGCCGCGTCTTGAGGAATCTGCACACCTCGCATGAAAATATTGATCTCCGGAATCTGTGGATTCGCAGACACGACACTTGCCACAACCATCACCTCGGCGTGTCCCGATATCGAATCGTGCGGCATGGGCCATAGGCTGCGCTCTATAATAAAAGAAATCACCCACGCAAAGAAAGGTGCGGCGTGAACGCAGTCGAAAATTTCTCGCGGAACCCCAAAACCAAATCCTGGATAAAACATATCTATTGGAGTTGCGAATCCCTGCCCTCGCCAGCAGAGGGCGGCACACTGATTCCGTTCGGTTTGGGCAGCAGCTTCGGGGATGTCTGCCTGAACGATGGAGGCACTGTGCTTATTACCCGAAGCATGAACCGCGTGCTAAACTTTGACGAAGAATCGGGCATCATCCGCTGCGAAGCGGGAGCAAGCCTTGACGAAATACTGCGGTTTGTTGTGCCTCGCGGCTGGTTTTTACCCACCACGCCAGGCACGCGGTTTGTAACGCTCGGTGGCGCGGTCGCCAATGACGTCCACGGTAAAAATCATCACCGCGCAGGAACCTTCGGATGCCATGTGACGCGCCTCGAATTGCTGCGTTCGGGCAATCGACGCTTCGTTTGCTCGCCTGTGGAAAACAGCGATTGGTTTGCCGCGACGATTGGCGGCATGGGCCTCACGGGATTGATTACGTGGGTGGAATTCCGTCTCCGGCGCATTCGCAGCACGATGATAGAAACCGAGTCGATCAAGTTCCGCAATCTCGACGAATTTTTCGATGTATGTGAAGGCTCTGACGCAAAATTCGAGCATACAGTCGCCTGGGTCGATTGCGTCACACGGGGGCGGGGTATTTACATGCAAGGCAACTATGCCGATAGTGACACTGGCGGATTGAAACCGCACGGAGAGCAGCCGTTTAATTTTCCGCGCGGATTTCCATCGTTCGCACTGAACCGGTTCTCCATCCGTGTTTTCAACCAGCTCTACTACAGCCGACAACTTCGGCAAAAGACATCCGGCCTCCAGCACTACGCGGGGTTCTTTTATCCCCAGGATGCAGTCAAAAATTGGCGTCGCGTCTATGGCACGCCTGGATTTTATGAAGCGCAAATCGTGCTACCGCTCGATTCGGCCAGGGATGCGTTGCGGGAAATTTTCAAACAAGCCGCCAAATTGGGGCAAGGCGCGTTTCTGGCCGTGTTGAAAAAACTCGGCTCCGTGCGCTCGCCCGGCCTGATGTCGTTTCCGCGTCCCGGCGTTACGCTCGGCATCGATTTTCCCAACAAAGGCCCGCGCACCCGGCAGCTTTTCGATAAAATCTTCCGCATCGGGCTGGACGCCGGCGCCATTTTCAATCCCGGCAAGGATGTGCTCATGCCGCCCGAGTGTTTTGCGAAAACCTGTCCCAACTGGAAGGCCTTCAGCGCATTTGTCGACCCGGCGTTTTCCTCAAATTCGTGGCGTCGCCTTACCAAAGGACTTCTCTAAACGAGCCGGCCCGGCATGAAAATGCGCATTCAGAAAGCACTTATCATTGGCGCCACCTCCGGCATTGCGCAAGCGCTTGCCGGACAGCTCGCGGCTTCCGGCGCCACCCTGTTTCTCGCAGGGCGCTCCAAGGAAAAACTTGACCTCATGGCACGCGATTTGAGGCTGCGCCACGGCGTTCAGGTGGAGGTGCAGGCGGTGACGTTTGAGGAACCCGCCAACCATGCCGCCATTGTGCAGCGCGCATGGGAATGGCTGGGCGAGATGGACGCAGCTTTCATTTGCCACGGCGTGCTTATTGACCAGAAAAAGTGCGAGCGGGATTTCGAGCAGGCCCTGCATTCGTTCCAAATCAACTTGCTCAGTGTGGTATCATTCCTTGGCGATCTGGCTAACCGCATGGAAACTGCCGGTCGTGGTTCGCTTGTCGTGATTTCCTCGGTGGCCGGCGACCGGGGCCGCCAAAGCAACTATGCCTATGGCGCAGCCAAGGCCGGACTGACTGCCTTCCTGCAAGGACTGCGCAACCGCCTGTTCCCGTCTGGCGTGCGGGTGCTAACCGTCAAACCCGGCTATGTGGACACGCCGATGGCCGCGCACATCCACAGCCTGCTGAAAGTATCCGCCGACCGCGCGGCCCGCGATATTCTGGCCGCGACGGAAAAAGGGCGTGACGTGCTCTACACGCCGTGGTTCTGGCGCCTGATCATGTTGGTGATACGACTGATTCCTGAATCCATTTTCAAACGCCTGAAACTATGAACGCATCCAATACATCCCAGCTTGTCACAGTAGTCACACCACTGTGGAACGAAAGCGACACGATTGCCGCGCTCGCCGCCGCGTTGCGGCAGTTGTTTCAAGATGCCTCAGTCAAATGGGAGTGGCTGGCCGTGGACGATGGCAGCAGTGACGACACAGTGGCGCTTGTGCGAAAAGAGATGCGCGACATGGCGCGCGCCCGGCTGGTCTGCCTGACACGCAACTTCGGACAACAGGCCGCTTACCGCGCCGGGCTGGACCACGCAAACGGAGATGCAGTAATTTTTCTCGACGCCGATTTGCAAGACCCACCCGAAGCCATCCCCGAAATGCTTGCCCGCTGGCGCGATGGTGCCCGGCTGGTCATTGGGCGCCGGCGTTCGCGCCCGGAACGCGGCATGCGTGGGTTGCTGCTGCGGGGTTTTCATGTGGTCTTCGGACGACTGACCAACAACGTGATGCCCCAAGACAGCGGTACGTTCGGCCTGATGGACCGCGTAGTCGTGGAGGAGTTGAAACGACTTCCCGAACGCAATTTGTTTTTACCGGCGCTGCGCTGCTGGCTCGGCCACCGGCAAGCCATGGTTTGGTATGACCGTCGCGAGCGGGCAGGCGAACCGAAACAGACCTATGCAAAATTGTTCAACTATGCATGGAACGGCATCACCAGTTTCAGTGAGATTCCGCTACGTTTTATCTCGTGGCTCGGATTGTCCCTGTGCCTCTTCGGCACAGTCTGCACCGCGCTGGTGTTCCTCCAACGTGTGGGACAATGGTTCGGTTGGTGGACGGACCGCCTCGTTGTGGGATTCGCCACGCAAACGGTGGGCATCTTTTTCCTCGGCGGCGTACAACTGCTCTGCCTCGGTATCGTCGGCGAATATCTGGCAAGAATTTATCGAGAAATCAAAGGCCGTCCGCATTACCTTGTGGAGCAGGTGGTCGAGGAAAAACGCCCGCAAACCTCGGAAGTTCTGAAGCATGAATGACAATCCTGACAGCGTGCCTTGCATCCCCGCGCCCGCCGGCAGCGGCACCCGCGACCGGCGCTGGCGCTTGGCGATTTGCACGGGCACGCTACTAGTGGCGGCGTTTTTGCTGTTTTGGAATCTGGGAGCGTATTCGCTTTGGAGCGATGAAGCACTCACGGCTTTGGGAGGCGAAGGAGTGCTCGAAACGGGAGATACAACGGCGCTGTTGAAAAACGGCAACATTGTTGCCTGGCTGAACGGACGCGAGCTGGTCGGCCTTGAAATCCGCGCGATGCCTCCGGCAATGTACTACGCGACAGCCGCCTCGTTCGCCGTATTCGGTGTCGGCAATTGGCAGGCGCGATTGCCCTTCGCGCTATGCGGACTGCTCACAGTGGCGCTGATGCTATGGTGGGCGCGACGAGCGACCTTAAGCTATCTGCTGGTACTGTCGCTGGGCATCATCGGCAACGTTTCGATGTTTTTGTATTTTCGCAACTGTCGTTATTACGCACTGGCGGTGCTGGCCGCCACGGTGGTTGCATGGTGCTATTGGCAGTGGGACGGACGTAAACGCTGGCTTGCGGGCATGGCTGCTGCGTCGTCGGTATTGTTCGCCTCCCATTATTCCATGTATGTGATGGTGTATGCGGCGCTGTTCGTGGATTTTCTGGTGTGGCGCCGTCGGGAAGGCCGCCCCGCCCTCTCCCTTGGCGACTGGCTGATCGTCTGGTTGCCGCAGATTATCATCAACACCTTCGTCTTTCTTGTCTGGTGTCCCCTCAAAACCGGCACTGATGGCAACCTGTGGAAGAACAGCCTGACGGAACAGCTCACACTTTGGTGGTGGCATCTTCGCGATCTCAACACGGTGGAATTCCTCTCATGGCCATTGATTCTACTGGCCTTCGGCATCAGCGTGGCGCGGATAAAAAAGACCCCGTTTCCAACCCCGGCGCTGCGGGCGCTGACTTGCATCGTGGTGATGACACTGGTGTTGACCGTGATCACCACGCAATTGGTCTCGAGCACCCAAGTTGCCGATGTGCGCTATTTGCTCCCGACGTTGCCGGCGGGCATCGCACTGACAGCATGGGCAGCGTGCCGTCTGTCATTCGGGCGCATGGCGGTCGCGGCGCCACTGGCTGCCTTGGTATTTTTTAGCAATCTCACCCATGGCGGCATGTTCTTCAAATGGTGCGGTGCGCGGTCGACCGCATGGTGTTACGTTCAGGAAATCCTCTCGCCCAACCCGGAGCCCTACCGCCCTACCGCCGTCTGGCTCAACGCCCACGCCGCTCCCGGCGACTCTGTGTATGTCACCAATGGCTTGGATAGTTGTTATCCGTTGATGTTTTCGACGCCGCAGCTACTGTATGCTTGGCAGTTCGACAATCGTTCCAAACCGCAATACGCAGCACTGTCTCCGGTGCATTTCAAGGGCGAGAAACTGCCCGACTGGCTGGTGGCATTTGGATCTGGAAACCTGCAACAACTGGAAAGAGATATCTCCCAGTACTGGCATCTGCCTGTACGCTATGAATTGGCTCAAAAAATAGACGTATTATGGAAAGACCTCTACCGCCCGGAGCTCTTCTGGCGCAGATTCGAACCGGTCACTCAATACAACCATGACCGCGATGTAGTGCTTATTTTCAGACGAACAAGTCCCGGTCCTATGCAAACGACAGGAGATGGCTCATAAAAATTCTCACTATCATTCGAACCTTCTAACGAAGATTACTGATGCCTATCCGACATAAAGCAACTCGTCATCTGCCATCGGATGACATCTTTATAGATGTTTTAAATTTATGGATAGGAATATATATAGTTTACTCGACAACGATAATCATAAGTCGAAACGCGTTGCTATGCAAAAAAATTAATTTTGAGACACAACATGAAAAAAACCGCAACAGAGTTTGGCGAACACCAATTCGATGCCATATATCCAGAGGGTGTGCAAAATCATTATTGGACGTGTGCTCGCAATAAAATCATTGCAAATACCCTGAAGAGGCGCGGATGCCTGTCCGGGCGGATATTGGAAGTAGGCTGCGGAAAGGGGATTGTGGTAGAGTATTTGCGCAAGCGCGGTTTTGCGGTTAAAGGTGTCGACATCGCGAATATTGTCCCGCGGTCAGCGGTCAGGGAACATGTACGGACTGGCATAGATGCCGCTAGCTTGCCTCATGAAGAACGGATCACATACGATACACTGTTGCTGTTGGATGTGCTTGAACATCTCCCCACTCCAGAAAATTTTTTAAAACAACTGTGCCAAGATTTCCCAAATGTAAAATGTATCGTGGCTACTGTCCCTGCCCGGATGGAATTGTTCTCTAACTGGGATGAGCTTAACGGGCACTATCGGCGCTATGATCGAAATTCTGTAAAAAAACTTGTGATGGATGCCGGAGGTTGCCCTAGGAAGATAACCTATTTTTTTCATTCGCTGTGGCTTCCGGCACGACTGTCATTACTTCTCAAAGGAGGACGCGCAGCAAAGATCAATCCACCGCACAGACGCATTGCGATCAGCCTGCATCACATGCTCGGATTATTTTTTTACGCGGAGTATTTTCTTTTCCCCGACCTCCTGCCTGGCACATCGTTGATTTTTGACATCTGTTTTCCCACCTCCGAAAAACAACTATGAAATCCCTCCCTGACCTTCAGAAAAACGCATCGGCAATGCCACAGCCGTTTTTTTTGCGAATCGCGGCACACCCCTGTGTTTTGCTATTTCTACTGACACTGGTGTTCCTTGGTGATCTGTTTTTCGGAGGAAAGACCTTTTTGCTACGTGACGGCTACTTTCTCATTGTAAAACCTGTCCAGTTTGGCTGGCAAGTGATTGCAGACGGCAGTTTTCCGCTTTGGAACACACTCGGAACCGGTTCACCATTTCTGGAGAACTTTAATATGTTTCTCTATCCGCTATCAGCAGTCTTCGGATTTTTACCAGCAGGATGGGCAATTAATATATTTTTTCTCTTCAACCTTTGGCTAATGGGACTGGCTGCGTATTTTTTCGCACGGCAGATGAAGCTCGAGAGGACAGCCGCATTGGTGGCAACGATTGCAGTGATGTTTGGCACGTTTACCACAGCACAAATGGAGTTCATCCTTTGCCCCTTCGCCTTGATTTGGATTTTTCTCAACCTCGGCATTTTGGCACGATGCTTTCATCTTGAACTTGATAGCCGTGACAGCTTGCTGACATCCCTCTGGCAGCGGCGAGGCTGGATAGCGGCCATGTCAGGAGCATTTGCTCTGCATTATTCATTTCAATATCATGAGTTTTTTGCCTATCCCTTAATCGCCTACGGCTTGTTCATCGTGTTTGCTGCACTCACGGCCCGAAGTTGGCGGATGCTATGGTCGTTAGCACTGTTCGCTGGCGCAGCTGGCATAATTGCAATTCTGATTGTGATGCCGCCTTTGGCCTTGTTTTGGCAGTTCTTACCATTTACCGAACGCGGCGGCGTAGATGCTTTTGACAGCCGTATTAATATGGGTTCGCTATCGGTGGTATCACTGTTGAAAGCGGTGTTTCCAATGATCGGCGGACGATCTGGTTATCCCCAGGCTTTTTGGACGCCTGGTATGTTTGAGTTCAGTCTGGGTTCGTTTTACACTGGAGCGCTGGCATTGCTGGCCATGCCGTTCGCCTTTCTCCAACCTTGGAGGGAACGCGACCGAACGGGAAAACTGCTCATACTATGGGGATCGGTATTGTTCGTCTTCGCATTGCTGGTCGCCATGGGAAGCAATACGCCGCTTTACCCATGGTTGCGGGACTACGTGCCGATGATGCAGAAACTGCGCTTTGCCTCAAAGTTCCTGCTACTAGTAATCACCGGCGAAATCCTGCTTATCGGCGCAGGTGTAAGTTATATTTTGAATGCACCCCGTCCGCTGGCACGGCGTATCATTATTACACTATGGATCGAAGCTACCGCAGTCATGCTATTGACTTTGCTGGCCGTAGCCTGCCTAGCCCGCCCGTCGCTAATGCCCATGCTTTTTGGCTTTAACGAGCCAATTCCCGACACCGAGCTCGCAGCTGTACTGCCAAACCTCGCATGGGCAGGTGCTTTTCTGTTATTGGCTTTCGGATGGCTACTGTGGACCTTGATGTCCAAGTCTAATAATAAAAATGCGTCGATGACAGCAGTGATGCTGATGTTTCTAAACCTGTTGCTGGTTTCGCGGCCCGCTTTAACCACCGGTCCGATCAATATTTACGACCGTATTCCTGCCATAACCAAACTGGCGACTGATAGTCGATATCGCGCCTTCTCTTGGTATAATGACGTACATCAATTCTTGTATGGCGATCGGCGTCCTGATATTTACGAATGGGCCATCGAGGCAGGCGTCAATAGCGCATGGTATCCCAACCACAATCTGGATGTATTATGCCAAAATGGCTTCAAAACAATGGCTTTCAGAAAATGGATTAATCTCATCGCCACACAAAGCCAAACAGTCCGAAATAACCTCCTTGATGCCGCCAGTGTGCGGTGGGAGGTTGGCGGACAACCGTGGCCGCAAGTTTTATGGGGAGGCGCGGACAGACGCTTGTTTCTCAACAACCGGGTTACCGCGATTCCGCGTTTTATGCTTTACTCACAATGGCAGCCAGTCGCCGATAATGAAGAGGCATTGCGTCATGTAGTCATCACGCCCAATGCGCAGCTTCAGCAGTGTCCCGCCGTTGAGTCGGCAGCCTTAGCCAAAGGCCGTGTTGCCGTAGCCCAGCTGCCTGCAACACCGACGGAGACAAAAACAGCCAACGCCGCACGCGGCGTGTTGGGTCTCGTGAGTGAAACAACCAATCATCTTGAATTTCAAATAAGTGGTGGCGTCCGATCGCAACTGCTGGCAATCAACGACACTTGGTATCCCGGCTGGCGCGCGACCATCGACGGAAAAGAAGTCCCGATACACCGGACGAATTACATGTTTCGGGGCATATTCATCCCTCCCGGCGAACATACAGTGCGCTTTGATTATTGGCCGGTGAATTTCAGTCTATATTTATCGATCTCGCTAGCTGGGTTGCTTCTGGCGGGCGCACTTTGTATCGGATGCCGTCGCCAGCCGGCGCAATAGAAATTGCATCGAGCTGCGCATATCAACAGAACTTCGGCCAAGCATTATGCAAAATGCCCAGGCTCAACCCGGACGAATGGCACTTTCCTTCGATTTTTGGTTCCCCACCAGTAGCTATAACTGCCGGATTTCTTTAATAATGAATAGTGGACGCGGCTGCAGCTGTTTGTATATACGGCCAATGTATTCTCCCAAAATCCCGATGGATAATAATTGCACGCCGCCGATAAATAATACGATTAATGTCAGCGAAGTCCAACCGGGAGGAGGGGCCTCTCCCCAAAGCTTTTGTGCCAGCACATAAGTGCCGTAGCCCGCGCACAAGCATACTGATAATATTCCCATCGCTGTGGCGAAACGCAAGGGCATGGAAGAAAAACCCAGCCAGCCGCTCGCAGCTAATTTCAGCAATTTCGAAAAAGAATACTTCGTTTCGCCAGCAGCACGTCCAGGCCGTTCATATTCCAAGCCCGTCTGGCGGAAACCACTCCAGCCACGAAGACCGCGTAAGAACAAATCCTTATCCGCCCCACCTGTCATGATCTGCGCCACACGCCGCGTCACCAATCCAAAATCGCCTGCATCCACTGCCACTGGCACATCCGTCATCCATCTCATCAGCCGATAAAACAACTTGTAAGCACAGCGTTTTGGCCATGACTCGACCCGTGTTTTGCGAACCGCATAGACCACATCAAACCCCTCGGCATATTTTTCGAGCATGGCTCCGAACAGCTCAGGCGGATCTTGCAAATCAGCATCTATGCAAAAAATTACATCGCTGTCTGCTTGCTGCAATCCCGCCAACAATGCAGGCTGATGTCCGAAATTGCGCGAAAACTCCACCACCCTCATTTCCCCATGAAACAACCGGCGGTGCTGCATGATGGCACTGGCCGTGTCATCCGCGCTGCCATCGTCAACGAATACGATTTCCCATTCATGCTCGGATAACCCGACCGTAACATCCTGCAAGCGCCGCAGCAATAATTCAATACCCGCTGATTCGTTGAAAACTGGAATAACAATGGAAATTTTCATACACAATTTTTCAGTATCACTTAACTCGCATTACGCAATAAGGAACAATTTGCGAGGCAAACCCCACCCAACTCCGCACAACTCTTTCGAGAATCAAGCTTGTTATTGGTCTACACCAATCATCAATCTCGGAGAAAGGACGTTTAATGACATGCGCCAGATGGAGACCTCCAAGATCTTTGTTTACCTCCGATCCGCTGCGCCGTCCCAAAGCCGCCTGATACTGGCGAGGGCGGAATCGGCAAGCGTTCCATCCGGCACCCCATGCATTGAGGCAATGGGGGCATAAGCCGCAGCGATGTTTGCCGGGTGGTTTAGTTTTTCATCGGGCGGGGCAAAAGCGTGCGTGCGGTACCCGGCGGGCGGGGACATGGCAGGGGCGTCGGTTTCGATGAGGAGGCGGTCCAGCGGGATTTGGCGGAAGACGTCACGGTGGCGGGCGTGATGCGCGGAAAGAAAGGAACCGTTGAATGAGAAATACGCGCCCAGCTTGATGAACTGCGGGAGCATTTCGGTGGGGCCGCTGTAGGCGTGGAGCAAAAATCCGCGCTTCGGAAGCGGCGTGGTTTCGAGCACTTCGAGGAGCGCACCGAAAGCATCCAGGCAATGAATGCTGGCGGCGAGATTGCGCTCTGCAGCGAGGGCAAGTTGCGCTCGGAAGACTTCGATTTGCTCGGGAAGCGGGGCGCGGCGGAGTCCGGCGAGCTGCGGGTCGTCAGGGCGGGCGCGGTCGAGTATCCAGCGATCCAAGCCGATTTCCCCGACGGACGCGTCGGGGTTGGCGTCGAGCGTCGAACGCAGGGTATCGAACCAAGCAGGGCTGCGGTTGCCGGCATCCCACGGGTGCAGGCCGTAGCTGGGCAGGACAAAATCGTAACGGCGGGCAAGCGCCGTAACATCCGGCCAGTCGGCTTCGCAGGTGCCGTTGACGACGGCGCGTTTTAAGCCGATTTCGGCATAGGCGGCGGCAATCTCGTCGAGGTGCGGCGCGAGTGCGGGATCTTGCAGATGGTTGTGAGCGTCGTAGAGCAATGCGGAATGTGGAACGCGGACTGCGGAATCAGTCAGAGCGCGGATGCGATGGCGCGGATGCGCGCTTGCACGGCAACGAGGCCGTTGCGGCGCGTGGGGCTCAGGTTTCGAGCGATGTTCAGTTTTTCGAGAAGCCCGGACTCGAAGGTCGCGGCGGCGGCGGGGACTGTGTCGTCGTAGAGTTCGCAGAGGAGCGAGACGAGACCTTTGACAAGCGGGGACTCGGCGTCGATCCGGAGCCGGAGGCGACCCGTGTCAGGATCGGGGCTACCGGTGAGCCAGACAGTGGAAACGCAGCCGGGGACGCGGTTGGCGTCGGTGCGGTCGGAGGAGGCGAGCGGGGCGAGGTGGTTTTTGCGGGCAACGACGATGGCAAGGCGTTCCTGCGAGTCGGGAATGACGAGGAGGTCGTCGATAAGGCGTTGTTGTTTTTCGGCAAGCGTCACGAGGGGAAGTTTAAGATTAAGATTAAGGGGGGCTACTCCATGCTCTTGTAGAGGCCTCGTAACATCCGGGAAATCTCGATAAGTTCTGAGACCAGCCGATCCGCGTCCACTGCCGATATATAGCAAAGGGCTTTTGCCCGCAACAACTGGGAGCGTGTTTCGCCCGCCGATCCCTTGGCGTATCCTATAAATGCGCGGTATTCAGCCTTACCGGGACGTTCCGCCCCTTCCGCAATATTGTCAGATATGCTATTTGCCGCCCGTGTCACCTGATCCCGGAATCCCCAATCTTTGCATTTTTCAAGCAGCCGGTATATTTCGATACTCAGCGCATGACTGCGTTTCCACACGTCGAGTTTCTCAAAGGTTTCGTCCGCCGAGTGCTTCATCTTAAACTTAATCTTAAATCTTAATCCATTAAAACTCCACGTCGCGGCAAAGGGCTTCGAGCTGCTGCGCGATGTGCTTGATCTGGCCGGCGCTGAGCACGGGCGGAAGCGTGTCGAGATACAGCGGGATTTGCGCGGGGGTGAGGACGCGGACAGTGCTTTCGGAGGCGGTTTGCTCAATGCGCCAGCCGGGAAAGGTGAGGATGGGCTGGACGGTCACGTTGGGGAACGCGGTTTTGTCGATGTTTTTGTCCAGCCAGAGCGCGTTGTACATGGCTTGGGAAATCCCGTGGGTGTCCTCGCCCCACGGGTAGGCAAGCTGCGCGCCGTCATAGATGATCTTGCCGTCGGCGCGGCCTTCGCGGACGCGGCCTTTGCGACGGGTTTTTGTTTCGACGGCAAAGATGCCGCCGGGAGAAACGATGACGTGGTCGATGTTCACGGCGCCGGCGCGGCCCCGCAGGGGAACGTCGTGAAAGATGTGTGCGCCTTTCGTCCGCAGGGTGTCGATGCTTTCGCTCACGACGCGTTCGCCGAAATAGCCGAGGTAGAGGTTGCGGCGTTTGGAGAGGAGGCGGAGGATCCTGATTGTCGACCAGATCACACACGCGAATATGAACGGCAGCCCCCACACCATTGGGTTGTTGATTAAAGAATCGGGTGCAGTTTTGCCCGAAAAGAGACCAGGGGCGAACAGCGCATGAAAAAGCACCATGAGCAGCAGGATGGGAACCATCAATAGACCGTAAAGCTGCGAGAAGAGCTTGTCGTCGATGGCGGCGATTCGCTGCCGGAGCGATTCGCCAGGGCCGCGAAGGAGTTTGAAGCCGGGCGATATGCGTTCGTTGTTCCGGTTTTCGCGCCAGCGCCAGACGGCCAAGCACAGGACGTAGGCAATGGCACAAATGTAAAATATGAGAGACGTGAAGAGGGTGTCGTTCATTGTGACGGCGCGCAGGGATCAGTTGTCGAGCGCCTCGCGCACTTTTTTCGCGAGCTCATCGCGCGTAAAGGCTTTTTCGAGGAAGTGTCCGCCGCTTTTCCGGATCGCTTCGCTGATGAAGCCGGAGATATAGAGGACGCTCATAGGGCCGGTGTGCAGGGCGCGCATGCGTTCGGCGAGATGGCGTCCGCTGATGCCGGGCATGTTGATGTCGGTGATGAGGAGCCTGGCGTCGGACGGGGTGTTCGCGCCGGATTCATATTGGGCGATGAGGGCTTCGCCGGATTCGTAGGCGTGCACGGTGTAGCCAAGCGATTCGAGGATGGCGGTGGTGACGTCGCGGATGGCGGGCTCGTCCTCGACGAGGATGATGGTTTCGGAGCCGGCAGGCAATTCGGCGTCGTCGGAGTTTTGCAACTGCTGGGTCGCGCCGGAGGGTGATGCGGGTTCGGGTTCGAGAAAGAAAGGCGCGACGGAGCTGTCGGGGCCGGCGGCGGCGTGTCCCGCGGGGAAATCGGGAAGAAGGATGGTGAAGGCGGTGCCTTTGCCGGGCGCGGTGACGAAGCTGATTTTGCCGCCCGCGTTCTTGACGATGTTGGCGCAAGTAGGGAGGCCGAGCCCGGTGCCGCGGTTTTTGGGCTTGGTGGTGAAGAAGGGAGTGAAGAGTTTTTGCTGCACCTCGGGCGGGATGCCGGTGCCGGTGTCCGTGACCTGGATTTGCGCGTAGTTGCCGGGCTCGAGCGCGGGGTACGCGCCGGAAGCGATTTGTAGGGGAGAAACACTGATCGTGAGGCGTCCGCCGTCGGGCATGGCGTCGCGGCTGTTGATGGCGAGGTTAAGGATGACCTGCTCAATCTGGTTGCGGTCAACGCAGGCGTTGACAGGCTCGGAGCCGAGCTGGACACCGAGATGGATGCCGCTGCGGAGGAACGCGGCGATGAGGTCTTTCAGGTCGAGAACGACGGTGTTGAGGTCGATGCGTTCGATCTCGGCGGCCTGGGTGCGGCTGAAGGCGAGGAGCCGGCTCACGAGCTTGGTGGCGCGGAGGGCGGTGTTTTCGATGCCGGTGGCGTGAACGCGGAGGGTCTGGGAGGTGTCGGAGGCGGGAAGCCGGGCAATGTTTTCCTTTATGAGCTCGGTGTAGCCGCGAATCGCCGTGAGGAGGTTGTTGAAGTCGTGCGCAATGCCGCCCGCGAGCAGGCCGATGGCTTCGACTTTTTGCGACTGGAGGAGTTTTTGTTCGCTCTCCGCGAGGGCACTTTCGGCGAGTTCGCGCTGGTGTACGGTGCCGAGGATGTTGGCGAGACCCTGGATAAAATCGATGGCTTCGGGAGAGAACGTGCGGACGGTGCGGGTGTTGGCGAAGAGGTAGCCGTAGAGCTGCCTGCCGACGCCGATGGGGCACATGAGCGCAGAGCGAATGCCGTTGGCGGCAAGGAGCTTTGCGAGGGAAAAGTCGTCCTGATCGTCGGCCATCTGCATGGCGCGGGTGATGGAGAGCGCGCCGGGTTTGATCGTGCCGAGATTGTGCGGGGGCTTTTGGCCGAGGCGGCAAGCGGAGGCTTCGAGGGTGAGCGTGAGATCGTCGCGGTTGAGCGAGGCTACGTAGGCGCAATCAACGTGGAGGGTCTGGAGGACGACTTTGACGGCCTCGCGCGTGAGATCACTGAACTTGCGGGGCTCCAGGGCGAAGCGGCTGTAGGAGGCAAGCGCGGCTTGCTTGAGGGCGCGGGCGGCGAGGGTGTTTTCGAATTCATACTGGTCGTTGAAATCGAAACACGCGCTGATGAAGCCGCCGAAGCGGTTGTGCGAGTCGTAGTAGGGGGAGGCGTGCGAGACGACCCAGCGATACACACCGTCGTGGCGGCGGAGGCGGTATTCGGCGCGGTAGGGCGAGCGCGCGGCAAAATGTTTTTTGAAACGCGCGGCAACGGGCTCGCGATCCTCGGGGTGGATTTTTTCAAGCCATTGCGTGGTGTTTTCCTGTTCCTGCTGGCCGGTGTAGGCCCTCCAAGCCTTGTTGAAAAAGAACCACGAACCGGAGGTGTTGGACATCCAGATGAAGATGGGGGAGTTGTCACACATGCGGCGAAAATCGATTTCCGCATCGGTGAGGGTCTCCTTGAAATTCGTGGCCGGTTGGATCATGGGCGCCTGGGTGGCAAATGGTGGCGGGAGTGGGTCGGGTTTTGTCGCGTTGTGATGTGATGATTGGTGAAGGCTGCCGGATCGGATGATTTTTGCAAGGGTTGGTGATGGCCAGTTTTAAGAGCGGAGTGAAAATCACGCCTCGGGTTATTTCCGGCTTTTGTTTTGCATTTTTCGCATCTCACTGGTCGCTTTTTCCTCCTGCCATGACTTACGCCGAAATCGCCGCCGCACTGCCAGCAAAAGCCGTCACTTCGATCGACGGCCTCTCCTTCCCGAAAATCGCCTCCGGAAAAGTCCGCGAGATTTTTGACCTTGGGGACGCCCTGCTGATCGCCGCAAGCGACAGGCTCTCGGCCTTCGACGTGATCCTGCCCGACGGCATTCCCGGCAAGGGCGTCATCCTCACGCAAATCAGCAACTGGTGGTTCGCACAGGCCGAAAAGGCAAATATCCTCCCAAATCACTTGCTCCCCGACCAGGCGGGCGAGTTCGCGCGCCGCGGCATCAACGACCGCGGCCTGCAACTGCGCTCGATGATCGTCCGCAAACTCAAGCCGCTCACGATCGAATGCGTGGTGCGCGGCTATCTCGTGGGCAGCGGCTGGAGCTCCTACAAGAAAACCGGCGATGTGTGCGGCATCAAGCTGCCCGCCGGCTTGCGCCAGGCCGACAAGCTCCCCGAGCCCATTTTCACCCCGACGACAAAGGCCCCCAAAGGCCAGCACGACGAGCCGATCAACGACGAGCAGGGCGCGGCCGCGGTCGGGGCCGCCCTCTACGAAAAAGTGAAGGCCGCCAGCCTCGCACTCTACAAACTCGGCCACGACCGCGCAAAGCAGGCGGGCATGATCCTGGCCGACACGAAGTTTGAATTCGGCACCGACGCCGACGGCAAGCTGTTCATCATCGACGAAGTGCTCACGCCCGATTCCTCGCGCTACTGGCCCGCCGAAAGCTACGCTCCGGATCAATCGCCCCCGAGCTACGACAAGCAATTCGTGCGCGACCACCTCCTCGCGATCAACTGGGATCAAAAGCCGCCCGCGCCGCGCCTGCCCGAAAACGTAATCGCCGACACACGCGCGAAATACCTGGCGGCGTTGAAAAACCTGATCGGATAAAATCCCCCGAAGCGAAAACGAAAGCCCGTCCCCCGCGCCAAACCGCAACCCGGCATTTTCAATCCGCTTTCAATCCGACGCTTGTAACGTAATACGTTACAATGACCGTTTTTCCTCCGCTTTCCTACTCTTTCTCCGCATTATTTACGCTTTATCATCGGTTTTTTGATTGTAACGTATTACGTTACGATATCAGCCGTAGCCTCGTCGTAATCAAAATAACGCGTGCGACAGGGAGCGGCGGCTTTCCAGCCGCCGGACGAGGCGAAGCCTCGCCAAAAAACAAACGACAAACACGCGATAAAATGTCCGTTTCCACGCGAAAGGCGCGACTTCGTCGCGTCCGGCGGCCAGAGGCACGCCGCTCCCTGCCGCACGCGTTGTTCGAAGAAACTCCCTAATTCGCAGTCGTCCTTGTCCCACTTAGCTCAAGGTGCCTTCGGTCGCCACCAGTCCCGAGCGTCCGTCGATTTCGGCCATGACAATGTCGCGCACGGGAATCGCACCGCGATTTTGAAGCAATTCGCGCGCGCACGCATCGAGACGTACAAACTCCACACCCGCCGCGCGGCAGGCTTCGAGCAGTGCGCGGAAAAGCGGCAGCTTCATCATGCCCTCGATCTCGGCGTGCAGCGTGAAAACATTCAGCGCATCCTCGCGCAACAGGCTCAAATAGTGCGCCACGATTTTGTCGTCGGGGTATTCGGGGCGTCCGAGAAGCTCGTCGAAGGTCGGCAGCGTGCTTGGAATTTCGAGCGTCGAAAAAACACGCCCGTCGATGCGCGGGAAAAACGGCGCGCCGCCGCGCGTATCGCTTGAGTAGAGCAGATCCGCCTCGTCGTAAACCTGGCGCGCGTTTGCAGAGGTCTGCCAGCCGGGCGCGCCGGCGGTGAGCGCACGCGTGCCGAAGATGCGCTGGTATTCGGAGAACGCAGCGGAGAATTCGGCGCGGACGTCTTCGAGCGGCATGGCGCGCACGTAATCCTGCCAGCGGAAATGGTCGTTGCAGTGGATGCCCGTCTCGAAACCGGCGTCGCGCACGGCACGCATGATGCCGGCGTGTTTGCGCCCGATATGCGGCGCGGGCAGGAGCGTGCCGTTGAGCAGCGTGCGTACGCCATACATGCTCACGACGGAGGTGCGGCTTACTTTCTTGAAAAATCCGGGACGAAACACACGCCGGATGGCCTTGCCGGTGTTGTCCGGCCCGAGCGAAAAAAGAAAACACGCCGGAATGCCGAACTCGCGCAGCAATGCCACAAGCGCCGGCGTACCGACGCGCGTGCCGCGCTCCGTATCGATGTCGATTTTAAGGGCGAGTCTGGGCATGTGCTTTCGCGATTTTCCCTCCCGTCGATTTGCCCCGCGATGCCTTACGCGATGAGGTCATGCTCTTTTTGCGCGAGGTGGTAGTCGAGCGTGAGGCGGATGGCGGTGCGGAGGTCGGTCTTGGGCGTCCAGCCGAGGGCTTCCTGCGCGGCCTTGATCGAGGGGACGCGCGTGTGGATGTCCTGATAATGTTTGCCGAAATATTCGCCCGACGAAACGACCTCGACTTTTGCCTGCTCGGCGTGTTCGCGCCACGAGGGATATTCGCGGAAAATCTCGATGACGATTTTTGCGAGCTCGGCGACGCTGACGTTGTTCGCCGGGTTGCCGATGTTGAAGATGCGGCGCGAGGCGGCGCCGTCCTTGTTTTCAATGATGCGCATCAGGCAGTCCACGCCGTCGTCGATGTAGGTGAATGAGCGGCTCTGCGCGCCGCCATCGACGAGCTGCAGCGGCTTTTTGAAAATCACGTTGCTGATGAACTGCGTGAAAAGGCGTGAGCTGCCTTCCTTCGCCTCGAAAACGTTGTCGAGTTTCGGGCCGATCCAGTTGAAGGGGCGGAAGAGCGTGTAGTCGAGATTCTCGTGGATGCCGTAGGCGTAAATGACGCGGTCGAGGAGTTGCTTCGAGCAGGCGTAAATCCAGCGTTGTTTGTCGATGGGGCCGTAAACGGTGTTTGTCGTCGTCTCGTCGAGAACGGCGTCGGGGCTCATGCCGTAAACCTCCGAGGTCGAGGGGAAGAGAACGCGCTTTTTGTATTTTACGCATTTGCGGACGATTTCGAGGTTGGCTTCGAAATCGAGTTCGAAGACGCGCAGGGGCGCGAGGACGTATTGTTTGGGATTGGCGATGGCGACGAGCGGGATGACGACGTCGCATTTTTTCACATGATACTCGATCCACTCGCGATTGATGGTGATGTCACCCTCGACGAATTTGAAACGCGGATTGCCGAGGCTGCCGATGAGTTTGTTTGAGCCGACGTCCATGCCGTAAACCTCCCAGTCTTTTTGCTGGAGGATCGCAGCAGTGAGGCAGCTTCCGATGAAGCCGTTGGCTCCGAGGATGAGGACTTTGAGTGGCATGGGTGAAAAGTGGAAAGTAGGAATTAAGAATTAAGAAGTGAAGCAGGCGGCGCGGGGATGTGCGAGCTTGTTATAGGATTTGCCCGATGCGCAGCGGCGCTGCGGGCGCGCCGCGCCATTCGGTGCGGGTGAGTTCGAGCGCGCCATCCGCGGTGGCGACGACGAGCGGCGTAAGCGAGAGGATTTCGCCGGGCGCGGGACGCTGCGGAATGGGCGGGGCGGTCGCGGCGATGGGCGTGACATGAGGGCGCGAGCGGGCGTCGTTTGACAGGGTTTCTTGCACGGCGGGCGAATCGGGCTCGGCCCACCACACCATGAGGCGGGCGGTCGCCGGCACGGCGCCCGAAGGTTGATTGGCACGGGCATCCTGCCCGTGTTTCACGGGCACATCAACAAACGCGCCCGGATAGGGATCGGTGACGGCGCGGATGAGATTGAAGATCCGCGCGCTTGTATTTGACCAGTGGATACGACCGTCCTCCGGTTTGCGTCCGCCGAAATACGTGGCCTGCGACTCGTCTTGCGGCGTGGCTCGCGCGATACCGGCGAGAAGCGCGTCGATCTGGCGCTCGAGGATCGCGCGCGCACAGGGAAGGACCTTGCGGAAAGCCTGCTCGGCGGTGTCGCGCGGGCCGATGTCCACGCCTTCCTGGTCGACGATGTCGCCGGCGTCGGCGCGTTTGACCATTTTGTGGAGCGTCATGCCGATGCGCGGCTCGCCATGAAGCACAGCCCAGTTGATGGGCGCGCGTCCGCGATATTTGGGAAGAAGCGAGCCGTGCATGTTGAACGCGCCGAGGCGGGGGATTTCGAGCACGCGCGCGCCGACCATGTTGCGATAGTAAACCGAGAGAATCAGATCGGGGCGGATTTCATCGCGAATGCGCGCGATCCATTCGGGAGTGTTTATGGAAGCGGGCGTGAAAATCGGAATGGGGGTGAATGCGGAATGCGGATTGCGGATTGCGGAATTGTGTTTGCTGATGGCGACGGCAGGTGTCTTGAACCAGATTTTTTCGGCGGGGTTGTCCTCGTGCGTGATGAGAGCGACCACATTGTCGCCGCGCGAGAGCAGGAGTGAGAGACATTCGTAGCCCACTTCGCTATAACCGAGGAAGAGAATGCGTGGTTTCATGTCTTTGTGTCAGTGTGTGTTTTGAGGCTCGTGTGTGTGTGTGTGTGTTGAAATCCCAAATCCCAATTTCCAAATCCCAAATAAATTCCAAATTACAAAATGCGGCGGGGAATCATTCCAATTTTGTGATGATTGCGGAGAGGATGGAGCGCAGTTCGCGGGACTCCCTTATCAACAACTCGCGGCGTCCGGCCTGCTTCGTGTCGTCGCCCAAATGCACGAGGCGCAGCCACAGACCGCTTTCCTTCGCCTCCTTCCGGCTGATGCGGAAACGCATGAGCTTGTCTTTCGCGCTCAGCGATTCATTCGCCTCGATGCAATTTGCCGCTATCGAGCCCGATGCGCGCACGAGCTGCTTCACGTCCTCAATATTGGAAACCGTGCGCGGCAATTTCCGGACAAACGCGCGCACATCCTCGGCGAAAACTGCGGTGCGCTCCTCCAAGTTATTGGGTTTCTCGCTCATCGGTTCTCCTTTTGCAATTTGTCGTTTGTAGTTTGGGATTTATTTGGGATTTGGAAATTGGGATTTGGGATTTTTCACTCCTGTGCGTCTTTCTCCAGCACCCGGTTAACCTGATAGCGCGTCCGTCCGCGGACGACCTGGTAGGTTCTTCCGACGTATTCCCCGATGAGGCCGATGCCGACCATGCAGACGCTTATCAGGAAGAACAAAACGCCGAACAGCGTGAAAAGGCCCTCGGCCTCGGCGCCGAGAAAGATGCGGCGGAAAGCGAGGACGAGCACGAGGAAAAGGCTGCCGCCGGAGCAGGCGAGCGCGAAGGTCGTGAACCACTGGAGCGGCGATATGGTAAACGCCGTGATGAGGTCGAAGTTCAGGCGGATGAGTTTTCCGATGGAATAATTCGACACGCCCGCGTGCCGCTCCTCGTGCCTGACGGGAACCTCGGTCGGTTTTTTCGCAAGCGTGTAGGCGAGCGCGGGAATGAAGGTGTTGATCGCGCCGCTGCGCACGATCCCCTCGACCACGGCGCAGCTGTAAGCGCGAAGCATGCAGCCTTGGTCGGACATTTCGATATTGGTCGAGCGCTTGCGCACAAAGTTGACAAGCTTCGATGCGTAGCGCCGGAAAATCGTGTCCTGCCGGTTCTGGCGCGCGCCGCCGACGCAATCGTAACCGGCGTCGGTTTTTTCGAGGAGTTTCGGGATTTCCTCGGGCGGGTTTTGCAGATCGGCGTCGAGGGTCACGATAACCTTGCCGCGCACGCGCTCGAACGCGGCCATGATCGCCATGTGCTGCCCGTAGTTGCCATTGAAATCGATGACGCGCGTGACATCGGGGCGCGCGTTGAATTGCGCGGTGAGAAGCTCGATCGAGCTGTCAGCGCTGCCATCGTTTGTGAAAATGACCTCGTAGCTGCGCCCGAGGTTGTCGAGCACGGGATAGAGGCGCTGGAAGAGGAGCGGCAGATTGCCCTGTTCGTTGTAGACGGGGATGACAACGGAAACGTCGATGATGGCCGGCGCGAAAGGAGAGTGTGTGAGACTGGAGGTGGTGCTCATCGGTGGTCGATGTGGTTTTTGAAAAGTCGCACAGGCAGGAACGTCTGCGCTGCTTTTCATTCGCGGTTTAATTTTTCTGAAGAATTTCCGTAAGGGTTTTCACGACGCGCTCGACATCGGCGGGCGTCATCGCGGGGAAGAGCGGGAGCGTGAGGATGGCGCGGCCCACGCGCTCGGCGTTGGGAAAATCACCGGGCTTCCAACCCAGGTCGCGATACAGGGAGAAGAGGTGGATCGGCGGATAGTGGACGCCGGTCGCGATGCCGGCGGCGTGCATTTTTCCCATGACTTGCGCGCGAGAGAGACAGCGGGGACCCTCGGGGAGCACGACTTGGAACATGTGCCAGTTGCTGTTCTCGAAATCGGCGACGGGCAGGCCGAGGTTGCGGGCGCGCGCGGCGGGCGTGTCAAACAACTCGAAGTAGCGGCGCGCGAGCTCGCGGCGCGCGGTGTTGAAGGCGTCGAGGTGTTTTAGCTGGCCGAGGCCGACGCGGGCGGCGATGTCGGTGAGGTTGAACTTTCCGCCGAGCACCTCGACATCCATGCCGTCGAAGCCGGTGCGGATCACGCCTTGCAGGCGGTATTGCTCGGCGAGCCGGGCCTCGCGCTCGTCGTTGAGGACGAGGCAGCCGCCCTCGATGGAAGTTATGTTTTTGTTGGGATGAAAACTGAATGAGGCGAAATCGTTGCTCGCGGCTTTCGAGCCGATGAGGTGCCCGCGCCATGTGCTGCCCATCGCTTGCGCGGCGTCCTCGATGACGCGGAGATTGTGTTTTTTCGCAAGGGCATGGAGGCGGTCGCGGTCGACGGGCAGGCCGGCGAGGTCAACGGGGATGATCGCCTTGGTGCGCGGCGTGATGGCGGCCTCGGCTTTTGCAAGGTCGATGTTGCGCGTGACGGGGTCGATGTCCGCAAAGACGGGACGCGCGCCGGTTTCGAGGATGACATTGCTCGTCGCGACCCAGGTGAGCGGCGAAGTGATGACCTCATCGGTGGCAGAGCCGCCCGCATTTGCGCCGATGCCGGCGATGCGGAGCGCGATTTCCATCGTGCAGGTGCCGGAGTTGAAGGCGCGCACGGGACGGCCTCCGAAGAGCTGCGAGAGCGCGGCCTCGAAGGCCTTTACCTGCGGGCCGGAGGTGATCCAGCCGGAGCGGAGGACTTCGGCGACGCCTGCGATGGTTTCGTCGTCGATGGCCGGGCGCGTGAAAGGGAGAAACGGCTGCGGATTGGCGGAGGACATGCGCAAAAAAATCAGGATCGGAGCTTACGGGTTGTTGACGAGGAGCAGGTAGCGGGAGGTTTCGCCGAGGACGGTGTGCGGGAGCTCCGCGAAATAGCGGGCCGCATTGCGTTTTTGCACGATGGCGTAGGCGCGCGGCCCGGCGGCCCAGCGGCGGTCGAACTCGGCCTTGCCGATGAAGCGCGAGGCGGTTTTTTCCGGCTCGGCATTCACCCCGAATTCGAGTTCGCCGAGGTAATCGACGACGGAGATTTCGCGCGCCGCGTAGGGGGCGATGTCCTGAAAGTATTCACCGACTGAATACACGGCATCGCCGGGCGCGAGCCGCCGCGCGAGGTCGAGCGAGAGGGGTTTGGTCGAGCGGGTGTCCAGCGCTTCGCCGAGGTGATTGGAGGACGCCAGAAAAATGGCAAAGCCGGCGGTCATGGCGACGAGCGCGCGGCGCGGCGCGGCGCGGAGAAGGCTCCAGCCGATCACGGCGGCCATGACGAAAAAGAGCACGGCAAAACCGATGCGCGGAATGGCGAGGCTTTCCGCGACCGCGAGGTGCCTGGCCGGCACGGGGGCAAAAAGCAGCGCGAGCCCGAGGATCGCCGCAACAATCGCGCAGGCGGCCAGACCGGCGCGCAGGCCTGGTTTCATTTTTGCGCGCCACGCATCGGCGAGCCATTTGCCGAGGAGCACGGCGAGCGCGGGAAAAACGGGGAGGATGTAGGGCGGAAGTTTCGATTGCGATTTCGAGAAGAAGAGAAAAATGACAACCGCCCACACGATGAGGAACCACTCGTCGGCGCGCTCATTGCGAATCGCGCGCCAGCCGCCCCGCAGGGTTTCGCGCAGCGTCTGCCCCATGAAAAACACCCACGGAAAAATGCCGCCGATGAGGACGGGCGCGAAATACCACCAGGGCGCGGCACGGTCATGGACGGTCGATGTGAATCGCTCCCAGTGCTCGCGGACAAAATAGAATTGCGCGAAGTCGTGATTCGCCCGCGAGGCGAGGATGTGCCACGGCGCGGCGATGGCGAGGAGCACGAGCGCGCCGGTGAAAGGATGGCAGGGACGCAGGCGTTTCCACTGGTTGAAAACGAGCAGCCACACGAACGCGACCGCACAGGGAAGCACAAAACCGATGAGCCCCTTGGAAAGAACGGCGAACGCCATGCTCGCGTAAAACGCCCAGAAGAGCCACCGGCGTTTCGCGCCGGCAGGCGCGCGAATGCCGCCGAGGAACGCGAAGAGCGCCGTCGCGATCATGACCGACACGGGCATGTCGAGAATCGCGACGCGGCTCAACGCGTAATACATGAGCATCGTCGAAAGGACGATGGCGGCCCACCAGCCGGCGGCGCGCCCGAAAAGCGAACGCGCGGCGGCATAGGTGGCGAGCGCGCCGATCACGGCGAAAACGGCAACCCAGGCGCGGGCCGTCCACTCGTTGACGCCGGCGGCCTCGATGGTGAGCGCGGTGAGCCAGTAGAGAAGCGGTGGTTTCTCGAAATATTTTACGCCGTTGAGGCGCGGCGTGACGTAGTCATTGGCAGCGGCCATCTCGCGCGGGATTTCCGTGTAGCGGCCCTCGTCGGGATTGCTGAGCGGACGCGAACCGAGGAAAAGGCCGAACCAGACGGCGAGCATGAGCGCGAGCCACACGAGATCACGGCGCCACGAGGCGGAGCTGTCGGTTGGTGCGGGAGTTTTTTCGGACGCGATCATCGTGTGATGGAAGACGGATCAAACGCGGTCCGATGTTGTTGGGCGAGCACGTTTTCGTTTTCGCAAACGAGCGACGACAGGCGGGTTGAGAGGCACGGGCTGGCAGCCTCTGCCATCCAATCCTCACGGGGCGAGCAGCGTGAAGGGCCACCACGGAAGATTGCGGGCGATCCAGAAAACCAGCACGACAATCATCGCCACGCGCGCGGCGCCAAGCGGGGCTTGCAGCGGCGGGAGGTTGTGGCGCAGGCCGCGCCAGAGCGAGACGAGCGCCCATACTCCGAGAAAGGGAACAGCGGCGACGATGAGGATGTTGCGTCCGCAGGCGGCAATCAAATCGCCGTGAGCGAGATCATGCAGCACGCGCGCGGAACCGCAGCCGGGGCAAAGGATGCCGGTCGTCGCGTGCAGCGGACACGGCGGATACCACGACAACGGCTCGGGACCCGCGTGCCGGACCCATGCAAAGCCGGCGGCAACGATCAACAGCGCCAGCAGGACAATCACGCGCGGTTGCCGGATGACGAAGAGAAAACCTTTGCGTTCCGGCAATGGCGGGGGAGCTGTGTTCCTGAGCACGAGGATTGCGGGGCAAACCGGTCAGTAGCCGCGATGCTCCATGAGCGCGCCCATGAAACCAAAACCGAAGGCGGCAAAGATGCCGACGAGGCCGAGGCCGAGCGACCACCACATGAACACTCTGGACTTTCTGGCCGATTCCTCCGCGCCGGCGTAGTCGCCCTTGTTATATTTCCCATCTACCTGTGCCGCAAACACGATCGAGGGAATGCCGAGTGGCCAGCAGCAAAACAGCGTCACGAGAATCGCGCCGACCAAATTGTTATTCGGTTTCGGCGGCGCGCTCTGGATAGGCGCGGCTGCCATTGGCGGCGAGAGGGGAGGAGGTGCAGACGATGCAGCGGGCGCGCCAAAAACTTTCGAGGCGGCTTCCCAGTTGGCCATGCCTTCGGTCCAAACGAGATCGGTCGGGAAAATCATGCCGGCGTTGTAAAGATTGATGAGTTCTTCCTTGGGGTAAGTCCCGATCTGCTGACTGTTGCGCGCCACGTGGTAGGTCATGATGTAAATTGGTTATGTGTTGTTTGCAGGAGGAAAAGGACCGGGCAAAAGTCGCCAATAAGCGGCCTTTTTGCAAGAAAAGAGCGCTCCCAAGCCTGGACGCAGCCTTCGAAGCGCGATTGCGGATTCAAAATCACAAATGAAAATCACCAACGAAAAAGCAGCCCGCGAAACAGGCTGCTTTTGGAAGAATGGCGCTTTGTTGCGCGCGGCTGCCCCGCGAATCAGGCGCGGCCGAGGTAGGTGCCGTCGGAGGTGTTCACGCGGACGAGCTCGCCTTCCTTGACGAAGAGCGGCACTTGGATCGTGAGACCGGTTTCGAGCTTGGCGGGTTTTTGGACGTTGCTCGCGGTGTCGCCCTTGATGCCCTCGGGGCTCTCGATGATCTTGAGCGCAACGGCGGAGGGAAGCTCGACGGTGAGCGGTTTTTCGTCAACGAAGAGCACGTCAACCTTGCCGCCGGCGGTGAGATAGTTCACCACGTCGCCGAGCTGCTGCGCGCTGATCTCGATCTGCTCGTAGCTTTCAGGATCCATGAAGGCATACGTTTCGCGGTCGGCGTAGCTGAACTCGAGGGTGCGCCTGTCGGTCTGGAGGACTTCGATGGAGTCCGTGGAGGCGAAGCGCTGGTCAAGCGCCTTTCCATAGCGGAGATTGCGCATCTTGATCTGCACGAAAGCGCGCAAATTGCCCGGCGTGCGGTGCTGCGTTTCCATGACGAGGTGCGGCTCGCCGTTGTATTTGATGACTTGTCCTTTGCGAATATCGTTGGCTGCGGGCATGTGCTGGGTGCGGTTGGTGGATGCGGTTTTGTGTTGTTAAAAGGTTGACTCGTTATGCCGTCGCAACCGGGTGTGTCAAGGATGCGCATTGGATTCGCCGCGCAATCACGCCCCGCCGCATTTTTCCGCGCGGGCCCTGGGCAGGATCAGGTTGAGCACGATCCCCAATATGCCTGCGAGCCCGATGCCTTCGAGCGCAAACGATCCGCGGTCGCCGATCACCATGCCGCCGATGCCGCACACGAGGATGAGCGACACGATGGTCATGTTGCGCGGCTCCAGCAGATCCTCCTTCGCGCGCACGAGCGTTTGCAGGCCCACCGTCGCGATCGCGCCGAAAAGCAGCGTCATGATCCCGCCCATCACGGGCGCGGGAATCGACGCAAGCACCGCGCCGACCTTGCCCACGAACGCCAGCAAAATCCCCGTGATCGCCGCCCATGTCATGATCGCCGGATTGAACGCCCGCGTGAGCGCCACCGCGCCGATCACCTCGCTGTAGGTCGTGCACGGCGGCCCGCCAAACATCGCCGCCACGCCCGTCGCCACGCCGTCCCCAAACAGGCAGCGGTGGATGCCCGGGTTTGCCACATAATCGCGCCCCGTGATCTGCCCGATCGCCTGCACCGCGCCGTAATGCTCGATGATCGGCGCAAGCGCCACCGGCGCCATGAACACAATCGCCGACAGATTCCACGACGGCGCCGTGAAACGCGGCAGCGCGATCCAGTCGGCCGCCGCGATTCCGGAAAAATTCACATGCCCCAAAACCACCGACATCACATACCCCGCGCCGATGCCGCACAGGATCGGCAGCAGCCGCAGCATCCCTCGCGCGCGCAACGACACCAGGATCATCGTCAGCAACGACACCCCCGCGATGAGCAACGCCTGCCATGCCGGAATCGCGCACCCTTCCACCTTGCCCATCGCCATCGACGCGCCCACCGGCGCGAGCAGCAAGCCGATCACCATCACCACCGGCCCGATCACGACCGGAGGCAGGATTTTTTGCAAAAAGCCGATTCCGCGCGCCTTGATCAACCCCGCCACCACGAGATACACCACGCCCGCCCCGAGCAACCCGCACAACGCCCCCGGAATCCCCCACTGCTTCACCCCCGCGCTGATCGGCGCGATAAACGCAAAACTCGACGCGATGAACACCGGCACCCTGCCCTTCGTCACCACCTGGTAAATCAACGTCCCCACGCCCGCCGTGAACAACGCCACATTCGGATCCAGCCCCGTGAGGATCGGCACCAGCACCAGCGCGCCGAACGCCACAAAAAGCATTTGCGCGCCCACCACCGCGTCGCGCACGCGAAACTTGTAATCGGCGGAAGAGGCCGCAACGGAACCGGTCGTAACAGCAGGATCAGGCTTCATGGATTTTGAAAATGTTGCGAAAGAAGGGGGACAAAAAAACACCGCCACTCAGCCACGCCCCCATTCCCTCCGCGAGAACGAAATCCGCCCCGTCCAAAAAAATGCCAATTTCTCTTGTAGAATATTTTTCGAAAGTCGTTTCTATGATTACCCCTTTACATCGTATGAAACCGGCATCCGCTCCTGCACAAACATCCAGCACAGCCGCCAGCGCCGTAAAAACCGCCGCTGCCCCCGCGTCCCCCGTCAACTCCAGCAACGAACTCGAAATCAAGGATGCCCAAATCATCTTCGACGCCGTGTGGAACGACCTCGAACAGGAACGCGGGCGCGAAAACCTCCGCTTCCCCAAGGAATTTCTCCTCCTCGGCGGCGCGCCCGGCGCAGGCAAAGGCACGCACACCCAGTTCATCCAGAAAACACGCGGCCTCACCTGCGACCCCATCGTCATGAGCTCGCTTCTCGACTCGCCTGAGGCCAGGCGCATCAAGAACTCCGGCAACATGGTCGGCGACCGCGAAGTCGTCGGCCTGCTCATGCGCGAACTCCTCAAGCCCGAATACGCCGACGGCGTCATCCTCGACGGCTTCCCGCGCACCCAAGTCCAGGTCGAGTGCATGAAAATGCTCGTCGGCAAAATGGACCAGCTCCGCGCCGAGTTTTTCAACACTCCCCTCCGCGCCCATTTCCGCAAGCCCACCATCCACATCATGGTGCTCTTTGTTGACGAAAAAACCAGCGTCGAACGCCAGCTCCAGCGCGGACGCGAAATCCTCCAGCACAACGAGGAAGTCCGCCGCACCGGCGTCGGCGAGCTCCTGGAGGAACGCCCCACCGACTTCGACGTCCCCCTCGCGCAACGCCGCTACCGCGTCTTCAAGGAACAAACCTGGTCGGCGCTCCAGTCGCTCAAAGAAATCTTCTACTACCACTTCGTCATCGCCGAGGGCACCATCGAGGAAGTTGACAAAAAGATCCTCGAAGAACTCCGCTACCAAAGCTCCCTCGAACTCGACCCGCGCACCCACGACCGCCTCCGCTTCCTTCCCCTCGCGAGCGACATCATCGTCCATGCCCGCCAGGAACTCGTCAAACGGCTCGACGCCTACGAAAGCGAGCACACCGACCTCTTCGCGCACACCGTCGCATTCATCGAGAAAAAGCTGATGCCCATCGTCATGCTCCACGCCATCTCCGGTCGCGCCAACATCAACAGCGAAGACCCGTTTCTCGAAGACCCCATCGCGCTCGCCATGATCATCGACATCCTCTCGGAGCGCGGCTACCGCGCCGTCATCGACCTGCACCGCATCGAAATTCCCGAAAGCGTGGACCAGTCCACCGGCCTCATCAAAAACCGCGTGAAAAAAGTCCACAGCATCCACGTTTATTTCCAAGGCGCGGAACTGCGCCGCTAAAACCAAAAAGCGCATCCGGAAGAGCGAGGGCCAGGACCAATTCACTGACACACGGATCACCGGGTTTGTATTTTTTCACCGTTCACTCATCACTCTCTCCCATGAGCAACATCTCCTTCA
Source organism: Ereboglobus sp. (assembly GCA_029974595.1). GTDB lineage: Bacteria > Verrucomicrobiota > Verrucomicrobiia > Opitutales > Opitutaceae > Ereboglobus. Next base: position 36,198 of record JARKRC010000045.1, on the reverse strand, counting down.
TCGGCGCGGGCCGCATGGCCACGGCAATCGTCACCGGCCTCCTCAACAGCAAGGCCCGCGCCCCCGCGCAAATCGCCTGCCTCGGCGGGGCCGACAACACCGCAGCCGAACTCGCCGCTCGCGCCGGCGTCACCGCGACCGGCAGCCTCGACGCGCTCCTTGCCGGCGCCGACACCGTCGTTCTCGCCTGCAAACCCCAGCAACTCGCCTCGCTCGACACGCGCCTCGCCGAGCTCACGCGCGGCAAACTCATCATCTCCATCCTCGCCGGCAAACGCCTCACCCGCCTCGCGCAAACCTTCCCCGCCGCCCGCAACATCGTCCGCGCCATGCCCAACACCCCCGGCCAGATCGGCGCGGGCATCACCGCCTGGGCTCCACTCTCGACGCTCGCCGCAGCCGACCGCGCCATCATCGACCAGGTGCTCGGCTCGCTCGGCAAAACCGTCGCCGTCGAGGAAACGCAACTCGACGCCGTCACCGGCCTCAGCGGAAGCGGCCCCGCCTACGTTTTCGAATTCGCCGCCGCCCTCCGCGACGCCGGCGTCGCCGCCGGACTTTCCCGCGATGCCGCCAGACAACTCGCCATCGAAACACTCCTCGGCTCCGCGAAACTCCTCGTCGCCAGTCCCGAGGAAGCCGAGACCCTGCGCGACCAGGTGACCTCGCCCAACGGCACGACCTACGCCGGACTCCAGCGCATGGCCGCCCGCGATTTCCGCGGCGTGATCCGCGAAACCGTCCTCGCCGCCACCGCGAGGTCGGAGGAACTTTCACGCGACTGACCTCGCATGACACCGGAGACACGCAAACGCATCCTCATTGCCGTCGCGATCATCACCGCGATCGCGCTGTGCATCATTTTCCCGCGCGTCCTTTCCTTCGCGCAGCTCGCCGCGCGTGAAATCCGCTATCTGTGGTGGCTGATCCTGCTCGCCGCCCTCGGCATCTACTTCAGCTTCTTTTTCGGACGGAAGAAGAAATAGCTTTCGGCGTCATCACCCGCAAGCTCCGCGGCAAAACCCTCACCTCGATCCGCGCCGCCGTTTCGCGCGGCTCGCCGTCGGTGTGGATCAATCCCGCCGCCGCGCGCTCGATCACAAACTCCCGCGAGCGCAAGTGCGTCACGGCGCGGCTTCCGTATAAACGCCGCGTGAGCAAACGCAGCCCGAGCGGCAGCGCGCCGACGAGCGACATCCGGCGGATGAGCGTCAAGTCGAGCAGCCCGTCGTCGATGCGCGCGCACGGCGTGACGAAAGCGTCGTTGCCATACTGGTCGGAATTGCCGACCGCCAAGATGAACGCCTCCGCTTCCAGCCGCTCCGAATCGTCCGATGTGATCGCGCATGGCACGGGTTTGCAGCGGAGGAATTCCGAGAGGATGATTTTCAGATAGCGCGGCAACCCGCGTTTTTTGAGGGTGCAAAAACGCGCGCTGATTTCCGCGTCGAAACCGAGTCCCATCACATTAAAAAACGGATGCTCATTTGCGCGCGCGCTGTCGATCACGCGCACCTCGCCCTCGATCAAGGTGCGAAACGCGTTTTCATCCGGCCTCGGAATCCCGAGGTGCCGCCCGAGACCATTGCCCGAGCCGCACGGAATCAAGCCCAGCGCGGCGGGGGCATTGACGAGCGTGCTCGCGACTTCGTTGATCGTGCCGTCGCCGCCGATTGCGACGATCAGCGCGCATCCGTCCGCGATCGCCGCGCGCGCGAGTTCCGTGGCGTGATGCGGACGCTCCGTGCTCACGAGCCGCGCATCGAACGCGCCCGACGCATTCTGCTCGATGATGAACCGCCGCGCGCGCTCGATGACGCGCGGGTTGCTGATGTTGTAGCCCGAGCGCGGATTAAAAATGAAACAGGCTTTTATCACGGCGGCGCGCACTCATTTTTCCGGGACATTGGCACGCACGTCCGGCGTCGTGACCCGGAAATTTTTCACGAGCATTTTCGACTGCACCGTGCGAAAACCAAACCAGCCCTCGGTCAGCGGCTTGGGATCCTTGTAGGAAAAAACCGTTTTCCCGTCGCAAATGAAACGCGCCTCGCCGTCCTGCACGACGAGCGTGATCTTGTAAGTGTGGCCGGCCTTCAGCAAATGAGCGGCGTCCGTCAAGTCGTGCTCGGGCAGCAGCGGGCGCGCGCCCGTGCCGTCGTAGCGCCGGAAGCGCGTCGTCGTGTTCGCATTCCCGCCATAGCCGACGTAATAGAGATTGAGCGAATCATACGTCGCAAATTTGCCCGTGCGTTTGTGCCCGGCATGAAACAAATCGCCCGGGCTCTTCGGATCGCTCGCCATCCAGAAGCAATTCATGTCCGAGACGCGCGCGTCGGCGCTCATCGTGACTTCGTATGAAATGGCGACGGGCGCGGTGAGCTTCTGCTTCAGCCAGACGGTGCAGCCCTTTTCGTCCGCAATCGTGAGCACGCCGTCCTTCGCCGTCACGGAGCCGCCGGGCATCTGCTCGACGACCCATTTGTCGAGCCCGTGCGCGAAGTCGTCGCTGGCGACCGTCTTCATGGTGATCGTAACCGAATCCGACTTGGGCTTGCAACCGGCGGCAAAAACAAACACGAGCAAGATCGACGCGATTGACGCGAGCGCAGGCTTGGCGAATGAGCGTATCATGTTTTGCATATTGGCGGATCGCATGCCCTCGCCCAACGAAAAAATTCTCCACGTGCTCACCGGCCCCACCGCTGTCGGGAAAACGGAGCACGCGCTTCGCTGGGCCGAGGCCAACGGCGCCGAAATCGTCTCATGCGACTCGCTTCTTTTTTATCGCGGCATGGACATCGGCACCGCCAAGCCCCCGCCCGCCGAACTCGCCCGCATCCCCCATCACCTCATCGACGTGTGCCCCTGCGACGAGCAAATGGACATCGCCCGCTACATCGCGCTCGCCCGCGCCGCGGTTGACGGCATCGCCGCGCGCGGCAAACGCATCCTCGTCACCGGCGGCAGCGGTTTTTATTTGAAGGCGTTTTTCGCCCCTGTCGTTGACGACATCGCCGTGCCGCCCGCGCTCCGCGCCGAAATCGCCGCGCGCCTCGACGCCGAAGGCCTCCCCTCGCTCGTCGCGCAGCTCCGCGCGCTCAACCCCGCCGGCCTCGGCGCGCTCGACACGGCCAACCCCCGCCGCGTCACCCGCGCCCTCGAACGCTGCCTCGCCTCGGGCCGCGCGCGCTCCGAACTCGCCGCCGATTTTGCCCGCCGCCCGGGCGCGTTTGCCGGCTGGCACGCGCGCCTCACCGTGCTCGACCGCGCCCGCGAGGAACTCGACGCCCGAATCGCCTCGCGCGTGGACGCCATGCTCGCCGCCGGTCTCATCGACGAAGTCCGCCGCCTGCGCGCGCTCGGCTTTGAAAAAAACGCCAGCGCCTGCCGCGCCATCGGCTATCGCGAAACCCTCGCCATGCTCGATGGAAAACTCGCGCCCGAAAACCTCGCTGCGCAAATCATCCAAAACACCCGCGCCCTCGTCAAAAAACAGCGCACCTGGTTCCGCACGCAACTCCCCCCGCACGAAATCCGTGACGCCCGCGAATAGCAGGGGGATTTGCGAATGAAAGCACTCCGGCTGCCCAAGTCGCCAGCGGAGCGGAAGCTCCTCCTTCATTCGTAAATCGTAATTCGTAATTCGTAAATTGAACTACGCCCCAAGCATCTCCGCATCCATCCTGCCCGAGGCCACGCGCGTCACCGGGCCGGTCATCTGGATTTCGTATTTATGGCCGATCTCGATGCCGATTTGACCGCCCGGCATGTGCACGGTGACATTGCGCCCCACGAGCCCGAGACGATGCGCCACCGCGGCGGCGGCGCTCGAACTGCTTCCCGACGCCAGCGTGTAACCCGCGCCGCGCTCCCAGATTTCGATGCGGATGTTCGAGCGGTCAATCACATGCAGGAACTGCACGTTTGTCTTTTTCGGAAACGCGGGATGCGTCTCGATGTGGGGACCGTAGTATTTCGCAAACTCGGGCGTGACTTCCGCCGCCGTGAGCGGGAGCACGCAATGCGGATTGCCGATCGTCGCCGCGCAAAACACAAAGTCGCGATCCGCCACGCCGCGCAGCTTTTCGTTGATCACATCGCGCGCAAAATCGCCGTCCTCCCCGAGGTTCACCGGCACGCGGTCGCTGCGAAAACTCACGCTGCCCATCGCGACCGTGATCACCCGCCCCGCATCCTTGATCGTCACGCTCACCTGCCCGCCCGGTGTTTCGATCGTGAACGCGCGCCCGTCGGAGGGCGCCAGTTTCTCGTCGAAAAGGTAGCGCGAAAAAATCCGCAGCCCATTGCCCGATTTTTCCGCCTCCGAGCCGTCCGGATTAAAAATGCGCAGGCCAAACTGGCTGTCCTTCGACGGCAGCGGCCCCCAAAGAATCCCGTCCGATCCGACGCCGAAATTGCGGTGGCACACCGTGCGTATTTGCTCCGGCGACGGCGCGTTCCGCCAGTCCGGATAATCCTTGGGATTCAGGACGATGTAGTCATTGCCGAGCGCGTGATATTTGGTGAAAAACATGAAGTGATAAGGACAAAGTGGAAACGCCATTATTTTGGCACACTGCTCCATACCACGCATCCGCATTATGTCCAGTTACTCGAAATTGATATTTTTTTAATCACAAAAGCAGCCGCGCATTTTGCCGGGGCGGAGTGTTTGTCATTGGCGGAAAGCCGAAAAAACAAAACACTCCCCGCCAGTTGAGTCGCATCATGCACACGCCGCTCCACATCCTCGCCATGACATTCATTAAATGCCCGCGCGCCCTGCGCATCCTGCCCGGCGCGCTCGTCATCGTCTTTGCGCAGACAACGGCTCTCGCCCTCGACTGGACGCGCACCGAAATCGAGCACCGCGCCGGGATCGGCGAAACGCTCCCGCTGTATCAGTTCACCTTCAAAAACACCGGCGACAGGCCCGTCGTCATCACCAACATCCGCCCGAGCTGCGGCTGCCTCGCGCCCATGCCCGACAAGGAAACCTACGCCCCCGGCGAAACCGGCTCCATCGCCGTCACGTTTGACCGCGCGGGCCTTGTCGGTGAAGTCACGCGCACCATCGCGATCACAACCGACGAAAAAAACCGCAAGGAGCCCTACCAGCTTACGCTCCGCGCCAATCTCCCCGAACCGCTCACCATTGCGCCGCGGCTCGTCTTCTGGAAATCCCGCAGCCCCGCCGCCACGAAATCAATCGACATCACAATCAATGGCGGCGGCCCGGTCGAAATCGAGCGCGCCACCAGCAATCGCGACGACATCGGCGCCGCGCTCGTCACGCTCGAACCGGGCCGCCGTTACCGCCTCGACATCACGCCGCGCGACACGGAAACCCCGCGCCTCGCGATCATCACCCTGCAACCCGCCGTCCCGCTCCCCGCCGGCACAACACTCACCGCCTACGCCCAGGTGCGTTGAAATGCGCGCGATCATCCGGCAGATCCTCGTCCTCTCCATCCTCGCGGCAATCCCCGCGCTGATATCCGCGTATATCCATCGCGATCTTTTTCAAACGCCGCCGCTCGCCCCCGACGAGACCACCTGGGAGCAAACCGCCGCGTGGCAGCGCGCCGCCGCAACCCGCATCCTCCTCATCGACGCGCGCGACGACAACGCCTACGCCGCCGCGCATGCCCCCGGCGCCCTTCCGCTCAACGAGGCGCATTGGGAGCGGCAACTCCCCGCCGTCATCGAGGCGCTCGGCGCCGCAGCCGACACGCGAATCGTGGTCTATTGCGACGACACGCTTTGCGGGGCCAGCCGCGCCGTCGCCGTGCGACTCCGCCGCGAACTCGGGCACACCGACATTTTTGTCCTGAAGGGAGGCTGGCGCTCACGATGAACAACGCCCCCTCCAACGCCGCGCGGATAACCGCCTCCGTCGCCCTCCTCGCCATCGCCGGCGTTTTTCTTTATGCAGGCATTTCCAAGATAAGCGCCCCGGCGGACTTCGCGCGCGCCATCGAGCTTTACCGCATCGTGCCGCGCACGCCCGCCCTCGTCGTCGCGCTCTATCTCCCGTGGCTCGAAATCGGCTGCGCGTTCGCCATCTTCATCCGCAGCCTTCGCGCGGGCGCGCTCGCGTTCCTCGCGTTTTGCAGCGCTGTCTTCACTGTTTTCATCGCCAGCGCGCTCGCGCGCGGACTCGACATTTCCTGCGGCTGCTTTGGCACTGGCGGCTCCACGGGCCGCGCCGCGCTCCTCGTCAGCCTCGCCCGCGCCGCCCTTCTCGCCCTCGTCTGCGCGTGGCTCCTCCGCCGCCACATGGCGCAGGCCTCCGGTCGCGCCCAACTGTAAACGCACAATTTGCGCCCAAGCAGACTTGGCAGCGCGCCGCGATTTCGCGCATTGTTTTTCCCATGCGCGTCCGAGCCGCCTTTCTTCTCTGCATCCTCACTTCCCTTTTCGCGAAGGCGAATCCCCCGGGCGTCCCGCCTGTGGCCGATTTCCCGCTCGTCACCGAAACCGCCGTCGCGCGCATCCATTATTCCGCCGCCGACGCGAAAGTCGTCTCCATCGCCGCGCGCGATCTCGCGGCCGACATCGAACGCATCACCGGCAAACACCCCGCCGTAATTCCCGCGCTCAAAACCGAAATCCAGCTCCCCGATGCCCCCGCCATCATCATCGGCACCCTCGGCAAATCCCCGCTCATCGACGCCTTCGTGGCCTCCGGCAAACTCGACGTCTCCGCCCTCCGCGGCGCATGGGAAACCTTCCTTATCGCCACCCTCGAAACAGCGCCCGGACAACACACCCTCGTCATCGCCGGCAGCGATCCGCGCGGCACGGCCTACGGCGTTTACGAACTCTCGCAAGCCATCGGCGTGTCGCCTTGGCATTGGTGGGCCGATGTCACGCCCGAGAAAAAATCCACCCTCCACATCGCCGCCGGCACACGCCGCCACGGCCCGCCGTCCGTGAAGTATCGCGGCATTTTTATCAACGACGAGGACTGGGGGCTCCAGCCTTGGGCCGCCAAAACCTTCGAACCCGAAAACGGCGGCATCGGCCCCAAAACCTACGAAAAAGTTTTCGAACTCCTCCTCCGCCTCAAGGCCAACACCCTCTGGCCCGCGATGCACAAATGCTCGCCCGCGTTCAACGCCAACCCCGCCAATGCCGCCCTCGCCGCCGACTACGCCATCGTCATGGGCAGCTCGCACGCCGAGCCCATGCTTCGCAACAACGTCAGCGAATGGACCGCCCCCGCGAAGGATTACAACTACGTCACCAACCGCGACGGCGTCCTCTCCTACTGGGAGGAGCGCCTCAAGACCAACGGCCGCTACGAAAACATCTACACCCTCGGCATGCGCGGCATCCACGACAGCGGCATGCAGGGCGGCGGCGACCGCGACGAACAAATCGCCCGCCTCGAAAAAATCTTCGCCGACCAGCGCGCGCTCATCGCAAAGCACGTTTCGCCCGACGTCGAGCGCGTTCCCCAAATGTTCTGCGCCTACAAGGAAGTGCTCGACCTCTACCGCGGCGGCCTCCGCGTGCCCGACGATGTCACGATTCTATTTCCCGACGACAATTTCGGCTATATCCGCAATTTCCCGACCGATGCCGACCGCGCCGCCATGCGCGAAGGCAAACGCGCCGGCGGATTTGGCGTCTATTACCACCTCTCCTACCTCGGCCGCCCCCTCGCCTACCTCTGGCTCGCCACCACGCCCCCCGCCCTCATCTGGGAAGAAATGCACAAAGCCCGCGAACTCGGCGCCGACCGCATCTGGATCGCCAACGTCGGCGACATCAAACCCGCCGAGATCACCACCGAGTTTTTCCTGCAAATGGCCTGGGACATCAACCGCTGGAACCGCGACACCCTCCCTGGTTTTCTGTCCGAATGGGCCGCGCGCGAGTTCGGCCCCGACAACGCCCCCGCCATCGCCGAGGTGATGCGCCAGTATTACCTCTTCAATTTCGAGCGCCGGCCCGAGCACCTCCAATGGTGGCTCCCCGGCGAAAGGCCCCGCCCCTCCGACCTCACCCCCGCCGACAAAGACCGCCGCCGCGCCCTCGCGCTCTCAATGAGCGAAAAACTCTCCGCCATCCGCGACCGCATCCCCGCCGAAAAACAAGACGCCTTCTACCAACTCGTTGATTATCCCGTCCAAGGCTCCATCCTAGCCAGCAACCGCTACTTCACCGGCGAGGAAGCCGCGCTCAAATACCTCGGCGGGGACCGCTCCGCCCTCGACAAGCTCGGCTACATGGGCGACATCCTCAACGGCCAGCTCGCCCGCATCACCCATCGCTACAACAACCTCATCTCCGGCGGCAAATGGCGGCACTTCATGCAACTCGAACCCGCCGACAACGACTGGAAATCCATGCGCATCGCCGCGTGGCGCGTCCCCAATTTCCAGCTTCCCCTCCCTTCGGAACCGCGCCCGCCCCTCGTCGAAGCCCGCCTCGCATCCGCCGGCAAAAACGGCTGGACGCCGGTCTCCGGCCTCGGCCATTCCGGCGCCGCCCACACGCTGCCGCTCCGAAACCCGCAATCCCAATCCGCAAACGGCGCCCCTATCCTCGATTGCCGTTACAATCTCGACGCCGACGCCCCCGCAACCGCCATCGCCCGCATCCACATCCTCCCCACGCACGCGATCGACGGCTCCGGCACACTCCGCATCGCCTATACCTTCGACAACGACACCGCCGCGCCCAAAACCGCCGGACTCGTCATCGACGACGGCGGCCCCGCGTGGGCGCAAGGCGTCCTCTCCAACACCCGCGTGATCGACATCCCCCTGCCCGCCCCGGCGCGCGCCGCAGGCCCCCACACCCTCCGCCTCCACGGCATCGACCCAAGTGTCATCGTTGACCGCGTGACCATCGAGCTTTCCAGATAAGAAACACCAAAAACACAACCGGATCGAGTCGCACGGGCATCCTGCCCATGTTCTGCGCCCGGCACGGGCAAGATGCCCGTGCCACCCGATCAGAACCGGAAATACGCCGCATGGATTGACTTATGTTTCCGCCAGGAAACCTTGGGGAAAGGAGCGAGTTTCACAGCCTACTTGACAGCGCGGACTTTTCGTCTTGTTTGCCATGTCATCATGGCAAACAAAGCAGACAAATGGCCTTCCAACATTCCTGGTAAATTCTATGTCGATCAGCAATGCATCGACTGCGACCTGTGCCGCGAAACAGCTCCCGCGTTCTTCTCCCGCAATGATGAAGGCGGCTATTCTTACGTGCATGCGCAGCCTGCGTCCGACGAAGACGCGGCCTTGTGCATGGAGGCCCTCGAAGGCTGCCCGGTCGAGGCCATCGGCAACGACGGCGACGAATAAGCGCGGCCCCTGTTTCCCCCCTTTTTTCGCAAGCCACCGGTTCATGCCGGTGGTTTTTTTCTTGGGTTGCGCGCGCCCGGTCAATCAGGGCGATGGAGGGCCTGCATTATGCCAGTTGCGGGTTGTTCGGACGGAGCGGGGATTTGCTCGGGGTTCTTTTCGAAATATTTTTTCAGCACATAACCCGCTATCGGGGCGGCCTTCGCGCCGCCGCCCAGTTCCTCCCCGGGGACATCGCCTTCGAGGACAACGGCTATCGCAATGCGCGGGTCGCTCGCGGGGGCGAAGCCCACAAACCATGCGAAGTTGATGATGCCGCGTCTGCCGTCCTTCCACACTTCCTTTTGCGCGGTGCCGGTCTTGCCGGCGATGTCGAGGTTGCCGAGATTGAGATCCTTGAAACGCGGATTTGTCAGGATCTTGCCGGTGCCGGTTTTTATGGTTTCGCGCATGGCATCAACAAGCGCGCGCCGTTGCACGGCGGTCAGTCCGATGGGTTCGGTGCGAACGGCCGGGCGGCCCGGATCGTGCAGGATCGTGGGCGGCGTGCGCGTTTCGTTGCGCGCGACGGAGGCGATGAGGCAGGCCATGCCCATAGGCGACACGATGATTTCGTTTTGCCCGATGGCGAGCGTGACCGTGTCGCCGCCGGTCCACGGCAGGCCGCGCGCGCGGCGGCGAACGGGGTCGGGAATGTTCATGTTTTTGGCCTCGCCGGGAAGTTCGATGCCCGTGGGGACGTCGAGTCCGAAGCGGCGCGCCTCGTCGGCAATGGGTTGCGCGCCGAGATCGAGGCTTTCGCGATAAAAGAAGATGTTACAGCTTTTGGCGATGGCGTCGTGAAAATCTATGTCCCCGTGAACATGCCGGTCGTGGCACGAAAAATCGCGGTTGCCGACGCGCAGGACGCCTCCGCAATTATAGACCGAATCGGGATGGAGGACGCCGACGCGAAAACCGGCGATGGCGTCGATGAGCTTGAAGGTGGAGCCGGGCGGATAGGTGCCGGCGATGCCAAGGTTGGCCCACGCTTCGAGACGGTTCATCTTGTCGTAGTTTTCCTGGCTGAGGCGCGGGAAAAGGTCGTTGGGGTTGTAGCCGGGATTGCTGGCAAGGGCGAGCACTTCGCCTGTCTGCACATCGAGCGCGACAACGGCGCCGCGATAACCGCCTTTTTCGATGTCGCCCATTTTTTCCTCGGCAAGCTGCTGCAGGTCGATGTCGAGGCTGGTGTGGAGGTGTCCGCCATGGACGGCGGGGCTGTGTTCGAGCGGTGGCTCGATGCGATAGCCGGCGGGATCGACACGGTAAATGGTGTAGCCGGGCTTGCCCTGGAGGTGTTCGTTGAACCTGAGTTCGAGCCCGTCGCGCCCGGTGGTGCCGCGCATTTTGAAGGTGGTCAGGTTTTCGCCGGGAAAACCTCCGCCATCGAGGTCGTCGCTGGAGCGTATGTAGCCGAGCACATGCGCAGCGGTGTTGCCATACGGATAGTAGCGCGTGCTCGTGGCGGTGAGGCGAAGCGGAGAGTTGGCGGGAAGTTGCTCGGCAAGGCGGGCGTATTCCTCCGGCGCGAGGTCCTCGACAAGCGTGTAGGGGATGAGAAGCTGCTGGTTGAAGTGGCGGCTGAAGCGCCTCGCATCGACCTTGTCGTCGCGGCCCGTGATGGCGTTGACTTGGTCGAGGTAGCGTTGCATCACGGCGTAGCGCGCGATGACCCAGAGCTGCGCGGAGGTGGGGATGTTCTTGTCATCGGCCTCGCGGTAATTGCGGCGCGTGATGCGGTAGGTGCGCAGAAACTCGGTGCGGAGTTCGTCGAGGTTGATGGTGACGGCATAGCGGGCGAGGTTGCCGACGAGAAGGCGGCCCTCGCGGTCGTAGATGTTGCCGCGCGGGCCGGGCGTGAGGATGCGGCGCTGGCTTTGCTGTATTTCGGATTCGGTGTATTCGCCCGTCTTGAAAAGCTGCTGGTAGGCAAAGCCCGCCATGATGATGAGGAGCAGGATCGCTACGAGGGGATAGAAGCTGACGATGCGCCAGTCGTAGCTTTTGTGCGTTTCAACGAGCGTGCCGGTGCGGGGGTCTGACTTGTCGGGCGGGAGCATGTCTCAATCCTGTGATATCTGGCCGAGCTGCATGTGCGCGTCGATGCCGGCGAGTTCGAGCGCGCGTGTCTGCAAAGCGAAATACCACGGCGCGACGAGCAGCACAAACGCGCTCGAAAGCATGAAGTTGAGTAGCAGCGTGAAAACGATCCCGGTTTGTACGGGGCCGCGAATCGCAAACACGGCCGCGACCGCGATGAACAGCGCCGCATTGGCAAGCACGGCGACGATCACGCTGAAGACGGCATCGGTGCGCGGTTTGCGCCCGCGCAGCTTGTGGATGATGATGCCGGCCAAAAGAAACAGCGCCGCGTGCATGCCGAAGGGCGCCGCCGATGCCGCGTCAATCCAAAGCCCGAGCGGCAGCGCGATGCGCCAGATGATGCGCGAACGGAAACGCAGCGCGGCATAACTGATCATCAACCCGCCCGTGAAAAGATTCAGATGCCACACGGCCAGGTAATGGTTGATTTGCGCGGTGATCGCCCAAAGCAATATCCCGCAGACAATGACGACGAACGGCTGGCGGTAGAGGGAAATCATGGGATGTCGCTCCTTGCGCGGGACAGGACGAGGCCTCCGTTCATTTCGCGGCTCCTTTCGGCAGCTGCGGCGGCATGAGCGGGACGAGCACGGTGACCTCCATGATCGATGCGAGGCGCGGATCGAGGCTCACTTCGGCGGATTTGAAAAGCCCGTCGCCGCCGGGTTCCAGCTTCGCAATCACACCGAGCGAAAGGCCCGGCGGAAACACGCCGCCCAGCCCGGATGTGACGACGCGCGTCGTCTCGCCGGGCGGCAGATAAATATCGAGGGGCACGAATTCGAGCGAGCCCGTGGCCCTTGAAAACGCGGCGCTCGAGCGTCCCTGAAAACTCACCGGGCGGCGCTCGCCGCCGCCTTCGATGATCGCCGAGAGGCGCACGCCCGGGCTGCTGATCAGATCGACGACCGAGGTGTAGAGACCGACTTCGCTCACGCGGCCCACGACGCCGCCGACAAAGATCACCGGCGCGCCGACGGTGATGCCGTAGTTGCGGCCCTTGCGGATCGTGATGCGCTGCCACCAGGCGTTGTAATCGCGGCGCACGACACGCGCGGCCTCCGCGCGGTATTCGTTGAAGACGGGCAGGCGGAGCAATTGTTCGAGGCTCGCAACCTCGGCCTCAAGCGTTTTTGCCTCCCTGATTTTTGTCTCGTAGAAAGCATTGAGCCGCGCGACCTCCTTGCCCGCCTCGATGAGCTCGTTGGGATTGCGGGAACGCAGCGCCCAATAATCCTGGAGGTTGCGGACGGCTTCCGCGCTTATGTCGATGGGCGCCTGGAACTCAAAAAACGCGAGCCGCGCCGCGCGCTTCACGGCAAACGGCAGGAGCATCCACGCCGCGACACAAATCGCGAGCGTGACGAACGGTTTGTCGAGGACGAGGCGCTTCATGGGAATTTTGGATTTTCGATTTTGGATTAAGGAGCTGCCGCTCCAAATGTGAATCACGAATCGGAGCGGGAGCGCCCAATCGTTTCGAGCGATAGCGACAGTCCGCCAAATCGAGAATCAGAAATCGAAAATCAGCAAAATGTCGTCAGACATTTTGCAGCACCCAGTTGAGATCGTTCAACACGGCGCCGGTGCCGTTCGCGACGGCGGAAAGCGGGTCCTCGGCCACCGTGACAGGCAGGCCGGTCTTGTCGCTGAGCAGCCGGTCGATGCCGCGAATGAGCGAGCCGCCGCCGGCGAGCACGAAGCCGCGGTCAACAAGATCGGCGGAAAGTTCCGGCGGGCAGCGTTCGAGCGTCGCGCGCACCGCGTCAACGATGGAGCTGATCGTGTCGGCGAGCGCGTCGCGGATTTCCTGCGAGGTGATGTGGATCGTCTTCGGGAGGCCGGCAACGGAATCGCGGCCCTTCACCTCCATGTCGATCTCCTCGTCGAGCGGATACGCCGAGCCGATGCGCATTTTGATTTCCTCGGCGGTGCGCTCGCCGATGAGGAGGTTGTACGCGCGCTTCATGTAGTTGACGATGGCCGTGTCGAGCTCGTCGCCCGCCACGCGCACGGATTTCGAAAACACGATGCCCGCGAGTGAAATGATCGCAATCTCGGTGGTGCCGCCGCCGATGTCCACGATCATGTTGGCGGCGGGTTCGTCGATGGGCAGCCCCACGCCGATGGCGGCGGCCATCGGCTCGGGAATTGTGATCACGTCGCGCGCGCCCGCGTGGGTGGCGGAGTCTTTCACGGCGCGCTTTTCCACCTCGGTGATGCCCGACGGGATCGCGATGACCACGCGCGGCGAGATATGAAATGAATTGGTGCGGACTTTGCCGATAAAGTAACGGAGCATCGCCTCGGTCACGTCGAAGTCGGCGATCACGCCGTCCTTCATGGGGCGGATGGCGGTGATGTTGCCCGGCGTGCGTCCAAGCATGCGCTTGGCCTCGTCGCCGACTGCGCGGACTTTCCGGGTGTTCGTGTCAAGGGCGACAACACTCGGTTCGCGAAGCACCACGCCCTTGTCCTTGACGTAAACAAGCGTATTGGCGGTGCCGAGATCGATGCCGATGTCGTTGGAGAAGTAGCCTAAGAGGTTTGAAGCCATTTTGTGACTGGTCGTTGAAAGATATAGAAACCGCGTCTGCCGGGCGCCACGCAGTCGCAATCGAAAAGAATCTCCACTGCCAGCCCCTGTCAAAGGGGAAATGAGAATAATGCGGGGGCGTTTGCACGGGCGCGCAACACAAACCCTCCCCACCCCGCCCATTCCCCGCCGACACGGCGAGAGGCAAAAAAATCTGCGCGTTAAGCAACTTTTTTTGGGAACTTTTTCCCGGGGAAGAGTTAATATGCCTTTATAAAAATATAAATATTTGTTTGACAATATCTTAATGTGGACAAAAAAATTCCACGAAATTTTGAACCGTTTCCACGATTCCCTAACATTTACTCGACATACGCGCTTTGAATTGCCTATCTGCTCACTACTTGATCAATTGATTGCCGAGGCAGCGACAGGTTATCAATCCCCCGGACCTGCCTCGACTCTTGAAAAGACACCAACAAAACCATGAAGAAAAATATCATTAAAATTGCTGGTCTGGTCCTTGCCTCAGCACTTGCCCTCTCGGCCCGCGCTGACGTCGCCATTCACCAAAATGTCAGCCTCTATGGCTATGTCGCTGGTTCCATCCAGACGTTGAAAGGCTCCGAAAGTAATTATAACAGTACTCCGGACACCTCGAAGACGAACACGGACATCGACGCCGCCAAGCTTGGTCTCGCGTTCAATTTCGCTCCTCTCACCGCCAAAGTGAGCATCTATGCCGGTCACCGTGCTGATGACGTCAATATCCTCGAAGCCAACGCTTCCTACGACCTCGGCGAAGGTATCAGTATCACCGGCGGTCGTTTTCAAAGCTGGATCGGTTACGAAGCGTTCGACATTCCGAACGGCAACTTCATCAGCAATGGCGCGGATATTCTTTCCCACATCATTCCGAACTTCCACGAAGGCCTCCGCGTCGATTACACCGTCGACAAGATGAGCTTCGGCGTCGCCGTTGTTAACTCTGTTTACAATCTCCAAAACGAATATCGTGGCGACGGCAGCCTCAGCGATGGTTACGGCGTTGAAGGCCACTTCGGCTATAATGACGGCCCGCTCTCGCTCGGAGCCACCCTCGCCTACCAGAACACACGCGAGATCAACGGTATCGCCCCTTCTTATGACATTACTCTGTTTGACGATACCTACATCGCCGATGTCTGGGCCCAATATGTCATCAAGCAAACCACCATCGCCGCGGAACTCTTCTACTTGCAGACCCGCTTTAACGGCGGCCCCAGCATTCGCACCTACTACGGTCTTGTGATGGTCAAGCAGCAGATCAACGAGAAGCTCAGCGTCGCCGGCCGCTTCAGCGCCGGTCAGGAAAAGTCCAGCGGCAAGGATAAATCCAACTTCTGGAAAATCTCGGCCCAGCCCGCCTACACCATCACGAAAAATCTCAGTGTCGGCGCGGAAATCAGCTATACCAAATACAATAGCGGCACCCAAATCGACTACGGGACAAACAAAGACAAAATCTTTGCCGGTGTTCAGGCCATTTTCGCATTCTAATCTGATCTGAAAAAAATTCTGATTAGTATTATTCGGCTTTAAGCAACAAAAGACCCCGACGGCCCGCGCCGCCGGGGTCTTTTGTTTTACATGCGCCGGCAGCCCGCGCAGGATTTGTGGCATGGTTGATCCGAAGATTCTTGAGACGTTTCCCAATCCGGCGCCCGGACGCGATTATGTGATCGAACACACGCATCACGAGTTCACATCGCTTTGTCCGATGACGGGCCATCCGGATTTTGCCGACATCACGGTGCGCTACGTGCCGGACAAAGTGTGCGTGGAGCTGAAATCCCTGAAACTGTATTTCCACGCGTTCCGCAACGAAGGCAGTTTTTTCGAAGCCGTCACCAATACGATCTGCGACGACCTCGGGCGCGTCATGAAACCGCGCTCGCTCGTGATCGTGTCGCGCTGGAAGGCGCGCGGCGGCTTCACCTCGGTCGTGACAGCCGAGT
This sequence comes from Ereboglobus sp., assembly GCA_029974595.1. Taxonomy (GTDB): domain Bacteria; phylum Verrucomicrobiota; class Verrucomicrobiia; order Opitutales; family Opitutaceae; genus Ereboglobus. Next base: position 20,191 of record JARKRC010000045.1, on the reverse strand, counting down.
GGAACGCAAAAGGCAGGGCGGGCCGCTCGCGCCGTGCCGTATAGCCTGCCGTTCCATAAGCGATTTCGGGCCGGCCCGAGGCATCGCTTCATCGTGGAATCTGAAAACGATGAGGGCCCGCCGATAACCCCTAACGGCGGGCCCCATATGTTCGTTGCCCAGGTTTTTAGGCTGGGCATCCATGTTACCCAAGACCCTGCCGAAGCAGGGCAGATGTAAACGCATCCATTGAAGCAGCACGGATGCCAACTTTTGTAACGTACTAAAAACCAACATTCTGAATTGGTTTTTTACAAAAATGCCCGATTCATCATAGCTTATTGACAAAACCCCCGAACAGCGTGGTTAAAAATGCACAGCGAACAGCGGTTTTCTGATGAAAATTGTCCATGCTTCCGCCCCCTCGATGTGGCCGTTTTGATCCATCCGCACGAAACCGGCACAGCGCGGACATAACGCGGAGGCGAATCCTCGAACTGCTTCTACTTTGTATATTGCAGCCCCGATCCCAATCCGCACGATAGCCGCATTACCATTCCCCCATGTCCGCAATCGACGAAGCCATTGTCCGCGAGTATTTCGAGCAAAACGGGTTTCTGGTGCGCCAGATCCGCAAGTATGAAGTCATGGCGCGCAAGAAAACCGGCGACGAGGAAATCGACCTGCTCGTTTACAACCCCGGCTACCAGCCCGGCTCGCGCAAACCCGATTTTTTTCTTCTTTCCAGCGAGCTGCCTTTCGTGCACCGCGGCATCATCGCCGTGAAAGCATGGCACACGGATCGCTTCACTCCCGGCACGCTCAAGAACAGCCCGGAGATTTTCAGCTTTCTCGAACAGGATGTGTTGAAGGAAGTGCCGCGCCTGTTTCCCGCCGACGCGACCGGTCCCGAAAACGAAGGCGTCGAGCCGCCGGCAAAAATCCTCGTGCTTCCGAGCCTGCCGACCGCGGAACCGTTCCGCTCGCAAAGCGTGCAGCTGCTCAAGGAGCGCGGCATCGACGCCATCATCTCCTTTCGCTCCATGCTGATCGACCTGCTCGAACGCATCGAAGTGAACCGCAGCTATGGCAAAAGCGACACGCTCCAGGTCATGCGCATCCTGAAAAACTACGACCTGCTCAAGGACACGCAGATGGAATTGCTCCCATGAAAATCGGATTTCTCGGAGGCAGTTTCGATCCGATCCACTTCGGCCACCTCATCGCCGCGCAGGACGCGCTCGAACAGCACAAGCTCGACCGCCTCATCCTCATGCCCGCCGCCCAAGCCGCCCTCAAACCCAACGACGCGCAATGCCCCGCCGCCGACCGTCTCGCCATGGTGCGCGCCGCGGTCGATTGGGACAAACGCTTCGAAGTTTCCGATTACGAAATCCAAAAAGGCGGGGTCAGCTACACGATCGACACCGCGCGCCACTTCAAAAAACAATTTCCCGGCGACCGCCTCTACTGGATCATCGGCGGCGACCAGCTTCCGCGCCTGCATCTCTGGCACGAAATCGGGGAACTGGCGAAAATCGTGGAATTCATTTTTTTGGAACGCCCCGGGCATCCCGCGAAAACGCACGCTGACATCCCCGGCCTGCGCCTGCACCGCTGCGACGGGCACCTCATCGAAATCAGCTCCACCGAGCTGCGCGACCGCATCCGCAACGGCCTTTCGCCCGACTACTTCATCCCGCGCAAGGCGATTGAGATGATCCGCGAGAAAAATCTTTATCGCTAACGCAAAAACACACGCCAGCCTCTGGCAGCACACACCGCACACATCGACAACCGCATGAAATCCAAGACCGCAAAGCCCGCGAAAAAACGCGCCACGCCCGCAGCCTCCAAACCCGTCCCCTCATTGCTCCCGCTCGTGTGCCGCGCGCTCGACGGGAAAAAAGCCGGCGAACTCCGCGTCCTTCGCGTGGGCGAACAATCCTCGATCACGGATTTTCTGATTGTCGCGACCGGCACCTCCGAGCCGCACCTGCGCGCGCTGCGCGTGGAACTTGAAAAAGTGATCGATGCGACCGGCACGCGTATCATTGGAATGGATACAGGCGAGTCCGGCAGCGGCTGGCTCGTGATCGACGCCTTCGACGTGATGATCCACGTCCTCACGCAGGAAAACCGCGAACGCTACTCTCTCGAAAACCTCTGGAAAGACGCCGAGGAACTCTCACTCGACGAACTGCTCGGCAAGGAATCGAAACCAAAAACCAGGGCAAAACCGGCTGTCAGAAAGCCCGTGAAAAAAGCGCCGGCGAAAAAAGCATCAAAGTAGTTTTGCGCGCGCACAACGCCGCAGCCCGATCAAGCCGGCAAGGACGGCGAGATACCAACACGACAACGCGCCTCCGCCGGCGCCATCACCGTCGTTGTTGGAATTGCCGCCGGAAGAATTGGTCCCGCTGTTTGTATCGGAAATGCCGGCGGTCACGCTCACTGTCGCGGCATTGCTGGTGACGCTGCCGGCATCGTTCGACACAATTACGCGATACTGTCCCGAGTCGGCGGCGGTGTGATTGTGGATGCTCAGCGAATTCGCGCTTATGACGAGGCGGCCCGACGCAGTGATGTCCGCGCCGTTTTTCTGCCACTTGCTGGTGAGCGTGCCCGCGCCGGTGGCGGAGAAGGTCAGCGTAAGCGGCCCGCCGACGCCTTGGGTGGCGCTGATGTTTTGCGGGTGGGCGGTGATGACGGGATGCGACCCGGGCGCGTTCGTCGTCGAGATTGCGAGCGTGATGACTTCGTGCGTGGCGAGGTTGAGTTTGCGGATGACGGAGTTGGCGGAGTCGGCGATGTAGAGGTTTTGGTGGGTGGCATCGATTGCGAGCGCGGCGGGGCTGTGGAATCGCGCGTTTGTGCCGGTGCCGTCGGCATGGCCCGCGAAACCGGCGGCACCGGCCACGGTGGTGACGTTGCTGCCGCCTTCGATGCGGCGGATCGTATGGTTGCCAGTGTCGGCAACATAGATGGCGCTGGAACTCGCAGCCAAGCCGGCGGGGTGGTTGAAACGGGCGGTGGTTACGCTGCCATCAAGCGAGCCGGGCTGCCCGGCAGCCCCGGCCAGCGTATAGGTGTCGAAATAGGAAGAACCCAATAATTCCCCATAATAATAACCGACCATGCGAATCGTGTGGTTGCCGGTGTCGGCAACGGCGAACGCGCTTGCGCCGGGGATGACGGCGAGCGCGGCGGGTTCGTTGAATGTCGCGCCGTAAACACTGACGCCACAACCGTCGCTGGAGCCGGGCGTGCCGGATTTTCCGGCAACCGTGCCCAATGTGTATGTCGAGCCGGTGCAATAGAGACGGGCTATGGTGTGATTGTTTGTTCGGGCAATGAAGAGTGTGTTGTTTGGCGTGACAGTGATGCCGGTGGCGTTGCCAAAATCGAACCCGGCATACGCCTGGGTCACGTTGCCCGACATCGTGATGCGGCGAAGTCCGTTGTTGCCGGTGTCGAGGACATGGATGACGTTGAGGTCTTTTATGATGGCAATGCCCGATGGAGAATTGAAGCGGGCGCTTGTGCCGATGGCGGCATTTTCCGCGCCGGGGACGCCCGTAACGCCGGCGAGGAGCGTGGCGGTGTTTGTGTCGAGCGAGACGCGGTGGATTGTGTGCGCGCCGGCGTCGGAGACGTAAAGGGTGCCGCTGTCGATGAAGAGACCGGCGGGCGTGACAAAGGGCGAGGTCATCACGCTTAGCGTCACGGTTTGCGTGATGGCGCCGCCGATGGCGTTGTTGACGATGCAGCGGTATTGATGGCCGTTCATCGCGGCGGTGGCGGCCGAGATTGCCAGCGTGTCGCGGGTGGCGCCTGTGACGCCGGAGTCGTCGGCGAGGTTTGTCCATGTGGCGCCGTTGTTCGTGGAAACCTGCCATTGGTACGACGCGGCGGGGCTGGCGCTGATGCTTGCGGAAAGCGTGACGGTGTTGCCGATGACGGCGGTCTGCGAAGAGACGGGATTGCTTTGCACGGGCGCCCATTGCACGGTGAGCGCGGCAGGATTGGTGGTTGCGGCGCCGTAGTCGTTGGCGGCGGCAAGCCGATATTGCGTGCCATTCATCGCGGCGGTTGTGTTTGCAATGGTGTGCGAGGCGGCGGTGGCGGCGGCGATGTCGCTCCAAGTAAGACCGCCGTCGGTGGAGATTTGCCACTGAAGCGCAGGAGCGGGCGAACCGTCGATGTCGGCAGTGAAAGTGACGCTCGCGCCGATGTTCACGGTTTCTGATGCAGGGTGCGCCATGACGACGGGCGGATAGACGATGGTGAGCTTGAAAGACGCGCTGATGACGGTGTCGTGAATGTTGGCGGCGGCGAAGCGGTAGCGGTTGCCGTCGATGGAGAGCGGGGCGCTGGTAATGGTGAGCGTGCCGTCGGCATCCACACTATGGGGCGCGCCGGCGGGAAGTGCGGCCCAAGTCGCGCCGCCATCGGTGGAAACCTGCCAGGTGATTGCCGGATCAGGCGTGCCGAGCACGGGCGGTTCGATGGAGACGGTGCCGCCAAGCAGCACGAGTTGTTCCTCGATGCGTTCGCCAAGCACGGGAGCATAGGCGGCGGAGTAGGTCGCGCTGCTCGCCGCCACGCCGTCGAAGGTGCCGACATAAACGCGCCCGCCGTCCCCGGTCGGGATGACCGGCGCGTAAGCGGTGATTTGCGCGGGCGAATCGACAATGTATTGGTCCGCAGGGACGGCGCCGAAATAGACTCCGGCACAGTTAGTGAAATTGGAGCCGGTGATGACGACTTTGGTTTGCGTGGTGATATTCGCGGGCGAAAAGCCGGTGATCACGGGCGGCGGCGGCGGGTCGAGCCGGATGTCGCCGGTGGCGATGAAGAGTGTGTGGTCTTCGCCCGCGGTGACGGTGTCGATGTTGGCGGCGATTTTTTTGTATATGGATTGTTTTTCCGTGGTGCCATCGGCGAGCTGGCCGTAATCGTTCTTGCCCGCCGCCCAGAGGTTGTTGTCCGTATCAATATAAAAAGAATGCCGGCATCCTGATGCGATGGCACGGGCGTTGGTCGCGGTGAGGACGGGGGTTTGCGTGGAGTTAGTCACACTGCTGCCGCCAAATTGTCCGTTGTCGTTGTAGCCCGCCGCCCATATCGTCCCATCGTTTTTCAGCCAGAGGCTGTGATAATATCCGGCGGCAATGGCAGCGACATTATTGTCCGTCTGGCCGAGGGTCGCGCCTCCATTGGGCCTGCCAAGCTGGCCGCTGATGTTGTAACCCGCCGCCCAAAGAGTGGCGTCGGTTTTTAATATGAGTGTGTGAAAGTAATTTGCCGAGACTTCCTGCGCATCCGTGGTGACTTGCACGGGCGTGCTGGCCGAGGAAATGCCGTCAACGCCGAGTTTGTTGAGGTAATTGCTGCCGAGCGCCCAAAGCGCGCCGGTTGCATCAATATAGAAACTGCTGTCATGACCCGCCGCGGCTGTCCGCACGGAGTCGGCAACGCGCACAAGGGAACAATGCGTCCCCAGTGGCGCCCGATTGCCCAGCTGACCTCCCGAATTATTCCCGACGCCCCAAAGCGAGCCATCGGATTTGATGACAAGGTTGTGGAGTCCTCCGGCGGCAATGGCGCGCGCGCCGGTTGCGATTTTCAGGGGAGCGGAGCGGCTCAGGGTGGAGCCGTCGGCGAGCTGTCCGCAGCCATTTGCACCAAAGCTATAGACACCGGAGTCCGTCGCAAGATAGAGCGTGTGATTCATTTTCGCCGACACATCCTGCACGTCGCTCGCAACGTGGAGCGGGACGCTGCTTTGGGTGCCGTCATTGTTATCTGCAAGCAAAGCGCCTGGCGTGCCCCATAGCTGGCTGTCGTCATCAATATAATAATAATGGTATGAATTGAAAGAGGAGAACACCCGGTTTGCGCTAACGGCAATTTGCATCGGGACGTATTTGTTTGTCGTGATACCATCGCCCAGCCTGCCGTAGTTGAAACCCGTCGCCCAGAGTGTGCCGTCATTTTTTATAAATGAGGTGTGCAGGGAACCGGCTGCGACCGCGCGAACGTCTGTTGTGATTTGGATCGGGGTTGTCTGGGCCCCGGCATAGGACGTGCCGTCACCCAATTGCCCGTCGTATCTGCGACCCATGCCCCAAAGCGAGCCGTCGGTCTTGAGAAAGACGCTGTGAGCGTCGCCCGCGCTTGCCGATTGAACGCCGCCGGCAACCTGAACAGGTGACGACGGGGAGACGGTGGCGCCATTGCCAAGCTGCCCGGAGCCATTGCTGCCCATCGCCCAAAGTGTGCCGTCATTTTTTATATAAAGCGTATGGCTGCTTCCCGCTGTCACGCATTTGACATCCTGCGCAACCAGCGCGGGTAAAGGCTGGGTGGCTGATGCTTCATTTCCAAGCTGCCCGGAGCCGTTATAGCCCATGCCCCAGAGCGAACCGTCGGATTTGACAAACAAACTGTGACTCTGGCCCGCAGTCACAGAAGTCACATTGTCAGCCACTTTTGTCGGCATGGAATTGCGATAAGTCGTTGTGCCGTTGCCAAGCTGGCCATAAGAATTCGATCCCATGCTCCAAAGGGAGCCATTGGTCTTGAGAAAGAGACTAAAATTAGGACCGACCGCCATGCCAGCCACGTCCGTGGCGACTTGCACGGGAGTTGCGCGCGTCGTGGTGGTGCCGTCGCCAAGCTGTCCGTAAGTATTATCACCAACCGCCCAAAGTGTGCCGTCGGCTTTCAGGATGAGGGCATGGCTGGCGCTGGCAGCCACTTCTTTCACATTATTCAGGGAAATATATTTGGGATATGAGTTTATTTGAGGCTTATGGATGCCAAGCTGGCCGGATGCATTGTTTCCCGCCGCCCAGAGCTCGCGCACGGGCGTGCCCGCGGCGTGCTGGGTGAGCGTGTGCTTGATGCCGGCAATCATGATAATGGCCGTGCGTTCATGGGGAATGGGGTTGGGCGCAACCGTGATATCCACCGGCCCCTCGAAAGCGCCTTTTGTACGGGACACGGACACCCACGGAGCCTCGTTGTCCACGGTCCATATTGTATTGCTGCTGACCCAGACGCGATAAACGACGCGCCCGTCGCCGATTTCCTTTTCCGTTGGATAAATGCCAAGCGGCTCGCCGCTGTCGGGCGCGAGAACTGTGATCATGGCGGCGTTGCTCGTCGCGGAGCCCGCCTTGTTGGTGGCCGTGACTGTGTAGTTCCCGGCGTGGGATGCCTGCACCTTGGAAATACTATAGGACGGGGAGGTTTGGCCGGAAAGCAGAACACCATCCTTATACCATTGATACGCTGGCGCGGGCCGTCCGGTGGCGGCAGCGTTAAGTTGAACGCCGCGCCCGGCGTAGGCGCTTTGGGTTTCGGGGTGCAGTGCGAACACGGGCGGCTCCGCAGAGGATATGGTGACGGTTATTTCCGCACTATGGGTGGCACCGGAAGGATTCGTGGCGGCGAGTGTATAAACACCGGCGTCGGCAAATGACGCGTTTGGTTTGCTGTAACATTGATCGATGGCGCCGGAGATCGGCTGGCCGTCCTTATACCATTGATAGGTTGTATTGCTCACCGAATTGATACTGCATGAAAGACTGATATTCTCGCCTTCAACGAGGCCGACGGCTCCGCTCTGGCTGGTTATCACGGGCAACGCGGGCATGTTGACGGTGAGCGTGCCGACATTGCTGGTCACCGAACCCGCCACGTTCCAAGCTCGGAGGGTGTAGGCGCCGGCATCGGCGGCTTGCGGATTGTATATTGTCAGACTCGATGAAGCCACGCCCGAGTAATGCGACGAGGGAACCAAGTCCACGCCGTCCTTTTGCCAGTTATATTTTACGCCCACGCCGGAGGCATAGGCGTAAAAGGATGCGGAAAAATCACCCGCCAGCGTCGTTTCGACGGAAGGATGCGTTACAAACACAGGCATCGGAGGAATCGTGATGGTGACGATCGCCTCGTTGCTGGTCACGCTGCCGCCTTTGTTTGTGACGCGCACGCTGTAACGGCCCGAATCCTCCGGCATATAATCATAGATATATAAATAATACGATGTGATTCCGGAATAACGGGACGATGCCTGGAGATCCACGCCGTCCTTGAGCCATTGATAGCTGAGGGTGCCGGCGCCGGAAGCATAAACCGACATATAAATCGATGTCGAATAACCCGCCTCGCGAGTGATATCCGAGGGATGCGTGTTTATCACCGGCGGAGGCGGCAGCGTGACAGTGATGGTCGCGGCGTTGCTTATGGTGTCGCCGCCCGCATTAGTGACCGTCACCGTATATTCCCCGGCGTCGGATGCTTCCGGAGAATATACATACAGGGTGGAGCTGTTGACACCGTAATAATGCGAGCTTGAAACCAGATCCACGCCGTCTTTCTGCCACTGGTAATACAATGTGCCCGCGCCGGTCGCCGTCACGTAAAGCGAAAAGCTGTAATCCGTGGACAATACGGTATTGGATTGGGGATGCGTTGTGATGACCGGCGGGGGCGGCGCGGTGATGGCGAGGGCGGCGGGATTGCTCGTGACTTCGCCGCCTGCGTTGCGGACGGTCACGGTGTATTGCCCGGCATCGGATGCCACGGGCGAAAGAATCGTGAGCGTCGGGCTGGTGACATTGGCATGGCGGGCGGAGGAGGCGAGATCGACGCCGTTTTTCCGCCATTGGTAGCGCAGGTTGCCGCCGCCGTTTGCGGCCACGGAAAGGCTGGTGGAGGCATCCTCCGTCGTGGCGGTTTTCGACTGCGGATGTTGCGTGATGGCGGGGACCGGGATTGCCGCGACGGGGGCGATCGTGAGTGTGTATTGGCCGATGCTGCCGTAGCGGGTGTAGCCTTCGAGGTATCCGTCGGCGTATGAAGCGCCTTGCAGTTTTATATAATACGTGCCGGCGCCGAGGGTTTTTTCAATGAGCGAGTCGAGCGCAAGCGAGGGATTGTCGGAGGCAAGCACGTTGCCGGCGGCATCCTGGAGCTGCATGGCAATATCGAGCTTGGCCACGATGTCGTTGGGCCCGGCGGCGAGGGATATTGTTCTTTCGGAGGCGAGCGTGAATACGAACCACGCCTCATGAGCGCTCGTGCTGAGGATGCCGTGTCTTGTTATGTCGCCGGATGCGGGGATCGTTATACCGGTGGCGGTGGCGCGAGTTTTGCCGATGCCGTCGTCGTGGAAGCCAAAGCCGTTTGTATTGCTGGCGATGATGGCGATGTCATCCTCGCAGTTGCTGGCATAGGCATACTCGCCTTTGCTCCATTGGTTGATATTACGGTAGGATGGATTGCCCATGATCGGCCCCCAAGACATAGGGCCGGAGCCGTATCCGCCGAAATATTCCTGACGGCCAGACGGGCTTGCACTGCCGAGTCCGTCGTGCCGCAGCCCGAGCGTGTGTCCCAGTTCGTGCGCCGCGACAAGCGGGATATACGAATACCATGAGGGCACGAATATCCAGCAAGGCGTGTCACTGGCAAAAAGGCTTCCCGCCCGCGAAAAGCTGTTTACCAGCGCAACGCCGCGCGTGCTGGTTGAGTTTGTATACCATTGATAGGTGGGCGTGATGATGCAGCGCATGCGTTTGCCGGCGGGCATGGCGGCGTAGCGGGCGGGGTCGGTCGTGACGTCAATATTGAAGGGGCTGTAGGCTTCCGCGACACCTTTCCAGATTTCCGTGATTTGTGCTTCGGTAAGGTTGGGGGCGGCAGCATAAATAGGATTGCCACTGTTCCAGTAGGGGTCGGTGACGGTCGCGCCATTGAACTCAAGGTAAAGGATGGCGGGGGCGTTTGGCCGGCTGCTGAGGGAAGGGATGGTGACTGCCGCCGGGGTCATGTCGCCGGGCCCGGCAAATGCTTGCGCAACGGACGGCGGCGGGACATCCGGGGAGGCGGGCGGCTCCGGGTCTTCGTAGGGGTGGCAGATCACGTCGGAGAGCGCGGACACCTCCATGCGTGAAAAGCCCGGTTGCGCGCCGGGTTCGATGGTGTAGGCGAGTTCGACGTCGCGAAGCAGGATCATTCCTATGAGTTGCGATTGCGCGTCGAGCGCGAGGGCGAAGGAGCCGCCCTTCTTGTCGGGCAGCGCACCGCCGAAGCGCAACACACCCTCATCGTTGACAACAAGATTCACATGGGCGCGGGCGAGTTCGCCATTGGGAAGGGCGAGTTCGATGTCGGCTCCGGCTTTAACGCTGCGCAACGTCTTTGCCGCGGGGCGGGTATCAAGTTCAGCAACAGGGATCGCGGCATTATGATGATCGACCGATTCATTATCAGCGTGCGGCTCCGGGACAACCGAGCCGGGATCTGCGGGTGTCAGATGCCATATCGAGTCGGCTGGATACGACGGTGCGGCTGATGTGGCTGACGGGGTTTGCGCCACATCTGCGTGGCCGTTGATATCGGCGCCGAAATTGGCAGACGCGCCAATATTTTGGGTTGTTGCGCTCGAAGGAGCGGCATCCGTGGCGGTTAAAGCCTGCCGTCGTAAGAGATATGACATACCCACTACTACGAAAGCACAGATTGCAATTCCGATGGATATGAAGGCAGGCCGGGAGTTTTTCATGAAGGTTTGTTGCGCAATCTTTCCCAATAAAAGCAGGAATGACTTCTTATAAGTCATGTATGCAATGCAAACAACAAATGGACCATTCGTCGCGCAACAACATTGCTAATGTTCAATAGTATTTTTTCTAATCATACCGGCTCTGTCATTTATAAAAATCCCTGCTGGCGACATTTAATTGCATATCGAGCCCCATTGTAATGAGATTCCTTTGCATACTGGCAAGCCGTATGATATTTTTGCAAATAACTGTATAATACCGGCGGTAAAGCGCAAAGCTGGCGTTTCTTTATTTGAACAACTGCAACACGGCGTCCGGATAGATGCCGAGGGCAATGGTCAATGCGCAGATAATTGCGAGCGCCGTAGCCGCGCTGGCCGGTGTGTGGATTTTCCCGGCATTTTTGAAATCCACATTGGCAATCAAAGCGGCTTTCAGAACGACGAGATAATAATAAAGCCCCACGGCGCTCATTGCGATGGCCAGAAGAACGAGCCAGCCGACAGGCGCGCCGAGACCATTCAAGGAAAGGGCGCTCGCGAAGACATAAAACTTGCCGAAGAAACCTGACAGCGGCGGCACACCGGCGAGCGACAGGACGCAGATAAAGAGTACGCCTGCGAGGAATGGGCTGCGTTTCCACAGTCCGGTCAGATCGCTGATGCGCTGGCAGGGGGAAACACGCTCGATGACTCCGAAAACGCCGAACACGCCAATCGTCGCGAGACCATAGGTGAAGATATAATAAACAATCGGCCCGACGCCTTCGGCGCGCACTCCGATCACGCCGATGAGCATTGCGCCCGCGTGCGAGATCGCGGAATAAGCGAACAGGCGGCGGACATTCGTTTGCGCGAGCGCGGCGATGTTGCCGACCAGGATTGACGCGGCGGAAAGAATCACGAGCACAGGCACCCAGCCGGGCACGCGGCTGAAACTGTCGGCTGCCCCGCCCGCGGCGGCGAAACCGGAATAAAGCATGCGTGTGAAAAGCGCGAACCCGGCGAGCTTCGATGCCGAGGCGATGAGCGCGGCAGCAGGGACGGGAGCGCCTTGATACACATCGGGTGCCCAAAAGTGGAAGGGCGCGGCGGCGGCTTTGTAGCCGAAACCGACGAGCACCATCACAAGCGCGACGAGCAGCAGCGGGCTGATGCCTTGCATCGCGAGCGAGCGGGCGATTTGAGGCAGCGCGATGGAGCCGGTCAGCCCGTAGATGAGCGAGAAACCGAAAAGCATGAACGCCGCCGCCATGCCCCCAAAAAGGAAATACTTGAGCCCCGCCTCGGCGGACGCGCGGCTGGTTTTGTCGAAACCCGCCATCACATAAAGCGAGAGGCTGGCGAGTTCGAGTCCGAGAAACGCGACGAGCAGGTTGTTCGACACGGCCATGAGCGAAAACCCGATTGTAGCGAGAAGCTGGATGGCGACGTATTCTGCGGGATTGCGCTGTTGTTTTGAACCGGTGCCGGCAACGAGCAAAAGCGCAAGTGCCGAGAGCGCGAAAACACCGAGGCGCACGGCAAGTGAAAGCGAGTCATAAACAAAATTGCCGTGAAACAACGTGACCGAAGCCGCCGTGTTGCAAACCGCCTGGAACACTGCGGAGGCGAGCGTGACGAGACCGATGGCAACGGCAACGCAGCGACGCGTGCGCTCGCCCATGCGACCGCCAAGCGCGAGATCGTAGCCGAGCACGAGCAGCATGCCAATGGTCAGCGCGATTTCGGGGCGCAGGGCGTAAACGAGTCCGGCGTAATTTGTCGTCAAGGATTCCATGTTACAGCCCTCCTTTCATCGCGGCTTGGAAGAAGGGCGATTCGAGCGCCGGCGTTATCCAGTTCATGAGCAGGTCGGGTTTCAGTCCAATGACGATCATCGATGCGACGAGTATGAGCGCGCCGATTTTTTCAGGCAGGCTGATCGGTGTGATGTCATGCGCGTGCGGATTGGGCGCGGTTACAGCGTCGCTGATATTGGATTTTCCGAAGAAGGAAACATGCACGACTTTCAGCGTGAACGCAGCCGCGATAAGCACGCCGCACGCGGCGACGAGCGTCCAGATGCGCGACGCCTGCCACGCGCCGACGAGGATGCTCAACTCCGCCGGAAATCCGCTGAAGCCGGGCATGCCCATCGAGGCGAGTCCGGCGAGCACGAACACGACCGCCGCGAACGGCATCAACTTGTGCAACGGCATCGCGGTGAGGTCGACGAGCTTCCGGGTGTGCGTGCGCTCGTAAACCATGCGTCCGACAACCGCGAAGAGCAGCCCCGCGATGATGCCGTGCGAGAACATTTGCAGCACCGCGCCGCCGAAGGCCTTCATGTTTCCGGCGGCAAGGCCGAGGAGCACAAAGCCCATGTGGCTCACGGACGAATAACCGATGACAAACTTGAAATCCTCCTGCACGAGCGCGACAAGCCCCGCGTAAACGATGCCGATCACCGCGAGCCAGCCGATGACGGGTGCGAGCGCCTGGTAACCTGTCACGAAACACGGAATCGCCACGCGCAAACACCCGTAGGCGCCGAGTTTCATGACGACGCCAGCGAGCAGCATCGACGCGGCGGTCGGCGCCGCGACGTGTCCGGTCGGCGCCCACGTGTGCAGCGGGAACATGCCCGCGAGCGTCGCGAAACCGGCGAACACGAGCGCAAAGATGATGACTTGCTCGTGCGTCGTGAGTGCCGAGGCGGCGCGCGCGAGTTCGGGGAACGAGAACCCGGCGGCGTGCCCCGCCCCGTAGGCCCAGAGCAATCCGGCCATGACAAGCGCGCTTCCCGCGAAGGAATACAGCACGAGTTTCATCGCGCCGTATTCGCGATTCGTGGAGCCCCATTTCGCGATGAGGAAATATTTCGGCACGATCGCGATTTCATAAAACACAAAAAACACAAACGCATCGGCGCTGAGAAACACGCCGTAAACGCCGCCGATGAGCGCGAGGTAAAGCGCGAAAAACTCACCGGCGCGCTCCCCGATGTTCCACGAGAAAAGGATGCCCGCGACTGAGGCGAGGCCGGTCAGGACGACGAGTGTGAGGCTGATACCGTCGGCGGCGAGGTGGTAGCGCACGCCGAGCTGCGAAATCCACGCGACATCCGTGAGCGTCTGGAGCGATGACGACGGAACGAAGTTGAACGCGGCGAACGCCGTCACGCCGAACGCGCCGAGCGCGAACACAAGCGCGATGACGCGCGGGAGGCATTTGCAGCGCGCGCCCGCGAGCAGCGCGGCAAGCGCTCCGGCGAAGGAAAGGTAGATTGTCCAGGGAAGAAGCGACATGAAAGAGTGAAGTGTGAAAGGTGAAGAGTGAAAGAACCGGGCGGATCAGAGTGACCGGCCTGATGAAAAAATCACGGCAGCGTGGCGATGCGGTTGACCCACTGGGAGACAAGCGGGTTGACGAGGGCGGCGAGAAGTTGCGGGAAAATGCCGAGCACAAACATGAGCGCGATGACCGGCACGAGCGGCGCGATTTCGCAAGGGCTCAGGTCGCGCATGGTTTTCACGTTGTCGCCGGACGGACCGTGGAAAACCTTTTGCCAAAAACCGAGCAGGAACATCGCGGTCGCGAGCAGGCCGAGCGTGGCGATGGCGGCAAACCACGGCGCAATGCCGAAGACACCGCGGAAAATCAGAAACTCGCCGACAAAGCCGTTGAGACCGGGGAGCCCGAGCGAGGAAAACATCGCGATGCCGCACAGCCCCGCAAAAACGGGCGCCGCGCTGCGCACGCCGCCGAAGTCGCCGATACCGCGCAGGCCGCCGGAGCGTTTCTCCAAAAGACCGATGCAATAGAAAAGCGCGGCGGCGGAGAGACCGTGGTTGAACATTTGCAGGATTGTGCCGCACAGCGCGGATGAAACCGCGGCGGCGTTCACAGTCTGCCCGGCAACACGCGCGACGGCGAAGATCGCGAGGAGGCAGTAGCTGAGGTGATTGATCGACGAATACGCGATCATGCGCTTGAGGTCGCGCTGGCGGAGCGCGGCGAACGCGCCCAGCACGACGCCGAGAAGCGCGAGCACCATGAGCGACGGCGCGGCGGCTTGCAGTTGCGCGGGAAAGATCGGCCAGAGGATCCGGAGGAATCCGTAAACACCCATTTTCGAGAGCACGGCGGTGAGGAACATCGACGTGCCCGCTGGCGCCTCGGCGTAGGCGGAGGGCAGCCATGTGTGGAAGGGAAACAGCGGCACCTTTACCGCGAGGCCGAGGAGCACGCCGATGAACACGACCGCAGGCCAGAGTCCTCCGAGCGAGGCGAGCCTGGCGGCAAGCGTGCCGTCCGCGCCAAGGCGCGCGAGTTCGGTGAAGTTGAGCGTGCCGGTGGCGGCGTAGAGCGCGGCAAAGCCGAGAAGCATGAACGCGCTGCCGCCCATCGTGTAGATGACAAATTGGTAAGCGGCGCGCGTGGCGGCGGACGATCCGCCCCACATTTTTATGAGGAAAAACGCCGGGAAGAGGCTGAGCTCCCAGAAGAGAAACCACAAAAAGAAATCCTGCGCGAGAAACACGCCGAGCGCCGCGCCCTGGAGGAGAAGCATCAACACGGGGTAAAGATTCGATTCGCGCGTGGCGGGCTCGGCGCGCCATGAGGCGACGAGAGCGACCGGCCCGATGATGCCGGTGAGGAGCACGAGAACGATCGAGAGCCCGTCGATGCCGAGCGAGTAATGGACATTGAGCGCGGAAATCCACGCGTGCGATTCGGCGAGTTGCAGGAAAACGTCGTCCGGCTTGAAACCGCCGGGGAGGACAAGGGCCGCGATCGCATAGGCCAGTGTCGAGAGGGAGAAGAGAAGCGCGCCGCCGCGCGAGAGGGCGTTGGGTTTGCGCGGATGGTGCAGCGCGACAAACAGCGCGCCGATCCACGGCGTGAAAATGATGAGCGAGAGAAGAGGAACGGAGTTCACGGGGAAATGCGGAATGCGGATTTCGGAATGCGGAATTGGTTGGAGGCGATTTAAGTCGATTCAGATCGATTTAAGTCGATTTAAGTCGCGGCAATGAGAATTACGATTACGACGAGGCCCACGAAACCGAGCGCGATGCCGCGGAGGTAGCCGTGGGCGTCGCCGGTTTGGGCGCGGCTGTAAGCGACGCCGGTTTTGCGGAGGTTCTCGCTGGCGGCATCGAAACCGCCGTTGAGCGTGTTTTCGTCGAACTCTCGATTCACGCCGCCGGCAAACTGGCCGAGGCCGCCGACGAGGTTCACCATGCCGCCCCAGATGTAGCGGTCGAAGGCATCCGAAAGCCATGCGACCGCGTCGAGGAGGCGTCCGAATGTGGCGGCGTAGAGTTCGTCGAAGTAGAGGCGGTTTGCGAGTGCGTTCCAGAGCGCGGGCGCGGCTTTTTCGATGGGATCGGGTTCGCTCGCGGCGCTGCGTTTGCGGAGGAAATAATAGAGCGCTGCCCCGGCGCCGATGCCGAGCGCCACGAGCAGAATGGAGAGGATCATGAGGCCGGGTTCGGCGAAAATGGAGTGACCGTGCACTTCGCGCGCGCCTTCAAGCATCGATTGCAGCCACGGCCACGCGGGCGTGCCGAGGAAACCGACGACGATCGCACAGATGGCGAGGAGCACGAGCGGCATTGTCATCGCGGCGGAATTTTCGTGGGCGTGCTCGGCGGCGTGCGTGCGGGGTTTGCCGAAGAAGACATTGCAAACGAGGCGCGTCATGTAGAACGCCGTGAGAACGACGGCGATGAGCGCGACGTAAAACGGCAGTTGCGAAACCTGCCAGCCGTGCGCGGCGTGGAGGATGCCTTCCTTCGACCAGAAGCCGGAGAAGAGGAACGGCACGCCCGCGAGCGCCATCATGCCAACGGCAAAGGTGGCAAAGGTGATTTTCATGCGCGCGCCCAAACCGCCGAGTGCGCGGATGTCCTGCTCGTGGTGCGCGGCATGGATGACGCTGCCCGCACCGAGAAAGAGGAGCGCCTTGAAGAAGGCGTGCGTTAGCAGATGGAAAATCGCGACCGGCCACGCGCCAACGCCGATAGCGAGCATCATGTAGCCGAGTTGGGAAACCGTGGAAAACGCGAGTATGCGTTTGATGTCGTTTTGCGCGACGGCGACGACCGCGCCGAAAAGCGCGGTGATTGCGCCGATGATGGCGACGGCACCAAGAGCATGAAAGGAAGTTGCAGATTCAAAATCATGCACTGCGCCAGGGATGAGCATTTCATCGAGCGCCATCAGCGGATACACGCGCGCCATCAGAAACACGCCTGCGGCGACCATCGTGGCGGCGTGGATGAGCGCGGAGACGGGCGTGGGGCCTTCCATCGCGTCGGGAAGCCAGACGTGGAGCGGAAATTGGCCCGATTTGCCGACGGCGCCGCAGAAGATGAGAAGGCCAATGGCGGTCGAAACCATGAGCCCGCAAGGAAGGATCATTGCGAGAGCGCCAGTGTTTTCGAGGAAGCCATTGCCGCCGTCGTAAAAGAGGAGCGTGCCGCCGGAGTTGTAGAGCCAGCAGATGCCGAGCAAAAGGCCGAGGTCACCGATGCGCGTGGTGATGAAAGCTTTTTTCGCAGCGGCGGCGGCGCTGGGTTTTGTGAACCAGAAACCGATGAGCAGATACGAGGCGAGGCCGACGAGTTCCCAGCAGACGAAGAGAAGCAGGAGTGAATTGGAAACGATGAGGCCGAGCATCGCGGCGGCGAAGAGCGAGAGGTAGCAGAAAAATTTCGCGGCGTTCGGGTCTTCCTTCATGTAGCCGGTGCTGAAAATGAAAATGAGCGCGCCTACAAACGTGACCATTACGAGCATGAACGCGGCGAGCGGGTCGTTGAGGAAACCGAGCTGGAGCGTGACGCCGCCGAAATCGAGCCAGCGGAAATTCCATGTATCGTGCGCGGCGGGATCAACCAGCGCGCTGCGAAGCGCGAGGCACGAGAGCACAAAACCGATGCCCATCGAGAGAATGGCCGCGGCGGATGCGATGGCGCGGGATTTTCCGCCGCGCGGGAGAAAGGTTCCGAGCACCGCCGAGAGGAGCGGAAGCAGAGGAATGAGCCAGATGTATTTTGCGGAAAACATGAGGGTAATTTACGATTTACGAATTACGATTTACGAATGAAAGAGGCATGGCGAATGGCGGACGCAATTGGTGTGCGAATGTGATAAAGTGATGGCGTTGTGGCTTGGTGGTTTGTCGGCTTGGGCAATCGTAAATCGTAATTCGTAATTCGTAAATTGCCTCATCCTTTGAGTTTGTCGGCCTCCTGGAGGCGGATGTTTTTCTGGTGGCGGTAGACGGCGATGATGAGCGCGAGGCCGACGGCGGCCTCGGCGGCGGCGACGGCGATCGAGAAGATCGTGAAGATCACGCCGGCATGCGGGTTGTCCGAGACTTGCGGCGAGTAGCGCCAGAAGGCGATGAAGTTGATGTTGGCCGCGTTCAGCATGAGCTCGATGCCGAGGAGCACGAGGATGGCGTTGCTGCGCGAGAGCGCCGCGACAAGGCCAATGGCGAAGAGCAGCGTCGAGAAAATCAGGCAGAGATGGAGTGCGCTCATTGTTTGGTATTTTCGGAAGTGATTTCGTTTTTATCGTGCGCGGCGAGGATGATGGAGCCGAGGAGCGCGGCGGTGAGGAGCGCGCCGACGATCAGGATGGCACCGGCATATTGCCCCATGAGTTCGAGTCCGAGCGTGCGCATGGTCGCAACCGGCGCGGCAGCGTTGGAATAGGTTTGAGGAAGATCGGTCCTGAGGATGCCCCAGAGAACCACGAGTGCGACGAGTCCGCCCGAGGCGATGCCGGCGAGGACGCGCATGGAAGGGGCGACCGTGGTGTCGGCCACGCTCACGGGCGTGCGGCGCGTGAGCACGACGCCGAAGAGAACGACCATCGAGATGGCGCCGACATAGACGAGAACTTGCGCAAAGGCCACGAACTCGGCTCCGGCCCATAGATAAAACACGGCGATGCCGACCCAGCTCACGATGAGCAGGAGCGCAGCACGAATGATGTTCTTCAACGCGAGCGCGACAGCCGCCGAGCCAAGCGTGACGAGCGCGATGAGGAGGAAGATGAAGAAAGGAAGAGACATGGAAAATTATTTGGATTTTTGATTTTCGATTCTCGATTTTCGATTGTGGAGCTGCCGCTCCATGCGCGATCCGGCGCGGAAGCGCCCAATCGAAAATCGAGAATCCAAAATCGAAAATTTCATTGAGCGTAGCGATATTTGCGGGGGCCGAGTCCCTTGCCCATGTGGCGGGCAATGAGGACGAAGGGCACGATTTCCAAGCTGAGGGCAATGGTCCAGCGGGCGATTTGCAGCAGGCCGGTCCAGTCGGACGTGCGCAGCCAGAAGGCGACGACGACGAGGTTGATGAGCGCCATCGGCACGAGGAGTTTCCACGCGAAGCGCATGAGCTGGTCGATGCGCAGGCGCAGCAGTGTGGCGCGAATCCAGATGAACATGAACATCATCAAAAACAGCTTCAGGGTGAACCACAGGTAGCTGGGGATGAACTGGAGGAATTCGCACGGGGCGTTCCAGCCGCCAAAGAAAAGCGTCACGCCGAGGCCGGAGAGGGCGAGCATGCCGAAGTATTCGCCCATGAAAAAGAGCGCGTATTTGAATCCCGAATACTCGGTGAGGTGTCCGGCGATGATCTCGGATTCGCCTTCGGGAAGGTCGAAGGGGCAGCGGTTCGTCTCGGCGAGCGCGGCGATGAAAAACACGAGGAACCCAAAAAATCCCCAAGGCGTGAGGACATGCCAGTTGGGGATGATGCCGCCAAGCGTCCACGAGCTTTGGTGGGCGATAATGCCGGGCAGTGAGAGCGTGCCGGCGACCATGACAACCGGGACGGTGACGAGGAGCAGCGGGAGCTCGAACGAGATGAGTTGCGCGAGGGCGCGCATGGCGGCGATCAGCGAGTATTTGTTGTGGCTCGACCAGCCGGCCATGAAGATGGCGAGCTCGGAGGCGGCCCCGGCGGCGAAGAAATAGAGCAGCCCCGCGTCGAGGTTGAGCGCGGTGAAATGGCGTCCGCCGGGAATGATGGCGAGGGTGAGCAGGCCGAAGAAAACGGCGAGGCAGGGCGCGAGGAAGTGGAGGATTTTGTCGGCTGCGGAGGGAACGATGTCTTCCTTGCAGATGGCTTTGATGGCGTCGGCGAAGGGCTGCATGAGGCCGCAGGGGCCGGTGCGATTGGGGCCGGGCCGGTTTTGGAAACGTCCGAGCACTTTGCGCTCGGTGACGGTGATCATCGCAAAAAAGAGTCCGTAGAATGCAAGAATGAGCACGATGGCAAGCAGCGCGACGACGAGCCAGCGCAGCCAAGCGGCTTGCGGGAGGAGCGCGAACAGCCAGTCGAGGATGCGAACAGGAAGGGCTTCGAGCCAGTTGGCAAGCGATGGAAACCAAGTTGCTGCGATGAGTGCGGGCATGGGTGAAATGAGTGAAACGGTGAATTGTCGTGGTTAGGCGCAAAGGGCGCTTGCGCAAGGAGCGGCGGCGTCCCGCCGCCGGACGCGCGTCAGCGCGCACGGGTTTGTGAGCGCGAGCGTAAGTGCAAGTGTTGTTTCAAAGTGGTCGGAAATTCCGTGCGCGTTGAGGCTAGCGGGCGAGGCTTCGCCTCGTCCGGCGGCGGGACGCCG
>JARKRC010000032.1 GCA_029974595.1 Ereboglobus sp. | reverse complement strand
TACCAGCGCCTGCGCGCCCGCGGCAAACTCCCCAAAGTCGCCCTTTGCGCCGTCATGCGCAAACTCGCAGAACTGCTCAACCTCGCCTTAAAATATCCTGATTTTGTGCTTGTTCGCTGACACCGTTGCTTTGTGGTGAATAACAAAAACCTCACCCGCGCGGCTTGGCCGGGAGCCAGCCGTTGAGGCGCAGCCAGTCTTCGCAGCGTTGCGTCCAGCCTGCGGGCGGGCCGATGTTGGGTTTCATGCCAAACCCGTGCGCGGCCTTTTGATACAGGTGCATTTCGGCGGGCACGCCGGCTTTGCGCAGCGCCAGGTAGAACTGCACGCTGTTTTCAACGGGAACGGTCTTGTCGTCCGAGCCGCTCACGAGAAACACGGGCGGCGTGTCGGCGGTGACTTGCTCGTCGGTCGAATACAGGCTCACGAGTTCGGGCGGAGGATTTTTGCCGATGAGGTTTTCGCGGGAGCCCTTGTGCGCGACGGCGCGCATCGATATCACCGGATAGACGAGCACCGAAAAATCCGGGCGCGCGCTCACGTCGTCCATTTTGTTTCCGGTTTTGCCGTCGGGATGATTGTAGAGCGTGGTGGCGGAGGACGCGAGATGACCGCCGGCGGAAAAGCCGAGCACGCCGATGCTGCTGTCCTTCACGCCGAAATCGGCGGCGCGCGAACGCACGATGCGCAGGGCGCGGAGCACGTCGCGGAGCGGCGCGGGCTGCCCGTATTCCTTGAGACGGTATTTGAGCACGAAGGCCGAAACGCCGATGGAGTTGAGCCACGCGGCGACTTTCCGGCCCTCGTTGTCCATCGAGAGCCGCGCGTATCCGCCGCCGGGGCAGACGACCACGGCCGCGCCTGTCGCGACATCCGCGGGCGCGGGATAAAAGGTCATCGTGGGCGTGTGGATTTCGGAGGAGCTTGAAGCGGTGTCCTTGTCGGGCGCGGCGTCGGCGCGCAGGCCGGGGACGCCCTCGGGCCAGAGCGGGATGATCGCGGGCTGCGCGCCGGCGAGGGCGAGCGGGAAAAGGGCGGCTGCGGACATTATGCGGAGTTGCTTTTTCATGTTGTTGGAATTTCGAAAATCGTCATGCGCCGCCGTGGCGGCGCAGGCCGTTGAGCGCGGTTTCCTTGAGCGCCTTGAGGTCGAGTTTGCCGGAGCCGAGCACCGGGATGCTATCCACCTTGACGATCACGCGCGGCACCCAGAGGTTCGGCAGGCTGGCCTCGGTGATTTTCTGGCGCAGGTCGGCGAGCTCGAAATCGCGCGTTGTCACGAGCACGAGCACCTCGCCCTTCGTCTCGTCGGGCACGCCTGCGATGGCGACCACATAGCCTTCCTCGTCCTTGAGGTTGTAGGCCTTGACGATCACCTCCTCGATCGTGCCGTGCGGCACCATCTCGCCGGCAAGTTTCGAGAAGCGCGAGAGGCGTCCCTCGATGTAGAGAAAACCGTCCTCGTCGAAGCGCGCGAGGTCTCCCGTGTAGAACCAGCCGTCGCGGATCGCCTCGGCGGTCTTTGCGGCGTCCTTCAAATAGCCCGTGAAAACATTGTCGCCTTTGAAAAGGAGCAGCCCGGTCGAGGTCATCGGCAGCTCCTCGTATGTATCCGGATCAACAATACGCGCGGTCAGGCCCGGCAGCATGCGCCCGACCGAGCCGAGGCGCTTGCCGTATTGCGGGACGGAGAAGCGCGTGATCGCGGGCGGATGCTGCTGGTTCACATTCGTCACGGGGCTGGTCTCGGTGAGCCCGAAGCCCTCCATGATGTCGATGTGAAACTGGTTCATGAACGCATCGTAGAGGTCGATCGGCATTTTTTCGGCGCCCGAGACGACGAGCTCCAGCGACTTGAGCTCGCCATGCGTGGCGCGCTTCAGGATCGGCCTCAGGAACGACGGCACGCCGATGATGACCGTGGCCTTTTCGTCGTGGATCGCATCCACCACGCGGCGCGTGTCGAGCGGGCTCGGCACCGTGATCGTGGTGCAACCGCGCAGCATCATGTACCAAATCGTGATCGAGTAACCGAAGCTGTGAAAAAGCGGCAGGCACGCGAGCATGCGGGCGGAGGGCGGAAGCACGGCAATCGACGAAATCTGCCAGCATTGCGCGAGGATGTTGCGATGCGTGTAAACGACGCCCTTCGGTTCGCCCGACGTGCCGCTCGTGAAGAGCAGCGCGCACTCGTCATTGTCTCCCCGCCGCGGCAGGCCGAGCAATCGCGGCACGAGCTGGTTGGGCACGACGTACGCGACGAGCAGCCAGAACAAAATGCGCGGTTTGCCGATGGCCATGATCTCGGCCTTCAGGTCTTTCGTGCCCGCGGGCCACGGGAAGCCGGGCACCTTTTCCTGCATGGCCGGGGCGGAGATGACCGTGGACACCTCGCCGAGCTTCATGCTGGCCTCGATGGTGGACTTGCCGGCGGTGAAGTTCAGGTTGACCGGAATCTTGTTCGCAAAGCTCACCGCGAGATTCGCGATGAACGCGCCCGCGCCCGGCGGCAGCACGATGCCCACGCGTTTTTCGGGAATCGTTTTTTTGATGCGCCGCGAATACGCCGCGGCGATGGCGAAGAGTTTTCCCGCCGTCAGCTCGGCGCGATCTCCCGTGCGGTCGATGACCTGCACGAAGCCCGGATGCTTCACCAGCGCGCGCGCCGCCTCGCCGCCAAGGTGTCTGCGGAGCACGGACCGCTGTGAAAACGCCTCCGCGCCCAGGTCGAGCAGTTCGCGGCGCATTTTCGCCGCCGTCGCCTCGCTCGGCAGCATCGGGCGTCCGAAACACACGCACACATGCGTGGGCATGATGCGCGGTGACTTGAAAATCCAGCGGTCTCCCGAAAACGAAAACACCGAGCCCCACAACCCGTCGTGCGCCACCGGCACGACCGGCGCGCCCGCGCGCCTCGCGATGGCCTCGAAGCTGTCCTTGATGCGCATCAATTCGCCTATGCGCGAGATGTGGCCCTCGCCAAAAAGACACAGCACCTCGCCGGCCTGCAGCGAGCCCAGGATGCGCCGCGTGCTGCCCACCGGGTCGCGCGGCGAAAAGGGGATCATGCCCGACCAGCGGAAAAGCTTTTCAAAAAACACATTCGCCTTCAACCCCTCGTAGCCGAGGAAACGCAGCGGTCTCGGACATGCGAGTTGCAGCACGATCGCGTCCACAAACGAAAGGTGATTCGCGACCAGAATCACACCTCCGCGCTCCGGCACGTTTTCGGAACGGATCACGCGAACCCGGTAAGCGAGCTTGACGAGGGGAAACAGCAGCCATTCGAGCGGCAGCGGCAGATACGAGCGTTTTCGGAATAGTTTGTTAAGCATGCAAAA
This sequence comes from Ereboglobus sp., assembly GCA_029974595.1. Lineage (GTDB taxonomy): Bacteria > Verrucomicrobiota > Verrucomicrobiia > Opitutales > Opitutaceae > Ereboglobus. The sequence continues at coordinate 15,217 of JARKRC010000032.1, read as the reverse complement.
GTGGGATTTCAGGCCGGTTTCGAGGGGACGACTGTTGTTGCTAACTGAGTTTTCCAACTGCGCAAGTCTTTCGCCATCGCCTCGAATCCCGGAAAATCGTTCTCCAGCCGCCGCGTGTCGCGACGGTGCCGCTGCACTTCCTTCATCGCGCATTCGATCTCGTGCGCCAGGCTGGGGCGATCCGTTCCATACACGCGGGCCTTCAATTGCGCGCGCGTGTAGGGCTGCCTGCCCGAGGCCTGCCCGTCGATCCACGCCTGCTCGGACACCGTCGCATCGCGCCCGCACAAATACCAGCCCTCCACCGCGGGCACGGCCACGCCCACGCAACGCAGCACGCGCTGCCGCCCCCGCGCCGGCGGCAGTTTTTTTGTCGTCTGCCGGAAAATCGCGCGCAACTGGCACATCCGGCAGCGCGGATGATAGTAGCCTTCCCGGTCATGATCCGGCGTGTGCACGACCGAATCGTCCGCATCCACGACCACGGCCAGCCCGACCGCGTCCGTGTTGAAATGCAAATGCCGGATCACCGCCGGCAGCACTTGCGCGACCGAAGGCCAGCCGCGCGCGCGCAACGACGGCTGCACCAACTCCACTTCGTGTCCCAGCACCGCCTCAACAAGCACGCGCATGATCATCTCGTCCGCGGGGGATTCACTGAGGATTCCGATCTTCATCCGCGGTGATCGTCAGGATTGTCATTCTTTTCCGCCTCGACCGGCAGCCCGCTCTCCTGCGGCACTCCGCCCAAAATCCCCGCATACCACATGTCGCCAAGCCCACCCTCGGCCAGCACCTCCGCCAAATCCTTGCGCTCCGACAGCCGCGTGAACCGCGCCTCCGCGCCATGCTTCTCCGCGAGCACCACCTCCTCGGGATGCTCGCCGAACAAATCCAGCATGAAAGGCGAATGCGTCGTCGCGATCACCTGCGCCGGCGCGCGTTTCAAGCCGGATGCCTCCGGATAACTCAGTCGGTAGAGCACGTCGCGCACGTCGCGCAGCAAACGCGGATGAAACCCGCGGTCGATTTCCTCAATGCACACGACCGGGGGCGGCGTCGGATCATACGCCAGCGCCAGCAAGCCCAGCAAATACAAGGTTCCCTGTGAAAGATGATCCGCCGCGATCAACTCGCCCGAACCGGCCAGCCGCAGTTGCAACTCGACCGTGCCGTCCTTTGCAAACACCCATTGCAAATCGTCATACTCAGGCAATATCCGGCACAACTCGTCGCGGAGTTCCTCAAACGCCTTTGGCGCGTGCATCTGCAAAGCCGCGAGCACCGTCGCGAGGTTCGCGCCGTCACTCTTCAGCTCCGCCCCCTCGCGGGACAAACTCCGCGACCCGAGCGCGCGATGATCGAGCACATAGCAGCGGATTCCCGTCAGCGCCGCGCGCAATTTCGGCCAGTCGCCCTGCCCTTCTCCCGACGGCAGCGAAACGACATCCAAAAAATCACACTCCGTGTCCGACACGCACCGCATCACCGCCTCCAGCCCGTCAAACGGCGGCGTGAAATGCCACGAAATCTCCGGCCCGCCCACGACGCGTCCGCGCGCCTCCTCCGTGCCCGATCCGTGCAACGGCAATCTGGCGAGCGCGCGCAGGCGCTGCAGCGCCAGGATGAGGCTGGTTTTCCCGGAGCCGTTCGGACCGATCACAAGATTGAACGGCTGGAGCGAAAGCCCCGCGTTCCTCAGGGCCCTGAAATTGCGAATGGTAACGGATGCAATCACATGGAAAACAATCGCGAAAAAACCGTCCGGCGCAACCCAAAGATTTTCATCGCAAAGCACTGCGAGCCCCTCATTTTGACAACCATTTATCGCATTCGGCCAACCATTGCATTGCGATGACCCGCCAAGGCCGCCAGGATGGCGCCCTTAATCAATAAACCGCTTATTAACCGATAAAAATCATGGCATACGAACTTCCCAAACTCGCCTACGCATACGACGCCCTCGTCCCGCACATCGACGCGCGCACGATGGAAATCCATCACACCAAGCACCACCAGGCTTACATCAACAATCTCAACGCCGCCCTCGATTCCGCCAAGCTCACCCCCGCCGGATGCGTCTGCGACCTCATCTCCGAACTCGGCAATGTTCCCGAGGCGATCCGCGGTGCCGTCCGCAACAACGGCGGCGGTCACTTCAACCACAAATTCTTCTGGAAAGTCATCGCCCCCGGCGGCAAGACCGGCGCGCCCGAGGGCCTTCTGGCCGACGCGATCAACGCCACCTTCGGCAGCTTCGACAAATTCAAGGAAGAGTTCGCCAAGGCCGCCGCCACCCGCTTCGGCTCCGGCTGGGCCTGGCTCTACGTCACGCCCGAGGGCAAGCTCGCCGTCGGCTCGACCGCCAATCAGGACAGCCCCATCATGGGCAAAGCCGTCGCCGGCATCGAAGGCCGCCCCGTGATCGGCCTCGACGTGTGGGAGCACGCCTACTATCTCAATTACCAGAACCGCCGTCCCGATTACATCGCTGCCTTCTGGAATATTGTCAACTGGACCTACGCGAACGAGCGCTACACGAAAATCTCAACGGAAAAGTAAGCGCACCCCGGCCCCGCAGCCGGCAGTCCGCCACAAAAAACCGCGCTCCAAAAAGCGCGGTTTTTTTGTCGAGGGACACAGCCGCCAAAATTGGAAATGGGAAAGGTGAAGTGTGAAACGAGAAAAATCCGAGCACGCCAAAAGCGTGCTCTGGCTTTCCATTTTCACACTTCACTCTTCACCTTTCACACTTCGTTTCCGTCTTCGCCGCCGTTTTCAGCGCCCTCACCATCGCCGAAAAATCCCTCGGCGCCGGCGCGCGCAAATCGAGCGTCTTTCCCGTGACCGGATGCTTCACCACCAAATGCTCGGCGTGCAACATCACGCGCCTGGGTCGCGATTTTTCCGGCACGCGCGCATCGGGTTTCCATCCATACACGACATCGCCGAGCAAAATGTGCCCGATCGATTTCATGTGGACGCGGATTTGATGCGTGCGCCCCGTGTGAATCATGCAGCGCACCAGCGCGGCGAGGCTGCCATAACGCTCCACCACCTCCCAGTCCGTGTGCGCGTCGCGCGTGCCCGGACGGTTTCGCCGCGCGCTGCCGGCCGCCTCCGCGGCCTCGGCTTCCAGATCATAAAAACCCTCGTCGTCCAGGAACACGATCTCGCCAAGCTCCTCCTCGGGCGCCTTCTGCTGCGGCGCATCCTCGAAGGCCATCATCTTGTGCCGCTGCGTCGGATGGCGTCCGATGGGCTTCGTGATGCTTCCGCTCAAAAGCGACGGTGCGCCGTTCACGAGCGCGAGGTATTCCTTTTGCAGCGAGCGCGCCGAAAACTGTTCCGCGAGCCCGCGATGCGCGGCGTCGGTTTTTGCGACGACGATCACGCCCGATGTCTCGCGGTCCAGCCGGTGCACGATGCCCGGCCTCTCCACGCCGCCGATGCCGCTGAGCGAACCCTTGCAGTGCGCCAGCAGCGCGTGCACGAGCGTGTCCTCGCCCGTCGCCGCGCCCGGATGCACCACCATGCCCGCGGCCTTGTTTATCGCGAGCAGGTGTTTGTCCTCAAACAAAACGTCGAGCGGGATTTTCACCGGCCTGAGTTCCGAGGGTTTTGTTTGCGGCATCGAAAACACGATCACATCGCCGCCGCGCACCGTCGCATCGCGGGTCAGCGTGACGCCGTCGCGCGAAACCAGCCCCGCGTCAAATGCGCGCTGCAACGCCGAGCGGCTGTGCTTCGGGAATTCCACGGCGAGCGCCTTGTCGGCGCGAATCGAGCGCACGCCGGGCGCGACGGTGCAGGTGTGTTGTTCGGACATCGGATTTTTTGACCGCGAATGGACGCGAATAATCGCGAATAATCAAACCAATGCGATCAGCGTATCCCGTATTCCTTCGCGCGCCTTCGCGGTCATGACGATTTCATTCACCCCGTTTTTTTGAACCGCTCCACGACCCAGCGCGAGATCGCCTTGTCGGGATTTTCCACGACCTCGCGCGTGATCACGAATTTCCGCGCGTCCTCCCCTCCCTCGTCGTTCACGAGCAGCTTCAGGCCGTGGTGGAAATTGCGGAATTTCTCCTCGCACAGCGCGCGAATCGTCTTGTCCGCCGCAAGGCTCCGCTCGATCAGCGCGTCGAGCGCGCCGTCGTCAAAGGCCAGTTCGAAGCCGAACTCCTGGTTGAAGCGCTGCGCAAACGCCTCCACATCGGCGCGCAAGACCTCCTGCTGCTTCTGCGCATTGTCCTTGAGCAATGCGCGCAGCACCTTCTCTGGCTCTGCAATTGTCTCCTCGTCGACACGAAACGTTTTCACGGCGGTGGACGGCAGTTCGAATTTGAAATTGCGAAACACGCGCTCGAGCACCGTCATCAGGCCGCGCGCGCCCGTGTTTTCGCAGAAGGCCTGCGCCGCGATCTCGCGCACCGCAGGCTGCGTGATCTCGAAGTCGATCCCGTAGCCCGCAAAATCGGCTCGGTATTGCGACAGGATGCTCCCCTCCGATGTGACGAGGATTTTTTCCAAGTCCCCCGCCGTGAGGGCCTGGCACGCCACCCGCACCGGCAGGCGTCCCACAAACTCCGGCTCCATGCCGTAGTCAATGATGTCGCGCGACTGCGCCAGCCGCAAAAAATCGCTGTCGTTGCGCACGTCCGCCGCTTTTGCCGCAGCCGCGCCCGCCGCGAAACCGATGCTCCCGCTCTGCACGCGCCGCTTGATCTGCTCGGACAGCCTGTCAAACGCGCCGCTCACGATGAACAGGATGTGCCGCGTGTTGATCGTGCGCTTCTTGGAGCGGCCCGTCCGCTGCATCTCCATCATCGCCTGCATCTGCGCCGCAAGATCGGTCTGGCTGTGCAGGTTGACATCCGTTTCCTCCATCAACTTGAGCAGGTTTATCTGCACGCCGCGCCCCGACACATCGCGTCCGCCGCCTCCGGTCGCGGCGCTGGCCGACGCGATTTTGTCGATCTCGTCGATGTAAACGATGCCGTATTGCGCGAGCTCCACATCACCATCCGCAGCCTTCACCAAGTCGCGCACCAGGTCCTCCACGTCTCCTCCCACATAACCGGTTTCGGAAAATTTTGTCGCGTCAGCTTTTACGAACGGCACACCAATCAGGCGCGCGATGCAGCGCATCAAATAAGTCTTTCCCACCCCCGTCGGCCCGAGCAGCAAAATGTTTTGCTTGGCGTAATCGACCTCCCGCAGCGACGGATTTTCGATGCACTGCCGCACATGGTTGTAGTGGTCGCAAATCGCAACCGAGAGCACCTTTTTCGCCTCCGCCTGCTGGATCACAAAACGGTCCAGATAATCGCGTATCTCGCGAGGTTTCAAGTTGAAGCCCTGGATTCGCTTGAGCGTTTCCTCATGGCCCTCGCCACCTTTGTCGGACTCCTCTTCGGAAGATTTTTCGGATTTTGGCACAAAAAATGTCTTAAAAGGGGAACTTTTCAACAAATCACGAATCTCTTTAGGCAGTTGATCTGATGAATCTTGCGTCGTTTTTTCACTCATTTTTAATAATTTTACACACTCTTTTGATTGACCTAATATTGGAATTGCAAACTACTTATATACAAGCATCCTAAATAAATTCAACACACCATCCTATGCCATCAAATCTAACAAAACGCGAGATCGTATTGGAAATCTACGAAAAAACTCAATTTCCCCAAAAGGAAGTTGTTTCGACCGTACAAATGACTCTCGACATTATTATGAAAGCGCTGGCTGAAGGCCGCAATGTCGAGCTGCGCAACTTCGGCGTCCTCGAAGTTCAGCGCCGCAAGGAACGTATCGGACGCAATCCCAACAAACCTGAAAACAAAGTCATCATCCCGGAACGCGCCGTCGTCAAATTCAAGTCCGGCAAGATCCTCAAGCAGCTCCTCAAGAAGCTCGACGTCAAATCGCTCTGAGCCTCCCGCGGAGTTTCGCATATCACTTCAAACCGGAGCCCATGGCTCCGGTTTTTTTGTACGCCGCATTTTTTCATCGCCGCGCCCGCCTTCGTTTTTCAGCGTCATGCCTTTAGCATCATAGACACACGCCATGCCAGCCTTCCAGACACTGCCCGGTTTTCGTGAATTTTATCCCGACGCCCTTGCGCGCCGGAATCACATCTTCCGCGTCTGGAGGCACACCGCCGGAGCATTTGGTTTCGCCGAATACGACGCGCCCGTCCTCGAACCCCTCGAACTTTACAAGACGAAATCCGGTGAGGAAATCGAAACCCAGCTCTTCAATTTCACCGACAAGGGCGGACGCGAAGTCGCCCTGCGCCCCGAGATGACGCCCACCGTCTGCCGGCTCGTCGGCGACAAGGCCGCCACTCTCAAGCGTCCCATAAAATGGTTCAGCATCGCTGAATTCTATCGCTACGAGCGCATGCAAAAAGGCCGGGGCCGCTGCTTCTTCCAATTCAACGCCGACATCTTCGGCGAGCCCGGCGTCGAAGCCGAGACCGAGCTCATCTCGCTCCTCGTCCAGTGCCTCTGCGGCTTCGGCCTCGACGAGCAGGATTTCTACGTGCGCCTCAGCGACCGCAATCTCTGGTTCTACTATCTCGAGGCCCTCGGCCTCGACGAGCCGCGTTCGCGCGCCGTCCTCACCGCCGTGGACAAATACGAAAAAATCGGGGACGACGCCTTCAAGCCCTACGCCGCGCAATTCGGCTCGGCGCTCGATCCCGCGATCAAGGAAAAAGTCCTCGCCTTCCTCCAAATCAAATCGCTCGAAGCCCTCGAAACCGCGCTCGCCCCCTTCGCGGCCACCGCCGCGAAACTCGGCGCGCGTCTCGACGACTGGAAAAAACTCCTCGGCAACCTCTCCGCGATGGGACTGGAAAAATACATCTCGGTTGACCTCGGCGTCGTCCGCGGCCTCGCGTATTACACCGGCTTCGTTTTCGAAGCCTTCGATCGCAAAGGCGAGCTGCGCGCCCTCGCCGGCGGCGGCCGCTACGACAACCTCGTCGGCAGGCTCGGCTATGCGGACATGCCGGCGGTCGGCTTCGCCATCGGCGACATGACCTTCGCGCTCCTCCTCGAACAGCGCGGCCTCATGCCCGCCTTCGTGCAATCGCCCGAAGTGTATGCCGTGATCGGCGGCCCGCAGGAACGCCTCGCCGCCTTTGCTGACATCCACGCCATCCGCGCCTCCGGTTTCCGCGTCGACTACCCGATGAAGGAAATGGCCTTTGGAAAACAATTCAAGGCCGCCGCCGAATCCGGCGCCAAGCTCGCCCTCATTTACGGTAGCGACGAACTGGCGAAAGGCGTCGTGAAAATCCGCGACATGGCCGCCCGCACCGAGCAGGAAGTCCCGAGGCAAAACATCCTCGCCACCGTGCGCGATTTCCTGACGGCGGCATAGAAGCCGGGTCTGAAGCGCGTTCCCTGCGCAAACAAAGAAGCCTCCCGTTTCCAGGAGGCTTTTTGTTTGGCTAAAAATGGTCGGGCCGGAGAGATTCGAACTCTCGACCTCTTGCACCCCATGCAAGCGCGCTACCAGGCTACGCTACGGCCCGAATTTCAAGAGGACGGGCAGCAAGGCCTACGCCGTGACAACTTGCAAGCGGTTTTTTCCTAAAAGTGCATCCGCCCCGCATTCCCTCAGCGACATTCATGTGACGTTTCGCGCCCCGCCCGCGCATATTCCGCGCAGGGCTTGACAAGCATTTTCAGCAAGAGCTATTTTCAGCCGCACATATCAACGTTCACTTTGCGAAAGCAGAAGGTGGGCCTTTGGCCCGCTTTTTTTTTCCTCACATCAAACCACCTTACACAATCACTATGAGCAACGAAATCCTAGCAGTCCTGGAATACATGGAAAAGGAAAAGGCCATTCCGCGCGCCGACATGATCGCCGCCATAGTGAACGCCATCAAGACCGCCGCGCAAAAAGGCGTCAACGCCGGCCAGGAACTCAAGATCGAAATCGATCCCAAATCCGGAAAACTCAAGGCTTGGGCGCTCCTCAAGGTCGCCGATTCCGTCAGCAATCCAAAAACTGAAATCCACATCGAAAAAGCCCAGCTCCTCAAGCCCGGCGCCGTCCTCGGCGAGATAGTCGAGCGCGAAATCGATCCCTCCATGCTTGGCCGCATCGCCGCGCAAACCGCGCGCCAGACCGTCATGCAAAAACTCCGGCAGTTCGAGAAGGACCGCATCTACGACGACTTCAAGGATCAGGTCGGCAACATCGTCACCGGCACCGTCCGCCGCAAGGAGCGCGGCGACATCGTCGTCGATCTCGGCAAGGCCGAGGCGCTCCTCACCAACAAGGAGCAAGTCCCCGGCGAGGAATACCAGGCCGGCGATCGCGTCCGCTGCCTCCTCCTCGCAATCGACGCCACGCCGCGCGGCCCCGAAATCATCCTCAGCCGCGCCAGCCAGAAATTTGTCCGCCGCCTCTTCGAACTTGAAGTCACCGAGATCGCCGACGGCACCGTGAAGATCGAATCCTTCGCGCGCGAGCCCGGCTACCGCACCAAAATCTCCGTCTCCACCACCGACCCGAAAGTCGATCCCGTCGGCGCATGCGTCGGCGCCCGCGGCGCCCGCGTGAAAACAATCGTCCGCGAACTCAACGGCGAAAAAATCGACATCATCGTCCACCGCGCCGACCCGGCGCAATTCATCATCGAAGCCCTCAAGCCCGCCATTCCGCGCGACATGGTCTTTGACGAGAAAAACCACCGCATCTCCCTCAAGGTCGATTCGGACAACCTCGCCATCGCCATTGGCCGCAAAGGCCAGAACGCGCGCCTCACCTCGCGCCTCGTCGGCTGGAAACTCGACATCGAGGAATACAAGGCCGCCTCGTCCGACCCGCGTGAAAGCGCCATCCAGACGCTCACCAAGACGCTCGGCCTCGACCGCGCGCTTGCCGAGCGCCTCGTCAACATCGGCATGACCTCGCCCGCCGTCCTCGCCGACGTCGATGCCGACGATCTCACCGAGGCCGGTTTTACCGCCGAAGAAGCCGCCGGCATCCTGGCCAGATTGCAAAAATAAACCGCACGGCGCGCGCCTCCCCGCGCCACTCGCCGCCCCGACCGACACCACAACATCACAGAGATCCGCAGCAGAGAGCAGAAAAATTACCTGAATGAGTATCCGCATCCACGAACTCGCGAAAAAAATCGGCATGGACAACAAGGAATTGCTGGCCCTGCTGAAGGAGCGCAAATACGACGTCAAAAGCGTCTCCAGCACCATCGACAACATCAGCGCCGAAGCTATTGAGATCGAGTTTACGGAGAAAGCCAAAGCCGCCGCCGAGGCCGCGCAACCCGCGCCCGAACCCGCGCCCCCACCCCCGCCGGTGTTCATCCCCGGCGTAAAAAGCCCTGAGGACGTCGCCCGCGAAAAAGAAGAAGCCGCCCGTGCCGCCGCGTCCGCAAAAGCGGCGGCCGCATCGGCCTCCGCCGCTCCTTCCGTTCCGCCGCCCCTGCCGCCGCGCCCTGTCAGCGCGCCGCCTGCTCCTCCCTTGCATAAACCCGCGCCCGCCGTTCCGCATCCGCCCAGAGTCGTCTCCGCGCCAAAACCGCCTCCCTCGATTCCCGCCCCGGCGCCCGGCGCGCCACGTCCCGTGAATATTCCGCCCATTCGCAGCGCTCCCGCAGCGCCCGCACTGCAAACGCCCGGCTTGCGTCCCCCGCCTGCGCCGCAGCCGCCCCGCCACGCCCCGGCGCCCGCGCGTCCGGCTCCTCCGCCGCCGCCCCCCCCGCCTCCGCCGCGTCCCATTTCCGCGCCGCCCCCGCCCCCGCCCGTTTTCAGCGCGCCCAAGCCCCCGCCGTCGATCCCCGGTGCCACGCCCACGCCGGTTGCACCGGCACCCGCAGCCGCAGCTGCCGCCGAATCCGGCGAAGTCAAGATTATCACCATCAAGCCGCCGATCATCGTCCGCGACTTCGCCACCGCGCTCGGCATCAAGCCCTTCAAGCTCATCTCCGAACTCATGAACATGGGCGTCTTTGCCTCGATGAATCTCTCCATCGACGACAATGTTGCCATCAAAGTCGCGGAAAAATTCGGCTACCTCCTCGAAGTCAAACACCGCGGCAACACCACCGTTCAGGACGCCATCAAGGCCGAGGTGGAAAAGAAAAAAATCAAAAGGGCCAGCGAACAGGACGACCCGAAAAACCTTCGCCCGCGCCCGCCCGTCGTTTGCATCCTCGGCCACGTTGACCACGGCAAAACCTCCCTCCTCGACGCCATCCGCAAAGCCCACGTCGCCGCAGGCGAGGCCGGCGGCATCACCCAGCACATCGGCGCCTACCAAATCGAGCACAAGGACCGCAAAATCACCTTCCTCGACACGCCGGGCCACGCCGCCTTCAACAAAATGCGTGCCCGCGGTGCCGACGCCACCGACATCGCGATCCTCGTCATCGCCGCCGACGACGGCTTCAAGCCCCAGACCGAGGAGGCCCTCGCCCACGCCCAAAACGCCAAGGTTCCCATCATCGTCGCCATCAACAAAACCGACGTCAAAGGCGCCAACATTGAGCACGTCAAAAACCAGATGCAGCAACACGGCATCCCCTCCGAGGATTGGGGCGGCGAGACGATCACCGTCCCCGTCTCCGCGATCAAGGGCACGGGCATTTCCGAACTCCTGGAAATGATCCTTCTCCAAGCCGACCTCCTCGAACTCAAGGCCAACCCGAAGGCCGACGTCAGCGGCGTCATCATCGAATCCCAAATCGACGTCGGACGCGGCCCCCTCGCCACCGTCATCGTGCAACGCGGCACCCTCAAAGTCGGCGATTCCATCGTCTGCGGACAGCAATGGGCGAAAATCCGCGCCATGTTCGACGACCAGGGCAAAGCCATCAAGGAAGCCCCGCCCTCGACGCCCGCGCGCGTCATCGGCTGGTCCGGCGCGCCGGACAGCGGCGCCTCCTTCAAGATCGTCAAGAACGCCCGCGAAGCCGAGAAACTCGCCGAGGAAGCGCAGCACGCCGCCAAACTCGCCGCCAGCACCCAGGCCGCCGCGCCCAAGGAAACCTCCATCGACGCCCTCTTCGCCAACATCGCCGCCTCGCAGGAAAAGACACTCAAGGTCATCATCAAGACCGACGTCTTCGGCTCCACCGAGGCCGTGCGGAATGTCCTCGAAAACATCAAGTCCTCCAAAGTCGTGCTCGAAATTGTCTCGTCCGACGTGGGGCTCATTTCGAAAAACGACGTCCTCATGGCCAGCACCGGCGGCGCGACGATCATCGGCTTCAACACAAAACTCGAAAACGGCGTCACGCCGCTCGCCAAGCATCACAACGTCCGCATCGAAACCTTCAGCATCATCTATGAACTCGCCGACCGCGTCCGCGACATGATGGCCGACCTCCTCGAACCCGACCTCAAGGAAGTCAAGATCGGCGCCGCCGAAGTCCGCGCCACCTTCCCACTCGCCAAAGGCTTCGTCGCCGGCTGCCTCGTCACCGAAGGCAAAGTCACCCGCAATGCGCAGGCCCGCCTCCGCCGCGGCAACAAGATCGTCACCGACGGCAAGATCGACACCCTCAAACGCTTCAAGGACGACGCCAACGAAGTGCGCGCCGGCCTCGAATGCGGCATCAAGCTCGGCGACTACAACGGCTACGAAATCGGCGACATCATCGAATGCTTCGAAATCCAGAAAGTCAGGGCTTCGCTCTGACCAATTAAGAATTAAGATTTAAGAATTAAGAAAACAAACCGGCGCCCGATTGAAGCCCGCCGCTGTTTTCCACTTCTTAATTCTTAATTCTTAATTCTTAATTTTTCGCATGTCCAACCGCACTCTCCGCGTAAACGAACTCATCCAGCGCGAGCTCAGCGACATCCTCCGCAAGTGCTATCAGGCCGAGGCGGTGGCGGTCACGATCAGCGCCGTCAACACCGCGCCCGACCTCCGCGACTGCCGCGTGCACGTCGCCGTGATGGGCGACGCCGACTTTGCGGAGCAAAAACTCCGCTGGCTTCGCAAAATCGAAAAAGACATCCGCTTCGAGCTGGGCCGCCGCATCGTGTTGAAATACATGCCCAAATTCACCTTCGAGCTCGACACCGCCACCGCGCGCGGCAACCGCATCCTCGGCATTCTCGATGACATCGCCGTCAAGGAAGGCCTCCCTCCCCCGCCCGAGGACGAAGAGTTCTAATCTCGATTTATGTCGATTTAAATCGATTCAAGTCGACGACCCTTCAGCCCATTCGCCGCCGTGTATTTTCCCTCTCTCTCACCGCAATTTCGCGCCCTTCTCGACTCCATCGCCGGCCAGCCGGTCGCCGTGGTCGGCCACGCCCGGCCCGATGGCGATTGCATAGGCTCGCAAGTCGCCCTCGCCCGCGTCCTCCGCGCCCTCGGCCACGCCACCGTCTGCATCAACGGCGATCCTGTCCCCCGCCGCCTGGACTACCTCGTCGCTGCCGAAACGTCCTTCTTCCTCACCGACGACACCCCGCCGCCGCCCGCCCCGCACGGCGAGTGGACTGCAGTCTTTGTCGATTGCGCCGACCACGAACGCGGCGGCGCCAAGGCCCGGCTCCGCTTTCCCGCGCCCGCAGGCTGCATCGACCACCACCTCTCCAACGCCTCCTACGCCGCGCACAACATCGTCGATTCCGCCGCCGCCGCCACCTGCGAAATGCTCGCCGGCATCTTCCTCGACCTCGGCCTGCCCATCGATGCAATCACGGCCAAGGCGCTCTACGCCGGCATCAACACCGACACCGGTCAGTTCCGCTTCGGCAGCACCACGCCCCGCACCTTCAAACTCGCCGCCGAACTCGTCGCGCACGGCGCCAGCCCCTCCGAAGCCGGTTACGAAATCTACGAACGCGAAAGCTGGGGAAAACTCCAGCTCCTCGAAAACTTTCTCCGCTCGCTCACGCTCGAATGCGAAGGCCGCGCCTGCATCGGCATCCTCCCCGACGGCATTTTCGAAACGACTGGAACGACTGCCGAGGACACCGAAGGCCTTGTCGATTACGCCCGCTGCATCGATGGCGTCGAAATCGGCGTGCTCATCGAGGAACGCCCCGGCGCGATCAAGGCCAGCCTCCGCGCAAAAAATCCCGCCATGCGCGTTGACCGCATCGCCGCGCTCTTCGGCGGCGGCGGCCACGCCTGCGCCGCAGGGCTGAACCTGAAAAACGCTCCAAGTGTTGCGCAATTCAGAGCACAACTCTTATCGGCCATCTCCACGCAACTTGAAGCGATAAAAATCCCAAATTCCGAAATCCCAAATCCCAAATAAATTCCAAATCCCAATATCCAAATCACAAAAACGGAACTTCGGCTGCGCAAGAGGAGGGTTTGTTTTTGGGAATTTGGGATTTTGGATTTTGGAATTTTTAACCACTCCCAGCCAACAGGCATCCGAACTACGAACTCATTTTCAACTTCACCACATGCTACTGCCGCCCAAAGAACTCGAAGGCGTCCTCCTCATCGACAAACCCGCCGATCACACTTCGCACGATGTCGTCGCGCGCCTGCGCGGCATTCTGAAAACCAAGCGCATCGGCCACGCCGGCACCCTCGATCCGATGGCCACCGGCGTGCTCGTCATGCTCGTCGGCAAAGCCACCAAGGCCTCGCAATACCTCATGAGCACGGACAAGGAATACGCCGGCACGATCACCCTCGGCAAAGTCACCAACACGCAGGACGCCGAGGGCGAAATGCTCGAAACCCGCCCTGTCCCGCCTTTCCCGCAGGAGCAAATCCTCGCCGCCATGAAGACCTTCATCGGCGACCAATACCAGACGCCGCCCATGTTCTCCGCCGTGAAAATCGACGGCGTCCCGCTCTATAAAGCCGCCCGCAAAGGCGAGGAAGTTGACCGCGAACCGCGCTTCATCCGCGTGTCGAAATTCGAGCTCCTCCGCTGGGAGACGCCGGAGATTGATTTCGTCGCGCGTTGCAGCAAAGGCACCTACATCCGCGCGCTCGCGCACGACCTCGGGCAAAAGCTCGAATGCGGCGCGCACCTCTCGAAACTCCGCCGCACCGCCAGCGGCAAATTCACCGACGCCCAATGCGTCACCATCGAGCACCTGCAAACCCTCAGCCTGCCCGAAATCGAAAAACTCCTCATCCCCGTCCACCAAGCCGTGCCCAGCGTGGCGTTGTGATCTCGCGCGCCGCGCGAGATTGGAAGTGTGAAAGATGAAGGGTGAAAGAGGATCGGGTGGCACAGGCATCTTGCCCGTGTCAGGAAGTGTGAAAAGTGAAGAGTGAAAATCCGAGCACGCCCTTGGGGTGATCCCGAAAATCACGGGTTGCGTGGCACGGGCGACTTGCCCGTGTTCCGAAGACACGGGCAAGTCGCCCGTGCCACCCAGCCCTTTTCACACTTCACTTTTCACTCTTCACACTTCCTTCCGACGCGGCGCGGCGGAAGAAAACGGTGTCGGTGTAGGTGACGCCCGACGCGCCTTTGCTGTGAAGGAACAAGGTTGCGGCAGCCTCGGTTTTTCCGAGGACCGACGTCACCGTGAGCGTGTAATCCGCCCCTTCCTTCTCCGCGGCCAGCTTGGCCGTGAAATCGGGACCGGGATCGCCCAGCCTCACCTCGCTGACGGGGACATCGACGCGAAATGACAGCTTGATGGAGCGTGGGGCATGTTCGCCGGGATTAAAAATGACGAGGCGCGGCTCGATTTGCAGCCGCTGCGGAAGATTCACCACAAGCTGCAAAAACACATCCCCCGCGGAGGTGCTCACAGTGATCGAATTGGTCTGCATCCCCTGCCGCGAACCGGGCGCGTAAGACACCTTGAGCTCCCCTTTCTCGCCGGGCGCATAGACTTTCTTTTCCAGCGCGGGCGTCGTGCAACCGCACGAGGCGTGGGTGTCGAGAATGACGATCGTCTCGCCGGTCTTGTTTTCAAAGGCGTAGGTCGCGTTCAGCGCCGTGACGCCGACCGGCGGATCCATGATTTCAACGCGCTGATTCGCCCAAGTGAGCTGCGCATGAAGCGAGGAGGCGCAGAGCGCGCAAGACAGAATGAGAGCGGATCTTGTGAAAGTCATTTTTCGGTTTTCGGTTTGTTATTTCACCACAAAGCAACGGTGTCAGCGAACAAGCATAAAATCAGGATATTTTAAGGCGAGGTTGAGCAGTTCTGCGAGTTTGCGCATGACGGCGCAAAGGGCGACTTTGGGGAGTTTGCCGCGGGCGCGCAGGCGCTGGTAA